>CAVZPA010000021.1:0-224772 GCA_963776995.1 uncultured Acidimicrobiia bacterium
CAGCTCTCGACTGCGCGGTATCGGGCGCGGAAGTCGGACATCGCGTCGCGAGCGACCAGGTATCGAGGACCGGCGCTTACCGGATGCCCTCGGAGCCACCGCGAGGCTGGTACCGGACTCGCGCGTTTCCGGACACTCGTCTCTTCCGGCGAGAGTGCCCTCGACCGGCGCCTTCGAGGACGCGGTCGCACGGCCGATCCAGCGGGTTATCGGCGCGCCTTATCGGACGGTGCGGCCTTGCACTTCGCCGGAAGTGCTTGGGTCGGGCTCGGTAGCAAGGCTGAGATTTTCGGCGATGTCAACGGCGGCTGAATCTTGACCCCTTGCCTCCGCTTGATCGCGGAGGGCACGCATCGGGATCGATGTGTCAGCGGTGGGCGCCTACGCTTCGGCCGTGCGCACCGTCGTGACCAACGGCCTCGTTCTCGACACTGCCACGATGTCGTTTCGGGGCGAGGCCGCGGTGGTGATCGAGGACGGCGTGATCGTCGACGTGCCCGACCGGTACGCCGGCAGGGCGGACGCCGAGGTCGACGCTCGTGGCTGCTTCGTCCTGCCCGGCTTGATCGACGCCCACGTTCATCTGCGGATCGCCTCGATGAACTTCCGCGCCATGCGGTCGTGGACCGAGGTCGAGTACGGCATCCACATGGCGACGCTGGCGCGCCGCACGGTGGAGCGGGGCTTCACCACCGTGCGCGATCTGGGCGGTGACGTCACCGGACTGGTGAGGGCCATCGCCGGCGGAGTCTGCGCTGGTCCGCGGATCGTGCGGGCCGGTCGGATGCTGTCGCAGACGGGCGGTCACGGCGATGTCGAGGGGGGCGACCTCGACGTGCCGGCGTGCGGGTGCAGCATGCGCTCGTCGGCGTTCGGGATCGTCGCCGACGGGGTCGACGCGGTGCGCAAGGCGGCGCGCCACAACCTCCGTGACGGCAGCGACTTCCTGAAGCTCCACGCGTCAGGGGGCGTGGCCTCGCCGACGGACCCGATCGAGGCCACCCAGTACACGCCCGACGAACTCCGGGCCGCGGTCGTCGAGGCCGAGCACCGTGGCACGTACGTCGCCGCCCACGCCTACACCCCGGCGGCGATCCAGCAATCGGTCGCCAACGGTGTCCACTCGATCGAGCACGGCAACCTGCTCGACGAGACCACGGCGCGCCTGATGGTCGACGCCGGCGCCGTCCTCGTGCCGACGCTCGTCACCTATCAGGCGATGAAGGAACGGGGCGAGGAGTTCGGCCTGCCGAAAGTCAACCGCGACAAGAACGCAACGATCCTCGACGCCGGTCTCGAAGCGCTCGAGATCGCCCACCGGCTCGGCGTGACGATGGGGCTGGGCACCGACCTGCTCGGTGAAACCCAGCCACTGCAGCCACGCGAGCTGGCGATCCGCAGCGAGGTCGAACCACCCGAGGCGATCCTGCGGGCGATGTGGATCACGAACGCCGACCTCTGCCGGCTCGACGGCCGCATCGGGCTCATCGCCCCCGGCGCGTTCGGCGACCTCGTCGTATCGCGCGTCGACCCGCTCGCCGACATCGTCGCGTTCGCCGACGTCGACGCCTCGCTCAGCCACGTGATCCAAACCGGCCGGGTGCTCGTCGAACGGTGAGCGGGTTCCGCAGCATCATCTGGTTCAAGGTGTTCCTGGTGCCGAGACCAGCTTCGAGTCGGCGTTCGACGACGCCGGCATGCTGACTCGTTCGATCCAGATCACGGCTTCGGGGCGGCCGAGCTCCGCCGGTCGACGACCGCACGGGACGAGCACTACGTGCTCGGCACATGGCTCGTCGCCGGCGGCCGTCGCTCCTAGCGTTACCGGACAGCGCGAATCGGACATCGCGCCTCGAGGCGCCGGGGCGGGAGGAACGGCGCTTCGAGGTGGAGTTGGCCCGCATAGCCCTCGACCGCGTGGTATCCGGACGCGGAATTCGGACATCGCGTCCCGAACGGTCGAGTGCGGGAGGACCGGCACTTCCCGGATGCCTCTGTAGCGGCCGATCCACGCGATATCGGACTGATTCGGCATCGCGCCGCGATCTGTTGGCCGCCGTCGGGCAGACTGCGGTGGCCGCCGACAACCGCACCCGAGAAACCCGACCTCACGCCACCTCGCGTACGAGAATCCGAGGAGCTGCTGTAGGGCCCGCGCTCCCGAAGCTGTGCCCGAGTGCGAGCTCGCCGACGGTGTGGACGGGGACGGGTTGCCGCGAAGCGTGCTCTCTGAGATCACTGGCACACCTCCGACCGTGCGTAACGGCCGTGCGAACCGGACGGCGATCGCCCATCACCCCGTCTACTGTCGCCGGCATGTCCTCCACCGAGAACGGTCACGGCTACCGGATTGAGGCGCTCGGTCCGCAGACGTGGGATGCCTTCGCCGACCTCGCCGGGCGGCACAACGGCGTGTGGGGCGGCTGCTGGTGCACCTATTTCCACCGCGGCGTCGACGATTCGGAACGCACGCAGGTCGGCAACCAGGCGTACAAGCAGCGGCTCGTCGAACAGGGCCGCGCCCACGCCGCGCTGGTGTTCGATGGCGACGTCGCGGTCGCGTGGTGCCAGTTCGGGACGGTCGAGGAGCTGCCCAACATCCACCACCGCAAGGAGTGGGAGCAGGGCCTCGTGCGGCGCCCCGATTTTCGCATCACCTGTCTGTTCGTCGACCGGCGGTACCGCCGCAAGGGAGTAGCGGCGACAGCCGTCCTTGGCGCCTTGGAGCTGATCGCCATCGCAGGCGGCGGACTCGTCGAGGCCTACCCGCACGATCTCCCGCCCGGCAAGAAGACGTCGGCGTCGTTTCTCTACAACGCCACCCGGACGATGTACGAACAGCTCGGGTTCACCTACCAGCGATCGAAGGGACAGGGCAACTGCGTCATGACCAAGGAGATCCCTGCCAGCCCCGACGGCGGGGTGCGGCGTCGCCGCTCGCCGATCACCCGACGCCAGTGAGAAGTATCGAGCAACGGCGGACGCGGCGCCCCAGCAGCACGCACGCTGCCCTCGCTCCACGACACGGCCCCCAGGGCCTCGAAAGTTGTCGGCGGTCACGGCTTCGAGCTCTTCTCGACATCCGCGCCTCTCAGAGTCCTGCCTCAAGAGCGCATGCGCCAACCGTGCCCGTGACGACGGAGACCTTGGTGACGGAGGGTGACGCCGTGATCGCAGCCGCGACTGCTTGGCGCCTCGAACAGACGGCCTGCCAATGACCCGAACCACCTTGAACCTCTCAGTGGCCGCGAATACCGCATCCGCTCTCCCTTAAGGCCCGTGCCCAACGCCGGGGGGCGCCGTCGCTTTCTGGGCCGGTCAGAGCACTCCGTCCCACAACTCGATCTCGTCAGCGTTCGGCTTCGACTCCACCCGGCAGGGCTCGTCGAGGAGCAACGTCGGTCGGGTCGCCGAGTCGTAGCGCGGCCATTCGGGCAGGTCTGCGTTGTTGGGGTCGCCGTCCTTCACGAACGACACCCACGCCGAGTGCGTCGCCACGGCCAGCTGGCGGGGCCGGGCCTCGCCGAGAAACCCGGCGGCCTGCGGGTTGTCGATCTGATCGAACGCGAACGGAACCTCCAAGAAGTGGTGGGCACCGAAGGCCCCGCCGCGGGCAGGTGTGCGCCAGTCGAAGCGGTACATCCACAGATCCGGGTTGTGGCGCACCTGCGCGTCGGCCATGCGGATGGCCGGGACCGTGAACATGCGGTCGGTCTCGACGGCGGCGACGAGTTCGTGGAACGGCGCGCCCGGACGGTTCGCCGAGTACCGAGCCAAGGCGTCGGCTCCGCTCCTGCCGGCCGCGCCGAAGACCCCGTCCATCGTCGCTTCGACGACCTCCTCGCTGAACATGTCCTTGAGGTCGACGAGGAAGATCAGTGCCTCCTCCTTCGTGGTGCCGATCATCACCGACACATCGCGTGCCGCACCGGCGGCGATCGCATCGATCGGACGGTCCGGGAGCAGCTCCGTGTCGTACGTCGGTTGGAAGCACATCGCCGAAGCCGCCGCCTCGCCGAAGCGAGCCGGATCGCGGGTCTGGGTCAGCTCGTCGCTCAGCTTCTGCTGCGTCTCCAGGAGTGACTCGGCCGACACGCGGGCGAGACCGTCGAGATCGCCCGGGCTCACGCCGAGCATGTCGAGCATGTGCCCGGCGATCATCGAGGCCGTCGGCGCGCTGATCCCATTGTGCGCGGCGCCGCTCTGCGGGATCGCTCGCCGGAACAGTCCCTTGGCACGTGGCATAGCGAGCAGGGTGCCCACCGACATGCCACCAGCCGACTCGCCGGCGATCGTGACATTGCCAGGATCACCGCCAAACGCGGCGATGTTCTGCTGCACCCACTCGAGCGCAGCGACCTGGTCGAGCATGCCGAGGTTGCCCGACGCCGCCAGCTCGGGGAACAGGTCGCCGAGGTGCCAGAACCCCTGTGCACCGAGCCGGTAGTTCAGCGTCACGGCGACGACCCCGTCACGTGCGAAGGCGGCGCCGTTGTACACGTCGTCGATGCCGCTGCCGGCGAAGAACGCACCACCATGGATCCAGACGAGCACGGGTAGTCCCCTCGCGCCCGGATCCGGCGTCCACACGTTCAGGTTGAGGCAATCGTCGCCGGCCGGGCTCTGCGGTGTCCCGAGCTCTCCGAAGATCCCTGGCATCGGATGTTGAAGGGCCACGGCGCCGAAGTGCGACGCATCGCGCACACCGTCCCATGAAGCCGGTGGCGCAGGGGGGCGCAGCCAGTGCTCGCCAACCGGCGGCGCCGCGTACGGGATGCCCTTGAACGCTTGAACCCCCTGGTCAACGGCTCCCGAGACCGATCCCGTCGCGATCTTGACCGTCGCCACCATGATGACCTCCTCCGCTCGTCCCCTCAACGTGTTCTACTCGCCCCACACGATGTGTCACGACAGGTGCCCCCGCAGCTGGTGCATCCCGGCGTGTGACAGCCCCTGCGACGCGTCGGCGACTCCAACAAGCCGAAGGCGTCCGAGAACAACGGTGACAACGCATTCGCCCGGGTATCCGGGATCGCCGGGACGCTGACGCGTGGGAGCCCTCGCCGTGGACCGCGCATGCGAGGCGTCCGGGTGTGATCGAGACTCAGTAGCCTCAGGCTGCTGTCGAGGCGGTCGTGGCTGGACACGTCGACGTGACCTCGAAGCCGCCGCCGAGCGTTGACGCAGTCACCGAGCTGAGCGGTGTTCGAGAATGCCGACCATCACCGATGCGCAGCGGCGTCCCCCATCGCCGGCCGGCGACGCCGCATGCCTGTGGGGCGACGAAGCAGCGGGCGGTCGGGCGGCGTTGATCGAGCAGCACGGAAATCGTTTGGGACGTGGGGCTCCGCAGTGGCCAACATCACCGTTGTGGTCAAGGTGCTGCGCGCCCGCCTCGACTGGCTCGAGGCGCTGGCGGAGGGTGACGAGGTCTTCAGCGCACGGTTCGCCATCCCGGTCGTGACCGACTGGATCGGCTTCCCAGAGGCGCTACCGGCGGCCATCGAGGAGGCACGCCGCCGCCCGGAGAACCCGTGGGGAACGCATCTGTTCTTCGACGACGATGGCGCGCTCGTCGGCTTCGGTGGGTTCAAGGGCGAGCCTCGCGATGGCGACGTTGAGCTCGGTTACGCAGTTGCCCCGGGGCGGCAAGGGCGCGGCATTGCCACGGCCGTGGTCGAGGAACTGGTCAGTCGTGCCCGCACGGCGGGTGTGAACATCGTGAGCGCCCACACCCTTGCCGAGGAGAACGCTTCGACGGCGGTACTCCGCAAGAGCGGGTTCGCCCGCACCGGTCAGCTACGCGAGCCCGACGGTGACGTCTGGCGTTGGGAGCGGGCGCTCGCTGTGTCCGAGTAACACGGGGGACAACGCTGAACGTCCGCGTCCTCGACCGCCGGGACCGTGGCGCTGATCTGTGCGGATACCTCCGCACGGTCAGGTAGCGCATCACGGCATCAGATCGGGCGCGACCAGCGACGGTCGCGTTCCGACCCGCACCGTGCGAGGCCGGGTGCCGAACGCCGACTACGGGCGCGTTGGGTTGCTCACGACAGCAAGCACTCGGGGCTTATCAACTGTGTCACTCTGCACCACGCCACCGATCCGGCGGTCGAAGACGCGCTGTCGCGCCCATTACTGCGCGTCGTTCCCGGACACCTTCGGATGGCAGGCTGCCACGGTGAAGCACGGGGATCGAATGCTCGTGTGGTCCGTGACGGAATGCTGGCGTCATACCCGCGCCGTGTCGCGCCGGTAGACCTGCACGGCGAGCGCGGTGAGCGCTAGCGTCCAGGCGCCGATGACGATCCAGGCGGTGGCGGGCCATCCGTCGCCACCTACCGCGGCGTGGGCGGCCTGGACGAGCCAGTACGACGGGAGCGCCTTGGCGAGCACGTGCAGCGCCCCGCCGGTGGCGATTGGGCCCCACGCTCCACCGAGCAGCGCGAACAGGGCGGTCAGCCCACCGATGGCCGGACCCATCGAATCGACGGTGACCAGGTGGCCGACGAGAATGCCGAGGACGGCGAAAGGGATCAGCCCGATCAGGATCAGGGCGGTCATCGTGGCCCAGTCCGCCGCCGACAGGTGCACGCCGAGACCGATTCCGGCGACGGCCATCAGCACGATGGTCGCTGCGGCCATCAGGTAGCCCGTGAGCACCTTGGCCTCGAAGTAGGTGCGTACTGGCAGTGGTGTGACGCGAAGCTGACGGTGCCATCCGACGGCGCGTTCACCGGCGATGCGAGCACCGGCGGCGATGACGGCACCCATGGCCCCCCAGCTGATCATTCCCACCATGTAATAAGTGGCGAACGGAATGCCGTCGAGCTGCTGGTCGCGGTTCGGTCCTGCTATGAGGAGAAAAAGGAGGAGTGGGAACGCCAACGAGATGATCAAATACCGGGCGTTGCGTACGGTGCGCAGCACTTCGTAACGGGTGTAGACCACGGCGCTCATCGTTACACCTCCAGGGGTGAATCGAAATCGTCGGCGGTGAGCTCCAGGAAGGCGTCTTCCAGCGCAGCACCGCGGATCTCGATGTCGTGAACGTCGGGGTGGGCGGCGAGCATCGCTCGCACGGTCGCGTCGGAGTTCGTGCAGTGCAAGATGACGCTCGCGCCGTGGCGGTCGGCCGCCACCACGCCGGGCAGATCGTTCAGGGCGCCGAGGTCGACATCGGGGAGCGTCGCCCGGATGGTGCGCGAACCGACTCTCGCTTTGATCTCCGTGGGGGAGCCGTTGGCGATCACTCGCCCCCGTGCCATGAGCACGACACGATCGGCGTAGGCGTCGGCCTCCTCGAGGTAGTGGGTGGCAAAGACGACGGTCTTGCCGCGAGCGGCAGAGTCGCGCATCATTGTCCAAAAGTCGTGCCGGGCTTGGACGTCGAGGGCGACGGTCGGCTCGTCGAGCACCAGGAGGTCGGGGTCCGACACCAGCGCGATGGCGAAGCGGACCCGCTGTGTCTCCCCGCCCGACAGCTTCTGTGTGCGCCGGTCGGCAACCGTGCGGAGGTCAGCGCGATCGAGCACCTCGTCGACATCGAGCGGGTCGCTGTACAGCGACGCCATCATCGTGATCAGCTCGCGCACCGACAGGTCTCGGATCAAGGCGCCCATCTGGAGCATGACACCGACGGAACCACCCTTGACGGCATCGGCCGGCGCGAGACCGAAGAGTTCGACGTGACCCTGATCGGGGCGGCTCAGGCCGAGCATCATGTCGATGGTGGTCGACTTGCCCGCCCCGTTCGGGCCGAGCAACGCCACCGTTTCACCGCGGGACACCGAGATGTCGACGCTCTGGACAGCTCGCACCGCGCCGAACGACTTGACCAACCCGACAAGCCGGATAGCGGTCGTACAAGGGCTGGAAGTCAGCATCATCATCGTTCGCTTTGCAGTGGTGGAAGTAGGGTCCTATTTTTGATTTTAGGAGCCACCGGGGCCGCGGGATCATGTAGCAGGTAACAGTTCGGTGAGACCGCACAACGTGGCCTTCTCGGGGTCTGGGTTCGAGATACCCGTGTCGCTGCTCACGTTCGGCGACCCGAGGTGGGGCCTCGGCCTACTTCGCGCTGGAGAACGTCCTCTCAATATGACTTTACGCCGGTGCGAGCGCACGCTCAGATGTGGTCCCTGCGTTGCAGCCATGTGAACGCCAGCCAGCCCGGCAGGTTCGGAAGCCAACACATCGAAGGCATCAATCCGGCGCTGATCTGTGCGGGTACCTCCGCACGGTCAGGTAGCGCATCCACATGGCATCAGGTATGGCGCGACGGGGCACCGACTTGCGGCGTCGTGCGGTCGCGCTCGCACAGGATGCCGAACGATGCCGAATACGTCGCGGGATCGAGGTTGGAGGGACGCCAGCAAGAGTGGTCCGGACGATCGGGCTCAGCACCCGGTGGAGCGTCTCTGCAGAGAGGGTTCGGGGCTGAGACACTGTGTCGTGTGATGGGTGCGTCCGCGGATGAGGAGCGAGTCCGTACCGCCGAGCTGATCGGCGCGCTTTGCCTGGCGACTGACCTCGGGATGGGCTTCCCGTTCGAGCACGGGCTGCACGAGACCTTGATCGCGATGCGGCTCGCCGAGCGGCTCCGGGTCGATCGCGAGACCGCCTCACAGACGTACTACACGTCGCTGCTCTCACACGCGGGCTGCACCGCGGAGGCGCATGTGGCCGCCCAGGTCTTCGGCGGCTCGATGACCGAGAACTTCAACCCGCTCATGTACGGCTCGGTGCGCCAGGTCTTCACCGGGCTCCTGCGTTCGCTGCCCGACGAGGATGTCACTGGGCTCGCACGCGCCGCCCAGACCGCAAGGCGGTTGCCGCGGATGGCACGGGAGACGCGCCCGTCGCTCACCGCCTCCTGCGAAGTTGCCGGGATGCTCGCCGAGCAGACCGGCGCTCCCACAGCGGTCCCCGACCTTCTCGCCTACCTGACCGACCGCTGGGACGGCCATGGTCCGCTGGGGCGAGGAAAACACCAGGAGATCCCGCTGCCGATGCGGATCGTCCACGTCGCCACCGACGCCGCCCTCCAGCTCCACCTCGGGGGCGTCGCGCATGCGGTGGGCATCGTCGGCCAGCGCGCCGGCCACGCCTTCGACCCCGAGGTGGCGGCCTGCCTGGTCGAGGGCAGCGCCGCCATCCTTGCGTTCGACGACGGCGGCTCCGCATGGGACGAAACTCTCGCCGTGGAGCCCTCGCCGCCGCTGATGCTCGAGGGCGACGCACTCGACCGCGGGCTCGCCGCGATGGGCCGCTTCGCCGATCTGATCTCGCCGTATTTCGCCGGTCATTCGGTGGGCGTCGCCGAGCTTGCATCCGAGGCCGCCGGGCGTTGCCGGATCGACGCCGCGGGCGCGACCGCGATCCGGCGCGCCGGCCTCGTCCACGACCTCGGAAGGGTCGCGGTCCACGCGCGGGTCTGGCAGAAGCCGGGCCCGCTGAGCGCCGACGAGCTGGAGCAGGTGCGGCTGCACCCATACCACACCGAGCGCTGCCTCTCGCGCTCGCCGTTCCTGGCGGCACTCGCCCCGGTCGCTGCTGCCCACCACGAGCGGCTCGACCGAAGCGGCTACCACCGCGGCTCCCCTGGTGCCGACCAGACGATGCCGGCGCGCCTGCTGGCCGCCGCCGACGCCTTCTTCGCGATGGGCGAGCCGCGCCCGCACCGCCCAGCGCTCGAGCCGGAGCGGGCGGCGGAGGCGCTCACCGCGGAGGCGAACGCGGGCCGCCTCGACCCCGACGCGGTCACCGCGGTGATCGAGGCGGCCGGCCATCGGGCACCGCGGCTGGAGCGCCCGGCGGGGCTGACCGAGCGCGAGGCCGAGGTGGTCGCGATGCTCGCCCGCGGCCTGCAAACGAAGCAGGTCGCCCACGAGCTCGGGATCTCGGTCAAGACCGCAGACCGCCACGTCCAGAACGCGTACAGCAAGATCGGCGTGTCGACCCGCGCCGCGGCGACCCTGTTCGCGATGGAGCACGGCCTCGTCGCATGGGGAGAACTCCCAATTGGGCGACCGCTTGCCCGGCCTTAGGTTCGTCCTAGAGGGCTCGGCGCCCGCTGAGCCGTCGGCCCAGGCGAGGAGGACGGGATGGCCAACGAGACGATCGAAGAGCAGCGCGAGCGGGACTACCAGTTCCACCTCGACATCGCCGAGAAGATCGCACCCACCTGGGAGAAGCGGCGCGCCGAGATCGAGGAGTACGCGACGCCGGTCCGCCAATGGATGCTTCGGGAGCTCGATCCACACGAGGGAGACACGCTCCTCGAGCTTGCGGCAGGGGTGGGCGACACCGGATTCGAAGCGGCCGCGATCATCGGTGAGAGCGGCCACCTGATCACAAGCGACTTCTCGCCGGCGATGCTCGACGCCGCCCGCCGCCGCGGCGCCGAGCTCGGTCTCGGCAACGTCGACTACCGGGTGATCAACGCCGAGCGCATCGACCTCGACGACGATTCGGTCGACGGCGTGCTCTGCCGGTTCGGCTACATGCTGATGCCAGATCCGGTGGCGGCGTTCGTCGAGACGCGGCGAGTGCTGCGCCCGGGCGGCCGGGTGGCGCTCGCCGTCTGGGGCGCGATGGAGCGGAACCCGTGGATTGCGATCGCCGGCATCAGCCTCGGTCAGCGCGGCCACATCCCGCCCCCTCCTCCGCCACCCGCCCCGGGGCCGTTCAGCATGGCGAGCGCAGAGCGGGTCGAGAGCCTCCTGCGCGAAGCCGGATTCACCGAGGTGCGGATCGAGGAGGCCCATGGGAGGTTCGCAATCGAAGACGCCGACGACTACCTGGGCCTGATCGGTGACACGGCCGGCCCGGTCGGGCTGGCGCTGAGGGGGTTGGGGGATCACGACCGCGCCGCGGTCCGGGACGACGTCGACGACGCGCTCCGCCGCTTCGCTGTCGACAGCGGCGGCTACGAGCTGCCGTGCGTGGCGCTGTGCGCGGTGGCGAGCTGAGGGATCGAGAAGGAGCGCACCATGGCCGAGACGGCGAAGATCAACGGGACCGAGCTGGCCTACCTCGAGCACGGCCAGGGGCAGCCGGTGGTCTTCGTCCACGGCGGCGTCGGCGACTACCGGGAGTGGGAACTCCAGGTGCCGGCCTTCGCGGCCAGCTTCCGGACCATCACCGTGAGCTGCCGCGGCGCCTGGCCCAACCGGAAGCTCGAGGCGGACGAGAAGATCACGCTGGACACGTTCGTCGAGGATCTGGCGGCCTTCATCAAGGCGCTCGACCTTGCGCCCGTCCACCTCGTCGGCCACTCATCGCCGGGCGGCTTCGGTGGCCTCCTTCTCGCCTACCGCTATCCGGAGCTCCTGCGCTCGCTGGTCTTGCTCGAGCCGCCGGCGTTTCCCTTGCTTGGCGTCAACATCCCGCCCACGCCGCCCCAGGTGCTGAAGCTGCTGGCCCGCAACCCACGGGCCGGGATCGGCTTCATCAAGTTCGGCGCCAGGGGAATCGGTCCAGCCATGAAGGCCTTCAACCGGGGCGACGATGAAGGCGGGCTCCGGGTCTTCATGACGGCCGTCGCCGGCAAGGAGCGCGTCGCGGCGATCCCCGAAGAGACGTTCCAGGCGTTCGTCGGCAACGTCGGCCCCTTCAAGGCACAACTACGGGCCGGCTTCCCACAGTTCGGCGAGGACGATGCCAGGAGCATCCGCGTCCCGACACTGCTCGTCTCCGGAGCCGAAAGCCCCGCTCCGCTGACCGCGGTCACCGACAGACTGGAAGAGGTCCTGCCGGACGTCAGCCGGCTGAGCATCGCGGGCGCCGGCCACAACATGTTCAACACCCATCCCACGGAGTTCAACGCCGGCGTGATGGAGTTCATCGGCCGACACTGACCAGCCACGCCGACCCGAACTGGACCAGATCAGCGCCGCCAACCAGTTGAGCGGCGGTTTCAGTGGCCCTTACCAGCACCAAGCCGCTGGAGAGGCCGCAATGTTCGTCAGCATGGAAGCGGTCGGCCGATGAGTCGGTACCGGCTGCGCCGTCTACCTTCCGAACGGACAGCTCGCGTCGGTCTGAACGATCCGAACAACATTGAAGGGAGTCACGTTCGCATGCTCATCATCGCAGGGTTCCTCCGGCTCGAGCGGGACTGCCGCGTGATCCGATGACCACCGTCAAGGCCAATGGGGTCTCCGTGGGGATCGAGTCCTTCGGTGACGACGACGCACCGCTCGTCCTGCTGGCGGGCGGGACGACGATGCTCTCCTGGCCCGACGCGCTCTGCGAGCGCCTCGCCACCGCCGGGCGCCGCGTCGTGCGCTACGACCTGCGCGACAGCGGCGAGTCGACGACGGCGGACCCGGAGGCGCCCTCCTACACCCTGCGTGATCTCGCCGCCGACGCCGCGGCCCTTGCCGACGCACTCGGCGGCGGGCCCGCACACCTCGCGGGGATCGGCGTCAGTGGGATGGTCGCCCAGGTGGCCTCGCTCGACCATCCGGGCACGTTCTCGGCGCTCACCCTGGCCGGCACCCGCTCGGTCGCTCCCGGCCCGCCCGACGATGACCTCCCCGACCATGACGGGGCGACGATGAGCCGGCTGTTCGCACAGCCGATGCCCGACTGGACCGACCGCGAGGCGGTGGCGGAGTTCGCCGCCGCCGGCGCGGAGATCCTCGGCGACGACCCCATCGCCGCGCGCGCGATCGCCGCCCGCATCTGGGACCGCACGCCCGGCACCGGCCCCCCGGTCCAGATGGCCAACCAGATGGGCATGGTGTTCTCCAAGCTCGACTGCAAACCCCGCTGGCGCGAACGCCTCCCCGAGATCGACGTCCCCACGCTTGTCGTCCACGGCCGCCGCGACCCGTTCTTCCCTGTCGGCAACGGCGAGGCGATCGCGCGCGAGATCCCAGGGGCGCGGCTGCTCGTCCTCGAGGAGGCCGCCACTGCGATCCCCGAGGCGGCGGCCGGCGAGGTCGCCGAGGCGATGCTCGCACTCGGGTAGAGGAGGGCGCGTGCCGCGCGGGCAGGACGTGCGGTACGGCCCTGACGGCAGAGCCGAGGTGCGACCAGGACGCGGTGGCCCGCCCTTTTCATGTGACGTCGTCGGCGAATCGCGAACTGACGATCCGTCGTGGAGCTCATGGACGGGCGAGCGGACTGTTCAGTCGGGTCGCCGCCATGCGACCAGCGGAGCCTCCGCTGAAACGTAGAGCGGATGGCGAGGCTGTCCCTTTTGACGTCCTCTCCAGATACAGCGGTTCTTTGAGCAGTTGAGCCACGCATCGATCACGACCGAGCAGTGACCCATGGGCCCCCACGCAACGACGGTCAGGTCGGCCGACGCCATCGCGCTGTTGTTTCGGACGCGATATTCGGATACCCGAGCTGGTACCAGATCGGGTGTCCGATCGGCCCCAGCGTTGTCGCCTCGGCGGGAGCTGCGCCGTGTGCGGGTCCCCCGCTTGGTGGTGAGCGCAACCGGCTGACTGGTCCCCAGCGGCTCGGGACGTTCGTCCCTGGCGCGTCGGTGCGGAGCGGTCGACACTGGAGGTGTCGAGCGGCTCGCTGTCGTGGCGAGATCGGCGGCGTCACTCGGCGTGGTGAAAGGAGCACGATCGTGGAAGCACTGCGAGAGATCTCGGGTGCGCCGTCGGAGCCCGGCGTCGAGACGTCCACAGAGCGGGAGCGAGTCCGCAAGCGGCTTCAGGACCGTCGCGAATTCGGCTCGCACGTGGTTGTTTTCGTCGTCGTCAACGCCTTCCTCGTCGCCGCCTGGGCGGCCACGGGCGCCGGATACTTGTGGCCTGCCTGGGTACTGGCCGTCTGGGGCGTCGGTCTGGTGCTGCACGCCTGGGAGACGTTCGCTCATCGGCCGGTGACGGAGGCTGACGTTGAGGCCGAACTGCGGCGCCGGCGGCGCTGATCTCGCCGCAGCAGAGTTGGGCACACCGCGCCTCGGTGTGCCCAACAGGAAGACGAGGCGAGTCGCAGGGTGGGCGTGACATCGGAGCGGACGGTCGCTCCGAAGCGCCTTCGTTCATTCGGCGCGAGCGGTCTCAAGGCATCGGGACACTCCACGCCGTCGACGTTCTCGGGCGACGCTCGCCAGGATTGTCGGACGTTGTCATCGGGCGCTCGGCACGCATCCTTGCGCTACTACGTGCAGCGTAATACGCTAGCCGATGTATGGCAGACGCCCGGCTCCTCGTCCTGGTCAGTTTGTCGGACGGACCCAAGCACGGGTATGCCATCCAGGCCGACGTGAACAGCTTCGCCGCTGTGCACCTCGGCCCGGGCACCCTCTACGGGGCCCTCAACTCGCTAGAACGAGACGGCCTCGTCGAGGCGCTCCCGAGCGATCAGCGGCGACGCCCCTACCGGCTCACGCCGCTCGGGCGCCAGCAGCTGGGTGATCAGCTCGAGGAGCTCGATCGCATCCGTCAGCGCGCGACCTCGGCGGTCACATGAAACGCTGGCTGTTGCACCTGTATCCGCGGCCGTTCCGTCGCCGCTACGAGGAGGAGCTCATCGAGCTCCTCGACCACTCTGCACGTCCCGTGCGAGACGCGCTGGACGTTGCGGTGCACGCCGCCCAGCTCAGAGGACAACAGCTCATGACCAACGCCGCCCGCCACCTCGTCGACCTGATCCTGGCCGCCGTCCTGATCATGTTCGGCTACGCCGTCAACGACCTGCAGGGCGGAGTCGTCGAGGTTCACCAACATTGGTGGAGCAGTGCTGCTCTGCTCCTCGTCCTTGCCGCCGCTGCTCTCCGCGTCACGGATGCGGTCGCTGCGAGCAAGCGACCGCGCAAGCCCCCAACGGCTCCGAGCTGATCGCCACGACCCGGCGATTTCGGGCACGGGGCGGCGCGATTACCGGACGCGGATATCGGATATCGGACTGTGGCGCTCCGAGCGTTCGGTGCGCCGCATCGGGTCGCTGTCGCCGCTCCCGAGCACTGGGTATTCCGGCGCTCCTGACCGCATCAGCGACGGACCGAGAGGAACTCTGTGTAGTTGCACGGCGAGCCGAGCCTGCCTTGTCCGAGGTCCTGCACGAGCGAGCGAAGGTCGCGGAGGCTGCCGCTCTCGACCCCCAGGGAACGGTAGGTGCCCCCGCGGGTCCGGAAGCGAACCTCATCCACGCAGCAGGTTCCGCGCTGGAACAGGTGGCGCGTCTTGTGCACGGCAACCAGCTGCGACGGATCACAGATCGCGTCCAGGATCTCGACCACCTCAGCGGCTCGCGCCGCAGCGCCAAGTCGTTCCGGCGGCCCTGCCCTTCCGATCAGGTCCAGCACGTGGCGAAAGTGTTCCGGTCCGGCCGGCAACGACGCGTCGAATTCAGTGCGCCATCGCTCGAACCCATCGTCTGTTCGTTCGACCAACGTCTTGAGCTTGATCGAGTTCTCGCGATGGCGAACCTTAAGGTTGATCCGGTCCGATCGCGTGAGCACGTACACGTCGTGCTCGTAGACGACCCTGACGTCCGACTCGAGGGATGAAGGCGGCAACCAGGCCGTGTCCAGAGTCGACAGATGTCGGGCCGTCCATCGCAACTCCCAGGCGTCGAATGCCGCCATCATCGGAGCACCTCCGCCCGCTCTCCCGTGCCGCCTCGCGATGGCCAGTCGCCATCCGCCCCGCTCGACGCGGCAACGTACATCGCCGGACTCCGGTGACACAAAGCGGCGGGCGAGACCTCAAGCGCCGGAACTGCCGTTCGTCACTCGGCGGTCGACGTGAGGCGGCTACCGAACGTCGTCCGGCGACGTTCGGTCGCGGCAGAGTCCCGGCGTTTGCGGGCACGGACCTAGGCGATTGCGAGACGCGATTGTCGGATGCCCGGGCGCCGTCGCCCGTCGGTCCCGGTACTGATTCCAGCTACGTCGCGCTCGCGGTGGCCTTGCGGCCTGCCGCCCGCTTCGACGTCGTCGGCGCAGGTGTGGCTCCGACCTCCCTGCTGCTGCGCCGAGAATACCGACCTCTCGGCGCGTTGGGGTGGATGCTGCGCGGCCCAAGCCGGTCGCCGGAACGATGCCGACCGTACGGAACCGAGCAGAACGCAACAGTCGCTGGGACGCCAGGCGGCAACGTTGAAACGAACGCACAATCACGTGTGGTCGCAGGCAGTCCTCTCCAAATTCGGTCGCGGTGTACATCCGGCGGGACTCGTTCGGAGGGCCGGTATCTCGGGAGATTCCGCAGTTGGTGATCGCTCGGGCCATCTCCGGCCTGGGCGTCCGGCAGCGGGGCGTCAGTCGGTTTCCTCGACGCGCTGGTGCGGGTCGCCATCCCACCAGGCGAACACCCGCGACTCTGCGTCGTCGCTTTCGAAATGGACTTCGACCTTGTATGGACCGGTGACCCGCGGGTTAATCGTGAAGCCCTCGTGGGGCGTGGCCCACAGGAGGCGGACGGTTCCCGTCGACCCGTCGTAGCGGACGGCCACCGATCCGCCCCTGCTAGTGATCGTGGTGCTCGTCGTCGAAGCCCGCGGTGCCGGTGGCGTCGCGGGAAGGGCCGGGACCGTGGTCGGCGCCGGTGGACTTGGCAGCGGGGCGGTCGCGGTCGCCTGCGGGGCGCCGGGCACAGTCGTGGTGGTGGTCGTCGTGGACGTATACGTCGATGTGGACATCGCGGTCGTCGAGCCGCGCGTGATGGCCGGCGGTGACTGGACGACGCCGGCCTCCGTGTCGTCAGGGGTCGTCGTGGTCGGGATGAGCGACCGCAGGCTGGATTCGCGCGGCGGCCCCGAGACCATGCTGACGGTCAACCAGCCGAGCGTCGCGCAGGCGATCGCCGCGGTGAGCCACAGCGCGAGGAGGGCGATCGGTCGTCGCATCGGCAGCGCTGCGGCCTACCGCAGCTGCAGTGTGGCGATCTTGCTGGCGGACAGCATGGTGTACCAGGGGTCGCTGTTGGGGGCGACGGTGATCTGCGACGGTTCGCTGTCCTCGACGGCCTTGGTCTCGGTGATGACGCCGGCGTTGTTGATGGTGGCGATGTTGCCCATCCGTCCCCCGACACTGACGATGAGGTGAGCACGATCGAACCCGCCCCAGACGACCGCCGAGATGGATACGTGCCAGCGGGCAACCTGGATTGCGAGCGACCAACCACGTAGCCCACGGTGGTCGTCGTGAACGCGAGCCGAATTGGCCCCGACACCGTCGCCGGTCACGTGCCTGAACCCGGCCGACTACCGATCGCCCGCGCTCCGACGCCCCAGGAAACCTACGAGTCGGCCATGAACAGCTTGCTCGTCGCCGCAGGCGAACCGCTCGGGCCAGCACTGTCGTGATCGACGCGCACCGAACGGCTCCGGCGACGTTCGGTCGAGCCGGCGATCTCGGACCCGGCAGTCCGGCGTTATCGCCACCGTTTGAGGACACCGTGTCTGAGGGTGCTAAGCGTGTCGGGTCGTGTCGCGGGCCTGCGTCGTCGGGCCTCGCGGCACGCGGCGGCTCGCTGATGGGTGGGCGGCCGGCGGCGTCGCTTCGGGCGTGGCCTGCTCGGATCGCGGCTCCGCATCGTCGCGCTGCGGCGCGGCGCCGGCACGGCCGGGTTCGGGCTGCTCCGCCGTTGTCTCGGGAGTGACGCGTTCGGTCGTGGCCAGTCTGAGCTGGTAGGGCTTGTACCACTGGGCGTGATAGTCGTCGCGCTCGGTGATGCCGACGTGGACGCCGCCGGCGCCGATGTGGAGGGCCTTGCCGGCGGCGAGGTCGTCTTGGACCCGTCGGCTGACGGCTCGCAGCGGTCGGAAGAAGAGGATGCCGAGGATGAGCACGACGCCCGGCAGGGCGAGGGCGTCGATCAGCCCGAGGGAGTACTCCTGCCAGCTCATCGCCGGTCTCCCCGTCCGGCGGCCTGGGGGACGGCAGGCAGGTCGGACCGATCGCCTCGCCGATGGCCCCAGCTGGTCACGATCCACCTCCTCGACCGGAGATCGCTCCGATGGATCCACGGCATCGGGGATGGTCAGAAGCCATGGATCCGCCAGCAATGTTATCCACAGGATGTGGTTAAGTTCCGTCATATGGTGGTTGAAATCGCCAGCGGTGGCGGCGGATACTGATGGGGCACGCTGATCAGTGACACCGTTCGACGGCAGCGGTCACCGACGAAGGGAGCACCGCCATGGGCACGCGGGGACACGAGGACCGGGACGAAGCCGTCGAGTTCACGAAAGTGACGATCTCGATGCCTCGATGGATGCACGAGGACCTGCGCCGCCGCGCTCGCCGGCGTGGGATCAGCGTCACCGAACTGATGCGCCGCGCCGTCGCCCTCGATGCCGTCGTCTTCGACCCCGATCATCCGACGCGGGAGATCGTGCTGCGCGACGGCGACGAAGCGACGGAACGGATCCTGCACCCGCTGTAGCGACCAGCGCCCACCAACGACGACGCGCAGGACAACTGGCTGTCGAGTTCCTCGATCTCATCGCCGTCACTCACAACACGGACATCCGCGCCGGTCACGACTTCCTCGTTGACGTCGTCGGCTTCAGCTCAGGTGGGCTCGTCGAGGCCGCCGGCGGCACCGCCGTTCAGGGTGAGGCACGCGAGCCCAGCGCATCTGGTTGGCACGCCACGGCGGGAGGTCTCACCACCACAGGCAGCAGAACAGCGACGGCGGACATCCTGGGGCCCGCGCGGGCGTACAGCGCCTCGTCGAGTCCGAGCGCGTTGACCGCGCCGATGCGGTGCCGTCCTCCATCAGCGGCTCGCGGACAGCGACCACAGCAGCCATCACCGTGTGCCAATCGCAGCCCAGATCGGCAGCAACGTCGGCCGCGGCGCGGCCGTGACGACCGACCTGCAGCGTCGCCCGCCGCGCCGCCCGTGTCGTCAACGCGCAAGGGCTCGAGCCGATCCGCCAGCGCCAAGAAGTGAATTCGCGTGGAGCCGACAAGTCGAGCCGGCCATGGCCCATGAAATGTGAACAGCCCAATGTCGAAGCCCGTATGGTCCCGTTCGTCGGTGGGCAACCGCAACGAACGCATGGAGACGATCATGAACGACCAAGCACGCAGCCCAGCCCTCCCGCATGTGGTCGACAGAAAGACCTGGCAGGAGGCGCGGGAAGCACTGTTGGTACGGGAGAAGGCGCACACCCGCGAAGGGGACGCGATCGCGGCGGCCCGGCGGCGGCTTCCGATGGTGGAGGTCGACGCCACCATCGAGGTGATCGGTCCCAACGGACCGATGACGATCCTCGACGTCTTCGAAGGCCGCAAGCAACTCATCGCGTACTTCCACGCCTGGTGGCCCAGCCAACCCGCCGCGGAGCAATGCGAGGGATGCACGTTCTTCAACAGCCAGGTCCGCGAGCTGTCCTACATCCACTCCCGCGACGCCACGTACGCCACGCTCTGCAAGGGCCCGTACGAGGAGAGCGTCCGCTACCGGGACTTCCTGGGCTTGGACATGCCGTGGTACTCGGTCGAGAAGACGGCGGCGCAACTCCTTGAGGGTCGTGACTGGCAGCGCCATCACCTCGTCTGCTACGTCCGCGACGGCGAGCGAGTGTTCGAGACGTACTACACCGGCGGTCGCGGCGTCGAGATCATGGCCCCCACCCACGGGCTGTGGGACATGACCGTCTACGGGCGCCAGGAGACGTGGGAGGACTCCCCCGACGGCTGGCCCCAGCCCTGGGGTGACGCCAAAAACCCCGAGGTGTGGCGTATGAACGGGCGCCCAATCGCCCAGTGGTCCCGCATCGAATCCGGGCGCTCCGACGAGCTGACCTAAGGATCAGCCGAGCAGCAATGGGTTGGCGAAACCGTCAAGTTGGGCGGCGGTTTCTACAGCGGCCCGATCAGCGATCTCACGGACGACTCAGCCGTCATCGCACTCGGCGCGCGCTGTGGCAGCGATGGCGAGCGCGAGATCATCCTGGTGAACGAACCCTGTTACTGCGCCGGTGCGCAGCGCTTGACCCCGCTCAGGTGCCACGCCACCACTCGACCGGGTCGGCACTCCGACCACCAATGCCAGTGAGATCGGTGCGCGCTGAGACGTCGAGATGGCTGTCTGACCGGGCGCGACGTTCGGTGCGTTTCGTCAGCGCCGGCGGCGGTGACGTCGACCGAGTTGGGCGGCGGTGTGAGGGTGGTTGCGCCTCGTTCAGCAGGACCTCGGCGACAGGCTCGGCACCGAGATGGACATGACGATCGGTGCACGGCGAGCGAGTCGAGTTGCCGGTGCTCCGATGTGACGGTTGTGGACGCCTGGATGGTGGCGGTGCCTGGCGGGGCGTCGTCGGAGGATCGTCGCCTGTGTCGGAGGTCTAGGTTGGCGATCTGCCCAGCCGCGAGGGAAAGGACGTGGATGATGCCGCCGACCGCTGTGCACTTCAATGGTGGGGTCAATCTGGCCGACACCGAAACGGTGATGCGCGAGATCGCATCGAGGGTGCCGAAGGGCGTCACCCGAATACCCGATGGTGAGACCGGCGACCGCCAGAACTGGATCTGGTTCCAGCTCGACAAGTTCCTGCAGACACCCGGACTGGAGTCGGACAAGCCGGTCGACATGGCTGTGGAGTCGGCAGAGTACGTGCAGATGCCCAAGGTCCGCCTGACCGTCGACGCCGACGAGATCGAGTGGCCGAACCTCGGCTATGCCGACGTCTACCAGGACTCGTTCGCCACCTTCGACAGGCTGCAGAGCGATGGGGTCATCCCGGCGGGGGTGCGGTTCCAAGTCGAGTACCCGACGCCGTTGGCGTCGATCAATGCCTGGCTGGTCGAGGCGGACCAGGACCGTGTCGAGCCGTCGTATGAGAAGGCGCTGTTCGGCGATCTGAACCGTCTGCTCGACGCCGTGCCGCATGACCGAATCGCGGTGCAGTGGGATGTGGCCGTCGAGTTCGGCATGCTGGAGATGGCGTTCCCCGGTGCGAAGACCATGGGTGAGGTCGTGGAACGGCTCGTCCGTTGCGTCGACCAGGTTCCCGCTGACGTGCCGGTCGGGATGCACCTGTGTTACGGCGACTACCACCACCAGCACTTCAAGGAGCCCGAATCGCTGGCCATGCAGGTGGAGGTGGCCAACCGAGTCGGCGCAGGCGTGAGCCGACCGATCAACTTCATCGCCTTCACCGTGCCGCAATACCAGCGCGAGGCGGGCTATTTCGAGCCGCTCGCCTCACTCGACGTCACGGCGACGACCGAGCTCTACTTCGCCCTCGTGCCATACCACCCGGAGAACCAAGCAGAGGGCACCACCGAGGAGCAGGTCCGCCTGATCGATGGGCACCTCGGCCACCGAGCGTGGGGTATCTGCACCGAATGCGGCATGGCGCGGGCCGAACGTGACGAGATCCCGACCCTGCTTGATCTGCACCGCGAGATCATCGGGTCCTACGGCTGATCCCACCGCGACGGGCCGGCAATTCGAATCCTTGCGGTGGGCGCCGTACTCGGCCAGCCCGCGGCAGCGGGCCCGAGCAGCGCCACGACTCTCCCAGCCAGTCATCCGTTGAACCGATCGCGGGCCGGGCGTAGACAGGTGGTCGCGGCTCGGGCGTCACCGACTGCAAGTAGGGGCCGATTTGTGCCGCCACGGTCACGGGTCAGCCCGTGATTCGGTGCTGCAGTTCGGTCGGCCCGTTCGGCGCGCCGTCGCCCGCGCAGCGAGGATTCGACTCTGCACACGCAGGTGGAAACCTGACCTGGCTCGACGAGCAACGCGGATCGTTTCCCTCTCCGTCAAGCTTTCTCGCTGTACCTCCAGGCACCGCGTCGGTGGTCAGGTCCGGTGCTTCTCCCACACCGAGACGTGGCTGGGACTCTCGGCCGTGAACGCCGACTTGTCCCACCACCCCCAGCGTTCTCGCAGCCGCATCCCGGCGATCCGTGCCATGAGGTCGAACTCCGCTGGCGAGGCGTAGCGGAACGGGAGGGAGTTGCGCTGGTAGCTGCCGTCGTCGCGGCGCGTGTAGTGGTGCGACCACATCAGCTGCGTGGCGACGTCGTACTCGTCGATGCCCACGTGGTCTCCGCCGTGGTCGAACACCCGGTAGCGGTGGTCCGCCTGAGCGAGCAGCACGCCGGGCGTGCCAGTCTCGATCACGAAGCAACCGCTCGGTCGCAAGTGCCGTGCGGCGTTCTCGAACGTCGCCACCTGGGCGTCCTGGCTGGCGACATTGCCGATGGTGTTGAACACCAGGTAGACGACGTCGAACTCGCCGTCGACGCGGGCGCTTGTGTAGTCACCGATGACCACCTGAAGATTCGCGCCACCCGGCTTGCTCCGCAGCTCAGCGACCATCGCTTCGGACAGGTCGATCCCCACCACGTCGATGCCTCGGTCGGCGAGTGGCAGGGCGGCGCGACCCGTGCCGATCGCCAGCTCGAGTGCCCGTCCACCGGGCCCGGCGAGCTGGGCCAGGAACGTCGACTCAAGTGCAAGGTGGTCGGCGCTGAACCGCACGTCCATGCTCTCGTCGTAGGAAGCGGCGATCTCGTCACCGAAATAGTCGTGGCGCACGTGCCACTATCGCCGCCGGCACCGTCCAGTCCCCAACACGTTCCGCCGGCGCCACGGGGCCGAGCCCGCTCTGCGCCTGATCGATGATCACGCCGCGTCCGGCGACGAGAGATTCGGAACGACTCAGTGCCGCGGAGCCAAGACATTCGAGTCGACGGAGGCGAGCATGTTGAAGAGCTGGTGTCGCCGCGACCGCGACTCGCGTCAGCGCCATGGAGCACTGTTGGAGGCGGTCGAGACCTTGACGCAGCAGGAGCGTGACGCGGCAAGCTGTTAGGGCGTGACGATGGGGAACGATGGTTCTGGTCGGTCGAGCAGCGCTTGGAGGCGAGCGATGACAGTTGGGTCACCGTCGAGATCGACGCCGTCGAGCTCGCCTTGAAGGAGGACATCGAACAGCTGCGTCTTCGTCAGGGTGATCGTGAGATCGACAGCATCGGCCGGAGGGTCGGGGGTTTGGGACAGCACACCGTTGGACAGCGTTGTGCGGATGGTGCGCCCGAGGTCGCTGAAGATCCAGTCGATCGCCAAGTGTTCGTCCCAGGCGCGCGGTCCGTCGATGCGCAGCGCGACGGAGTCAAAGATCTGCTCCAGCTCGAGTGCCCCGGCGAAGGCGCCGAACGATGTCGCCGGACGCGACGACGCCGGACCGTCGCGGAGCTCCATCGCCCCGGTGAGGAAGAAGTTTCGCCAGGTGCCGTTCTCAGCGCCATAGGCGAGCTGTTCGTAGGTCGACGCCAGCAGTTCCTTGGCGCCGTCGTGGCCGGGTTCGGCGAACACGGCGTGGTCGAGGAGTTGGACGGCGAAGCGCAGATCGCCACGCTCGACGTACTCGCGGGCCTTGGCGACGACGGCGTCGACCCCGCCCATGCACTCGACGTAGCGGTGGGCGCTCTGCTCGGGTGGGTGCCGCCACAGGTTGGCCGGGTTGCCGTCGAACCATCCCAGGTAGCGCTGATAGATCGCCTTGACGTTGTGGCTGACCGATCCGTAGTAGCCGTGGGTATGCCAGGCCCGATCCAACGCCGGCGGCATCTCGATCATCTCGGCGATCTCGACCCCGGTGTAGCCCTTGTTCATCAGCCGCAGCGTCTGGTCATGGAGGTACGCGTAGAGGTCACGTTGCTCGGACAAGTACTGCACCACCCGGTCCCGACCGAACGTCGGCCAGTGATGGGAGGCAAACGCCACGTCGCAGTCGGCGGCGTAGAGACTGATCGCCTCGTTGATGTAGTGCGCCCAGTTGTGCGAGTCGCGCACCAGCGCCCCGCGCAGGGTGACCACGTTGTGCAGGTTCTTGGTCGCGTTCTCGGCCATGCACAGGGCCCGGCGTTCCGGGAAGAGGAAGTGCATCTCCGCCGGCGCCTCGGTGTCAGGGGTCAGCTGGAACACGATGCGGACCCCGTCGAGGATCTCTTCTTGCCCGGTGTGGGTGATATCGACGTTGGGGGCGATCAGCGACACCGTGCCCCGGGATGTCGCCAGGCCGAGACCGAACCCGATCTGCCCGGCCGGTCCACGTTCCAAGCCGACGCCATACATGTAACCAGCGCGGCGCAGCATCGCCGGCCCGGCGTAGACGTTCTCGGCGACGGCATGGGCGAGAAATCCGGCAGGGGCCACGATCGGCACGTCGTCGTCTTCGGAGATCAGACCCTTCACCCCGCCGAAATGGTCGGTGTGCGAGTGCGTGTAGATCATCGCCGTCACCGGCCGGTCGCCACGGTGCCGGCGGTACAGATCGAACGCCGCGCGGGCGCACTCGCACGAGATCAACGGGTCGATCACGATGACACCGCGTTCGCCTTCAACGATCGTCATGTTCGACACGTCATAGTTGCGGACCTGATAAATCCCGTCGGTCACCTCGTACAAGCCGTGCTTCTCACACAGCTGGCTCTGACGCCACAGACTCGGGTGCGCCGTGTCCGGGCAGTCACCCTCCAAGAACACGTACGACGTGCCGTCCCACACCACCACGCCGTCATCGTTGGTGATCACCGGTGGGTCGAGGGCGGCGATGAACCCGCGCTCGGCATCGTCAAAGTCTCCACGTTCCGCGAAATCGGCAAGCGTCGTCACCCAGCGAGTCTCCCAGAGTCCCAACCGCCCCCTCGACGGCACCGGAACAGTCCTCACGTGGGCAGGACTGGACGTCCGCGGATGACGTCGAGCCCTCACTCGCCATGTCCGAACGCGTACGTCAACGCCGATATGTGCGGGCGCGGATCGTGCTGACGACGTCATTCGGTACCGACATTCGGCCCCCCGTCTGCTTCCTCGCAGAGGTCATCCACGGCTGCGCGCTCGCGAAAGCAAGCGCGCCGACACGTGTTGGGCCCGACCGGGGACGGATAGCCGGCGGTCCAGGACGCGCCGGTCCGGCGTTTTCCCCGTCAAATTCGGACGTCGCGAGGCGGGACATTCGGACCCGGGCGCTTGGTTTGGACGCGCGCGACGTAGCCGTAGGAGGCTATGAATCTGCGCCATGGTGTCGGCCGCCGGGTTGCTGTTGAACCAGTGGGAGCGTTGTTGCGACCGGTTGCGAGCGCGTCTCGACGGGTTGAGCGACGACGAGTACCGCTGGGAGCCGGTGGCAGGCTGTTGGAACGTCCGGCCGGACCTGGGCGCCTCGATCGGCTGGACCGTCGACTATCCCGACGTCGAACCCGATCCTGCACCGTTCACGACCATCGCCTGGCGAATGCTGCACATCTCCGACGGCAACACGATCTACTGGGAGCACGCATTCGGTGCCGGGAGGCGGCAATACACCGACCTTGTGCCCCACGGCGACGCCGCCGGCGCCATCGCGTACCTGGCGGAGAGCCAGCGCCCCGTCACGATCACCTTGGCCGACATCGATGACCAACAACTGGACGAGCTGCGGCCGACACCGTGGGGCGAGCGATGGCCCATCGGTCAGATCCTGGCGGTGCTGCTCGACGAGCAGGTTCACCACGGCGCCGAGATCGCCTTGCTGCGCGACCTGTACCGGGCTCAGCCATAAGCACCGACACGGCGTTCGATGACGCCCTCGGCCGCGTAATTCGGCGTCGTTAGCTGTTTGGATACCTCCGCGCAGCGGCAAGTGAGCAGGGTTAGGCGGGATGGTCGCCTCCCACACGATCGCGCCCGTCGTTCGGCGTCCACGCCCGCGCCGAAGATGGCTGTCCAGTCTTTGCGCACGCCGGCCCCGGGCGTCGGCGCACCTCAAGGGCGGCGCCGCGCCGATGGACGTTCCGGACACCGAGATCAGACATCCGCCGACGCCGAGAACGCTGCACACCGGTCCGGAGCTAGGTCAGGTCCACCAGCGGCGCCCGCGACCCGCGAGCACCCGGCCGAACCGGAGCTCCGGGAAGTGGGCACCGGCGCCGCGCACGCCCTCACCCTCCAGCTCGCGCCACAAGCGCTCACGGGTGCGGGCGGCGAGATCCGCGTCGACGTCGGCGATGACGCGCCAGTCGGTCTCCTCAAGCTGAACTGGGCAATGGATCGCGTCCCCCAACAACAGCAGACGCTCCGCACCCGACGAGAGCACCACGCAGGCGTGGCCGGGCGTGTGCCCGGGAGCTGCCGTCACCGACAGGCCCGGCGCCAGCTCCGCGTCCCCCTCCAGCAGGTCAACCCGACCCGCTTCCGCCAGGGACAACAGCCCGGCGCGGATCGAGCGGCGCATGAACCCCGCCTCGTCCTCGACGAAGTACCGCCAGTCACCGGCCCCCACCGTCAGCGTGGCAGACGGAAACACGGGTTGCGAGTGGCGGTCGATGAGCCAGCCGCAATGGTCCAGGTGCAGATGGCTGCACACCACGAGGTCCAAGTCGCCGCTCCCCACACCGATGCCGGCAAGAGCATCGAGCAACCGGCCGCCGTCGAACATCTCGTCGTGCACCGGCCCGACACCGGCGTCGATGAGCACGAGGCGTTCGCCAGAACGGACCAGAAAGCACCCGATCGGAAGCCGCAAACGCCCGTCGGGATCAAGGATCTCGGGGTGCGCGGTCAGGTCGGCGTCGCCGAAGAAGTCATCGGGGACAGTGAAGTAGCCGTCGACGAGCGGCTGGACATCGAGGTGACCCAATCGCACACCCCGACGGTACCTGCGCCCCGTCAGAGCATCGGCAGACCTGCGCTAGCACGAGCACCGAACGCCTGCCTCATCACCTTCCGAACGCCGGGCACCGGCGATACCGGACTGTGAGTCGGCGTGGTGTCATCCGCGTCTTATTCGGATCGTGAGCGGTTGGAGGCCGAGCAGTTCGCTGATCGCGAACAGGACGTCGGCGATGCAGTTGCCGCGTGCCGAGGGCGTCGCTGCAGTCGAGTCAGGTCGAGGTTTCCTCTGTCCGCAGCGAGTCCGCGATCAGCGGGGCAGTCGAGCGGGCCGCGTCCGGGTACGCGGCGCGAGCCTCTTCGACGAGCGCCGCGACGTCCTGCGGCAGCACACCGGCCTTCTCGGCGGCTCGCGCCACTTCCTCGAAGCGAGCGAGATACGTGGCGAAGTCGCCGTACAGCCGGTGGACCTCGTGGGGCGGGCACGGCACGCATGAGCCGTACAGCGGGCTGAAGATGTCGTCGGCGACCGGGATGGCGCTGTTCTGGGCGATCGGCACGTCGGCCTGCGGCAGCCGGGTGTCGCCGCGGGCGATGCCGTGCTCGTCGCGCACGACCTCGGGCGGGTCGCCGCCGAACTCGATGCGCGGCTGCTCCGGCGGCGCGTGCCCGTGGTCAGCCACTCGTGCACGTGGTGCAGCGTGGCGTCGTACAGCGGGCTCATCGAGATGTGCTCACCGCAGCAGATGGCTCCACCGCCGCAATCGCCATGCACGAAACCTTCTTCGTGACGACGGCGGAGCGTGGCGAAACGCGGTCACCGCTCGGGAGCCGTCGTTAGCCGACCGAGAAGTACGTCACGACGTCGGATCCGGCGTAGGAGATCACACCGAAGTACCGGTTCGCGGTTTCTAGTCCGGTCCACGCCGCGGTCACCGTCGCGGTCTGACCCACTCCGCCGGGCACCGGGTTCGGTGACAGGGTGAGGTTGCCTCGGTCGGTTGGCGCGACGACGAAGTTGGCCAGATCGTACGTCGTCGAGCCGCCCGGCGTGGTGAACCCGTTGACGAAGATGTCGTAGGTCCCATCGGCGGGATCGAGCAGCGTGACCTGCTCGTCGGCCGCGCTGGATGCGGAGAGGTCGACGAGTTCCCCGCCGAGGTAGACGAACAGGTCCAGATCGGCAGTGTCGTCAGCAGCGTCGAGGGAGAACCGCGCCGCTACGGTGCCCGCCGGAACCGTGACGGTGTACTGCTTCGTGTCGGCGTCGGCGACGGGAGCGTTGACATCGAACTCGCCCGTGGTCACGCTGTCGGCGATCGGTTCCACGCCGACGAGCCCCGCGACCGACATCGCCAGGGGCTCCGCCGAACCGAGCGTGATGTCGAAGGCCTCGGATCCGGCGGCGCTGGCGGCGACGGACACCTCGGTCGGGGCGCTGACCGCAACCGGCTCGACGGCGATGGGACTGCGCACCGTATGGCCCCCGCCCGTCCACGTCAGGTCGCCGGTCGCCCACTCCCCGAGCGGAGCGGGGTTCTGCTTGGCCAGCGTGAACTCCACCGTGAAATCCTGCTCGGCGCCGGGGGCCAGCGTGAACCGACTCGGCGTGACCTTCACGTCGATGCCGGGCACATTGACGCTGGCCGTGTACCTCGCCGGCGCGTCGTCGACGTTCTTCACCCGCCGGGTGATCGTTTCCGTGCCGGCTAGCTTGCCGACGGCGATCGACGCCTGGTTGAGGTTCGACGCGCTGACAGGGGTCAGCGTGTCGAAGGGCGGTGCGAACTGCACGCCGAGGCTGATCATGTATTGGCGATACTCGTTCGCGGTCGTCGGGTAGACAAGACCCGGATCGGCCGCCGGGTTCGGGTCCACGAAACCTGCGCCCTGGGCGAAGGGATCGCTGGAGCTGGACACCGTGTCCCGGGTCGTCGTCATGAGCGCCGACTTGATCTCCGAAGGCAGCCACGTGGGATGAGCGGCCTTGAGGAGCGCACCCAGACCGGCGATGTGCGGCGAGGCCATCGACGTGCCCGAGATGAGGTCCCAGTCGCGGCCGAAGTGGAACGGTGGGGCCACGGCGGCCAGGATGTCGACGCCGGGAGCGGCGATGTCGGGCTTCAGGATGTCGCCGTCGGTGGTGGTCGACGGGCCACGGGACGAGAACGCCGCGATCTCGGGGACCTGCGGTGCGGCAGCCAGTTCCGCGGCCGTCAGAGACACGATCTTGGCAGTGGCGCCGGCACCGGCAGCCGCGAGGTAGTCGAGGATCGCCTTGCGGGCGATCTCGTCGACGTGCACGGACGGGATCGGGTGGTAATCGCCGTTCAGTGAGTTGGGTGAGGTGTTGGTCATGACCATCCCCACCCCGCCGGCCCGCTGCACCTCGAAGCTCTTGGCGATGCGGTCGACGACGCCGCGGTCGCATTGCACGATCTTGCCGGCGGCGCGCGCCGGGTCGAGCGTGCCGGGTGCGCAGAGCTTGGCGTCGGCGTCACTGGCGGCGGCGAGCTTCACGCTCACCGAAGTGACGAGCGACTTCGGCGTCTCCAGCGGAGGAGTGGTCGAGGCGCCGACATAGCGCGCGCCGTTGCCGAGCTCGACGGCTTGGAAGGAGCGCCGCACGGTGGCGGCCGCGACCGTGGTCACCCACGGCGCGGGGTGGTCGAGCGTGCTGACTCCGGGACCGTTGTTGCCGGCTGAGTTGGCGACGTAGATGCCGGCGTTGGAAGCGCCACGGAACGCCTGGGCGACCGCGTCGAGGGCATCGGATTCGGAGGTGCCGCCGATGGAGTAGTTGAGGACGTCGACGCCATCAAGGACGGCGTCGTTGATGGCGGCCACGCTGTCGGAGTTGAAGCAGCCCGGCTGGATCCCCTTCGCGCCCTCCCAGCAGACCTTGTAGGCCGCCACCTTGGCGCCCGGCGCCATTCCCGACGCGATCCCGTCCTCGAACGGGACCCCGTCGATCGCGACATCCTTCACCTTGTTGCCTGCTGCGGTGGATGCGGTGTGCGAGCCATGGCCGTCGCCATCACGGGGTGACAGATAGTCGGCGGGGGCGACGAACTGCCGCCCGAAGCCGGCCAGGTAGTAGCGGGCGCCGATCAGCTTGTCGTTACACGTCTGCTTCGTGAACTGCTCGCCTTGCACACACTGGCCGCGCCAATCGGCCGGCACCGGAATGTCCGTTCCGCCGGTGAACGAGAGGCTCTCGGGCCAGATGCCGGTGTCGATGACGCCGACGACGATGCCGGCACCGGCGTCCTCGTCGCCGCCGAGCTGCGACCACAGACCGCCAGCGGCGGTCAAGCCCAGGAACTCGGGGGTGGTCGTCGTGGCCGGCTGGGCCAGCGCATCCTTTTGGAGCGCGATCACGCCGGGCGTGGCGGCGAGGTCAGTCGCCTGCTCGGCCGTCAGATCGGCGGCGACGCCGTTGTTGACGACCGTGTAGTCGTACAGCTTGGAAGCGCCAACCTGCTCGAGCGCGGCGTCGTGCTTGGCAGTGAGATGCTGCTGCCAGCGCTGCACCGCCGGCGAGTTCGGGTCGAGCTTGCGACCGGGTTGGGGCCTCGTGGCCGGGAACCCGCGCTCCGATCCCTCGTAGCTGGCGACCGGTTCATCAGCGAACGTGACGATGTAACGGCCGTCGGTGTATGCCGAGCCGTGGTTCGCACGCGTCGCGTTGGAGGCGGACGCCGGGCCACCGACGCCAGCGACCGACGACGCCGCGAACGCCAAGACGCTGAGACCTGATATCAAGCACCGCTTCAAGAAGATTCCCCACTTCCGCTCGGAGCCCCGCCGAAGGACAAGACCACTCAGAGACGAGCCCTCGCTCGCCGACCTGAGACGCTACCGATGAGGGCGTCGGACCCAATGCCCCCGAATGGGGGATTGGGAACACTCGGCCGGGCCGGAACGACGTGTATCGAGCACGTCGATGGTGGTTGGCGCCGGCGGGTCAGCCTCGAGGCGGAGGTGCGCCGGTCCTTCGGGGTGTTGGGCGGTCGCTCCGGGTCGCCACGGGTGCTGGCCGATCTCTTGGAGGCGGGGTGGCGGGTGTCGAAGAAGAGCCTCGCGCGTCGATGGCCTGCCAGGGTCTGCCGCCACATCGGCCATGTCAACCGTCCGCCTCGGGCTGGGTGGACGATTCTCGGTCGGCGAGCGCCTGAGCCCTGGCACCCGACGACGAAAGACCCATCGATCGCGTCGCCACCCGCTCGTAATCGCGCGCCACCTGACCGACTCCGCCGGTGCGTCATAACCGGCGGAGTGCGCTGGAAGCCCGATAAGGCGCGGGGATGATCGCCCCGCTGGATCCGCGGGTGGCGTCCTCGAAGCGCCGTTCCTCCCGGCCATGCCCCTCGGCTGACGACGCCAGTCCGATATCCGCGTCCGGACATCCCGTCACTGAGTGCCCTCGAACGCCGGCGACAGGTCGCTGTCGGCACGCCGCGAGCAGGTCATGATGTGCACATGGGCAGTCCCTGGCAGCGGCGCGAGCGGGAGACCTTCGAGATCGAGGTCGACGCGCGACCGCAGCTCGAGCGACGCCTCCCGGAAGCGCCCCTACCAGAGACAGCGACGCAGTCCGTCAACGCCGCACGGAAGGCGGCGCGACTGTTGCGGCTCGTCGCGTGGACAATCCCAGCTGTCGGCGCGCTCGGTTATGTCCTGACCTCGTTCTGGACTGACGATCAGGGGATACCTGGTCTGAGCATGCGTCGGCGGATCGGCGGTCTGTTCTCGTTCCTCTGGGTGCCGTTCGCCCTCGCCGCCCTCGTCTACGCCCTCTCCTTCGCGCTGACGCTCTACGCGACTCGGATTCAGCTGGAGGCAGATCGCGTCGGAGGCCCCACGGACCGCTGATCTGCTGCATCACTCGACAGTCGCGCGAGGCACGTTCGGCGCCGCACGTTCGATCCCCCGGAGGTCGGCACGTCCATCGGCACGCGACGCAGCACGGCCGTCCGAGCATCGCGCCCGGTACTACGCAGCACTCCCGCCATCAACCGCCGGCTCACGTCAATAGCGCCAAGACGCCGAGTGCTGTTCGCCGACTCGAATGGCCTTGACCGCCCTCGGCACTTGCTGCGACGTCAGAATCCAGATGAACCAGCCGGCTGAAATGGGTCACTCATATGGTGAGCCAGGACGAGAGCGCCTCACCGGCAGTTCGCGTCATTGCTGCCGGTCGGCGACGCCAGACCGTCTCGTCGCGATTCGTCCGCGACCCCTGGATCGAGGAACGGTCCGGCAACGCCGGCGGCGTCAGGCGTTCGGCGCTGTGCGATCGTTAGCCTGCCCCGGCATGCGACGACGCCCTGCCGTGGCCCGAGCCGCTATGTTCCTGGCCCTCGTGACCGGCGCAGGGTGCGACGACGCCGAGGATGGCGACAGCGACGCGACGACCATCGGCCTCGGCACTGCCGCCGCGTCGCAGAAGCCTTCGGTCAGCACGACGACGGGCGGCGCGACGCCATCCAGCGTCCCAGACGACTGCGATGACCTGGAGGAGCTGGCCTCGTACAACGCCAGTGCTCCGCAGATGGACCCGGAAATGAAGTGGGGGGAGATCCAGTCCGAGCTCGTCTCCCGGTCCGAGGACGCCGAACGTCTGTACGGAGAGGCCATCGATTCGGCCCCGAACGAGATCGTCGACGACCTCGAGACGTTGCGCGAGTACACCGAGGACGTCCTCGAGGCGGTGCGCAGGTCGGACAGCATGGAGGAGTTCAATGAGGCGTTCAGCGGGCTCGGCGCGATACCGCAGGAGGCCGTCGTGAGCATCGACACGGTCCTTCGAGAGCGCTGCGGCTTCGGCTTGAGCCAGAGCTGAAGTCGCTTGGCGGTACTCGTAACGGGCGAAGACTGCGAGCTGGTCGACGCTGATGATCGGGCCGCCCACCGGCACCCCAAGCGACTGGCGGTACTTTTCAGGTCAGCGGCTCAAGGTGATCGTTGATGACGGGGTGTCGTCGGGTTCGCAGCAGCCGGACCCGAAACACGACGGTCGGGCTGCGGCGTCGGCGAGCTGTACGCCATCAGCCCAGACACCCACGTGTGCGGCCGTGGGCTCGGCCGAGCATTGCTTCGCGACGTACCGCCGAGCTGGCCGGGCTCCGCTACCGGGAAGGAGTGCTGTGGGTCGTTTCCCAGCACGACCCACAGCTTCGCCGGATCTACGAGTCCAAGGAGTGGCGCAACGACCACGTACGAGGCGAAGATGACGTCGTCGGGGTCGTCGATTCTGAAATGTGGTACCGGCGCCTACCAGCGGCCCATGTGTCCGAACACGACGCGCGAGAACGACCAATCGTCGCATCTGCTCACGCCGGGCCGGAGACAATCAGTGCATCCGAGAAGGCGCGCCACCCCGGTTCTCGGTTGAGTTGCTCACTCGCCGGAATGCGTCCGAGATGGAGGCGCTGGCACCTGGTCTCAGCACTCAGCCCGCGAGTATTTGTTCGCGCAGGATGTCGGCGTGACCGCAGTGGTGGGCCAGTTCGCGCAGAACCTGTAAGTACACCCAGCGCACTGTGCGAGGCCCGGCGCGATGGCCCGTCACGACAGCGTCCAGCGAAAGGTCGGCGACCGCCGACCGGGCCGTCGCGCAGGCCTGCCTGTGGGCCGCCTTGACGCTGATCACGGTGTCGGCGTCAGCGAGTCGGAAGGAGTCCTCGGGACTCTGCACCAGGCCGAGTTCCAGACGGGGTGTACCGCCGATGCACTCCTCGAACCACACTCGCTGCATCCAGGTGACGTGCTTCAGCAGCCCGAGCAGCGTCGTCGCTGACGGCACGAGCCGACTGCGGGCTTGTTCGTCGGTGAGGCCGTCGAGTGTGCTCTCGAGGGCGCTGCGGTACTCCTCGACAAACGCCTCGAACTGGGTGCGCTCGTCATTCAGAAGCACGTCGAACGAGCCCATCAGGACCTCCCATCAAAGCGCCAACATGCCGCCCCCGTGCCACGTGGGTGCGGCGTTGCAGAGCGGCGTCAGCGATCGTAGGACCTGGTCTCAGGACTCCCGCTGCACGACTCGGCGCAGGAATGATCGAGACGGCGAGCAGCACGAGCGGCGCCCAGGGGTGACGCAGATGACGACACCACGCAATCGCACCGACCGGCATCCTGGTGCGCCGGCTCGAGACTTGTCTCGGCGCACGTACGATCGTGCCGTGCTCTAGACCGAGTGTCGAGGAACGGCGCTTCGAGGATGGCCCAATCGGCTCTCCACTGCGTGGTATCGGGCGCGGAGGCATCGCATCGCGCACGAAGGGGCGCGGCATACCAGCGCTTACGCGACGCCGCTTTGCCGTGCGGATCGCGGGGTTTCGGGCGCGGTTGCGGATGCTGTCCGACGTCTTGGACCGGCGAATCGGTGTGTGCCTGGAAGGCGACCGCGACCGGTGTGCAGGTGTGGGCAAAAGTCGGCGCCTCGACTGACGGCGACGGTCAAGGGGTGTCGGTGGTCGCTGTGCACGTCACGGAGCGGTGGGGCTAGGTTGGTGTCGCCTTCAGCAGTGCAGGGCGGTTGTGTCGTCGCATCGGTGGAGGATCGTTGGCCGAGCCCGCTTTCACGTTGAATGCCTCAACGAGCGGGCGGCGTCTCGACGTCGCCGGCGAGTTGGATCTCGCCGCGAGATCAGAGTTGCGTGCCGCGCTGGCCGACCTCGTTGACGGTGGCGCTGATGTGACGGTCGATCTGTCGGCGGTGACGTTCATCGATTCCACGGCGCTGGCCGTCCTGGTGCACGTGCACCAGGAGGTGGCGGCGTCGGGTGCACGCCTGATCGTGGCCGACCCGTCGCCGGTTGTCGTGCGGATCATGCATCTGGCTGGACTCTTCGCGCTGCTCGACGTCGACGGAGCAGCGGAGTGAGCGAGCGGCTGTCGCTGGAGCTGCAGGCGGCGCTGGCCGAGCTGGCCTTGGCGGTGTTCACCAGCCACGTCCTTACCGAGTCGCTGGACCGGCTGTTGGGGCTGGCCTGTCGACTGATTCCGGCTTGTGCGTCGGGCAGCATCGCGATGCTCGTCGACGGTCAACCCACGACCACCGCGGTCACCGATCATGTCGCGTTCGAGCTGGATGTGGTGCAGTACGAGGCCGCCGACGGGCCGTGCCTGACCGCCCTGGGCGGTCGTACGGTCCGCTTCGGGATCCTCGATGAGACCGAACGATTCCCGCACTTCGCGATTGGCGCCGCCGACCGACGCATCCGCAGCGTGCTGTCGACCCCGATTCGACATGGCGGAGGCATCATCGGCACCCTCAACCTGTACTCGCGGGAGCTGACGGCTTTGACGACGAGGCGCAGCGAGTCGCCGACATCACCGCCGCTGAGGCCGGCACGGCGATCATCACGTCCCGGATCTACGAACAGGCCCGGCAGCGACGTGACGAGTTGCAGTCTGCCCATGACGAAGAGGCCCAGATCAGCCAAGCCCAGGGCGCGTTGATGTCACTGCAGCGCTGCAGCGCCGAGCAAGCCATCGGCTTGCTCTCGCATGCTGCGGACGCCACCGGTGACGACCTGATCGACGTCGCCCGTCGCATCCTGGACGAAGTCAAACGACATCCGAGCGACGGCGCTCAACACGGCAACAGCCCGGCGCGGCCCGACTGACCCTGGATTGGTGCGCCTCGATCTACACCCGGTCACGGCCTCAACATCACGCTGGCCGCCGTCGCCTCGACGCCAGCGCAACGAGGCACCCCGCCCCAGGGACCGACCTCCGCAACGCGAAGGACCCGGGCGAGCGCTCGCTCGTTCGTTGTCAGGTCGGGGCCATCGAGGTTGCGGTCCTCTGACGTCACCCGTTCCGACTCCTGCGTTGAGCCGGGCGACGTCGGATCGTCACACGGATCGCCGGTGATCACGAACGTCCGGCGCACGGCGCCGCTGCTCGTGTCGACCGAAACTCCGCGACTCGCGACGCTCAGACGGCGATGCACGGCGCGCAGCATGTGGACACCGGCGAAACCCACGAACTCCAGGCCCTCCGAGGTCCAACTCGACGTCGCCTTCGCACAAGCTGTCGAGCTCCCGCAGCCGCGGCGTCCACGGTGGACAGGTCGAACTCGTGGGCGATCACGACCAGCACACCGTGCGGCGAGGCAACCATCTCCATCGTCAGAGCGACGAGCGGACCATCCCGCACCGTGCACCCCCCGCAGCGTTCGACGACACGTCCCGTCGCCGACCGGCGAGCCATGCTGGCTGAAGGCACCTCGAACCTCCCTCCTCGCTGGCGGCTCGCCTTCACGACACCATCTGACCGTCTCGGCAGGCGGACGTGGTGACGGCGGTTCGGGCGTCGAGGCGGTCGGGACACGTGCGGGGGTAGGGTTGGTGTTGAGGTCCGCCACCCTTCCTTGCAAGTCACAGGGTCCGTCTGACTGGCTTCACCACCCAGCTTGGGGAGGCAAAGCCATGTCCGACGCGGACGCCCGGTCATCACCCCGCTTCGACGCGCTCTGGCGGACCGTCGTGAGCGAGGACGCCAACTTGCAAACGGCAATGCGCCGGGTCGCCGAGACCGGTCGTGCGGTGTTGGCCGATTGCGATTCGGCGAGCATCACGATCATCGAGCGAGGGCGGCCCGTCACCGTCGGCTCGACGAACGACAAGGCGCAGGCACTCGACGACGCCCAGTACAACGCCCGCGAGGGGCCGTGCTTGACGGCAGCCCAGGAGGGCCGCACGATCCGCATCGATGACACCGGCAACGATGAGCGGTGGCCCCGGTTCGCGGCGAGCGCCAGAGCCAACGGCGTCCGTAGTTCGCTGTCGGTGCCGATCGATGTCTCGGGTCCGGACACCTTCGCCGGGTTCAACGTCTACGGCAGTGCGCTCGGCGGGTTCAGCGATGCCGACGTGCAGCTCTGTGAGGCCTTCGCGGGACAGGCGTCGATCGTGGTGGCAAACGCCCAGGCCTACTTTGCGGCGTTCGAGCTCTCTCAGAACATGACCAAAGCGATGGAGTCACGCGCCGAGATCGAACAGGCCAAGGGTGTCCTCATCTCGACCCACCGCATCAACGCCGATGCCGCCTTCGAGCTGCTGCGTCAACGGTCCCAGACGACCAACCGCAAGCTGCGTGACGTCGCTGTGGACGTGGTCAACGAGGCGTCGACGAGGGGTGACGATGAATCACCTCCGGCTTGAAGATGCTCGCCGCCAGCTCGGCGTCTCGACCATCGATCTCTGGGTCGACTACTTCGCCCTCGGCGGCACCCTCGACGCCACCCAACTCGACCACTACCTACGCGGTGACGGCGACATCGGCAACGCCGACCACAACGTGTTGGTCCACGCCCTCAACGAAGAGTTCCAAGCCCGCGGACACGACCACCCTCTCGCCTACCGGCCCCTCTGACGATCAGCGCTGCCCAGCGCCGAACGCCCGGTGATCCGAGCCGGCGTAGGTCGTGGGAAACGGGATGACCCGGTCGATCGCGCCGACCGCCCGTAGCGGGCAACGCCAGCTATAACGGTGGCTTCGTCTCACACGCGATCAGACAATGGGCAGACACGTCGGACTACCCCGTGAGCACCTCACCGTCGACCGTGATCCCGGCGTGGGTCGGGTAGAACAACAACAGTCCGGGGCCCCGGGTGTTGTAGACCAGCGGTATGACCGAGGCTTCAGTCACCATCACGCCCACTGAGAACGGCCCATACCTGGTGAAGGGTCCAGTGACCGTGCTGGACGCCGACGGGTCGGAGTATCGGATCGACCGTTCCACCATTGCGCTCTGCCGCTGTGGCGGCTCTACCAACAAGCCGTTCTGCGATGGCACCCACTCAAAGATTGGCTTCGCCGCTGCCGAACGCGCCGTCAGAGCGGCCGCTGGCGACGACTCACCGCAGTGAGTCCGAGGTAGGCCTCCCCGTCTGGGGTGTGCCGCACGCCCTGGCGACAGCGGTGACCGCGACCGACTGGACGCGCCGAACGCTCGGCGTGCAATCGTCCGATAATCGCGGAGAATTAGCCCTCCCCGCCCTATCCGGGAACGCCGGGTGCCTGCCGGTCAGCGTGCCGATGCGATGAGCTCATCCTGCCCAGGTGGAGCCGTTGGCCGAGGCCAGTTCTTCTACGGTCGGCTGACGTTGAAGGCGAGGGCGTTGAGGGCGTTGTCGAGTGCTTCGTCGATGGGGGTGGTGGTGTCGAATGCTGGCGTGGGGCGGCCGAGGGCGGATCGCACTCGATCGGCGTAGCCTCTGTACAGGGCGACCGAGGCCTCGGTGCGGAATGCGCCGACGCGTTTGACGGCGGCCAGTGTCGCCGATGCCAGTTCGTGGCGGCCCATCCAGTGGGCGAGGGCGGCGGCGCCGATGGCGCAATCGGCCGTTGCAAGTGGATTTGGGGTCCGCCGGACTGTGGCGACGCTGACGGCGAGGAGCTCTCGGGCCGCCTGGTGGTCACCTTGTGACGCTCGGATGGCGGCGGCGAGCACGGTGGGGTAGTGCTTGAAAAGCTCCACTCCGACGGAGACAGCCCGCTCGAGCGCGGCGTCGGCGTCGGCGTTGCGGTCGCACAGGTGGAGTGCGGTGGCGAGGGCTTGGAGTGCGAACGCGACCGAGTCGCCGCTGGGCCGGGTGAACGCTTCGGATGTGTCCAGTTCGTCGAGGTCGACGACGCCGAGCGTGGCGAGGATCAACTCGACAGCGTCGGCGTAACGTCGGTTGGTGAGCGCCACGACGGCCCGACCGTAGGTCACCAGCGGAGTGGCACCGGTTCGCTGCTCTAACTCGTCGTAGAGGCTGAGGGACCTGTCGGGTGTGATCCACGCCGTATTGAACGCCAGGAGAAACGTGAACTTGGGCCACATGAGCTCGTCAACGGCGATCGAGCGTTGCTGCTCGCAGATGCGTAGGACGTCGCGGAACTGTCCGGCGATCATCCCGAGGGCGACTTGGCAGAACGCCAGGCGATCACGGTCGACGGCGTCCAGTTGGGTGTCATAGGAGCGGAGCACGTCGAGGTAGTGGCTCGCCTCGGAGAGCTCGACGGCGGCGAATCCGTGGACCGCGTCGACGAGCAGTTCGGCCAAGGCGTCGGGTCGTTGACGGTGAATCGCCCACTGCGCGGCGTGACGCTGATTGTCGACCTCGGACCGCGAGAATTGGAGTGCACTCCAGTTTCCCGGCGCCGTCGCTTGGGCGTATGACCATCGGGCGTACCAGGCGAGGTGACGGTCACGAACCTCGTCCTCGCGGCCGGCGCCGGCGAGCTCCTCGGCGGCGAACGCCCGAATGGTGTCCAACAGGCGATAGCGCGTACCGGCAGCGAGGTGGTCGGCGACCACCAGCGACTGGTCGACGAGATGGGCCACCGCGGCCGCAACGTCCTCGGCGGGCACGATCTCGTCGGCGCACACCCCTCGCGCAGCGTCCAGGGTGAACCCGCCGGCGAACACCGACAGTGCCGGCAGCAGCCTTCGCTCCGGCGGAGCCAACAAGTCGTAGCTCCACGCGATCGACGCTCGCAGCGTGGCCTGACGGGCGGCCCGGCGGCGACCTCCGACCAGCACCGAGAACATGTCGTCGACACCACGGGCGACTTCCTCGACGCCCAGGCCGGCGACGCGGGCCGCGGCCAGCTCGATCGCCAACGGAAGACCATCAAGTCGCCGGCACACCGACTCGATCAACAGCCTTTGCCCAGAGGTCGGCACGAACCGAACGTCGACGAGGCGGGCACGATCGACGAACAGCGACGCCGCCTCGCTCGGTGCGTCGCCGCCGTCAAGGGCCAGCGCCGGGACGCGCCACACCTGCTCACCGGCGACGCCGAGCGCCTCTCGGCTCGTCACCACGACCTGGACCGCCGAGCACGACCCCAACAGCTCCTCGACCACATCTCCTGCCGCATCGAGAACCTGCTCACAGTTGTCGAGCACCACCAAGCACCGTCGATCCCCGACCGCCTCGAGGAGTCGCGCGAGCACCGGACGTTCGTCGCTCACCGCCAGCCCGAGGGCCTGGGCGACGGTACCGACCACCCGCTCGCCGTCCACGATGGGTGAGAGATCGGTGAACCACACCCCGTCGAAGTCACGCAGGATTGCCCGCGCCAACTCCACCGCCAAACGGGTCTTACCACTCCCGCCCGCACCAGTGACCGTCACCAGCCGCGACGACCGAACGAGCGCCTCCAGCTCACCAAGCTCTGCCGCCCTGCCCACGAACGACGTGCGCGGCAGCGGAAGGTTCGTGGCGGTCGCGTCGAGCGACCGCAGCGGCGGAAACACGGCCTCCAAACCGTTCACGGACAGCTGGAACACATGCTCGGGACGTGTCAAGTCCTTCAGTCGATGGCGCCCCACGTCCACCAGGTCGACCCCCACGGGAAGCCGGTCACGCGTCAGCTGCGCGGTCACCTCCGACACCACCACCTGGCCGCCGTGCGCCATCCCGATCAACCGAGCCACCCGGTTCAGCGGCGACCCGAAATAATCGCCGTCACGCTCCTCGACCTCACCGGTGTGCAACGCCATCCGCACCCGCATCTCGACACCCGTCGGCCACACCTCGGCCGCCAACCTCCGCTGCGCGTCGGTAGCCGCCGCCATCGCGTCCGACGGAGTCGCGAACGCCACACAAAACCCGTCACCGCCCGTGGCGAACACCCGGCCGCCGTGGACAGCCACCACATCGCGGATCACCCCATCGTGAACCGCCAACGCCACCCCCATCTCCACCGGATGCTGCTCCCACAACGCGGTCGAGCGAGCCAAGTCTGTGAACAACAACGTCACTGTCCCCATCGGCTGCGTCACATCGAATCCCCTCGCTCCCCAGCATTCTCTCAGGCCACGTCGGACGGTGCGCCCGTGGTACCGGGTTCCAAGCGGCTGGATCCGGGTCGCGCCTCGTGCTGGACGGCGTCGGTGCAACCGGTCCGCTGCGGCTTGCGTAGCGAGCCAACCGTGCTCGAGACTCACCGGGATCGGAGGCGCATGGCGGCGTGACCGTGGCCTTCCTGCTCGGCTCCGGGTTCGTGCTGGGCGTCCTGTTCGCTCATCGTGTATGTGCCCGATCAGACGGCTCGATGCTCGTCTTCGCCGCCGTCGCCGAAGCGTCGCGAGCCGCGCCACGGCCGACGCCGTCTCGGACGTGCACTGAAAGAGTCCGCCGGCGGTGTCCTCGAACAACGGGGATAGTGCTGGGTTGCCACGTCCGAGATCGCCGGTACGCCGTCGCAGCTGGAGATCACTGCTGGGGAACGAGGAACTCGACCGTGAAGCGAACCGGTCCTTGCGGCTCGACGAAGTGCTCGACATCCGGAGGGATGCCCTGCGGTTGACTCACGTCGACGATGACGTCGGTCACGGGTGTCGTTTGAGCCACAAAGCGCACACGGCCCCGATCGACTCGCAGACGACCCCACGTTCCGCTCGCGACCCGGTGAGTTCGGCGCAGTGCGTCCGGCATGGAGTCTTCATCCCACGTCGCCGTCGTTCGAACGACCACGAGGTCGGCGGGAATCTCCGTGCGATCGCACAGCGGGCAGGCCAACGGCGCGCCCACCTGCTGCTGGCGTGCGACGTCGTCGTTGACCCACGGGGCCGGCCACAACGGTGGACGGTGCCGGACATGTTGACGGTGGTGGCAGTCCAGCAGGGCAACCCAGTCACCGGCGTCATCGCGCTCGAACCCAGTGATCCGGCGCTCCACGAAACAGAGCGTACGGAGTTGTCCGATTCTCTGGGACGTCGTCGGCAGTGATGTCGACCCGAGTTCCTCGGTCGACCGCGGCGGGGCTCCCAGCTCATCGTCATCGTGCCGATAGATCGGACCGATCCCGACGAAACCTCATGACAGTGAGTGCGCCGCGGGCCGGGGAAGCAGATGATCGCCAGCCTCCTCCGTCGTCCCGTCACCGGCGGCGTGTGAAGATCGAGGTGTGGCGAGCAGGAACGACCCCATGGTGCCGCCGGACAACCACGTGCACACCGAGTGGTCGTGGGATGCGGCGGCGGGTTCGATGGAAGGGTCCTGCGCCCACGCCCTCGAGCTGGGTCTGCCCTCGATCGCGTTCACGGAGCACGTCGATGCCACCCGATGGGTTCTGACCGCCGAGGCGCAGAGTTTGATGCCGCCGGACAGGATCGGGCTCGACGGGCGGTTCGACCCGCTGTCGATCGATGCCGAGGGCTACTTCGCCTGTGTGCAGCGGTGCCGCGACCGGTTTCCCGACCTGCGCATCCTCAGCGGGGTGGAACTGGGGGAGCCCCACTGGTTCGAGGAGCAGAGCCGGGCATTGTTGAAGTCTGCACCGTTCGATCGGGTGCTCGGATCGCTCCACACCCTGCATCTCGACGACGGGCCCTGGCTCGTGGACCACCTGTTCTGGGCCAGCGCCCCCGACCATGTCACACCCGACGAAATCGTGCGCTCCTACCTCGAGGAGACACTGCGGATGATCGAGTCGTCCGACCAGTTCGAGGTGCTGGCACACATCGACTATCCGGTGCGTGGCTGGCCGGCGGCCGCTGAGCCGTTCGACCCGGCGAAGTTCGAGGACGAGTACCGAGCCGTGCTCCGTGCACTGGCCGGGTCTGGCAGGGTGTTGGAGGTCAACACCCGCCTGCCGATGCCGGCCGAGATCGTTGGCTGGTGGTACGCCGCCGGCGGCGAGGCGGTCTCTTTCGGCAGTGACGCCCACCAACCGTCCTTGGTCGGCCATGGCTTCGCCGACGCCGCGGCGATGGTCGAGTCACACGGGTTTCGGGCGGGCAGAGATCCCTACGACTTCTGGCGTCGACGACCATAGATTCTCGGCCAGGCAGGCTCGTGGCGTCACGACCTGTCGAGCGAACCCGCACGTTTCATCCAGAGGGATCGGTCGCGCGTCCAGCGCCGCGTCCGCTCGGACGGTCCACAGACCCAATGTCCCGTGATGGGCGGCGGCGCGACAGCGCAGGAGTACACAACGCGCGCATGGGCACTGTCCGTATAACGCGGGGATACCAGCGGGCCAACGAGTCCTGTACCGCTTCGGCTCCTCGCCGTCTGCGGCGCGACAAGCATCGAACAGGTCGCCGACTCATCCAGTCCTGGGCGAGTATTCGGTCGAGTTCCTCGATCGCCTGCTGCGGGTCGGCTCCGACGAGGACGGTGTGCCATCCGGCGCGTCGCGCGCCTGCGATGTTGGCGGGAAGGTCGTCGAGGAGGACGATCGCCTCGGCGTGGGTCTGTAGCGCGTCGCTGACGTGTTCGAACATCTCGGGATCTGGTTTGCGAACACCGAGATCGCAGCTGACCACGATCGCGTCGAAGAGGTCCAACGGCAGGCCGGCCTGCCAGAAGTCGCGGGTCTCGAGGAAGTTGTTGGTGCAGATCGCCAAGCGATATCCGGCGTCCTTCAGACGAGGTAGGGCGTCGAGGATCGCCTGGTTCGGCGTCAGGGTGAACCGGTCGCGCTCAGTGGCGACCAACATCTCCGCAGGAACGGTCGGGCCGCCCGCCGCAGCGAGTCGTGCGGAGTACCACTGCGCCCACTCCAACGCCGTTGCCTGTCCGAGCTCGCGGCGGTGCCACAAGTTGGTCAGATCGGTGTCATAGGGATCGAGTCCCAGCAAGGCTGGCAGCGAGCCGGGTGCCAGCCCGAACCGTTGCTCGACTTCGGCAGCCCGGTCAGCGACGTTGCCGGCAAGCACACCGCCCCAGTCGAACACCACCGCTTCGATCTTCATCGCCACCTGTTCCACTGCGGATCCGGGCGCGCGCAGCGCACGCCACCGTAGATCACGCAACGAGGACCATCCGAAGATCGCTCCCCTACTGGAGCAACCGCCGGACGACCCCCTTCACGACGGCGTGCGAGCGTGGGTCACGCCACAGCGGTGTCCGAACCGCATGCCGATCACCTTCACCGGCCAGCGTCGTGATCGCCCTTGACCGCGACGACTGGGTGGGCGTACCCGTCGTACCGATCCGGCACCGGTGACGACCATGTCGACAATGGCGTGATCAGAAGCGTCGCCGGGTCTGGTGCTGGGTCATCGCCCTGCCCAGATCGGCGGGTGGGTGCCGAGCGGCACGACGGACGTCGCCCATCGCGCCGGCGTCGCTGACAGCTGGGCCACCGGCGTCAGGTGGGTGAGCGTCCCGAACGGGGTCGGCTCCTCGACCAGCCAGGGTGCGATGTCGCCCAGACCGGTGGCCGCCGACGGGTCGACGCAAGGGCCGTCCTCGGCGATCCACGTCGCTGTCTGGCACAGCGACGCCCGCACGTGATAGGCGCCGCCCTCGATGCTGCGTCGGCGCAGCGCGGCCATCGTCCCCAGCGCGGCCAGGTACCCGGTGGTGTAGTCGGCGGCGGCGGCGGGCACGAGGCGGGGTCTGCCGGCCGGATCGAGGGACGCGCCCTCGGCCATCGCGATCCCGGTCACGCTCTGGGCGAGCTGCTCCCAGCCCGGCCGCTCCCGCCATGGCCCGGTGTCGCCGTAGCAGTTGATCGTCACGGCAATGATGCCTGGATTGAGTTCGGCGAGCTGCGCCGGCCCGAACCCGCGCCGTTCGAGGGTGCCGCTGCGGTAACCCTGGGAGAAGACGTCGCCGTCGCCGACCAGCGCCCGCAGCAGGTCCACGTCCGCCTCCCGTCGGAGGTCGAGCGACGTGGATCGCTTCCCATGCCCGGTGTCGATCACGAACCCCGGCACGTTGTCGAGGTGCTCGCCGTTGACGTGGAGGACGTCGGCGCCGTGCTCGGCAAGCAGGCGGGCGCAAGCCGGCCCGGCCAAGACACGGGTGAGGTCGAGCACCCGCACCCCGCCCAGCGGGCGGAGCCCGTCGCCGACCGGCACCACCGGCCCGTCGGCGATCTTCTCGATCGACACGCGGCCGAGCGGGGCGATCGCCGCCCGCTGCGGGTGAGCGGCCCACTCCTCGGCGCTGCGGACCATCGCCCCGCAGGCGCCGGCGGCGGCCAGCGCGTCCTCCAACGCCGACGCGTCGAAGGCGGCCACCCGGCGGGCGACCTCGGCGGCGTCCGCGTCGACATCGCCGCCGATCACCTCCACGGTGTGCTCGGCCAGGCGGGGGAAGGCGCCGTGGAGATGGATCCAGCGCCCATCCGCGCACTCGTACAGCGCGACGAGCGGGCTCCGCTCGGCTGTGCGTGGCGTCGCCGCGCCATCGAGGCGCTGCAGGGCGAAGCTCACCAGCGACACCTCGGCGCGCCGGACATCCACCTCGACCACCTGGTCCTGCCCGGTCCGATCCCGCCACAGCAGCGCCGCGGCGACGCCGCAGGCGCCGAGCGCCGCGGCGGCACGCGCCCCGATCGGGAACGTCGTCGACAGCACCGGCGGGCCGGCGACGATCGTCACCCCGATCTCGTCGTCTGGCAATCCGACCTCGGCGAGCAGATCCGTGGCGTCGCGCATCGCCGCCACTTTGACACCGCCCGCCCGCTCGCGTGTGATGGCTGGGCGACATCGCCGCGCGCAGGTTCCTCAGCGGCGCGAACGAGACCCGAGCCGGAGCCCAGCACCGCCGGATTCGATGTGTACTCGTTGAGGGCGTCGAGGTCGTGGCGGCTCACCAACCGAGCTCCGGCGCGCCAGCCTTGTTCCGTTCAGCAGACCTGGCTCCTACTGCCCGACCCAGCACAGCACCGGTGTCCGCAAATGACGGGGATAACGACGCGGTGCCGCGTCAAACCAGAACATCAATCCCAGGTGACTCTCGACAGCGCGCCGGTTGGCTGGTTGTCCGACCCGTGCTATCGGCCGGCGCCCGAACGACAGCACGGAATGACGCCGTCACGGACACCCGCGGCGTGCCAGGACGGCATCGCTCGGCGCCCTGGCCCCGTTGCGCGTCAACGCAGATCAGACGGATCCGTACCGCAGCCGGGCCGCAGCGGCGCCGCATCGCTCGGAAGCTAGGACAGCGCCGAATGCCCGTGAGGGCCGCAGTAGGACAGCCAGAGTGAGCACCGAATGACGTCACTCGGGGCATCCGAGAACGACGTCCGGTAATCGCGCCGAGATGCGTCCGGTATCGCCGGCTCGATGTCGTTCCCGACCGTCCGGGTAACGCCGGGTAGTTGGAGCGTTACGGAATGGCGGGGCAGCGGTGGGTCGTTGTGAGCCTCTCTCGGAGCTCGCCGACGGCGGCAATTGCGTCATCGGCGTTGTCGGCGCAGGCGATGACGTTAATCGTCGTGCAGCCGGCTTCGATGTACGGGCTGAGGAACTCTGCGACCTGGGCTGGTGTGCCGTGGGGGGAGTAGCGCTCGAACGGCTCGAATGGCATCTGGTAGAAGGTCTGCATCCGGGTTGCCAAGGTTGTTCGGGCGGCTTCACGGGTGGGACCAAACCCGCACCAAACGTTGAGGGCGTGCTGGAAGCCGTTCGGGTCCCGACCGGCCTCTGCGGCCTGCTGGGCGATTTGGTCGAGCGTGGTGGCGTATCGGCGTGGGGAGACCCAGATCCCGAGCCAGCCGTCGCCGAGGGTGGCGGCGCGTCGTGCCGCGGCGGGTGATCGGCCGCCGACGATGAGTGGGATCCGTGGCGTCAGGGCGGGTGTGATGAGGGCGTCGTGCAGTGTGAAGAACTCGCCATCGAAGCTGAGCGGGTTGCCGTCGGCGAGGGCGCGCAGGATCCGCAGGCTTTCGTCCATCCGGCGTCCACGGGTAGTGGGGTCCACGCCGCAGATCTCGAGCTCGTGGCGGTCCTCGCCGCCAACGCCGACGCCGAGCGTGAGCCGGCCGGGTGCGAGTTCGGTGAGCGTGGCGAGTTGGCGGGCGACGAGGACCGGGTGACGCAACGGCAGTAGGTAGAGCCCGACGTACACCGGTAGCTCGGCTTGCGCGGCGAGCAGCGAGGCTGCGGTGATCAGTCCGTCGGAGCCGGCCCCGACGAAGAAGCTGACGTGGTCGCCGACGCAGAGGTGGTCGACGTCAGCGTCGCCGAGGCGACGCAGGATCGCGTCCGGCTCCGGGCCGCCGTCGAGGCGGAGGGCGGCAGGGAACAGTCCGACGCGGACGTGCGACGTCATCGCGCTGACCCCCGTGCCGTCGCCGACAGTGCGTGGTCGACGGGTGAGCCGGTCTCGGCCGTTCCGTTGGTTCGGGGCTGGGCCCGGCCGATGACGAGTGGCCGGACGATCGGCGGCATGGCCCGCCACGTCGCGACGCGCAGCGTTGCGAGTTCGAACCCGCAGGCCACGATGAGCTGGGCGGTCGCCCGGTTGCAGCGACAGCCTCGTGCGAAGCGGCGCCACGGCTTGTCCAGCCGGTCCTGCCAGCGGGCAAGGGTCGGCGAGTCGGAACGGACGTGCTCGATGAACAGGAGCTGTCCGTCGTGGCGCAGCACACGAGCGATCTCGCGAAGGGCGAGGTCCGGCTCGGTGACGGTGCACAGCACGAAGCTCGACACGACCGTATCGATCGAGTGGTCGGCGAAGGGCAGCTGCTCGGCTGGCGCGTCGATCAGCCGCGCCCGGCTCCGAGAGGAGGCCACCCGTTTTGTCAGACGGTCGCGCATCGCCGGGTCCGGCTCGGCGAGGACCAGTTCGTCGAGGTGATCGGGGAAGTGCGGCAGGTTGAGACCGCTGCCGCTGCCGATGTCGACGGTGCGCCCGCGAGCCTGGCCGAGCAGCGTCCGGCGCAGTTGGCGGACTCCGGCCCGCTCGCCCGTCCACAGGAACGGGTCATAGAGGGACGCGAAGGTGCGTCCCCAGGTCGTGGCCGGCGCGCGATGGTGCGACCTGGGCAATGTGCTGTTGCATGAGGACGATCATCGAGGAGCACCGGCAGGATCGCATCGCTCTCCTGGGCCATCGTCGGGCAATGGCCCGTTCCGGTCACCGCTTCAGCACACCTCAGAGCAAGCCGAGGCGCGCCGCCTCGGCGACCGCCGCGGCTCGCGACCCACGGCCCAGCTTGTGGCGGATGTTGGCCACGTGGCGGTGAACCGTGTGGTGACTGAGGATCAGTTGGTCGGCGATCTCCTGGTCGCTCAAGCCGGCCGCGACCAACGAGAGCACCTCGCGCTCGCGTCCCGACAGCAGTGCCGCCGCCGGCTCTCGGGCAGCGGTGAGTGGGGCTGCGGGGGCGAGCACCGATCGCAACGCCCGCGCCACCGCCTGGGAATCCCCCGCCCAGGGAAAGTGGGCGCGGCCATCGAGCGGGATGAGCGTCGCCCGCGGGATCGCCGCAGCGAGCTCGCGGCCCAGCTCGTAGGGGATGGCGCGGTCGCCGCGACGGTGCACGACCAGCGTCGGGGCGCGCACCTTGTCCAGTTCTGGGCGGACGTCGTTGCGATAGATCAGCTCGAGCAACCTGGCCGCCGTCTCCGGGTCTGTGGCGGCGCGCTGATAGCGCGCCAGGCGCTGCTGGTCGACACTGTCGGCGTCGCCCAGGAAGATGTCGGCCAGCAGACGCGAGCCCAGTCCCCAGTGCGAGCGCACGGTCGACACGATCGCCTCGCCCACCTCGGGGGAGGTGATCGAGCGCCCCGCCGCGTACGCACCGTAGAGCAGCAGACGATCCACTCGCTCGGGGAAGCGAGCCGCAAACGAGACGGCGGCGCAACCGCCAGACGAGCCGCCCATCAACACCACCTTGTCGAAGCCCAGCTCGTCGAGGACCGCGCCCAGCAACGCGACCTCACCTTCCAGGGTCAGATCCGTGTCGTGGACCTCCCGATCGGACATTCCGACACCCAGCCGGTCATAGCGCACGACGGTGTAGCCCTGCCCGACTGCCTGCCAGAACTCTCGAAACCCCTGATCGCCCCAGTCGAGCTCGACGTGACTGACCCACCACGCCGGTGCGACCAGCGGCGGCCCGTCGCCCGTCACGGCGTAGGCAACGCGACGACGGGCCAACGGCAAGAACCGGATCTCCGGCCCGGGCGTCATCGCGTGACAGTACCGGCACTCCCGGACCTGGCCGGGTCGAGAACCGGTGCTCCGCCGGATTCCCGCGGCGAGCAGACGTCCCGCGCCGCCGATCAGAAGGTGCGCAGCGCTGGGGCGTCGGTTCGGTCGCCTCGGGCACCGTCGCCGGCCGGGCGCGTCGCACTGACGGCAGGCCTCCCGGCTGAGGGGTCGCTGACCACCGGGCGCCAGCCCCGGTCGGCGATGATGCCCTTGGCGATGACGTGGCTCTGCGAACCCATGGCGGGGACATCCGGAAACCGACACGAACCGGCTCTGCACTGCCCGAGAACGCGGGTCGACGCGTTCGCGCCCGTCCGCTACCGCGCGGCGCGTCGCCACGGTTGCGGGCCCGAGACCGCCGGATTGGGCGACCGGTTGGTGGCCGGTGTCAGGTCCCTGGTGTGTGAACGACGGTGAGTGGCATGCGCTCGGGTTCGAGGCCGAGGATCATGATCTGCTTGCCGTAGCCGATGAATGTCCCCATGGCGTAGGTCAACTCGACGATCTCGGCCTCGCTGAAGTGCTGTCGCATCCGTGCTGACAACGTGGGGTCTGCGACGTGTCCGCCGGCCAGCAGCATGTCGGCCCAGGCCAGCGCGACCTGGAGGCGCTCGGGCAGGCTCGTGCGGTCCGCGCCGTCGAGGTGAGCAATGTCGTCTTCAGTCAGACCGGCCTCACGGGCCTGGTCGAATCGGACCTGTCGTCAAAGACCGCAGCCGCTGGCCCAGGCGTTGCGCAGCCGCATCGCCTCCTTGACGTCCATGCCAGCAACTCCTCCACCGAGGAGCACGGCGTACATCGCGTCGAACGCTTCCATCACGGCCGGGGCGTGCCGCCGAACGGTGACGATGTTCGCCGACGCACCGTCCACGGCGGAGGGCAAGCGAGGCGTGGTCGACATCACCTCATCCTTGCCCGGCTGCGACGTTCAGCGCATTGTCGAATCGATGCTGGTTGTCCCAGGCGATCAGCGCCGTCGTGAACGTCACCACACCCTCTGGGGTCAGCAGCTCTGTCAGCTCCCGTACATCGTCGTCGGCGATTTCGTTGTGATCGATCACAAACTGCTCGACGAAGCCGATGCACACCCGCTCCTCGGCGGAGAACGAGGGGTCCGACGGCCATCGGGGAAGGCGACCAATGCGTTCCTCGGTGAGTCCTGCGTCCATCGCCGCTGGACTCCGTTCCGACTGCGCCGCTGCGCTCGCAAGCAGCGTCGCCATGCGCAGCCGACACAGCTCCAACGTGACCGGGCTGACCGGACCCGCCCAGATCGTGGCGAGCAGACGTTCATGGGCAGCGGCAAGCTCCGGTCGCAATCGGAGCACCGCGCCTCGCCGGCGCACAACGTCATCTCCAGCCACGCCGGTGTCCACGACCGCAGTCTTACCGTGCGCGCCGCACGGGGCGCCTCACCCGCCCTCGCGCGGGCCAGACCGCCGTGGCGTCCTGTAACGACGTGTCAAACTCGACGCACACAGCGTCCGGAACCGCCGGCTATGCCACGCCCGTGCAGTCCGCCCAGCCGGCGCGGTGCTTGCTGGCGCGAGCGCCAATCCTCCTCGGCAGGCGACTAGGTCCGCCGACTCGTCTGGGCGTACCGAACGACGCGCCCGAATGACGCCCGCGCATTGCCCCCGCCCGCGCCAGAGCGGCATCATCTCAGCACTGGCGTCTGCGCTCGTCGCGGAAGCGCGGCGGGAACGACACTGCGGCGGCTCGTCGTTTGGACGACCGCCCATCGCCCGATCGCGGCGCTGGTATTCGCCTACGGTGGCAGTCCGTGGGTGACCTCGTCGAGCTCACCGCCGTCGAGCAGCGACGGCTGATCCGCTCAAAGCAGGTCTCGGCACGCGAGCTGCTCGATGCCCACCTGGCCCGTGTCGAGGCTGCGAACCCGGCCGTCAACGCCATCGTCGCGCTCGACGCGGCGGTCGGTCGGCGACGAGCGGCGGCGGTCGACCACGTCATCGCCAAGGGCGAGGACCCCGGTCCGCTCGCCGGTCTCGTGACGGCGCACAAGGATCTCGAGGAGACGGCCGACTTTCCGACGTCGTTCGGATCGCCGCTGTTCGGGGCCGACCACCGGCCGACGGCTGACGGCTTGCTGGTGGCCAGGATGAAGGCGGCTGGGGCGGTGGCGATTGGCAAGACGAACACCCCGGAGTTCGGTGCCGGGTCGCACACGTTCAACGAGGTCTACGGCGTGACCCGCAACCCGTGGCGGCTCGAGCGCACCGCCGGCGGGTCCAGCGGTGGCGCCGCGGTGGCGCTGGCCTGCCGCATGGTCGCCACGGCTGACGGGAGTGACACCGGCGGCTCGCTGCGCAACCCGGCGGCGTGGAACAACGTGGTCGGGTTCCGCCCGACGGTGCGGGTCGTGCCGTCGGTCGGCCCGGGCAACGCCTGGATGCCGATCAGCGCGCATGGCCCGATGGGGCGCACCATCGACGACGTCGCCCTCCTGCTCGGCGTGCTCGGTGCGCCTGATGACCGCGATCCGATGCATCGGCCGATCGTGCTCCCACCCGAACTGCGCCCGCCCGAGCGGCGGCTACGGGTGGCCTGGTCGCGCGACCTTGGCGTGCCGGTCGAGCGCACACAGCTCGACGTCCTCGCCGACACCCGTGAGGTAATGGTCGATCTCGGGTGGGACGTCGTGGACGACGAGCCGACGTTGGCGGCCGCGAGCGACTGCTTCCGGGTCCTGCGGGCGTGGAACATCGCCACCGGTCGCACGGCGGGCTTCCACGACCGCATGGATCAATTCAAGGCGACGATCCAGGACGAGATCCGGCGCGGCCGCGCGGTGAGCGCCACGGATGTCGCAACCGCCTACGCCCAGTTGGCGGCGCTGTGGCGGGAGACGGTGGCGTTCTTCGACCGTGGCTACGACCTGCTGGCCTGCCCCGTGACGCAGGTCTCTCCGTTCCCGGTCGAGGTCGAGTACCCCACCGAGGTGGCTGGTGTGGCGCTGTCCAACTACATCGACTGGATGGCGGCCTGCTGGCGGATCACCGTAACCGGGTGCCCGACGCTGTCGCTCCCAGCCGGGTTCGACGTCGAGGGCATGCCCGTGGGCGTGCAGCTCGTCACCCGCCAAGGCGCCGACGTGGCCCTGCTGCGCGCCGCCAAGGTGTTAGAGGAGGCGACGGGATTCGCCGCCCGCCGACCGCCGCTCGTGGACACCTGACAACGCCGCTCGACGACAGGCCCGAACGTCATGACCGAATGACGCCATCAGGCCCGACGCAGCCGCCCCCCAACAGTCAGGCAGCTATGTGTGCGGCTGGACTTCAGAAGGACTGGAAGGTCTAGGCGAACCGCTTGACGAAGTCGAGCGCCGTCTGGGCGACCTCGCGCCAGCCGTGGTCAATCGTGAGGGCGTGGCCTCGGTTCGGGATCTTCACGATCTCCGTCACGGCGGGGTTGCGCCTCTGCCGCTTGTAGGCGGCGTTCGCGATCGCCCACGGCACCGTGTGGTCCTCCTCACCCTCGATGATCAACAGGGGACCGCGGTCGGGGGTCTTCGTGTTCACCTTCGCCTCCGTCCACGGGTTGAGGTTCGCGTTGCCCATCTGCGCCAGAGCGATCCCGGAGCCGGCGACGTGGAACGTGTCGTAGAGCTCCTTCGCCTCCTTCTCATCCAGCGCGTTCGCCCAGCCGTACTTGAACCGGTCGAACGTGAGCGTGATCGCGCGGCCGCGCGTGAGCGGATTGACGAGGAACGGGCCCGCTACCTTGAGCGCCGAGACGGGCAGAGGCAGAACGCCGCGGAAGGGCCCCGGGTCGATCGCCACCGTGGCTGCCGAGAGACCCCGGCCCGCGACGATCTGCGCCACCAAGCCCCCAGTCGAGTGCCCCATCACCGCCGGCTTGTTGTCCAAGGCCTTGATGATCTCGGTCGTGTGATCGGCGACCTGCGCCAAGGTCTTCTTGGCGAGGACATCCGGGTTCGCCCGGGCCTCTTCCACCGATGCCGGATCGTCTGGCCAGTCCGGCGTCAGCGGCGCGTAGCCGGCCTGCTTGAAGAAGTCCACCCAGTTCGCCCAACTGCTCGGTAGCACCCAGAGGCCGTGGATGAAGACGACCGGGGTATTGCCAGAGCCGTTGGCCGCCTCGATCTCCCGGTTCTCCCGCTCGGAAATTGACGCCATGACGAACTCCTCTCCGGTCGGGTGATCGGACCCGTTGCTCCAGCGTGCGGAGGGCATCGAGCTCAACTTGAAGTGGCGAGCGCCGACGCGCGGGCACCAACGCACCGTAGCGCCATCAGATGGCGGCCGGACGTCCTCGCAGGCCGGTGCTGTCGAACGTCCGTCGGCGACGTGCCCGGCGCACCGTCGTGGGCCCTGTCGGAGGCTCGGTCCGATGTGCGGCATGCTGCGGTGGTGCGCGTCGACTGCAGGGGGTTTCGAGATGAGTGATGCCAGGCCGACGAGGGATCGGGTGCCGCGCGATCGGGGCGACGACTACTCGGCAGATGCGGCCGCGATGCGCCGGGAGTTCCTGCGTGAGCGAACCGGTGTGCAGCTGGATCATGTCGGTGCGTTCTCGTTGGACCCGGGGACGTTGCCAGGGAACGTCGAGAACTTCATGGGTGTGGCGCAGGTCCCGATGGGCGTGGCCGGCCCGTTGTTGATCGACGGCGAGCACGCACGGGGCGAGTTCTATATCCCGATGGCCACGACCGAGGGCACGTTGATCGCCAGCTACAACCGCGGCATGCGTCTGCTCACCGAGTGTGGTGGGGTGAAGACGACGGTCGTCGACGATCACATGCAGCGGGCTCCGGTGTTCATCCTCGAGGACGGGTTGCGGGCCCGAGTCTTCGGCGAGTGGGTCGATGAGCACTTCGCCGATGTCAAAGCGGCGGCGGAGACGACGACGAACTCGGGGAAGCTGGTGTCGATCGGGCAGTACTCGGTCGGTCCGCTGCGGTACCTCCGTTTCAACTACACGACGGGTGACGCCGCGGGGCAGAACATGACCGGGAAGGCGACGTTGGCCGCCTGCGAGTGGATCCAGGGCAACTATCCCGGGCAGCCGCGGTTCATCCTGTCCGGGTCGATCGACACCGACAAGAAGCACTCGCAGATCAACATGCTGTTGACGCGCGGCAAGCGGGTGGTCGCCGAGGCGGTGATCCGCAACGACGTCATCCAGGACCTGATGGGAGTCGACACCAAGACGTTGATGTGGGGCCGCCAGATCTCGCTGGCCGGAAGCTTCATGGCGGCGTCGGCGAACAATGGGGCGCATGCAGCCAACGGTCTCACCGCGATGTTCATCGCCTGCGGCCAGGATGTCGCCAACATCGCCGAATCCCATGCCGGGATCGTCTACAACCAGCTCCTCGACAATGGGGACTACTACTGGTCGATCACGTTGCCGGCGCTCATCGTCGCCACCTATGGCGGCGGGACCGGATTGGCAACACAGCGCGAGTGCCTCGAACTGCTCGACTGTTATGGCGCCGGCAAGGTGCGGAAGTTCGCCGAGATCTGCGCCGCCGTCGTGCTCGCCGGCGAGACGTCGCTCACCAGTGCCGTGTTGCACGGTGACTGGGTGACAAGTCACGACAGCCTCGGTCGGAACCGGCCGTGACGGACGGCTGCTGATGAACGTCGGATCGCATCTCGCCAAGCGGGCCGAGTTGAACCCCGGGCTCGAGGCGCTCGTCGACGACGCGGCCGGTCGCCGGTTCAGCTACGCCGAGCTGAACGGCCGGGCCGACCGCGTCGCACGCGTGCTGACAGAACGGGGGGTGGTCAAGGGCGACCGCGTCGCCGTGCTGCTCCCCAACTGCCACCAGTTCGTCGAGCTCTTCTACGGCGCGGCCCGCGCCGGGTTGGTCGTCGTTCCGCTCAACTGGCGGTTGGTGGCCGACGAGCTGGCGTTCATCCTGCGCGATTCAGGGGCGATGGTGCTCGTGGCTGCGGCCGAGTTCGACGCCGTCGTCGCCGAGCTCCACGACCTGACCGGCGACGACGCCACACCGGTGCGCGAGTGGTTGCGCGTCGGCCCGGATGGTCCGCCGTGGACGCTCGACCATGACGCCCTCGTCGACGGGGCGAGCGACGAGCCGATCGTCGTCGACGTCGACGGCGAGGACCCGCTGTTCATCATGTACACCTCTGGGACCACCGGACTGCCGAAAGGGGCGTTGCACACCCACGACAGCGTCGAATGGGCCGTGCTCACGGTACTGGCGACCGCTGACGTGCGCTTCCTGGACCGCTACCTGATCTGTCTCCCGCTGTTCCACGTCGGGGCGCTCAACCCGCTCACGGTGACCATCTACCGCGGCGGCGCGGTGATCCTCATGCGCCAGTTCGACCCGGAGAGGATCTGGACCGTCTTCCGCGATGAGCAGGTGACGATCACCCTCGCCGTCCCGGCGATGTTGAACTTCATGTCCCAGACCTACCGACCCGACGTGCACCAGCCGTTGCGGCTGCGCTGGATCATGAGCGGTGCGGCGCCGGTGCCGCCGTCACTCATCGAGGAGTACGCCAGCCGCGGCCTGGAGATCCACCAGGTGTATGGGCTGACCGAGACGTGCGGACCGGCCTGCCTGATCAGCCCCGACGAGGCGCTGACGCGCATCGGGTCGACCGGCAAGGCGTTCTTCCACACCGACGTCCGCATCGTCGACGACGCCGGCGCCGACGCCGGTGTCGACGAGCCCGGCGAGGTCCTCGTGCGTGGTCGACACGTCATGGCCGGTTATTGGAACCGCCCGGACGAGACCGCAGCAACGATCAGGGACGGTTGGTTGCACACCGGCGACATCGCCGTCCGTGACGCCGACGGCTTCGTGTTCATCCGTGACCGGATCAAGGACATGATCATCTCCGGGGGCGAGAACATCTACCCGGCCGAGATCGAAGACGTGCTGCTCGCCCACCCCCGCATCGTCGATGTGGCGGTGATCGGCATGCCCTCGGCGAAGTGGGGAGAGTCGCCCCTGGCCGTCGTCGTCGCCGCCGACGCCGACCTCGACGAACACACCGTCTTGGAGCATTGCCAGGGCAAGCTGGCCCGCTTCAAGTTGCCTCGTCGCGTCGTCTTCACCGACGCCATCCCGCGCAACCCAACCGGCAAAGCGCTCAAACGAGTGCTCCGCGAGCAGTTCCCGCTCGACGCACCTGACTAGCAACGGAGGTTCCGTGAAACAGCTCACTGGTATCGACGCATCGTTCCTGTACATGGAGACGCCGTCGACGTTCGGGCACGTCACCGGTTTGATGATCTTCGAGCGGCCGAGTCCCGATTTCGAGCCGTATGCCGCGGCGTACGCCAAGTACGCGTCGCTGGTCGGCGTGCTCGAGCCGATGCGTCGCCGCGTCGTCGAGGTGCCGTTCGGGCTCGACCACCCGTACTGGATCGCCGACCCCAACTTCGACCTCGACTTCCACGTCCGCGAGCTGAACATCGCCAAGCCGGGCCGCGTCGACCAGCTCGCCGAGCAGGTGTCGCGGATCCACGGGCGTCCGATGGACCGCAGCCGGCCGCTGTGGGAGGTCTACGTCATCGACGGCTTGGAGAGCGGGCGGTGGGCGCTGCTCACGAAGTACCACCATGCCACCATCGACGGCGCCTCGGGCCAGTTGATGCTCGAGATCATCACCGACACCGAACCCGACGCCGCGCCGCCGGGCGAGAGCCCACCGTGGCAGCCCGAGCCGATCCCGAGCGACGGCGACCTGCTCCGCCTGGCGATCGCCAACCTGGCCCGGAACCCGCTGCGCGCGTTGCGGGTGCAGGCCCGCATCGTCCGCGACCTCGCCGACGCCGCTGGGATCGCCAGCGTCAGCGGTCTCGCGACGCAAGCCGGTGACTTGATCAAGCGCATCGCCCAGCGCGGGGCCGGCGATCGTCCGCGAGTCTCGCTGCCGACCACCGCCGCGCCGCCGACGCCGTGGAACAAGACGATCACCCCGCACCGGCGCTTCGCCATGCGCACCTCGTCGCTGGAGAACATCAAGCGCCTCAAGGAGGCCACCGGCGGGACGGTCAACGACGTCGTGATGGCGATCTGCGCCGGCGGGTTGCGCGAGTACCTGCTGCGCCACGACGCGCTGCCGGACCGCCCGCTGCGGGCGATGGTGCCGGTGTCGATCCGCACCGGCGACGAGTCCGATCCGTGGACGAACCGAGTGTCCGCCATCGTCGCCGACCTGCCGACGGACTGCGCCGACCCGGTCGAACGAGTCGCCCGCTGCCGCGAGGCGATGACCGCCGCGAAACGGCAGTTCGAGCTGGTGCCCGCCGCTGCGCTCGTCGACCTCACCCAGTTCTCCTCACCCGTGCTGGCCACCTCCGCGGCGCGCCTGGCGACACAGTTGCGCGTGGCCGACCGCATCGATCCGCCGGTCAACGTGACGATCTCGAACGTCCCCGGCCCGCGCCAGCCCCTCTACTTCGCCGGAGCGAAGATGGCCCACCAGTTCCCCGTCTCGATCGTCACGGACGGCCAAGGGCTCAACATCACCGTGGTCAGCTACCTCGACCGTCTCGACTTCGGCATCATCGTCGACCGCGAGCTGATCCCCGACGTCTGGGACCTCGCCGACATGCACATCGACGAGATCACACGACTCTTCGACGCCACCGGCGCCGAATGGGCTCAACCTCCGCAGCCCGCGTTCCCCCGACGCGGCCCGATCAAGCCCGCCCAGACGGCGGCCGCGGCCGAGCCGCCGACGACGAAGAGCACCGCCAGGGCATCGGCGACCAAGCGGCCGACGACCAAACGGTCAGCGACCAAGCGGTCAGCGACCAAACGGTCAACGACCAAGCGGTCAGCGACCAAGCGGTCAGCGACCAAGCAGACGTCGGCGGCCCGGCAGCCCTCCGCCAAGCGCGCAGCCGCGACGGCGACCGGGAGGCCTCGATCCTGACCGCGCCGGTGAGGACGACCGGGCTCGCTGATTCAGTTCGACATCGCCGAACCCGGGCGAGTCGCGCTGCGCGCTGTGCCGGTCGTGCCGCCACCGACCCAGGTCGCTCGACGACGATCAGCGGGCCCGGCGGCGGGCGACGTCGCTGCTGAACGGCGTCCACTGTGGCGTCCATGGTGAGAATTCACGCTGACGAACTCCAGCCCGGCGAGGTCTTCGTGTATGACGGGCACGACCACGAGATCACCCGTCTCGACCGTCGGGACGGCTGGGCCTGGTCGACGATCCCTCCTCCTCGGTAGCCCGGTTCCACTCTCGGGCCGACATGGAGGCAATGGCTTCGAGAGCCAGCCCCGTGTGGAGGTCGTCTGCCATTGCCCGGCGCAAGGGACGGACCAGGGCGTGGCGGGTGTTGCGCAGCAGGATCGGGTTCAGCTGGGCCAGCCCGGCGGCGATCTCTTGGGCCCGAGCCAGCACCTGGTCTCCCGGTAGGACCTCGCCCACGATGCCGAGCTGGCGGGCCTCCTCGGCGTGGATCTTCTGACCGGTGAGCAGGAAGTAGCGGCCCCTGTTGGGCCCGAGGAGCAAGGGCCACACGATCTGCATGCTGTCGCCGGGCACGAGGCCGGCCGGAAAGTGGGGGGCGTCCTGGAAGTAGGCGTGGTCGGCGGCGAGCACAACGTCGCACAGCACAGCCAGCTCCGAGTGGACCGACACCGGGCCGTTGACCGCGGCGATCATCGGTACCTCGATGTCGAGCATCTGGTTGACCAGGCGGTTGCCCTCCCAGATGATGCGGTCCCACACGGTGGCGTTGGCCCGGCCCTCGGCCAGCGGGTTGCCGCCGTCGCCCAAGCCGATGAAGGTGTCGCCAGTCCCGGTGAGGATCACGACCCGGTTCTCCCGGTCGGAGGCGACGGCGTTGAACAGTTCGGGAAGCTCCTGGTGAGGTGGACCGCCCCACAGCAACGACTTGCCCCGCCACCCCATGCGGATCGTCAGCACTCCGGCGGCGTCACGACTGACTTCGGCCGTCGTGTACCGGTCCTTGTACTCGTGCAGCTCCACCGGCGCATCCTGTCAGGCCTCCGCCCGAGTCCCCTCCGGACGCGGCGCGATCATCAGGCGAGAGTGTCGCCGCTGATGGGTGGAGGCATGACAGTGCCTCGGGGGCGAAAGATCGTGTGGTGGCGGATGCGGGCCATCTCGGGGCACCCCGGGGCGCCACCGGCTCCCACCACCAGCCCGTCGAGCACCTGGTACCAATGGTTCTTGCGGTCGTAGACCTCGACGATCCGGGCTCCGACCACGACCTCCTGCTCGGCCCGGGCCGGGCCCCGATGCTGGATCTGGGTGCGGACGTGGATGGTAGGACCGTAGGTGAAGTTGTGACGGGTCAGGGGGGACATCCGGGCGGCCAAGAACCAGGGGTGTAGCCGGCCGTCCGGGACGCGGGAGCTGGTCTGGCCCAAGTCGTCGAGGTTGAGATGGCGGGCCTCGTCGGCCGACAGATAAGCGCCGAGAGGGCGCAGGGGCTGGCCCACGGGGGCGCTGTCGATCGTGTACGTGGGGCGCACGGCCGGTGGGTCGAGCGCCGGTCCCGGCTCCGGCGGGTCGATGTCGCCTGCCCACGAGGCTGCTCCGAGGCCGACGGCACCATCGAGCACCAGCCGCTCCCCAACCGTGGCGCTCACCGTGCAGGCCGCGGCGGCGCCGGAGCCGCCCGTCGCCACCTCGCCGGGCCTGACGATGATCGTCACGAGGTCACCGGCGTAGAGGGGGCGGCGCAGTGTCACGTCGGCCCAGCCGTCGTCGAGCCAGCCAGGGCCGAGCACCTCCACCACCGCCTCGGCCACCCAGCCGTAGGTTCGGACGCCGGCCACCAGGGCGCCGGCGTAACCGGCACTGCTCGCCCCATCGTCGTCGTGGATGGGGTTGGGAACGCCGACCGGGGGCGGGTCAGGGGTGGCGGTGACCGATCGGATCACGGGCTGGTCGTGGGCCGAGCCGGCCATGGCGACATGCTGCCACCGATTGACAGGCCGGTCGAAGGGGCCGGCTCAGCAGCCGTTACCGGTCCAGACTGGGACGTCGCTGATCGTGCTCACCGAGATTCACCACTGTGCCGAGCAGCATCGACGAGTTCCATCTGAGCGTGATCATCGCCCGGCGATCCCCGCTCTCGCCTTGGTCCCAGGGTTTCGCCCGCTCGAAGGGGAGCTCCGCGGCGCGGAGACACTCGGGTACCACCGGAAGCTCGGCACGATCCTCGTGACCGTTCGGCAATTGATCCGCCAGCAGACCGCTCCCGCACACCGTCATCTGGCGGCAAGAATCGCGGCAGCCGCGGCAGCCGGATCCATGACGGCCGTGTCGACCCGACGTCGGGTCGACTTGCCAGCGCTCGATGTGTCTATGGCGTTCGTTGCGCCGCGAAGGCGACGGTGCCGACCCGAGCGGTCGCCGTCGGGCGTCCACCGAGCTCCTCGACACCGCCGCGATGGCCACGCCGAACGATGCTGCCGAATCGGCACGCAGCGGGCGTCGTGTTGGTGCGATGCGCCGGAGCGCTGCTCAGATCGGCGTACCGACCGGGTGGTATCGCAGCGCTGGCGTACCGGGTGGGTTGTGCACCCCGGGCTGCGCGTCGGGGTTCTGCACGCACACCTCCGCCTCGAGCCCGTCTGGGTCCCGGAAGAACAGGCTCAAGATGTGTCCGAAGTCCGTGACGAACCCGTCGGTGGCGTTGCGAGCGAGCAGCCGCTCACGGATCTCATCGAAGGCGTCGAGCGAGGACGCCTCGAGCGCGAGATGGTCGAGTCGCCCGCGATTGAACATCGGGACTTGGTGCACGTGCTCGGTGTTGCCGTCCAGCTCGAACACGTTCAACTCCGACGTCGACCCGACCCAGACGAGAGTCAGCTTGAAGCCGTCGCGCTCCTGCAACACCTCATGCGTGGCACCGAAGACGCTGCCGTAGAACTCGAGGAACCGCTCGGTGTCACCGGTCAGGACGGCGACGTGGTTGATGCCACTCAACAGCACGACGCCATGCTTCCATTCCGTTGACGAGCCCACCAGGAGCAATAGGTGGTCCGGAGAACGACCGCCTGGCGGCGGTTGCCGTCGGACGGGTCGAGGTCCAGCGGGGTTTGGGGTCGATCGTGCGTGGAGCGACAGCAGTCGGTTCGTGCCGGATCTCAGCGGCGCAGCGTCGGGTCATGCTGGTGCGGCGTTCGACGGGAGGTCGTTGACGCAATGGCAATATCACTGGCATGAGGAGCGAGGCTGCGACCGCGATCGTGGACGTGGGGGACCCGGGGGGTGACATCCCGACGCCGGTGGACGGGCCGATCCAGCGGGTCATCGTCGTCGGCGCGGGAATCGCCGGACTCGTCGCGGCGCGAGCGCTGCAGCTCGCCGGGATCGACGTCGTCGTCGTCGAGGGTCGCGATCGGATCGGCGGCCGCACGCACACGATCGACGTCGCTGGAGCGGCCGTCGATCTGGGCGCCTCGTGGATCCACGACGGTGCCGGATCACCGATGCTTCCACTCGTCGATGCACTCGGGATCGAGCGCATGCCCGCATCGAACACCGGCATCGCCCTGGGTGCGTCGGTGCTCAACCGAGTCGACGGCAGCTTTCCCAACATCGAGGCCCGCGAGGCGCTCAGCGCTGCGATGTCCGGGCTGGTGATGAGCGCCCCCCGTTTCGACCAGGTCAAAGGCGGCGCAGACCTCGACCAGGCGCTGGGCCATCTCCTCGGCGCAGTCGACCACGACGTGCGCGCCACGCTGGGTGCGCTGATCGCGATGAACGAGGGCAAGGACGCCCACGAGGTGGACTTCGCCACGTTCGCCGCACAGCTCCTGGCCGGTGGCACCGACCACGCCGACGTGATGCCACGCGGCGGCTACCGCGGTGTGGTCGAGCACCTCGCCAGCGGCCTCGACATCCGCACTGCACAAGCGGTGCGACGAATCGCGCAGGACTCCCAGGGTGTCACCGTGACCACGTCGTCAGACACGTTCACCGCAACGCACGTGATCGTGACGGTGCCACTCGGGGTGCTGAAGGCCGGCACGATCGAGTTCGACCCACCGTTGCCCATCGCCCATGCCGAGGCAATCGAACGTGTCGGCTTCGGCGTGCTCGAGAAGGTCGTGCTGGCCTACGAGCGCGCCGTGTGGCAGGTCGATGGGAAACCGGCGCACATCACCATCGTTGACGCACCGCGACCGCAGTGGCCCGTGATCCTCGACCTGTCCACGTGGTATGGCGTGCCGGTCGTCGTCGGCTTTGCCACCGGCGAACACGGCCGCACGCTCGCCGCGTTGCCGGAGGCCGATCGTGTCACTGCATTGCACGCCACGATCTGCGAGCTGGGCGGGCCCGAGACCCCTGATCCCGTCGCCTTCGCCACGACCAGCTGGGCCGCCGACCCGTTCCTCCTGGGTTGTTACGCCAACATCGCATCGGGCACCGATCCCCGCCGCCATGCCGCCGACCTGACCACCCTCGCCACACCGCACGGCCGCATGCTGTTCGCCGGCGAGCACACCTGCGAGCGCGGCACCTCCACGGTGGACTCGGCATGGATCACGGGCGTCCGCGAAGCGTCGCGACTTCTCCAACGCCAACAACTGCCGCTCTGACTGCGGCACCGCACGCCTCACCCCAGCGCCATCCGAGTAACACGACCTCCCCATGTGGCTGTGGCGTCCGAGATCGCCGGTACCCAGGTGATCGCGAACAGAACGACTGTCTACGGCGTTCGGTAAGCCGTGGAGACGACGGTGCCAACCCGAGCAGTCGCCATCGGGCGAACACCGAGCTCCTCGACGTCGATGCGACGGTGACGCCGAACGCCGATTGTGCCTCGCTGCTGGACGGGGCAGGTACGCGTGCCAACGTGGGTGCTGTCGGGCCGCTGGCGTGGCCAGCGGTCGGGGGGCTCGCCCAGCCCGCGGAACTGCTGGACTAACGCACCGTGAGGGAGGCCCGACTGATTCTCACCTGCGGGTTGCCCGGGGCGGGTAAGACCACACTCGCAACCCAGCTAGCCGTGGAGCGGAGCGCCGTGCGGCTCACGAAGGATGAATGGCTGTGGGCCCTTGGCTCCAGTCCATGGGACAGACCCACCGGGGAGAAGATCGAACGGGAACTCTGGCGCCTGGCCCAAGAGATCCTGAGCCTCGGCCTGAGCGTCGTCCTCGATTTTGGGCTCTGGGCGCGGATCGAACGTGACGAGATGCGAATAGTCGCTCGTGGTCTTGGTGTCGGCGTCGAACTGCACTACGTCGAAGTGCCTACCGACGAGCTCTGGCGGCGCATCGAGGCACGGAACTCGGCGCCACCCTGGGACAACGAACCGATCGGTCGCGCCGACCTCGACGAGTGGCTAGCCATCTTCCAGGCCCCCGATGCTGCAGAGCTGGCGTTGTTCGATCCACCGCCACACTGAGCCACTGTCTCGTCGGCAGCCTCGAGGCGAGCAGATCGACGGCTGGGCGCTGGCACTGCCGGCCGCCGTGCGCGAGGTCGGCAGAGCCCGAGTCGTTGAGGGCTACCGGAGGAACCCGTACAGGAACGCTCAGGGCCTGTCCTCGAACTGCGGGAATGATCCCAAGCCGGGGCGTCCGCAACCGCCGGCTCGGTGGCGCAGTCGCTCGTCGTCTTCCGCGCCGGCCAAGCGCCCTCCCTGCCTTCGCGTCATTGTCGTGCTGCCCACGGCCAGCGCTCGAGGTGGTGATGACGTCTACCGTCCCGCTGACGAGGTCCGTGTGATCACCGAGGACATCCACCTCGCCGGACGAACGAACGCATCGATGATCGACAATCGCGTGTCTCAGAAGCCTTGCTCATCCGCCGACGAGCATCGGTCGGCGGCTACCTGCGGCTGTCGGACCCAGCCATCGGACGACGCGGACCGTCCCCTGGCGCCCGGAGCGACCGGTCGGGCCGGCACCTGACCTCACAGGACACGGTGCCTGTGCGTTTACAACGGTATGACGTCGACAACGGACCACCACGACGCCGGGCGCGCCATTGCGGCCACCCTGCGCGACCTGTCCCCGACGGCGCCGACTGCGTGCACGGGCTGGACGGCCCATCACATCGCTGCCCACCTCGCAGCCGGGTCTCGGGAGATCGCCGACCTGGCAGAGGACCGTGCCGCCGGCCGCCCGCCCCGACCAACCCGGACCTTCGAAGAGCGCGAGGCCCCCTACCGGGCAATGCCCTACAGCGACGTGCTCGAGGAGATGATCGTCCAGACCCGACGCAAGCTCGCCGCCTACGAGGCCATCGCCACGGTCTGCGACGAGCCGGGCATCGACTTCACCGGCACGACCATCACCGTCGACGAGTTGACCACCCATTCGCGCAGCGAAGCGGCGCTCCACCGCTGGGACTTGGTCGGCGACGACGCCGTCGCTGACGTCCTGCTCGCCGACCCCGACCTCACCGCCCACGCCGTCAAGATCCTCAACCGCATGCCGACACTCGCCGAGTCGGCCCGCTCGATCGCCGTGCGCGCCGCCGCCCACCGTTCACCACGCATCGTTGTCCGAGCCCCCGGATGGCCCGACGTCGCCCTCGACACCGCCGGTCACGGCCGAGTCGAGCTCGGCGGCTCCGAACCCCTCGACGCCGACGTCACCGTGACGACGGATCCTGCCAATCGACTGCTCGCGCTGTGGGGGCGCCGCTCGACGCACCGACCCATCGACATCGACGGGCCTGCGCAGATCGCCGCCGTCCTCGACGAGATCCTGTGGCCAAACGCCACGCCCTGGCCACCAGCGCCGGCTGCCATCTGAGACCCGCCTTCGCCGGCGTCCAAGACCTGGAGGCGCGATCCGATGACGGCGCCGGCACGTCCGGGTGCGACCGCCAAACAGGAGCGTTCGGATAACACGGGGATGATCCCAGGCCGTCGCGTCCTCGATCGCCGGGACTCCGCCGCCTCCGAACGCCGCCGGGCGACGATCGTAGGCGGAGCACGTCGACCGTTCGAGTGACGAACGATCGCAGGTATGGCGCGGGACGCGTTCCGACCGTTGAGACCGGGGCGGGCCGAAGATCGGCGCCGATCCTCGGTTACGGGGCGCTGGCGTGTCCAAGCGTTCAGCCGAGCTGCCGCCTCGCGATCACCCCAGTATCAGCCGTTCTCGGATAAGCCGGGGCCACTCGCCGATGACAGCGGTCTGCACGAGTGGGTCGGGTGCCACGGGTGGCGGCAGAATGCCACCCGATGGACGTCGGGCTGCTGACCCTCGGAGACCTGATCACCGATCCGCTCACGGGGGCCCGGCGCACGCATGCCGATCGGCACCGGAACCTCGTCGAGCAGGCGGTGCTCGCCGAATCGGTGGGCTTCAGCAGCGTCCAGGTCGGCGAGCACCACTTCTGCGACTACATCGTGTCGTCGCCACCGGTGGTCCTCGCTGCCATCGCCGAGCGTACGAGCACGCTACGCCTGTCTACGGGTGTCACGCTCGGCGTCAACCTCGACCCGGTGCGGCTCGCTGAGGACTACGCGACCGTCGACGTGCTGTCGGGCGGCCGTGTCGAGCCGTGCATCGGACGTGGCACGTTCTTCCCGCACACGTTCGCCGCGTTCGGTCAGGATCCGCGGCAGGCACACGGCATCTTCGCCGAGCACCTCGAACTGCTGCTCGAGCTGTGGACGCACGACGACATCGACTGGCGCGGGTCGTTCCGGGCCCCGCTGCGCGGCCCGACGACGACACCGCGGCCACTGCAGCAGCCGCGGCCGCCGATCTGGCTCGGCGCCGGCGCGTCGGCCACGTCCGTCGAGTTGGCTGCCCGCCTCGGGCTCTGGTTGATGCTGCCGACGGTGTTCGGGACACCGGAGACGTTCGTTCCGATGGTCGAGCTGTACGAGGAGAGCTGGGAGCAGTACGGCCACGATCCGTCCGCTCGTCGCATCGGTTGCGTGTCCCACGCCCACGTCCATCATGACTCGGCGACGGCCCGGGCTCGCTGGGAGCCTCGCTACCGCGCCTACATCGAGTGGGTGAACGATCTGCAGGCGCGGTCCTCGGAGGGGCGCAACCGTGGGCTCGGCGGGTTCGACTTCGATCGGCTGTGCCGCACGACGGCGATCTGCGGCAGCCCTGCCGAGGTCGTCGATCGGATGGGTGTGCTGCGTGAGCGGCTGCACCTCGACGTGCACGGCCTGATGTTCGACATGGGCGGGCTCCCCGACGACGAGCTGTTCGCCGCCATCGAGCTCGTCGGCACCGAGGTCATCCCTGCGCTCGACTGAGCGCGCTTCCCGCATCCGCGCCCGGGTCGGCGACGGAACCACCACTCACGTCGTCATCGATGCCCACGATCTCCCAGGGCTGGCCCGGTTCTGGAGCCAGGTGCTCGGCTGGCCCATACTGTCCGAACGCGAGCGGGAGGTCGTCATCGGTCCGGCCGACGATGGTCCCGTCGGCATCTGCTTCATGCCGAGCCCCGACGACAAGATCGTGAAGAACCGTGTGCATCTCGATCTCAACCCGGGTCCCGACGCCAGCGGCGGTGAACGTGAAGCGGAGATCGAGCGCCTCATCGCCCTCGGAGCACGACCGGTCGACGTCGGTCAGCGAGGCGACGAGACGTGGATCGTGCTCGCTGATCCAGAGGGCAACGAGTTCTGCGTCGTTCGCCCGAAGCGAACACTGACGAGCTGAACGCACAGCCATCCGATATCCGGTGAGCTCGCCGGCACGGCTCGGCAATGTTCGACGAACGGCAGATATCGCGCGTCGCTTACCGGCACTTAGCTCAGGAGGGCACTGGTACGGGTGGATTCAGTTCGTCGCTGCACTCGCGAAGAAGCCCGAAGGCAGGCGACGCCATCGCCTGCCGCCGAACGCCGGGACATGGCGCCGGGCTCGTCGGACAGCGACGAGCCGAGCGTTTTACGCTGCCTGCATGCGTGGCCGAGTGATCGCCGAGAGCCTGCGGGTGGGAGCGACGGTCGAGTTCGTGGGCGTCGAGCTGACCTCCGTCAGCCGCCACGACGTGTCCACCGGCACACGCCCGGGCGGTGCGGTGCGGTCCGAGGACGGCGCGATCGCCGGGCAGCCGCCCGTCTGGACCTTCGTCGACTTCGCCGGCCCGGACGACCTTGCCGAAGCCGTCGCGGAGGCGCTCGCTGCCGACCTCCTCGGCGAGGGCGGCTGGTACGCAGACATTGATGTCGGTGACGACAAGATCGTGGTCTTTGCCGGCCGGGTCTACCGGTACCGACGCGGCGACTCAGTCGGTCGCGCCGAGGCGGCCGAGCACGGCCGGCGCGTCGGTGTGCCGGAGCACCAACTGGACTGGGAGTAGCGGTGCGCCCGCATGGCGCCCCTTTCGCGCCGGGTCTGGGCGCCACCGCAGTCCCCACGAGGGACCACCAAGCTGGGTCCGCGGCTGCGACGCCGCGGCCACGACGTGGAGACACTCGCAGTCGGCGGACTCGACACACGCACTGCACTGAGCTGCGCCCACGTCGCCGCTCCCGCTGACTGGACACACTTCTGCATCGGCGCGAACGCCGCCGCGCCATGGAAGCAAGTCCCGCCCGCCGAGTTCGCCACGAATTACGAGGCGCTGGTTCGCCGGGCAACGAGCCGCCGGACGCTCGTGCTCGGACCAGGCCCCTTCGTCCGAAGCACCAGCAGCCGCTACAACCGAGAGTCCTCCCGATACTCGGAGATCGCCGCGGACGTCGCTCGTCGCTGCGGCGCCGAGTTCATCTCACTCCTCGACGCGCTCGGCTCTGATGACGTCGCGAGCGACGGCGTGCACCTCAACGACCACGGATACAACACACTGGAGCGCCTCGTCGTCGACGTGATCGAGCAGCCACTTGTCGATGGTGATCCCGGCGGCGGTTGCTTGGACCTCGAGTCCGACACGAGCCTGTCGGGCGATGGCGAACATGGTGGTCAAGTAGCGATCACTCCGATGATCCAGACCGCCGTGGCCAGCAGGACCGACATCAGCTCGACGAGCATCGAGACACCGACGGCGCGCAGGGCGGCCCTCGTCGACGGCCAGGCCATTCGCGCGCCGACCCGCTGGAACTCGGACAAGTACACGCCGAGGACGAACCCAATGAAAAGGCCCACGACGGGGACCACGAAGAACCCGACGATGGCGACGAGCCCACCGATGACCATCGAGCGGTTGGGAACGCCGCTGGCCCTCAGCTGCTTGCCGGGGATCGTGTACTTGACGACCTGGCCGCCGGCGATCAAGCCCGTCGCAGCGGCCACGACACCCCAGCCGGTGGCCGTCCCAACGTCGATGCCCCACATCAGGATCGCCGCCCAGATGAGCAGCGCCCCGGGCACCACCGGCACTACGACGCCCACCAACCCGACGGCGATGCCGAGCGCGACGAGCACCTCCACGCCGGTCATCGCGGGCAGCTTCGCATGGAAGCCCGGCGACTCATCTATCGCTACGGACCAAAGACTGGAGCCAAACGGAACGGCCATCCGGGAGCGCTGGCTCCGGGACCGATGATGTGCATTCAAGGCGTTGCGGGAGAGTCAATGCGTGAGCGCGTCGGCCATCGCAGACGCGGTCGACGTGCGGGCCTCAGCTAGGACGTGCGCGTGGACAGCTGCGGTCACCGTTGCTGAGCTGTGCCCGAGGAAGTCAGCGACTTGGACCAAGGTACGCCCGAGGCCAACAGGAGCGAGGCCGCACTGTGGCGTAGTTCGTGGGGGTCGGACAGCAGACCCGAACTCGCGGTGCGGCTGGGCTGTTGAACCCGCCATTCTTCGAGTCGTCGCCACCTGCGGGACGAGCGCACTTCCGAGGCACTTCCTCCTGCGATGCGCCTGGGCGGCGAGGTGACCAACCGGGTGACCAACGAACCCAATCGGACATCGCGGTACGGCAACAATCAAGCAGGCGCATCTGATCGAGCCCTACGTCCGTCGACTCGTCCGAACAGGCCGCGCATCACCTCGACATGCCCATCTTCAGCTCGACGCGACCTGATGCCGCCTCCCCGACCACATCTCGCTGGTATGACGAGCTCCACAGCGGCAGCTGGATCGTGTTACCACGATCTCTGCGGGTACCTGCGCACGCCCCGGGCTCATGCCTATTGCCGGGCCATGGCGATGCGGAGGCGCTCCTCGGGGTCGATGAAGTGGTCGTGGTCGTCGGTGCCGGTGTCGAGCTGGACCCAGTTGATCTTGCCCGTGAACCGGCTGGTCCGGGCGGTGTAGTCGGCGGTGACGGTGGTCCCGGTCTCCTGGCCGATGTCGGTGGTCTCGTCGGCCGAGAAGATCATCGGTTGGGTGTGCTCGACACGGCCGGTGCCGACCGCGGTCCCGTCGTAGTACAGGGTGACCTCGCCGCCCTTGGCCAGTCCCCCACCGTCGTAGGCGAACTCCATCCGTACCTGGTGCTGGCCAGCAGGGATCGGGCTTTCGGCGGTGGTCGGATATTCGTGGATGCCAAGCACGTTGTAGACGAACTTGGCCCGGCCGTCCTTGAAGTAGACGGCCCAGCCACCGAAGCGGCCGCCCTGGGCGATGATCACTCCGTCGGCGCCGGTGTCGGGGACATCGACGTCGGCGGTGACGGAGAACGACTTGTTCTTGATGCTGACGACACTGTTCTCCGAGAGCCGGCCCATGCCGGCGAAGAACACTTGCGAGTTGCCGCGGATCAGGGTCGGCCGTCCGGCGAGCTCCGGGTTGACACGCTCGGCGGAGCGGTCGTCCATCGGCACCACGTTGTACTTGACGGCCTCGATCAGCCACAGCCGTTGCAGTTTGGCCAGCCTCTCGCGGTTGCTCGGCGGCGAGGTCGTGGGCCTGGCTGTAGTCGACGTTGCCGTCGTACAGCTCCCACAGGTCGTCGTCGAACGCCGGCATCTCGCCGCCGACCATCACCCACGGCGTCTTGTGCTTGGTCACCGCACTCCACCCCTTGTGGTAGATGCCGCGATTGCCGAACATCTCGAAGTACTGCAGGTCGTGACGCTCCGGCGCCGCCGCCTCGTTGAACGTGTAGAGCATGCTGGTGCCCTCGATCGGCGACTGCTGCACGCCATTGACCATCGTCGGTTCGGGGAGCCCTGCCGCTTCGAGGACGGTCGGCGCGAGGTCGATGACGTGGGTGAACTGCGAGCGCAGCCCACCCTTCTCCTCGATCCCGTTGGGCCAGTGCACGATGGTGCCGTTGCGGGTGCCGCCCCAGTGCGAGGCGACCTGCTTGGTCCACTGGAACGGGGTGTCCATCGCCCACGCCCAACCGACCGAGTAGTGGTTGTACGAGCTCGGCGAGCCGAGCTCGTCCATCTTGGCGATCATGAACTCCGGGGTCTCCAAGGCGGCCATCCCGTTGAAGTTGGCCATCTCGTTGAACGCCCCGTTGAGCGTGCCCTCGGCGGAGGCGCCGTTGTCGCCGATGATGTAGTAGACGATCGTGTCGTCGAGGATCTCGAGGTCCTCGAGGGCGTCGATCAGCCGGCCGACGTGGTGATCGGTGTGCTCCAGGAACCCGGCGTACACCTCCATCTCCCGGGCCAGCACCGGCTTCAGCTCGTCGGGCATGTCGTCCCACGCCGGGATCACGTCGTGCCGCACGGTCAACTCCGCGTCGGCCGGGATCACACCCAGCTCCTTCTGACGGGCGAACGTGCGCTCGCGCTGCACGTCCCAGCCGTCGTCGAACCGGCCGGCGTACCGGTCGGCCCACTCCTTGGCGACGTGGTGCGGCGCGTGGGTCGCGCCTGGCGCGAAGTAGACGAAGAAGGGCTTGTCGGGCATCAACGCCTTCTGCTGACGGACCCAGCCGATCGCATGGTCCGCGAGATCATCGGTCAGGTGGTAACCCTCCTCGGGCGTGGCCGGCGGCTCGACCGGAGTCGTCCCGTTGTACAGGGCCGGGTCCCATTGGTTGTTCTCCCCGCCGATGAACCCGTAGAAGTACTCGAACCCGCCACCACACGACGGCCATGCGTCGAACGGCCCCATCGGCGAGGACTGCCACACCGGCACCTCGTGGCACTTGCCGAACTGCGCCGTCGAGTACCCGTTCAACTTGAGCGTCTCCGCCAGCGGCGCCTTGGTGTTCGGCCGCAACGAGTTGTTGCCCGGCGCCGACGTCGCCGTCTCGGTGATCGAGCCCATCCCTACCGAGTGGTGGTTCCGACCCGATAGCAGCGCCGCCCGCGTCGGCGCACACAACGCGGTGGTGTGGAACCGGTTGTAACGCAAACCACCGGCAGCCAGCCGCTCCGCCGCCGGCGTGTTGCACGGACCACCGAACGCGCTCGACGCGCCGAAACCGACGTCGTCGACCAAGATCACGAGGACGTTCGGAGCGCCCGCCGGTGGCAGCAGCGGCTCGATCGGTGGGAACGCCGTGTCCGGATCCTTGGCGTCGTAGGTTGTCAATCCGAACCCCGGACGATCCGGGATCGGCAACATCGTGCGCGCATGCCTGTCAGGACTCATCGCGTTCCTCCGTCATCGTGGGGTGTCAGTGGGCGGGTTCGAACTCTCCGACGCGCCAGGACTTGTCGAAGAACGGTTGCAGTGGGCTGTACAGGCGGAGGATGGCGAAGAACCCCTTGTCGGGGTCGGTCTGGATCCAGTTGCCGTCGGGGACGTCCGCGGGCTGTTCCGGGCCGACGTGGATGGTGGTCGAGCCGTCAGCGTTCGGCACCGCGGCAGGGGTCGGGTACGACTGGCTTCCGGCGCGGGGGTAGCGCTGGGGGGTGACGAGCATCGAGCGGGTCTGGTTGTCGTACAGGGTGAGCGACCAGAACCGGGCTTGCGGCACGTCGGGCGGCAGAGTGACCGTGTACGACCTGGAACCATCCAGGAAGGTCTTGTTCGAGTCCATGAAGGCGGCGAGGTACTGCGAGCCGATCCCCGTGAGGCGCATGGCCATCGCCGGGGTGATGCCGGTGTAGCCATAGAAGAACAGGGTGCGCAGGTCGTGCTTGCGGGCTCCGGTGGGCGGGTTCGGCTTGATCCCCTCAGGGGTGACCTGCGGGATCGGCGTCTCGAACAGGTAGCCGCCGTTGAACAACATGTTGGTCCACGCCGAATCGGGATAGAAGTAGACGTCTTCCTCGCCGCGGGCGTCGAACATCAACGCCCGCGAGATGGCGTTGCCGACCGTCGCGGCCTCCTCGAGGATGCCACGCATGCGATCGTCTGGGGCGAAGGGCTTGCCCTTGACGATGCCGAGCTCGGCGAGGTGGCCGACGATCTCGGGGTTGCCGGCGTCGGCGGGCTCGTCCTGTAGCAGGGCGTGCACCGTCTCGAAGAACCGGGCGTCGGTGGGCGGGATCGTGTTGAACGCCGTACCGGTGCCTTCGATGAACGTGGTCGCCGGCACGTCGGTGCTGGCCGGTGCGAACGGCACTTCGCCCTGGAGGAGGGTGCCGACGCTGGTCCCCGACCCACCCGTGGTGTACGGGTAGATCTTCAGCGTCGTCTTGATGGTTGCCACCGTTGGCGCCGGGTCGTTGTCGTCGAGGAACGACCGGCAGAGCATCAACACGCGGTTGGTGCGCGAGTGGGCGATGTAGAAGCCGCCCTCGGGCAACGGTCCGGTGTAGCCGGGAGGGACGAACAGGAACTTGCCGCCAGCACCGCGATCGGGTCCGGGCATGCCGAAGTCGATGATCCACTGGAACCACATGTCGTCGAACGTGCCCAGCGCCATCGGTGGGGTCTCGACGACCATCGGGCCGTCCGAGAGATCGACGAAGGAGATGCAGTAGACGGTGTCGGCGTTGGCCGTGAGGAACCGGGACGACGAGTCCATCAGCTCCGAGAACATCAACACCGAGTTGTCCTCGACGCCAATGCTGTAGAACCCCTGGCGCATGGCCTGGGTGGAGGCGCCCGGGAACGCGGTCAGGAAGGCGTTGAGGCCGTGCACGTAGTCGAGATGGTCGTACAGGGCCTCGACCGTCTTGCGCGCCGGCGCCCCGTCGCTGAATTCCAACCGGCCCAGCCCAGCCTCCACTCCATCGGGCGTCGACAACGAGGCCAACACCTCCGCAGGCAGATCTGTCATCTCTGAAGCTCCTTTCGAAGTGTTGGACGATGGCGACGGCCGTCGTCAGAGCCAGCCAACATCGATCCGGAGCCGGGCGCATCACGCAGTTCGTGTGATTCGGCCGGCTTGACGATGACCTCAGAGCTGCGACGCGCAGCCTCCTCGACGACGACGGGGAGCGTCGACGGGGCGGCGTCGTGTGCCCCTGGACGTGTCCACGCCCGGAACCCTCTGCGCCCCTCGACGTGCGGGTGTTCTAGGATTCGCCCGTGAGGGAGGATGAGCGTTCGGGCGCGCACACGGTTGGCGCGCTCGACGCGTTGCTGGTCGACGCCAAGCTGTCGGTCCCGCAGCCGCGCCCGGGCGTGGTACCTCGCTCGCAGGTGATCGAGCGGGCCCGGGCGAGCGGCTGTCAGGTGGTGGGTGTCAGCGCGCCGGCGGGCTACGGCAAGACGACATTGCTGGCCGAGTGGGCTCTGGCGGAGGATCGTCCCGTTGGGTGGGTGTCACTCGACCGCTTCGATGATGATCCCCGCCTGCTGCTCACGTTGTTGGCGTCGGCGTACGCGCGGGTCTCGCCCGGCCAGGCCGACCAGATCTCCGACGTGGGCGGTTTGGGCGTCTCGACGCTGGGACGTGCGGCGCCACGTCTCGCCGCCGCGTTCCGGGCGAGCCCGCATCCGTTCGTGCTGATGTTGGACGACCTTCACGAGCTGCAGTCGCCGGACTGTCACGATGTGCTGAGCGTGGCGATCTCGGGTATTCCCCCTGGCTCGCAACTGGTCGCCGCGAGCCGTTCCGAGCAGCCCCATCTCCCCCGGCTGCGGGCCACGGGTGACGCGTTGGAGCTCCTGGCCAGCGACCTGGCCCTCGACACGGCGGGCGCCGCACGCATCTTCTCGCAGGCCAACGTCCCGCTCAGCCCTGAGCAGGCGGCGTCCGTGACCGCACGGACCGAGGGCTGGCCGGTCGGCCTGTACCTCGCCGCGTTGATCGCCACTGACGGCGCCGGCAAGGGCTTGACGATCTCCGGAGACGATCGGTACGTGGCCGACTACCTGTACCGCGAGGCCCTGCTGCAGCTCCCCGACATCGACCAGCGGTTCTTGCGACGCACGGCGGTGCTCGACCAACTGTGTGCTCCGCTGTGCGACGCCGTCGTCGGAGAACCAGGCGCTCCGGAACGACTGCGCAAGCTCGAGGCGGCGAGCTTGTTCCTGGTCCCGCTCGACCGGCGGCGCGAGTGGTACCGCTACCACGGCTTGTTCCGAGAGTTCCTGCTCGGTGAGCTCCGCCGGGTCGAGCCCGACCTCATCACCAAGCTGCACCTGCGCGCCGCCGACTGGTACGAGTCGAACGGATCCCCGTCGATGGCGGTCGAGCACTTGCTGAACACCGATGAGCGGGAGCGCTGCGTCCAGTTGGTGACGGCACTCGTCCTGCCGACCTACCAGGCCGGCAACATCTCCACCGTGGTGCGTTGGCTCTCGACGCTCGGCGACGCGGCCATCGCGGAACACCCTCCGCTGGCCGTGCTCGCCGGCTGGATGGCCGTGTTCACTGGGCAGACCGCCGCGGCGGAACGGTTGGCGGCGATCGTCGACGCGGCGTCGTTCGACCTCGTGCCGGCGGACGGCTCGGCGTCGTTCGACTCGGCGCGGGCCATGTTGCGGGCTGGGATGTGCGCTGCCGGTCCTGAGCAGATGCTGGCCGACGGGAGCCTCGCGGCGGCCCAGGAGCCGGCATGGAGCCCTTGGCGCGACACGGCGCTGTGCATGCATGGCGAGGCGCTGCTGCTCACCGGCGACGTTGATCAGGCCGCTGCCGTGTTCGCCGAGGCGTCCACGCTCGCCGCCGCGATGTCGAACGTCGATTCGCTCGTCGACAGCGAGGCCGAGCTGGCGGTGCTGGTGATGGATCGTGGGCAGTGGGCGGAGGCGGCGGAGCACCTCGAATGTGCTCTCGGTGCCATCGATGAGACTCGGATGCAGGACTACCCGACGAGTGTGCTCGCCTTCGCCGGCGCGGCCCGTCTCGCTGTGCATCGAGGCGACCTCGACGAGGCACAGCGCCAGCTGACGCAGGCGATGCGAGCCCGCCCGTCGCTGACGTTCGCGCTGCCCTATCTCGCGGTGCGCGTCCGGGTGCAACTCGCCAAGGTGTTCTGGGCTCTCGGCGACCTGATGACGGCACGCCACCTGCTGCAAGAGATCGACGATGTTCTGCACCACCGCCCCGCGCTCGGCACACTCCTCGACGAGGTCTCAGAGCTTCACCGCGCCATGACCGCGAGCGGCCCTGCGGGAGCAACCGGCGCATCGCCGCTCACCGCCGCCGAGCTGCGGCTGCTCCCGTACCTGCAGACCCACCACACCATCCGCGACATCGCCCAGCGGCTGTTCGTGTCCCGCAACACCGTCAACTCCCAGGTCAGCTCGATCTATCGAAAGCTGGGCGTCTCATCGCGTGACGAAGCTGTGCAACGAGCGACCGCGGCTGGTCTCCTCGGCGGCTAAGGAGCCGAGCCGACTAGGCAGGCGTTACCTGGCGAATCGGGGTTCGATGTCGTCGGTGTCGTAGCCGAGCGCCAGTGCCAGCTTCGGGGCCGCCGCGACCACGCGGGGAACCCCCACGATGGGAAGGATGCCGACCAGCACGTCGACGATCTCGGCGGCCGTCGCCCCCGCGCTCACCGCCTCGTCGGCCTGCGCGCCGTAGGACGGGACGGCGCCGTCGACGGCGACCAATGCGGCCAGGCGGACCAGCGCCAACATCTTCGGATCCAGCTCGCAACACCCGAGTCCATCACCGTGCTCGTCGGCGATGCGGGCATCGTTGATCGCCAGCCGTCGCAATCGTTCGATGTAGTCCAAGGCGCATACCCTTCTGCCTACTCAGCCCGGCTGGTAACCATCATCGACGGAACCGACTCCAACCGCATCACCAAGATCGTGTGATTCACCTGCCCGTCTCGACAGCCGGCGACGCCGCCGCCGATCGGGCGCGATTTCACGTCTTCTGTGTGACGACGGCCGCCACGGCGTGCCGGATGATCGCACTGTCGGCCAGATCCGGATCCTCGATGCCGTGTCCGACGCCGGCCGATGGCCCGCCCCTGCTCGACGCAGCCACACGCGAGGAGATCGACATGATCGGACAACGACAAGGACCGGACCGATCAGATGGCCCGACGGCACGATCAGGCGCCGGCATTGCCCCTCGGTGCAGCTGCGCCACCCTACGCGCCCCGATCGAGACGTCCGCTCTCGCCCTCGGCGCCCCTCCCGGCCCGTTCAACGACCTCCGTGGATCGAGGGCTCGATGAACATCGTCTGGGCAGCCCTGATCGTGCTGGTGGTGGCCGCGGCTGCCGTCGCCGTGATGCTCGCGGTCCGGCGCCGGGCCCCCGAAGGCAGCTACTTCGCTGACAGCGACCGTGCTGCCGGCATCTTCGGGGTCCTCGCCACTGGTTTCTCGGTGCTGCTCGGTTTCCTGATCTTTCTCGGCTTCGAGAGCTACGACGCCTCACGTTCTGGAGCCGAGGTCGAAGCGTTGACCGTGGCCCAACAGATCCAGACCGCGCAGACCCTCCCCGCCGACGTCGGCGGCCCCCTCACCGGCCAGTTGGTCTGCTATGCGCGATCGGTCATCGACGACGAGTGGCCCCGCATGGAGAGTGGCACGCTCGGCGAGGACATCAACCCGTGGGGCGCCACCATGTTCCAGACGCTGCAATCCGTCGAGTTGGGTTCGCCCCAACAGGAGGCGGCCTACGGCAAGTGGCTGGACCAGACTTCGGACCGGGAAGCGGCCCGCCAAGCTCGCATCCACGGGTCCGCCGGGCTGATGCCGACCCCGCTGTGGATCGCCCTGTTCTTCATCTCCGCCATCGTGCTCGCCTACATCCTCGGGTTCGCCGACAGCAGCGAACGGTCATGGGTCCAGGGAATGTTCATGGGCAGCGTGGTCGCCGTCATCACCACCATGCTGCTGCTCCTCGCCTTCCTCGACAAGCCGTACCGCGGCGACGTCGGCGGTCTCCAGCCCAGGGCGATGGAGCGCACCGAGTTGCTCATCGACCAGCAGCTTGCGGTGATCGGTGGCGACCTGACAATTCCCTGCGATGATGCAGGCAACCCGGCATGACCGCCACCGCGACGACGAGCACCGACGCGCCGGCACGGCGGGACTGGGTGGAGGTCGTCGCCACCGTGCTGCTCGCCTTTGCCGCCGTCGCCACCGCCTGGAGCAGCTACCAGGCCAATCGTTGGAACGGCGAGACGACCAAGGCCACAGGGCGGGTCAACGCCCTGCGCATCGACGCCGCCCGCGCCCAAGGACTGGCCGAAGGTCAGACCCAGGTCGACGTCGCCATGTTCGTCCAGTGGGTCAACGCCACCGAGACAGACCAGGCCGACCTCGCCGAGTTCTACGAGACCCGGTTCCGGCCCGAGTTCCGGCCGGCCTTCGACGCCTGGCTGGCCACTGACCCGCTCACCGACCCGGAAGCCCCACCGACGCCGTTCGCCATGGACGACTACCAGTTGCAGGCCCGCGCCGACTCTGAACAGGCCGACGCCGAAGCCGAAGTGATGGCCGCCGCCGTCCGTCGAAACGTCCAGCGCTCAGCCAACTACGTGCTCGCCGTGGTCCTGTTCGCCGTCGCCCTGTTCTTCGCCGGCATGAGCACCAAGCTCCGCGGTGCAGGGACCAGGAAGGCGCTGCTCGTCGTGGGCTGCCTCGTCTTCATCGGAACAGCCGCCTGGATCGCCTCGTTCCCGATCAGCGTGTCCGTGTAGCCGCGACCGACCGCGGCGTCCGGGCCGTGTCACGTCGTCGGCGTTGTCGATGCTCCACACGCGCCAGCCTCCAGCGAAGCCAGCAACGTCGCCACCGAGCCGGTCAGCTCGGACACCGCCGCGACGGCGGCGGAGGCGCCACCGGAGTCGACGTCGGCGGCCGCCGTCTCCAACTCGTCGACGGCGTCTTGGACCGCTTGCACCTGTGGCTCCAATTCGTCGCTGGCCGAGCTGCGCAGCGCCGCGAGATCGTCCTCCACTTCGCTCACCGCCGCCGTGACACCGTTGGTCCCCTCAGCGACCACATCGACGTTGGCGAGCGCATCAACCGACTCGCGCAACGCCTCCCGATCCGCGCAGACATCTGAGGACGAGTCATCGTCATCACCGCACGACACCAACACGACGCCGAGCGCCACACAGGCGACGAGGCGTCGCACGACTGGTCGCGAGCTGTTGCTGGGCTTCATCGGACAACCTCCATTGGTGTGCTCCAGTTGCAGATCTCGCCGGTGCCGGTGGGGCTCAGCTCTCGTCATCACCGTCGGTCTCGTCGCCGCGCACGGCGATTCCTGGCGACGGTGTCGAGCACTCGGCTCTCGGTGTTGGACATGATCAGATCCCTTCGGTCGGTCGAGACGGCTGTAGCCACTGTCGCAACCACGACGCCGCAACGCATCACGTCATCTGTGTGATCCGCGACGAGCCCGCCGTACGGCGTCAATCACTCGATGTATGTGATGACGTCACGGGCAGATCCCCCGCACGATGGGAGACGATCCGAGCGATGACGTCGTCGGGACCGACTCGCAGACCCGACATGACAGAAAGGCAACCGCGATGACCAACTACGAGCAGTCCGACTACCAGACATCTGGTGGCTACGAGACCCAACGCAGCGGCTGGACCGGCTGGATCGGATTCGCCGGCGTGATGATGATCATCAGCGGCGGCCTCAACGCGCTCTACGGGCTGATCGCCGTCATGAACGACGAATGGGTCGTGTGGACCAACCGCGCCTCGCTCTACCTCGACATCTCCCAGTGGGGCTGGATCCATCTCATCCTCGGTCTCGTCATGGTGTTCGCCGGCATCGGGGTGTTCAGCGGCCACTTCCTGGCCCGCACCGTCGGCGTCATCGCCGCCGCCGTCAGCCTGATCGCCAACTTCGCGTTCATCCCGGCCTACCCGCTGTGGGCCCTTGTGGTCGTCACGATCGACGTGCTCATCATCTGGGCCCTCACCGCCCACGGCAGCGAGATGCGCAAGGCCTGACCCTCCACCCTGACCGGCGATGACCAGCAGGTCCACCATGCCAGCCAGCAGAACCCATCACACGTTGGCGTCCGGCGCACGATCCACTTTGATCCCTCGGGGGCAGGGCTGGGGTCTGGGTCGGATCGTCGAATCACGTGATCTGTGTGATGACGCCGGGCGGGGCCCGTGGTGCTATGGCGTCATGGATCTCACGTCTTTGGCAGGGCAGACATGAGCGCGGCGGAGGGTTCGTCCGTCTCAGGCGGTCAGCGAGCCCTCGCCTGGCTGTCGATCGGCTGTGCGATCCTGCTCACGGTGATTCTCGTGGTGTTCACGCTGCGCAACCTTGCCGAGCTGCTAGCTGTCGTCGTTGGTGTCGCCATCGCCGGTGCTGGTGCGTGGTGGTTGATCACCGAGCGTCCGCCGCGACGCTGGGTCGGGTTGGGAGCTGCCGTCGTCGGCTTGGTCGTCGTCATCGCCGCCGTGATCGGAGCGGCGGACGGTGACTGGCCGCTGGTCCGTGTCGCATTGGTGCTCCTTCTGTTCGCGGTGACGGTCGGATCAGCGCGTCTGGCCATGGTGCGGCACCTGCACGCGCGGGATGCTGCTGGGCCGCATGTCGTGACGCGTCCCCGTCATCCTGTGCTCATCTGCAATCCGTGGTCGGGCGGTGGAAAGGTCGACAAGTTCGGTCTCGTCGAGCTGGCCAATGAGCTCGGCGTGGAGACCGTGATGCTCGACCACGGCCTCGACCTCGAGCAACTCGCCCGCGACGCCATCGCGAGGGGAGCCGACTGCTTGGGGATGGCGGGTGGCGACGGCTCCCAGGCCCTCGTGGCGTCGATCGCGGTCGAATGCGGGGTCCCGTTCGTCTGTGTCACGGCGGGCACTCGAAACCACTTCGCCCAAGACCTCGGTCTCGACCGCGAGGACCCGCGCACGAGCGTTCACGCCTTCCGGGACGCCATCGAACGGCGGATCGACTACGCCACGGTCAACGATCGGTTCTTCGTCAACAACGTCTCCCTCGGCGTCTACGCGGCGCTCGTCCAGCAGGACGCCTACCGCGACGCGAAGGTGGAAACGACGAAGTCCATGCTGCCGGAACTGCTGGGCAAGACAAACGAGCCGTTCGATCTCCAATTCACGAAACCGGACGGCACCGAGGTCGACGGCGCGTTCGTCATCCAGGTCTCGAACAACCCGTATGCGCTGGGCTCCTCCTTCGACGCCGGGCAACGACGCCGCATCGACACCGGCGAGCTCGGTGTCATCGCGCTCACCGGAACCACCGGGAAGGACGCCGCAGGACTCCTCGCCCTCGACGCCGTCGGTCAACGCAACCGCAGCCGGAACTGGCACGAGTTCACCGGTGAGAGCTTCGAGATTCGCTCACGGTCGGGGACGGCCTTTGCCGGCGTCGATGGGGAGGCCCTCGAGATGCCGACCCCGATGGTGTTCCGGATCTACCCTCACGGTCTTCGTCTGCTGGTGCCGGAAGGCAACCTCGAGGTGGCGGAGCAGCGTCGGGCCCGCAACGTCAGTGTTCGCGAGTTGCTCGAAGTGGCAAGGGGATGATCGTGGAGTTTCGTATCAGCGCAAGCCGTCATGGTTGTGAGGGCGACGACATTGGGAGGTCATGGTGAAGAAGGTCGAGCATCCGACGCTGGAGGAGCGCCGGGCACGGGGCAAGGCGGCCCGTGACCGTGTGGCCCCGTCGGGTCATTCGGGGTGGGTGCCCGCCGACGATCGGCCGGACCCGGTGGCGCTGTTGGAGGAGCAGAACGCGACGCGTGAGCCGGACCTGGTCCCGGTGCGTCATGGTCGCATGATGGTGTCGCCGTTCACGTTCTATCGGGGTGCGGCCAAGATCATGGCCGCTGACTTGAAGGACACGCCGACGGCCGGGCTCGATACCCAGCTCTGTGGGGATGCGCATCTGTCGAACTTCGGTGGGTTCGCGTCGCCCGAGCGGGTGTTGCTGTTCGACCTCAACGACTTCGACGAGACACTCCCTGGCCCGTTCGAGTACGACGTGAAGCGGATGGCGGCCAGCTTCACGATCGCCGCCCGCAACAACGGCCACAGCCCGGCCGAGGCGAAGGCGGCGTCGCTGGCGTCAGCGTCGGACTATCGCCAAGCGATGTTGCGGTTCGCCGAGATGGGCACGATGGAGATCTGGTACGCAAAGGTCTCCGCCCAGGACGTGATCGATGCCGTCAACGCGGCGACCCGTTCCCTGAAGGGCGCGGAGAAGAAGAAGGCCAAGACGATCCACAAGGCGGCCACCAAGACCGCCGAGAAGGCCCGGACCCGCGACAGCACCCAAGCCCTGTCGAAGCTGGCCGAGCACGTCGACGGCCGGTACCGGATCATCAGCCAACCACCGATGATCGTCCCGTCGCGGGACATGCCGGCGACCTACGGCTACTCGGTGGAAGAGATCGAACACATGGTGCGCGAGCAGTTCCGCGCCTACCGGGCCACCCTGCGAGACGATCAGCGTCACCTGCTGGAACGCTTCGAAGTGATCGACTTCGCCCGCAAGGTGGTGGGTGTCGGCAGCGTCGGCACGCGGGCCTTCATCGTGTTGTTGCAGGGCCGCGACCAGCAAGACCCCCTGTTCCTGCAGGTCAAGGAAGCAACGACCTCGGTGCTCGAGGATCACCTGCCCAAGAGCCGCTACCGCCAACCGGGCGAACGCGTCGTGCAGGGCCAACGGATGATGCAGGCCGCCAGCGACATCTACCTGGGCTGGACCAAGGGCACCGAGGACAACCGTTACATGTACTGGCGTCAGCTGCGCGACATGAAGGTGTCGGCAACCGTCGAGACGATGGGACCGGGCGTGCTCGCCGGGTACGCCCGCTTCTGCGCCCACACGCTTGGCCCGAGCCCACGCCCGCTCCGGCGACCCCGTGGCCATCGCCGCGTACCTCGGCAAGAAAGACGGCTTCGACCAGTCGATCGCCGACTTCTCCGAGCGCTACGCCGACCAGAACGACCGGGACTACCAAGCCTTCTGCGAAGCGATCCGCACGGGCCGCCTCCAAGCCGTCGAAGGCGCCTGACAACGGCGACACGCGTCGCGCGCACGGGCGAGCTCGTCGAGGGAGGCAGTGAGATGAGCTGGCGCACGCGGTTCCGTTGGCGTGTCAGCCTGCTCGAAGGCCTCTGGGCCCTTCCTGTCATGGGAGCGGTGCTCGGTGGAATTCTCGGCACCATCGTCTCGGTCGCCGACGAGCACCTCGGGGCGCCGTCTCTGTGGCGGTACTCGCCATCGACGGCGAGCGCAGTCCTGACTTCGATCGTCGGTGCCACGGCCGCCCTCACCGGCTTCGTCGTCACCGTCACCGTGCTCCTCGTGCAGATGGCGACCGGAACGTTCTCGGCGCGCATCCTGCGCCTCTGGTACCGCGACCGCCTGCTGAAGGCGACACTCGCCGTTCTCGTCGGCACCCTGACGTTCTCGTTCGCGGTGCTCCGACGGATCGACGACGACTTCGTCCCCGACCTCGGCGTGACACTGTCCGGGTTCGCCGTCTCGGTGTCCCTGCTGGTCTTCATCGTCTTCTTCGATCGCAGCATCCGCCGGCTCAGACCGGTGACGGTCGCCGCCGACGTCGCCCGCACCGCGCGTTCGACATTCGCCCAGACGGTCCGCCTCGCCGACCGGCCCGACATCCGGTGGGACTACGGTTCGACACGCGCCGATCCGACACTCGTCGTGAGAGCCAGCCGCGGCGGCGCCATCCAAGCCGTCGATCCCGACGGTCTCGTCGAGTGGGCTCGCACGCACCGCGCCGAGCTCGTCCTACCGCACCCGGTCGGCGACTTCGTGCAGACAGGTGAAGTGCTGGTGCGTCGTCTACGGAGGTGAGCTCGGCCCTCGAGCCGCCGAGGAGCTCGAGGACATGATCGCGCTCGGCGAGGAGCGCACCTTCGACCAAGACCCTGCGTTCGCCTTGCGGATGATGGTCGACATCGCCAACAGGGCGCTGTCACCGGCAGTGAACGACCCGACGACCGCGGTCCAGGTCCTCGACCACATCGGAGAGGTTCTCGGCGACATCGGGAGAACCGATCTCGACGCGCGCACGAACCTCGGCGCCGGCCGTCGGCCGCCGGTCGTGATGGTGACGCGCCGATGGGAGGACTTCGTGACGCTCGGACTCACCGAGATCCGCCAGTTCGGTGCCACCTCGGTGCAGATCATGCGACGACTCCGAGCACTGCTCGAGGAGCTTCTCGAGACGGTACGGTTCGAACACCGAGCGCCGGTCGAAGAAGAACTCCGCCGTCTCGACGCCACCGTCGCCGAAAGCTGGCGCGACTCGGTCGACCTCGACCGCGCCAGCGAAGCCGACCGCCAAGGGATCGGTGGCCCGGCGCACGGATCGGCGCGTCAGCACTCCGCCTAGCGTTGGCCCATGCGAGTACGCGCCGTTGGGCTGACCTCTCGACGGGTGGTGGAACGGGTCGTCAACACGACGATCATGCTGATGAGCGTGTTGGTCCTGTACGACGGCTGGGAGAACTCTGAAGTTGATCGGCGTTGTCGCTGTCATCGTCGGACCGGTGCTCGCCATGGTTCTGGCTCACGTGTTCGCGGCGTCGATTGCCCGAGAGGTCGATCTCAAGAGGACGCCGACGAGTCGGGAGCGGACCAGGATCGTGCGCGACGAGTCCCGGTTCCTGCTCGTGGCCGTGCCGCCGGTCGCGATCGTGGTCGCCTTGTATCTCGTTGGTCTCTCGCTCCGCGACTGCATCCAGGCCGTCTTGTGGGTCGGGCTGATGTCACTCGGGTTCTGGGGTGGCGTGGCTGGGCGTCGGGCCGGACTCACCGGCTGGCACCTCGCTCTTTCGGTGGTCGCTGGGTTGCTCGTAGGCGGCATCGTTCTCGGGTTGCAGGTGCTGCTCAAGCCCGGCACGGCCATCCCCGACGGCGTCGCGTTCGGATGATCAAACCTCCGAGCGGATCACCGGGGCGCGGCAGGCGCCGGCTGCTGGTCGTTGTCGCGGGGCGCGACTCCGGGAGTGGCGTCGGCGGGGTGGCCGACGTCGGCGAGCCATCCCTTCAGCACCTTGTGCATCGCCGGCGAGGTGAAGATCGGCTCGACCGGTGCGGTGAGCTCGGCGGGATAGAGCAGGAACGGATGGGTCTGCGGTCCGCCGAGTCCGCCGTGGGAGCTGACCTGGTCCTCGAAGGCGGAGACCTCTTCCAGGTCGGGGTCGTAGCGGCTGTTGACCATCAGGTCGGCGACCGTGGCGTACCCGTCGACCTCGGCAACCTGCTCGCGGGTTCGGGGACCGAACGGTGCCAAGGGATCCTCGCCGACCACGTCGCCCGTCGCCAGATCGAGGCTGCCGTGGTTCCCGAGGACGACCGACGAGCCGGTCGCCTGGCGGACGAGGACGAACCCGATCTCCGGATGGGCTGCCAGTCCCGAGATCAACCGCGGGTAGCGGGCGTCGATCTCCTCGCGGGTGAGGCGACGGGCCTCGCCAGGGATCGTGATCAGACCGAGGCTTCCTGATCCGAGCACGACGGGAACGTCGGATGGCACCGCCTCGGTCGATCCTTCTTGGTGGCGGGCGTGGCGCAGCCACGCCGACGACTCGGTGTGCCCTGCCTCGGCATCGCCGTCTCCCGACGCGGCGGCGCCGCAGAGCTCGGCGACCAACGCCGCGAGCGTCTGACCGGTGCGTTGCTCGAAGGTGGCGCCCTGGGTCTGGCCGTGGTCGGACAAGACGACGATCTTGTACGGCCGCGGCGTCCATGTCGCGGTGCGCTCGATGCGTCCCACGTGGCGGTCGAGGTCGCGCAGCACGGCCAGCGCGTCGACCCGTTCTGGCCCCGAGTGATGAGCGACCTCGTCATAGCCGAGCATGTCGACATAAATCGCCGACCGCCCCTCGCACATGTCGTTGACGACGCCCTGCACCGACACGTCCCGGGTGACCACCGTCGTGAACGTGCGCAACAAGGCGTACACCCAACCCCGCTCGACGCGGGGCTCGACGCCACGGCGCCGTTGCCGGCCCGCCGCCAGCCGTTCCCGGCCGATCTCGACGATCGCCGCGATCAACGTCCGCATCGTCTGTCCGGGCCGCGAGAAGTAGCCGAAGTAGCCGGCGCCGGTGCGGCCCTCCTTGCGCTGACCGGCGCCGCTCATCGTCAGCACGGCCCGCTCGGCGTCGCCGGAGAACAGGTTGCCGTAGCTCGAGCCGTGGTGGGCGAGCAGTCCATTGCCGTCGGAGTGGGCCTTCTCGATCACCGCTGCACACTTCGGATGGTTGGACACCATCACCTCGCCGGTCGCCTTGTCGATCCAGCGGAACGCCGGCATGTCGATCGGTCGACCCGTGCAGGATGCCGCACTGGCTGACACCGGTCTGCGACGACCACCCGGTCTCCCAACCGACCAGCAGGTGGCTGCCGTCACGGATCCACCGATGCAACGTGGGCACATCCCCCGAGCTGATCGCCCGCCGGAGCACGGCACGGGCGACGCCGTCGAGCTGGATGAACACGATGCCCGGCGCCTCGCTGACGAGCGCGTCCTTCGAACGCCGGCGGGCCTGCCGGGCGATGCGTTGGTCGAACCACGAGTCGTCGTCGACGGCCAGCAGGGCGCTGACCAACGTGGTCACGATCACCAGCCCGACGACCACCCACAACGCCGTCCAGAACCCGTCGATCTCGACCCCGGGCAGCACGTCGAGCAGCAGGAACACGAACAGCGCGTTGAGGACGATCGCGCCCAGCCCGAGCGTCAGCACCGACAGCGGGACGACGAGGAACGCCAGCGCCGGCCAGACGACCGCGTTGGCGATGCCGACGACGAAGCCGGCCAGCAGGGCATCCCACAACGAGTCGATCGAGAAGCCCGGCAGGATGGCGGCGAGCAACCACAACCCGAGCGTGGTGACGACCGTGACGACAATGGAACGCCAGAGGACCGTGCGCCACGACGGTCGGTCAGCGGCGGGGCGGACGACGCGTGAGGTCGACGCCGGAGTCATTCGTCGCCCTCAGCTGGCCGGGAGCCGGACGGGTTCGCTGCTGCCATCGCGGTCGCCTCTCATCGTCATGTCGCGTCGATCCAAGGGCTCGAGGACCGAGCACGGTCTGCTCTCCTCCCATCGTGCGTCTCGACGTCCTTCACGTCATCACACACTTCGAGTGATTCGGCATCGTGTGGTCGGTCGGCCATCACAGGTATCGACGCTTGACTGAGCCCGAGGGTGAGCCCGGCTTCGGAGACGCCCATCCCGCCCGGCACCGGGTGTCGCCGGCCGACTTCACTGCAGCAGACGTTCAACGGTCGGTTGGGCTCGGTCGGCGACCATTTCGGCGATGCCACGCGAGCGGAAGCGGGTGACGGCGCTGCGGGCGACGACATAGGCGGGGACGGCGAGGAGGAGGCCGACGATGCCGCCGAGGAGGCCGCCCAGGGCGGTGACGACGAGCACCACGAGGGGGTGGATGTCGAGGCTGCGGCCCATCACCTTGGGCTCGACGAAGTTCTCCAGCAACAAGTTGGAGGCGAGCACGATCACGAGCATGATCACGGCGTCGGGGAGGCCGCCGTCGCCGAGGGCGACGATGACGGCGAGCCCGCCGCCGAGGAAGGCACCGATGTAGGGGATGTAGCCGCCGATGAAGTTGACGACCATGATCGTGAACACCAGCGGGAGGCCGAGCAGCAGGGCGCCGAGGCCGACGACCGCCGACACGATGGCGGACATGACGCTGCGCCCCTTGCCGTACTCGCGCAGGATCCGGAAGGAATCGCCGAGAAACCCGTCGACGTCACCGCGCAGCGTTGGATGGAACGCCCCGACGACGGCCCTGCGGAACTTGTTTCCGTCTTTGAGCAGGTAGTACATGATCAGGGCGCCGAGGATGATGCCGCTGACGAGCCCGATGATGCTGCCGACGCCTTCGACCACCTTGGTGAGGAAGCCCTCGGCGATCATCGGTCCCGACCCTTCGACGGCCGCCCGGGCGTCGTCCAGTGCTGCCGGGTCGACCCCAGCGACGTCGACCTGTTCGGCGGCGTTGGCCAAGGCCTCGTCGGTGACCTCACTGATCTGGTCGGCTTGGTCGGTCACGCCGCGCACGGTGGCCACGAGGACGCCGGCCATCAACAAGAGCAGTCCGAGCACGATCGCGCCGGCAGCCAGGGTGGGCTTGAGCTTGTGCCGTTGGAGCACGCCGACGAGCGGTTTGAAGATGATGGCGAGCACCGCGGCGAAGAGCATCGGGAGCGCGATCTCGCTCACCGCGCCGAGCACGATGGCGACGATGACCGCGGCGATCGTGAACCCGACGAACGCCCACGACCACACTCCGAGCTTGGGCATCGGGGTCCGGCGGGCGGCAGGCTCGACAGTCACCGTGGTGTGACCGCTGGCCGGCTCGCTGCCATCGGCGATGTTGGGTTCGTCGGTGACGTCGGTGGTGTCAGTCATGGGAGTCGCCCTCCAGGCGTGACGGGTCGATGGATCAGGTCGTGTTCACGAGTCGTCGGTGCTGTGGAACGCATCGCGAAGGCTCAGCTCGCGGGCGGGTGCTGGCAGCGGTGGGCGGGCGCCCTCGGTGAGGGTCTGTGCGTCGGCGCCGCGGACGAGCGTGCCGATCCGTCCCGGGTCCTCGGCGAGGACCACTCCGGCGCAGGCCCCGACCAGGACGCAGATGGCCGCGCCGGAGAACCACGTCACCAAGGCGAGGGCGACACCGAAGATGCCGAACTGGGCTTCGTTGCTCGTCACCACCTCGGGCATCCAGATCGTCGCGGAAGCGGCGTACGCGGCCGTCGCCACGCCGGTGATCACACCGGTCGGCGCCGAGCACCCGTGCCCGCACCTCGCCGAGCAGCAGGAACCAGGCGCTGAACCACCACAACCCCGACGTCGCCACCAGCGCGGCGAGGGCGAAGAGCCCGACTTGGAGCCCGCCGTCGAGGTCGTCGCCGAGACCACCGAGCAAGGCCGTGGCGACCAGCACCGCCACCAGGCACACCAGGCCACGCCAGTACACCGCGGCGCCGCCGTGGCGCGGTCGGCGCCAGGCATGGAAGTAGACGCGCTGCAACGCCGTCGTGAACGAGCTGGCGAAGAAGATCGTGAGGACGAGCCCGAGCACGCCGGTCGCCTGGCGCACCTCGTCGGACGACGCGAACGCTCCGCGGGCGAGCGTCAGCGCGTCGCCGCGCAGTCCGAGACGGAACGTGACATCGGCGATGATCGACGAGCGGATGCTGTCGGGCATGAACGCGGCGACGACGATCACCAGCGGGAAGAACGACACGAACGCCTTCCCCGCCAGCGCCACGCTGCGATCGATGAACTCGACCTCCAGCATCCGCTCCCACACCCGCCACACCAGCAACCGTTCCAACCGGGTCCGCAGAGCAGCCATGCGCGTGCGCCTTTCGTTGCTGCCTGTCCATGAGCGTGGTCGTCTCGTGCGGCGGCGCCGACTACGAGGTCCCCGACCCCTCCCGCGCCTTGGCGATCTCGTTGTCGATCTCGGCGTCGAGATCACCCCAGGTGGTCTGGACCACCTTCGTCTTGACGGCGCCTGACAGCAGGGGCTCGATGTCGGTCCCGACCTTGTTGACCGCCACCACGATCAGCCCCGACTGCCCGGACTCGAGCAGCTCGGCGATGGCCTCCACGTCCTTCTTCGGGATGTTGTGGTGGAAGTGGCCGACGAGCGCTCCGGCACCCGCGCCCGCCACGACGCCCACACCTGGGGCGACGACAGCCAGTGCCGCGCCGACCCATCCCAGGTGCTTGGCGGTGGTGTCGTGGCGCTCGACTTGCAGCTTGCCGGAGTCGTCCTTGGTGAGCACGGCGACGGCGGTGTGATCGAACTCGCCTTCCCGGTGCGCGGACCAGACCAAGTCGAACCCCTCGACCGCGGCGTCGCGATTGTCGTACCTCGCGGCCGCCAGTGTGATCGGCGTGTCGGCGTCCATTGCCAAGCCTCCTGAGTGTTACGTGGCGTGTCGCTCACGCCGACCGTCACCGTGATCATCCGCCTCCGCCCGTCAGCCGTCGTCACACAGAAGACGTGAAATCACCCCTGCCGCGCCGACTGCCGAGCGGCGGTCGGGGATGGCTGGGTGGGTCCGCGAATCACACAGACTGCGTGATGCGTTGCGCGTCGGGTTCGTGTTGGCTCGATCCCAACAAGGCTCGCATGCAGATCGACCTAGGAGTCGGATTTGGCCGACCGACGTCGGCGTCGACGCGCCGGACAGGAAGGAGACGTGACTGTGTCCACAGGAGTCATCGCCGGTCTCATCTTGATCGGCTTGGCGGCGCATCGCCCAGGGACGGCCGCCGTCATGGTGGCGCTGGTCGAGCGTCTCCCGATGCATCGTCAACCCCCCAATCGAAGGAGGGTCACGCGTGGCTAGCACGCTGCCGAACGTCGTCTTCATGGTCGGCGACAACGTCGGCTGGGGCGACATCTGCTGCTACGGGGTGTTCCGCTACAGCGAGAGCACCAGCGGTCCGATCATCACGCCGCAGTGGCCGTTCGTGTTCGACCTGATCGACGAGCCGAATGAGGAATGGCACCTGATCGAGAAACGCCTCGACAGCGCCTGGGTCGTCGCACCCGTCGCCAAACGTCTCGGCGCGCTGCAGCAGTCCATGACTCGCCACCGCAACGTCTCGCCGGGTGAGGAGTTCACCGGCTACTCGTAATGAGCTCGCCAACCCGCTGGACCGAGCTCGACCGGCGCCGACGCAGCCGCGAGATCATCACCACGGCGATCGCCGTGATCCTCGCCTGGATCCTGCTCTTCGGGGCCTTCTACCTCGTCCCGTTCGACGACCGTACGAGCGGCGAGTCGATCATCCGTCTCGTGATCGGCATCGCCGCCTTCATCGTCGTCCTCGCCCTCCAGCTTCACGGGGTCAAACGTGACGAAGTCCCCGGGCTACGCGCGATCCAGGCGCTCGGCGTCACGATCCCGCTGTTCCTCGTGGTGTTCGCCATCGTGTACCTGTCCTTGTCACAGTCCTCGACCACCCACTTCAGCGAGCCGCTCGACCACACCGGGGCCCTCTACCTGGTCATCACCGTGTTCTCGACGGTGGGCTTCGGCGACATCACCCCGGAGAGCAACGGAGCCCGCATCATCGTCAGCATCCAGATGCTCCTCGACCTCGTCGTCATCGGCGCCGTCGTCAAGCTCCTCCTCAACGCAGCCAAGTCCGGTCTCGACAGCGACAGCTGATCGGCCGTTCCCCTGGCACGAGCGGCCCGCTCGCCGCCGACGGGTTCTTCGGAGTCTTCGTTGCGCCGAGCGGGAGCCAGGAGCGTCAGAAACGGCGCTCCTGGCTCGCCAGCGATGAGGTGCTCCTGCCAGCCGGCGGGGCGGCTCACACCCCGGCGTCAGCGTCCGCCTCGGCCGCTTGGCGCTCGATCTCGTCGCCGACATCCATACCGAACGCGATCAGCTCCTCAGGGGTGAGCGATCGGTGTCCGAGCACCAGGCCACCGGCGTCACGCACGGCGTCTCGCAGCGGCACCGCCCAGAGGTGCTCGATCGCCAGCACCAGTGCTGAGCTGCCGTCGGGCAGCTCGTCGAGCAAGCTCCCGGCGACAATCTCGGCACCGGTGGGAGCGTCCGCGTCGACCGAAGCGCCGAGCTCGGCGCCGGCCTCGGCACCCTCCGCGCCGGCGAGACCCAGGCCGACCAGGGCACCCACTGCGGCGCGCAGCTCGGCCCGCTGGTCGTCGTCCAGATCGGAGACGCTCAGTACCGCCGCGTCGTCGCCGTCGCGCATCACGAACGCCGCGTCGATGATCCTGATCTGCCCGACATCACTGAGACGTGCCAGCTCCTCGGCGATCCGACCTTCGAACAGATCGCTGTCCGGGAAGCCGATCACAAATGCCTGGATGGGTCCGATGCTCATGGGGAGGTACCTCCTGCTCGACCGGTGCCGCCGATCGACGACACGGCGTCCATCGTGAGGAAGCGCATCCCCGCGCGCATCACACAGATCTCACGAAACGGATGGTTCCCCGACCGTGGTGATCCGCCCGGTCCCGCGGTCACGACGGACAAGTCCGGGTCGAGGTGACCGGAGCGACTCGGGCGGATTGCACAGCAGCGTGCTACGACGATGTCGATCGTGCCGGTGCGGACCCGCCAACGGTGGCCCGGAGACGGCCGGGCCACCGCCGGTCGGGTAACCGCCCGCCGTGCCCGCCCGGCATCGTGTACCCGGCCGGCGGTTGGCGTGAACAAGAACCTCGCCGAGCCCGCCACTCGGCCGGCAGGAGCCGTCTCAGAGAACGACGATGGCCCGGCTGCTCGCCGGGCCACCGCAGTTGCGTGCCCGTCACCTGGCTCCCGCGCTTGCCTCGTCTACCCCACCACGGCTTCGAGCACGACGTTTTCCAGCGAAAACCCACGTTTGGGGGACAGCCTCCCCGTGAGGCCGACACACCCGCTCAGTGCGGGGTGAGCGGCGCAGACAAGGACGTCAGCCCAACGACCAGTCCTCGACGGTCACGCCGGCGGGTGTGCCGAGCAGCTCGAGCACGCGCCGCATCGGTGGGCTCGGCGAGCTGATCACGACCGCGCACCCGCAGGCCTGACCGCGTCGTCCCAGCTCGGCGAGCAGATGGTGAGCACCGGCATCCACGAACTCGACGCCGTGGGCGTCCACGATGATGCGTTCGGCGCCCGACGAGAGCAGCCAGTCGATGTGGTCGCGAAGGCCTGGCGCGGTCAGCTCGTCGATCTCGCCGTGCACCGAGACCAGGGCCGTCGACGTCAGATCGACGCGCTCGGCTACTCCAGGACAGGGGAAAGGCGGGTGACATCGGCGGCTGCGACCGGACGGGCGGGGAATGCATCCGGTGCGGACCCCGATCATTCCACGGGGCTCCACGCGGGCGCAACCGGGCGTCATACCATTGCCCGGTGGACGACTTCACCATCGGGCGCGAGCCTGTCCCCGGCCGCCCGGATGCCTGGCGGATCGAGCTGCGCGGCGAGCTCGACGCGTCGACGGCACCGCGGATCGAGGAGGTGGTCGAGCTGTTGCTCGGTCAGGGCGCCCGGCTCGTCGAGGTCGACCTCACCGGGGTCTCGTTCATCGACTCCACGGGGGTGCACACCTTGCTCGTGGCGTCAGAGCGAGTCGCCGCGACGGGCGGCGCGCTCACGTGCCAGGGCGTGTCGGCGCAGGTCGAGCGGGTGCTCGAGCTGACCGGCACGCTCGAGCTCCTGCGTCGGGGGCCCGCAGCGGGCGCCTTCGGTCCCATGGAGGCCGCCGACTGAAGCCGGACCCTCCTCGCCTCAGCTCACGGCGTCGGCCGGTTCCTCGTCGTGGTGCAGGGCGGTGAGGACCAGCACGTGGTGGGCGGTGCTGCCACTCGGCGCGGTCAGGCGCAGCTGCACGTGCTGCCGCTCGGCGTTGTGCAGCGCACGGTAGAGAGCATCGACGCCGGCGCTGGCGAGCAGTGTCACGGCGCCGAGATCGACCACCAGTTGCTCTGTGCCGGGCGGAGCCGCCTGGGCGATGCGGACTCGCAACGTGGATGCCGACAGCGCGTCGATCGCCCCGACGACGACGAGCCGCGGCGGCTCACCGCTGTCGAGCGATGTGGCGAACAGGTCGGCGCGAGCATCGCGCTTCGACGCCGTGACGGTGTCGAGCACACCGGCCGACCGGCGGAGGCGATGGCGGACCGTGACGGTCGTGCCCGCCTCTCCTGGCGCAACGTGCAACTCGTCGGCGAGCTGGCCGACGAGCGCGAGGCCGAAGCCGCGCCCGGACCCGGGCACTGGCACCCGCCATGCACCGTGATCGTGCACCGTGAGCACGGCGCAGCCGTCACGCCCGAGCGCGCCGTTTACGACGATGCTGCCAGCTGGGCACGTCGCGGTAACCGTGCTCGACCGCGTTCTGCACCAGCTCCGTGACGGCGTGGAGCAGGACGTCGACGTCCGCCGAGTCGACATCGGCAGGTTCGAGCCACGAGCGGATGGCCGATCTCGCCGTCCGGCCCGCCCCCGACACGGCAGGAAGCTCGACGTCGAGGTCGGGCAAGGGGTCGACCAGCTCGACCGCCAGCAGCGTGATGTCGTCGCCATAGCCGGACAGTCGTGTCAACAGCTCGATGGTCTGCGCCGTCACACGGTCAACGGCCAACGCCGGCGCCCCGAGTGGCAGCGCGGTGTTGGCCGCCGCGGCGGTCGCCGTGCGCTGCAGCTCGATGGTGCTCTGGGCGATCGATCGACCGGGGCGCTCGATGATGCCGTCGCTGTACAGCACGAGCACCTCGTCGCGACCGAGTGCGTCGGTCGCCGAGCGAATCCGCCCTCCTGTGCCCAGCGGCTGAGATCCCGTCGGGCTCAGGTACCGCGCGCTGCCACCGATCGTCGAGACCACCAGGGGCGGAGGGTGCCCGGCGGTGCAATAGCGCAGCTCCCCGGTCGCCGAGTCCAGCTCCACCACGCAGACCGTCGACGTCCGGGCTGCCGACCGCGACGTCGCAAACCGGTCGGCCACCTCGAGCGCCGGTTCGAGCCCGACCGTGGACTCGAGCTGCTGCAGCAACACCGCGCGCAGCTGACCCATCGTCGCCGCTGCCGCCATGCCGTGACCCACCACGTCGCCAACGACCAACGTCACGACGTCCCCGCGCCCGACGACGACGTCGAACCAGTCTCCGCCGGCCGCCTGCTCCTCGGCGGCGAGCAAGTAGCGAGCAGCGAGGTGCACGCCCGAGAGAACCGGCACGGAGGTCGGCAACAGCGCCCGCTGGAACGCGCTCACGACGTCCCGCGCCTGCGCGTACTTGGCGGTCACGGCCTCCAAGTCCGCCTCCGCCGCCATCCTGGTGCGAACCGCCTCGGTGTGATCGGTGGCCGTGCCGAGAACGGCGTACACCTGACCATCGACGCTCCGCAGCGGCTCGATGGCGAACTGGACGATCATCTCCGCGCTCGGCCCGTCCGGGTCCGTGAGCTGAGCGCGCCACTCCGGGAACTCGATCGCCTGACCGGTGCGGAAGACTTCGTCGTACAGGTCCGGGATCTGCTGATCGGCCAGATCGCCGAACGCCTCGCGCAGCGGACGTCCGAGCACCGAGCGCTCCCCCAGCCACCGGCGCATCGACGCGTTCACGGCGACCACTCGCAGCTCGGACCCCTCGGCGATCAGGCCCATGGCCCCCATCTGCTCGAACGCGTCGCGAGCGAGGTCATCGTCGCCGACGTCAGCCACGCGCACCCCGTTCGAGCCGACGATGCGTCTCGATCTCCGGCCGGAGATTCTCGTCGCGTCCGACGCTCCCCTGTCCCACACGCCCACGCTACGACTCGGCGCAACGTTCGTGGAGGGCGCGGACCGCACCTCAGCCGGGCGCCACGGGCCGGGCGGCCTCGCTACGGTGAGGCCAGCACGGGCGGGTGGGTCCGGAGGTCAGGCGTTCCAGCATGAGCGGCGCTGTCGACATCGAGGCGCTTCTGGGTGTCGTCCGCAGACGCGACCTGCGCCGCTTGGAGCTGGCGTTCGTCGCCTTCGCCTTCGCCGAGCACGCCACGTGGTTGGCCGTGCTGGTGTACGCCTTCGCGGAGGGTGGAGCACGCGAGGTCGGCGTCGTGGTCGTGGTCCAGTTGCTTCCGGGAGTGTTCCTCGCCCCGCTGGCCGCCTACGCCGGTGACCGTTTCGCGCCGCACCGGGCCCTCGCCGCCGGGTACGGGCTCCAGTGCGTCTCGATGGCGGTCACGGCGGGAGCGATGTGGGCGGGCGAGCCGCTGCTCGCCTACGCCGGGGCCACGATGGCCGCCACCTGCATCACGTTCACCCGGCCGGTCATGGGCGCCGTCCTGCCGACGGTCACCCACGCGCCGTCAGAGCTGATCGCCGCCAACGCCGTCACCGGCCTGCTCGGGCAGGTCGGACTCTTCGGCGGACCGCTCGTGGCCGGTCTGCTGATGGCGGTGTCGACACCGGCGACGGTGTTCGCCGTGGCCTGCGTCGGGGCGGGCACCGGTGCGGTCCTCGTGTTGACGATCGATCCGATCGAGCGCACGCGCCGGGCGGTGTCGGTCGGAGCGGTGGACGTCGTGTCGCAAGCGTTGGCCGGGTTCGCCGCGCTGGGCCGTGACGCCGCGCTGCGAGCGCTGATCTGGCTCATCGTCTGCGCCGGCATCCTGAAGGGCGTCGGCGACGTCGTGATCGTGACCTTCGCCGATGACCGCCTCGAGGGCGGCGGCGGCCAAGCCGGAGTGCTCGCCGGTGCCTACGGAGTCGGCGCGATCCTCGGAGCGCTCGGCATCACTCGCCTCGGGCGGACCGGCCGTGTCAGCCGGTTCTTCCTGTTGGCGGCCGTGCTCTGTTGCGTCGCCATGCTCGCTCTGGCGGTCAGCGGTGCGCTGGCACCTGCGCTGCTGGCCTTCGCCATGTTCGGCGTCGGTGAGACCCTGCTCGACATGACGTCGATCGTGACGGTGCAGCGGCGGGCTCCCCTCGACATCCTCGCCCGCATCTTCGGTGTCGGTGAGGGCCTGCAGATGGGCGCGATCGCCGTCGGCTCACTCGCGGTCTCGATCCTCACCGCTGCCTGGTCATTGGAGGTGGCGCTGGTGTCGTCTGCCCTGGCGTTGACCGGCGGCGTCCTGCTCGGCGTCGTCGCGCTCCGTGGCCACGACGACGAGATCCCTCCCGTCGACGAGGCAGTCGTCGACCGGCTGCTGGCCGATCCCGTGCTGGCGCCGCTCGCCGCGCCGACCATCGAGCGGCTGGCCCGCGCCGTCGAGCGCGTGACCGTCCCGGCCGACAGCGTCGTGGTCTCCGAGGGCCAGAGCGGGGACCGCTACTACCTCGTCTGCACCGGCGTCGCCTCCGTCACGATGGAAGGCCGCCGGCTCCGCGAGCTCGACGAGGGCGACTCGTTCGGGGAGATCGCGCTGCTACGCGACGTCCCGCGGACGGCGACGGTGCGCGCGACCTCGCCCCTGACACTGCTCGGCGTGCCACGAGACGACTTCCTCGAGGCGGTGACCGGCTCGCCGCGCAGCCTCCGCACGGCGACCACGATCATCGACGACCACTTGTCCAGGTGACCTGCCGGGGACGGACGTCTCGGCGGCCGGCCGGCATGGCTGGCACTCGACCGCGGCCCTCAGCTCCAGCCGACCCGCTGCGTTGCCGCCCACCGTTCGAGAATCTCGGACCGACCGGTGACCGCAACGTCGGCGCCGCGGTTCCACAGCGCGAGGTACAGCTCGACGGCGGTGCCGGTGATCGTGGCGGCCACGTCGCCTGCTGGCGGGTCGCCCGGCTCGACGGTCAGGCGTTCGGCGACGTCGACGATCCAGCGTCGATCGGCGTCGTGCGGCACGACGGCGAATCGGTAGACGGTGCCGTCGTAGAGCTTCGAACGGCCGCGTGTGAAGAACCCGCGCAACAGTTCGTCGATGCCGTCAACGGCCAGGCCGGGGTCGACGCCGGCCTCGTCAGCGTTCGGGACCCGGCCCAGCGATGCGGCGAGGGCGTCGACCATGTGGATCGTCGTCTCGTGGGCCTGGCGCCGCGCCCAGAACTCGCGCGGCGCCGGAGCGTCGTTGAGGAACGTCATCGCCGCCAGATCGATCGGCGCGGCGCGCAGCGCAGCGACCAGCGCGGCGTGACCCTCGCGGAAGTAGGTCGGCAGATCGGCCACCGTCGTGCGGATCGCCGTCTGGTTGGGCATCGTCGCCTGGGTCGTCCCCTCGCACGTGCGCGGTCGCCCATCGGTGGACCATCGCCTGGTGGGCGACGAGCGCTCTCACCGCCCATGCCGGACAGGTCGGCACGCGGGCGTCCATGCCGGCGCCCACGGCGAGGTCGACGAGGCGCGCCCCGGCGGTCTCCAGGGCGGCGAGGTGGACGTCGAACGGAAGGGAGGTCGGCACCGAACCAGCATGGCACCGGGAGTCGCTCACGACGGATGGCGCGCCGCTAACCTGGCGGCCCACCGCGGGTGTAGCTCAACGGTAGAGCCTCTGCCTTCCAAGCAGATGGTGCCGGTTCGATTCCGGTCACCCGCTCCGGGGCTTCACTGCTCGTAGTGCTCGACGGTCTCGGGATCGCGAACGTGGGCGTCATCGGGATCGGCGCCGAACTCGCGCTTGGCGCGTCGCTGGCGCAGCAGGTCCCAACACTGGTCGAGCATCACCTCGATGTCGCGAAGCCGGTCCGGGTCAGCTCCAGGACCCTGTTGATGCAGCGCGTGCTCCTCGTCGGTGAGCGATCGCAAGCGGTCGAAGATCACGCTGTCGTCCAATCGGCCTCCTCGGACTCGGCCGCCCGGCCGGCCATCGTACCGACGTCCGCGTCGCCGTGCCGGGGCGGATCAGGTCGCCCGGGCATGTGGGCGCTAGCGTCGACCCGGTCCGCTCGCCTCGTGAACGGAGACCGGCGACGATGAGCACGCCCACCAGTCCGCCCACCCGCCCACGGGTCACCGTTCCCGCCATCACCGCGATGAAGGGGGCCGGTACCCCGATCGCCATGATCACGGCCTACGACGCCACGTTCGCCCGCATCGTCGACGAAGCGGGCGTGGACATGATCCTCGTGGGGGACTCGCTCGGCATGGTCGTCCAGGGTGAGCCGCACACCATCCCCGTCGACATCGAGGAGATGGAGTACCACGTGCGCACCGTCGGCAGGGCCCAGACGGCGGCACTTGTCGTCGGCGACCTGCCCTTCGGTTCGTACCAGGTGAGCCCACCGCAGGCCGTCGAAAGCTCGGTGCGGCTGATGAAGGCCGGGGCGGGCTGCGTCAAGCTCGAAGGTGGCGTGACGATGGCGGAGACGATCGACGCCATCGCCCGCGTCGACATCCCCGTCGTCGGGCACATCGGACTCACCCCCCAGAGCTACCACCGAATGGGCGGCCACAAGGTCCAGGGGCGGCGCACCGGCCGCGAGGCAGGGGGCCGCGACCGGCTGATCGAGGATGCCTTCGCCGTCGAGCAGGCCGGCGCCTTCGCCCTCGTCATCGAGGGTGTCCCGCGCTCGCTCGCTGCCGAGATCACCGCCAAGCTGTCGATCCCGACGATCGGCATCGGAGCCGGGCCCGACTGCGACGGCCAGGTGCTCGTGCTGCACGACGTGCTGGGGCTCTCCGAACTCCAGCTCAAGTTCACGAAGCAGTTCGGCGAGTTGCGGCAGGCGGCGCTCGCCGCCACCACTGAGTACGTCGCCGATGTCCGGAGCGGCGCCTGGCCCGACGACGAACACTCCTTCCACTGACAGCCGATGGAGCTGATCGCCACCCCTGAGGCGATGCGCGCCTGGTCGGCCGCGGTCCACGCTGCCGACCGGACGATCGGCTTGGTTCCGACGATGGGCGCCTTGCACGATGGGCACCTGTCGCTGGTGACGATCGCCCGCCAGCGCTGTGACCACGTCGTCGTGTCGATCTTCGTCAACCCGCTGCAGTTCGACCGCGCGGCCGACTTCGACGTCTACCCGCGGCCGATCGAGGACGACGTCGCCCGCTGCGCCGACGTCGGCGTCGACGCCGTGTACGCCCCGACCGGAGCGACGATGTACCCGCCGGGTTTCGAGACGCATGTCGAGCCCGGCGTGCTCGCCGCGGTGATGGAGGGCGCGGCCCGGCCCGGTCACTTCCGCGGTGTGACCACCGTCGTCACGAAGCTGTTCGCCGCCGTGCGTCCCGACGTCGGGGTGTTCGGCGAGAAGGACTTCCAGCAGCTGGCGATCATCCGCCGGATGACGGCGGACCTCGATCTCGGGGTGGAGATCATCGGCGCGCCGATCGTGCGCGAGCCCGACGGGTTGGCGATGTCCAGCCGCAACGTGCGCCTCGCCCCCGCCGACCGGACGGCCGCGGCGTGCCTCCCCCGCGCCCTCGACGCCGCCGTCGATGCCGCCGTGCCGGGTGCCGACGCCGAGGCGGTCCTCGCCGCCGCGCGGGCGGTGGTCGACAAGGAGCCCCGGGCTCGACTGGACTACGTCGCCGTGTTCGATCCGACGACGCTCGAACCGCTCGATGACCTCGACCGTCCGGGCCGCGTCGCCATCGCCGTGTGGTTCGACGACATCCGTCTCATCGACAACCGGCCGTTGCCGTGACCGGTCGGCGTCTCACCGTCCGAGTGTCGGGAGCCAGGACAGCATCTCGGCGCCGATGCCCGGCCAGGTGAACTCGGCCTCGTAGCGGGCCCGCCCGTTGGCCGCCAGCCGCGCCCGCACCTCTGGGTAGCGGGCCGCGATCGAGCAACTGGCAGCGAACTCGGCCGGATCGTTGGCGATCAGCACGTCGTCGCCGTCATGGACGTCGAGCCCTTGCACGGCGCGGCTCGTCGCCACCACTGGCACCCCGCGGGCCCAGCCGTCGATCACGTCGACGATCGTCGCCGGCCCAGCGCGGGTCGGCGCGATGACGACCGAGCGGCCATCGATCACGGTCCCCAAGTCGCCCAGCGGACCGGTCACCTCGATGGCGTGGATCTGGCCGAACGACCACATCCAGTCCGGGCACTCGCCCGCGAACACCACGCGGCACGCCGGCAGCAGTCGACGCAATGGTGGCAGCACGTAGAGGGCGAACCACTCGGCGGCGTCCTGGTGCGATGGGTGCAGGAACGAGCCCGGGAAGACGAAGTGCGGGGCGGCATCGGGGTCGGCCGGCGGGAGCACCGCGCCCGGGTCGTCGACCCCGGTCGGCACGCAACGCAGGCCACGGCCGTGGGCCCCGGTGCGGCTGGCGAACACGGCGGCCGCTGCCTTGCGCGCCACCTGGCGCTCGACCGCCCGATTGCGGACGCCGCCGGGAACGTCACGGGTGAGCTCGCGCACGCTGGCGTCGACACCGCGGTCGTGGGTGATCCGCCGACCGAGGCGGTGCACCACCACCCGGGCGAGCTCGCGACGGTTGCGGCTCGGCGGATCGATCAGGTCGACGACGGCACAGCGGCGGAGTGGCTTGGGCAGCGCCAACCAGGCCTCCGCTCCGGCGCACCAGATGGTGTCCGGCACGTCGCCGGTGAGGTGCGCGGCGATCGCCTCCTGCGCCTCGACGACGTCGGCGCGCGTCAGTGGCCACGATCGCCACGGACCGGCTGCGCCACGACGGACGCCGGACGACCGTCCGCGCCGGGTCATGTCGAGGCCCACGACATCGGCTCCCAGTTCGGCTGCGAGCCATGACAGCTCGTCCGCGGCGGCGCCACGGATCACCACCACCGAGGCCGGCCCGCGGGTGCACACGAACTGGGCCAGCCGTCGCCACCGGAGCGAACCGGTCGACGCGTCGACGGGCGCGTCGAGGAACACGCACAGCGTTCGCGCCCCACGCGCTGTGGCCCCTCCCACGTCGCGATCGTACAGCCGGCGGTGCGTCGGGGCTTCCTCGGAGCCTCACTCCCGCTGAGCGGGAGCGAGGAGCGTCAGAAACGGCAAATGGGGCGCCCGGCGTGTGCCGGGCGCCCCATTCCGTCGTCAGGTCTGGAACAGACGTGGAGCTGTCAGCCGCCCGCACCCTCGAGGAAGTCGTCGTAGTTGCCGATCCCCCCGTTGTTGTCGAGCAGCTCGCCCGCCTGGACGAACGTCCCCAAGGCGGTCGTATCCTCCACCTCGTAGACGGCCATCCGGCCGCCCTCGTTGAGGTAGGCGTCCTCGAAGCCGTTCGTCTGCTGGACGATCCCGTCGAGCACGAGCGGGTTCTGGGCGTCGATGAAGCGTGCCGCCAGCGCGATGTTGCCCCGGTCGAGGCCGCCCTCGAAGCCCGCTGCCGTCTCGAGGATGTGCACCATGTACCAGGCGAACAACCAGCCGGTGGCGTACGTCGTCTGCGTGTCGTCGAGGCCCTGCGCCGCGGCTGTCTCGTGGAACAGCTGGACGAACTCGTCGTCGGCGAACGCCTCGTCGTTGACGTCCTTCACGTACTGGATGATGTGGGTGCCGGCGCCGGTCAGGCCCTGGTCGACCAGCGGCTGGAAGAACTGGCTCAGCGAGCCGCACGTGCCCGACATGATCACGACCGGGTCCCAACTGGTGTTCTTCTCGACCTCGGCCATCGCCTGGGTGCAGAACGCGCCGGACGTCTCGATGAGCAGAACATCGGCCCCACTCGCGGCCATCGTCGTGAACTGGTTCGTCAGGTCGGGGGCCGTCGGCTCGTGCAACTGCTGCTCGACGACCTCGATGCCGGTGCCTTCGATGTTGGCCTCGAAGCCCTCGACGTAGGCGTTGCCGAAGTCGTTGTTGAACGCCACGGCGGCCACCTTCGCCTCAGGCATCTCTGTCTCCAACCACTGCGCCCAGAGGGCGGCCTCGGAGGCGTAGTCGAGCTGCATGCCCGTGGTCCACGGGTGGTTGGTGATGTCGCCCCACTGCGGTGCACCGGTGCCGTTCAGGAGCTGCGGCATGCACTCGTCGTTGAGGACGTCCCACACGGCCAGGTTGTTGGGCGTGCCGATGATCGTCAGGGCCCCGGCGTAGCTGCCAGCACCGAGAGCCTCGTCCACGTTGGTCACGGTCTTGTCCGGCGCGTAGCCGTCGTCCTTGTTCTCGAGGTGCAGCGACCGGCCGTCGACGCCGCCCTGTTCGTTGATGTAGTCGAAGTAGCTCTGGATGCCATCGGCGATGAGGCCGAACCCGGCGAGCGGACCGGACTTGGGCATGCTCGAGAAGAACGTGATGTCGGTATCGGTGATGCCCTGCGCCGGGTCCCAGTCCTCGGGGCAGTCGGCCGGATCGAGCACGAAGTCACCCGCCGTGTACACGCCGTCGACGAGCCCGAACCCGGTCGTGTCGACGGCACCTTCGCCACCGGCCGCCCCGGCCGTTCCTTCGGTCGTCTCGTCCGTTGCGGCCTCGGTCCCGGCGGTCGTCCCGGCGGTCGTCCCGGCAGGCGCCGTGGTCCCCTCGGTCCCTGTCGTCGCCGCTGCGCCGCCGGCGGTCTCCGCTGGGGCGCTCTCGTCGGTGGCGTCGTCGTCGTCGCTGCCGCACGCTGCAATCACCAGTGCCGCGACGAACGCCACGGCCACCGGCTTCCTCCAGTGCTGTCTACTCATCGATTCCCCCCTGGGTTTGGTCTCGTGGGCATTCGCCCGCGAACTTGTGTGTACCTCAGCTCGACAGGAGGTTGGCGTCGGGCACCTCCGCGGCCTCCTCGAGCTCGATCTGCTGCCCGGTGTCCCGCTCGACATCGGCGAGCCACGTCGGGTTCGGGATCACCTGCACGAACCGCGCGCGAAGTTTACGCATGCCGGCGATGAACCCGCCGGGCAGCAGGAACACGAGCAGCAGCAAACCGAGGCCGAAGAACACGCCGGCGATGGCGTCGCCCCCCGGCCGGTCCTCCAGCCAGTCGAACAACGGTCGGGTGGCCTGCTTCAGCCCGGGCGGCATGCCCGACTGGTCGAGCGTCCACTGGCTGACGAAGTAGGGCACGAACACGTAGATGAACGCCCCGGGGATGGCCCCGGAGATCGTGCCCGCGCCGCCGGCGACGAGGCCGACGACGAGGAAGATGGCCAGCGTGAGGCCGAACTGGATGTCCGAGGCGAACGGCCGGTTCATCATCAGCATCGTCCCGGCCAGCCCGCCGTACGCGGCGCTGACCCCGAAGGCCATGATCTTGTAGATCGGCAGGTTGACGCCACTGATCGACGCGCTCGTCTGGTTGTCCCGCACGGCGATCATGCCCCGCCCGGGGCCGCTCTTGATGAAGTTGCGGGCTCCGACGAACAGCAGGGTCGCCATCACCACCAGGATGCAGTAGATCCACAGCGGCGACGCGACGCGCCCGTCGTCGGCGAACGGGACCCACGACGGCGGGTTGAGCTCGCCAGAGCCGCGGTCCGGCTTCTTGCCGTTGGGGCCGCCGGTGAGCCACCCGTACTTGAGCACGAGGGTCGGGAACACATAGGCGAAGGCGAGGGTGACGATCGCCAGGTACAACCCGCTGATGCGCAGTGCCGGTAGGCCGACGATCAAGCCCACGACGAAGCAGAGGGCGACCGACACGGGGATCGTGGCGAAGTAGCTCCAGCCGTGATCGGCGACGAGGATGATCGTGGTGTACGCGCCGAGGCCGACGAACGCCGACTGGCCGAGCGACAGCTGCCCGCTGTACCCGATGACGAGGTTGAGGCCGAGGATGGCCACGGCGTAGGCGACGACGTCGTTGATCTGGCTGATCCGGAACGCCTGGTCGAGGGAGAACGGCGCCCATGGCAGGTTGTGGGCGAAGATCACGAACACGATCGCCAGGGCCGCCAGCCCCCAGGCCCCGTAGATGTAGATCTTGTGCTTGGGGGTGTTCTGGCGCAGTGTGACGAGAGCCATCAGACGCGCTCCACCCGCTTGGTGCCGAACAGGCCGTTCGGTTTGATCACCAGCACGATCACGATCACGAACAGGGCGACGGCCGGCGCCAGCTCGCTGCCGATGGCTTCGATGTAGCCGCCTCCCATGGTCTGGACGAGGCCGATCATGATGCCGGCGAGGACGGCGCCGCCGAGGCTGTCGAGGCCGCCGAGCGTCGCCGCAGCGAACGAGTAGATCAGCACGCGACCCATGAAGTTCGGTTCGAGCAGCGTCGTGCGGGCGACGAGCGAGCCGGCCAGGGTGCCGACGGCGGCGGCCAACGCCCACCCGAACTGCAGCGTCCGATCGATGTTGATCCCGAGCAACCGGCTCGACTCCAGGCTCGACGACACCGAGCGGAACGCCAGGCCGGTCTTCGTCTTGCGCAGGAGCAGGCTGACGAGGAACACCGCCGCCAGCACGGTGAGGCAGGTGAACAGGTCGGCCCACTCGGTCTGGGCGCCGAGGAACGAGAAGCTCTCGTTGCGGCCGGGGAACAGCGATGGGAAGGCCCGGGGGTCGAAGGCCCAGATCACGCCGCCGATGGCGTTGAGGATGAGGAACAACGACAGCGTCACGATGACGATCGCCAGGTGGTTGCTCGGGTCGAACGGGCGGATGAGCACGCGTTCGATGACCGCCGCCCCGAGTGCCGACAGCACCATCGCGATGAGCACGGCAACCGCGCCAGGGATGTCGAAGGCATTGGCGATGGCGTAGGCGATGAACGCGCCCATCATGGCCATCTCGCCCTGGGCGAAGTTGACGACACCGGTCGCCTTGAAGATGAGCACGAGCGCCAGGGCCATCGCCGAGTAGATGAAGCCGTTGCTGAGGCCGTCGAAGAGGCGCTGGAAGAACAGCTCCGAACCGCCGTCGTTGATCGCCCAGATGGAGAAGGCGAGGACGAGGACGGCGGCGATGCCCAGCGAGAAGTGGCGGTATGAACCGATCTTGCGGAGGAAGTCGAACCCGGAGTCGATCGCTTCGTTGGCGGTGTCGGTGGACTTAGCGCATATCGCTCCCCTAGTAGCCGAGGTAGGCCTTACGGACGGCATCGTCGTGGCGCAGCTCGTCGGCGGAGCCCGACAGGACGGTCTCGCCGGCTTCGAGCACGTACGCACGCTGGGCCAGGTCGAGCGCGATGTTGGCGTTCTGCTCGACGACGAGCATCGTCATGCCCTCGTTGCGGTTGAGCTCGCCGAACACGCGGAAGATGTCCTGGACGATCAGGGGCGCCAGGCCGAGCGACGGCTCGTCGAGCAGCAGCAGCTTGGGCCGGCTCATCAACGCCCGGGCGACGGCGAGCATCTGCTGCTCGCCACCGGAGAGGCTGCCGGCCGCCTGTGTGCGGCGCTCCCGCAGCCGGGGGAACATGTCGAGCCAGCGCTCGATGTCGTCGGCGACCTCGCGGTCGCGGCGGACGTAGGCGCCGGCGAGCAGGTTGTCCTCGACGGACAGGTCGTTCAGGGTGCCGCGGCCCTGCGGTACGTGGGCCACGCCGTGGCGGACGATGTCGCTCGTCGCCTCCTTGGTCAGGTCCGTGCCGTCGAGCATGATCGACCCGCCGGTGGCGACCATCTGGCAGATCGCCCGCAGGGTCGTCGTCTTGCCGGCGCCGTTGGCACCGAGGATGACCACGACCTCGCCGCGGTTGACCGAGAAGTTGACGCCATGGAGCACCTCGATGGCCCCGTACTTGGCGGTCAGCCCGGCCACCTCCAGCAACGTGTCGGCCATCACTGCTCCCCCAGGTAGGCCTCGATGACCTTCGGATCCTTGGCGATCACCTGCGGCGTGCCCTCGGCGATCTTGCGGCCGAAGTCGAGCACGACGACCTTGTCGGAGATGCCCATGACCATCGCCATGTGGTGCTCGACGAGCAGCAGCGTGAGCTCGAACTCGTCGCGCAGCCGGCGGATCAGCTGGGCGAGGTCGTCGAGCTCGCCGTGGTTGAGCCCGCCGGCCGGCTCGTCGAGCATCAGCAGCTTCGGGTCGCCGGCCAGCGCCCGGGCGATCTCGACCCGCTTCAGGGTGCCGAAGGGCAGCCCGGCAGCGGGCTGGAAGGCGACCTCGGCGAGGTCGAGTCGGAGCAGCAGCTCGAATGCCTTGATCGCCGTCCGGCGTTCCTCGCCGCGGGTGCCGAGGCGCAGCGGGGCGGTGACGAAGTTGGCCGACATCCCGGAGTGCGCGCCGACCATCACGTTCTCGAGGACCGTCATCCCCGGCCACAGGGCGAGGTTCTGGAACGTCCGGAAGATGCCCAGATCGGAGATCTTGTGGGGCCTCGACTCCAGCACGTCCTTGCCCTCGAACGTGATCGACCCTCCGGTCGGGTCGTAGATCCGGCTGATCACGTTGAAGAGCGTCGTCTTGCCGGCTCCGTTCGGACCGATCAGCCCGCAGATCTGGCCCCGCTCGATGGAGAACGACGCCCGGTCGAGGGCGGTGATGCCGCCGAACCGAACGGACACCTCGTTGACGTCGAGGACCGTCACAGATCCTCCACCCGTGTGGCCATCGCTCTACCCCCGATCAACGGCATCCCCCGGTCCCCTGTCCCCAGCGGCGAACAATACGTACCCTACGGGTCCCGAATGTAAGCGTCCGCAGCGTGGCGCGTTGCTGATGTCCGTGTCAACTGGTTGGGGGACGGTCACGGCGTGACCGGCGACCAGACTCAGGCCCATGGACAACATCGAGGACCTGTTCCGGCTCGACGGGCGGACTGCGGTCGTGGTCGGCGCGGGCAGCGGCATCGGGGCCGCGGTCGCCGGAGGCCTCGCCGCGTTCGGGGCAATCGTGGTGTGCGCCGACGCCGACCTCGCAGGCGCCGAGGCGACCGCAGCGCGACTCGGTGGGGGTGCCACGACTCGATGGCTCGACCTCCTCGACCGGGCGTCCATCGAGGACGCCGCAGCGGCGACCGGCGTTCCTGACATCCTCGTCAGCACCCCGTCCGTCAACGTGCGCAAGGCCGTCCTCGACTACGGCGACGACGAGCTCGATCGCGTCGTCGACCTCAACATCAAGGGGACGTTCCGTCTCTGCCGCGCCTTCGGCCGCCGCATGGCCGACGCCGGGCGCGGGTCGATGATCGGCTTCGCCTCGATTCGCTCGCAGACGACCGAGCCCGGACAGGGTGCCTATGCGGCGACGAAGGCGGCGACGGTCATGCTGTTCAAGACGCTGGCGGCCGAGCTCGGCCCGCGTGGCGTGCGGGCCAACACGATCGCCCCGGGTGTCGTCGAGACACCACTGACGGCGCCGATCAAGGCGCGCCCCGAGTGGTATGCGGCGTACGCCGACAAGACGATCCTGCGGCGCTGGGCGCAGCCCTCGGAGATGATCGGCGCCGTCGTCTACCTTGCGTCTGATGCCAGCAGCTACGTCACCGGCACGACGGTCTTCGTCGATGGCGGGTGGACCGCTGCGGACGGTCGCTTCGACCCCCCGACCTGACGTCGGCGGCGGTCTATGAATGACGTCGACGCCAACGCGCTGGTCGCCTTCACCCAGCAGCTCGTGCGCATCCCGAGCGTCAACGATCCGGCCCGCGGGCTCAACGAGCAACCGGCGGCCGACCTCGTCGCCGAGCTGATGCGCTCGTTCGGTTGGATACCGCAGATGGACATCGTCGAGCCGGGGCGCCCGAACGTCATCGCCATCGTCGACGGCGGTGGTGGCCCGGGTCCGACCTTGATGTTCGAGGGCCACACCGACGTCGTGACGGAAGGCGACGGGTGGACCGTCGACCCCTTCGGGGGCGAGATCCGCGACGGCCGGCTGTACGGCCGCGGCGCGGCCGACATGAAGGGCGGGGTGGCGGCGATGCTCTTCGCCGCCGACGCCCTGCAACGGCGCGGCCCGTTTCCCGGGCGCCTCGTGCTCGCCGCGCTCGTCGACGAGGAAGGGATGATGCTCGGCGCCAAGGACCTCGTCGCCCGTGGCCGCACCACCGGCGTCGACGCCGTCATCTGCTGCGAGCCCGAGGGCGGCGAGATCTGCCACGTCGCCAAGGGCGCCCTGCGGCTGCGCCTCGACTTCGGCGGCAAGATGGCCCACGGAGCGATGCCGTTCCAGGGGCGCAACCCGAACCGCGCCGTCGGGCAGGCGGTCGTGGCGCTCGCCGAGCTGGAGGCCGCCCTGCAGAACCGCGTCGGTGCGCACCCGCACCTCGGGCACGTGTGGATCACGCCGACCGTGCTGCGCGCCGGCGAGCCGGCGCAGATGAACGTCATGCCAGCGGGTGCGGCGATGTGGCTCGACGTGCGCACGGTCCCGGCCGTCGACCACGACGAGCTCGTCGGCGAGCTGCGCGCCGCCGTCGCCGCGAGCGCCGGTGAGCTCGGCGTCACGACGGACGTGACGATCATCGACGACCGCCCGGCGGTGGCCACGTCCGAGGACGATGCCCTGGTGCGCGCCGTGTGGGACGCCCACGCCGGTGTCACCGGTGACGCGCCGCGGTTGGGCGGCGTCCCGGGCGCCACCGACGGCACCGTCATCACCTCGCGCACGGGCATGCCGTCGGTCGTCTACGGGCCGGGTGGGAAGTGGATCGCCCACCAGGCCGACGAGTTCGTCGAGATCGACGATCTGCTCACCCACGCCAACGTCTACGTCGAGGCCGCCGACCGCTACCTGCGCCGCCCCGCCTCGGGCTCGTGAGGCCCGGACCCCGCAACGACGTCACCGACGTCGGCGGCGTCGCCGTCGGGCACTTCGCCCGCCGCGGCCGGGGCTGGCTCACCGGCACCACGGTCGTGGTGCCGCCGCGTGGCACCGTCGGGGGCGTCGATGTGCGCGGCGGCGGGCCTGGTACGCGCGAAACGGACCTGCTGCAGCCGCTGAACATGGTCAGCCACGTCGATGCGATCTGTCTGACCGGCGGCAGCGCGTACGGTCTCGACGCGGCCGGCGGCGTGATGGCCTGGCTCGAGTCGCGGCGGCGCGGCTTCCAGATCGGCACCGAGCCGGGCCACGTCGTGCCGATCGTGCCGACGGCCGTGATCTTCGATCTCCGTGCCGGCGGCGACTTCTCCAGGCGGCCCGACGCCGAGTTCGGCCGTCGAGCGGCCGCCGCAGCAAGGACGCGACCCGTGCGCCAAGGCACGGTCGGGGCCGGTACCGGCGCCCATGCCGCGGCGCTGAAAGGCGGCGTCGGCTCGGCCAGCGTCGTGCTCGATAGCGGTGTCACGGTCGCCGCGCTCGTCGTGCTGAACAGCGGCGGCAGCCCGGTGAATCCGGTGACCGGCGAGCTGTGGGGCGCCCGGTACGGCATCGACGACGAGTTCGCACGGTTGCGCCGTCCCTCGCGCGCCGACCTGCGCGGCTTCCTGGCGATCCCCTGGCCACCCGTGGAATCGAGCACGACCCTCGCTGTCGTGGCCACCGATGCCGAGCTGACCAAGGCGGAGTGCAGTCGCGTCGCCGTCGCCGGCCACGACGGGATGGCCCGAGCGATCAGCCCGATCCACACCTACACCGACGGCGACGTCGTGTTCACCCTGGCCACGGGCGAGCGTCCCGTGCCGCCGGCGCCGTCGGACGGCTTCATCCGTCCGGCGCTGGCTCGGTTCACCGAGTTGGCGCCGATCATCGCCGGGGCCGCCGACGTCGTCACCAGGGCCGTCGTCCACGCCACCCTCGCTGCCACGTCCGCCGGGGCGATGAGGAGCTACGCCGATCAGCTCCCGTCGGCGGTCCGCGAGCGGGGTTAGAGGCGACCACCGATCGGGTACACCCGGTCCCATGAAGAAGCTCCTGTTTGCCATGGGCATCGGTGCAGCGCTGATGTGGTTCCTCGACCCCGAAGCCGGCTCACGTCGGCGCGATGCCGTCAAGCGCAAGCTGGACGAGAAGGGTCTCACCCGCAGCACGTCAGTACCACCGAGCGTGCCCACGTCCGTGACCGACTACACCGCCCCGGCGTCCGTCGCCTCCATCCCGTGACAGGAGGTCCCTCGTGACCACATCCCTGACCGACACGGTCTCCGACGTCTGGTCGAGCAGCGCCAGGTCCGTCCACGATCTGGCGGCGACGGCCGCTGAGCTCGCCACCGAGGTGGTCGAGCAGCTCGAAATCCCGGACAAGGTCGTCGGGCTGGCGAGTGCCGCTCGCGGTCGCATCAGCCCGCCGCCTCGCCGTTCCCGGAAGCCATGGTTGTACTTCGCGGCCGCCGTCGCGGCCGTGCTCGTCGTGGCGTGGTGGTGGAAGCGGCGTTCGGCCACCAACCCCGCCGTCGACATCGGCCCAGACGGCCGGCCGAACCCTGTGCGAGAGCACGGCGACGCCGCCCGCTCCGCCGTCGGCACCTGACAACGGACACCCAAATCCCGTCGCTGGCGGGGTCGTCTCGGATACCGGGACGACCCCGCTGTGCTCGCGTCAGGCGTCCTGCTCGTCGTCGGGTCCGACGCGGCCGCGCATCTGGTCGAAGCTCCGCCGCAGCAGTCGGGACACGTGCATCTGGGAGATCCCGACGCGCTCGGCGATCTCGCTCTGGCTGAGCTCCTCGTAGAAGCGCAAGCGCACGATCTCGCGCTCGCGCGGTGGCAAGGCCGCCATCATCTCCTGCACCAGCGTCACGTCGGCCACGTGGCCGAACCCGACGTCCTCCGCCCCGAGCTGGCGCGGTCCGTCGCTGTCCGGACCGGCCGGGGCATCGAGGCTGGACGCCGAGTACGCCGAGCCGGCGGCGATGCCCTCGATGACCTCGTCGGCATCGATGCCCAAGTGCTCGGCGAGCTGGGCGACGGTGGGCGACCGCCCCAGCTGCTGAGTCAGCTCATCGGTGGCCCGGCGCAGCCGCAGGTGGATCTCCTTGGCTGACCGAGGGACGCGCACCGTCCACGTGTGGTCGCGGAAGTGGCGCTTGATCTCGCCCTCGATCGTCCGTCCGGCGAACGTCGAGAACGCCACGTTGCGTTCGGGTTCGAAGCGGTCGACGGCCTTGACCAAGGCCAGGAAGGCGACCTGCCGCAGGTCGTCATCGCTGGGACCCCGGCGGCCGAAGCGCTGCGCGACGTGGGCCGCCAACCCCATGTGCCGTTCGACCAGCTCGTTGCGCAGCCGTCGGCTCCCGGTCCGTCGGAACTCGGCGAACAGAGCGTCCTCCTCGGCCCCCCGGGCGGCGGCGTCAGGTCGGCTCACGTAGCGACGACCTCTTGGTCAGCTCGAACGATCTGCCGTCGAGGATGTGATGGTCGGCGACCGCCTCGAGGATGCGCGTCGTCAGCTCGTCGACGACGACACCATCCGGTCCGCCACCCTCGATCGTCCCGGTCACCGTGATCTCGCCGTCCGATGCGGCGAACTGCAACTCGACCCGCGCGTCGGGCGGCGTGCCGTCGAGCAGGGCCGAGACCATTTCGTTGACGCCGAGACGCAGATCGTCGAGATCGTCGACGCTGAGCCCGCAGTCGGCGCCGAGGGCTGCAGCGACCACGCGTACCGGCGAGAGGAAGCGAACCGAGGCCGGCACGCTGAGGCGGACAGAGTGATCGGGGGGAGTCGTCACGGCGGACAGTCTGGCTTCTGCAAGCGGGCGCGTTGTGCGCTCAGTTGAGGGCGGGGTCCGCCGACATCTCGGGCGCCCTCGCCAGATCGAGCAACCGGCGCAGTGCTGTCGACGACGCGGCGAGGTTCCACGACACGCCCGCCAGCTGGGCGTCGACTTGCGTCAACAGCAGCGCCCGCAGGCCCGCCGGGTCGACGAACGTGATGTCGCGACCGTCGATCTCGATGTTCACGATCCCGGGCACATCGCTGATCGCGCCGATCACGGCTCGGAGTCGCCCCGTGGCAGCCGCATCGAGCTCGCCACTCACCGTCATCGTTGCGGTGGCGCCGCGCACGACGAGCGTGAGCGAGAAGCCGTGCTCACCGGGGCCGTCCGGGCGACACCTCGTCATGGGAGCCATTGTGCTCGGGGGTCGCCTCGAACAGAGTCCCCCGAACGGGGACATTGCTGACCTCCGTGCCGCGTGGGGTGAGCTGGTGTGTCGACGCGGCGACGGCGGCTTGGGCCCGGTTGTGCACCTCGAGCTTGGCGTACAGCCGCTTCACATACGTCTTGACGGTCTCGACCGAGAGATACAGCTCCTCGGCGATCTGACCATTGGTGAGCCCGCGGGCGATCAGGGCGAGCACCTCCGACTCCCGATCGGAGAGCTCCACCAGACGCGACAACTGACGCGCCGCCGAGCCGTCGAAGCCGACCCGCTCGCCGTTCACGATGCGCTCGATGGCGTCCACCAGGACCTCCGCCGACCTCGACTTGAGCACGATCCCCGACACCCCGATGTCCTGGGCCGCAGCGACGAACTCCGGCGCGGCGTCCCAGGTGTACACGACCACGTGCTTGACACACCTGTTGCGGACCATCTCGGCGGCTCGGGCGAGCGCGTGCCGCCGCCCGGCGAACGTGTCGAACAGCGCCACATCGGCCGGCACTGTCGGCTCGCCACCGGCGTCCGTCTGGACGACGCATACCCGGTGGGCGAACGGCGCCAGCATGGCCGCCAAGCCGCGTACCACGACCTCGTAGTCGTTGATGATGGCCACCCGGACGACGTGGCTCGCCGGCTCCTCCGGACGCTCTCCGTTGGTCTCGGTCATTGCTGTACCCCCCCGTCGGGCAGTCGTCGTTGACAGGACACCACGGTGCGGTTGCTGACTTGCTGGACCGACACGGAGTCGCACAAGCGTCGGACGATGCCGAGCCCGCGACCGGAGCTGGCCAGCGGCGGCGCCGGTTGCCATTGCTCGACGGGCGGGATCGCCTCGGCCGATCCGGCGTTGGAGACGGCGATGCGCACCACGTCGGACACATCGACCTCGACATGCACGACCTCGGCAGCCGAGACGCGCGGATGGATGATGGCATTGGTGATCAGCTCGCTTGCCACGAGCTCGATGTCGTCGACGACCACCGATGGCACCTCGCAGTCCGTCAGGAAGTCAGCGACGGCATGGCGCGAGAGCGCCACCTCGTCGACCCGACACGGCACATCGAGGACCACCCGATGCGGGACCGTGCCGGTCGAGCGTTCGCGGCCGGCACCACTCATTGCCCAAGGTGTTGCCCTGCTCAGCAGATCGCCAAACGGAGCAGACCCAGCTCGCCGGTGAGAACGCCTCGATCGACGGCCGCGTGTCGGTGCTCGTCCTCGGGCCCGCCCCAGCTCACCGTGCCGACCGGGACGTCAGGTCGTGACGTCGAGGTGCCCCATCAGCCCGCTGATCTCGAGCAGCCGCTGGACGGCCGCGCTCGGGGCGCGCAGCGCGAGGCTGGCACCCTGGTCGACGCGGGCTTGATGCGCCTCGACCAGCACACGCAGCCCTGACGAGTCGATGAACGACACACCGGCGAGATCGACGACCTCGATCGGCGACCCGTTCAGCAGGCGCTCTCCGAGGAGCGGCGCCGTGTAGCTGTCGATCTCGCCCACCAGCACGAGCGCCCCGTCGCCGGCGAGCGACAGGTCGAGGTGTTCCTCCTCCGTCGGCATATCGGAACCCTACCGCCGGGGGTGACGATCGACCCTCATCACGGCACGATGCGGAAGCCCGGACCGCTGACGAGATGCGGCGGCGGCCAGGCCCGGGCGCCCGGCGGGACCCCGTGCCCCACGTAGGTGCGGCGCAGGCCGTCGGCCAGCAGGCCGCCGCCGAGCACGGCGACGACGTCGACGTGAGCGGCGCGGAACCGGGCGTCATGACCGTGGTCGACGCCGGCCAGGGCGTGGGCGAGCTCATGGGCGAGGGTCACGGTCGTCAGCTGGCCGGATGCGAGCCGTACGACGACGCCGTGGACCGACGGCCGCGCGCTCGACGACAGGGCGTCGGCACGAGCCATGATGACGTCGACGTGTGGCCCGCCGCACGACTGCCACCACGTGCCGCCGGCGACGGCGGTGGCCTGGGCGACAAGGCGGGCGAGGGCCAGCGGCTCGTCGACGTCGGTTCCGCCGAACGTCGCCTCCTCGGCCGCGTAGACGGCCTCCCGCCCGACGTCCCGTGCGGCGCAACGCCGTGTCGCAGGAGCTCGCTGCGCTCGCTCACCCATCGTCAGCTCGAACCACGACCGATCGCCCGCCGGCCGCTGACCCTCCGCCTTCCGAGGTCCACGCCACCGGCCGCGCGATGGCCGTGGTCCCACCCGCCCGGGATCGCCGGGCTCGGCACCCGCGCCGCGACCACCCGGCCGAACGAAGCCGCCGCGTGCGCCTTGACCCGAGCGGCGCGCGCCGGCAGGTCGGGTAGTGCCGATCCGGTGATCCGGACGTCGTGCTCGGCATGGCGGCGGGCGGCGGCCAGGAGCTCGCCGATGCGGGCTGCATAGCCGAACAGGAACGACCGCCGCCAGCGCTGCGTGGCCGCCGGCGTGGACCGCCGGACGGCGGCCATGCGTGCTGCGGCCTGGAGGTGCAGCGACTCGTACAACACGGTCGTGGCGTCGAGGTCGTCGTCGAACCCGGCGAGGAGGGCGACCGCGCCCTCAGGTCCGGACTGCCAGACGAGCTCGCAGTCGTGGACCGCCGCGACGGCACCCAGCAACGCCAGCCGCCCGCGTACGTAGGCTCCCCGCCCGACCGGCACCCGGCGGACGGCGAGCTGCACCTGTCGACCGCCGTCCTCCAGCCGCGCCGCGTCGATGCGATGGTGGGCGATGAGCTCGGCGGCCTTCGCCGCGAAGGCGTCGGCCTCGTTGGGGTTGTCGGTCGACTCGGCCTTGGCCAGCAGCTTGCGCACCTTGGTCAGCACCGCGGCCGGGACGTCGGCGCTCACGGTGCCTCCGGCAGGCGGATCGTCGCCGCCAGCGGGAGATGATCCGACAAGGCGGCGAACTCGTCGAGGCGGGCCTCGTCGCCCAGGACACAGCAGTGCTCGACGCGCGAACCGGGCGGGGCCAACACGTAGTCGATGCGCTGCGTCGGCGGACGACCGCGGCGGCTGCCGGAGGTCCAGTTCGTCGAGCCCGCATCGCCGGCGTCGCCGGGGTTCGCCGCCCGCCAGGCGTCGATCCACCCAGCCTCGACGAACGCCGCGTGAGCACCGTCACCGGGCAGGTCGTTGAGATCACCGATGATGATCGGCAGCGGTCCGTCAGCCGCCCGGCGCAGCGAGACGGCGGCCTCACGGCGGCGCTCGACGTCGTCGTGCGGCGACAGGTGGACGACGAGCAGCCGAGCGGTGAACTGCTCCGTGCCGACCAGGGCGTCGATGCCGACGCGGCGTCGCCAGTCCCAGAAGGGCGCGCGCCGCAACGTGAACGTCACCGCACCGAGCAGCCGGTGCCGCGTCAACACGCCGAGGCCCTCGGACCGGCTGACGACAGGCCAGTGCTTGAACACCCACCGCCGCGACGGCATGGCCAGCGCGGTTCCCAGTGCCAACGCCTGACGCAGCTGGACCTCCTGCAGGGCCACGATGTCCGGGTCGACAGGAGCGACGGCGGCGGCGATGGCCGCCACATCGACGCCGAGACGTCCCTGCAGGTTCCAGGTCACCAGTCGCACGACACCGTCGCCCACGCCGCCACAGTGGCAGATCGGTGCGCGCCCGTCGCGTACCGTCGGCCGGATGTCCGCTGCCTCGCTGCCGCCGTTCCTGCACCCGTTCGCCAAGCCGACCCGACCCTCGTACACCGTCATCGCGCGCGGTGCCGGCGCCCTCGTGTGGGACGCCGAGGGGCAGGAGTACGTCGACGCCATGGCCAGCCTGTGGTACTGCGCCGCCGGACACGGTCGCACCGAGATCGCCGACGTCGTCGCTGCCCAGTTGGCGACGATCGCCGCCTACTCGTGCTTCGAGCCGTTCAGCAACGCACCCGCCGACGAGCTGGCCGAGCGATTGGTGGGCCTGACACCGATCCCCGACGCCAGGGTGTTCTTCTGCGGGTCGGGCTCGGAGGCTGTGGACACGGCGATGAAGCTGGCGAGAGCCGCCCAGCTCCTCGCCGGCCACCCGGAGCGCACCCTGATCATCAGCCGCAGTCGGGGCTACCACGGCACGAACCTCGGCGGAACGAGTGCCCAGGGCATCGCCCCCAACCGCGAGGGGTGGGGTCCGCTCGTGCCGCAGGTCGTGCAGGTGCCGAGCGACGACGCCGAAGCGCTCGCCGTGCTGATGGCCGAGCGCTCCGGTGAGGTGGCCGCGGTGATCACGGAGCCGGTGCAGGGCGCGGGCGGCGTCTATCCGCCCGTCGACGGGTACCTCGCCGACCTACGCCGGCTGTGCGATCGCCACGGGGCGCTGCTCATCTTCGACGAGGTGATCACCGGCTTCGGCCGTCTCGGCCACTGGTTCGCTGCCGACCGGTACGGCGTCGTCCCGGACCTGATGACGTTCGCCAAGGCGGTGACCTCCGGGTACCAGCCCCTGGGGGGCGTGTTCATTGGCCGGGGGGTTCGGGACCCACTGGAGTCCGATCCCGCCTACGTGTTGCGCCACGGGTACACGTACTCCGGCCATCCGGCGGCGTGTGCAGCCGGCCTGGCCAACCTGGCGATCATGGATCGCGAGGGCCTCGTCGAGCGGGCGTCCGTGGTCGGCAAGCGCCTCGGTGCCGGGCTGCAGGCCCTGGCGGCCGACGGGGTCATCGACCACGCCAGGGGTGACGGGGCGGTGTGGGCCGCCGGGCTGCGCGCCGATCAGGACGCCGTCGCCGTCCGCGACCGGATGCTGGGCGCCGGGGTGATCACACGGGCCATCGGCACCGACACGTTGACGTTCTGCCCGCCGCTCGTCATCACCGAGGCCCAGGTCGACCGGATCGTCGACGTCCTCGGGGCCTCAGCCTGATCCGCGCCAGGCTGTCGCGAGGCCACGCAGCCCGCTGGTCATCAGGTCGGCGAACTCCCCGTCGCGGTCGGGGTCACCGACGTCGAGCCAGGTGCACAGCGCCTCGACGAGGTGGGCGCCCGCCGTGGCGGCGGCCCAGTCGAGGATCAGTTCGTCGGTGAGGTAGGTGGCGAGGATGCCCCTGGCGTAGCTGAGCACGTAACCGCGGAACTCCAGGGCCACGTCGGCGAACGCCGGCTCACGCGGCGCGTGGCGCGCCAGAAGGCGAAAGGCGTCGGGCTGCGCTCGGGCGACCGGCAGGACGATGTGCGTGGCACCCGTGAGCCGGATCGTCTCGAGGTCGATCCCGGCGAACTGCTCGCCGAGCGCGATGAGCACGTTGCGCAGCACGGCCCGGTAGAGGTTCTCCTTGGACTCGAAGACGCGGTAGACGATCAGGCGGCTGACCCCAGCCGCCTGGGCGACCTCCTCCATCGACGTGGCCTCGAAGCCCCGCTCCAGGAACGCGCCGGCGGCGACTTCGATCAGCTGCGCCCGCCGCGCCGCTCGCGGGAGGCGCGGCGTCACCATTGACCCCTTGTATACACATGTGTTTACATAGCGGCAAGTACAGGCGAGGGCGGGATGTTCTCGTTCTCAGATCTCGATGCCCGTTCAGGCTGGAGACGGGCAGCCGGGCCGGCATCGAGGGCGAATCCGTCGGCTCACCGACGTTCAGGACAGTCGGTGAGTCCGACGGATGTGCCCGCTGGCCATCCGCCAGTCACTTCTTCTTGACGGTCTCCTTGACCGGCTTGAGGACACCCTTGGCGAGCGCCTGGTCGAGGTACGCCTCGGCGTCCTCGGCCGACACCTTGAGCGCCGGCGAGATCTCGCTGACCAGGTTGACGCGGGCCCGCTCGTACATCGTGCGCTCGGCTGCCGACAGCGAGGCGTCACGGTTGCGGGCGGCCAGGTTCCGGACCACCTCGGCGACCTGGTAGACGTCGCCGGACTTGAGCTTCTCCTGGTGGTTCTTGAACCGCCGGCTCCAGTTGGACGGGACGCGGGGGTCGGGCTTGGAGAGGACGGCCACGAGATCCTCGAGCTCGTCGGCCGACACCGGTGGGCGGACGCCGACCTCCTCGGCCATGTCGACGGGGACCTTGAGCGTCATCTCGTTGATGACCGTCTGGAGGATGAGGTACTCGCGCTTCTCACCGAACGCCTCCATCTTCCTCGTCCCCATCACGATGCAGGCACCGTGCTGGGGGTAGATGATGGTCTCACCCTTCTTGAAATTCACCAACAACCTCACCAGACACGGGGGGACAGCCGGTGTTCCAGGCTACGCCGGATGGACCCCTTTTCCGCCCGAGCACGCCGTCCACGACGGCCCGTAGAACCCACGGCGGAGCGGGTTCGCCCGTCCCCGGGGTTCGCGCTCCCGGCAGGATTCGAACCTGCGCGCTGCGGATTAGAAGGCCGCTGCTCTTGTCCTGACTGAGCTACGGGAGCCGGATGTTGAGCCTAGGTGGCGACGAACATCGCCAGACGGCGGCGCAGCAGGTCGAGCGAGCTGATCACGGCGAACTGGCGGATCTGCTCGCGTTGCGAGCCCAGTTTGAGCGTCGCGGCGTGGCTGCCCGTCGGGAGGGCGATGCCGATGCACACGGTGCCGACAGGCACGTCGTCCAGCTCGGCGGGGCCGGCAACACCGGTCAGACCGAGTCCGACGTCGGCTCCCAGCAACCGCCTGGCGCCCTCTGCCATCTGTACGGCGGCCGGCTCGTTGACCACCGGACCGCGTGCCACGTCGAGCACCTCGAACTTGACGTCGCTGGCGTAGGACACCAACCCCCCGCGCAGGACATCACTGGCGCCGGGGATGGCCGTCAGCCGGGCCGCCACGAGCCCGCCGGTGAGGGACTCGGCGAGGGCGAGGCTGAGACCCTGGTCGCGCAGCAGGTCGAGAACGACCGATTCCATCGACTCATCGTCGACGCCATAGACGAGCGGCCCGAGCTCGCCGCGCAGCGTGGCCTCCCACTCGTCCAACACAGCCGTCGCATCGCCGAGAGCGGGGCGGCGGGTGGTGACGCGTACGTCCAGGCCATTCCAACCCCTGGCGAGGAAGGCGATCGTGGGGTCGCCCGCCTCGTCGAGTGTGGCGATGGTGCGGTCGAGGCGTTCGTTGAGCCCGCTCTCGCTCTCCCCCCACGTGTGCAGGACGCGACTGGCGATGACCGATGACTCACCGGCCCGGGCCCGCAGGTCCGGCAGCACGGCCCGCTCGACCATGTCGTACATCTCGTGAGGGACGCCTGGAACGGCGTAGATGATCTTGTCGCCGACCGGGCAGATCAACCCCGGCGCGGTCCCGCGCGTCTGCGGGATGACCGTCGCTCCGACCGGCACGAGGGCTTGGCGCAGGTTGTTGGCCGGCATCGTCCGACCACGCGCCGCGAACAGCTCGTTGATCACCGCAGCGACCGCCGGGTCGGGCCGGAGATCGACGCCCATCAGGGCGGCGATGGCGTCGCGCGTCACGTCGTCGTGCGTCGGACCGAGGCCACCCGTGACGATCACCGCGTCGGCCTCGTCGAGCAGACGTCGGAGCGCAGCGGTGATGCGCCCGACGTTGTCGCCGACCTTGACCTGGGTCAGGGAGGCGATCCCGCTCAACGCCAGCTGCTCGCCGATCCACGCCGAGTTGGTGTCCTGGATCTGCCCGAGCAGCAGCTCGGTGCCGACCGCGAGGACGTCACATCGCATGGGCGGCCTCAGGCTGCGGCCCACGGGCCTGACGAAGGTACCCCCACCCACTCACGACAGCGAGCACCACGGCCAGCCACAAGAACCCGTTCCACAGCCATGTTGCGTCGACGGCGGTCAACGGGAGCAGGGCGAACCCGACGGCCAACTGCTGGGCCAGGGTCTTGTTCTTGGCCATCGTGCTGGCCGGCACGCTGACGCCCTTCGACCCGGCGACGGTGCGGTACATGCTGATGACGAACTCCCGCACGGCGATGATCGCCACCGGGACGATCCAGAACACGCCATTGCCGACGAGCGTGAACATGGCCCCCAGCACCAGGACCTTGTCGGCGAGCGGGTCGAGGAACGCCCCCGATCTCGTCACCCCGTGGCGTCGGGCGATGTAGCCATCGATGCCGTCGCTGGCGCACAGCAGGAACCACAACACGAACGCCGGCCAGGCGCCCTGGTTGTCGCTCGGGATCGCCCAGAACATCAACGGCGACAGCAGCAGACGACCGACCGTGATGGCGTTGGCCCACGTCGCCAGCGCGCTGGGGTCGACCATCAGCCGGCGACCTCGGCAAGGTGACCGATGTCGACGCCGGCGGCGACGAGGTCGGGCCCGAGCGCGTCAGCGATCGACACCACGACCAGGTCCCCCACACCAAGATCATGACCGACGTGGACCACCCCGTCGATCTCGGGTGCCTCACGGTGGGTGCGCCCGACGCCGGCGGCATCGACGAGCACCTCGACATCCCGGCCGATCAGCTGGTCGCGCCGCGCCGCGGTGATGGCGTCCTGCAGCTCGGTCAGCTCACCGAGACGATCGGCCACCAACCCGCTCGGTACCTGAGCGTCGAGGTCGGCGGCGTAGGTGCCGTCCTCCCGGCTGTAGGCGAAGAACCCGCACCAGTCGAGCTGGGCCTCCTCGACGAAGCGCAGCAGCTCGTCGTGGTGCCGCTCGGTCTCGCCGGGGTAGCCGACGATGAAGTTGCTGCGGAAGGCCGCGTCGGGCTCCCGCCGGCGGATGTCGGCGATGCGCCGCAGGAAGCGGTCGCCATCGCCCCACCGGCGCATCCGGCGCAGGAGCGGCTTGCTGACGTGTTGCAGCGACAGGTCGAAATACGGCACGCCGGAATCGCACACCGTGTCGATGAGCGCGTCGGACAGGTCGCTCGGGTAGAGGTACAGCAGGCGGACGCGGTCGACTCGATCGGCGACGGCCCGCACCAGCGGGACGATCGCCCCGGCGCCGAGCACGTCGGGAACGTCCTTGCCGTACGAGGCCAGGTCCTGGGCGACGAGCACGATCTCCCGCGCCCGCAACTCGTCGACCTCGGTGAGGATCGACGCCACGGACCGGCTGCGCTGCGGACCGCGGAACGACGGGATGGCGCAGAACCCGCACGCGCGGTCGCAGCCCTCGGCGATCTTGACGTATGCCCACGGGCTCGACGAACGCGGCCGCGGCAGGTTGAGCAGGTCGAGATCGGGAACCTCGACGGCACGGACCGGGATCAGCGTGCGCCGCTGCGCAGCCGGAGGGGCGTTCAGCCGGACGCCGAAGCCGGCGACTTGGTCGACCTCCGGGAGCGCATCGGCGAGCTCGGCGCCATAGCGCTCGGCCATGCAGCCGGTGACGACGAGGCGGGAGCCGTCCCGGCGACGCTCGTCGAGCGCCAGCACCGTGTCGATCGACTCCTGCCGCGCCGCCTCGATGAAGGCGCACGTGTTGACGACGACGAGGTCGGCGTCCTCTGGCTCGGCTGTCGGCTGCATCCCGTCGGCGAGCAGCGTGCCGACCAGCTTGTCGGAGTCGACCTGGTTCTTCGGACAGCCCAGCGTCTCGACGTAGAAGCGCTGGGACACGTCCGAGCAGGCTACCTGGGGGATCCTCCGGGGAACTCGATGGCGACGGCGGGCACCTCGTAGCACCACGACTCGTAGGTCAGGCCGATCGCCGGGTCACCGCCCCAGACGTATTTGGCGCCCATCACGTCGCCGACCCGCTGCCGCTCGTCGGGATCGTCGACCTCCCGGGCCCGACCCTCGCGCAGGCGGTCGTCGATGCGCACCGTCACGACGGGGTCGGCCTGGATGTTGCGGAACCAGTCGGCGCTCGGTCCGTTGCCGGAGATCAGGTACATCGTGCGGTCGACGGCGCCGAACCAGATCTCGATCTCGTGGCGGTGGCCGGTGCGCCGGCCCGTCGTCGTGACGTAGCAACACTCGATGTCGGCGCTGTCCTCCAACCAGCTGTCGCTCACCGCCCGTTCCCTCACCGCTCGTCGTGCCCAGCCTGCTCGCGCAGCTCGTACTCCTCGACGGTCATCAGCACGGCACGGGCCTTGGAGCCCTCGCTCGGCCCGACGATCCCCCGCTGCTCGAGGAGGTCCATGATCCGCCCGGCTCTGGCGAAGCCGACCTTCAGCTTGCGTTGCAGCATCGACGTCGAGCCGAGCTGGCTGCGCACGACGAGCTCCATCGCCTGGCGCATCATCGCTTCGTCGTCGTCGTCACCGCCGGCCGAGAAGGCGTTGGCGTTGGAGGTCACGTGGTCGTCGGTATCGGGGCCGTCGCCGCCCTCCACGCCGCTCACGTAGGAGACCTCAGGCGCCTGTCGTCGCCAGTGGGCGACGATCTTGCGGACCTCCTCCTCACTGACGAAGGACCCCTGGACGCGTTGGGCGACCGAGGAGTTGCCGGGCAGCAGGAGCATGTCTCCCCTGCCGACCAGCTTCTCGGCCCCGGGCTGGTCGAGGATGACGCGCGAGTCGGTGAGGCTGGACACGGCGAACGCGATCCGCGCCGGGATGTTGGCCTTGATCACGCCGGTGATGACGTTGACGCTCGGTCGCTGCGTGGCGACGATGAGGTGGATGCCGACGGCGCGGGCCTTCTGGGCGATTCGTGTGATCGACTCCTCGACATCTCGGGCGGCGACCATCATCAGGTCGTTGAGCTCGTCGACGACGACGACGATGTACGGCAGCCGTTCGTAGGTCCGGTCGCTGGCGGCATCGAGGTCGATGGTCGGACCGGGCGTCAGTTCGCCGCGGTCGAACGCCGCGTTGTAGCCGCCGATGTCGCGGAACCCGACCTCGGACAGCAGGTCGTAGCGACGCTCCATCTCCTTCACCGCCCAGCCGAGGGCGTTGGCGGCCTTTTTCGGGTTGGTGACCGGCTGCGTGAGCAGGTGCGGCAGGCGGTGGTATTGGCCCATCTCGACCTGCTTGGGGTCGACGAGGATCAGGCGCACCTGGTCGGGGGTCGTGCGCATCAGCAGCGACGTGATGATGCAGTTGATCCCGCTCGACTTGCCGGCGCCCGTGGCCCCGGCGATGAGCAGGTGCGGGGTGGTCGCCAGGTCGAGGAACACCGACTTCCCGGCGATGTCCTTGCCGATGGCCACCTCCAGCGGCCCGGTCGCGGCGCGCGACTCCGGCGACAGGAGCAGGTCGCCGAGGGCCACCAGCTGGCGGGTGTGGTTGGGCACCTCGACGCCGATCGCCGAGCGGCCGGGGATCGGCGCCAGGATGCGCACGTCGGTGGCTGCCATCGCGTAGGCGATGTCCCGCTGCAGGCTGGTCACCCGGGCCACCTTGACCCCGGGACCCAGCTCCAGCTCGTAGCGGGTGACCGTCGGGCCGACGGTCATCCCGACGAGCGAGGTGTCGACGCCGTGTTGGGCGAGGGACTCCTGCAGCACCCGACCGCGCGCCTCGACCTCGGCCCGGTTGATCGTCTGGGCGCCCGTGCGGTGGAGGAAGGAGATCGGCGGCAGCGTCCATGGTCCCGACGGCGTGCCGTCCGGCGAACCGACGTCGAGCTCGTCGACGGCCGGCTCCTTCGGCGCCCGCCGGGCCCGGCGAGCGGGCGCGTCGGCGAAGTCGTCCGCCGCGTCGTACACCGACGGTGGCGGGAGCGCCCGCGGCTCGCCCGTGGCGACGGTGCCGTCGTCGTCCTCACGGTCGTCGCTGCTCAGCGACGAGAGGTCGCGCAGCGCCTGCCGCGCAGCGCGGCCGAGGGGGCGGGCGACGGAGCCGACACCCTGGCCCGTGCGCGTCGCCATCGTGCGCACCGACGTGCGGGTGATCAGCAGCGCCCCGCCGATACCGGCGAGGAGCAGGACGACGATCGCTCCGGCCGGCGCCACCAGCGCCTGCAGCGGCTCACCCACGAGGGCGCCCAGAAGGCCGCCCGAGCGGCCGAGCTCGTCGAGCTCACCCACGTCGTCGGGTCCGTTGGCGACCTGGAAGATGCCGACGACGGCGAGACCGACGAGAGCCCACCCGACGGCGAGGCGCCAGGGGCTCGACGACTGGCCTTTCTTGATCAAGGCGATCCCGGTTGCGATCAGTACGACCGGCACGACGTAGCGGGCGAGGCCGACGATCCACCCGAACAACGTCTCGACGCCCCGGCCGAGCGGACCGGCGAGGTTGAGGTACACGGCGAGACCGAGCAGGGCGCCCGCGGCGATCAGCCCGATGCCGATGAACTCGTGCTCGCGGCCGCCGACCGCCTCGCGGACCTCGGTGGTCGCCTGCGCCCGGCGGCCCGAGCCGCGCGGTGGCGTGGGGCTGGCCCCCGAGCGGGTCGCCGAGCGGCGCCGTGCGCGGCCGTGACGCGGCGCCCGCCGGACGGCTCTTGGCGGTCTGCTTCTTGGACGGGCCCCACGTCGTCATGGCGACACCATCGCACCGGTGCGAGCGACCGAGCGCCAGCGAGGGAGCGGCCAACAACGGCCTGCGTGGCCGGGGAACGCCATGATCGTCATAACGAGGTCCACGGTACCAACGGGGTGTTCGACACCTCAGGCATCGCCCCCCATCTGGGCGGGATCCGTATCAGCGGGACGGCCAGCCGGGTCAGCGCGCCAGGCTCGACGGATTGGACCGTGCCGTCGGGTCCGAGCACGATCTCCAGCGTGCCGCCCGCGTCGGACTGCACCGTCGCCCCGTACCGCACGGCGCCACCGGGGCCGCCGACGATCGAGAGGCGGGCGACGTCGGAGTCGGGCAGCTCGTCGGTGACCCCGTCGAGGATCGTCGCCGCGTCGAACGTCACCGCGTCGGCGACGAACGTCGCCCCCTCCGCTGTCGTCGGTTCGGCCGGCGAGGCCACCTCGCCGCCGACGTACACGTAGGGCGTGACCATCGTCCCCCCATCGGTCGCCACGAAGAGGTTGACGACCTGCGGCGTGGCGTTGATCTCGAAGAACTGTTGCGGGCCGCCGAGCTCGTTCTCCACCGCGGCGATCGCCGGGGCGATCTGGTCGACCACCGGCCGCACCGCCTCGTCGTCGTCGCCCCCGCACGACGTGGTCAGCACCACGCAACCGGCCACCATCCAGCGGCGGCGTGACGTCGCGTGCCGACCGGCGCTCACGCCTCCATCACGACGGGCACGATCATCGGCCGTCGGCGGGTGCGGTCGCTGACGAACTTGCCGGCCGCCCGCCGCACGTCCCGCTCCAGCGCCTCGACGTCACGCACGCCCTCGGCGAGGGCCTTCTCGACGGCGACGGCGATGGTGTTGCACGCCTCGTCGAGGAGGTCCTCGGCCTCCGGCGCGTAGACCCAGCCGCGCGTGATGATCTCCGGACCGACGAGGACCTTGCCGGTCTGGCTGTCGACGGTGACGACGACCACGACGACGCCCTCGCTGGCCAGCACCCGCCGGTCGCGCAGGACGCCCGTCCCCACGTCGCCCACGATGCCGTCCACGTAGAGGAAGCCGGCCGGCACCCGGCCGGTCTGCTCGACCCCCTGGTCGGTGATCTCCAGGACATCGCCGTTCTCGCACACGACGACCCGGTCCCGGGGCACACCCATCAGCTCTCCGAGGCGGGCATTGGCCATGAGGTGGCGGAACTCACCGTGGACCGGCACATACCAGTGGGGCTGGGCGATCGACAGGTAGGTCTTCAGCTCGTCAGCCTGGGCGTGGCCGGTGGCGTGGACGTCGACGATGCCGGAGTGGACGACCTCGGCGCCGGCCTTGAGCAACCCGTCCATCACCCGGTTGACGTTGCTCTCGTTGCCGGGGATGGCATGGCTGGAGAGGATCACCGTGTCGTGCTCGGAGAGCTTGACGAAGCGGTTCTCGCCGCGTGCGAGCAGGGCCAGGGCGGACATCGGCTCGCCCTGCGAGCCGGTGGAGATGACGCAGATCTCGCCCGGCGGGTGGCGGTCGATCTCCTCGATGTCGATGAACGAGCTGGGCGGGATCCTGATCACGCCGAGATCCATCCCCAGTTGGACGTTCTTGCGCATGCTCAGCCCGAGCGTCGCCACCTTGCGGCCGCTGTCGACGGCGGCGTCGGCGATCTGCTGGATGCGGTGCAGATGGCTGGCGAAGCTGGCGGTGATGATCCGCCGGTCGCGTCGCGACGCGAACAGGCCGCGGAGGACCCCGCCGACGTTGCGCTCGCTGGGTGCGTGGCCGCCCTCCTCGGCGTTCGTCGAGTCACCGAGCAGCACGCGGATGCCTTCGGTCTTGGCCAGCTGACCGATGCGGGCGAGATCGGTGCGCCGATCGTCGACCGGCGTGAGGTCGAGCTTGAAGTCGCCGGAGTGCAGCACCAGGCCCTGCGGTGTGTGCACGGCGATGGCGTGGGCGTGGGGCACGCTGTGGGTGACAGGGATGAACTCGACATCGAACGGACCGATGCGGACGCGGTCGCCGTCCCGCACGGCGTTGAGGCTGGTCCGGCCGAGCAGCCCGGCCTCCTCGATGCGGTTCCGGGCGAGGCCGAGCGTCAGCGCCGAGCCGTAGATCGGGAAGCTCACCTCACGGAGCAGGAACGGGATCCCGCCGACGTGGTCCTCGTGGCCGTGTGTGGCGACGAGGGCCTCGATGCGCTCGGCGTTCTCCCGGAGGTACGTGAAGTCCGGCAGCACCAGATCGATGCCATGGAGATCGGGCCCGGGGAACATCAACCCGCAGTCGATGAGCAGGATCCGCCGCTGGTCGCCGGCGCCCTGCTCGAGGGCCATGCAGTTGCGCCCGATCTCCCCCAACCCACCGAGGAAGACCAGCCGCACGACCTCAGCCACGACGGTCCCTCCATCTGGGGCAGCGCCAGGTCGCGTCAGCTCACGGGCAGCGACCAGGTTGGCGTGGACCTCGGCGGCCCGCTCGGCCAGCCACGGCGGGTCGGCGCCCATCGGCGGGCGGCAGTGGCCGGCGGGCTGGCCGAGGTGGCGCAGCATGGCCTTGGCCGGCCCGGGGTTGGGAGCCTCGTCGCCGGTCTCGAACGACCAGCTCTCCAGCAGCCGGTCGTGAACGGCGCGGGCCCCGCGGGTGTCGCCGGCGTCCCAGCGGTCGAACAGTTCGACGACGTCGGCGGCGACCCAATGCGTCGCCACGCCGATCAAGCCGACGGCGCCGACGGCCAGCAGCGGCAGGGTCATCGCGTCGTCGCCGCTGTAGACCTCGTAGGCGGCTGGGGCGGCGGCGATCAGCCGCGCCGTCTCGGCGGGGTTGCCGGCGGCGTCCTTGACGCCGACGATGTTGTCGATCTCGTGGGCCAGGCGACTGAGCAGCGCGGTCGAGACCTTGCGGCCGGTGCGCACCGGGATGTCGTAGATCAGCACGGGCAGGTCAGTGGCCTCGGCAACTGCCCGCAGGTGGCCCTCGATCCCGGCCTGCGACGGCCGGTTGTAGTAGGGGCACAGCGCCAGCACGCCGGCCACGCCCAGCTTGGACGCCTCGACGGTGAGGTGCACCGAGTGCGCGGTGTCGGCGGTGGTCGACCCGGCGATGACGGGGATCGTCACGGCCTCGGCGACGGCCTCCCAGAGGGCGAGCTTCTCAGCGTCGGTCAGCGTCGGGGATTCGCCGGTGGTGCCGGCGACGACGAGGCCCTCGTTGCCCTGGTCCTGCAGCCAGCGGGCCAGGGCGATCGCCCCGTCGAGGTCGAGGGAGCCATCATCGGTGAACGGCGTGACCATCGCCGTGAGCACCCGGCCGAAGAGTGGCATGGCACGAACGTTAACCACGGGGGCCGGACGACGGCGCGACCCGCTCGGTCACTGTCCAGCCGAAGCGCCGGCCCGCATCAGTCCTTGGTCGCCCAGAACAGGATCCGCTTGAAGGGGTAGAAGTACGGCGCCGTGTCGCCGATGGCTTCGAGCAGGCGCCGGCGGTACTCGTCGACGAACGCCTCGAAGACGTCGGGCGGGAGGAGCCCGGCGAACCGGGTCAGCGACGTTCCCCGCACCCACTCGACGACGTCTGCGGAGCGGTCGAGCACGTGCCCGTAGACCTGCAGACGCACGTGCTGGCGCGCCGCGCCCAGGTGGTGCAGCAGGATGGCGTACTGCTCGGGCGCCAGCACGTTGGCCGCGACCTGGTCCGGGGGCGGCGGGCCGCCCAGAGCCGAGCGGAACGGCTCGCTCGACGCCACCTCCGATGCGATGCGGTGCGCCGGGTGGTCGGCGTTCGTCGGAACCTGGACCGCCAGCTGGCCGCCCGGTGCGAGGGCAGCCCACCAGCGGGCGACCACGGCGGGGTGGTCCGGCACCCACTGCAGGCTGGCGTTGGCGAAGACGAGGTCATGGTCGCCGCGCGACGTCCACCAGCGGATGTCCCCCTGCTCGACCCGCAGGCCGGCCGGCGCCGCCGCCAGCATCGCCGGCGAGGAGTCGATGCCCGTCACGTCGGCCACGCCCAGACGTCCCGCCAACGTCGCCGTCAGCTCCCCCGTGCCGCAGCCGAGATCGACGGCCCGACGAATCGGGCGTTCCTCGAGCAGCGCGGCGAGGTCCCAGAACGGCTGGGCGCGCTCGGCGGCGAACTTGTCGTACTGGCCCGGGTCCCAACCCATTGGTTCTCCGTGGATTTCGCGGCCACAACTGGCCTTGACTTTGGTTCAAAACCGGCGCCGGCCGGCCGTGACGTCGGGTCAGGTGGCGGGGACGGGGTTGGGGGTGTCGGCGCCGAGCTCGAACTTGATGTACTCCTCGCCCGTGTCCTCGAGGTTCTCGAACTGGATGACGCCCATCTCCTCGAAGCGGCGACGCAGCCATGACTCGTTGCGATCGAGCAGGCCGAGCTTCTTGCAGTTGGGCACGATCTTGGAGAACAGCATCTGCTGGAACAGATCGCGGGTCGGGTCGCGCAGCACGATCGGCAGGACGTCGCGCGGGTTCACGCCCATCCGCTCCCACACCTCCTGGGACATGAACCGGTCGCGCATCCGCACGGCAGCCTCGTAGGCGAACTCCTGGCGGTCCTTGATCTCGGCATCCGTCATGCCTTCGTAGACCTCCTTCAGCGACAGGACGCCGAAGGCGACGTGGCGGGCCTCGTCGCTCATCACGTAGCGCAGGAGCTGCTTGAGCAATGGCTCCTCGGTCATCTGGTGCATGAACCCGAACGCCGCCAGCGCCAACCCCTCGACCATCACCTGCATGCCGAGGTAGGTCATGTCCCACCGGGCGTCGTTGATGATGTCGTCGAGGAGCATGCGCAGGTGGGCGTTGACCTGGTAGCCGCCACCGAGCTTCTCCTCGAGGTACCGGGCGAAGACCTCGACGTGGCGGGCCTCGTCGACCACCTGCGTCGAGGCGTACAGCTTGGCGTCGTACCACGGCACGGTCTCGGTGATCTTCGCCGTGCACAGCAGGGCGCCCTGCTCACCGTGGAGGAACTGCGACAGCGTCCAGCGACGGTTCTGGATGCCGAAGTCGAGCCATTCCTTGTCGCCCCACTTCTCGAGGATCGTGCCGTCGTAGTGGTTGGGATCGAGCCCGGCCGAGACGGCGATCTGGTCCGCCGAGACGACCGCTTCGAGATCGACCTCGGTGTCCCACGGCAGGTCGGTCGTGGCGTTCCACTGGCCCGTCTTGCCCTTCTCGTAGAGCTTGCGCAGCTGCGGGCGGGAGAGCGAGTAGTCCCACGTGAACAAGGCATCGGCGTTGTCGGCGACGGCGTGCACGACCTCGTCGACATCGGTGTTGGTGATCGACAGGATCGCCTCGATGTCGTCGAGCTCGGCCCGGCCGATGATCTCGTCGTTGTCGCGATGGGTGACGGACACTGGGTCTCTCCTTCAGAGGGGGACGGTGAGTGGGATGAGCAGGGGGAGGATGAACGAGCGGGCGGATGCCTCGTCGCCGAGGTCGACCTCGTCGCTCGGGGCGAGGAAGTAGGAGATCGTCAGCCGGGCGAGGACGTCGATCACCGTGCGAGCTCGGCGACGGTCGAGGTACGGCTCGGCGAGGGGGACGAGGAACGCCGTGGCGAAGCGGATGATGCGCGGCACACCCTCGACCGTGAGCTGACCGAGCACCGTGCCGGGCTCGGAGGCCAGCATCAGGGCGAGGTGGTCGTCAGCCCGCAACTCCCGTGTCGCGACCACGACGGTGCGCACGAGGAGGTCGTCCAGCGTGTCGGCACCCTCGACCTGCGACCGCAGGACGGTGAAGAACTCCTCCAGCTGGCGCACTCGGAGGGCCTCGAAGAGGACCTCCTTGCCGCCGGGGAACATGCGATAGATCGTCGCCCTGGAGACGCCGGAGTCGGCGGCGATGTCGTCGATCGTGACCTTGGCGATCCCCCAGCGATCGCAGCAGCGCCGCACGGCGTCGAGCACGCGCGTCTCGGCGTCCGTCCCCATGCTGTGAGACGATAAGACAAATACCGTCTCATTGTCAAGGGCGCGACCGCGCGCCCGCCTCGCTACTCGCCGGCGGTGACGTGGTCGGCGAAGCGCTCGCGCAGGGTCTTCTTGGAGAACTTGCCGACGCTGGTCTTCGGCACCTCGTCGATGAACACGACGTCGTCGGGCAGCTGCCACTTGGCGACGCGCGGCGCGAGGTAGTCGAGGACGTCCTGCTTCGACAGCTCGGCGTCCGGCTCCAGCACCACGCAGGCGAGCGGGCGCTCGGACCACTTCGGGTCAGGCACCCCGATCACCGCCGCCTCCTTGATCTGCGGGTGGCCCATCAGCTCGTTCTCCAATTCGACCGAGGAGATCCACTCGCCGCCGGACTTGATCAGATCCTTGGTGCGGTCGACCAGGCGGATCCGCCCACGCTCGTCCATCGTGGCCACGTCGCCGGTTCGTAGCCAGCCGTCCTCCGTGAAGCTCTCGTCGGCCCGCGGGTCGTTGTAGTAGGTCGCCGCGATCCAGTTGCCGCGGCACTGCAGCTCGCCGCTGGACACGCCGTCGTGGGGCACCGGCACGGCGGTGTCGGGTTCGACGACGCGGCACTCGACACCGAAGCCGCCCCGGCCGACACCGGTGCGCAACTCGGCTTGCTCGGCGACGGGGAGGGACTCCTGGTCGGCGTCGAGTCGGCACACCGACACCACCGGGCTCGTCTCGGTCATGCCCCACGCCTGCAGGATGGGCAGCCCGAGCTGCTCGCGGTAGGCCTCCGACAACGCCTTCGGAACTGCCGAGCCGCCGCACGGGATCGCCCGCAGGCTGGACGTGTCGCGGCCCTTGAGCTCGGGCAGCACCTGCATCCAGATCGTCGGGACGCCGGCTGCGACGGTCACCTTCTCCTCCACGACGAGGTTGGCGATGGCCGGCCCGGAGAGGTCGGGGCCGGGCATGATCAGGTCGGCGCCGACCGCGACGCCCGCATGCGCCAGGCCCCACGCGTTGGCGTGGAACATCGGCACCACCGGCAGGATGCGGTCGGACTCCCGGGCTCCGAGGGAGTCGGCCGTCATCGCCCCCATCGTGTGCAGGAAGGTGCTGCGGTGGCTGTACACGACGCCCTTGGGGTTGCCCGTCGTGCCGCTCGTGTAGCACATGCTGGCGGCGCGGTGCTCGTCGTCGACGGCGAACGCCACCGGTGATGCCGCGGCGAGGAGCTCCTCGTAATCGAGCAGCTCGTGACCGTGGAGGTCGGTCGGGACCTCGCCCTTGCCGTCGTCCATCAGCACGAGGTGGCGGAGCCGCTCGAACGTCGGCAGCAACGGTGCCAGCAGCGCCAGCAGCGAGCGGTCGACGAAGATGACCTCGTCGTCGGCGTGGTTGACGATGTACGTCAGCTGCTCCGGGAACAGCCGGATGTTCAGCGTGTGCAGCACGCGCCCCGTGCAGGGCGCGGCAAAGTACAGCTCCAGGTGGCGGGCCGTGTTCCAGGCGAACGTGGCGACCCGCCCGTCGGCGGAGATGCCGAGCGTGTCGAGCACACCGCCCAGCCGGCGCGTCCGTTCGGCCCACTGGTCGTAGCCGACGCGGTCCCGCCCGCTGGCGGTCGCCGTGGTGACGCCCTTGTGCCCGAAGTACCGCTCCGCCCGTTCGAACAGGTGGGTCACGGTCAGTGGAACGTCCTGCATCAAACCCTTCATGAGCTGCGACGATAGGTCACCCACCGACCGGGGACCGCTCCCCCGCCCGATCCAGGGAGAACGGGGGTAGACACGCACCCATGAATCTGCCTCGCATCCGCCGCGTCGCGCCCGTCACGGCCTCCGTCGTGGCGCTGCTGGTCCTCGGGCTCGCTGCGTGCGACGACGATGCCAACGACGCCACCGACAGCACGACCGGGACGTCGACGCCCGACACGACGAACACGACCGACGACAGCGACGACACGACCGAGGACACCGACGACACGGCGGAGACCGACGACACGAGCGAGGACACCGACGACACGGCGGAGACCGACGACACGGGGAGCGCCCCCACCTCCGGGACGGGTGACAGCGGGGCGCCAGCCACCGAGGAGGACTACGTCGCCGCGGCCGCCGTGGCCATCGGCTTCCAGGACACCGAGATGTCGGATTGCCTGGCCCAGGCACTGATCGACGGGATCGGCTTCGCGCGCATCGAGGCGAGTGGCGTTTCCCCGGAGGAGTTCACCAGCGCACCGTCGCTGGTCGAGCTCGATCTGGGCATCGCCGAGGACGACGCCGCGGACGTGCAAGCGGCGATGACCGAGTGCGGTGACATCGTCGAGTCGTTCCTCGCGAGCAGCGAGGCCAACGCCGAGGAGGCCGACTGCGCGCGGAGCGTGCTGACCAACGAACTGATGGCCGAGTCGCTGGTGACGCAGATCGCCGAGCTGCCGCGGAGCGCCGAGCTGGAGGCCGCCGTCGACACCCTCGAAGCGTGCGACGCCGGATGACGAAGCCGCCTCGATAGCGTCGTCGCGTGCAGCAGGCCCCGGGCGAGGACCACGACGCGGCCCTCGCCGCCGCCCCGCCCCCGCACGCCCCACCGCCGTGGGCGCCGTTGACGCTGGTCGCCTTCGTCGGACTGGTCGTCTGCACGAACGTCGCCAACGTGGTGTGGGCCCGATGGGCCAACACCAACCCCGAGGGACTGATCGCTCTGTCGGCACGGCAGCGCTACCTCGTGCTCGCCGTCGCCGGGGGCATCTCTCCCGTGTGGTTCGTGATCATCGCCTCGGCGCGTCTCGCCGTGGCCTTCGTCGTGTGTCACTTCGTCGGCCAGGCCTACCGCGAGCAAGCGCTGTCGTGGTTCACCCGCTATCTCGGCGTCACCCAGGAGTCGCTGGACGTCTACAACCGCGGCTTCGCCAAGGCGGAGATCTTCCTCGTGCCGTTCTTCGTCGCCAGCAACATCGTCGCCGTGCTGACCGGCATCCACCGCACCCCGCCGGTCCGTCTGGCCGCCCTGCTGACGGTCGGCATCGCCGCCCGGCTGGCGCTGATCTGGTGGCTCGCCCACGCCTTCGAGGAGCAGTTGCTCGACATCCTCGGGTTCCTCCAGCGCTACCAGTGGTGGGCTCTCGGTCTGTCGGTCGTCTTCGTCGTGGTCGTCAACCTGCGCAACTTCCGTCGGGGCAGCGGGACGTAGCGTGGCGCCGGGACGCGGCTGACCGTGACACAATCCGGCCCATGGCAGAGATCACGTTGCGCGGCAATCCGATCCACACGATCGGCGACCTCCCGGCGGTCGGTTCCCCCGCCCCGGCGTTCACCCTCACGGGCGGCGACCTCGCCGACGTGACCGCCGGGGACTTCGCCGGGAAGACCATCGTGCTGAACATCTTCCCGAGCATCGACACCCAGGTCTGCGCCGCCAGCGTGCGGGCGTTCAACCAACGGGCCGCCGATCGCAACGATGCCACGGTGCTCAACGTGTCGGCCGACCTGCCGTTCGCCCAGACCCGATTCTGCGGCGCCGAGGGCATCGAGAACGTGGCCTCGGCGTCGTCGTTCCGCAGTGACTTCGGATCGCTCTACGGCGTCACGATCAACGACGGCCCGCTGGCCGGGCTGCTGTCGCGGGCCGTCGTCGTCATCGACCCCGACGGCGTGGTGTCCTACACCGAGCAGGTCCCGGAGATCGGCCAGGAGCCGAACTACGACGCCGCTTTGGCCGCCATCACCTGAACTCCCGCGTTCAGATGCCGAGCAACGGGTCGAGCCCGACGGTCAAGCCGTCGTGCTCGGCGACGTGCTTGCAGGCGAGGACGACACCGGGCATGAAGCTCTGGCGGTCGTAGCTGTCCTGACGGATCGTCAACGTCTGGCCGAGGGCGCCGAGGATGACCTCCTGGTGGGCGACCATCCCCCGCATCCGCACCGAGTGGACGCGGATCCCGGCCGGTCCGGCACCGCCGCGCGCGCCGGGGAGGATCTCGGCGCGCGTCGGGTCCTCGGCCCAGCGGTCGGATGCCGCGGCGATCCGCTCGGCCGTCGCCAGCGCCGTGCCCGATGGGGCGTCGGCCTTGGCGTCGTGGTGCAGCTCGATGATCTCCGCCGTGTCGAAGTACGGCGCGGCGATCTCGGCGAAGCGCATCATCAGCACGGCGGAGATCGAGAAGTTGGGGGCGACGACGCAGTTCGGGCCGCCCTCGCCGAACTCCTCGGCGAACACGGCCAGGTCGTCGTCCGTCAGTCCGGTCGTCCCGACGACGGCGTGCATGCCGTGCATCGCCAGCCACGGCACCGTGCGCCGGGCCGCCTGGGCGACGGTGAAGTCGACGACGACCTCCGCCCCGGCATCGGCGAACGCCCGCGGCTCACCGGCGATCGTCAACCCTTCGATGACGGCACCGGCGGCGCCGGGGTCGACCGCGGCGACGAGCTCGAGGTCCGGTTCGAGGGCCACGGTCTGGCACACCATCGCCCCCATCCTCCCGGCGGCCCCGCTGACACCCACTCTCATCGGTTCTGTCCTTGCAGATCGGCCGGATCGAGCGTGTTGGGCAGGACAGAAGCGGTTCGGCGCGGCATTCAGCGATCGTACGCGGGCCCGACCGACACGGTGACGGGGCGCCCCGCGCCGTAGACCCGGTCGATCACGCGGCGGACGTCGGCGTGGGTGACCGCTTCCCAGCGGGCCAGCTGCTCGTCGACGGGGATCACGCGGCCGAGCGTCGCCAACATGCCGCCGAGCCGCGACATCCGCGCCCCGGTGTCCTCCAGGCCCATCTCGTAGGCGCCGGTGAGGTAACCGATGGCGACCGCTCGCTCCTCCTCGGTGATGCCGTCGGCGATCATCCGCTCGAGCTCGACGACGATCAGCCGCCCGACCTCGCCGGCGTGCTCGGGCATCGAGCCGGCGTACACCGACCAGGCGCCGGCATCGGCGTACGCCGACGTCGCCGAGTACACGCTGTAGGCGAGCCCGCGCCGCTCGCGGATCTCGTCGAACAGGCGGCTGGACAAGCCCCCGCCGAACACGTGGTTGACGACGTCGAGGGCTTCGCGGTCGGGGTCGCCGCGGGGCACCGAGCGGCCGCCGATCGCCAGGTGCACCTGCTCGGAGTCGTCGTCGATGGCCACATCGGCCTGGGCCGCACCCGGCGCGCCACGGCGCACCCGACCGTCGCCGCATGGCATCGCGGTGAACGCCGCGGTGACGTCGGCGACCACGGCGTCGTGGTCGACGTCGCCGGCGACGGCGATCGTCGTCGCGCCGGTTCGGTAGTGCTGGGCGAAGAACGCCCGCACGTCGGTCGGACTGATCGAGCGCACGGTCTTCCGCTCGCCGGCGGTGTCCCGGCCGAGGCCGTGGTCGCCGAACAGCTGGCGGGCGAGGGTGCGCAGGGCGACGTCGTCGGGCGAGTCGTCGTCCATCGCCAACTCCTCGAGGATCACCTGGCGTTCGCTCTCGATGTCGCGGTCGGTGATCAGCGAGTTGGTCAGCACGTCGCCGAGCAGCTCGACGCCGGTCGCCCCGTGGCGCCGGGGCATCCGGCAGTAGTAGGCCGTGTACTCCTTGGAGGTGAAGGCGTTGATGTCGCCGCCGACTCGGTCGACGACGCGGGAGATGTCGGTCGCCGAGCGCGTCGACGTGCCCTTGAACAACAGGTGCTCGAGGAAGTGGCTGACACCGGACAGCTCGGCCGGCTCGTCACGCGAGCCGACAGCCACCCAAACGCCGATCGCCACCGACCGCGCCCCTGGGACGCGATCGGTGGCGACCGTGAGACCGCTAGCGAGCTGGGAGATCCGCTCGCTCATCAACGCTCAGCGATGGCGCCGACGGCCACGATCGCGGCTGCCGGCCCCGCCATTTCGGCTGCGCTCGCCGCCGGTGCTGGCGCTGGCCCGCGGGCTGTCGGGACCGAGGTCGCCGAGCTCGCCGGCGAGCTCGGCATCGAACGCCTCCTCGAACGAGACGTTGATCACATCGGAGGTCGAGGACGCCGCCGGCGCGGCATCGGCGCGTGCGCCCTCACCCGCCCCGTCCTCCGGGGCGTCACCGACGGGGCTCAGGCTGACCTTGCCCTTGTCGTCGATCTCATCGACGCGGACCTCGAGCTCCTGGCCCAGCTGGAGCACGTCCTCGACGGCGTTGATCCGCTTGCCGCGACCGAGCTTGGAGATGTGCACCAGGCCGTCGCGGCCGGGGAGGATGTTGACGAACGCACCGAACTTGGTGATGTTCACGACCCGGCCGTTGTAGACCTTGCCGAGCTCAGCCTTCGGCGGATCGACGATGGCCAGGATGGCCGCCTTGGCCTCCTCCATCCGCCACGCCTCGACGGCGCCGATGGTGACGATGCCCTGGGCGCCGTCGTCGTCGACGCTGATGTCGGCACCGGTCTCGGACTGGATCGTGTTGATGACCTTGCCCTTGGGGCCGATGACCTCGCCGACCTTGTCGATCGGGATGTGGATCGTCGTGATCTTCGGGGCGGACGGGGCGACCTCGTCGCGAGGCGCGGCGATGGCCGCGTTCATCACGTCGAGGATCTGCAGGCGAGCGACCTTGGCCTGATCGAGGGCTGCGGTCAGGACGTCGGCGGGGATGCCGTCGATCTTGGTGTCCAGCTGCAGGGCGGTGATGGCGTCGGCTGTCCCGGCGACCTTGAAGTCCATGTCACCGAAGGCGTCCTCGGCACCGAGGATGTCCGTCAGCGTCGTGTAGGTGCCGTTGGCGAAGACGAGACCCATGGCGATTCCGGCGACAGGCGCCTTGATCGGCACACCGGCGTCCATCAGCGACAGGCTGGAGGCGCAGACCGACCCCATCGAGGTCGAGCCGTTGGAGCTCATCACCTCGGACACGAGGCGCAGGGTGTAGGCGAACTCCTCCTGGTTCGGCACGACCGGCAGGATCGCCCGCCCGGCGAGAGCGCCGTGGCCGATCTCCCGCCGCTTCGGCGAGCCGACGCGGCCGGTCTCCCCGTTGGCCCAGGGCGGCATGTTGTAGTGGTGCAGGAAGCGCTTGGTGGTCTCCGGGTTGAGGGTGTCCACGAGCTGGTTCATGCGCGGCATGGCCAGCGTGCACACGTCGAGCACCTGGGTCTCACCCCGCTGGAACAGACCCGAACCGTGGGCCGTCGGCAGGATGCCGACCTCGGCCGACACGGGACGCAGGTCGGTCGGGCCGCGCCCGTCGATGCGCATGCCCTCGTCGACGATGCGCTTGCGGACGAGCTGCTTGGTGAGGGAGCGGACGGCTTCCTTGATCTCCTTCTCCCGCCCGGCGAACTCGGCGTCGGAGGAACCGGCGAGCTCGGCGGCCGCGAACGCCGCGGCCTCATCGGTGGCGGCGTTGCGCTCGGCCTTGCCGGAGATCGTCACCGCCTGGGCCAGCTTCTCGGCCGCGACGCGCTCGACAGCCGCATACACGTCGTCGGTGTAGTCGAGGACGGGCGTGTACTCCAGCGGCGTGATCGGGCCACTGGTGCTGATGACGCTGGCGACGAGCTGGCGCTGCAGGGCGATGGACTCCTTGATCCACTGCTTGCACGCCTCCAGGCCACTGGCGAGGACGGCCTCGTCGACGACCTTGGCGCCGTCGGCGTAGTACTCGAAGCTGCGCTCCGTGCCACCGGCCTCGACCATCATCACGGCGACGTCGCCGTTGTCCAGCTCGCGGCCGGCGACGACGAGCTCGAACGTGCCCTCGTTGCTCTCGTCATAGGTGGGGTGGGGGATCCAGTCGCCGCCCTGGGACCAGGCGATGCGGACGGCGCCGATCGGGCCGTCGAAGGGGATCCCGCTGATCATCAGGGCCGCCGACGCGGCGTTGATCGACAGGACGTCGTAGGGCTGCTGGTGGTCGGCGCCGAGGACGTTGGTGACGATCTGCGTCTCGTTGCGGAAGCCCTTGGGGAACGACGGGCGCAGCGGCCGGTCGGTGAGGCGGCACGTGAGGATGGCGTCCTCGCTCGGGCGGCCCTCCCGACGGAAGAACGAGCCGGGGATCTTGCCGATGGCGTACGAGCGCTCCTCGACATCGACGGTCAGGGGGAAGAAGTCGACGCCTGAGCGGACGTCGTGAGCGGCGTTCGCCGTCGTCAGCACGGTCGTCCCGCCGATGGTGGCGACGACGGCGCCCTGGCTCTGCAGGGCGAGCTTGCCGGTCTCCAAGGACAGCGTCTTGTCGGTACCGGAAACGGCACCGCTCACGCGGATGGGGTCAGCCACGAAGGCTCCTTTCGCGACGGACACGTGTCGGTCGCTGTTGGGAGCGGCCGGTCGGTTCCCAGTCGGCGATCCCGCCGATCTGACGCTCAGATCACGGAAGGGGCGACCGGCAACCGAACCTTCGGCCGCTCGGGTGTTTTCGCCAGGGTACCGGTCAGCTCAGGGGTACGCGTGCCACCGACGCCAGGAGTACGTGCACCGACGTGAAGGAGTCAGTGACCGCTTCGGCCCCCGACCGCAGCGAGCGTGGATGGTCAGGTCGAGCGTCGGCCCGGAGGGCCGGCGGCGCCAGCCGCAGCGAGACACTGCGGAGCGTCAGCGACGCAGACCAAGCTTGGCGATCAAGGTCCGGTAGCGCTCGACGTCGATCGAGCGGGTGTAGTCGAGCATGCGCCGGCGCCGGCCGACCAGCATCAGCAGGCCGCGCCGGCTGTGGTGGTCCTTGGGGTGCTGCTGGAGGTGCTCCGTGAGGTGGCGGATGCGCTGCGTGAGGAGAGCGATCTGGACCTCCGGCGAGCCGGTGTCGGTCTCGTGGATGCGATGGTCGTTGATCGTGTCCTGCTTGGGCATGGGTCCACACTTTCGGTGTCGGGGCCGCGCCGCCACACCGGGGCGGTGCGCCAGCATCGCGCCGAAGCCGCGGCGGGCAGCTGCGACGGACCCGGCAAGGCTACGCCGCCCCACCACCGCCGCCAACGCTGTCGCGCGTCGCGACCAATCGCCGGCCGCGACCGCTGGAAGCGGCGCGAGGGGTGGTCGGTACGCTCGGTCGCCGTGACGTCGGCGATCGAACTCGTGGGCGTCACGAAGGTGTTCGGCGCCCTGGAGGCGCTGGCGCCCGTCGACCTGGTGGTCGAGGCAGGCCAGATCGTCACCGTCCTCGGTCCGAGCGGGAGCGGCAAGACGACGCTGCTGCGGCTCGTCGGCGGCCTCGAGGAGCCGACCACTGGTCAGATCACCGTCGCCGGCGCCAGCCCCCACGCCGCCCGCTCGGCCAAGCGCATCGGGTTCGTCCCCCAGTCCCCCGCCCTCCTGCCGTGGCGCACGGTCGCCGCCAACGCCCGCCTCCTGCTCGACGTCAACCGGCGCAACGGGGCGACCCGTGGGCCAGACCCGGTCGAGTTGCTGGCCGACGTCGGGCTTGCCGACTTCGCCGACGCCTATCCCCACGAGCTGTCGGGCGGCATGCAGCAGCGCGTCGCCCTCGTGCGGGCCATGGCCCTCGGCGCCTCCCTGCTCCTGATGGACGAGCCCTTCGCCGCCCTCGACGAGATCACCCGCGCCGACATGCGCCACCTCCTCGCCCGGCTGTGCGAGTCGCTGGCGACCACCGTGCTCTTCGTCACCCACTCCATCGCCGAGTCGGTGTTCATCTCCGATCGCGTCGCCGTGCTGTCGGCGCGCCCCGGCCGGATCGTCGGCGCGGCGTCGATCGATCTGCCGCGGCCGCGCCACCCCGAGCTGGAGGACGACCCGGCGTTCTTCGCCATCGAGACACGGCTGCGCGCCCTGCTCCACGAGGGAGCCGGGCGGTGACCACGCGACGCATCGCCATCGCCGGGATCACCGGGATCGTCGTCTTCGGTGTCCTCTGGGAGCTGTTCGTCCGGCTCTTCGACGTCGAGCCGTTCATCCTCCTGCCGCCGTCCGAGATCGTCGACGAGCTGACGGACCGGCCCCGCTTCTACCTCGACGCCGCGCTCGTGACGGCCCGCCACGCGGCGGCCGGCATCGCCATCTCCCTCGTCGTCGCCGTGCTGCTGGGGTCGGTGCTGGCCGCCTCCCGGTTCCTCGAGCAGGCCGCCCAGCCCGTCCTCGTCGGCGTGCTCGTCGCCCCGTGGGTCGCCTACTTCACGTCGATCGTCGTGTGGCTCGGGCCGGGCGATGAGCCGGTGATCTTCCTCGTCGCGTTCGTGACCACGCCGGCGTTCGTCTTCGCCACGGTCTCCGGGATGCGTTCGGCCGATCCGGCGGCCCGCGAGCTCCTGGCCTCCGTCGACGCCGGCCGCTGGGAGATGCTGTGGCGGCTGCGGCTGCCTTCCTCCCTGCCGTCGATCTTCTCCGCGGCCCGCTACAACGTCGGCCTGGCGCTCGCGGCCGCCTACTACGGGGAGGGCGGCAACCTCACCACGTCCGGGCTCGGTGCCGCCGGGCGGCGGGCGGCCAACCAGAACGCCCAGGTCCTGTGGGCCACGATCCTGGCGACCGTCGGCCTGGGCGTGGTCTTCCTCGGCGTGATCTCGATCATCGAGCGCACCGCCCTGCGCTGGCATGTGTCACAACGCACACGTGTGGCCGCCAACCGTACGGCGTGACCGCGCGGTCGGTACTGTTGCCATCGCACGAACCGAACGGACCGGCTGGACCTTCTTGCTCACCAGCCGGCCCGGTGCGCTGGCACACATCCGAACCTTTCGCCCGGGAGACCCCATGATGCGCCAGCACGCCCTCGTCAGCCTCGCCGCCGCGCTCGTCCTCCTCGCCGCATGCGGCGACGATGACGACGACGCCGCCGCCTCGCCCACCACGGTCACCGTCGGCTCCGCGGTCACCGCCGATGCACCCTTCCCGGACGAGCGCTGCGCGGCCAACGGTGAGGCCGGGACGATCACCTACCTCTCCGGGTTCGACTTCGCCGCCACGGCGTCGATCATCGACGTCGTGGTCGCCGACCAAGCTGGCTACTTCGACGAGCTGTGCCTCGACGTCGAGTTGAAGCCGAGCTTCTCGACGTCGAACTACCCGATCGTGGCAGCCGGCGACGCCGAGTTCGCCTCCGGCGGCTCGTTCAGCGAGGTCGTCGACTTCGCCACGGCCAACGACGCCGACCTGGTCGCCCTCGACGTCGAGGGGCGCACGGCCATCGACAGCCTGATCCTCAAGCCGGGGACGGCGTCGTCGCTGGAGGAGCTCGCCGGGTCGACGATCGGCGTCAAGGGCAAGATCCCCCCGAGCATCGCGGCGATGCTGGCCGGTGCCGGGCTCGCCGAAGGCAGCGACTACCAGACGGTGCTGCTCGACGGCTTCGACCCGCTCGCCCATTACGCCCTCGACGGCATCGTCGGGTTCCCCGGGTACAAGAGCAACGAGCCCGGACAGCTCGAGCGCGCCGGGCTGCCGTTCGACCTCTTCGATCCCACCGAGTTCGACGTCCCGGGATCGTTCGGCGTGATCTTCACGACCCGCCAGTTCGCCGAGGAGCACCCCACAGCGGTGCAGGACTTCCTGCGGGCGACGATGCGCGGGCTGGCCGACGCCATCGCCGACCCGGCCGCGGCGACGCAGACGGCGGTCGACCTCGTCGAGGCCAATGGCAACCCGAGCTTCCTCTCCCTCGAGGGCGAGTCGTTCCGCTGGGCGACGGACGCCGAGCTGCTCAGCGCCGAAACCCCCGAAGGCACCGGCATGGGGGTCCCGGACATCGAGCGCCTGCAGGCCGAGGTGGACGCCTACGCCGAGGTCGGGCTGTTCGGCGGCGAGGCACCCGACATCGCCCCGTTCGTCGACGACGCCCCCATCGCCGGCGTCTACGACGACGACGGCCAAGTCATCTGGCCCAGCTGACTGCTTCTGACGCTCCTCGCTCCCGGTCAGCGCGACACGGCTTCCGGAGAACGCCGCGCTGGATCAGGAGGTCCTCGCTGCGAGTGGCGCCACCACCCGTACGGTGGCCATCATGCCTCGCGTGATCGATCACCTCCGCGCTGCCTGGGACGAGTTGACCGCCCCCGGCGCCTTCTTCGCCATGTCCGAGATCGAGGTGCGGGACATCCCGATGCGCGTCTTCGACGGCGCCCCACCGAACATGCGGGTGCTGTGGGAGACCACGGCCGCTCACGCCGACAAGACCTACGTCGTCTACGAGGACGAGCGCTACACGTACGCCGAGATCGACGCCCTGGTGCGGGCGCTCGCCCACCACCTGCGCGACGTCCACGGCGTCGGCTCCGGCGACCGGGTGGCGCTGGCGATGCGCAACTACCCCGAGTGGGTCATCGGCTACTGGGCGATCACGGCGATCGGTGCCGCCGTCGTCGGGCTGAACGCCTGGTGGACCACGCCGGAGATGGAATACGGCCTCGCCGACTCACGCCCCAAGGTGCTGATCGCCGACGACGAACGTCTCGAGCGGGCACTCCCCCTCCTCGGCGGGCTGCGCGAGCAGGCGCCGATGCACGTCATCTCCGTGCGCTCGTCGCGCGAGCTGCCCGACGACGCCGCCCGCTGGGAGGACGTCATCCGGCCCGAGGCTGCTCCCGCCGGGCTTCCCGACGCCACCATCGACCCGGACGGCGACGCCACCATCTTCTACACGTCCGGCACGACCGGGTTCCCGAAGGGCGCCCAGCTCACCCACCGCGGCTCGGTGCACAACATCATGCACCTGATGTTCTGGGCGATGACCACCGCGGCGGCCGACGCCAAGGCCATCGCCGCCGGCGACATCCCGGCGCCGACGTCGGTCCCGGCCCCGCCCGAGCAACCCGTGTTCATGGCTCCGACACCGCTGTTCCACGTCACGGCGTGCAATTGCCTGCTGCACCCGGCGACGCTGACGGGCGGGCGCATCGTGCTGACGTACAAGTGGAATCCCGAGCGGGCGCTGGAGCTGATCGAGCGTGAGCGGGTCACCAACTTCTCCGGCGTGCCGACGATGAGCCGCGAGCTGCTCGCCCACCCGGACTGGGAGCGGCGGGACACGTCGTCGCTGCTCGGGATGGGCGGCGGCGGGGCGCCACTGCAGCCCGACCTGGTCGAGAAGATCGACAAGTCGCTGAACGGCGGCGCGCCGTCGACCGGCTACGGCCTCACCGAGACGCACGGCATCGTGACGGCCAACAGCGCCCGCTACTTCCTCTCCAAGCCGGCGTCGTGCGGGCCGGTGATGCCGACACTCGACGCCAAGCTCGTCGACGAAGACGGCACCGATCTCCCCGCCGGGCCGGACACCGTCGGGCAGTTGTGCGTGCGCGGGGCGGTCGTCATCAAGGGCTACCTGAACCGGCCCGACGCCACCGCCGAGAGCATCCAGGACGGCTGGTTCAACACGGGCGACATCGCCCGGATCGACGAGGACGGCTTCGTGTTCATCGTCGACCGGGCCAAGGACATGGTGCTGCGTGGCGGCGAGAACGTGTACTGCTCGGAGGTCGAGGCGGCCATCTACGAGCACGACGCCGTCGCCGAGGCGGCCGTGTTCGGGGTGCCCGACGAACGCCTGGGTGAAGACGTCGGCGCAGTGGTCGTGCTGCGCGACGGGGCGAGCCTGGAGGCCGACGACCTACGGGCGTTCCTCGACGGTCGCATCGCCAAGCACAAGATCCCGGCGGCGATCTGGTTCCGCGAGACGCCGCTGCCGCGCAACGCCAACGGCAAGTTCCTCAAGCGCGAGCTACGCGCCGAGCTCCTCGGCACCTGACCGTTTTCGGGATTCCGGCCAGTCAGGTGGCTGTGTCGGCGGCGAGGAGGTCGCGGGCGTGGGCAACGTCGTGGACCAACTGGGCGCGGATGGCCTCGATGCCGTCGAACTTGCGCTCGCTGCGCAGGAAGTGGCTGAAGCGCACCTCGGCCACCTCGCCGTAGAGGTCGGCGTCGAAGTCGAGGAGATGGGCCTCGAGCAGCGAGTGGTCGGCGTGTTCGTAGAACGTCGGCCGTCGCCCGAGGTTGATGGCGCACGGGTGGACCTCGCCGCCCGGCCGCTCGTACCACCCGGCGTACACGCCGTCGGCCGGCAGGCAGACCGTGTTGGGGACCTCGACGTTGGCCGTCGGGAACCCGATCAACCGACCCCGCTGGTCGCCCCGCACGACCTTGCCGCGGGCCTCGTGCAGGCGCCCGAGCATCCGCGCGGCCAGCTCGACCTCACCGCCGGCGAGGGCCCGGCGGATGGCCGTGCTGCTGATCGGTTCCTCGATCCCGTCGGCCCGCTCGACGAGGCGCACGGGGTCGACGACGAAGTCGTGATCGACGCCGTACGCCTCGAGCAGCCGCACGTTCCCCTCGCGGTGGCTGCCGAAGTGGAAGTCCTCTCCGACCACGACGACCTTGACGGCGAGGCCGGCGATCAGCACCCGTTCGATGAACGCTTCCGGCGACTCCTTCGACTGCGCCTCGTCGAAGTGCAGTACGACGGTGCCGTCGAGCCCGGTGGCGGTCAGCAGCTCGAGGCGCTGCTCGGGCGACGTCAGCAGCTGGGGCGCCGATTCCGGGCGGACGATCGTCGCCGGGTGGCGGTCGAACGTCAGCACGACCGACCGGGCACCCTCCCGTTCGGCGAGCCGCTTGACCTCGGCGATGACCGCCTGGTGACCGAGGTGGACCCCGTCGTAGGCACCGATCGTGACGACCGTGCGCTCACCGGGCCACGGCGGGGTGTCGACGTCGGTGATCACCTGCACGGCGGCTGACGCTACCGCTGCGCGCCCTCACCCTGCCGGATCAGGCCGGTCGGCAAGGACCACGGCAGGCTTGGCCTGACCCTCGCGAAAGCGCTCGTACACGCCGAGCAGCCGGTCGCCGGGTCCGATCATCGCCCACGGCCCGGCGCCGTCCGGGGCGGGCAGCACGCGGCCGTTGCCGATCATCGCCGCCATGTCGTCGTCGACGGCCACCGTGGCCATGCCCCTCACGGCCTCGATCGGCGCCAGCAGCGCGCACGAGTCGGGGTCCGCGGCCTCGTCGATGGTGAACGGCCCGACCGCCGTGCGCCGCAGGTTGCGCAGGTGGGCACCACCGCCGAGCAGGTGGCCGAGGTCGGCCGCCAGCGTGCGCACGTAGGTACCGCTCGAGCACACCACGTCGATCGCCAGCACGGCGGGGTCGTCGGTGGCGGCCACGTCGAAGGCGTCCACGGTGACCGGGCGCGGAGGGCGGTCCACCTCGACGCCCTCGCGAGCCAGTTCGTGCAGACGCCGACCGCCGATGCGGATCGCCGAGACCATCGGCGGGACCTGCTCGATGTCGCCGACGAGGTGCTCGGCGACCGCACGGCGAGCATCGGCCAACGTCACGCCGGCCATGTCGTGGGTGGCGACCACCGCCCCGTCGGCGTCGAGGGAGTCCGTCTCCACGCCGAGCACGACCTCCCCGCGGTAGCGCTTGCGGCCGTCCCCGACGAAGCGCAGCAGCCGGGTCACCATCCCGACGCCGACGACGAGGACACCGGTGGCGCTCGGGTCGAGGGTGCCGGCGTGGCCGATGCGGCGCTCACCGAGCCGGCGGCGGAGCAGGCCGACGACGTCATGGCTGGTCATCCCCGCCGGCTTGTCGACGACCGCCAGACCGTGGACGCTCGCCGGACGTCGCCGGGCCACGGTCAGGCGTCGTCGGCGGCCGGCCGGGCGCCGCGCAGGATGTCGTCGATGCGCTCGGCGGAGCGGATCACGTCGTCGGGACGGAACACGAGCACCGGCGTCTTCTTCGTGCGCATCTGGCGGTTGATCGAGGACTGGATGCGCCGACGATGCTCCTCGAGCACCTCGAGGATCGGGGCGTCGCCCTCCTCCCCCTGCAGCGAGTCGAAGTGCACGATCGCCCGGTTGAGCTCGTTGTCGACGTCGATGTTGGTGACCGTGACGAGCGCCAGACGCTCGTCGTCGATGCGCACCAGCTCCTCGGCGATCACCTCGCGCAGGGTCTGGTTCAACCGGGCACTACGGGGGTAGCGGTGCCCACCGGCGCTGCGACGTCCACTCATCACAGAGACGCTAACGGCGCAGCCGATCCGAGTGTTTGCTGCTGTTCGGGGGTTTCCTGCGGGGCTTCCCCGCCGGAAACCCCCGGCTGCAGGAAACACTCGGGTCAGGTGAAGTCGGGCTTGGCGCGCAGGCTGCGCTTGAGCTCGGCGACGCCCGACGTGGCGATCGTCTCGATGGCGTCCCACAGCTTGACGGCCTCGGCACCGCGGGGCGCCTTGGAGATCACCGGCCCGAAGAAGCTGCCCTCCCGCTCGCCCTGTCCGGGGGCGAAGGTGAGGATCGGCGTGCCGACGTCCGGCCCGGTGCGCGACAGGGCGAGCTCGGTCTCCGATCTGAGGTAGGCGTCGTGGCGGTCGTCGTCGAGGTGCTCGGTGAGCTCCTTCGGCAGCCCCGCCTCGCTCAGGGCCTCGGCGACGAGCGTGACCGTGTCCCCCACCAGCTCCTCACGGCGCCGCTCGACGTGGATCTTCGTGCCCAGCGCGGTGTAGTAGGCGGCGACGGCGTCATTGCCGTGGTCGAGGCGGACCTGGTCGGCGACGCGCAGCGCACGGAGCCCGGCCTGGTGGACCGCCTGGTACTCCGGCGACCGCTCCTTCTCCTCGTTGAGGATCTCCAGGCTGATGAAGCGCCACCCGACGTTGTAGCGCTTCTGCTCCTGGACGTGGCTGACCCACCGGGAGGTGAGCCAGCACCACGGGCACACCGGGTCCAGGAAGAACTCGACATCGACGGATGGTTGGGTGGCAGCCATGGGCGGAGTGGCCTCCTGTGATCGGCGGTATCGGTCCGTTTCCGGGAACTGTTGGCGGAACCGACCACGTGGTCATTCCCGCCAACGGCCGGCTGAAACGGTCAGGTGCGGGCGATCTCCACCTCTTCGAAGGTCTCGATGAGGTCGCCGGGCTTGAGGTCCTGGAAGTCGGACAGGCCGATGCCGCACTCGAAGCCCTCGCGGACCTCACGGGCGTCATCCTTGAACCGCCGCAGCGAGGCGATCTCGCCCTTCCAGATGATCGTGCCATCGCGCAGGAAGCGGACCCGGGAGCCGCGGGTGATCACGCCAGAGCGCACATAGCACCCGGCGATGGCGCCGACGCGCGGCACCCGGAAGATCTCGCGGACCTCGGCCTCGCCGGTGACGACCTCCTCGTACTCCGGCGCCAGCATGCCGACCATCGCCTGCTCGATGTCCTCGAGCAGCTTGTAGATGATCTCGTAGGTGCGGATCTCCACGTCCTCGGCGTCGGCCAGCTCGCGGGCCTTGCGGTCCGGTCGCACGTTGAAGCCGATGATCGTGGCGTTGGTCGTGGCAGCCAGGGAGATGTCGTTCTCGGTGATGCCGCCGACGGCCCGATGGACGAACGTCAGCTCGACCTCCGGGCGGTCGAGCTTGCGCAGGCTCTCGGTGACCGCCTCGAGCGAGCCGTGGACGTCGGCCTTGAGCACGATGTTCAGCGTCGCCGTCTCGCCCGACTGGATCTGGGCGAAGATGTCCTCCAGCTTGGTGCCGGTCTTGACGCGGGCGTCGCCGCGCTGGTGCTTCATCCGGAGGCGGTAGTCACGCGCCTCGCCGACGACGCGGGCCGTCTTCTCGTCGGGCGCCGCCCGGAACTCGTCACCCGCCTCGGGAACCGACGACAGACCGAGCACCTGGACCGGCGTCGACGGCCCCGCCGACTTCACCTGCTCGCCCTTGTCGTTGATCATCGCCCGGACGCGACCCCACGCGGCACCGGCGACGATCGGGTCGCCGACCTTCAGCTCGCCCTTGTCGACGAGCACCGTGGCCACCGGGCCCCGCCCGACGTCGAGCTTGGCCTCGAGGACGACGCCCTTGGCCCGCCCGGTCGGGTTGGCCGTGAGCTCCTCCAGCTCGGCGACCACGAGCAGCTGGTCGAGCAGGTCGTCGATGCCCAGCTCCTGGGTCGCCGACATCTCGACGACGATCGTGTCGCCGCCCCACGCTTCGGGCACGAGCTCCTGCTCGGCGAGCTGGGACAGGACGCGCTGCGGATCGGCGTTGTCCTTGTCGATCTTGTTGACGGCCACGATGATCGGCACCTCGGCCGCCTTGGCGTGGTTGATCGCCTCGACCGTCTGGGGCATCACGCCGTCGTCGGCGGCGACGACGAGCACGACGATGTCCGTGGCATCGGCGCCGCGGGCGCGCATCTGGGTGAACGCGGCGTGGCCCGGCGTGTCGAGGAACGTGATCAGCTGACCGTTCTGCTCGACCTGGTAGGCGCCGATGTGCTGGGTGATGCCGCCGGCCTCACCGGCGACCACGTTGGCGTGACGGATCTTGTCGAGGACGGTGGTCTTGCCGTGGTCGACGTGGCCCATGATCGTGATGACCGGCGGCCGCGGCTCCTGGTCCAGCTCGTCGTCACTGTCGTCGAACAGCGCCTGGAGGCCGATCTCCTCCTGCTGGCCCGGATCGACGAGCATGATGTCGGCGCCGATCTCCAGGGCGAACAGCTCCATCTGCTCGTCCGAGAGATCCATCGTGGCGGTGATCATCTCGCCGTTGTTGAGCAGGAAGCGGATCACGTCGGCCGATGTGCGGTTCAGCTTGGGGCCGAACTCCTGCGCCGACACCCCGCGCTCGATGACGACGGTGCCCTCGGGCACCGGCGCATCGCTGCGGGTGTAGTTGGTGTACTGCGGCTGGAGCTCCTCACGGTCGCGACGACGACGCCGGCTGCGGCCCCGACGTGGTGGCCGGCGCTGCCCGGACGGGCGGCCCGGACCCCCGCCGGGAGGACCACCGGGACCCCCACCGGGGCGGGGGCCACCCGGCGCACCGCCGGGACGCGTGCCGGGTGCACCGGCGGGGCGTGGACCACCGGAACCGAAACCGCCGGGGCGCGGACCACCGGGGCGTGGCGGGCCGCCGGGTCCGCCACTGCGGGTCTGCGGACCGGACGGGCGGGCGCTGCCGGGCGGCGGCGGGATCGGCCGGCCGGAGGGCGAGAGTGGTCGGCCGGGAGGCGGCGGGATCGGCCGGCCCGAGGGTGACATCGGGCGCGGCGGCGCGCCGGCGGGGACGCCAGCCGGTACGGGGGCCGGGCGGGGCGCGGTACGCACCGGGCTGTCGGCCCGTGCGGCGGGAACATCGACGGGACGGTGCTCGCCCGGGGCCGGCCGGCCCGACGAGATCACTCGCTCGGCCGAGACCGGACGCGGCGTGGCGATCGCCGGTTCGGGCGCCGGCGCGGCTGGCGCGACGGCTGGGCGCTGGGCCGGTGCGACTGCCGCGGCAGCGGGACGATGGACCGGCTCGGGAGCCCGCTGCGGAGCCGGAGCCGGAGCGGGAGCGGGAGCCGGAGTCGGAGCCGGCGTGGGAGTCGGCGTGGCGGCAGGGGCAGCGGGAGCGGGAGCCGGCGCCGGGGCTGGCTGCACTTCGGCCGGGGCCGAGGGCGCGGCGACCGCGGCAGGGACGTCCTCGGCAGCCACGGCCGGCTGGGGCTCGGGCGCGGCGGGGGCCGGCGGCGGTACCGGGGCCGGCGCGGGCTCCACGACCGGCGCGGGCGCCTCGACGGCGGGCGACGGCGGCGCGACCGCGGCCGGGGCGACCTGCTCCGGCTCGGCGGGCGGCGGCGCGGCGGCCTTCTTGGCGCCCGCCTTCTTGGCCGGTGCCTTCTTCTCCGGCTTCGGCTCGTCGGGCTGTTCGTCCCGGGTCAGTCCGTCACGGACCGCCCGCCGGCGGACCATGTCGGAGTAGGCCTCGTTGAGCGACGAGGAGTGGCTCTTCACGGGCACGCCAAGGACACCACAGAGGTCGACGACCTCCTGGTTGGTCATGCCCAGCTCCTTGGCCAGCTCGTGGACTCGCATGTTCTTCGCCACAGTCGTTCATTCAACCTTTCTCGTCATCACGTCGCACCCCGTCACCGGCAGTGCCGGCCAGCGCCGCCACCTCGATGCCCAGCCGGTCGAGGGCATCCCGGCTGACTGGCCGGCGCCACGCCCGCTCGAACGCCTTGCGGCGCACGGCGAGCTGGAAGCAGTCACCCGGCGCGACGCACAGCCACGCCCCGCGGCCCGCGCCGGCTCGATCGACGACCGCCCGGCCGTCGTGGGTGAGCACACAGCGTACGAGGTCCGCCTGCGGTCGCCGCTGGCGGCACCCGATGCACGTGCGCTCCGGTGCGGGTCGGTCACTCGGCAACCTGGGCTTCGTCCTCACTGGCGTCGGAGCCGGTTGCGACGTCGGCGGCCGGCGCCGCCTCGTCGGCCACCGGGGCGGGCGCCCCGGCCGACTCCGGTGTCGCCGCGGCCTGTTCGGCCTGGGCGTTCCACTCGGCCACGTTCATCACACTGCCGTCGGCGGCGTGCCATTCCATCTCGCCGGTCGTCGGTGTTGGTGACCCACTGGCCCTCGGCGTACTCGACGCCGTCCTCCAGCTCGTCGCGCCGGGCCGGCACGCCTTCGGCGAGCTGGGTCTCGGAGCGGATGTCGATGCGCACGCCGGTCAGACGGGCGGCCAGGCGGGCGTTCTGGCCCTCCCGGCCGATCGCCAGGCTCAGCTGGTGGTCGGGCACGATGACGTCGGCCTGGGTGCCGTCGTCGCTGACGATGACCTGCGACACCTTCGCCGGCGAGAGCGCCTTGGCCACGAAGTCCTGGAAGTCCTCGCTGAAGGGGACGATGTCGATCTTCTCGCCGCGCAGCTCGTTGACGACCATGCGGACGCGACCGCCTCGGGCGCCGACGCACGCGCCGACGGGATCGACGTTGTGGTCGTTGGACCACACGGCGATCTTCGTGCGGTGACCAGGCTCCCGGGCGCAGGCCTTGATCTCCACGATGCCGTCGGCGATCTCCGGCACCTCGAGCTCGAAGAGTCGCTTGATCAGGCCGGGATGGGTGCGGCTGACGACGATCTGCGGGCCCTTGGCCGTGCGTCGGACCTCGACGATGTAGGCCTTGCACCGATCGCCCGGTTGCGGGCGCTCGAACGGCACCTGCTCCGCCTGCGGCAGCAGGGCCTCGACGCGACCGAGGTCGAGCAGCGTGTAGCGGGTGTCGGTCTGCTGGATGATCCCGGTGACGATGTCGCCCTCGCGGTTGGCGTACTCCTCGAACTTGCGATCGCGCTCCACCTCGCGGATCCGCTGGCTCATCACCTGCCGGAACGTCTGGGCGGCGATGCGGCCGAGCTCGTCGCGGCGCGGCGTGTCGTCGCGCTCGTTGACCCAGTTGCCGTCCTCGTCGAGGTCGTAGGCCGTGAACGTGAACTCCATCGTCTGCGGGTCGACCTCGACGACGACTTCGTCGGCGGCGCCGGGACGGCGCTTGTACGCCGACGCCAGGGCGTCGACCAGCACGTGCAGCAACGAGTCCTCCGAGAGACCCTTCTCCTGGGCGAGCATGCGGATCGCTTCGGACATGTCGAGGTTGCTCACGACAATTGCTCCTTCTTGCGCTTCTTGTGGCCCGGCTGCGAGCCGGGCTTCGGGGCCGCGCCCCGAGTCGAGGGCGGCTTGGCAGCCGGCCACTCGAAAACGGTCTTGGCCCGGTCGATCTGGTCGTACCGGACGGTCCGCGCGGCCGGTCCCTCCGGGGTGTCGACGGTGACCGTGGCCGTGGTGTCGTCAGCCGCCGAGAGCACACCGCTGATCCGGCGGTCGTCGTGGCCGACGTCGGCCAGACGGATCGACACGACCTTGCCGACCTCGCGCTGGAAGTGGGCCGGCGTGCGCAGCGTCCGCTCGATCCCAGGGCTGGAGACCTCCAGCGTGTAATGCCCGGGGACCGGGTCGTGGTGATCGAGCTCCCGGGACACCAGCCGGCTGGCCAGGGCCAGGGTGTCGAGGGTGACCCCGCTCTCCGACCCGGCCGGGGTGTCGAGGGTGACGCGTAGCGTGCCGCCGCGCTGCTCGATGTCGTAGACGTCGAGACCCAGATCGGAGGCGATGGGCGCGACGAGCTCGCGGACGCGGGCCAGCACCGGGCTCTCGGAACCGGACTCGGTGACCACATCGACCTCCTTTCACGAAACGAGGCGTGGGCCGGAGCCCACGCCTCTCGGTTGCACGACCGCACCAACAGAACGGACATCGATCATATCGTGGTGGCGGGCAGCCGGGAGGCCCGTGGGACCTGGCGGTAGCGTGCGCCGGATGCTCCGGATGTCGACGTTGTTCCTGCGAACGCTGCGCGAGGACCCTGCCGACGCCGAGGTTCCCAGCCACCGTCTGCTCGTGCGCGCCGGGTACATCCGGCGGGCGGCGCCCGGCGGGTTCACCTGGCTGCCGCTCGGCTGGCTCGTCTACCGCAACGTCGAGAACATCGTCCGCGAGGAGATGGACCGGGCCGGGTTCCAGGAGGTCCACTTCCCCGCCCTGCTCCCTCGCGAGCCGTACGACGCCACGGGCCGCTGGGACGACTACGGCGACAACATGTTCCGGCTGGTCGACCGGCGGGGCAACGACTTCCTCCTCGCGCCGACCCACGAGGAGATGTTCACGCTGCTCGTGAAGGACCTGTACTCGTCGTACAAGGACCTGCCGCTGTGCATCTACCAGATCCAGACGAAGTACCGCGACGAGGCCCGGCCCCGCGCCGGCCTGCTGCGCGGCCGGGAGTTCGTGATGAAGGACTCCTACAGCTTCGACATCGACGATGCCGGGTTGGAGCGGTCGTACCAGCGCCACCGCGACGCCTACATCCGCACGTTCGACCGCCTCGGCCTGCCCTACGTCATCGTCTCGGCGATGTCCGGGGCCATGGGCGGGTCGGCCAGCGAGGAGTTCCTGGCCCCGCTCGAGGTCGGCGAGGACACGTTCGTGCGCACCGCATCGGGCAACTACGCGGCCAACGTGGAGGCGGTGCGCGTGCCCGTGCCACCCGACGTCCCCCACGACGACGCTCCTCCGGCGGTCGTCCACGACACCCCGGGCACGCCGACCATCGCCACGCTCGTCGACCACCTCAACGGCCGCGACGACCTCCGGCGTCCGGAGCGCCCGTGGACGGCGGCGGACACGCTGAAGAACGTCGTCGTCAACCTGCGCCACCCCGACGGGACCGTCGAGCCGCTGGCCATCGGCGTGCCCGGCGACCGCGACGTCGACCTCAAACGGCTCGAGGCCCAGGTCGCCCCCGCCGTGCCCGAGCCGTTCGCCGACGACGACTTCGCCCGCCACCCGGCGCTCGCCAAGGGATACATCGGGCCGGGCGCCCTGGGCACCGACAGCGTGACGGGGATCCGCTTCGTGGTCGACCCCCGCGTGGTCACCGGCACGCGCTGGGTGACCGGCGCCGACGAACCGGGCCGCCACGTCGTCGGCCTCGTCAGTGGCCGCGACTTCCGGGCCGACGGTGTCCTCGACGTCGCCGACGTCCTGGCCGGCGACCCCAGCCCGGTCGACGGGGAACCGCTCGAGCTCGCCCGGGGCATCGAGATCGGCCACATCTTCCAGCTCGGACGGCGCTACGCCGAAGCGCTCGGCCTCACCGTGCAGGGCCCGGACGGGGTCCCGATCACGGTGACGATGGGGTCCTACGGGATCGGCGTGTCGCGGGCCGTGGCGGCGATCGCCGAGACGACGGCGGACGAGCTCGGTCTGTGCTGGCCGCGCGAGGTGGCGCCGGCCGACGTCCACGTGGTGATCGCCGGCAAGCCGGGCGGCGAGCAGTGGCCGGTCGGCGAGCGCCTGGCCGAGGACCTGGAGTCGGCCGGCCAGCGGGTCCTGCTGGACGACCGGGACTCCGTGTCGCCGGGGGTCAAGTTCAAGGACGCCGAGCTGCTCGGCATCCCGACGATCGTCGTCGTCGGCCGGGGTGTCTCCGAAGGCCTGATCGAGGTCCGCGACCGCCGATCGGGCGAGCGTCGGGACGTCGCGCTGGCCGACGTCGTCGCTGTCGTCGCTTCTGTCCGTTGAGACCGGCCCGATCGGGCCGGATTCAGAAGGACAGAACGGGGTTCAGCTGTAGCGGAGCAGGCCCTGGTCGATGACGACGCGGTCGCCGACGGACGTCGTGAACACGGCCTCCCCGTCGCCGGTCTCCCACGCCCGCACGGTGAGCGCCTCGCCGGGCAGCACCGGGGAGGCGAAGCGCGCCTCGATGTGGTGGAAGCGGGCCGGGTCGGAGCCGCACAGGGCGTGCAGCAACGCCCGCCCCGTGAACCCGTAGCTGCACAGGCCGTGGAGGATCGGACGGTCGAAGCCGCCGGCGGCGGCGAACGCCGGGTCGGTGTGCAACGGGTTGCGATCGCCGTTCAGCCGGTAGAGGAAGGCCTGGTCGAGAGACGTCTCGTAGGTGACCTCGTGGTCCGGCGGGCGCTCCGGCGGGACGTTCTGGGGGCCGGACGGACCGCGGTCGCCGCCCCAGCCGCCCTCGCCGCGGATGAACGCCGACGAGCGGGTGGTGTACAGCGGCTCGCCGTCGATCGTCGTGGTGGACTCCGTGACGACGACCGCCGCCTTGCCCTTGTCGAACATGTCGGTGAGCTTGGCGACGACCGTGGCCGTGCCCTCGACGGGGATCGGCCGGTGCAGCGTGACCGCCTGCTGGCCGTGGACGAGCAACGCCGGGTTGAACGTGCCGATGTCGGCCATCACCGAGCGGCCACCGGCGCCGTACCCCATGACCACCGGGAACGTCGGGAACACCTGCTGGGTGACGCCCTTGGTGTTCTCGGTGGTGAAGGCCAGCTCGTCGCCGCCGGCGCCGATGCTGACCGCGTACAGGAGGGCATCCTTGCTGGTCCAGCTGAAGTCGGCGGGCTCGCTCTGGGCGCCGACGGCATCGGGGTTCAACGGCATGGGTGCACTCCTGTGTCCTGTTGCAACGTCACGATGCGTTCTGCGGCCACGACCCCGGCCGGCCGTCCATGCCGGAGTTGGGCCGGGCTTCGGCGAGCAGCTTGGCGACGACGTCGCCGAGCTGCGTCGGGTCGTCGACCGGGGTCGTCGTCGGCCCGCGGCTCCATCCCTCGGCGATCGCCAGCATCTGGCCGGAGGCCTCGAACACCCGGCCCGTGACGCCGGCGGACTGATCGGAGGCCAACCACGTGATGATCGGGGCGATCCAGTGCGGCGCCCGAGCCTCGCGGGCCGCGTCGTCGGCCGGTGGCGGCCCGAGCCCCTCGGTCATCCGCGTCAGGCGCGACGGGCGCCACGGCGTTGACGGTGACCCCGTAGCGGGCGACCTCCAGGGCGGCGATCGTCGTGAACGCCGCGATGGCGGCCTTGGCCGCCCCGTAGTTCGTCTGCCCGGGGTTGCCGTAGATGCCGGACACCGACGTCGTGTTGATGATCCGGCCGCTGACCGGCTGCCCCGCCTTGGCCTGCTCGCGCCAGTGGGCGACAGCCCAGCGGGACGGCGCGAACGTCCCCTTGAGGTGGACGTTGAGGACGGCGTCCCACTCGTCCTCGGTCATGTTGGCGAGCACCCGGTCGCGCAGGATCCCGGCGTTGTTGACGACGACGTGGAGGCCGCCGAACGTCTCGATGGCCGTGGTGATCAGGCGCTGGGCGCCCTCCCAGTTGGCGACGTCCTCGCCGTTGGCCACGGCCTCGCCGCCGGCGGCGACGATCTCCTCGACCACCGCCTCGGCCGGACCGGTATCGGCACCGGTGCCGTCGATCTCGCCGCCGAGGTCGTTGACGACGACCTTGGCGCCGTGGCGGGCCAGGCTCAGGGCGTGCTCGCGGCCGATCCCCCGGCCACCCCCGGTGACGACGGCCACTCGGCCTTCACACAGTCGCGTCATGACAGGCGACACTAGGCACGGCGGCGACGGGGTCTCGCACCCGAGGGCCCCCGGTTGGCGGGACGTAGCCTGGCCGGCGTGTTGGTGGCGGATGTGCTGATCGTCGGTGCGGGGCCGGCCGGCGTGGCCGCGGCCGTGCCGCTGGCGGCCGCCGGGCGCCACGTCATGGTCGTCGACAAGGCGGTCTTCCCTCGCGACAAGTGCTGTGGCGACGGACTGACGACCCTGGCCCTGCGCGAGCTCGAGGTGCTCGGCTTCGAGCCGTCGACGGTCACCGACTGGCGGGTCGTCAGCGACGCCGTCCTGCGCTCGCCCTCCGGGCGGCAGGTGGTCGTGCCGCTGCCGCGCCGGTCCCGGCATGTTCGCCGCCGTCGCACCACGCGCCCAGCTCGACGCGGCGCTCGTCGACGTGGCGATCAAGGCCGGCGCCACGGTGCTGCAAGGCCATGGCGCCGACGGCACCGTCTCGCCCCGTGCCGACCACGTCGTCGTCGGGCTCGACGAGCACGAGCCCGTCGCCGCTCGCTACGTCATCGCCGCCGACGGGATGTGGAGCCCGGTCCGCAAGGCGCTCGGGCTCGGTGAGCCGGGGTACCTCGGCGAGTGGCACGCCTTCCGGCAGTACGTCCGTGATGTCGACGGGCCGGCAGGCGAGCACCTCCACGTCTGGTTCGACGCCGACCTCCTGCCCGGGTACGCCTGGTCGTTCCCGCTGCCCGATGGGCGGGCCAACGTGGGCTTCGGCGTGCTGCGCGACGGCACCCGCCGGATCCAGGAGATGAAGCAACTGTGGGCCGGCCTGCTCGAGCGGCCGCACGTGCGCGACGGCGCTCGGCGGCTCAGCGAGCCCGGAGGGCCGTCACACGGCGTGGCCGATCCCGGCCGGCATCGACCGGGCCACGCTCACCGACGGGCGCGTGCTGTTCGCCGGCGACGCGGCGATGGCCACGGACGTGATGACGGGCGAGGGCATCGGCCAGGCGCTGCTCACCGGCCGCCTCGCCGCCGAGGCGATCGTCGCCGCCGGGGCGCTCGACCCAGCGGCAGCCCGGCGCCGCTACACGAGCGCGGTGCGCCACCACCTCGTCGCCGACCACCGGATGTCCGTCGCCCTCGGCCGGGTGCTCGCCCACGAGCGCGGCGCCCGCGGGGCGATCCGCATCCTCGCCCGCAGCGGCGAGTGGGGCCGGCGCAACTTCGCCCGCTGGATGTTCGAGGACGAGCCGCGGGCCGTGGCGCTGACGCCGTCGCGCTGGCACCGACGCGTGCTCGGCCGCCCCGGCGCCTACGCCGGCTGACGGCTCGGCACTCAGCCGGAACGGCGGGCCCGGTGGCGCCGGACGCGCTCGCGGGTCGCGCACGTCGTCGAGCAGTAGCGCCGAGGGTCGCCTCGGCCGTCGTGGACGTACGTCCGCCGGCAGCCGGTGGCGTCGCACTGGCCCCAGGGCAGCACCGGCGAGCTGGCGAGCAGCGTCGCCAACGCCAGCGCCGCCGGACGACGCCAGCCACTCGTCCCACGGCGCGTCGTCGCTGCGGTCGACGTGGACGTGCCAGTCCCACCCCTCGTGACGCACCAATCGGGGCGGCGCGGCGTAGGTGGCGAGGAGGACGTTCAGGCGATCGGCCGCGTCGTCGCGGTCGGCCGCCACCAGCACGGCACGCAACTCGGCGCACACCGCGATGACGGCGTCGACCTCACGCCCGGTCAGGTCGACGTCGCGCTCGCCGTACGACCCCAGCACCTCGCTGATGACCGCCGGGACGTCACGCTCGTCGACCGCTTCGACGGCGTCGACGAGCGCGACGGCGCGCCCGGCGGCCACGTTCGACGCATCGTGTAACGTCCTCATCAGCGTGAGCACGTTACCACGCTTCGTCGTCACGGCATCCCTGGCGCGGATCGTCAGCGAGGGCCTCGCCCTGGGGCTCGCCCTGCTGGCGCTCGACCGGACGGGTTCGACTTCGGCTGCCGGCTGGCTGCTCGCCGTGGCGACGTTCCCGCAACTCCTCACTGGTCCCTCGCTCGGCCCGTTCCTGGACCGCTCGGCACGCCCGTGGCGCGTGCTCCGGCTCGCCGCGGCGGCGACCGCCGTGGCTGTCGTGGCGATCGTCGTGTCCTTCGACCGGGGGCCATTGGCCGTCCCGGTGGCCGCCGCCCTGGTGATCGCCTGCACGGAGCCGCTGCTCACCGGCGGCCTCAGCGCGATCGGCGGCCGGGGACCGTGGGCGACGCGCGTGTACGCCTGGGATTCGCTCGCCTACAACGTCGCCGGGCTGGCCGGACCGGCCCTGGTGGCCGCCATAGCCGTCGTGGCATCACCGGCGTGGGCGCTCACCGTCGTGGGCGTGACGGTCGCCGCGACGACGGTGACGTCGCTCGGTCTGGCTGTCACGGCGTCGTCGCCCGAGCCGCCGGTGGCCGGACGGCCGATCGGAGCGGCGGTGCGGTTGATCGCCACGTCGCCCCCGTTGCGTGCCGCGACGCTCGCCTCGACGATCGCCTTCGCCGCCCTCGGTGGGCTGTCGTTCGCCGTCGTCTCGGCCACCCGGGCGCTCGGTCGACCGGCCACCGACGCCGGCGTCGTGCTGGCCGTCGCCGCGGTGGGCGGCCTGGCCGGGTCCCTGGCGATGACCCGCCGCGGCCCGCCGGGACGGCCGGCGGCATCCGTGCTCGGCGCGGTCGCCGCGACCGGCGGCGTGCTCGTCGTGATGGGACTGGGCTCGTGGCCGGTGCTGCTGGGTGGCGCCTTTCTCATCGGGTTCGTCGACGGGCCACTGCTCGTCGCCCTGTTCACGACGCGCAGCGAACACAGCCCGGCCAGCGTGCGGGCGACGGTGTTCACCGTCGCGGCCAGTGCCAAGCTCGGGGCGGCGTCGATCGGTGCCGTCGCCGCCGCCGAGTGGCTCGATGGGCGGGCGACCGGTGCCGGCCTCGTCGCCATCGGCGGCGTCCACCTCGTCGCCGCCGTCGCCGGGAGTCTCGTTTCGGTCCGGATTTTGGTCACCCGTGCGACCACGATCCGGACCGAAACGTGAGCAGCCGGCGGCGCTACCGTCCCGGCATGCGCACGCGTCTCACCGACCTGCTCGACATCGAGCACCCGATCATGCTCGCCGGGATGGGCGGCGTGTCCTACCACCGCCTCGTCGCCGCCGTCAGCGAGGCCGGCGGCATCGGCACGCTCGGCGCCTCCACGATGAGTGCCACCGAGCTCCCCGAGGAGATGGCCAAGGTCCGCGAGCTCACCGCCAAGCCGTTCGGCGTCGACCTCCTCACGGCCATGCCGGGGCAGGTCGAGCAGGGCATCGACGACGTCATCAAGGGTGGCGCACGCATCTTCGTCGCCGGCCTCGGTGTGCCGCGCGACGCCGTCGACGCGCTGCACGACAACAACGTCCTCGTCGGCTCGATGTGCGGCAAGGTCCGCCACGCCGTCAACGCCGTCGCCTCCGGATGCGACTTCGTCGTCGCCCAGGGCACCGAGGCCGGCGGCCACACCGGCACCGTGGCGACGATGGCGCTCGTGCCGCAGGTCGTCGACGCCGTCGGCGCGCAGGTCCCGGTCGTCGCCGCCGGTGGCCTCTACGACGGCCGCGGTCTCGCCGCCGCGCTGACGCTCGGCGCCGACGGGGTGTGGATCGGCACCCGGTTCATCGCCACACCCGAGGCGCGCTCGGTCGACGGGTACAAGGAGACGCTGCTGGCCACCCCCGAGGACGGCACGGTCATCAGCCGGGCGTTCACGGGTAAGACGTGCCGCGTCGTGCGCAACGACTGGACCCAGCACTTCGAGGAGCACCCCGAGGAGCTGCAGCCGTTCCCGGACCAGGTCTTCGCCGCCACCAAGGCCGGCGTCAACCACCTCGGCCATCCGACCGGCACCACCATCGATGTGCGCCGCGAGTTCATGCCGTGCGGTCAGGGTGTCGGCGCGATCGACGAGCTCGTACCGGCCGGCGAGCTGGTCGCCCGCATCATGGACGAGGCCGAACGGGCCCTGGCGCGGGCGTCGGGAACGGTGGGCGCGTGACGATGACCGTCGCCGAGCGCATCGACGCCGGGTGGACCGACGACATCCTGCCGACACTCACCGACTACATCACGATCCCCAACGTCTCCAAGGCCTTCGACGCCGACTGGGAAGCCAACGGGTTCATGGAGGAGGCGGTCCGGCTGGTGCGCGACTGGTGCGCGGCCCGGCCGATCGCCGGGCTGATCGTCGACGTGCAGCGGCTCCCCGGCCTCACCCCCCTGATCGTCTGCGAGGTGCCGGCGACGGACGCCGCCCTGGCCGACCGCACCGTCCTGCTCTACGGGCACCTCGACAAGCAGCCCGAGATGACCGGCTGGCGCGACGGGCTGGGACCATGGACGCCGGTCATCGAGGGCGACCGCCTGTACGGCCGCGGTGGCGCCGACGACGGCTACGCCGCGTTCGCCTCGCTGCTGGCGATCGAGGCGGCCCAGGAGGCAGGCATCGCCCACGCTCGCCTGCTCGTGTTGATCGAAGCCAGCGAGGAGAGCGGCAGCCCGGACCTGCCGGCCCACGTGTCGGCGCTCGCCGACCGGATCGGCTCGCCCGAGCTCGTGATCTGCCTGGACTCCGGCTGCCTCGACGACGAACGGCTGTGGGTGACGACGTCGCTGCGCGGGCTGGCCGCCGGCGAGCTGACCGTCGAGGTGCTGACCGCCGGCGCCCACTCGGGGCAGGCGAGCGGTGTCGTGCCGTCGAGCTTCCGGTTGATCCGCCAGCTCCTCGACCGGCTCGAGGACAGCGCGACGGGTGCGGTCCTGGTGCCCGAGCTGCACGTCGAGATCCCCGCCGACCGCCTGGCCGGCGCCGCCGACACCGCCGCCGCGCTGACGTTCAAGCCGTCCGACGAGTTCCCGTTCGCCGGCACGACCCGGCCGATGACCGACGACCCGACCGAGCAGTTCCTCAGCCAGACGTGGCGCCCGACGTTGAGCTACATCGGCGCCGACGGGATGCCGCCCACGAGCAGGGCCGGCAACGTGCTGCGCCCCTCGACGACCCTCGCCCTGAGCTTCCGCCTGCCGCCGACGTGTGACCACGAGGCCGCCCTGGCCGCCATCGAGCGCACGCTCCTCGCCGATCCGCCGGAGGGCGCCACGGTGCGCTTCGAGCACGGCGCGTCGGCGCCCGGCTGGAACGCTCCGACGTTCGCGCCGTGGCTGACCGCCGCGCTCGACGAGGCGTCGCAGGCCGCCTTCGGCCGTCCGGCGCGCACGTTCGGGGAAGGCGGGACGATCCCGTTCATGGGCATGCTCGGCGAGCAGTTCCCCTCCGCCCAGTTCGTCGTCACCGGCGCCCTCGTGCCCGGGAGCAACGCCCACGGCCCGGACGAGTTCCTGCACCTCCCGACGGCCCGCCGGGTCACCGAGTGCATCGCCCGCCTGCTCGGCGCCCACGCCGCCTCGCCGTCGCCCTGACGGCGCTCGTCGCCGCGTCGCCGGCCTGCGCCGACGACGAGCCCGCCTCCGACGTCGTCGCCGTCGAGGTCGCCGCCCGGCCGTGCGACCGCCCGACGCGCGACCTCGGCGTCGGCGTGCTCGTCGGGCCCGGGCTCGTCGCCACCGCCGCCCACACCGTCGAGGGGCCGCGACGCCAGCTGACGGTCGACGGCAGCCCGGCGCGCGTCGTCGCCCTCGACGCGCGGACCGACCTGGCGCTGCTCGCCGCCGACATCGGCGGGACGCCGGCGGAGGCCACTGCCCGACGACCTCGACCGGGGCACGGTCCGCACACCCGACGGCGACCTCGAGGTCACGGTGCTGCGCACCGGTCCGCTCGTCGTCGACGACACCACCGCCGGTACCCGCCACGAGCGCACCGTGCACACGTTCCGACCGGGCGCCGATCCCGGCACCAGTGGGGCGCCGCTCCTCGACGCGCGCGGCCGCCTGGCCGGCATCGTCGTGCTCACCAACCGCACCGACGGCACCGGCTACGCGGTCACGGCAGGACGAGCTGCTCGCCCTGATCGACAGGGACCGCGGGTCACCCGCGCCGATCGGATGCCCGGGCTAAGGTCCCCGCTGCGGGCTGCATCTCGACGTGGGGAGACTTCATGCGACGTTCGTTCATCCGCACCCTGGTTCCGATCGCGACGATCGCCCTGATCGCCGCGGGATGCTCCGACGACGACGACGACGGCGGCGCCACCGACTCGGCGCCCGCCAGCGTGGCGCCTGACGCCGCCGGCGGCGACAGCGTGGCCACCGGCGACACCTGCCGACACGACGACGGGCGACGGCCGCCGGCTCGACGACGCCCGACAGCGGCGAGGAGGTGCAGACCGGGGAATCGCTGCTCGACACCGTGCAGGCCAACGACGTGGTTCGCTGCGGTGTGCGTGACGACCTCGCCGGGTTCGCCGTCGTCGACGATGCCGGCGAGTACGTCGGGTTCGATGCCGACTTCTGCCGCGTCATCGCGGCCGGCGTGCTCGGTGATGCGACGAAGGTCGAGTTCGTCCCGGTGGCCACCGACGCCCGGTTCCCGGCCCTGCAGGCCGGGGAGATCGACGTCCTCGTCGCGCAACACGACGTGGACGGCGAGCCGCGACGGCAACGACGGCGCCACGTTCCTGCACCCGACGTTCTACGACGGCCAGCAGATGATGGTCGCTGCCGACAGCGGCTTCACCAGCATCGACGACATGGACGGCGCCGTCGTGTGCGTCGTCGCCGGCACCACGACGGAGGGCAACGTGGCGACGGAGTTCGCCGCCCGCGGCCTCACCGTCGACGTGCAGTCGTTCGACGACATCGACCTGGTGCAGGAAGCGTTCATCGCCGGAAGTTGCGACGGGTGGTCGAGCGACGGCAGCCAGTTGGCCTCCGCCCGAACCAACTACCCCGATGGTCCCGACAGCCTCGTGATCTTCGACGAGGTGTTCTCCAAGGAGCCCCTGACACCGGCCGTCATCGACGGCGACACGCGCTGGGCCCAGGCCGTCGAGTGGGCCATCTTCGCCACCATCCAGGCCGAGGAGCTCGGCATCACGTCGGACACCGCCGAAGCTGACGCCACCGGCACCGACGCGGCGAAGGTCCAATTCCTCGGCGGAGCCAGCGCCGACGGCACCGTGCTCGACCCCGGCCTCGGGCTGGCGCCCGACTTCGCCCTGCAGATCGTCACCCAGGTCGGCAACTACGGCGAGATCTTCGACGCCAACCTGCCGGCGATCGGCGTCGAGGAGCGCGGCCTGAACGCCCTGTGGTCCGACGGCGGCCTGCAGTACGCCCCGCCGTACCGCTGACCCGTCGCTGATCGACCCTGACCCATACGACGGCATGACGGCGACGGCCTCCGGCCGGCCACCGATCTGGCGGGACGTCCGCGTCCTGGCGTGGGCGTTCCAGATCGTCGTGCTCGGCGCGGTCGTCGCCGTCGTGTGGTTCCTCTACCGGACGTACCTGGAGAACGCCGAGGCGCAGAACCTCCGGACCGGCTTCGACTACCTCGACCAGCCGGCCGGCTTCCCGATCCCCTCCAGCGACTTCCGCCCGTCGCAACCGGTCTGGGAAGCCATCGTCGAGGGTCTCAAGAACACGCTGCGGTTGTCGCTCACGGGCATCGTCCTGGCAACCGTCCTCGGCACGTTGATCGGGATCGCCCGGCTGTCGTCGAACTTCATCCTGCGCAGCGCCGCCAAGGCCTACGTGGAGATCGTCCGCAACGTGCCGCTGCTGGCCCTCGTCACGCTGGCGTTCGTGGCGATCGTCCTCAACGCCTTCCCGCCGCCGAACGAGTCGTGGCGGCTCGGCCCGATCGCCGTGCTCAACGTCCGCGGCTCGAGCGTGTTCTGGTACGAGGGCCGGACAACTGGAAGGTCGCCCTCGTCGTCGTCCTCGTGCTGCTCACGCTGTGGGCCGTGTCTCGCTGGCGGCGCGCCGTCGCCGACCGCACGGGCCGGCCGGCGCGCAGCGGGCTGTGGGCGATCCCCGCGGCGATCCTCGTGCTCATGGTGGCCTGGGTGGCCCTCGGCCTCGGCGCCAGCGCGCCCGAGCTCGACGGCCGGCGCGTGACCGGCGGGATCACGATGACGCCGGCCTACTTCGCCGCGCTGCTCGCCCTCGTCGTGTACACGGCCAGCCACATCGCCGAGATCGTGCGCGGCTCGATCCAAGCGGTACCGCGGGGGCAGGGCGAAGCGGCCGACGCCCTGGCCCTCTCCGGCTTCCAGCGGATGTGGTACGTCGTGCTCCCGCAGGCGATGCGGATCGGCGTCCCGCCGACGGGCAACCAGTACCTCAACCTGACGAAGAACTCCTCACTGGCCGCCGTGATCAGCTTCCCCGAGCTGACCAAGGTGACCCAGCTCGCGGTGGCCACCCGCGCTCCCGCCGTCCCGTCGTACACGCTGCTGCTGCTGATCTACCTGGCGATCTCCCTGCTGCTCTCCCTGGTCGTCAACATCGTCAACCGCCGCATGGCGATCGTCGAGCGATGAGCTGATGCAGACGGTCACCACGGAGACGATGGCGATACCGCCCCCAGAGCCAGAGCGCCCGGCAGCAGCCGGGCCGGGTGACTGGGTCCATCGCAACCTGTTCCGCTCCGTCGGCGACGGCATCGTCACGGTGGTGTCGGGCCTCGTGGTCCTGTACGTCGGGTACCGGGCCGTGCGCTACGTCTTCGTGACCGGGCGCTGGGAGATCGTGAAGGTCAACCTCAAGCTGTTCATGGTCGGTCGGTATCCGAACGACGAGCTGTGGCGCATCTCGGTCGCCATCGCCCTGATCGCCATGTTCACCGGGCTGGTCGCCGGCTTCATCGGACACCGCCGGGTCGTCACCGGGCGCGCCGCGCCGAGCACCACACCGTGGTGGCGCACGACGCTGGCGACGATGGGGCGGCTGTGGCCGCTGCTCGCCGGCGTGGCCATCGTGCTGTCGATGACGACGACGATCGGTCCCTGGCTCACCCTGGTCGCGGCGATCATCGCGGGGATCCTCGGCCGGCTGATCGGGCCGCTGCTCCCCGGCCGGGCCGGTCCCCTCCTCGTGCTCGTGGCCATCGTCGGGTTCACCGTCCTGATCCTGTTCCTGCGCGTCCCGATCGACGTCACGGACTGGGGCGGACTGATGCTCAACGTGTTCCTCGCCGTCGCCGGGATCACCCTGTGCTTCCCGCTGGGACTGCTGCTGGCGCTCGGCCGCCGCTCCAAGCTCCCGCTGATCCGCTCGCTCAGCGTCGTCTACATCGAGCTGTTCCGGGGTGTGCCGCTGTACGTGCTGCTGTTCCTGGCGTACTTCGTCGTCCCGCTGTTCCTGCCGAGCGACACGGCCAACCCGAGCCTCGTCCTGCGGGCCATCGTGGCGATCACGCTGTTCACCGCGGCGTACGTCGCCGAGATCGTCCGCGGCGGCCTGCAGTCGCTGCCGAAGGGGCAGACAGAGGCGGCCCAGGCGCTCGGGCTGTCGCCCGTCAAGACGATGGGCTTGATCGTGCTGCCGCAGGCCCTGCGCAACGTCATCCCCGCCCTCGTCGGGCAGTTCATCAGCCTGTTCAAGGACACGACGCTGGCCGCCGCGGCGATGGGGTTGCTCGACGCCCTCAACGTCGTCCGAGGTGGTCACTGCCCAGCACGCCGTTCCAAGGTCAGGGTCTCACCGGTGAGACACTCGCCTTCGTCATGCTGCTGTTCTGGGTGGGCTGCATCACGATGAGCCGGGAGAGCCAGCGCCTGGAGCGCAAGCTGGGCGTCGGAACACGGTGAGGAGCACGAGATGAGTGACAGCGTCCGCCCCGCCGAGATGTATGCCGACGCCACCCAGCCCGCCGGGTCCGGCGAGGTGATGATCGAGATGCAGGGCGTCGTCAAGCGCTTCGGGTCGTTCACCGCCCTCGACGGGATCGACCTGCGCGTCGGCAAGCAGGAGGTGGTCGTGGTGATCGGACCGTCGGGCTCCGGCAAGTCGACGATGATCCGCTGCATCAACCGCCTCGAGGAGCACGACGAGGGGCGCATCGTCGTCGACGGCGTCGAGCTGACCCGGGACCTGCGCAACATCCAGGAGATCCGTCGCGAGACGGGGATGGTGTTCCAGCAGTTCAACCTGTTCCCCCACCTCACCGTCCTCGACAACGTGACGCTGGCGCCGCGGCAGGTGCGCCACCTCCGCAAGGCCGAGGCCGAGGAGCTCGGGATGGCCCTGCTGACGCAGGTGCGCATCCCCGATCAGGCCAAGAAGTACCCCGGCCAGCTGTCGGGCGGGCAGCAGCAGCGGGTCGCCATCGCCCGGGCGCTGGCGATGAAGCCGAAGGTGATGTTGTTCGACGAGCCGACGTCGGCGCTCGACCCGGAGATGATCAACGAGGTCCTCGACACGATGAAGGACCTCGCCACCGAGGGCATGACGATGATCGTCGTCACCCACGAGATGGGCTTCGCCCGGGAGGTCGCCGATCGGGTCGTGTTCATGGCCGACGGCCAGATCGTCGAGGTCGGCACCCCCGAGCACTTCTTCACCGACCCCCAGGAGGACCGCACCAAGCTGTTCCTCTCCCAGATCCTCTAGCTCTCGCTCTTCCGATCCGAGTGTTTGCTGCCGCCGGAGTGTTTGCTGCGGGGACGCCCCGCAGCAAACACTCGGACGGTCAGCGGCCCGTTCTCGAGCGCCGGCGACTGGCCCGCCGGGCGACGACCGGGGGCCGCCGCGGTTGGGCCGGGACGGCGAGGTCCTGGGTGCCGCCGACGTCGTCGGCGCGCAGGTCGACCCCATCACGGTCGACGTCGTGCGGCTCGGACGGGGAGTCGACGACCACCGAACCGTCGTCGCGCTTGGGACCCTCGTAGATGTCCCGCACGGCGATCATCGCCCCGGCCACGATCGCCCCGGGCACCCCGCCGACGCGCCGGCCGTAGGCGACCATGCTGCGATCGCGGGCCAATTTGTTGGCCGCCAGCACCCGCGCCCGATCGGCGTCAGCGATGGCGTCGTCGTGGTCCGGCATCCACCTCACGATACGACCGCCGAGGCGGCGAGAGCGACCGCCGCGACGAGCGCCCACGAGGCCAACCCGAGGGCCAGCGGCCGCCCACCGAGCCGGCGCAGGCGGGCGAACGCCACCCCGCACCCGAGACCGAACATGCCGGCAGTGAGCAGCGCCTGCTCGACGTCCTTGGCGAGCGCCAGGGCGTCGTCCGACAGCCAGCCGGTCGCCCGCAGGGCGATCATGGCGAGGAACCCGACGACGAACAGCGGCATGATCGGCGTCCGCTTGCCGCCGTCGTCGACGGCGGCCCGCTGGCGGCGGCGCCAGATCCCGACGCCGGCGACCATCGGGGCCAGGAGGATGACCCGGGTCAGCTTGACGAGCAGGGCCGGGGCGAGCGACGCCTCGGCGTAGGCCGAGGCCGTCGCCGTCACCTGGCCGACGTCGTGGACGCCGGCGCCGGCCCAGGCCCCGAACCGGGCGGTGGTGAGGTCGAGGGCGTGGCCGATCGCTGGGAAGACGGCGATCGAGAGGCTGCCGCACAGCGTGACGAGGCCGATGGCGTAGGCGACCTCTTCCTCATCGGCGTCGGCCAGCGGCTCCATCGCCGCCACGGCGGAGGCGCCGCAGATCGAGTAGCCGGTGGCAACGAGCAGCCCGAGCCCGGGACGCACGCCCATCAGCCCGGCCAGGAGCTGGATCCCGAAGAACGTCGCCACCACGACGCCGACGACAGCGAGGAAGCCGACAACGCCGAGGTTCCGGACCTCGTCGACGGACAGCCGCAGCCCGAGCACGACGACGCCGGCGCGCAGCAGGCGCTTGCTGGCGAACGAGATCCCCGGACCCAGGGACGGGCGGATCAGCCCGGCGTTGGCGACGATCACCCCGAGCACGACGCCGCCCACGAGCGGTGAGACGTCGACGACCGCACCGAGAGCGAACGCGGCGACGACCCCGGCGAGCACGACGACCAGGCCGGGCAGCAGCCGTCGCAGCGCCGGCAGCATCACGGCCCGTCATGCTCCCACCCCGCCGCCCACCCGGCGCGCATCCGCCCAGGTCGTCAGTCGTCGATGGCGGCGTAGACCGAGGCCCAGAAGTCCTGGCAGACGGGCGGCGGCTGCGGCGAGCTCCACATCTGGTTGGTGAGCAGCACGGCCGTGAGGTCCTCCCGCGGGTCGTTGGCCCATGACGACCCCAGGCCGCCGTCCCAGCCATAGCTGCCGACGGAGCGGAGATCCGCGCGGCGCACCTGCACACCGACGCCGAAGCCCCAGCCGAGGGCGCCGTCCGGGTCGGGACCGGACGTGGCGATCTGCTCGGCCGTGAGGTGGTTCGTCGTCATCAGCTCGACGGACGGCCGGGACAGGATGCGCCGCCCTCCCGCTGTGCCGCCGGCGCGCAGCATCGTGGCGAAGGCGAGGTAGTCGTCGACCGTCGACACCAGGCCGGCGCCGCCGCCCTGGAACGCCGGTGGAGTGCTCCACTGGCCAGCGGCCGGGTCGTAGACCCCACGTCCGCCGCTGTCCGGGTCGGTGACGAAGCACGGCCCGAAGCGATCGAGGTCGGCGGGCGCCACGGCGAACCCTGTGTCGGTCATGCCGAGGGGAACGAGCAGCCGGTCTCGGAGCACGTCCTCCAGCGGCATCCCGGCGGCCCGGGCGACGAGCACACCGAGCACGTCGGCGCCGGTGTGGTACAGCCAGCGCGCACCCGGCTGGCGCTCGAGCGGCAGCGTGCCGAGCCGGCGCATCCACTCGTCCGGCGGGGGCGGCACGCCGGGGGCGGGCGGCCCGGTACCCAGCTCCAGGTCGGCCATTGCGGCGAGCAGTGGCTGGCGGCCGAAGGCCGTGAAGTCCATCCCGTACCCCAGGCGGAACGTCAACAGGTCCCGCACGGTGATCGGGCGCTGCGCCGGCACGGTGTCGTCGAGCGCTCCGTCGGGCCGGGCCAGCACGCGGCGGTCGGCGAGCTCCGGCAGCAGCCGGTCGACCGGTTCGTCGAGGCGGATCAGGCACTCCTCGGCAAGGATCATCGCCGTCGCCGCGGTGACCGGCTTGGACATCGAGGAGATCCGGAAGATCGTGTCGCGCCCGACGGGGCGGTGCTCGTCGATGGCCCCGGCGCTGCCGACGTGCACGTCGCCGCGTCGGGCCACCCCCCACGCCAGCCCGACGACGTCGCCCCGTTCGACGTAGCCCTCGAGCACGCCCTGCAGCCGCGCCAGCCGGGCGCTATCAAATCCACTCATCTCCCGGTCCGACCCGCGTGGCCGCCGGAACTCATCGCCCCGCGCGTCGTCGTCCGGGCTCACACGATGCGGGAGGTGCTGTCGCCCCAGTAGCGGTCGCGGAGCAGGCGCTTGTACAGCTTGCCCGTCGGCAGCCGGGGCAGCTCCGCCTCGAAGTCCACCGACCGGGGGCACTTGAAGGCGGCCAGGTGCTGGCGGCAGAAGTCGATCAGCTCGCGCTCCAGCTCGGGGCCGGGTTCGACGCCAGGCATCACCTGGACGACCGCCTTGACCTCCTCACCCTTGTCCTCGTTGGGCACGCCGATGACCGCCGCGTCGAAGACCTTCTCATGGGTGATGAGGAGGTTCTCGGCCTCCTGCGGGTAGATGTTCACCCCGCCGGAGATGATCATGTAGGTCTTGCGGTCGGTGAGGTAGAGGTAGCCGTCTTCGTCGACGTAGCCGACATCGCCGACCGTCGAGCGCTGGCCCGTCTCGTCGCGGCTCTCCGCCGTCTTCGCCTCGTCGTGGTAGTAGGTGAAGTTGGTGGCCCCCTCGAACCACACCGTGCCGGTTTCGCCGGTCGGCACCTCCTTGCCGTCGTCGTCGAGGATCAGCAGCGTGCCGAGGATCGGCGCGCCGACGGTGCCGGGGTGGGCGAGCCACTGCTCGCTGTCGCAGAACGTGAAGCCGTTGGCCTCGGTGGCGCCGTAGTACTCGACCAACTTGGGGCCGAACCAGTCGATCATCTCCTGCTTCACCGGCACGGGGCACGGCGCGGCGGCGTGGATGATGACCTCGAGGGACGAGACGTCGTAGCGGTTGCGCGCCTCCTCGGGCAGCTTGAGCAGCCGGCTGAACATCGTCGGGACGACCTGCGAATGGGTGATGCGATGCTGCTCGACGAGAGCCAGGTACTGCTCGGGGTCGAAGCGCTCCATGATCACCGACGTCGCGCCCAGGCGCAGCGCGCAGGCCACCGACGCCTGAGGTGCCGAGTGGTAGATCGGCGCCGGCGAGAGGTAGGTCATCCCCTCCCGCATCCGGAACAGCTGGTCCACGATGAACTGCATGACCGGCAGGGCGTCGCTCGGGTGGGCGTCGGGGAGCGGGCGGAGGATGCCCTTCGGGCGACCCGTCGTGCCCGACGAGTACAGCATCGCCGCCCCGAGCTGCTCGTCGGGGATGCGCGTCGTCGGGAACGCGGCGAGGGCCTCGTCATACGGGCGGAACGGGCCGATCTCGCGGTCGGCGTCGACGCAGAGGAACGTCTCCACCTTCGGCGTCATCGCCACCGCCGCGACCGCGACGTCGGCCTTGGCCTGCGACGTGATGAACAGCTTGGCGTCGCAGTCGTCGACGATGTAGGCGATCTCCTCGGGCGTGAGGTAGGAGTTGATGCAGGTGTAGTAGAGGCCGCAGCGCTCCGCCGCCGACATCGTCTCGAAGTAGCGCAGGTTGTTCTCCATCAGGAACGCCACATGGTCGCCGCGGCGCAACCCGGCGGCCCGGTAGAGGTGGGCGAGGCGGTTGGCGTTGGCCTCGAACTCGGCGAACGTCAACGTCGCCCCGGACGTCGCCATGATCAGGGCCGGCTGGTCAGGATGGCGTTCGGCGTGCTCCCCTGGGTACATCGCGCCGACCGTAGCCACCGCACGCGCGAAGTGCCTACCGACTCCTCACCGGGAACTTACGGACCGCTGGCTAGCGTCTGAGCATCAACGCGTTGGGCGCCATGCACGACGCACCGTGGACGACCGCCCGCTCCATTGCCAACGAGAAGGCCCACCCATGACTGCGACACCAGACGCCATGACGTCAGCCACTTCGCCAGCGCCGGCCGCGGCACACTCCGCGCCGATGGACGACGCCCGCACGGCCGAGGCCGTCGAGCGCGTCTTCTTCGAGTTGCGCAAGGTCATCGTCGGCCAGTCCAGGCTGCTCGAGCGGTTGCTGGTCGGCCTCCTCGCCCGCGGCCACTGCCTCCTCGAGTCAGTGCCCGGCCTGGCCAAGACGCTCGCCGCCGAGACGCTCGCCAACGTCGTCGGTGGGACGTTCGCCCGGATCCAGTTCACCCCCGACCTGCTGCCGTCGGACATCGTCGGCACGCGCATCTACCGCGGCAGCAGCGAGCGCTTCGACGTCGAGCTGGGGCCGGTGTTCGTGAACTTCCTGTTGACCGACGAGATCAACCGGGCCCCCGCCAAGGTGCAGTCGGCGCTGCTGGAGGTGATGCAGGAGCACCAGGTCACGATCGGCGGCATCACCCACCCGGTGCCCAACCCGTTCTTCGTGGTGGCCACGCAGAACCCGATCGAGAGCGAGGGCGTCTACCAACTGCCCGACGCCCAGCGCGACCGCTTCATGATGAAGGTCGTGATGGACCACCCGACGGCGGCCGAGGAGCTCGTGATCATCGATCGCATGGCCGTCAACCCGCCGGTGGCTCAGCAGGTCATCGACCTCGACGGGCTGATCGGCCTGCAGCGCAAGACCGACAGCGTGTTTCTCGACCGCAGCGTCGCGCAGTACGCCGTCGACCTCGTGCAGGCGACGCGCAACCCCGGCGTGTTCGGTCTCGACGAGCTGCGCCCGTCGATCGGACTCGGGGCCAGCCCGCGCGCCAGCCTCAACCTCGTGCGAGGCGCCCGGGCGCTGGCGATGATCCGCGGCCGCACCTACGCCACGCCGCAGGACGTCTTCGACGTGGCGCCGGAGGTCCTGCGCCATCGTCTCTTGCTGACCTACGACGCGCTGGCCCGCGACATCACGCCCGACCTCATCGTCAACCGGATCCTCGAGACGGTGCCGGCGACGTGGGTGTCGCCCAAGCCCAACGACGCCTTGGGGTGACCGGATTGAACGTGCGCGCCATCACCGGCCCGGTCGACTGGCCGGCAGGTCCACCGACCGAGCAGGTGGCCGAGCTCGTGCGAACCCTCGAGCTGACCATCAACCGTCGCCTCGACGGTGCCTTGCACGGCAACCACCAGGGCATCACTCCCGGTCACGGCAGCGAGCCCGGTGAGGCTCGGCCGTACCAGCCCGGCGACGACGTCCGGCGCATCGACTGGAACGTGACGGCCCGCACCATGGAGACCCACGTCCGCGAGCAGATCGCCGATCGCGACCTCGAGGCGTGGATGGTCGTCGACACTTCGGCGTCGATGCGCTTCGGGACGGTCGTGGCCGACAAGGCGCAGGCGGCGCTCGTCGCCGCGGCCAGTGTCGGCTTCCTGACGGCTCGCAACCAGAACCGGCTCGGTGCGGTGCTCGTCGCCGGTCCGCACCTCAAGGTGATGCCGCCGCGGTTCGGGCGCGACCAGGTCCGCGCCGTCATCAGCAACGCGGCCACGCCGCCGCCGTCGGAGGGACTCGGGCGCAGCGACCTCGCGGCGGCCATCGACCGGGTCGCCGTGATCAGCCGGCGCCGCGGGTTCGTGGCCGTCGTGTCCGACTTCGCTGGCGACGGCTGGGTCGACCCCCTGGCGCGGCTCGGCCTGCGCCACGACCTGCTGGCGATCACCGTCCACGACCCGCGGGAGCTCGACGTGCCGCCGGTCGGGCTGATCGAGGTCGTCGACCCGGCGACCGGCCGCCGCAGGGAGGTCCGTGTGACGGCCGCCGTGCAGCGCCGCTACGCCGCGGCCGCGGCCGAAGAGGTCGAGCGGCGCCGATACGCCCTGCGCCGAGCAGGCGCCGACGTCATCGAGCTGGCCACGGACGGTGACTGGCTGGGGGCCATCGTCAGCCACGTGACCCGCAAGCGCAGCCAAGCGGTCAACGCCCAGGTGCTGCGGCGATGACTGCGATCGACTTCCTGAACCCCGAGCGCCTGTGGTGGTTGCTCGCCGTGCTCGCCATGGGCATCGCCTACGTCGCCGTGCAGCGCTGGCGGCGCCGGGCGACGGTCCGGTTCACCCAGGTCGACCTGCTCGACCGCGTCGCGCCTTCCCGGCCCGGCTGGCGTCGACACCTGGTCGCCGGGATCCAGCTGCTCGGCTATGGCGGCCGGCGTCGTGGCCATCGCCCGACCGATCTCCACGACGACGGAGCGCACGGAGAGCGAGGGGCGCATCCTCGTGCTCTTCGACGTGTCGCTGTCGATGATGGCGACCGACGTGGACCCGACCCGTCTCGACGCCGCGAAGGCGGCGGCTCGCGAGTTCGTCGAACAGGTCGACCCGGACATCGAGGTCGGGTTGGTGTCCTTCAGCGGCAGCGTCGCCACGGAGGTGCAGCCGACGCTCGACCGAGAAGCGCTCGACCAGGGGATCGAGGAGCTCGAGCTGGCCGAGTCGACGGCCATCGGCGACGCGCTGGCGCACGGCTCCGACCTGCTCACGCAGCTCGCCGGAGAAGCCGATGCGCAGAACGACGAGGGCGCCACTGCCGACGACGAGGAGCTGGCTCCCGGGGCGATGGTGTTGCTGACCGACGGTGAGACGACCGTCGGACGCCCGACCGAGGTCGGCGCGCAGGAGGCCGCCGACGCCGGGATCCCGGTGTTCACGATCGCCTTCGGCACGCCCGAAGGGTCGATCACCGATCCGGCCAGCGGCGAGGTCGTGCCCGTCCCGGTGCAACCGGAACCGCTCGAGCAGGTCGCCGAGGTCACCGGTGGCGCCGCCTACGAGGCGACGACCGGCACCGCGCTCGCCGACGCCTACGACGTGATCCGCGACAGCCTCGGAGACACGCTCGGCGAGGAGATCGAGATGGTCACCGAGCTGACGTGGCGCTGGGCCGCCCTCGCCCTCGTCCTGCTCGCTGCCGCCTGGGGCCTCGCCCTGTGGTGGCTCCGCGGCCTGGTGTAGCGCCGCCGTTTTGGTCCGGATCCTGGTCGCCCACGCGACCAGGATCCGGACCGAAACGAGTCAGTCGAGCAGCGAGCGGAGGGTCTCCACCGTCTTCACCGGGTCCGGACCGACCGGGTTGATCGACAGGTGGGTCACCCCGGCGGCCTTGTAGGCGGCGATGCGCTCGGCGACGTGCGACTCCGGGCCGACGAGGTTGGTCTTGGCGAGGAGCGCGTCGCGGCACGGCGGCGGCGGCTTCTTCCTTGCGCCCCGACAGGTAGAGGTCCTGGATCTCCGTGGCCTCGTCGACGTAGCCGTACTTCTTGGCGATCGTGTTGTAGAAGTTCTTGTCCCGGGCGCCCATGCCGCCGACGTACAGGGCGGTGCTCGGGCGCGCCATGTCGAGCACCCGGTCGGCACCCTCCCCGGCGTACTCGTCACCGATCGCCACCATGCCCCCGGCGGAGATCTGCAGCTCCCCGAGTGACGGATCACGGTCGGCGAGCCCCTTCTGCAGATCGTCGCCCCACACCTGCTGGAACCGCTCGGGGTCGAAGAAGATCGGCAACCACCCGTTGGCCAGCTTCGCCGTCTCGGTCACCGACCGGCCCATCAGGCTGGCCCAGAACACCGGGATGTCGGCCCGCTTGGGATGGTTGATCAGCTTCAACGGCTTGCCCAGCCCGGTGCCCTGCCCGGCCGGGAGCGGGACCTGCACGGTGAGGCCGTCGTAGACGACGGGCTCGCGACGCCACACCATCCGGCACACCTCGATGTACTCGCGGATGCGCGGCATCGGGTGCTCGTACGGCACCCCGTGGAAGCCCTCGATGACCTGCGGGCCGGACGCCCCGAGACCGAGGATGAACCGTCCGTCGCTGACGAAGTCGCAGCCGGCGGCGGTCTGACCGATCGCCGTAGCGGTCCGCGAGAAGACGTTGATGATGCCGGTGCCGATCTCGATGCGCTCGGTCTTGGCGGCGAGGAAGCCGACTTGGCTGATGGCGTCGTAGGAGTAGGCCTCCGGGACCCACACGACGTCGAGACCGGCCTTCTCCAGCTCCTGGATCCGCGTAACGTCGGCGTGGAAGTCGCCGGAGTAGTTGATCATCATGGCCAGCTTCATGAAGCCGACCGTACCCCTTCAGCCGTTGAGGTTCCCCGATCGGAAGCCCTCGAGGTCGAGCGTCACGTAGCGGTACCCGGCCGCCCGCACGCGCGGCGACGATCTCGGCGCGCGCCGCGAGGACGCGGTCGAGCTCAGCGAGGTCGACCTCGATGCGGGCGGTGTCGCCGTAGTGACGGACCCGGACCTGCCGGAACCCGAGCGCCAGCAGCGCGGCCTCGGCCCGCTCGACACGCGACAGCACGGCCACCGACACCTCCGTCCCGTACGGCACCCGGCTCGCCAGGCAGGCCATCGCCGGCTTGTCCCACGTGCGCAGTCCCAGCCGGCGCGAGGCCTGGCGTACGTCGGCCTTGGTGAACCCGGCTGCGACGAGCGGGAACGCGGCCCCGGCCTCGGACGCCGCGCGCTGGCCCGGTCGATGGTCACCGAGGTCGTCGACGTTCACGCCGAGGGCGATCCGGGCGTCCTCCGCCGCGGCGATCGGCACGAGCACGTCCATCAGCTCGGCCTTGCAGTGGTAGCAGCGGTCGATGTCGTTGCGGCGGTACGCGGCCCGGGCCATCTCGTCGGTCTCGACGGGCGTCCAGCGCAGTCCCCACTCGCCCGCCAGCTGCCGGCAGTCGTCGTGCTCGGTCGTGGCCAGCGACGGGGACACGGCCGTCACGGCGTGGACCCGGTCGGGCCCGAGCGTGCGGTGGGCCATCGCCGCCAGGAACGCCGAGTCGGCCCCGCCGCTGAAGGCGACGACGACCCGCCCCAACCCGGCAAGCTCGTCACGCAGGACGTCCAACTTGCCGTCGAGGAGGTCGGTCACGGGGTCCGAGTGTGCCATGCCCGCCGGGCGGTCACCGCTTCTGTCCTTCGAGATCGGCCCGATCGGGCCGATCCTGCAGGACGAGCAGCCGGGCGTGATCGGACCCGGTCCCACGCCGCAACGACCCCGACGGCGGCGAGGACGACGACCACCGGTTCGGCCGGTGCCCTGATGCGGTGGGCGCCGTAGAACACCACCGTCGTGACGAGCACCGCGCCGATCGGGACGACGAGCCACCACCGCGCCCGGTTCCGCTCCGGCGATCCGTCGCCCGGTCGCCCCAGCACCACCCAACCGCCGATCGACGCCACGGCGAGCAGCCACCAGGCCACGATGCCCGCCCAGACGGCCCACTCGGCCTTCTCCTCGCCACGGTCGAGGGCCACGAGCGACTGCAGCCCGTAGACGTCGATGAGCCGTCCGAGGCGGGCCGCCACGACGACGGGCAGCCGGCCGAGGTGGTCGCCGGCGTAGTCGACGGCCCGGTCCCGCCACTCGGCCGAGCGCACCGAGGCGTCGATCGAGTCGTCGGCCGGTGCGGGCAGCACGCAACGGATGTCCCACCCGCCGACGTCGACGTAGTAGGTCGAGTCGCAGTTGGCACCGAGGAGCGTCGTGCCGTCGTTGGTCGACAGCAGCACCGGACGCTCGAAGCGAACCACGTTGTACAGCGCCCAGGGCACCACGGTCAGCGCCGCCGCACTGACGACGAGCACGGGCAGGAGCGCCCGGCGGGGATGGCCCGCCGCCCGCCACCACGCCAGCCCGGCGAAGCCGATGGCGTACAGGGCGATCTCGCTGCGCGTCAGGGCGCCGAGCCCGACGAGCACGCCGATGGCGACAGCCCGGCCCGGTGTCGGCCGGCGGTCGAAGCCGAGGGCGACGAGCAGGACCACGGCGACGAGGAGGCACGCCAGCGACTCGGACATCACCAGCGAGTCGTTGATCCACAGGTTCGGGTACACCGCGGCGATCGCCGCGGCGACGAGACCGACGCGCGGCCCCGCCAGGCGCCGGCCGAGGAGCCCGATCACGGCGATCGTGGCGATGCCGAGCAGCGTCGTGGCGAAGCGTTGCCACTCCACGTTGCCGCCGGGGCCGAGGCTCCACGGCGTGAGGTACAGCGAGGTGAGCGGGCCGTGCTCGGCGCCGGGCAGCTCGGTCAACGCCTCGCGGAACCAGTCGCCCTCACTGTTCCGGCCGGCCTGGATGCTGTAGTAGAGCGAGTCGTTGAGCAGCAGCTGATCGTCGACCTTGACGGCGAAGAGGTAGCCCAGGCGCCACACCGCCCCGATCGCCGTGATCACGGCGAGGCGAACGCCGAAGGTCATCGGTGAACCAGCTGACGGATCACGGCCGCTCGGCGAGCTGGCGGAGGTAGCCGACCATGTGGGGGACGGTGAACGCCAGCATCCCGCGCTCGGGGGCGAAGATCAGGCCCTTCGTCAGCAGCCCATCGCGCTGCGGCGACACCCGGCTCGGCTGGTCGTGCCCGAGTGCCGCGGCCACGTCCGCCGAGGAGACGTCACCCTCCCCGAGGTCGGCCATGGCGTGCATGTACCGGCGCTCGGCGGGCGTCGCCCGGTCATAGCGCGGGCGGAAGAAGGAGTCGACGAGCTCACGGTAGGCACGCGGCAGGGACAGCTCGACGTCGTCGCCGGCGATCGGCGAGCCATCGGCGACGTCCCACACGTGCTTGCCGTAGCTCTGGATGAAGAACGGGTAGCCGCCGGAGACCTCGACGAGCTGGTCGAGCGCCGCCGGCTCGAACCCCACCTGGAGATCGGCGGCCGGCTCCTCGAACGCGGCCCTGGTGTCCTCCGGCGACAAGGCGCCGACCGGACGGATGCTGAACAGCCGCTCGGCGTAGGACCGGGCCTCCGACAGCACGCGGCCGACCGGCGGCAGCCCGGCGCCGCCGATCACGACCGGCAGGGACTCCTGGTTCACCCGGTGGGCGGCGCCGACGAGCGCGCTGAGCTGGAGCGGCGGCACCTCGTGCAGCTCGTCGATGAGCAGGGCCGCGCCGAGGCCCTCGCTCTGGGCGCCCTCGCCGAGGGCGATGAGCAGCTCGGTGAGGTCGGTCTCGAGGTCTCCGGTGTCGGCGACGCCTGGCTCTGGTTCGACCTCGAACCGGAACCCGCCGTGGACCAACCGGGCCTGGACGGCCCGCGCGAAGCTCGCCGCGATCCGGCCGATGCGCTTCGCTCGCTCCTTGTTGCGCCACCGCCTGTTGACGGTGCGGACCATCGGCGGCAGGGCCTCGGCCACCTGTGCCCGCAGGTCGCCACCCGGACGGGCCTCGAACAGCTCGATCGGCCAGCCGGCGGCGTTGGCATGGGCCCGGAACTCCAGCAGCAGCACGGTCTTGCCGACGCCGCGCAGCCCGGACAGCACGATCGGCTGGAACGAGTTGCCCGCCGCCGCCCTGCCGATGACGATGTCCCACGCCTCGATCACCCGGTCCCGGCCGGCGAGCAACGGTGGTGGGGTGCCGGCCCCTGGCGCATACGGGTTCGTCACGGGATCCATCGGGTCGACCATAGCTCCCTCTATGGCTCTCTAGCCTGGATGCTAGAGAGCCGCAGAAAATCCTCGACAGCGTCTCGGTAGTCGCCCGAGCTAGGAAGGACGTCATGGAGACCGACCCTCGCCGCTGGATCGCCGTGCTGCGCGCCTCGCACGATCGACTCGTCGCCCACGTCGCCAGCCTCGACGACGAGGCGCTGGGCCGCCCGTCGATGTGCACCGACTGGACCGTCGCCCAGGTGCTGTCGCACCTCGGCAGTGGCGCGGAGATCGGCCGGGAGACGCTCGGCGCGGTCGCCGAAGGGCGCGACCCCGCGGTCGACCCTGAGGAGGTGTGGGCCCGCTGGAACGCCATGGCGCCACCGCAGATGGCGACCGAGTTCGCCATCTCCGACCGGCGACTCGTCGAGACGTTCGAATCCCTCGACGACGCCCAGCTCTCCGGGCTCCGCGTGTCGCTGCCCTTCCTCCCCGAGCCGATCGACATCGCCACGCTGGCGGCCTTCCGGCTCAGCGAGCACGCCCTGCACTCGTGGGACGTGGTGGCTGCGTTCGACCGTGACGCCGGGCTGGCGCCCGATGCCGCCGCCCTCCTCGTCGAGCGCCAACCGGCCTTCGTCGCCCTCATCGGCAGATTCCTGCCCCGTGAGACCCGACCCACCGACAGCGTCGCGATCACCGTCGCCACGTCCGATCCGGCGCGTCGGTTCGCGCTCGACCTCGGCGACTCGCTCGCCCTGAGCCCGCTCGATGTCGATGGAGGTCCGGCGCAGCTGGTCATCCCGGCGGAGGCACTCGTGCGGCTGACGGCAGGCCGGCTGCGCCCGGGCTGGCCGGCTGCCGGCATCGAGCCGGCGGACGGCGTCACGATGGACGAGCTGCGCGCCGCCTTCCCCGGGTACTGACGACGCCGCGGCGTGCCGCCGCCGTCAGCTCGGGCGGATCAGCATCAGCAGATCCCACTCCAGCTCCGACACCCGCCGACCGCTGGCGGCCATCACGATGCTCGGCACGCGGCCGTCCAGGAAGGCCATCGTCTGGCCGGCCAGTCCGACCGCCCAGCGCAGCGTGCCCTCGACCTTCCACCACTCGAAGCGGTCCTCGTCGAACGTCCCGCCGGCGCCCTCGTAGCCGGCGACGAACGGTGCCCGACCGGCGAACCCGCCGATCTCCGCCGTCTCGTTGCGGAAGCGCCACATCCGCAACGCCGGCCAGGCGAGGTCCTGCATCGGATCGCCCGACGCCAGCGCGCCTTCCCAGTCGAGCACGGCCCGCAGCCCGTCCTCGCCGACGATCAGGTTGCCGTTGCGGACGTCGGAGTGGACGATCGTGCGCCGCACCGGCGTCGTCGGCAGGTGCCGTTCGAGCCAGCGCAATCCGAGCTCGAGCACCGGCCGGCGCTGCGGCAGCTCGTCGACCGCCAGCGTCATCGCCTCCAGGGCGGCCGCCGTCGGAACGTCGCTCTTGACCTCCAGGGTGCGCAGCGGCACCTCGACTGCTTGGGGGTCGACGGCGTGGAGTCGGGCGAGGGTCTCGCCGAGCTGGGTGGCCACGAGCTCGCCGATGCCGCGATCGGCGACGAGCCGCAGCACGCGGCGGGGCACCGTCTCGCCGGGCACGAACTCGGAGATCATGAACGGCCCGCCGACGAGCTCGCCGTCCTCCCGGGCCAGGTGGACGTGGGGCACGACGACACCGGCCTTCTCGGCCAGGGCCCGCACGCCCGCCTCGGCCTCGATCGTGTTGATGATCGTCTCCCCGAACGGGACGATCGTCGCCACGAGGTGGTGCACCGTGCCGCCGGCCTCGGCGTCGAACAGCACGTTGTGCCGGCGGGCCCCTGCCGTCGTCGTCGACAGGTTGGCGACGTGGACGTCCTCCTGCCACGCCTCGCCGAGGTAGGTGGCCAGGCCCGCGGCGAGATCGAGCGTCACGCCCCCTCCCACGCGTCGTGCCCGGGCTTGGCGACCGCGAGGTCCTGGCGCGTGACGGCGACCAGCACCGGCCACGCCTCGGCCTCGAATCCCGGATCGTCGCCGGTCCGGATGCGCTCGGCGAGCGCCGCCTCGGGGTCGGCGACGTCGGCGCCGAGGAGATCGGTGAGCAGCTGCCGTTCCCGGCGCTCGTTGTCCGGTCCGAGCCGGACCTCCCGCTCGACGAGGTGAGCGAGGTGGCCGGCGACGCGGACCTGGTGTTGGAGGTGCGACGGGACGGCGTCGAGGACCTTCTCGTCGAGCAGGCGGCCGATCGCGGCGAGGAGGTCCGCGGCGTGAGGTGGGAACTGCACGGACGGGAACGCTAGGCGCCGGCGGCGGCCTGACCAGTCACGCTGTCGACGCCCTTTGGTGCCTGTTGCTTCATGAAGCCGAACATGTACCCGGCGACGCGACGCATCTGGATCTCCTCGGCACCCTCGGTGATCCGGTAGCGGCGGTGATGGCGGTAGATGTGCTCGAACGGCTTGTGCCGCGAGTAGCCCATCCCGCCGTGGACCTGCATCGCCCGGTCGGCCGCCTCACAGCACAACCGGTTGGCCCAGTAGTTGCACATCGACACCTTGTCCGACTGCGAGAACGCCCCCTCGGTGTCCATCAGCCAAGCGGTCTTGTGGATCAGGGCGCGCAGCATCTCGCACTGCGTCTGCAGCTCGACGAGCGGGAACTGGATGCCCTGGTTCGTCGCCAGCGGCTTGCCGAACGGCTTGCGCTCCTTGGCGTAGGCCACCGACTCGTTGATGCAGAACTGCGCCGCCCCCAGGCTCGACGCCGCCTGACGGATCCGGTTCTCGTTGAAGAAGTGCTGGACGACGCCGAGGCCCCGCCCCTCACCACCGAAGATCGCCGAGTTCGGCACGCGCACGTTGGTCAGCGAGATGTGGGCGTGGTCGGTGGGCATGTTGAACGTCCACAGGAACTCCTCGACCTTGAAGCCGGGGGCGTTCGTCGGCGTGAGGAACGCCGTGATGCCGCGGCCGTCACCCGCCTTGCCGCTGGTGCGGGCGAAGATGAGGTCGTACGTGGCCTTGTGGATGCCGGTGTTCCAGGTCTTCTCCCCGTTGATGATCCACTCGTCGCCGTCGCGGACCGCCGTCGTCTCCATGTGCGTGGCATCCGAGCCGTGCTGAGGTTCGGTGATCCCGAAGGCGAAGCCCCGCCGGCCCTCGGCCAGATCGTCGATCCACTCGGCCTTCTGCTCGTCGGTGCCGTGCTCGATCATCAGCAGCAGGCCGACGTTGTTGCCGACGATGGAGTGCTCGTTCTGCAGGTCGTTGTGCAGCCCGAGACCCTTGGTGGCGAAGTGCTCGCGGATGATCGCCATCCCCAGGTTCGTGCCGTCCTTCCCGCCGTACTCCTTCGGAAACGCGTAGCGGTAGTGGCCGGCGGCGTCGGCCCGCCGCCGGGCCTCGCGCAGCAGGTTCTCCCACTCGTCGTTGGGCAGGCCGCCGCGCTCCCAATCGGTGCGGGCGTCCTCCCGACGGTGGTCGAAGAAGCGGATGTTGTCGTTCTCCTGCTCGAGCGGCTTGATCTCCCGCTCGATGAAGTCGTCGAGCTCGGTGAGGTAGTCGGCCAGGTCGGCCGGAATTCGGAAGTCCACGACGTCAGTCTGGTCGATCCGGGACGTCCGACACGAACCCGACGTCACTGTCACCTTGGACCGGGCGGGTCAGTTGACCTGTCGCTCGCGGCCCTCCCAGTAGGGCGCCCGGAGGTCCTTCTTGAGCACCTTGCCACTCGGGTTGCGGGGCAGGGTGTCGACGAAGTCGACGCTCGTCGGGCACTTGAACTTGGCCAGCTGCTGGCGGCTGAACTCGATGATCTCCTCCGCCGTCGGGTCGCTGCCGGGGGCCTTGACGACGACCGCCTTGGCGGTCTCGCCCCACTTCTCGTGGGGCACGCCGATCACCGCCACGTCGGCGATGCCCGGGTGGGCCATCAACACGTTCTCCACCTCCGCCGGGTACACGTTCTCGCCGCCGGAGACGATCATGTCCTTGACCCGGTCGTGGATGAACAGGTAGCCGTCCTCGTCGAGGTACCCGGCGTCACCGGAGCGGAACCAGCCCTGGTCGTCGACGGCCTCGCGGGTGGCCTCGTCGTTGTTCCAGTAGCCCTTCATCACCTGCGGCCCGCGGATCCAGATCTCCCCCACCTCGCCGGTGGGCACGTCCTCACAGGTGTCGGGATCGACGATCCGCAGCTCGACCCCGGGCCCTGCCTTGCCGCACGAGCGCAGCCGGTTGCGGTTCGGACCGGTGAGGTCGTGGTCCTCGGGCGCCAGGTTGACGACCGCTCCGGTGGTCTCGGTGAGCCCGTACGCCTGCCAGAACTTGCAGCCGAGCATCTCGACGCTGCGTGCCAGCACGTCCTCGCTGATCGGCGAGGCGCCGTAGAGGATGATCTCGAGCGTGGAGTAGTCGGCGTCGGCGGCGCCCGGCACCATCAGCAGGAACTGCAGCACGGCCGGGACGACGAAGGCGTGGGTGATGCCGTGCCCCTCGATCAGCTTGGGCAGCGCCGCCGGATCGAGGTCGCGGAGGAGCACGGTCTTGACGCCCTGGTACATCCCGGCCATCGCCCACCCTCCGCCACCGATGTGGAACAGCGGCATGGCGACGAGGTTGACGGACTCCGGCCGGAGCTCCCACATCCCCGTGGCCACCGGGAGGAGGGCGAAGAAGTTGTCGTTGGACAGCATCACGCCCTTCGGGCGGCCCGTCGTGCCGCTCGAATAGAGCTGGAAGGAGACGTCGTCAGGAGCGCTCGGCGTGTGCGGATCGACGGACTCGTGGGCGCTGACCCACTCTTCGTAGTCCTGGAACTTCTCGTGGCCGCCGATCACGAGGATCGTGCCGACCGTCGTCAGCGAGTCGGCGATGGCCTCCAGCACCGGGACGAAGTCACGTCCGACGACGAGCACCTTGGCCTGGGCGTCGTTGACGATGAACTCCACCTCCGGCGGCGCCAGGCGCCAGTTGACGTCGACGCAGACGGCGTTGGCGAGCGCCGCCCCGAAGAAGACCTCGAAGTGCTCGATGCCGTTCTTGTCGAGGAAGGCGACGCGGTCCTGCGAACCGACCCCGGCCGCGGCGAGGCCGGCGGCCACCCGCCCTGCCCGCTCGTACAGCTCAGCCCATGTCAATGCCCGGTCGTCGAGCACCAACGACACGTCGTCGGCGCGCTCCGTGGCATGCGTGCGGAGGATGTCCCCGATGCTGCTGATGGCCATGGGCCGGACTGTAGTGCCCGTCACCGTGCGCTTCTGCCGGGGTCGGCCGGGCGGGCCGTAACGTCGGAGCCATGTCCGTAGCACCACTGTTCACCGGCGTCGGCGTGGCCCTCGTGACGTTGTTCGACGACGAAGGCGAGGTCGACCTCGCGGCCACGACCGGGCTGGCGGCCGACCTGGTCCGGGTCGGGGTGCGGGCGATCGTCATCGCCGGGTCGACCGGCGAGGCGGCGACGCTGGACGGTGCCGAGCGGGTCGCGCTCGCCAAGGTCGTCCGCGAGGCGCTGCCCGCCGACGTGCCCGTGATCGTCGGCACCGGGGCGCCGTCGGCCCGCCAGGCTGCGCACCTCACCGCCGAGGTCGTGGCCGGTGGAGCCGCCGATGGTCTGCTCGTGCTGTCGCCCCCCGGAGCAGCCGATCCGGTCGGCTACTACGCCGAGATCGTGCGGGCGGCCGGCGACGTCCCCGTGCTCGCCTACCACTTCCCGGCGATGTCGTCGCCGGGCATCGACGTCGACACGCTGCCGCGCCTCACCGATGTCGGTGTCGTCGGCGTCAAGGACTCCTCCGGCGACCCGTCGCGGCTGCTGCGCACGCTCGACGCCTTCGCCGGCGCGCTGTACGTCGGCTCGCCGTGGTTGCTGTCCGCGGCCGGACCGCTCGGGGCGACCGGCGCCATCCTCGCCGTCGCCAACGTCGAACCCGAGCTGTCGATCGCCGCCTTCGCCGGCGACGTCGGTGCGCAGCGCGCCCTCACCGTGACGAACACCCGGGTCGGCGGCCCCGCCGCCGTGAAGGCCGTGCTCGCCGAGCGCCACGGCCACTCGCCTCGCACCCGCGTCGGCTGACCCGGCTGCGGCCTCTGGCGGGTCTCGTGTCCGTCCGATCGGACTCCCGGCTGTCAGGCCTCCCGGTAGCGGCGGTCGCCCCAGGCGTCCCAGTGGGTGACGGCGTCGGCCGGCTTGCGCGGGGCGACGCCGAAGCGCCCGGCGGGCCGGCCGACGGGCACGAGGGCGGCGATCTCGAAGCGGCCTTCGGGGACACCGAGTTCGGCCAACACCTCGGCGGTGTGGATGCGGATGACCGTCGTCAGCGCCGTGCCGAGGCCGAGCGAGCGGGCGGCGACGCAGAAGTTCTGGACCGCCGGGTAGACGCTGGCGTCCAGCCGGCCGATGTCCATCTCGCCGTCGGCGTCACGCGGCGTCCACGGGATGCGCGGCTGCAGGAACAGGACGATGGCCGGGGCCTCGGCGAGGTGGTCGGCGAGGTGCCGGCTGGCGTCGCGGGTCCGCCGCCACGAGGCGGCCGCCGCCTCGTCACGGAACGACTCCGGCTCGGGCAGCGACGCCTCGTAACGGTCGAACGCCTTGCGGTACCAACCGGCGACGGCGGCGCGGCGGTCGGCGTCGGCGATGACGAGGTACTGCTGCGGCTGGACGTTGCCGCCGCTCGGTGCCTGCTGGGCGGCGCGCAGGCACGTCCGCAGCTCATCGTCGGTGACCGGCTCGGCGGTGAACCGGCGGATCGCTCGCGTCGTCATGATCGATTCGATCGTCGGGTTGCTCTCGATCATCGATGGCCCTCCTCGAGGTCAACGTCCGTGGAACGTCGGCGTGCGGCCGGCCGTGAAGGCGTCGACGGCTTCGGCGTGGTCGGCGGACAGGATGCACGGCATCTCCAGCGCCATCGACACGTCGAAGCTGGTCAACAGCGCCTGTTTGATCTGGGCGTTGACGCCGTGCTTGGTGCCCTGGACGGCGAGCGGGGCGCCCTCGGCGAGGCGGCGGGCCCAGGTCATGGCGCGGGCGCCGACCTCGGTGGCCGGACACACCTCGGCGGCGACGCCGAGGCGCAGGGCCTCGGCTGCGGTCAGCGGGTCACCGAGCAGCAGGTGGCGCTTGGCGGCCAGTGGTCCGAGCAGCAGCGGCCAGATCGCCGCGCCGCCGTCGCCGGCGACGAGACCGACCTTGACGTGGGGGTCGACGATGACGGCCGCGTCGGACATCACGATCAGATCGCACAGCAGGGCGATCGATGCGCCGAGGCCGGCCGCCGATCCGTTCAGGCCGCAGACGATCGGCACCTCGACGTCGAGCAGGTCCCAGATGATCTGCTTGGCCTCGCGGCGCAGGGCGTGGGCGCGCTCGACGGTCCGCAGGGTCGGGAACCACGACATGTCTCCGCCGGCGGAGAACGCCTTGCCGGCGCCGGTGAGCACGATCGCCCGGGCCGCCGACTCCGTCTTCAACGTGCGGAACAACTCACCGAAGTCGTGGTGCAGGCGCCCGTCGACGGCGTTGACCGCCGAGTCGGGGTGGTCGATGGTGGCGACCAGCACATCGCCGTCGTGCTGCAGCCGGATCGTCTCCACGGGCGAGACCGTACTGTCGAGTGTTGATGCGGCTGAGCGTGGTCCTCGGGGAGTGGTTGGACCGGCCGATCGACGCCGACCTGGCGGTCGCCGTGGAGGCCGACCGGCTCGGCTACGGCGAGGTGTGGGTGGGCGAGATGGCCAAGCTCGACGCCCCGGCGATGGCCGCCGCCGTCGTCGCCCGCACGGCGCGGATCGAGCCGGTGCTCGGGCCGCTCGCCGTGACCGTCCGCTCCCCCGCCCAGATCGCCCTCGCCGCGGCAACGGTCGCCGCGATGGGCCGGCGCGCCCACGTCGCCCTCGGCACGTCGAGCGACGTGGTCGCCGCGTGGCACGGGCGCGACCGCCGCGGCGCGGTCGACCGGCTGGCGAAGGCGACGAACGAGGTGCGGGCGTTGCTCGCCGGCGAGCGCGTCGACGGGTTCCGCGTGCGCCAGCCACCGGACGGGGCGACGTTGACCGTCGCCGCGTTCGGCCCGCGGGCCGTGGAGATCGCCGCTGCGGCCGACCGGATGGTGCTCAACATGGTGACGGTCGAGGCGGCGGCCCGGCTCGCCGCCCAACATCCCAACACGGCGGCCTGGCTGGCTGCTGCGGTCGACCCGACGCCGGAGGAGCGCCGCTGGCTGACCCTCGGGTACGTCGGCTACCTCGCCGCACCGGGCTACGGCGAGATGTTCGCCGACGCCGGCTTCGGCGAGCTGGTGGCGTTCGCCCGCACCCGTCCCCACCCCCGGCAGCTCGCCGCGGCGGTCCCCGACGAGGTGCTCGACGCAGTGGCCCTCGTCGGATCGGCGGCCCACGTCGCCGCACGCATCGAGGCCTACGCCGCCGCCGGGTTGACGGAGATCGGCCTCGTGGTCCCCCCGCTCGACTCCCCGTCCGGCCGCCGCACCCTCGAGACCCTGGCCCCCGGCGCTCTCCTGATCCGAGTGTTTGCTGCTGCCCGAGTGTCTGCTGCGGGGCGTCCCCGCAGCAGACACTCGGTGGCAGCAAACACTCGGATATGGGGTCAGAGGGTGGCGGTGTCGACGGGTTGGTCGAGGAGGAGGCGACCGAGGGTCTCGTAGAGCTTCGGGGCGACCTGCAGGTGCTGGGTCGGGATGTGGGCGTCGCGCTGGCAGCGCTGGAGCACGCTGGTGCTGTAGACGCTGGAGCCGCCGGCGAGGGTGAACGCCGTGTCGGCGACCTCGGCGCCGCGCGCCGCGGCGTTGACGCCGGCGAGGCGGATCCCGACGCGCGCCGGCACGCCGACCCGCTCGCCGGCGATGGCCAGGTCCCACGCCCTGCCGACCTCGTCGTGGAGGAACGCCCGGGCCGACCGCAACGCCGCTTCGGCGCGGGCGAGCTCGATCTGCGTGTACGGGCTCTGGGCCAGCGTCTTCGACGAGAACTGCGGCCGTTTGCCCTCGGCCAGAACACCGAGCTCGTCGAGCGCCCGCCTGGCGATGCCCAAGCTGACCGCGGCGACGCCGGCGGCGAGGAGCGAGAAGTTCGGGAACCGAGCCAACGGCACGTCGAGCGTCGGGGCCGAGACGAACGGCTGGCTGGTGCGGTCGAGCGGGACGGCGACGCCGTCGACCGAGAAGTCCAACGACCCCGTCCCGCGCAGGCCCGACGTGTACCAGGTGTCGTGGAAGGCGACGTCGTCCGCCTCGAACCAGCACAGCCGGAACGTGTCGTCGTCGCAACGCACGCCGCCGAGGATCCACTGGCAGTGCTGGGTGCCGCTGCCCCATTGCCAGCGGCCCGTCACCGTGACGGTGTCGCCGGCGACGACGCCGACACCGTTCGGGGCGAACACGCCGCCGGCGACGATGGACGCGTCACGGAAGATCAGCGTGGCCATCGCCGGCGGCAGGAACAACGCTTGCGAGGCGGTCGTCGAGGCGATCATCGAGCACCACCCGGCCGCCCCGTCGGCGCGGGCGAGCGTCTCGATCGCCGTCAGCATCGTCAGCGGATCGGCCTCCGGGCCGCCGTAGGCGGCGGGCAGTGCCATGCGCATCAGATCGGATTCGACGAGCGCGGCCACCGTCGCCGCCGGCAGCCGCCGCTCGCGCTCGGCCAGGTCGGCGTTGGCCGCGACGAGCTCGGCCACCGCCTCGGCCGCCGCGACGAGGTCACTCACTGGTGCACCCTCGAGTCATGCGACGGGCGTCGCTGGCTCGGACTTCGCTCGCGCGTATCGCTGGAGCTCGCTTCGCTCGCTCATCGAGCCCCGACCTTCTGGGCCTCGCTCCAGCCGAGGCCCTGGTGGACGTCGATGTCGTGGGGCAGCCCGAGCACCCGCTCGGCGACGATGTTGCGTTGCACCTCACCGGTGCCGCCGCCGATCGTCAGCGCCTGCGAGAACATGTAGCCGTCGTACCAACCAGGGTGGTCGAGCGTCCGCGGCGGCTTCACCGGCCCGAGGTTCTTGGTCTCCGTCCCCGGGCGGAACTCGGCTCCCGTCGGCGCCGACGAACCGTCGCCGCCGGTCAGCAGCGCCGCCGCGCCGATCAGGTCACGGGCCAGCGCCATGACGTGCTGTCCGTGCTCGTCGCCGAGCAGCTTGCGGATGCTCGCCTCCGGCCCGGGCTGCTCGCCCTTCAACCGCGCCGACAGCGTGCGCATGCGGATCAGCTCGAGCACGGTGTGCTCGACGTACACCCGGGCGAGGCGTTGGCGGAGCACCGGGTCGGTGACCGGTCCGGCGGCCTTGGCCGCTTCGACGAGATCGAGCGCCGTCGGTCCGTTGCCCCAGAGCACGCCGCCGCTCGACAGCGAGATGCGCTCGTTGCCCAGCGTCACCTTGGCCAGGCGCCATCCGTCGTTGAGGTCGCCGACGAGGTTGGCGGCCGGCACTCGAACGTCGGTGAAGAAGACCTCGTTGAACGTGTGGCCGCCCGTCATCTCGGTGATCGGCCGGATCTCGATCCCGGGGGCGTCCATCGGGCAGATGAAGTAGGAGATCCCCTTGTGCTTGGGCAGGTCCGGATCGGTGCGGGCGATGAGGATGCCGAACCGCGCGTACTGCGCCCCGCTGGTCCAGATCTTCTGCCCGTTGACGACGAACTCGTCGCCGTCGCGCACGGCCCGCGTGCCGAGGTTGGCGAGGTCGCTGCCGCTGCCCGGTTCGGAGAACAGCTGGCACCAGAACTCCTCGCCGGTCAGGATCGGCCACAGGTAGCGGTCCTTCTGCTCCCTCGTGCCGGCGAAGAGGATCGTCGGACCTGCCCACCCGATGCCGATCGGGTTGGTCGGGCGGCGCACGCCGGCCGCGGTCAGCTCGTCGTCGATCAGCAACTGGTGGATCGGGTCGGCGTCGAGTCCCCACGGCCGTGGCCAGTGCGGCGCCACATAACCGGCCTCGGCGAGCTCCCGACCGCTCGGTGAAGGGTGCTCGGAGATCCACTCACGCACGGCCACGCGGCGCGGATCGTCGTCCGGCGGGAGCTCGAAGTCCATGGTCCCAGACGCTACGCGGGCGCCGCTCCGGCAGCGGCACGGCCGCTCGGTGGGCCTGCCTAGAGTCGCAGTGTGCGCTTCGGGTTCGTGGTGCCGTGGGCCGATGCCGAGGCCGTCGGCGACCTCGCCGCCGCGGCCGAAGACGCCGGATGGGACGGGCTGTTCGTCTGGGAGCCGGTGTGGGGTGTCGACGCCTGGATCTCCCTGGCCCTCGCCGCCGTGCGCACGTCGCACATCCGCCTCGGCACGCTCTTGACCCCGCCGTCGCGGCGCCGTCCCGCCGAGCTGGCCAGCCAGGTGGCCACCGTCGACCGGCTGTCGAACGGGCGGGTGATCCTGTCCGTGGGCCTCGGCGCCGTCGACAGCGGCTTCGACGCCTTCGGCGAGGAGTGCGACCGTCGGGCGCGGGCGAAACTGATGGACGAGTGCCTCGACGTGGTCACCGGGCTGTGGGCCGGCCAACCGTTCAGCTACCTCGGCACGCACCACCGGGTGGCACCGACCACGTTCCCGACGATCGGGCACACCGTGCAGCAGCCACGCGTACCGATCTGGTGCGTCGGGGCGCTGAACCGGCCGAAGTCGATGACCCGGGCGCTGCGCTGGGACGGGCTGCTGCCGCAGATCCTCCACGACGGCAAGTGCGAGCACCCGACGCTCGAGGAGATCGCCGACGTTCGCCGACAGGTCGGGGCGCGGCCCTACGACATCGTCATCGAGGGCGAGGGCTCGCAGCACGCCCCGGCCGCCTGGGCCGACGCCGGGGCGACGTGGTGGATCGAGTCGATGTGGAACGCCGTCGGGCAGGCGGACCCGGTGCTCGCCTCCCTCGACCGCCTCCAGGAGGGTCCGCCGCGGTGACCGATCGGGGCCGGACCGGCCCCGCAGTAGCGTCAGTCACATGAGCAACGGTTGGAACTTCGCGGACCTGTTCGAGGCTCTGGTCGAGCGCCAGCCCGACGCGCTGGCCCAACGTCACGCCGGGCGGTCGACGACGTGGGCCGAGTTCAGCCGGCGTGGCGACGGCATCGCCGCCGCCCTGCTCGACGCCGGCGTCGCCGAGCAGGACAAGGTCGCCCAATACCTCTACAACGCACCTGAATACCTCGAGTCGGCGTTCGGCGCGTTCAAGGCCGGGCTGGCGACCGTCAACACCAACTACCGGTACACCGCCGACGAGCTGGTCTACCTGTGGGACAACGCCGACGTCGTCGCCGTCGTGTTCGACGGCACGTTCAGCGAACGCCTCGACGACCTGCGCGACCGCGTGCCACGCATCCACACGTGGCTGTGGGTCGACGACGACCACGGCCCCTGCCCGGACTGGGCGACGCCGTACGAGGACGCCGCGACGTCGGCGCCGGACGGTCCGACCGTCGCCCCGTGGGGGCGCTCCGGCGACCACCTCGTGCTGCTCTACACCGGCGGCACGACCGGGGCGCCCAAGGGCGTGATGTGGCGCCAGGACGACCTCTTCGGCGCCCTCGACGCAGCCAATCGCAAGCGCCTGCCAGCCGAGCCGGACCTCGACGCGGCCCGCGAGCGGGTCACCAAGCCGGGCCCCCGCAACCTGCCGGCCGCCCCGTTGATGCACGGCACCGGCTTGTTCAATGCCCTCAGCAACCTGATGATCGGCGGCAGCGTGATCACCATGGAGGGTCGCCACTTCGATCCCGTCGAGCTGCTGGACACCGTCGAGCACGAGCGCATCAACTCGATGTCGATCGTCGGGGACGCCTTCGCCAAGCCGATCCTGCGGGCCCTCGACGCCGAGCCCGAGCGGTGGGACATCTCCTCGCTGCGCGTCATCGTCTCCAGCGGGGTGATCTGGTCGGCGCAGACCAAGGCCGGCCTGCTGCGCCACAACGAGCGGCTGATCATGGTCGACTCGCTCGGCTCCAGCGAGGCCATCGGCATGGCGTCGAGCACGGTGACATCCGACGACGCGGCCCAGACGGCGACGTTCCAGATCGGGCCCAACACGCGCGTCGTCACCGAGGACGGGCGCGACGTGGCGTGGGGCTCGGGCGAACTGGGTCGGGTGGCGATGCGCGGCTACACGCCCATCGGGTACTACAAGGACCCCGAGAAGTCGGCGGCCACGTTCCAGGTCATCGACGGCGTCCGGTACTCGATCCCCGGCGACTTCGCCAGCGTCGACGCGGACGGCACCGTCCGGCTCCTCGGTCGGGGCAGCCAGTGCATCAACACCGGCGGCGAGAAGGTCTATCCCGAGGAGGTCGAGGAGGTCCTCAAGCTGCACCCGACGGTGGCCGACGCCGCCGTCGTCGGCCTGCCCGACGAGCGCTTCGGTGAGGCGATCACGGCACTCGTCGAGCCCCATGCCGGCGATGTCATCGACGAGGCCGTGCTGATCGCCCACGTCAAGGAGCGCCTCGCCGGATACAAGGCGCCGAAGCGGGTCCTCACCGTCGACTCGGTCGGCCGGGCTGCCAACGGCAAGCTCGATTACCGCGCCCTCACGGCGCGCGCCGCCGAGATGGCGTAGCTGAACGACATCGGTTGTGGCGACGTCGGCGACGGCGTCGGGTGCGGCACCGACGACGCCCACCGGTACCGTGCGGGCCCATGGCAGCACTCGGTTTCGACGGCAAGGTGGCGATCATCACGGGCGCCGGCGGCGGGCTCGGTCGTCAGCACGCCCTGGAGCTGGGGCGGCGCGGCGCACTGGTCGTGGTCAACGACCTCGGCGGCGCCGTCGACGGCTCCGGCAGCGATGCCGGCGCGGCCCAGCTCGTCGTCGACGAGATCACGGCGGCGGGCGGCGAAGCGGTCGCCGACACCAACTCGGTCGCCACACCGGAGGGCGGCGAGGCCATCGTGCAGACGGCGCTCGACGCCTTCGGCCGCGTCGACATCGTGATCAACAACGCCGGCATCCTGCGCGACAAGACCTTCCACAACATGGACGGCGACCTGTTGAACCCGGTCCTCGACGTGCACCTGAAGGGCGCCTTCAACGTCACCAAGCCGGCGTGGATCCACATGCGCGAGCAGAAGTACGGGCGCGTCGTGTCGACGTCGTCGGCCGCCGGCATCTTCGGCAACTTCGGGCAGACCAACTACGGGGCGGCGAAGATGGGCCTCGTCGGCCTGACGCGCGTGCTCGCCGTCGAAGGCGCCCGCTACGGCATCCACGCCAACGCCATCGCCCCCCTCGCCCTGACCCGGATGACGGAGGACATCATGGGGTCGGTCGGCGACAAGCTGGACCCGGCGCTCGTCACGCCGATCGTCGCCTACCTCGCCCACGAGTCCTGCGACGCCACCGGCCGCATCTTCTCCTGCGGTGGCGGGCGCGTCGCCGAGGTGTTCATCGCCGAGACCGACGGCTACTACAACCCCCAGCTCAGCGCCGACGATGTGGCCGCCAACTGGGCGACGATCACCGACCGCGAGGGCTACCACGTCCCGACCAACCTCGGCGAGGAGACGAAGATCTTCTTCCAGGCGCTGTCCTGACCGTCGGTCGGTCAGCGATGCGCCGCGTGCCCTCGACCGACGGCGTCGACGTCGCCATCCACGAGCTCGCCGGCGCCGCCGGTCAGCAGCACCCGGTGCTGCTCGTCGCCCACGCCACCGGGTTCCACGGCCACGCCTACCTGCCGATCGCCAAGCGCCTGGCGCCCGCCATCCACAGCGTGGCGTTCGACTTCCGCGGCCACGGCGATACCCCGGCCCCGCCGGACTGGTCCGTCGACTGGGCGCGCTACGGCGACGACGCCGTCGCCGCCGCCGACGTCGTGGCCGGGCTGCCCGGCGCCGAGGGCGGCCTGGTGGGTTTCGGCCACTCGATGGGCGGCTCGGGGCTGCTGATGGCCGCCGCCCGCCGGCCGGAGCTGTTCCGGCTGCTGGTGCTGTTCGAGCCGATCCTCCACCCCGAGGTCCGCGACGGACCCGAGACCGTCGACAACCCGTGGGTCTCCGGCGCTCGACGCCGTCGCCCGGTGTTCGACTCCTTCGAGACCGCGGCCGCCAACTACGCCTCCAAGCCGCCGCTGGACGGCTTCGATCCCGATGCCCTCGACGCGTACGTCCGCCACGGCTTCCGCGCCGACGGCGACCATGTGCGGTTGAAGTGTGCGCCCGAAGTCGAGGCCCGCACGTTCGAGCAGGGCGGCCGGCAGCGCACGTGGGACGTGCTCGGTGACGTCCCCGTCCCCGTGATCGTCGTGGCCGGAAACGTCGAAGAGGGTCGACCGTCGGCCATCGCCGGGCTTGCCGCCGAGGAGCTGCCGCGCGGTCGTCTCCTCGTCGTCGACCGCCTCGACCACTTCGGCCCGTTCACCGACCCCGGCGCGATGGCCGACATCATCCGCACGGCGATCGAGGAGGAGGAACGGGCGCCGACGGACGGTCCCTCCTCGCGGTGACACCCCCGCCGTACGATGGGCCCGTGTTCGAGGTGCCGACCAGCCTGTCGCCCAGTCGGGTCGAGCAGTTCACGTCGTGCCCGCTGGCGTTCCGCTTCGCCAGCATCGAGAAGCTCCCGGAGCTGCCGTCGGTCCACGCGACCCGCGGCTCGCTCGTGCACCGGGCACTCGAGCTCGCCTACTCCCGGCCCGCCGCCGAGCGCCGGCCCGAGTTGTTCCGCGCCGCGTTGGCGGCGGCACGCGACGAGTACCGGTCGCAGCCCGACTTCACCGGCCTCGGGTTGGCTGCCGACGAGGCCGAGGTCTTCGACCAGGAGTGCCGCGACCTCATCGAGACGTACCTCACGATGGAGGACCCGCAGGCGATCCACCCGATCGGCCTGGAGCTGCGGCTGAGCGCCGACGTCGGTCCGCTCGCCCTGCGCGGCATCATCGACCGCCTCGAGCTGCGCGACGGTGAGTTCGTCGTCACCGACTACAAGACCGGCCGGGCACCGTCCATCAACTGGGAGCAGAAGAGCCTCGCCGGCGTGCACTTCTACTCGTTCCTCTGCGAGCAGGTGCTCGGCCACCGCCCGGTCGCCATCCGGCTGATGTACCTGCGCAGCGGCGAGACCATCGAGGCCACGCCGTCGGAGCAGTCGACGCGATTCATCACCACCCGCACGACGGCGGTGTGGAAGGCGGTCGAGCGGGCCTGTCTGACCGGTGACTTCAAGCCCCACCCGAGCGCGCTGTGCGCCTCCTGTGCCTACCAGCGGTGGTGCCCGAGCTTCGGTGGCGACCCCGACATGGCCGCCTCCGAAGCGCCGCTCGCCCTCGCGCCAGCCATGGCCGCGACGTGACCCTCCATCTGGGCGCGCCCAGTGTCGATATCGAGACGCTCCGCGCCCAGATCGACTGAGTGGGACACTTCGCGCCCAGATCTGCTGGGCGGGCGAGGACGACATGACCGCCCAGGCGAGCGGCGACGCGATCGCCGCGGAGCCGCCGGGGACGCAGGCCCTGGGGCCGGCCATCGAACGCTTCGACCTGTGGGCCGACGAGCAGCTCGAACGCCTCCGGGGGAATCCCGTCGCCGACGCCGTGTTCACCTCGGCCACCAGGCTCGGCGACTTCAGCCTGATCTGGCACCTGGGCAACCTCGCCCGGGGGTTGACCAGCGACCGGCGGGCCAGCCAGGTGCCGGTGCTGGCCACTGGCCCTCGGCGCCGAGAGCCTCCTCGTCAACCAGGGCCTCAAGCGGCTCTTCGGTCGGCAGCGACCGACCCGCGAGGGCGACCCCCGCTACCACGTGCGCCGCCCGCTGACGTCGTCGTTCCCGTCCGGTCACGCCAGTGCCGCGACGTTCACGGCGACCCTGCTCACCGGGTGGGACGGCCGGCGCAGCGCCCCGCTGTGGTGGACCATCGCCGCCACCGTCGCCACCAGCCGGGCCTACGTCCGCATCCACCACGCCTCCGATGTGGTCGCCGGGATGGCCACCGGTGTGGCGCTCGGGCTCGTGGCCCGCCGGGTCATCCGGCGCGTAGGACTCCGCCGATAGGTTCGCCGATCACGCCGGTCACGGCTGCTCTCGGCTGCGGCGGGTCGCCTCGCCTTCGGCTCGGCTCCTTCGGGAATTGATCGCGCGGTCGATTCGTTGAACCATCTCATGACCCGCCGCTTCGGACTGACCTACGACTACCGCTGCCCGTACGCCCGCATCGCCCACGACCATGTCGTCGAGGGTCTCCGTGCGGGGGCCGACTGGGACGTGACGTTCCTGCCGTTCTCCCTCGGCCAGGCGCACGTCGCCGAGGGTGAGCCGTCGGTCTGGGAGCGCCCGGAAGCGGACAGCGGCCTGCTCGCCCTCCAGACGTCGATCGCCGCGCGGGACACGCAGCCGGACGTGTTCCTCGACGTCCACGACGCGCTGTTCGAGCACCGCCACGCGGCCGGCGGCCAGATCAAGGACCGCGCCGATCTGACGCCGGTCCTCTCCGCCGCCGGTGCCGACGTCGAGGCACTGTGGGCGGAGGTCGACAGCGGACGCCCGCTGGCGACGATCGAGAAGGAGCACATGTCGTACGTCGACTCGCACACCGTGTGGGGTGTGCCGACGTTCGTCGTCGGCGATGCGGCGGTGTTCGTCCGCCTCCTCGAGCTGCCCCGTGACGGCGCCGACGCCGTGCGCACGATCGACCGCCTGCTCGACCAGGTCGAGTGGCCGATCCTCAACGAGCTCAAGCACACGTCGATCCCCCGCTGAGGCCACGTCGGCGGCCGTTGCGCCACCGGTGCCGGTGGCGTTGTGCGAGGATCGCTCGGTGGCCGACCTGCCTGAACGGAAGATGAGCGACGCCGAGGGCCTGATGTGGCGCCTCGAGAAGGATCCCTTCCTGTCGTCGACGTTCGGGACGGTCTCGATCCTCGATCGCCCGCCGGACGTCGACCGGTTACGGGCCCGGATGGAGCAGGCCATCTGGAACGTCCCCCGGCTGCGGTGGCGGGTCCAACCGGCACCCGTCAACCTGTCGGCCCCGCTGTGGGTCGACGATCCCGAGTTCGACATCGACCACCACGTCCGCCACATCGCTCTGCCCAAGCCGGGCACGATGCGCCAGTTGCTCGACCTGGCCACGCTGATCACGGTCGACCCGTTCGAGCGGACCCGCCCGCTGTGGCAGTTCGTCGTCGTCGACGGGTTGCGTGGTGGCAAGTCGGCGCTCGTGTCGAAGATGCACCACACGATCACCGACGGCGAGGGTGGTGTGGAGATGTCGTTGCAGTACCTCGACTTCGAGCGCGATGCGCCGGGCCCGCCACCGCGCGACCCGGCGACGGTCGAGTCCGCGGCTGCGCCGCCCCCGCCGTCGACGGTGGCCACGCTGCGCGACCTGGTGATCGGCGGGTTCCGGCTGCCGATCGGCGTCGCTCGCCAGGTCAGCGAGCTGCTCGCCGACCCGGCAGCCATCCCGGCGGCGAGCGCGGCGACCGTGGAGACGGTGCGGGGCGTCATCACCCAGCTGTCGGACGTGGAGCGCGCCAGCTCACCCCTGTGGACCGAGCGGTCCCTCCGTCGGCACGTGGAGGTCGTGCAGGCCCCGTTCCGGGAGACCAAGGACGCGGCCAAGCGCCTCGGCGGGACGCTCAACACGGCGTTCCTCACCGCCGCCGCCGAGGCCGCGTCGCGCTACCACTCGGAGCTCGGGGCCCCGGTCGAGCGGCTGCGGGCGTCGATGGCGATCAGCACCCGCACCGCCGACTCCGGCGCCAACGCCTTCTCCCTCGCCCGGTTGATGGTGCCGACCGGGAAGATGCCGATCGGCGAGCGCTTCGTGGCCATCCAAGAGCAGTCCGACGCGGCGCGGGAACAGGCCGGCGGCGCGTCGCTGGAGACACTGGCCGCCGTCACCGCCGCGCTGCCGACGTCGCTCGTGACGCGTCTCGCCCGCCAACAGGCGCAGACGATCGACTTCGCCACGTCGAACGTCCGCGGTTCGCCGGTGCCGGTGTACATCAGCGGGGCGCAGCTGCTGCAGAACGTCCCGCTCGGTCCGCTCGCCGGCGTGGCCTTCAACCTCACGCTGCTGTCGTACCTCGGCAGCTTGGACATGGGCGTGAACATCGACGCCGCGGCTGTCGCCGAGCCGGAACGGCTGGCCGCCAACCTCAAGCGGGCGTTCAAGGATCTCGTGCGCGCCTGACGCGCGACGGACCGTCAGACCGTCTCGGGGGCCCGCTCGGCGGTGAGCGCCGTGCGCACGTCGAGCAGCACGTCGGCAACCTCGTTCGACGACAGCAGCTCGCGGTTGAGCATCTGCACGAGGGCCTGGTCGATCACGGCGAGTGCTTCGGTGATCACCGCGTCGGGCGATTCAGATGCCGGGCGATCGAGCTGTTCGGTCACCTCCCACACGGTACCTGCCGGCCGGCGGTCGCGCTCGTCGGGGCGGACCGGCGAAGCGTCACGATCGTCACAGCGACACGCCTGGCTCGGTCCTACGATCGCCGCGATGGACCTCCATGATCGCCATGTCGTCGTCACCGGCGCCGCCCGCGGCATCGGCGCCGCCCTGGCCCGCCGCTTCCATGCGGAGGGTGCCCGGGTCGTGGTGGCCGACCTCGACGGCGTCGCCACGGTCGCCGACCAGCTGCACCCACGGGCCATCGGCATCGTCGCCGACGTGGCGACGGAGGCCGGCAACGTCGCCTTGATCGAACAGGCCGAAGAGCACTTCGGACCGATCGACCTGTTCTTCGCCAACGCCGGCATCGGCGGGGGCACGGACCTCGAGTCGACCACCGAGGAGGCGTGGCAGCACGTCTACGACGTCAACGTCAACGCCCACCGGTGGGCGGCCAAGCACCTGCTCGGCGGCTGGCTGGCCCGTGGCGAGGGGTACTTCTGCTCGACGGCGTCGGCCGCCGGGCTGCTCGTCCAGATCGGCTCGGCGCCCTACACCGTGACCAAGCGGGCGGCGGTGGCGTTCGCCGAGTGGCTGTCGGTGACCTACGGCGACCGCGGCCTGCGGGTCAGCTGCCTGTGCCCGCAGGGCGTGAACACCGACATGCTGCGGGCCAGCGATGACCCTGACGGCGTCGGTGGCGGCGCCCAGGTCGTGCGCTCGGCGGGTGTCGTGCTCGAACCCGAGCAGGTGGCGGACGTCGTCGCCGAGGCCATCGCCGACGAGCGGTTCCTGATCCTCCCCCATCCGGAGGTTCACGAGTACATGCGCCGCAAGGCCGACGACCCGGAGCGCTGGCTGCGCGGCATGCGCAAGTTGCAGGCCCGCGTCCTCGGCTGACCGCCCGGGCAGACGCGGTTGACCGGCCCTGGTGACGCGGTACCGTCGCAGCCGATGACCGGAACCGATGTACCGACTGCCTCTCCTCACGCTGACGTCGCCGCCCGCCTCCTCGACGGTCGGGTGACGGCGGGGACGCCCGCCGTCTCGCCCGACGGCCAGCACATCGCCTTCACCGTCGCCACGATCGACCTCGCCGAGAACAGCACCACGACGCGGGTCTGGCTGGCCGGGCCGGCCGGTGACCCGGCGCCCATCACGGCCGGTCCCCACGATGCCAACCCGGTGTGGTCGCCCGACGGCCGCTTCCTGGCGTTCGGCTCGCGGCGTGGCGAGCAGGAGAAGGAGGCGACGCTCCACATCATGCCGATCGGCGGCCCCGGCGAGGTGCGCACCGTGGCCACGATGCCCGACGGCCTCGCCGACCTCGCCTGGTCCCCCGACGGCAAGTGGCTGGCGTTCACCAGTCGCACCCGCGATCCCCGATACGACGCCAAGGACGAGCGCTGGCAGTCGCCGCGCAAGATCGAGACCTTCTTCACCCGGCTCGACAACGAGGGCTGGGTGTTCGACCGCCCGCTGCACGTCTACGTCGTCGCCGCCGACGGCACCCGTGCCGTGCGCAACCTCACGCCGGGACCGCACCAGCACCATGGGGTGTCGTGGCTGGCCGACTCGTCGGGCATCGTGACGAGCGCGGCGCGCCACGAGGGCTGGGACCGCGATCTGTGCCAGGACCTCTACGTCGTGCCCCTCGACGGCTCGATCCGGCCGCTCACCAAGCAGACCGGGACCTACGGTCACCCGGCCGTCTCGCCCGACGGGTCGACCGTCGCCTTCATCGGTGCGGACGATCCGATCAGCGGCGTGCAGAACAACGGCGTCGGCGTGATCGCCGTCGACGACGGTGGGCATCGCTGGATCTCGACGGCGCTCGATCGGTCCTTCAGCCCGAGTGCCGGGTTCCGCTCGCCGGTGTGGCTCGACGACGGCACGATCCTGGCCACCGCCGAGGACCGCGGCGACACGCACCTGTTCAAGCTCGCCGTCGACGGATCGGCGATCGCCGGAGCAGCTCACGCGAGGTCCGCTGACGGTGCACTCCTTCGACGCCGGGGCCGGGCACATCGCGATGGCCCGGGCCGCGGTCGAGCACCCAGCCGAGATCGTCACGCTCGACGGTCCCGTGACCCAGATCACGCGCCGCTTCCTCGGGTGGGAGAAGTTCACCGTGCCGACGACCGACGGCACCGGCGAGATCGACGCCTGGATCATGCGTCCGGAGGGCTTCGAGGCGCGTCGCAAGTACCCCGTGCTGCTCAACGTCCACGGCGGACCGTTCACGCAGTACGGCGAGCTGTTCTTCGATGAGGCGCAGGTCCAGGCCGCCGCCGGGTTCGTCGTCGTGATGTCCAACCCCCGTGGCGGCAGCGGCCGGGACACGGCGTGGGGTCAGGCGATCATGGGTCCCAAGCACGACACGATCCCCGGCCCCGGTTGGGGCTCGGTCGACGTCGACGACATCCTCGCCGTCCTCGATGCCGCACTCGCCCGCTACCGGTTCTGCGATCCCGACCGCGTCGGCATGCTCGGGGGCAGCTACGGCGGGTACATGGCCACGATGCTCGCCGGCCTCCACAGCGATCGGTTCCGCGCCATCTGCACGGAGCGGGCGGTCAACAACCTGCTCTCCGAGGAGTGGTCGAGCGACATCGCCACGGCGTTCCGCACCGTCCACGGGCCGGACATCATCGAGGACGCCGACGAGTACACGCGCATGTCGCCGATCCGCTACGCCCGCGACATCGACGTGCCGATGCTGATCCTCCACTCCGAGAACGACCTGCGGTGCCCGATCGTGCAGGCCGAGGAGCTGTTCGTCGCCCTGCGGCTGCTCGGCAAGGACGTGACGTTCTACCGCTTCCCGGCCGAGGGCCACGAGCTGTCGCGGTCGGGTTCGCCCGTCCACCGCCGCATGCGCTTCGAGATCATCCTCGACTTCTTCACCGAGAAGATGCAGCCGCGCCGCAAGGGCCGCGCCACGCGTTGACTCAGGCCTCGGCCACCCACTCGTCGATCAGCTTGCGGGCGATGGAGATGCCGGGCGGGACCATCGGCAGGTCGTCGCGGCGGTGCCAGGCCGCTTCGGCGATCTCCGTGCTGTCGAGCGCCAGCTCGCCGGACCGGTAGCGGGCGCGGAAGCCGATCATCAGGCTGTGCGGGAACGGCCACGGCTGGCTGCCGCGGTAGGTGACATCACCGACCGTCAGGCCGACCTCCTCGCGGACCTCGCGCACGACCGCCCCCTCCAGGGACTCGCCGGGCTCGACGAACCCGGCCAGGCAGGAGAACATCGGCACCTTCCACTGCACGCCCCGCGCCAGCAACGCCTCCTGCTCGGGGCCGTCGTCGCCCCGTGTGACGAGCGTGATCATCGCCGGGGCGAGGCGCGGGAACGCGCTCAGCCCGCACGCCGGGCAGCGCATCGAGCGCTCGCCGGCCGCCGGCTCCGTCGGCGTCCCGCAGCGCCCGCAGAAGCGGTGCGTCCGGCCCCACTCCACGAGCTGCACGGCCCGTCCGGCGGCCAGCCATGCCGCTTCACCCGCCCGTCCGTGGTAGCCGAACAGGTCGACCGCCGCACCGTCGCTGGGATCGAGGTCGGCGGGCACGTCGACGGCGTACCAGCAGGCACCGTCCACCATGCCGACGACGTGCCGCGGCCAGCTCTCGTCGGCGGGCGCGTCGTCGACCCACACCGCGGCACCGACGACGTGGATGTAGCGGGCCTGGCTCGCATCCTCGGGAGCGGCGGAGAGCGGTTCGAACGTCGACATCACCGCCGTTCGTACCAGACGAGCTAATTGTTGACTGAACTAGTCGGGTTTTGTGTACGATCGTCACCAGGGCTGACCGTCCCCTCACCCTTCCCCTTACCCCTCCCCCGGAGTCCTCCATGACCGCACCATCGTTGAACGCGGCGCGCCCCGTCACCCTCGACGTGGCCCTGCTCGTCGAGATCGTCACCGGCCTCGCCGCCGCCGAGGCCCTGTGGCGCGGCCACGTCACCCACGACGCCGCCGAGCGGGCGCGCCTGCGCCTACTCGCCACGCCGGCCTACGAGGTCTGGCTGCTCGGCTGGACGCCGGGTCAGTCCGTCGGCCTGCACGATCACGGTGACGCCAACGGAGCCTTCGTCGTCGTCGAGGGCGAGCTCGTCGAGACCACGCTGACGGCCGGGCGGGTCACATCGGCGCGGCTCACCGTCGGCGGCATCGGGACGATCCCGGCGGGCGTCGTGCACGACGTCGCCAACCGGTCGGCGCAGCTGGCGACGAGCATCCACGTCTACTCTCAACCACTGATGGAGATGGGGTTCTACGGCGCCGACGGCTTGCTCGTGCGCACCGAGGCCGTGCACGAGCAGTCGGCGTTGATCTCTCCCGCGGAGCTCCTCCGGGCGCTGCACCCGAGCCGAGGCCCGAGGCGATGACGACGTCGCGAGTCGACGCCCTCCTCGACGCCGCCCGCGCCAGGTTGCTCCGGGTCCAGGTCGACGACCTGGACGCCGAGATCGCCGCCGGGGCACTGATCGTCGACATCCGCCCCGAGCACGACCGGCGCATCGAGGGTGCCCTTGCCGGGTGCCGTCGTGATCGAGCGCAACGTGCTGGAGTGGCGGCTCGACCCGACCAGCGGCCACCACATCCCCGAGGCGTCTCTTGACCGGCGGGTGATCCTCGTGTGCAACGACGGCTACGCCTCGAGCCTCGCCGCGGCGACGCTGATCGAACTCGGGATCACCGCCGCCACCGACCTCGTCGGCGGCTACCGCGCCTGGGCCGCCGCCCCGCGCTGACCGTTTTCCTCAACTGTTCACGTATGCGGTCACTTTCGGCCGCTCCGTGAAGAGTTGAGGATTTCGGCCACGGGCGCGGGCCGCGGCGTCCGGGTCGGATGGCGGTGGGCGGGGTAGCGGTGCCTAGGCTCGGTCCATGCCCAGTGACTCGTCCGTCGTGATCGTCGATGCCGTCCGCACGCCCATCGGGCGGCGTGGCGGCGGTCTGTCCAGCGTCCATCCCGCCGAGCTGCTCGGCGCCGTGCAGACGGCGATCGTCGGGCGCAGCGGCATCGACCCGAGCGCCATCGGCCAGGTCGTCGGCGGCTGCGTCAGCCAGGTCGGCGAGCAGAGCTTCAACGTCACGCGCACGGCGTGGCTCGCCGCCGGGCTGCCGATGACCACCGCGGCGACGACGATCGACACGCAGTGCGGCTCCAGCCAGCAGGCCACCAACCTGGCTTCCTCGCTCGTCGGGTCCGGTGTCGTCGACGTCGCCCTGGCCTGTGGTGTCGAGGTGATGAGCCGCATCCCGATCGGCATCAACTCCTCGAAGAAGCTGGGACTCGGCGTGCCGATCCCCAAGACCTACTTCGGTCGCTACGAGATGACCTCGCAGTTCGAGGGTGCCGAGCGGATCGCCGAGAAGTGGGGCATCAGCCGCGAGGACACCGACGCCTTCGGGCTGGCGTCGCAGGAGCGCGCCGCCCGGGCATGGGCCGAGGGCCGCTACGACGGGCAGTGGATCGCCGTCGAGGCCGACGACGTCGACGAGGACGGTCAGCCGACCGGCTCCAAGCACACCGTCGAGCGCGACGAGGGCCTGCGCGAGACGTCGCTGGAGAAGCTGGCGTCGTTGAAGCCGGTCGCCCGCGAGGACGGCGTGCACACCGCGGGCAACTCGTCGCAGATCTCCGACGGCGCCGCTGCCGTGCTGATGATGACCGAGGCGCGGGCCAACGAGCTCGGCCTCACACCGCGGGCTCGCGTCCTCGACACGTGCCTCGTCGGCGTCGACCCGGTGCTCATGCTCACCGGACCGATCGACGCCACCCAGCGCCTGCTCGAGCGCACCGGCCTGTCGATCGGCGACATCGACACCTTCGAGATCAACGAGGCGTTCGCCTCGGTCGTGCTGGCGTGGGCCAAGGAGGTCGGCGCCGACCCGGAGAAGACCAACCCCAACGGCGGGGCCATCGCTCTCGGCCACCCGCTCGGCGCCACCGGGGCCTTCCTGATGACCAAGGCGCTCAACGAGCTCGAGCGCATCGACGGCCGCTACGGCCTGATCTCGATGTGCTGCGGCGGTGGTCTCGGCACGGGCACGATCATCGAACGGCTCTGACCCGCTTCTGTCCTTCGGGATCGGGCCGTTCCGGCCCGATCCCGAAGGACAGAATTCCCCGTTGCCGGCGGTCCCGATAGCACCGACGTGTGCGGCTGGTGTGGCGCGCCATCATCGTCGTGATCATCGTCGGGTGTCGCCCGGCGACGCCCGCGCAACACCGCCACGGTGAACGCCGTCGTGGATGGCGACACCATCGACGTGCACATCGGGGACCGTGACGAGCGGGTGCGGCTGATCGGCATCGACACGCCGGAGACGCATGTCACCGACGGCCCGCCGGAGTGCTTCGGGCCGGAGGCATCGGCGTTCACCGCCTCCCTCCTTCCCGTCGGCAGCGAGGTGCGACTGGAGCGGGACATCGTCGGGCGCGACGACTACGGGCGCCTGCTCGCCTACGTGTACCTCCTCGACGACAGCTCGCTCGTCAACGAGACGCTCGCCCGCCAGGGCTACGCCCGTCCGCTGACGATCGCCCCGAACGACGCCCTCGCGGCGCGCTTCGTCGCTGCGACGGTCGCCGCCGAGGCGGACGGCCTCGGCCTGTGGGCGGCCTGCGGCGGCGGATAGCGTCGCCCCCGTGGCCGATCCTGGAGCACCTGACTCACCGACGCTGGCGGAGCGCCTCGGCCACCCAGCCGAGGCGAAGCTGGTGATCATCTCCTGCGACGACCTCGGGCTGTGCCACGCCGCCAACATCGGGGTGTACCGGGCCCTGCGCGACGGGGCGGCGACGTGCGCCTCACTGATGGTGCCGGCGCCGTGGTCCCGGCACGCCGCGGCGATGTACGAGCCGGGCGACGACATCGGCGTGCACCTCACGCTCAACGCCGAGCACGACAACTACCGGTGGGGCCCGATCACCCACGCTCCGTCGCTGCTGTCCGGCGACGGCGGCTTCCCCCGGTCGATCGACGACCTGTGGGAGCACGCCGACCCCGATGAGGTCCGCCGCGAATGCCGCGCCCAGATCGAACGGGCGCTGGCGTGGGACATCGACGTGACCCACCTCGCGCCGCACCTGACGGCGATCACGCTGCGGCCGGAGTTCTTCGACGTGTACCTGGACATGGCCGTCGAGTTCGGCCTGCCGATCCGGCTGCCGTCGACGATCAGCGCCGAGATGGCCGGCTTCCCGTTCCGCCGCCTGGCCGCCGAGGAAGGCGTGGTGTTCCCCGACAGCTTCGACCACGACTGGCGCGCCGGGAGCCGCGAGCGCGTCTACGCGGCGATCCGCGACCTGCAGCCGGGCGTCACCGAGATCCACGTCCAGCCGTCGATCGACACGCCGGAGGTGCGGGCGCTGTCACCGGCGGCCGACGGGTGGATCGACGACCTCACCCTCGTCGTCGACGATCCGATCGTGCCGAAGCTGCTGGCCGAGGTCGGCGCCGTGCTGATCGGCTACAGCGAGCTCAGGGACGCCCAGCGAGCCCGGTGAGCCGGGCGCCGGCCTCCCCGGACCGCAGCAGCTCGAACAGCGGGCCGGTGGGCCCGGTCGACTTCAGCTTGCCCTGCATGTAGGCGAGCGCCGGATCGAAGCCGTCGGCCTGGACCTCGACCAGCGGCACGGAGACGACGAGATCGGCGTCGGCCGGTCCGTCGACGATCTCGTCCTTCTTGCCGACGATGAGGCGGTACTGCACCGTCGTCACGGTGACTCGCTGGCGACGGACGAGCGCACGCCGGCGAACAGGTCCCGCTCGGAGTCGTCCGCGGGGATCGGGCCGACGAACGATCGGGCGAGGATCCAGTCCTCCCACGGGTACGCCTCGCTGAGCTCGGCGTCGTCGAGGCCGAACCACCACGACTCGGCCGGGTCGACCTGGGTGGCGTGGGCTCGCAGCGACTCCGACCGGGCGAACTGGTAGTCGCCGACCTCGACCCGTGTCGTGATGCGGTGATCGGTGTCCGGGCGCTCGAACCACTTGGCGTCGAACGGGGACTTGCCATCGCGGCGCAGCAGGGTCTCGTGGATCGTCAGCATCCGGGCCCGCGACCACGCCGAGTAGTACAGCTTCGACGGCTGGAACGGCTCGCCGAGCTCGGGGTACCAGTCCGGGTCGCCGGCCCGGTCGAACGCCAGCAGCGAGATGTCGTGGACCTTGAGGTGGTCGGGGTGCGGGTAGCCGCGCTGGTCGTCGCTGTAGGTGACCACAACCTGCGGCCGAGTGCGGCGGATGACGGCGACGAGCCGGCCGGCCGCCTCGTCGAGGTCGGCTTGGTGGAACGAGGCGGGGTGCTCGTTGGGCGGCGTGTCGGGCATCCCCGAGTCGCGGTAGCCCAGCATGACGACGTCGTCGAAGCCGATGATCCGCGCCGATGCGGCCAGCTCGGCCGGGCGCATGGCGACGACCTTGGCCTTCTCCTCCTCCGGCGTCAGGCCGTGGAACGGTTGGCCGGGTTCGCGCAGCGCCGGGTTCTGCAGGTCGCCTTCTTCACCGCCCGTGCAGCACACGAGGACGGTGTGGACACCCTCGGCGTGATAGCGGGCGACCGTCGGCGCGCCCTTCGACGCCTCGTCGTCGGGATGGGCGTGGACACTGAGCAGTGTCAGCCGCCCTTCACTCGGATCACTCACCCGGTCGACGATATCCGCGGGGTGTGGCAGTGAGCCGGGTCCCGTACGCTCCCCCGGCGTGTTCGCCCCCCGTTCGGCCCGCGCCGCCGCCGTCGTCCTGGCGGTCGGCCTCGCCGCGGCCGGCTGCGACACCGGCGACGGCAAGGAGCTGCGTGAGCCGACTGCGGAGCAGCGGGCGGTGATGAGCACGACGACGACATCGACGACCACGACGCAGCCGGGGCAGGTGTCCGACGTCTTCGCCGTGACGACGACGACGGTGGCGGTGCCCTTCAGCCTGCAGCTGCCGTGGCCCGCGGGCGGTCCGATCGATGGGCGCTTCACGTGCGACGGCGAAGACCGCTCGCCGCTTCTCATCTGGAGCGCCCCGCCGGCCGGCACCACAGAGCTGGCGCTGCTCGTCACCGACGACGACGCCGGTGGGTTCGTCCACTGGGCGGTCGCCGGGATCCCGGCGGCGGCGGGTGAGGTGGGCGAGGGCGCCCGGATCACCGGTGCCGTCGAGGGCCGCAACGACTTCGGCAACGCCGGCTGGGGCGGACCGTGCCCGCCGGCCGGCGCGCCGCACAACTACCGCTTCACGCTGTACGCCTTGAGCCAGCAGGCGGAGCTGCCCGAGGACTTCACCGGGGACGACTTGGCGGCCGTCGCGACATCGGCCAACCTCGCCCTGGCGGAGTCGACCGGCGTCTACAGCCGCGCCGGCTGAGGAACCGAGACCGCTGACTTCGCGGCGCACGTCCCGAGCGCGAACCGATCAGGCGTGGCGGACGTCACTCTCATCGGACGGTGAGTTGCGGAATGCGCCGCCGTCAGTCGTGTTGAGATCTGCAGTGAACGAACCGGAGGGAACGACGATGGGTGAGCAGCAAGTCGAACGTGGCGTGCGGATGGGTGACGTCATCGAGTTCACCCTCCGTGGCGAACGGATCACGGCCGAGGCGATGCTCGTCACCGACGACGACGTCGTCCTGCTCGACCTCTTCGACGGCGACCGCCCAGCATGGGCCACCCTCGCTCGCCTGGACGACGTCGTCGTGTTCGAACCGGCGGCCTGATCCGCGGACGCTCCCGATCAGGAGCTCAGCGTGACGGCGTCGAGGTACTCGGCGAACTTCTCGATCGCCGCTGCCCGGCGCGTCGGCACGTGCTCGGTGGGCGGATCGCTCGCCCTGTAGCCCTTCAGCACCTGGCGGGCGACGGTGACCTTGTGCACCTCGTCGGGGCCGTCGTAGATGCGGGCGGCGCGGGCGTGGCGGTACATCGACTCCAACGGCAGGTCCGTCGTGTAGCCGAGGCTGCCGTGGACCTGGATCGCCCGGTCGATCACGTTGTAGAGGACCTTGGCCCCCCAGAACTTGATCACGCCGATCTCGACGCGGGCGTCGCTGTAGTGCTTGCCGGCGGCGTGCAGCTCGTCCATGGTCCACGCCGCGTGCAGCGTGAGCAGGCGCGCTGCCATGCGCTCGGCGTAGCTCTCGGCGACGAACTCCTGGATCATCTGCTTGTCGGCGAGGATCGACCCGTGCGTGTAACGCGTCAGCGAGCGCTCGCACAGCATGTCGAACGCCCGGCGGGACTGACCGAGCCACCGCATGGCGTGGTGGATGCGGCCTGGGCCGAGGCGCTTCTGGGCCAGGGCGAAGCCCTGCCCGATGCCGGCCTCGCCGCCGATGATGTTCTCGAAGGGCACCCGCACGTCCTCGTAGCGGATCTCGGCATGGCCCCCCGGCTCGCCGGTGCGGTGGTCCGGCTCGCCCATCGTCGGCACGTCGCGGAGGATGTTCACCCCTGGTGTGTCGGTGGGGACGATGATCATCGAGAACGACTGGTAGGCGTGCGTGTCGGCGTCACCGGTGCGCACCATCACGAGCAGGAAGTCGGACACCGAAGCGTTCGACGAGAACCACTTGTGGCCGTTGATCACCCACTCGTCGCCGTCGCGGACCGCCGTCGTCGACAGCAGCGTCGGGTCGGCACCGGCACCCGGCTCGGTCATCGAGAAGCAGGATCGGTACTTGCCGTCGAGGAGCGGCTGCATCCACCGCGCCTTCTGGTCGTCGGTGCCGCCAACGGCGATCAGCTCGGCGTTGCCGGAGTCGGGGGCGTTGTTGCCGAAGATGCTCGGGCCGTACGCCGTCTGCCCGAGGATCTCGTGCATCAGGCCGAGCTTGACCTGCCCGAAGCCGAGCCCGCCCATGTCCGGCGGGAGGTGCGCCGCCCAGAGGCCCTGCCGTTTGACCTCCTCCTTGAGCGGGTCGGTGATCCGCCGGAGGGCGTCGCGCCCCTCCGGTGACCGCCATTCCTCGGCCAGGGTTTCGAGCGGGAAGATCTCGTCCCGGACGAACCCCTCCATCCAGTCCAGTTTCTCCTGGAACTCGGGTTCGGTCTTGAAGTCCCATGCCATGGCCGTGACCTTACGGCGGTGCCGGCGGCGACCCCCTACCGGCCCGCGAAGTCCCTAGCCTGGAACGGACCATGGCGCTGCCCCAACCCCCGATGCCCCAGACCGCCGCCACGTGCTATCGCCACCCTGATCGCGAGGCGGGCCGGCGCTGCACGCGCTGCGGCCGCGCGGCCTGCTCGCAGTGCCTCGTGCAGGCCTCGGTGGGCAGCCACTGCCTGGAGTGTGCCAAGGCCGCCCGGCCCGACGTCAAGACCCGGGCCCGCTACTGGAGCGCCCGCCAACCGACACTCGTCACCTACGCCCTGATCTCGATCAACGTCGGCCTGTTCATCTGGCTCGCCATCCTCGACCCGGACTCGCTGACCGGCGGTCGGATCACTGGGCGCAGCCCGAACGAGCTCGGGCAGTGGGACCTCGGTCTCGCCGGACCGTTCCTCGAGGCGGGCGAGTGGTACCGCCTCGTGACGTCGGGATTCCTGCACTTCGGCATCATCCACCTGGCCTTCAACATGCTCCTGCTGTTCCAGCTGGGGCAGCTGCTCGAGCCGGCGATCGGCCGGATCCGCTTCGGCCTCCTGTACTTCGCCGCCCTGCTCGGCGGGTCGGCCGGGGCGCTCATCCTCCAGCCCAACGCCATCCACGGCGGTGCGTCGGGCGCCGTGTTCGGCCTGATGGGGGCGGCGTTCGTCGGGATGCGCAGCCGCGGCGTCAACCCGTTCTCCACCGGGCTCGGCGCGACGCTGCTGATCAACCTGTTCGTCACCTTCACGATCCCAGGAATCTCGATCGGCGGTCACATCGGCGGCATCCTCGGCGGCGCGGCGGCCGGCTGGGTCGTGCTGGCCCCCGGCCACAAGCGCGTCCCGACGTGGGCCACCTACGCCGCGCCGATCGCCGTGATCGTCGTCTCCGTGCTCGTGTCGGTGATCGTCGTCAAGACCTGACGAGGACGTCCATCGCGGCGCGGCCGTAGGAACCGCCGAAGAGGATGGCGTGGACGAGCAGCGGCGGCAGCTGGTACCAGCCGACGCGATCCCGCCAGCCGGCGGCGAGCGGGAAGGCGGCGTCGTAGGCGGCGTAGACGTCCTCACCGAACCCGCCGAACAGCTGCATCATCGCCAGGTCGATCTCCCGGTGCCCCCAGTACGTCGCCGGGTCGATCAACCAGTTGCGACCGCCGGTGTCGACGAGCCGGTTGCCCGCCCACAGGTCGCCGTGCAGCAGCGCCGGCGGCTCTGCGGGACCGCATCGCTCACCGGCGTGCGGGGCGATGCGCTCGACGTGAGCCAGCGCTCCTGGGTCGAGCCGACCGACCTCGACGGCCCGGCGGGCCAACGGACGGAGCCGCCGCTCGACGAAGAACTCGGCCCAGTCGTTGGTCGGCGTGAGGTCGACGGGCTGCGACCCGAGGTACCCCGACGGCGACGTGTCCAGCCCGCCGAAGTGCGGTCCGGTGACCCGGTGCAGGGCGGCCAGTCGCACGCCGAGGTCGGCCTCGCTCGCAGCCGTCCGTCCCCCGACGTCGATCCACTCCAGCACGAGGCCCGATGGCCGCTCCCGTACGACATCGGGCACGGCGACGGCACCGGTCTGGCGGAGGGCGCGAAGACCGGTGGCCTCCCGCTCGAACAGCCCCGGGAGCGGGTCGGGATGGGTCTTGGCGAACAGCGGTCCCGTCGGCGTGTCCAGCCGGAAGGCCTTGGCGATGTCGCCTCCATGGACCGGGCGCACGGCGGTGACGTCGAGCCCGTCCAGCAGTTCGTCTGGCAGATCACCGTTCACGTCGCGCCGACGCGCTCGACGAGGGCGGCGCAGGCCTCGTCGAGGATGTCGAACATCTCGCCGTAGGCGGCCGGCGGGAGGCCCCACGGGTCTGGCACGTCAGCCTCCTCCGCACGGAGCATGACGACCTTGGCCCGCGCCACGTCGTCGCGTGCGAGGCGCAGCAGGTCCCGGTGGTTGGCGGAGTCCATCGCCACGACGAGGTCGAACCGGTCGAAGTCCTCGCTCGTGAACTGCCGGGCCCGGTGATCGATGACGATCCCCCGCCGCCGCGCCTCGGCCAGCGTGTGGGCGTGCGGGCCTTCGCCGAGGTGGTAACGGCTGGTGCCAGCGGAGTCGACGGTGACCTCCAGCCCGGCTGCCGCCGCCCGATCGGCGAACACCGCCGCGGCCGCCGGTGAGCGACAGATGTTGCCGAGGCAGACGAAGCAGATCCGCACGGTCGCCAGGATGCCAGGCGGTCGGGTCGGCCGAGCGGTCTCGATCGCGGTCGCCGGGGGCCCACGTGCGATCGTGAACGTCCATGAACGGTGCCGAAGCCATGATCCGCACGCTCGTCGACGCCGGGGTCACGACGTGCTTCACCAACCCGGGCACGAGCGAGATGCACTTCGTCGCCGCCCTCGACACGGTGCCGGCGATGCGCGGTGTCCTGGGCCTGTTCGAAGGCGTCGTGACGGGAGCCGCCGACGGCTACGCCCGGATGGCGGAGCGGCCGGCGGCGACCCTGCTGCACCTCGGTCCGGGGCTCGGCAACGGGCTCGCCAACCTGCACAACGCCCGGCGGGCGGCGACCCCGGTCGTCAACGTCGTCGGCGACCACGCCACGTACCACGTTCGCTTCGACGCCCCGCTGCACTCCGACATCGACGCCGCGGCGCGCAACGTGTCGGGCTGGATCGGCCGGCCGGAGCGCACCGCCGATCTGTGCCGGGTGACCGCCGAGGCCGTCGACGCGGCCATCGGCCCGCCCGGCCAGGTGGCCACGCTGATCCTGCCGGCGGACGTGTCGTGGGGAGACGGAGCCGATCCGGTCGCCCCCGCGCCGCGCCGCGACCCTCGGCCGGTCGATGCGGACGCCGTCGATGCTGCGGCCAAGGTGCTCCGGTCCGGCGAGCCGTGCGCCCTGCTGCTCGGTGGGACGTCGCTGCGGCGTGGTGCGCTCATCGCCGCGGCGCGCGTCGCCGCCGGCACCGACGCCCGGCTCTTCGCCGAGACGTTCGTCGCGCGCACCGAGCGCGGCGCCGGAATCCCCGCGGTCGAGAAGCTGCAGTACTTCGGTGAGATGGCCCAGGCGCAGCTCGAGGGCCTGCGCCATCTGGTGCTCGTCGAGGCCGGCTCGCCGGTGTCGTTCTTCGCCTATCCCGGCAAGCCGAGCGACCTCGTGCCGGAGGGTTGCACGGTGCACGTGCTCGCCGCTCCCGGCGACGACGCGGCCGGTGCCCTCGCCGCTCTCGCTGATGCCGTCGGCGCGGCGGCGCCGTCGATCGACAGCGCCCGGCCCGGTCGGCCCACGGGTGCGCTGACCGGGCCGGGCCTCGCCGCGGCGGTCGCCGCAACGCTGCCCGAGGGCGCCATCGTCTCCGACGAGAGCGCCACCAACAGCGTGTGGATGAGCAGCGCGACGGCGGGCTGCCCACCGCACGACTGGCTGCAGCTCACCGGCGGGGCGATCGGCCAGGGGTTGCCCGTGGCCACGGGCGCGGCCGTGGCCTGCCCGGATCGCCCCGTGGTCAGCCTCGAGGCCGACGGCTCGGCGATGTACACGATCCAGTCGTTGTGGACGCAGGCCCGGGAGTCGCTCGACGTGACGACGGTGATCATGAACAACCGGTCGTACGCCATCTTGAACATCGAGCTGGCCCGCACCGGCGCCGGAGCAGGCGGACCGAAGGCCCGCGACCTGCTCGATCTCTCCCGCCCGGATCTCGACTTCGTGCAGCTCGCCAGCGGGATGGGCGTGCCGGCCGTCGCCGTGCGCACAGCTGACGAGGCGGTCGCCGCGCTGGAGCGGGCGATCGCCGAGCCCGGCCCGCACCTCATCGAGGCCCTGCTCGAGCCGCGCTGAGACGAGGGCGGGTCGGCCGACGGCGCGTTCGGCATCCGATTCCGCCGGCAACGACGACGGCAGAGGCCGATAGGATGGGCGTGTTACACCAACGGGGCTGACAGGTTTCGACGTCAGTGACGCTGGACGGTTCTGCGACCCGAGTTGCTCAGACTCGTAAAACGGGGCACCAACAAGAATTGCCGATGAGCAGTTCGCTGTCGCCGCCTGATCCCAGGTGAGTGAACAGCAATCGTGAGCAGAAATGCCGCACGGGGCCGGTCTCCCGCAGCCCGGCAACAGAAGCGAGAGATGGCGGTGGGAAAGACCACTGACAGCCGGAAAGACGGCTGACACCCGGCAAAGACCGGGCGCCGACCACCGCTCGCGGTGGTCAACCGACCCGCCGGTGAGGGTGCGTCAACCTCGCAGACGGGAATGGTCGTAGCAGGTCCGCCCACCGGCTGATGGACGGGGGTTCGATTCCCCCCAGCTCCACCGCTTGTGAGGCGCATATGCCCAGCTCAGGGCATATGCATCAAGGGCGTGAAATGGCTTGCGACACACGCTGAACGAATGTGCTGGACACGTTCGTTCGTTCGACACTGGACACGTTCGTCTCCGCCGCCGCGTTCGTGACCACCGTGTGACCACTCACAATCTCCCACGGCCGAGACCGTGATCGGGTCTCCGGCCTTCGAAGGATTTTCAAAGGTCGGCCGGGCAGGCTCGCTGGACAGGCGAAGGGCGACGGTGGTGAGGTCATGCATGATGTAGTTATGGTCGGGGCGTCGCACGACGTCGCGGTCCTGCATACCGTTGGCGCCCTCGCCGTCCGTGCCGGTCAGCTGTCGACCATGCTCGAAAGCCTCGATCGAGCAGGCTGCGTCGAGGCGGCGGTGCTGTCCACCTGCAGCCGAACGGAGATCTATGCCGTCCTGCCCGACCCGGGCTGGGCCGACGCCCTACTCGACGTCCTACTGGCACCGGTCGGTCGCGACGCGACCGCGCTTCGTGAGCGCATGCTCGCGCCGTTCCGGTAGGGAGGTCGAGGCCCACCTCTTCCGCGTGGCCGCCGGGCTCGACTCACGCATCGCCGGTGAGGTGGAGATCCAGGGCCAGGTACGGTCGGCGGCCCGTGCGGCCGAGGATCACGGCACCATGGGGCCGCGCCTGCGAGCCCTGTTCGGCGCAGCTGTCGCCACGGCGCGTCGTGCCCACCGCGAAACGGCTCTCGCCACACTGGGCCGGTCCGTCGGGCGCACCGCAGTGGACACGGCCTTGGAGGGGCTCAGCGCCGACCGACTGCAGGTCGCAGTCATTGGCACGGGCCGCATGGCTCGTGTCGTCGTCGAGCGGCTCGCCGAGCTCGACATCGTTCCTGCTGTGTACGGCCGATCGGTCGAGCGAGCCGAGCGCCTGAGCCAACGCACAGCACCCGTGCGTGGAATTGACGAGATCCCGTTGGCACTGCGTCTGGCCGACGTCGTGCTCTGCGCGACGTCGGCGTCGAGTCATCTGGTGACGGCTGCCGAGGTGCAGCTGGCGATGCGAACGCGCGCGGGACGGCGACTCATTGTGGTCGATCTGTCTGTCCCACCCAACGTCGAGCCGTGCACGAGCGCGATCCCCGGAGTGCGCCTCATCGACATCGATGACCTTCGAGACGCACCCGCGACACCTGATCGCGTTGAGCTCGACGCCGCTCTGGATGAGGCCCGAGCGATCGTGGCGGAGGCGCTGCGACGCTTCGACGCCGCCCGCCATGGTCGTGTGGTGGGCCCCGTCATCGTGCAGCTGCAGCAGAGTGCCGAAGAGGCGTATCGGCGGTCGCTTCAGGCAGCATCAACCGGAGTTGGTGGTTGACGGGACCCTCGATCAGGTGGCGAGAGCGCTCGCCCGTCGCCACGTGCACCGCTGCATCGTCGACGTGCGTGAGGCGGCCCAGCGTGATGATGTCGACGCGATTCAACGGATCCTTCGCAGCATCACCGACGACGTGTCAGCCGGCGTTGTTTCCTCACCGCTATGACGGCATCACCGGTTCGGTCGTGCCACCGATTCGTTGGCGATGCGCCCATCCGGAGTCGGCGCACCACGATGAGGAGAGCACATGTCCGCCATCCTTGAGGCACGTGGCCTCACGAAGCGGTTCGGCACAACCCAAGCCCTCGACGGCCTCGACCTCACCGTGGACCCCGGCCAGGTAACGGCTGTGCTCGGCCCCAACGGGGCCGGGAAGACGACGTTCATCCGCATGGTCGCAACGCTCCTTCGGCCCGACGCGGGCCGGCTCAGCGTCGCCGGCATCGACGCGCTGCGCCACCCGGCGCGGGTGCGGCAGGCGATCAGCCTCGCTGGGCAAGCGGCTGCCGTCGAGGGCGCAATGTCAGGCCGGGAGAATCTGGAGCTCATGGGACGCCTGTTCGGCCACGACCGCCGGCAAGCTCGGCTCAGCGCCGGCATGGTCATCGAGCGGCTTGGCCTCACCGAGCACGCCGACCGGCTCGTCCGCACGTACTCCGGCGGGATGCGCCGAAAGGTGGATCTCGCTGCAAGCCTGGTAGGAGCACCTCAGCTCCTCCTCCTGGACGAGCCAACGGCTGGCCTCGACCCCCGCAGTCGCTACGAGCTGTGGGACACGATCCGCGATCTGGTCGCCGGGGGCACCAGCGTGCTCCTCACCACGCAATATCTCGAGGAAGCGGATCAGCTGGCAGCCCGGATCGCCATCGTCGAACATGGACGGGTCATCACCGAAGGCACCCCGGACGACCTCAAGGCCGGCCTCGGGCTTGACGTCGTCGAAGTCCATGTCGCTCTCGCAGCCGACCTCCAACGAGCGGTCGCCACGATCGCATCGCTCGGACCAGAGGCGCCCCGAGTCGACGTCCCCACCCGAGCTGTCGCCGTCGCAGTCGACTGTGGTTCCGCTCGGCTTCTTGACACCGTCCGAGAGCTCGACCGTCACGGTATCGAGCTCACCGACATCAGCTTGCGAAGGGCGACGCTCGACGAAGTCTTCCTGGCCCTGACCGGGCAGTCCGCAGCGGATGAGACCGGCAGCGCCGTTGAGGTGTCAGCAACCCCCACCGAGGCCCGGCGGCGTCGCCGTCGCGCCGCCTGAGTGAAGAGAACGGCCATGACCACCGTCACGCCCATTGCCATGTTCCCCGCCGGAGCCACGCTCCCCCGTCCGACCCGACCGTCGGGACTGCTCGGTACCGCCCTCATGGTGGCGCGTCGCAGCCTGCTACGGGGCCTTCGCTCTCCCCATGTCTTCATGATGGGACTGACGCGCGGCGCCATCTTCTTGCTCATCTTTCGTTATGTGTTCGGCGGCGCGATCTCGAGCGGCATCCGCTACGTCGACTTCCTCGTGCCGGGCTTCGTCGCTGTCGGTGTGCTCTTTTCGGGCATGTCCTCCGCCACCGCCGTCGCCGAAGACGTCGGCGCCGGCCTGTTCGACCGCCTCCGCTCGCTGCCCGTGTCTCGCCTGGGGATCGTCGCCGGCCGTGTGATCGCCGACACGAGTCTCGCCGGGCTAGGCGTCGCCGTCACCATCGCTGTGGGCTTCGCCGTGGGCTTTCGGACCTCGGCTTCCATTGCGGGCCTGCTCGCCGCGGTCGGTCTCTGCCTCGTGGCCGCCTTTGCGTTCACCTGGGTCTTCGTGACACTCGGTCTCGCGGCAGGCAGTCCACACGCCGCCCAAGGTATGGCGCTACTGGTCTTTCCGATCGCCTTTGTGTCGAGCGCGTTCGTTCCGGTTGCATCAATGCCAGGCTGGATGCAGGCGTTCGCCGAACATCAGCCGCTCACGCACCTCGTGAACGCCACCCGGGCCTTGGCGATCGGCGACGCCGAGGCGGTCCTCGGCCACAGCGCCGGATACTTCGCGATTCGCGCCCTGTTGTGGTGCGCCGCGATCACCGCGATCTTCGCCCCTCTCGCCGCCACCCGATACCAACGAGACTGATCGGACGATCGTTGCCACCCGCTCTGCGACCACGTTGACCCGGCGTTGGCAGATGCGACGAGTGGTCGTTATCCCACGTCGTTGTCGGACACGCCTGGGCCGCTGGTGGGCAACGGGCGCCGGTAGCGCATCTCAGGAACGACGACGCCGAAGACCTCATCGTCGCGTCGTACGTGGTCGTCGCACCACTGCTCGGACTCGTAGAACCGGCGTGCCCGGTCGTTCTGGGGAACGACCCACAGCACTGCTTCCCGGCAGCCGAGCCCGGCCAGCTCCACGGTCACGTCGCGCAGCAAAGCTCGGCCGAGCCCACGGCTCCACACCTGGGGGTCGAGGTTGATGGCGTACAGCTCGCCGACGCCCGCCGCCCGACCGTCGTGTTCGGGTCCGGCTGCCGCGAACCCGACGACGACGCCGTCATCAACGATCACCTTGAGCCGCTGACCGGGCAGCAACGCCAGCACCTGGCGGCGCCAGAAGGCGGCTCGGTCGTCGACGTCGAGCTCGTCGAGATACGCATCGGGCATCACGCCTCGATAGGTGGCTTGCCAGGCACGCAGCTGCCCACCGTCGGCCGAGATGACCGTGAGCGCATCGATATCGATCGTGAACAGATCCCAGTCCTCTGGTGGCTCGAAGCCGCGCTCGGACTTCAACCAGGCCCGAAACACGGTCAGGTCGCCGGCATCGGTGGCCAGCACAGCTGTCCCGCTGACCTTGGCGTCAGCCGCGCCGACGTCCGCGGCGCTGGGGCATGTTCTCGCCCGCCACGCCGGCCGGCGGGGCCCCGAGACGCCTGCTGCTCCGGATAGCGTCGCCCGTGCCGGCGAGGTCCACAGCCGGCTGGCGGTCCAGAGGCCGCCTCAGGGCGAGGGGAGACCGTGGTGCATCCAGCCGAACTCCACGACAAGGTTCGCGAGGGCATCAACGCCGGAGACGTCGACGCGCTCGTCGACCTCTACGAACCTGGGGCCGTGCTGATGGCTGAGGACGGGGCGCCCGCGATTGGACTGGACGCGATCCGGGCGGCTTACGAGGCGACGGTGGCGTTCGGGGGAACCTTGACGCTGGAGACTCGCTACGCGGTGGAGTGCGGTGAGCTCGCCCTGTTGTCGAACCAGTACACGTTCTCGATGCCCGGTTACTCGGTCAGTTGGATCACCGCCGAGGTGGCTCGGCGTCAGGAGGGCGGGGTCTGGAGGTACGTGGTGGACAACCCGTACGCCGCGCCGGTGTCCAACGTCTGACGGACCTGTGAGTCGATCGTCCGACGCCATCGCGCCCGATCCGATCAGATTGGTGATTCCTCTCCGGGGCCCATGCCTGGTGCAGAACAGCCCCGCCGACCGGGTGCCGAGCCACGGCACCGCAGCCTTCGGATCCTCCCACACGATCGACCTCGTCCCGGTCGACGACCATGGGCGGTCGGCGCCGCGTACGTGGCGTCGCCTGTTCTTGTCCGAGTCACCGGAGATCTTCGTGGGGTTCGGCCGCCCCGTCCTCGCTCCTGTGGCCGGCCGGATCGTGCTCGTCCACGACGGTGAGCCCGATCACGCGGCCCGACGCTCTCCCTTCACCCTCGTCCCCTACATGCTGGGACAGCGGCGACGAGCGCGCCGCGGCACCGTCGGACTCGCCGGGAACCACGTGGTGATCGGCGTTGGATCCGAAGGCCCGTACGTGCTGCTCGCCCATCTGCAACGAGGCAGTGTGCAGGCAGAACGGGGCCAACGAGTCCAGGTGGGCGACCAGGTAGCTCGGTGTGGCAACTCGGGCAACAGCACCGAGCCCCACCTCCACCTGCAGGTCAGTGACTCCACCGACTGGACTCGGGCTCGCGGACTGCCCTTCGCCTTCGGTCGAGCAGACGGGTCCGCGTGGATGCCCGCCAACTCCGAGATCGTGCCTGGCTGAAAGGATCGCTGGCGGCCGCGTCCGCATACTTCGGCCGGAGCGCAGAGCCGCTCCAAGTCGTGTCCGCCCGTGGCTGGGCGGCCGGCGCTGAGTTCCGGGTGTCTGCACGGTCGACGAGGTAGGAACCTTCGCCGTCGGAGGCCCTGCGGTGGTGGTGAGAGGAGGCGACGTGGCCGAGCGGATGATCGAAGCCAACGGTGTGGCGCTGTGCACGGAGCCGTTCGGTGAGCCGGCCGACCCTCCGATCCTTCTCGTCATGGGTGTTGGCGGGTCGATGCTGTGGTGGGACGAGGGCTTCTGCCGGATGCTCGCCGACGGAGGGCGGTTGGTGATCCGCTACGACCACCGCGACACCGGCCGATCAGTCACGTCCGAGCCCGGCCACCCCACCTACAGCGGCGCTGACCTGGTCGCCGACGCCGCCGGTGTGCTCGACGCCTATGGTCTCCCGGCAGCTCACATCGTCGGCGTCTCGGCCGGCGGGGCCTTCGCGCAGCTCCTCGCGCTGGACTTCGCCGATCGCGTGCTCTCGCTCGTCTTGATCAGTACCTCTCCTGCGACGCCCGGTGACCGTGGGCTCCCACCGCCGACGCGAGGAGTTTGGGCGCTTCGTGGCGACCGCCGAGGTGGACTGGTCGGACCCCGAGTCGGTCATCGAGTACCTCGTCGGCTACTGCCGTGTCCTCAACGGCGTCCAGCGCCCCTTCGATGAGGCGGCATCCCGTGAGTTCGTCCGGCGCGACGTCGAACGTGCCCGCAACGTCGCGGCCCTGCAGAACCACGACGCCATCGCGGACGACGATCGGTCACGCCAGCCTCTGTCCTCGATCAAGGTTCCCACGCTGGTGATCCACGGCACGGCGGATCCGATGTTCCCGCTCGGGCACGGGGAGGCGCTGGCGGAGGAGATTCCCGGCGCAACGCTGCTGCCGCTCGAGGGCGCCGGCCACGGCGTCGATGAGGCCGATTGGGAGACCATCGTCGCCGCGATTCTCGAGCACACTCGCTCTGGCTGATCGGGTGAGCGGGTCATCCGCTGGTGACCCGGGTGATGGCATCCGCTGCCGGCCGGCGGACCGAGCCGAGGGCTCTCAGGCGTGCTCGTGGCGGTGGTGGAGGTCGGGAACGTGGGGGTGGCGGTGTACGAGCGGGGTGTGCTCGTGGCGATGCGTGTGCCGACTTGGTGACACCGGTTCTTTGGGATGCGTGTGAACGTGGTGCACATCGTGCTCGTGCTCGTGGACGTGGGCCAGCGGCTCATGGGTGTGGGCGTGTTCGTGATCGCTCCACAGCACGAACGCGACCCCGCTGGCGGCGATCGCGAACGCGACGACCTGGCGAGCAGTGACCGGGTCGCCGAACACGGACCAGGCGACGATCGCACCGATGAACGGGGCGGTGGCGAACACGAGCTGACCGCGCGCCGCGCCGAGGTCACGGGCCCCGGCCACCCACAAGGTGATCGACGCGCCATAGCCGAAGGCGCCGATGACGAGCGCCCACAGGGTCGGCCCGAGCGCCGGCGCGTCGGTGAGGGCGAGCCCGATCAGCAGATTGGTGCCACCGGCGATCAGTCCCTTGGCGAGGGTGATGTGGCTCGGGTTGAGCTGATCGATCGTCGCGGTGGCGCAGTTGTCGACGGCCCAACAGGCGCAGGCGCCGGCGATCAACAGGGCGCCCCACCGCAGGTCGGGGCCGCCGGACCAGGTGAGCACGACGCTGCCGACGACGACAAGCGCGGTGCCGGTGACGACGTGGCGGCCGAGGTGCTCGTGGAACACGACACCGGCGACGACGGTGGTGAACACCAGTTCGAGGTTCAGCAGCAGCGACGACGTCGCCGCTGGGACGAGCCCGAGTCCGGCGGCCAGCAGCACCGGACCAACGGCGCCGCCGAGCACGACCGCCAGCGACAGCTTCGGCAGCGACGCCCGCACCGCTCCCCGCGACGGCGGCGTGCGGCCGACCAACGGGAGGACGGCGACGGCCGCGCCAAGGTACAGCAGCCCGGCCAGCGTGAACGCGCCCATGTCGTCGGTGAGGCGAGACGCCGCCGGTGCCGACACCCCGAACAGCACCGCGGCGAGGCCACATCGGATGACACCGGTCCGGCTCGTCATGTCCTCACGCCGTCCGGGTCAGGCGCACGTCGGTACGTGACGCGGATGGTTGACGTCGAGCACACGGATCAGCGTGGCACGCCGCCCGACTGTGTCATCGGTCGCCACCCGCGAACCGAGCTCGCGTTGTGAGGTGCGTGCTAGACCTGGATGTTCCGAGTTGGAGGTTGTAGGTGAAGGTCTCGTGCGCGTTCCCGACGACAGACGTCGTCACCGGAGGACATTCGGGTCGCCGAGGAGATCGGCTACGCACGGGCGTGGCTCTATGACACGCCGCAGCAGAGCCCTGACGTGTGGATGTCGCTGGCGTTGGCCGCCGAGCGGACGTCGCGGATCGGGCTCGGCCCGGGTGTCCTGATCCCGACACTGCGCCACCCGATGACCAACGCCGCGGCCACGGCGACGTTGGCCGGTCTGGCTCCGGGGCGGGTCGCGGTGTCGTTCGGCACCGGGTTCACCGGGCGGCGGGCGATGGGCTACCGGGCCATTCCGTGGTCGTTCATGACCGCCTACCTCGACGCCTACTGCGGGCTGTTGCGCGGCGAGGTGGTCGAGTGGGAGGGCGCCCGAATGCAGATGCTGCACCCCGACGGCAGCGCCCCAGCCCGCCCGATCGAGGTGCCGATCCTGATCGGCGCCCTCGGGCCCAAGGGCCGCGCCGTCGCCAACCGCTGTGACGGGGTGTTCGCCACGACCACGGTTGAGGGCCTTGAACCGGGTGTCTTCGATTGGGTTGCGTACCTCTACTGGGGCACCGTGCTCGAGCCCGGCGAGGACGTCTCCTCGGAGCGCGTGCTCGCCGCCGCCGGCCCGGGCGGCGCACTCGCCTATCACGCCACCTACGAGTTCTACGGCCGTGACGCCGTGCCCGACATCCCCGGAGGCAAGGAGTGGCTGGCGGTGATCGACGAGCGGACCGAGGACGAACGACACCTCGACGTGCACGTCGGCCACTGCATCCACCTCAACGACGCCGACCGCGCGGCGTGGGCGGCGACCGGCGGAGCGCTGCTGGCGTCAACGACGGTCACCGGCACCCCTGACGAGATCAAGGCCCGCATCGACGACCTCGGCGCCACGGGCGTCACCGAGGTCGTGTTCCAGCCATGCGGACCAGACACCCGCCGGGAGCTGGAGGCGATGTTCGCCGCTGCCAGCGCCTGATTGTCACGTCGCGGGGAGGATCTCGACGTACCCGTCCGTTCCATTCACACGGATCCGCTGCCCATCCCGGATCAGCTGCGTGGCATGCTCGACCCCCACGACGGCCGGCAAGCCGTACTCTCGGGCGATCACTGCGCCGTGGGTCATCAGGCCCCCTACCTCGGTCACCAGGCCGTTGATGGCGACGAACAGGGGCGACCAGCTGGGATCCGTGTGGGCCGTGACCAGGATGTCGCCCGGCTCGAGTTCGGCCTCTGCCATGTCCAGGATGACGCGGGCCCGCCCTTCGATCGTCCCGGCGGAAACGGGCAAACCGACCAGCGCGCCATCTGGCAGGTCGTCTCGTCGGTACGCCCCGGTGACGATCTCGCCATCCGACGTGAGCACCCGTGGTGGCGTGAGTGCTTGATACGACCTGAACGCGTTCTTGCGCTGGCGGATGAGCTGGTCATCCACCTGGTTCGTGCGGACGACGTCGTGGAGCTCCTGGAACGTGAGGTAGAAGATGTCTTCCTGCTCACGGAGCACGTGGGCCTGCACGAGCCGCTCGGCTTCTTCCAGCAGGGCCTGCTTGTAGACGAAGTAGCGGCTGACCATGCCGTACTTCGGGTACTCCCGGTACCCGATGAAGGTCCGGACGCGGTCGATCATCCGCTTGGCCTCTTCGGCCTTCTGCTCTCCGTCCGGCAAGGTCCGCAAGCGGTCCAGCAGCTCCTGTTCTTTCTTCGATGCCTCCTGCCGTCCTTGCTCGAAGCGCCGTTTGGCGGCGCCCGGTTCGAGGTTCTTGACGTTGCCGAGGATCACGGGCACGAGCGTGGTGGGGCGTTCGCTCCAACGCGGTCTCGTGATGTCGATCTCGCCGACGCAGCGCATGCCGTACGTGTCGAGATAGGCCCGGATGGCGTCGCGCGCTTCGCGCCCGCCCGCGAGCTTCGCCAGCTCGTCCAGGAAGCCCTCGTCCTCGACGTCGTGCAGAAACGCCACCACCTCCGGATGCGGGCGGATGACGTCTGCGACGTCCAGGAGCGCCAGCCCCATCTCCGACGTGACGTTGTGGGGGACGGACTGCGTGAGCGTGTCGGCCGCGTTCTTCTCGCCCAGCCACGCCTGCAGCTGCTCGTTGAGCCACCAGGTGGCCTCCATCCCCGCCATGATCACCTGATGGCTCTGCGGATCGAACAGGATCCGCTTCAGCTCCTGGATGTCCGCCAGGATGAAGTCGAGCAGCGCCGATCCGGACTTCGTCCGGATGTCGCGCTTCAAGGCGGCGATGGACGCCTGGTTGCGCCCGATCAGCTCGGTGACGATGGCCGGATCGGTCTCGATCGGGGCGGGCGCGCCGCCAGCCGGCGGCTCGCCGGGACCCTCGTCCGGGAGCGACGGGATGAAGTCGCCGCGTTCGACGATGGTCTGCAGCGCGTCCCTGATCAGCGGATCGGATCTCCCCAGGAGCTCCAGAAGGCCGGCGCGGCTCGATGGCGAAGCCAGGCCCGCGGTGACGTCGACGAACAGCCTCCCGCCGGCCTCGTACATCGGCCGGAGGGCCGTCAGCTGCCACACCGAGAGCCCCAGGGGCTTCATGGGGTCCGTCATCATCTGCTGATGACCGACCGAGACGTAGACGTGGTTCGCTCGGTCGCCGACCTCCGGGATGGGGAACAGCGTCGTGATCGGCCGGCTCTGGACGATCTGGAAGCCGTCGTCGACCAGGCACCATTCGATGTCCTGGGGGCAGCCGAAGTGCGCTTCGATCCGCCGGCCCAGCTGCGCGAGCCGCACGACCTGCGCATCCGTCAGCGCTGGCTGCTCCTGCCGCGCCGGCTCGATCGCCTGTTCCTGCGTCCCGCCTGCCGGCGAGGCGTGGACGGCAAGCTGCTTGGTGGCGACCGCCTTGGCGACGACCTCGCCGTCGCGCACCTTGTAGACGTCCGCGTTCACCCGACCGGAGACCAGGGCCTCGCCGAGGCCGAAGCTCGCTTCCACGGAGGCGACCTTCCGGTTCGACGTGACAGGGTCGGCCGTGAACAGGACGCCGGCCGCATCCGGGAAGACCATCTGCTGCACGACCACGGCCATGTGGACCTTGCGGTGGTCGAAGCCGTTCCGCAGGCGGTAGGTCACGGCCCGCTCGGTGAACAGCGAGGCCCAGCACCGGCTGACGTGCTGGAGGATCGCTGCCGGCCCCACGACGTTCAGGTACGTGTCCTGCTGGCCCGCGAAGGAGGCCGTCGGCAAGTCCTCCGCCGTCGCGCTGGATCGGACGGCGTAGGCGGATTGCTCGCCGAGCCGGGCGAGCGCGCCGGTGATCGCCGCCGCCACATCGTCAGGGACGACGATCCCTTCGACGGTCCGGCGGATCTCCGCGCTGAGCGTGCGGATCGACTCCCGGTCGTCCGGGTTCAGGCGCGACAACCGATCGAGCCGATCATCGATCGACGGCGCTTCCGCCATGATCCGCCGGAACGCGTCCGTCGTCACGCAGAAGCCAGCCGGCACACGGACGCCGTCGATCCGCGACAGCTCCCCCAGCTGCGCGCCCTTGCCGCCAACGACCGCGACCTGCGTCTGGTCGATCTCCTCGAAACCCAGCACATAGTCCAGTCGACGACGTTCGCATCTCGTTGCCTCCAATGTCGTGCCGGCTTCGACCGCGGTCAGAGGTTGGTCTGTGCTTCGAGGACGTCGGGGTAGCGCCCACCCTCGATCTCGATCGCCGATGACAGCGCCGTCAGTTGTGCGACCTCGTCATCGGAGAGCGTGACGTCCGCGGCGCCGCTGTTCTCGTCGAGGCGGTGGGGCTTGGTCGTGCCGGGAATGGGCACGATCCAAGGCTTCTGGGCGAGGAGCCAGGCGAGCGCGATCTGGCCCGGGGTGACGCCCTTGGCCGCGGCGATGGCCTTCACTTCGTCCACGAGCGCCATGTTGTGTTGCAGCGCGTCGGGGGCGAAGCGTGGGATCTGGGTGCGCAGGTCGTTGCCGGCCTCGAACGTCGTCGAGGTGTCGATCGTCCCGGTCAGGAAGCCCTTGCCGAGTGGGCTGAAGGGGACGAAGCCGATGCCGAGCTCCTGGCACGTGTCGAGCACCTCTTCTTCTGGGCGTCGCCACCACAGCGAGTACTCGCTCTGGATCGCGCTCACCGGCTGCACGGCGTGGGCGCGGCGGATCGTGCCGGCGGACGCCTCCGACATCCCGTAGTGCTTGACCTTGCCCGCATCGACCAGCGTCTTGACCGCGCCAGCGAACTCTTCGATCGGCACTTCGGGGTTGACCCGGTGCTGGTAGTAGAGATCGATCGTCTCGACGCCGAGGCGCTGCAGCGAGCCCTCTGCCGCGAGTGCCACCTGCGTCGGGGCGCAGCATCCGCCCACGCGCCTTGCGTTCCACCGGGTCGATGTCCTGGGCGAACTTGGTGGCGATGACGACGCGGTCTCGGAACGGTGCCAGGGCTCGTCCAACGAGTTCCTCGTTGGCGTGCGGGCCGTAAGCCTCGGCGGTGTCGAAGAAGGTGACGCCGCGCTCGACCGCACCATCGGATCACCGCGGCCATCTCGTCGGGGTCGGGACGGTGGCTGTATCCACCGGTCATGCCCATGCACCCGAGCCCGATGGCCGAGACTTCGAGGCCGCTCGCTCCGAGGACGCGTGTCTTCATGATCTGTTCTCCTGACGTTGTTGGAACACGAGAGCGCGACGGCGCGGCCACCGCCACCGAAGGAGGAGCCACGATGACCGACACCACCGACGACGAGTCTGCCGTACGTTCGAGTCATGTCCGACCGGCTCCGCACCTCATCGCACCGCCACGCCGAGACCACACGACTGGTCCGCTCCGGTTGGCTGGGCGCCTTCGCGCTCGGCGTCCTCGTCGCCGCGGTGCCGACGACGGAAGCGACGGATCGGCAGGTGTGGCGTCGAGCGACGGCGCGCCGCTGTACGACGGTGACTGCGCGTCATGCCACGGTGGCGATCTTCGTGGCACCGATTTCGGCCCGTCCCTGCTGTCGGAGATCTACGAATCCAGCCAACTTCCCGACGACTCGATTCGAGACGCCATTCGCAACGGCGTTGCACAACACAACTGGGAGTTCGGTCCGATGCCCGCCGTCACCCGCCTCGACGAGGACGAGATCACCGCCATCATCACCTACATCCGTGACGTCCAGGAGCGCGAAGGGTTCGAGCCCTACCCGCCCGAATGACCAACCTGCCCTCCGCATCGCGGCTGCGATGCTGTCGGTGCCCGAGA
>CAVZPA010000022.1:0-496083 GCA_963776995.1 uncultured Acidimicrobiia bacterium
GAGGAACCGTGAGCGACCACTACGACGTCATCATCATCGGCAGCGGGGCGGGAGGCGGCACGCTCGCCCACACCCTGGCCGCATCCGGCAAGCAGATCCTGCTGCTGGAGCGGGGCAACTACCTGCCGCGGGAGATGGACAACTGGGACCCCGAGCCGGTGTTCATCGACGGCAAGTACATCTCCAAGGACACCTGGTACGACGCCGACGGCAAGCCGTTCCAACCGCAGGTCCACTACAACGTCGGCGGCGCCACCAAGCTCTACGGCGCCGCGCTGTACCGGCTGCGCCCCCAGGACTTCGGCGAGATCCGCCACGTCGACGGGGTCTCGCCGGCGTGGCCGCTGACCTACGACGACTTCGAGCCGTGGTACACGAAGGCCGAGTGGCTGTACCAGGTCCACGGCAACGCCGGCGAGGACCCGACCGAGGGCCACCGCTCCGAAGCCCTACCCGTGGCCGGCGGTGTCCCACGAGCCGCGCATCCAGCAGCTGTCCGACGAGCTGGCCGCCGGCGGCTACCACCCGTTCCACGCCCCGTGCGGCATCCTCCTCGACGAGGCCGACCGGGCCAAGAGCACCTGCATCCGCTGCACCTGGTGCGACGGCTACCCCTGCCTGGTCCACGCCAAGGCCGACGCCGAGACCATCGCCGTGCGGCCCGATGCTCGACCGGCCGAACGTGACGCTGCTCGTCGACGCCGAGGTGACCCGGCTCGACACCGACCCGGCGGGCGCACCGTCACCGGCGTGGTCGTGTCCCGCGGCGGCAACACCGAGGTCTACACGCGGCGACATCGTCGTCGTCTCGGCGGGGGCGTCGAACTCGGCCAAGCTGCTGCTGCGCTCGGCGAACGACCAGCACCCCAACGGCCTGGCCAACGGCTCGGACCAGGTCGGCCGCAACTACATGTTCCACAACTGCAAGGCGATCGTCGCCCTGGCCAAGGAGCCCAACGACACCGTCTTCCAGAAGACGGTCGGGCCTCAACGACTTCTACTTCGGGGCGCCCGACTACGACTGGCCGGCCGGCAACATCCAGATGATCGGCAAGTCCAACGCCGAGGCGATGAAGGGCGAGGAGCCCAAGCTGACCAAGCTGGCCCCGCACTGGTCGCTCGCCGAGGTCGCCCGCCACGCCCTCGACTTCTGGCTGACCACCGAGGACCTCCCGAAGCCGGACAACCGGGTCACCGTCGACGGCGACGGCAACATCCACCTCGCCTACACGCTCGACCAACGACGACGAGGCCGACCGCCTGTACCACGAGCTGAAGAAGCTGCTCAACCACGTCGGCCTGGCCCAGCACCACGTGCTCGACAAGAACTTCTACATGCACATGGACATCTCCGTCGCCGGCGTCGCCCACCAGGCCGGCACCTGCCGGTTCGGCACCGACCCGGCCACCTCGGTCCTCGACACCAACTGCAAGGCCCACGAGCTCGACAACCTCTACGTCGTCGACACCAGCTTCTTCCCGAGCATCGGCGCCGTGAACCCGGCGCTCACGGCGATGGCCAACGCCATCCGCGTCGGCGAGCACCTCACCGAACGCCTCGGCTAGGCGCCGGCGCGGCGATGGCCACCCGCACCGAGACCAACGTCGTCTACGCCGCCGGGCTCGTCCAAGGCATCGTCCTGGTGACGTTCCCGGCGGCCAGCACGATCTTCACCGATCCCGACGAGTACGACCTGTCGAGCAGCCAGTACGGCGCGATGTTCCTGCCGCAGGTGATCACGGCGATCGCCGGCTCGCTGCTCGGCGCCGGCCTGGCCCGCCGCTACGGATCCAAGCGCGTCTACCTCGCCGGGCTGACGGCCAGCCTCGTCGTCGATGGGCCTGCTCGTCGCCAGCACACCGTTCACCGACGACCAGGCCATCGCCTACGGGCTGCTGCTGGTGGCCACGGCCTGCCTCGGGGTCGGGTTCGGGCTCACCGTGCCGACCCTCAACACGTTCACCGCGGCGTTCCATCCCGACGGCGGTCGACCGGTCCGTCCTCGTGCTCAACGCCCTGCTCGGGGCCGGCACCGCCCTGGCGCCGATCTTCGTGGCGATCTTCGTCGGCCTCGGCTTCTGGTGGGGCCTGCCCGGTGCTGTCGGCGATCCTGCTCGCCGGCCTCCTCGCTCGCCAGCCGACCACTGCCGCTGCACACCGGCAGCCGCGCCGCCGGCGACCGCGGCGCGGGCGCCCATCCCGCGCCGGTTCGCGCTGTACGCCGCGTTCGCCGTGCTCTACGGCATCTGCGAGACGCTCAACGGCAACTGGTCGCAGCTCGACATGACCACCGAGGTCGGAGCCTCGACGACCGTCGCCGCCATCGCCCTCACCACGTTCTGGGGGATGGTGACCGTCGGGCGGGTCCTGTTCGCCGCCATCCAGCGCGGCTTCCCCAGCTCACCGCGTGTACCGGCTGCTGCCGTTCGTGCTCGCCGCCGCGTTCGTGGCCATCGCCGCCCTGCCCGACGGCGGCTCCGTCGCCGGCGTGCTCGCCTTCGGGCTCGCCGGGCTGGGCTGCTCGGCGCTCCTGCCGCTGACGATCAGCTTCGCCCAGGAGGACCTCGTCGCCATCTCGGCCGCCACGGCCGGCCTGGTGATCGCCGCCTACCAGCTCGGCTACGGCATCGCCGCCTTCGGCGCCGGCCCCCTCCAGGACGCCGGGGTCTCGCTGCCGGCGATCTTCGCCCTCGGCGCCGCCGCCGCCGCCGTGTTGGCCGCCCTCTCGTTCGTCATCACCCGCCCGAGCCACCAGCTCACGGCCGTGCACCCCCGACCGGCCTGACCGGTCCCTCCACCACACGACAAGGAGCAACGCGATGAACCTGAAGGACAAGGTGGCCATCGTCACCGGTGGCAACAGCGGCATCGGCATGGGCATCGTGCTCGCCCTCGCCGAGGAGGGCGCCAACATCGTGATCGACTACGTCGCCAACGCCGAGGCCACCGAGGAGCTGGAGCGCAGCGTCGCACGCGCTCGGTGATCGGGCGATCGGCGTGGAGGCCGACGTCAGCAAGGTGGCCGACCTGCAACGGCTGGTCGACAGCGCCGTGGAGGCCTTCGGCCGGGTCGACGTCATGGTGAACAACGCCGGCATGGAGACGAGGACGTCGGTGCTCGACACGAGCGAGGCGCAGTACGAGAAGGTGATGGAGATCAACCTGAAGAGCGCGTTCTTCGGCACCCAGATCGCCGCCAAGCAGATGATCGCCCAGGGCGACGGTGGCCGGATCATCAACATCACCTCGGTGCACGAGGACTGGCCGATGCCGGGCAACACGCCGTACTGCCTGTCCAAGGGCGGCATGCGCATGCTGACCCGCACCGCCGGCGTCGAGCTGGCGCCGCACGGCGTGCTCGTCGTCGGCGTGGGCCCGGGCGCGGTCGACACGCCGATCAACGCCGCGACCGAGGCCGACCCGGCGGCGATGAAGAAGCTCGACGCGGCGATCCCGATCGGGCGCATGGCCGAACCGGAGGAGATCGGCAGCGTCGTCGCCTTCCTCGCCGGTGACGGCGCCAGCTACCTCGACGGCCACCACCATCTTCGTCGACGGCGGGATCATGCACTCGAGCCCCGGCCTCTGACGCGACGGGCCGGGACGAGCGACACGTCGGTCGGCGGCTCACCCCGCAGCCGCCGGCGACGCGGTCAGTACTCGGGGAGGAACTCGGAGAGGATGATGCGGCCGGCGGCCTCGATGAGGGCGAGGTGGGAGAAGGCCTGGGGGAAGTTGCCGAGGTGGAAGCCGGTGTCGACGTCGAACTCCTCGGCGTACAACCCGAGCGGCGAGGCGATGCGCCGCAGGCGCTCGAACAGGTCCCGGGCCCGCTGCTGCTCACCGACGATCGACAACGCCGAGACCAGCCAGTACGAGCAGATCAGGAACGTGCCTTCCTTGCCCGACAGGCCGTCGTCGGTCTCGCCGGTGCGGTAGCGCAGGACGAACCCGTGCTCGGTGAGCTCGTCGGCGATGGCCAGCACGCTGGCGTGGGCCCGTTCGTCGTCGCCGGGCAGGAACCCGAAGATCGGCGCCAGCAACGTCGACGCGTCGAGGGCGTCGGTGTCGTAGTGCTGGCGCAGCACACCCCGCTCGCTGACGCCGCGCTCGAGGATGTCGGCGCGGATCTCCTCGGCGGTGGCCTGCCACGTCGCCCGCAGCGCGCCGTCGCCGCGCATCTCGGCCAGCTTGGCGGCCCGGTCGAGCGCCACCCAGCACATCAGCTTCGACGACACGTAGTGCTGCGGCGCGCCGCGCGCCTCCCAGATCCCCTGGTCCGGCTCGGGCCACACCTTCGTCGCGCACGTGGCTTGGGCCTGCACGATCGGCCACAGCCGGCGGGGCAGTCGCTGGCTGCGCCGCGAGTGGAGCAGGATGGCGTCGAGCACGGCGCCGAACACGTCGTTCTGGCGCTGGTCGAACGCCCCGTTGCCGATCCGCACCGGGCGGGCGCCGTTGTAGCCGCTGAGGTGGTCGAGCGTCGACTCCTTCAGGTCGCGGCGTCCGTCGATGCCGTACATGATCTGCATGCCGCCGTCGTCGTTGGGCTCGAGATCGGCGACGAACTGCATGAACTCGTCGGCCTCCCAGTCCAAGTTCAGCCAGTGCAACGCCTGCAGGGTGAACGTGGAATCACGCATCCAGCTGTAGCGGTAGTCCCAGTTGCGCTCACCGCCGGGCGTCTCGGGCAGTCCGGCCGTCAGCGCCGCCACCGTGGCGCCCGTCGGCATGTAGGTCAAGCCCTTGATGGCGAGCGCCGAGCGCTGAATCAGCTCCCGGTAGCGGTGATCGGGGATCCGGGCCCGGTCCAACCACCGCCGCCAGAACGTCGACCGTCGCCTCGACCCGCGCCTGCGGCGTCGCCCGCAGTCGGCCGGCCCGGAGGAGTCCAGCGGCCCACGACAACGCGCAGTACAGGCGGTCACCGGTCTCGAGCACGTGGCGACCCCGCACTCGGCCCCCTTCGACGCCCACCCGAAGATCGGTGTGCAGCCGGATCGTGACATCGCCACCGGTGGCCTCGGCGACATGACCCGCCTCGTCGACGATCGTCCATGTCGCCGGCACCCGCCCGTAGTCGAACACCGGCTCGCACACCAACTCCATCTCGACGCGTCCACCGAGGCACTCGGCGACCCGGACCAGCATGTGCTCGGCGTCGTCATCGGTGGGCGGTCGCGTGTGAGGCGTGACGGTGTCGGGCCCGGTGCTCGCCCCCATCGTCAGCGCGTCCCGCACCACCATCCAGCCCTGCGGCGTCTTCCACGTCGTCACGAGCACGTTGGTGCCCGGTTCGTAGTGTCGTGCCGTCGGCACGTTGATGCCGAACGGACCAAACCGGAACATCCCGCCTCGCGGTCGAGCAGGGTGCCGAACACACTCGCCGAGTCGAACCGAGGGACGCACAGCCAGTCGACGGATCCGTCGGGGGCGACCAACGAGCCGGTGTGGCAGTCCGACAGGAACGCGTACTCGGCGATCGGCGGGAACGGCGACGGCAACGCCGCGCTCTCCGGAGCGGAGTTGGCCGAGCCGTCAGCCTGTGCGGCGGCGGCGGTGCGACGAGACTTGCTTGTGGCCACGTTGACCTCCCATCCTGCGGTGCCCCTCCATCAAACCCGATCCCGCCGGGACCGACATCGTCCGCGATGGATGAATCATCACCGGCTCTGGTTTCGACCGTCTCACCACGTGTTCGCTGTCCTGCGGGGATTACATCCGATGTGGGTGAAGACAGCACCGCCTTGGTTGGGCTTCGCTATTCGATGACCGCGCACGCGCCGAGTGGCCATGGGAGCTTGCGATGACTGGCACGATGACTGGCGTCCTGGGATTCCTGCAGCCGATGCTGGCCGTCGATCCGGTGCCGTGGTCGCGGGCCCAGATGGCGTTCACCCTGGCCTTCCACATCATCTTGGTGCCCCTCGGGGTGTCATGGGCGGCGATGGCGCTGATCGCCAACTACCGGGGCATCAAGCGCAACGACCAGGCCGCTTTGCAGTTGGCCGAGCGATGGTCGAAGTACATGGCCGTGACGTTCGCCGTCGGCGCCGCCACCGGGACGGTACTGACGTTCGAGTTCGGACTGCTGTGGCCGCAGTTCATGGGTCAATGGGGTGAGGCGTTCGGCGTCCCGTTCGCGTTCGAGGGCATCTTCTTCTTCACCGAGGCGATCTTCGTCTCCATCTACATCTACGGATGGCGCCGCCTGAAGCCGTGGGCGCACTTCTGGACCGGCGTCCCCGTCGTCCTCACCGGCATCCTCGGCAGCGTCTCCGTCGTCGCCGCCAACGCCTGGATGAACGCCCCGGAGGGGTTCACCCTCGACTCGGCCGGCAACGTGGTCGACGTCGACCCGTGGGGGGTCATCTTCAACGACGCGATGCCGCTGATGGCCGCCCACATGGTCATCGCTGCCTACGTCGTGGGCGGGTTCCTCATCGCCTCGGTGTACGCCGTGGCGATGCTGCGCGGCCGGCGGGACCGCTACCACCGCCTCGGCTTCATCATCCCGTTCACGGTCGGCGCCATCGCCATCCCGATCCAGATGGGCGTCGGCGACTCCCTCGCCCGCTGGGTGTACAACAACCAGCCGGTCAAGTTCGCGGCGATCGAGCTGGTGCCGGAAACGACCAGTGACGTCCCCGAGACGTTGCTCGGACGGCTCAACGCCGAGGGTGAGGTCACCGGCGGCATCCGGATACCCGGACTGGCGTCGTGGCTGTCGGATCCCGGCGACGGCACGGCGACGGTCGTCCAGGGCCTCGACACCGTGCCCGCCGATGAGCGGCCGACCATCCGGGAGGTCAACACCGTGCATTTGGCGTGGGACGTCATGGTCGGGCTCGGCACCTTGTTGTTCCTGCTGTCGGTCTGGTACTGGGTGTGCTGGATCTTCCGGCGCGACATGCCCCGCAGCAAGCTGTTCCTGCGCGTCGCCTCGTGTGCCGGCGTCGCCGCGATCGTGTGCATGGAGGCCGGCTGGGTGGTCAGCGAGGTCGGCCGGCAGCCGTGGATCGTCTACAACCTGATGAAGGTCGAGGACGCCGCCACCGCCAACACCGGTGTCTGGATCACGTTCATCCTCGTCACCGTGCTCTACCTCGGCCTCGGCGTCACCACCGTGTTGATCCTGCGCACGATGGCCAGGCGCTTCCGCGACCGCGACGTCGGCGAGCACGAGGTGCCCTACGGTCCCAGCAGTCCGGCACCCACGGTGGTCGAGCCCGAGCAGGAGGAGACGCGGGTGTGAGCGAGCGAGTCTTCGAGCGAGCGAACCATCAAGCACGGTCTTCGGCTCATTGGTGCACCATCACCGAACGGAACCCGTCGCCCATCGACAGGGTGCACCAATGAGCGACGTCGTCGCTGTTGTGCTGATGCTCGCCGTCACGACCTACGCCGTGTTCGGCGGCGCCGACTTCGGTGGCGGGTTCTGGGACCTCGTCGCCGGCGGCGCCGACCGCGGGGCGCGACCGCGGGAGGTGATCGACCACTCCATCGGACCGGTGTGGGAAGCCAACCACGTCTGGCTGATCTTCATCTTCGTCGTGCTCTGGACCGGCTTCGCCGAAGCGTACGCGTCGATCACGTTGACCCTGTTCGTCCCGCTCGCCCTGGCCGCCATCGGGATCGTGCTGCGCGGGTCGAGCTTCGCGTTCCGCAAGACCGTCTTCCGCACCCGTGAACGCCGCCAGTTCGGCGCCGTGTTCGCCCTCTCCTCGGTCCTCGTCCCGTACTGCATGGGGGCCATCGCCGGGGCCATCGCATCCGGTCGCGTGCCCGCCGGCGGTGTCGCCGGTGACCCGTGGGACAGCTGGGTCAACCCGACGTCCATCCTGGGCGGTGTTCTCGCCGTCGTCGTCGGCGCCTACCTCGCCGCCGTCGACCTCGTCTGGAACGCCCGCGAGCAGGGGGACACAGGCATGGCGGAGTACTTCCGTCGCCGCGCCGTCGGCACGGCCGTCGTGGCCGGCCTGGTCGCCTTCGTCGGCATCTTCGTCCTGCGCGACGACGCCCGCTACGTGTTCGACGGGCTGACCTCGCGGGCGCTCCCCTTCGTCATCGTCTCCGCCGTCAGCGGCACCCTGTCGCTCGTGCTGCTGATGCGTGATGCGGCTCGTGGGGCGCGTCTCCTTGCCATGGTCGCCGTCGCCAGCATCGTCATCAGCTGGGGCGTGGCCCAATGGCCATACATGCTCCCCACCACCCTCGAGGTGTCCGAGGCCGCAGCGCCCTCCGGAACGCTCGCCACGCTGATCGTCGCCACGGTCCTCTTGCTCGTCATCGTCGTCCCGGGCTTCACGCTCCTGTACACCCTCGACCAGAAGGGCTTGCTGCCGGAAGAGAGCGTCGACTGACGGGGCCCGGTTCGCGAGTGCACGATCGGCGTGGTTTGATGGAGACTCATGGAGATGGGTGGAGCCCACGCCACCACCAACGCACACGTCGGGAGAACGCGATGAGGGACCCGTTGAGCCCGATGGAAGCCATCATGTGGCGAGTTGGCCAGGACGCCACGTTGCGCATGACGGTCGGTGCGCTGATGATCCTCGACCAGCCACCGACCACCGCCGCCCTCACCGAGCGACTCAAGATGGTGACGGCCCAAGCCCCGCGGTTGCGCCGGCGACCCGACGATCCGACGGCCTTGCGGACGCGCCCGGCCTGGGTCGAAGACCCCGAGGCCGCGCCGGAGCACCATCTCCGATCGCTCTCCGTGGCGGCGCCGGGATCCCTGCGCCAGGTGCTCGATCTCGTCGGGCTGCTGGAGCCGATCCCGTTCGACCCGGAGCGTTCGCCCTGGGACCTGACGTTGATCGAGGGGCTCGAGAACGGTCGCGCCGCCCTGTACCTGCGCGCCCACCACGCGCTCACCGACGGTGTCGGTGGAATCCGACTGCTCGGATTGCTCCTCGACGAGCCGGGATGGCCACGAGTCGCGCCCGAGCCGTCCGAGACGACTCGAGGGCGCCCCGCCGAGACCGAAGCGGCCGTCCTCACCGTGCGCCGAGCAGGCACGGTGACGGTCAGTGTCGACGTGCCCAGGGCGGTCAGGCGATTCGCCGCCAGGATCAACGCGGCGCGCGACATCGACCCCGTCGAGTCGGCGGTGAACGCGGTCCAGCGGGCCCTCGGTGTCGCCAACTCGGTCTCCCGCCAACTGATGGTCACGGGAGGACCGCTGTCGACACGCCCGGCGTCGCGCTCGTTGCTCAGCCGGTTCGAGGTCATCTCGGTCGATGGAGCGCGAGAGGCGTCACTGGCGCTCGGCGGTAGCCGCAACGACCTCCTCGTGGCCGCTGCCGCCGCCGGTCTCGGCCGTTATCACAGCAAGCTCGGGCAGCCGACGTCCGACCTGCGCCTCGCCACCCCGACGAGCCAGCGCCGCGACCACGAAGCCGGCGGCAACTGGTTCGCGCCGGCCCGGCTCGAGGTTCCGACGTCGGTGGGGCGGCCCGGGCCGCAGTTCGGTGTGGTCGTGGAACGGCTGGCCCAAGCACGCCAAGAACCGGCGCTGAACGTGGCATCGACGTTGGCGGCGACGCTCGGACGTCTCCCCACGCGGGTCCTCCTGCCCGCGCTACACGCCCAAGCCGATTCGGTCGACTTCGCCGCGACCGCCGTCCCCGGACTGCGCGGGGCCCGCCACATCTGCGGGTCGCTGATCGAGGCGAGCTACCCGCTCGGCCCCCGACTGGGGTGTCCGATGAACATCACCGCCTTCGGCAACAACGGACGCCTCGACGTCGGCATCGCCCTCGACCCCATCGCCCTCAGCCATCCGGAGCTCCTCGTCCAGTGCCTCACGGATGCGTTCGAAGGCTACGTCACTGCGGCCGCCAACGGCGGCGTCGTACCGTCGGTCTGATCCCGTCGTGGATCGACGCCAGCGCGGTCGCGGTCGCCGTCGGGGGCGCGGTCCAGGCCTGATCGGATCGCTGCTCGACGGCGCCACCGACGTCGTCCAGTCCGTCGTCAACGAGGTCGCCCCAGGCGTCGTCGGTGCCCTCGATGTCGACGAGGTCGTCCAGCGCGTCGACTTCCAGGCCGTGGTCGACAAGGTCGACATCGAAGCTGTCGTCGGGCGGGTCGATATCGATGCGATCGTCGACAAGATCGACGTCCAGACCGTCGTCGACAAGGTCGACGTGCAGGCCGTGATGGACCGCGTCGACCTCCAGCAGCTCCTCGCCCGCGTCGACCTGAACGAGCTGCTGGACAAGCTGGACATCGATCCCCTGTTGGAGCGAGTCGACATCAACCGTGTTCTCGCCCGCGTGGATGTGGACGTCGTGCTCGCCGAGGCCGACCTCGACGAGCTCGTCGCCCGCATCGACGTGCAGGCGGTGGTCAATCGTCTCGATCTGCAGCAGATCCTGGCCAAGGTGGACATCAACGCCGTCCTCGAGCGCGTCGACATCGACGGGCTCGTCGAGCGCACCGAGCTCGGCGCACTCATGGCCCGCTCGGGGTCGGCGGTCATGGCCCAGACCGTCGACATGCTGCGCAGCCAGGGGGTGGGGCTGGACTCCTTCATCCACCGCTGGGCCGACCGCGTCCTGCGTCGGGGTCCGTCAGTCCCACCGACCGGCCCGCGCCTGCTCTTCGCCCCACCGGAGATTGCGCCGTGACGACCAACTACCTCGCCTCGGCGCGCAGCCCCGAGCTCCAGGGCACGTACGCCGGCATCGTGTCGCGGGCGGTCGCCTTCACCATCGACCTGTTCGTCATCGCCCTGCTGTTCTCGCTCGGTGGGCATGTCGTCGAGTACGTGCTGTCGGTGCTGCTCCGTGAGCCCGTGCGGCTCTCGGAGACAGTCGTGGGCGTCGAGGATCGCCCTCGTCGTGTGGGCGTTCGTCTACTGCGCGTACCCCTTGGCGGCCTCCGGCCACACCCTCGGCATGGCGATCGTCGGTGTGCGCGCCGTGCGGGCGGACGGCCGCGACCTCAACGGCCGGCATGCGATCGTACGGGTGCTCGCCTTCCCCCTGAGCTTCCTCCTCTTCGGGATCGGGTTCCTCCTGATCCTGCTCCGTCGGGATCGGCGCGCCCTCCACGACGTCATCGGCTCCACCGCCGTGGTGTACGCCTGGGACGCACGCGCCGCCCGCCTGCGGTTCCTCCTCAAGCGCTGAGCGACGCGCCGCCGGATCGGGCGGGCGGATCGGTCACGGATCGGCGATGTCGCCGACCGGCGCGCTGGGGAACTGCACCGGCTGGACGACGGCGCGCACGGCTCTCGGGGAGGCTCAGGTCACCACCCGTGTGGGCCGTGCTGATCTCGCGCTCGGCGCGACTGCGCCCGATCATCGAGCGCAGCCAGCGCAGCATCGTGGAGAACCGGTCACCGAAGGTGGTGATGAAGGCGAGGTGCACGAAGAACCACACCAACCACCCGCTGAAGCCGCTGAGACGAACCTTGTGCACGCTGGCGATGGCGCGGAATCGCCCGATCGTGGCCACGCTGCCCATGTCGCGGTACTTGAACGGCACGGCTGTCCTTGCCCTCCAACCGTCGCCAGATCGTGTTGGCGGCGTGCAGTCCGCCCTGCATGGCCACTTCGGCGACGCCCGGAAGCTTGTTCAGCGTCGCCATGTCACCCACGACGAAGACCTCGGGATGACCGGGCAGGCTGAGGTCGGGGAGCACCGCGACGCGGCCGGCGCGGTCGAGCTCGGCACCGCTGGCCGTGGCCAGCTCGGCCGCGAGGGGTGATGCCTGCACCCCGGCCGCCCAGATCGTCGTATGGGCGTCGATCCGCGTCTTGGCGCCATCGGCGCCCAGCCACATCGACGCCGAAGGCGTCGACACCGACGACCCTGGCGCCCATCCGCAACTCCACTCCGAGGCGTTCCAGCTCGGTGGCGGCCTTGCCCGAGAGCCGGTCGCCGAACGTGGCGAGCGGTTCCTTGCCCCCGTCGAGCAGGAGCACGCGCACCGCTGCCGGGTCGAACGTGCGGAACTCACCCTTGAGGCACCGAACGGCGAGCTCCCGGATCTGGCCGGCCAGCTCGACGCCGGTGGGACCGGCGCCGACGATGACCATCGTCAGCCACTTCTTCTTTTCGGCGGGATCGGTGGTCACCTCGGCGAGCTCGAACGCGCCGAAGATCCGCCGGCGCAACTCCAGCGCGTCGTCGATCGTCTTCATCCCGGGCGCGTAGCGGGCGAGCTCGTCGTGCCCGAAGTACGACTGGTTCACCCCCGCCGCCACGATGAGGCTGTCGTAGGGGATCTCGAGGGACTCGAGCTTGGCGGGGGCCGTGGCGTGCACGACGCGCCGTTCGAGGTCGAACCCGGAGACCTCGGCCAGTTCGACACGCACGTTCTTCCACCGCCGGACGACGTGACGGATCGGCGGGGCGATCTGTCCCGGCGACAGCATGCCCGTCGCCACCTGGTACAGCAGCGGCTGGAACAGGTGGTGGTTGCGACGGTCGATCAGCGTCACGTCGACCGGCCGGTGGGCGAGGTAGCGGATGGCCAGGAGCCCACCGAAGCCGCCGCCGACGACGACGACCTTGTGACGTGCGGTCTCCTCGACCATGCCTACAGGCCCGGGCTGGAGTGCATGATCCCGCCGTCGGCGAAGATCGTGGTCGCCGTGAGGTAGCTGGCGCCGTCGCCGGCGAGGAAGGCCACCACGCTGCCGATCTCCTCCGGCTTCGCCATCCGCGCGAGCGGGATCGCCGCGTCGAGCGTCTTCATCTTCTCCGGATCGTCCATCGTGGAGATGTTGATCGGAGTGGCCACGGCGCCCGGTCCGACGCCGACGACGGTGACGCCGTGCGGCCCCAACTCGACGCCGGCGGTACGGGTGAGCATCCGCATCCCGCCCTTGGACAGGCAGTACGGCGTGTTGCCGGGCATCGGCCAGTCCTCGTGTACCGAGGTGATGTTGATGATCCGACCGCCGTCACCCTGGGCGATCATCTGCTTGGCCGCCAGCTGGGTGCCGAAGAAGGCGCTCTTGAGGTTGATCTCCATCACCTTCTCGTACTGCGCCTCGGTGGTGTCGAGGATCGAGGTGCGCGTCTCGACGCCGGCGTTGTTGACCATGATGTCGAGCCGGCCGAAGGCGTCGACGGCGGACTTGATCAGCCGTTCGAGGTCCTCCACCTTGCTGACGTTGGCGTCGACGCCGATCGACTGGTCACCGAGCGCGGCGACCTGCTTCTCCAGGTCTTCGGTCGCCTGCTCGTTGGCGACGTAGTCGATGACGATGTTGGCTCCGTCGCGAGCCAAGGCAAGCACGATGGCCTTGCCGATACCGCTGTTGCCACCGGTGACGATGGCGACCTTGCCCTTGAGTGGTTCCATGCGTGTTGCTCCGTTTCAGGGTCGGCGTTGGTCTCGAGATCAGCCGAGTCTGTCAGCGACGTGCTCGCCAACGCGGATGGCGTTGGCCATCGCGGTCAGGGCGGGGTTCACGGCGCCGATGCTCGGAAAGAAGCTGGTGTCGACGACGTAGAGGTTGTCGAGCTCGTGGGCCTTGCAGTTCTCGTCGAGCACCGAGGTCGCCGGATCGGCGCCGAACCGGCAGGTGCCGACCTGGTGCGCGCAGCCGGCGATCGGGATGTTCATCTTCATGTAGAAGTTCTTGCCGAGAACGTGGTGTTCGGCCATCCCGACGTGGTTGAGGACCTTCTTCAGCTCGTTGTAGAGGCCGTCGGCCTCCACGTCGTTGTTCGAGGTGTAGGCCAGATGGACGTTGCCGTCGCCGTCGAGGGTCACCCGGTTGTCGGGATCGGGCAGATCCTCGGTGGTGAGCCAGAAGTCGACAGCGTGCTCGGCCACCTCGTCGAGGCTCCAGTGGGGGGCCAGGCGCGTCAGCTTGGGCTCCTCGCCCTTCATCGCCCAACCGTTGGACTTGCCGACCATCTGGATGTTGCCGAGCGGCCACCCATCGTCACCGGCGAAGTAGAAGTCGTTGATGCCGAGCGTCTTCTGGAACACGGTGTCGTTGCGCTCCTTCGCCAGCGCCACGACGGCCTTGGAGTTGTGGTACATGTAGTTCCGACCGACCTGGTCGGAGCCGTTGGCCAACCCCTTGGGGTGCTGCTCGTTCGCCGATTGCAGGAGGAGCTTGGCGCTGTTGGAGGCGCCGGCCGAGACGACCACGATGTCGGCGGTGTACACCTCGCGGCCGCCGGCACGCTCCACGACGACACCCGTGACGGTGCGACCGGCGGGGTCCGTCTCCAGCTTCACCACCTGGGCTTCGACGAGGAGCGTCACGTTCGGCGCCATCAACAGCGGGCGGACGGCGATGGTCTCGGCATCGGACTTGGCGTGCACCATGCACGGGTAGCCGTCGCACCATGTGCAACGGATGCACGTGCTCCGCGGGCGGTCGGCCTCGTCGAGCAGGATGCCGCACGGTGCCGAGAACGGGTGGTAGCCGGCGGCGGCGAGGGTGTCGCTGATCTCCTGGATGCGCGGCTCGTGGGAGACCGCTGGCCACGGGTACTGCTTGGACCAGGGACCTTCCGTCGGATCGTCGCCGTGGCTCCCGTGCACCTGGTACAGCCACTCGGCCTTCGTGTACCACGGCTCGAAGTCGTCGTAGCTGAGGGGCCACGCCGGAGAGATGCCATCGATGTGCTTGATCTCACCGAAGTCCTGCGGCCGCAGACGGTAGAGGGCGGCGCCGTACAGCTTGGTCGCCCCGCCGACGAAGTAGTGCACCTGGGGCTGGAAGGGCTTGCCGTCGGCGTCGTACCACGTTTCCGGGGAGATGTACCGGCCGTCGACGAACACCGACTCGGCGTCCCAGTTCTGCGTCTCGCGGGGCAGGAAGTTGCCACGCTCGAGCAGCAGGATGCGCTTGCCGGATGCGGCCAGCGTGTGGGCGAACGTGCCTCCTCCGGCCCCTGTACCGATGACGATGACGTCGTAGTGGTCGGGCATGGCTCCTCCGGGGGATCGCCGTCGTTCCTCGTGACAAGCTCATCGTCCGCTCTGCACGACATCGGGGCATCACCCAACCTGGGTGAAACGAACCCCCCTCCCGCCACGATCGTCCGAAACGGGCGATGCTCCCGATCCGTCGGCGCCGTACGTTCGTGCGGAAGCATTGGAGGTGCCCATGACGCTGCACGCCCGCGAGTCCGTCCGCGACTCGCTCGACGATTCGGTCTACTCGAGCAAGGACATGGCCAAGGCGGCGCCCAAGTACCGGTTCCCCACCGATGAGTGGCACGCCGAGGACGCCTTCGCCGTCGTCGCCGACGAGTTGATGCTCGACGGCAACTCCCGCCAGAACCTGGCGACGTTCTGCCAGACGTGGGAGGAGCCGGCTGTCCACCGGCTGATGGACCTGGCGATCGACAAGAACATGATCGACAAGGACGAATACCCGCAGACCGCCGAACTCGAGCGGCGTTGTGTGCACATGCTGGCGGATCTCTGGAACGCCCCGGAGTCGGCGAACACCGTCGGTGCGTCGGCGATCGGATCGTCGGAGGCGTGCATGCTGGGCGGGATGGCCGCCAAGTGGCGGTGGAGGGCGCGGCAGGCTGCGGCCGGCAAGCCGACGGATCGCCCCAACATGGTCTGCGGTCCCGTCCAGGTGGTGTGGCACAAGTTCGCCAAGTACTGGGACGTCGAGATGCGTGAGGTGCCGATGTCGCACGGCCACTACGCGATGGACGCCGACGACATGCTGGCCCGGGTCGACGAGAACACGATCATGGTCGTACCGACGTTCGGTGTGACGTACACCGGTTCCTACGAGCTGGTCGAGCCGCTCGCCGCGGCGCTCGACCGGTTGCAGGCCGACACCGGGCTGGACGTCGACATCCATGTCGACGGGGCGAGCGGGGCGTTCCTCGCCCCCTTCTGTGCCCCGGACATCGTCTGGGACTTCCGGCTGCCCCGTGTGAAGTCGATCAGCACGTCGGGCCACAAGTTCGGCCTGGCGCCGTTGGGCGTTGGCTGGGTGGTCTGGCGCGATGTCGATGAGCTCCCCGACGACCTGATCTTCCACGTGTCGTACCTCGGCGGCGACATGCCTGTCTTCCAGATCAACTTCTCTCGGCCCGCCGGGCAGATCGCCGCCCAGTACTACGACTTCCTCCGGCTCGGTCGGGAGGGCTACCGGCGGGTCCACATGGCCTCCTACGACGTCGGCGGCTTCCTCGCCGACGAGATCGTCAAGCTGGGACCGTTCGAGCTGATCTGCGACAGCGACCCGCGCACCGGCATCCCGGCCGTGGCCTGGAAGCTGGCCGACGGCGCCGACCCCGGCTACACGCTCTTCGACCTCGCCGACCGGCTCCGGATCCGCGGGTGGCAGGTGCCGGCATACCCGTTGACGGGGTCCGTCGCCGACGTCGCCGTCCAACGGATCCTGGTCCGCCAGGGCGTCAGCCGCGACCTGGCGGTGATCCTCCTCGACGACATGCGCAACGCTGTCGAGCACTTCACCAAGCACCCCGTCACGGTCTCCATGACGTCAGGCGAGGCGTCCGGCTTCAGCCACCTGTAGCCGGGTCCAAGTCCGTAGAGTCGAGGAGATGGCCGACGAGGACCGCGCCTGGGGGTTCCGGACGCGTGCGGTGCACGCCGGTGGGCGACCGGATCCGACGACCGGCGCCCGCGCCGTGCCGATCTATCAGACGACGAGCTTCGTGTTCGAGAACGCCGACGACGCTGCTGATCTGTTCGCATTGCAGAAGTTCGGCAGCATCTACAGCCGGTTGGGCAACCCGACGGTCGCCGCCTTCGAGGAGCGCCTAGCGAGCCTCGAGCGCGGGATCGGCGCGGTGGCGACGGCGAGCGGCCAGTCCGCCGAATTCCTGGTGTTCGCCGCGCTGTGCGCTGCCGGGGACCACGTGGTGTCGTCGGCCCAGCTGTACGGCGGGACCCGCACGCTGCTCGAGTCGTCCCTCGCCCGCTTCGGCATCTCGACGACATTTGTCGCGTCCGGTGATCCGGCCGACTACGCGAGGGCTGTCACGCCACGGACGCGGCTGCTCCACACGGAGACCGTCGCCAACCCCTCGGGCGCGGTGGCCGACCTGGAAGGTCTGGCCGCCGTCGCTCACGCCGAAGGACTGCCGCTGGTCGTCGACAGCACGGTCGCCACGCCCTACCTGTGCCGGCCGATCGAGTGGGGTGCCGACATCGTCGTGCACTCGGCGACGAAGTTCCTCGGTGGCCACGGCAACTCGCTGGGAGGTGTCGTCGTCGAGTCGGGGCGGTTCGACTGGGGCAACGGCCGGTTCCCGGTGATGACCGAGCCCGTTCCGTCCTACGGCGGGCTCAGCTGGTGGGGCAACTTCGGCGAGTACGCGTTCTGCACCCGGCTGCGGGCCGAGCAACTCCGTGATCTCGGCCCGGCACTCGCCCCTGGCAACGCGTTCTTGCTCCTGCAGGGGGTGGAGACGCTGCCCCAGCGGATGGACGCCCACATCGCCAACACCCATCAGGTCGCCCAGTTCCTGAGCCAGCACCCGGCGGTCCCATGGGTCAACTGGGCCGGCCTGCCCGATCACCCGGATCACGAGCGGGCTCGGCGCTACCTGCCGCTCGGTCCCGGCGCCGTCCTGTCGTTCGGGGTGCGCGGCGGCCGGGACGCCGCCCGCCGGCTCGTCGAGTCCGTCGAGCTGTGCAGTCACCTGGCGAACATCGGCGATGCCCGCAGCTTGATCATCCATCCGGCGAGCACGACCCACCGACAGCTGTCCGATGCCGCCCTCGCTGCCGCCGGCGTGCCGCCGGACCTGGTCCGGCTGTCCGTCGGCATCGAAGACGCCGACGACATCCTGTGGGACCTCGATCGCGCCCTCGCGGCGGCCACCAAGGGTGGCTGACCAGGTGGCGGCGTGGTCGCCGCCGAGCATCACCGACGAGCTGGCGATCCTGCGGGCGACACGGACGGTGGCCATCATCGGCATGTCCGCCGACCCCAGCCGGCCGAGCCACTTCGTCGCCACCTACCTGCTGTCGTCGAGCACCGACTTCGAGGCCGTGTGGTTCGTCAGCCCGCGTGGTGGCACGATCCTCGGCCGTCCGGTGTACCCGTCGCTCGCCGACCTGCCCGCCGCCCCCGACCTGGTCGACGTGTTCCGCCGGACCGAGGATCTCCCAGCCGTCGCCGCCGAGGTCATCGCCCTCGACGGGGTGGCCACGTTCTGGGCGCAGCTCGGGTTGTGGTCCGAGGAGGCGGCCAACCTGCTCCACGCCACCGGTCGCAACGTCGTGATGGACCGCTGCCTGAAGATCGAGCACGCCCGCTTCGCCGGCGGGCTCCATCTGGCCGGGTTCGACACCCGCGTCGTCTCCTCCCGACGCCAGCGCACCTTGTAGCTCGGCAGCGTTCGAGGCGCAGCGCGACCCGGTCGTACGCTGCGAGGCGCAAGGGGGTGGTGCTGATGCATCTCGAGCAGCTCGACGCCACGTTCGGGGCGACGGTCACGGACATCGATCTGAGGGCGCTCGACCCGGCGACGTGGGAGGAGCTGCACGCGGCGTGGTTGGAGCACGCCCTGCTGATCTTCCCCGACCAGTTCGTCGATCGTGACGTCCAGAACGAGTTCGCCCGGCGCTTCGGGAAGCTCGAGTTCGAGGCGGCCCCGATCAGCAACCTCGGCCGAGACGGACGCGTCCATGCCGATCCGGGGGACGATGTCGTGAAGTCGCTGCGCGGCAACGAGGGGTGGCACCACGACAGCACGTACATGCCGACCCAGGCCAAGGGTGCCGTCTTCTCGGCCGAGATCGTCCCGGCCAGTGGGGCCCCGACAGGTTGGGCGGACATGCGCGCGGCATACGAGGAGTTGGACGAGGCGACCCGCGAGCTGATCGCCGACAAGCTCGCCTACCACTCCCTGTACTACAGCCAGGGGCGGGCCGGCTATCTCCCGTCGAGGACGAACGAGGCGGGCGGCTACGACCAGTACGGCTACCACGACCTGGAGCCGTCGCTCCGCCCGCTCGTCAAGGTCCACCCCGAGACCGGACGACCCAACCTCCTCATCGGTCGCCACGCCTACGGCATCGTCGGGATGGATCCGGACGAATCCGAGGCTCTCCTCGATCGCCTCAACGACTGGGCCTGCCAGCCACCCCGCGTGTACTTCCATGACTGGACCGTCGGCGACGTCGTCGTGTGGGACAACCGCCGGCTGATGCATCGGGCGACCCCGTTCGACATGACCCAGCCGCGCCGGATGTGGCACACCCGCATCGCCGGTGAGCCCGAGTCCGAGCTTGCGGTGAACCACGCCTGACCCTCCGGTCGGGCTTGGGACCCGGTCTCCCGGAGCTTGGTCAGGCGTGTTCGGCGTAGCGGGCGAACGCCTCCGATGGCGCCCACCGACTGTAGGTGGGCGACTGCGGCCAGCCCTCGGGCGAATCCTGCCACTCCTCCTGACGTCCGTACGGCAGCAAGTCGATCAGGGCGAAGACGTGGCCGATCTGCTCGGTGCCGCGGCCCTGGGTGTTGTACGTCCGGTACACCGTGTCGCCACTGCGAAGGAAGACGTTGACCTGGAACCCGCCGCCTGGCGGGGCGCCCATGTCGGCGCCGAAGGAACTGTGCGCCGAGGAGTACCAGGTCATCTTGTTGCCGACTCGCTCCCGATAGGCGAGCGCCTCGTCGATCGGCCCCTGGGTCACGATGACGAATCGGGCGTCGTGGTTGTCGAGGAACTCCAGCCGGGTGAACTGGCTGGTGAACCCGGTGCAGCCCGGGCACTGCCATTCCTCACCGGGGAACCACATGTGGTGGTAGACGATCAGCTGGTGCGTACCTTCGAAGACGTCGGCGAGCCGAACCGGGCCGTCGGCTCCCTCGAGGACGTAGTCGGGTAGCTCCACCATCGGGAGGCGTCGGCGGGCAGCCGCGATGGCGTCGAGCTCACGAGTCGCGGCCTTCTCCCGGGCGCGCAGCTCAGCCAGTTCTGCCTCCCAGGTGTGCTGGTCGACGATCGGCGGAACGGCGACAGGCCTGCTGGTCTCGTCTGCGGTCGGTGCTGACATCAACTGCTCCTCTCCAAGGGCGCGGACCGAAGTTCGCCTGCAGATGGGACGCTCGCCCGAACGCGAACTCATCGGTCTGCGCGCTTCGGCCATGCTGTGTTCGTGGCGAGCTGGCAGGACGTCGAGCGCGAAGAGCCAGCCTTCGCCACCCGGGTGCGTGCCCTGTTCGACGCTGGCCGGCACAAGACGCTCGCCACAGTGCGTGCTGACGGCTCGCCGCGGATCTCCGGCATCGAGACGGACTTCGAGGGAGGCGAGCTCACGTTCGGCTCCATGCCGGGCGCTCGCAAGGGTGCCGATCTCGTCCGCGACCCCCGGTTCGCGCTGCACAGTCCCACCGCCGACCCACCTGCGGATGATCCGTCCGGATGGACCGGAGAGGCCAAGGTGGCCGGTCGGGCCGTGCTGGTCGGCGAGCTGGAGGGTGAGGCGAGCGGTCAGCTGTTCCGAGCCGAGCTCGACGAGGTGGTGGTGACCAGGCTCAACGAAGCCGGCGATCGCCTGCTCATCGAGGTGTGGCGGCCCGGAGCACCCGTGCGGCGCATCGAACGGGACTGACACGGCGCTCGGCGGCCACAGCCGGGCGATCGGTATACTGACGGTATGGACGGCGTCACCACGATGAAGATCTCCACGGCCACCCGCGACCGCCTCCGCGCTCTCGGCGCCCCGAGCGACTCGTTGGAGGACGTCGTCGTCGCCGCGCTCGACGCCTACGAGTCCCAGCAGTTCTGGGCGGAGGCCGAAGCGGCTGCCGCGGCCGAGACACCCGACCAGCGCGCCGAGCGCAAACGCGTCGAAGCGGATGTCGACGCCTGGACGGACAGCCTGCGTTGATACCGTCGGCCGGCGAGATCTGGCTCGCTGATCGCGGCGACGAAACGCGTCGCCGGCTGTTCGTCATCTCCGACGCGAGGTTCCACCGTCTGGCGGAACGCGCTGTCGTCGCGCCGGTGCTCGACGATGTACCCGCCGCACCGAGGCCGTGGCACATCCGCCTCGGCGATCAGGCTGTCGCCGTCAATCAGCTCGGCACCACGCCGCTCGAAGGATTGCTCGAACGCGTCGACCGGGCTGGCTTCGAGACACTGCGCCAGGTGCGGCGAGCCGTTCGGGAGATCACGAGCTGAACGGCGGCGGGCGCCAACCGGCCCCGGCCGGGGCCGGCATCGGGCATCACGTCAGCGAAAGCGGGGGGCGGCCATGTTGGCCTCGCTCTCGAGCTTGTGGAGGCGCTCGTCGTAGCCGATCTGCCGGAACAGATCGGCCAAGCTGTCATAGTGTCCGAAGTCCTCGCCGAAGTTGCTGGAGTAGGGCGTGTCCTCCCACTCCGGGTGCTCCGACACCAACTCGGCGTACTCGTGCTCGGCGTGATCCTCGAAGTCGGCATTGAGGCGGTACGACCAGGTCGGGCGGATGGCGTAGCTGAGCCACGACAGCTGGTAGTAGGCGAAGGCGAGGATCTGCGGCAGCACCCGGCTCTTCAACCATGAGCCCCGCGGTGCGTCGCTGGTCAGCTCCTCCAGGATCAGCAGGTGCCACTGCTCGTTGTCCTGCTCCCACCGGCTGACGCGGACCCGATCGAACACGCGGCGGGCGAACCCGTGCTGGCGGGCCGTGTGCGTCACCGCCACGTACGCCACGTTCTCCCAGGCCTGGTACGGGACGCGGGCGACCAGCTCGAGGACGCGGAACTTCTCGAGCGTCCGTGGCTTGCCGTAGACGACGTCCATCACCAGGAACAGGAACCGCGCGCTGAGCCCGGCCCGGCGGCGGGGAGACTCGAGGGACGCCTGCTGCTCGGCGACGAGGCGCTCGTGGTCGAGCCGTTCCATCGGACCGAACGGCGCACGGTCGACCACACGATTCGAGACCGGACCGGGTGTGTGCATCCCAACTTTCTAGTGGAGCGTCAGACAAGGAGCGCCAACGGTGTTCGTCTCTAGGTAGCAGCCGTTGGCGACGCCGCAGGGGCGCGCATGGTCACGACCAGGATGTGGACACTGAACACGAACACCCAGGCCGGGAACAGGAGCTCGAGCCATGGGATGACCCCGACTGTCAGGAGCAGCGCGGCCGCCGTGAGATAGCCGACCACGGCGAGCCAGCGGGGGATCAGGCGGAGACGGACGGCAAGGGTGGTGGTCGCCGTGATGAACACCGCCGCCATCCGCATCGCGTAGACGTTGAACAGGGTGTTCGTGACTCGGCGACCGAAGGCCCAGATTCCCGGTTGGGACGCGGCGATGGCGTTGTCGTCGGCGGTGAACAAGAGGGCACCGGCGACGGCGGCCGCGGACAACATCATGGCGACGAACAGCAGCCCGCTGCCGAGGAACACGGTCGCGAAGAACCGATCCTCCCGCTCCCCGATCCGATCGCGCACCACGCCGATGAACCACAGGAACGCGATTGCCGCGAACGGCACCAGGTTCAACGCCACCAGGACCGCCTTGCGGCGGCTGCCGTCAGCCAGCCAGTCGCCAGCCACATTGGGATCGCTCGGAGTCGCGGTTCGCACGAGGGCAAGGGCGACTGTGAGCAGCACGGCGAAGACAATCCCGGCGATGGCAGCGGCCCGTGGCGACCTGATCGCCGTGCGAGCCGCGATAGCTGCGGACATGTGGCCTCCTCGGCCAGGTCCGACGTCGTCAGGCCGGACGCGGCGGGAGCTGATCGTAGATGCCGAGATGAGCCCTCGGACGGCCGAGGGGTTTCACGACGCGGCATGCGTGGACGACCGACCGCACCCGCGTTGTCAGCGGGCCGCGATGAGGCATCATGGGCGAGCATGGCCAACGGGAGATCGGTGGTCGTCGCCGGCCGCACGGCGCCGCGTGGCGCCTACCCCCATCTGCGAGTCGTCGGCGACCTGGTGTTCGTGTCGGGGACCAGTGCACGACGCCCTGACGGCGCCATCGAGGGCGCCACGCTCGGGGCGGACGGCGAGGTCACGCTCGACATCCGCGTACAGACGCGGGCCGTGCTCGACAACATCGCAGCCCTCCTCGCCGAGGTGGGGCTTTCGCTCGCCGACGTCGTCGACGTGACGTCGTTCCTCGTGACGATGGACGACTTCGACGGGTACAACGAGGTGTACGGGGAGTACTTCGCCATCGACACCGGCCCGGCGCGCACGACCGTCGCCGTCCACGCCCTGCCCCACCCCCACCTGGCGATCGAGATCAAGGCCGTCGCCCACGGCAGGACGGAGCCGAGACCATGACGCCCATCGACCTGGCGGGGTGGATCGACGAGCACCGCGAGCAACTGCAACCGCCCGTCGGCAACGCCCAGATCTGGGACGAGGGCGACTTCATCGTCACGGTCGTCGGCGGCCCGAACCAGCGCACGGACTACCACGACGACCCGTGCGACGAGTTCTTCCACCAGTTGCGCGGCGACATGGTCCTGCGCGTCTGGGACGACGGCGCGCCTCGCGACATCCCGATCCGTGAGGGCCAGGTGTTCCTCCTGCCCGCCCACGTGCGCCACTCGCCGCAGCGGCCGGTCGCCGGCTCGATCGGGCTCGTCATCGAGCGGCCACGCCCGGCCGGCGAGGTCGATGGCTTCGAGTGGTACTGCCCGCAGTGCCGCTCGCTCGTCCATCGCAGCGAGTTCCAACTGGTGAGCCTCGTCGACGACCTGCCGAAGGCGTTCGCCGCCTTCTACGACGACGACCAGGCACGCACCTGCCCGGGCTGCGGCTGGGTCCATCCGGGTCGCGGGGCGATGCCCGATCCGCCACTCGCACCGGAGGCGTTGCCGCGCGCGAGATCGTTGTGATCGTCGACCTTCACACCCACTTCTTCCCGGAGACCTGGCCCGACCTGAACGAGCGCTTCGGCTCGCCGGACTGGCCGTGGATGCGGCGCGACAGCGCCGACCGGGCCACCGTCATGATCGGCAGCCGGGAGTTCCGTCCGGTGACGTCTGCCTGCTGGGACGCCTCGGTGCGCCTTGCCGACATGGATCGCGACGGCGTCGACACCCAAGTGGTGTCGGCGACGCCGGTGCTGTTCGCCTACGGTCGCCCCGCCGAGCAGGCCATGGAGTGCGCCCGCGTCTTCAACGACGCCCTCCTCGAGCTGTGCTCGGCCGGCGACGGCCGGCTCGTGCCGATCGGCCAGGTCCCGCTGCAAGACACCGACCTGGCGTGCAGAGGAGCTCGAGCGCTGCCTGGCCGATGGGATGAAGGGCGTGCAGATCGGCAACCACGTCGGTGACCGTGACCTCGACGATGATGGCCTCGTCACGTTCCTCACCCACTGCGCGTCGCTCGATGCCTCGGTCTTCGTGCACCCGTGGGACATGTTCGGCGGCTGCCGGCTGGAGGACTGGATGCTCGCCTGGACGGTCGCCATGCCGGCCGAGACGCAGTTGTCGCTCAACCGGATGATCCTCGGCGGCGCGTTCGACCGGCTCCCCGCCGACCTGCGCATCTGCTTCGCCCACGGTGGCGGGTCGTTCACGTTCCTCCTGGGTCGGCTGGAGAACGCCTGGCATCGTCGTGACCTCGTACGCGGCCGATCGACCGCGCCGCCGAGCGCCTACCTCGACCGCTTCGAGGTCGACTCGGCGGTGTACGACCCCCGCGCCCTGCGCTACCTCGTCGACGTGATGGGCCCCTCGTCGGTGTTGCTCGGCTCCGACTACCCGTTCCCGTTGGGCGAGGAGCACGTCGGGCAGACCATCCGCACCGCTGGTCTTCCCCCCGACGTCGAGCGCCGGCTGCTCGGCGACAACGCCGTCGAGTTCCTGCGGATCGTCGCCCGTGGCTGACGTCGGCATCGCCGGAGCCGGCCTCGCCGGGCCGCTGCTGGCGGTGTTCCTGTCCCGCCGCGGCCATGACGTCACGCTGTACGAGCGCCGTGCGGACCCTCGCACGGCCGGCGCCGGCGGCCGATCGATCAACCTCGCCCTGTCCGCTCGGGGCATCGACGCCCTCGAGCGCGTCGGGCTCGCCGAGGAGGTGCTGGCCCACGGGCTGGCCATGCGCGGCCGGATGATGCACGACCGTGCCGGCCAGTTGGCGTTCCAGGCGTACAGCGCCGACGGGTCCAAGGCGATCCGCTCCATCTCCCGCCATGGGCTCAACGCCCTGCTCCTCGACGCAGCCGCCAAGGAGCCGGGCGTGATCCTGCAGTTCGAGGAACGGGCGGTCGGTGTCGTCGTCGACACCGGGCAGCTCACGCTGGACGGGCCGGCGGGCCGGCACAGCGTCGTCCACGAGGTCGTCATCGGCGCCGATGGTGCCTACAGCGCATTGCGCGACGCCATCGTGCGCAGCGAGCGTTCCGACTACCGCCAAGAGCACCTGCCGTGGGGTTACAAGGAGCTGACGATCGCGCCCGACCACGCAGGTGACTTCGCACTCGATCCCGGCGCGCTGCACATCTGGCCGCGGGGCGATTCGATGATGATCGCCTTGCCCAACCTCGACCGCACCTTCACCGCCACACTGTTCTGGCCGTTCGACGGGCCGGCCGGGTTCGCCGGGCTCGACGGGCCGGCGGCGATCCGGGCCCGCTTCGACCGTGACTACCCGGACGCGGCCGAGCTGTTCGCGGACCTCGCGGGCGAGTTCATCCGCAACCCGGTCGGCGCGCTCGTCACCGTCCACGTCTGGCCGTGGGCGCGCGGCCGGCTGGCGCTCCTCGGCGATGCCGCCCACGCCATCGTCCCGTTCTTCGGCCAGGGCATGAACTGCGCGTTCGAGGACGTCGTCGAGCTCGACCGCTGCCTCACCGAGTCGGGCGAGGACTGGCAGACAGCGCTGGTCATGTACGCGGAGCGGCGCAAGCCGAACACCGACGCCATCGCCGCGCTGGCGCTCGACAACTTCGTCGAGATGCGCGACAAGGTCGGCTCGCCGGTGTTCCGCCTCGGCAAGCGGGTCGAGCACGCCATCGAGCGATGGGCGCCCGAGCACTTCGAGTCGCTGTACGAGCTGGTCAGCTTCACCACCGTCCCGTATGCCGAGGCCCGCCACCGGGCTGCGGCACAACGACGGTTCCCGGCCAACGTCGCCGCCCTCGCCGCGGCCGGAGCGGCGCGGGGCGTCGAACTGGCGCGCAAGCTGGTGCGCCGATGACCGCATGACCCCGTCCGACCGACCGGCGCGGCCGGTGCCCACCTCGACCTGCGCCATCACCTCAGCTACGCCGAGTACCTCGGCCTCGACGACGTCCTCGGCGCGCAGCACCCGCGCACCGACGCCCACGACGAGATGTTGTTCATCATCCAGCACCAGGCCACGGAGCTGTGGGTCAAGCTGGTGCTGCACGAGCTGCACACGGTGTCGAACCTGGTCGACACCGACGACCTGGGGCCGGCGTTCAAGAGCATGGCGCGCGTCGAACGAGTGATGCAGGGCCTCATCTCGTCGTGGGACGTCTTGGCGACGATGACCCCGGCCGACTACATGTCCTTCCGAGCCGCGCTCGACACGTCGAGCGGGTTCCAGTCGTTCCAGTTCCGCGAGCTGGAATTCCTCCTCGGTAACCGCGACGCTCTCTACCTCGAACCGTTCCGCCACGAGCCGGAGCGCTTCGCCCGCCTCGAAGCCGCGCTGCACGAGCCGTCGCTGTACGACCGGGTGATCCGGCTGCTGGCCCGCCGCGGGCTGCCCGTCGATCCGTCGCTCGTCGAGCGCGACTGGTCGGTGAGCCACCGAGTGCACCACAGCGTCACCGACGCCTGGCGGATCGTGTACCAGTCGCCCGAGACGCACTGGGACCTCTACGAGCTGGGCGAGGACCTGCTCGACCTGGAGGACGCCATGCGCCAGTGGCGGCTGCGCCACGTCACGACCGTCGAGCGGATCATCGGGCTGAAGACCGGCACCGGCGGGACGGCCGGCGTGCCGTACCTCCGCCAGCGGCTGCAGCTGGTGCTGTTCCCCGAGCTGTGGGACGTGAGGACGGAGCTGTAGGTGGACGACACCGAGCTGCTCGGGCCGGCGGGCGCGGCGCTCGCGGCCGAGCTGGAGGACGCCGACGAGGTGCCGACGCACCGGCACCTGTTCCTGGTGCCCGACGGGGTCGCCTATCTCGCCGGCAACTCCTTGGGGTTGCAACCGCGAACCGCGCGGCCGGCCGTGGACGACGTGCTCGAGGCCTGGGCGACGTCGGGCGTCGACGCCCACGAGCACGGCGCCTTCCCGTGGCTGCCGTACCACGAGACGATGCGTGAGACCGTGGCCACCCTCGTTGGCGCCCGGCCCGGCGAAGCCGTCGTGATGAACAGCCTGACGATCAACCTGCACCTGATGCTGGGCAGCTTCTACCGCCCCACCCACGATCGCTACCGGATCGTCATCGAGGCGGACGTGTTCCCGTCGGATCGCTACGCGGTGATGGGCGTCGCCCGGGCCCATGGCCTCGATCCCGACGACGCCGTGGTGGTCCTGCGCGCCGATGACGTCAGCGACTTCCTCGATCGTGAGGGAGGATCCGTGGCCGTCGTCGTGCTCAGCGCGATCGACTTCCGGACGGGCGCACTGCTCGACATCCCGGGCATCACGGCGGCGGCGCACCGGGCGGGCGCCCGGATGGGCTGGGACCTGGCGCACGCGGCCGGCAACATCCCGCTCCGTCTGCACGAGTGGGACGTCGACTTCGCCGTGTGGTGCCACTACAAGTACGTGAATGCCGGCCCGGGCGCGGTGGGCGGCTGCTTCGTGCACGAGCGCCATGGCACGGACCCCGAGGTGGTGCGACCGGGCGGCTGGTGGGGGCACGACCCCGCGTCGCGCTTCGCCATGCCGTTCGCCTTCGACCCGGTCCAGGGCGTCGAGGGGTGGCAGGTCTCCAACCCGCCGATCCTGGCGATGGCGCCCGTGCGCGTCTCACTGGCGCTGTTCGCCGAGGTCGGCATGGACGCGCTGCGCGCCCGCAGCGTGCGCCTGACCGGGTTCCTGGAGCGGCTGCTCGACGTGGTCGCATCCGGCCGCAAGCTCGAGGTGATCACGCCCCGGGATCCCGACCGACGTGGCGCACAGCTCAGCGTGATGGTCGACGACGCCGCTGCCGTCACCAAGGCCCTGTTCGAACGGCATGGCGTGCGGGCTGACGATCGACCGCCGAACGTCGTCCGGCTGGCGCCGGCACCTCTCTACAACACCTACGAGGACTGCTGGCGCGCGGCCACCGCCCTCGATGCGGTCCTGCGCTGACTCGTCGCCAGCCACCAGCCATCTGGAGGCGCGCGGCTCTCCGCGAGCACGACCGCCGCGCCGGCGGCCATGGCGGCGAACGCCATCGTGGTGACCCTCGAGCCGCCGAGACGGTCCGCCAGGCGGCCGCCGAGCGGACGGGCGAGCGAGGCGAGCAGCGGGCCGAGGAACGTCAGCGCGGCCACCTTCGTCGGCGTGTCGAAGGTCCCGGCGAACTGCACCTGGAGGACCTGGCCGAAGGCGAAGCCGAAGCCGATGAACGAGCCGAACGTGCCGATGTAGAGGAACGAGATGATCCAGGTGTGAGCGTCGCGAGCGGCGTCGCGCAGCGCCCGCTCGTCGTTCGTGGCGCACGTCAAGTTGTCCATGAACAACGCCGCACACGCTGCGGCGACGACGATCAAGGGGATGTAGACGACGAGGATGAGGCGCGGGCTGCCGGCGCCGGCCGTCGCCAGCACGGCGAGGCCGACGAGCTGCACCGCGGCCACGCCGATGTTGCCGCCACCGGCGTTGAGACCGAGTGCCCATCCCTTGAGCCGCTGGGGGAAGAACGCGTCGATGTTGGCCATCGAGGACGAGAAGTTGCCGCCGCCGATGCCCGCCAGGGCGGCGACGAAGAGCAGCGTGCCGAACGACACGCCCGGCTCGAGCGCGATGCCGGCGGCGATGCTCGGGATGAGAAGGAGGAGCGCGCTGGCGACGGTCCAGTTGCGACCGCCGAAGCGGGCGACGGCCAGCGTGTAGGGGATGCGCAGGGCTGCGCCAACGGCGGTCGGGACGGTGGTGAGCAGGAACTTCTGCGCCGGGTCGAGGCCGTACTCCGGTCCGAGGAACAGCACGAACGCCGACCACATGCTCCAGACGCAGAACCCGATGTGCTCGGAGAAGATCGAGAAGGCGAGGTTGCGCCGGGCGACGCGCTCACCCGTGGCGGCCCAGAACGCCCGGTCCTCGGGACGCCAGTCGTCGATCCATCGTGGTCGTGGCGCAGAGACGGTCGGCGGGGCCGCCACCGCGGTCGGGCTCGTCGCGTGCATGGGTCCCGATCATGAACAACCCGTGCGACGGGCGGATGTCCGCCACAGAACGATTTCCTCACGCACCCCGCGCGGGCGCTGTGAGGGGCGCTCCTCGTGCCCCGGCCGTGCTGATCGCCCGCGCGTCCCCGGCACGTCGGCGTGTCACGCTGATCCGATGGACCCGATCGACACCGTGCGCCGGTATGCCGCAGCCTGGATGGCAAACGACATCGCCACCGTGCTCGGCATGTACCACGATGACTTCGTCCTCCACTACTACGGTCAGAGCCCACTCGCCGGCGACCACGTCGGTCGGGATGCCGCCATCGCGACGTTGATGGAGGCGACAACGCGGTCGCGTCGTCAACTCGACACCATCGAGGACGTCCTCGGTGGCGACACGTTCGCCGCGATCATCGCCCGTGAGGGCGTCGGCGAGCCGACCACGGTCGTGCGCCGACTCTTCCTGTACACCGTGCGCGACAGCAAGCTCGCCGAGTGCTGGCTCTTCGACGAGGATCAGCGTCTCATCGATCGCCTCTGGAGCACACCACCCGAGTCGACCTGACCCCGCGTGTGCCGGCGCGGTGCACCGGTGAGGCGCGCAACGACGGTGCTCGGTGGGAAAGGGAGATCCGCCGAGCACCGTCGCTGCTGTCGGCTCGCCCGGCGGTGACGGAGCGAGCCCGATGGTTGTCCTACGGATTCAGCTCTGGGTGCAGCTCACGTCGCCAGCGGGCACTGAGCCGTCGGCGGTCGGCGGGTCCACAGTGCAGGTGACGGTGAGCACGGTGGTTCCGACTGGTTGTTCGACAACGATCGTCAGTGACGTGAACGCAAGGTCCTCGATCGCTTCGGTCCAGTTGGTGTTCGGGCAGCCGGGGGCGCCGGCGATGATCGCCGGCGGGGCGACCGTCTCGACACTGAACGGTGTTGTGCCGTTCTTGATCTCATCCTCGGGGATCGCTTGCGAGCCCGTCACGGTGAGCGGCGCCGGGTTCTGTCCGGGTGCCTGGTTGCCGCCCTGGTTGGTGCACGTCGAGGTGACGTCGGCCTGGGCGGTGAGGGTGACGAGGACGTCGCCGTTGCCCAGCCCGGACAGCTCACCGTCGGCGGTGAGCGCCAGTCCGATGTCGCTGAACGATGGTTCGGCGTTCCTGCCACCTTTGAGGTGGACGCTCGCCGCCGACGCCGTCGCCGACAGGATCAGCACCGTCGCCGTCGCGGCGCACAGGCCGCGAGTGATCTGTTTCATCATGGATTTCCCTCTTTCTTGTCGTCCACGACGGGCCCTTGGGCCAACGCCGCGGTGTTGTCGCCGTCGACGCTTCGTGCCCCCGTCAGGCTCGGAGTGCGACGACGGTTTGGCGTGGGAGGGGCCGCGTGGCGGCCCCTCCCACGGTTGGGTGTCAGTCGGCTTGGATCGTGAAGGTGATCTGGGCCGGGCTGCCCGATGCCTCGCGGGTCTGACCGTTGACCGTGTAGTCGGCGTCGAGCGTGGCGGTGACCACGGTGCCGTCGGCCGCGTTGGTGTAGGTGCAGGTGGCTGTGACCGTGACCGGCTGGCTCGGTGCTGGGCCGAAGCTGGCGTCGATCGGAGTCGTCGACACGCAGCCGGGGGACTGGCCCGTGAGGACCAGGCTGCCCGTCAGGTGGCGCTGGCGCCACCGAAGTTCTCGAGCACGGCGGTGAACACCGACACGCCGGAGACGACGCCGGCGGTCGGCGTGCCGGTCGGTTCGTTGGTGTAGCCGAACTCGGTGAGCTTGACGATCGGCCGCTGGTTGACGAACGCCTCGGAGATCACCGCATTCGGCGCGGCGAGCGTGAGCTCGACGGTGACGACGTCGGGATCAGGCTCGAAACCAGGAGGCGCCACGGTCTCGTCGACCGTGTACCGCCCCAGCCGCAGACCGGTCAGCAGGAATTGCCCTGGATCGGGATCCTGATCCAGTCCAGGCCCGACGACGCCGTCGACATCGTCGACCACTTCAACGCACACGTCGGGCGTGATGTCCTCGAACAGTCCGCTCTCGGTGTTGAAATTGTCGGTGCGGCACACCTCGAAGGTGGCACCGCCCTGCAATGCCCCGGCGTTGTCGACCTTCTCCCAGGCGATCGACCCGGAGACGAACACCTTGACGGCATCATCGCTGCTGCCGTGGGTCTCGTCGGTGGCGCGGGTCAGGCTGACCCCACCGACACTGAACGTGACCGAGGCATGACCGGTGACGGTGCCCGCCGTGTTCGACGTGAACGTGACGCTGCACAACCCGCCCACGGTGCCCGGGCTGGCACAGGTGTTGCTCGTGATGTTGCTGATGGCCCCGCCGGAGTCGGTCAGCACGACCGTCGGCATGGTGCCGTCAGGAGCCGGTCCGAATCCGGTCACCCCGTCGCCACCCTCGGCCGCCGTCAGGCCGTCGTCCTGTTGCACGGTGACTTCGAAGGTGTGGCTCTCGCCCACGCTGTTGGTGTCGTCCGGTGTGATGCTGATGTTGGCGTCGACGAACCGCTTGACGGCGTCGCTGGAGTTCTCCCCACTGCCGTCGGTCTCGACGTGGCGGATCGTCCCGAACACGTCGACGTCGGCGGAGGCGTGTCCGGTGACGGTCCCCGGTGTGTTCGACGTGAACGTGATGCTGCACAACCCGTCGACGGTGCCCGGGTCGGCACACGTGTTGCTGGAGATGATGGGGTTGCCCGTCAGGGTCACGGTGACGATCGTCCCGTCAGGTGCGGGTGCCGTGGTCTCGCCGAGCTGCTGGAGGACCTCGACGTCGAACGTGTGGCTCTGGCCGACCTCGTTGACGTCGTCAGGCGTGATGGAGATCGAGGCGCCGCAGATGTTGAACCCGGCCGGACCGGAGAAGTCCTTCAGCTCGGCGGTGAACGACTGCGAGGAGCGGGTCTTGCCCATGAACGTGGAGATGCACGGGGTGGCGCCGAGCAGCTCGGTGACGTTGACTCCGAACTCGGTGAACGTGTTCGCCGGCAGGTTGGTGATCACGTCACCGCCGCGGTCGAAGTTGGGCCACGGACCGCCGTCGATCGTCGCGCCGTTGTTGAACGCGCAGATCGTGTCGTCGTCGTCGCAGCCTTGCCCGGTGGTCTCGCCGACTTGCACGTACTCGGTGCCGTCCCAGGCGTGGATCGTCACCTCGCCGATGCCTCCGCCGACGACGAAGTCCATCGACACGATCAGGTCACCGATCGTGCGAATCCCGGTGAACTCACACGGTGTCACATCGTTCCCAGGGTCGTTGCACGGGACGGGCTCGTCGAGGGCGACGGGGTCCTGGAAGAACTCGATGTCGATGTGGCTGTCACCCTCCGGAGCGATCCGTTCGAAGCCGGAGTAGATGATCAAGTCGCCGGTGGCGTCGAAGGTGGCGTAGGCGTAGACGTTGGTCAAGTCGTCCTTGGCCGGGTTGTTCCCCCCGTCCCAATGCCACGAGTCACACGTTGCAGGCAGGCCCAGGTTGACGCAGTCCTCAGGGTCGAGCGGGTCATTGTTCTTGTTCGACCCGCCGGCACCACCGAACGTCGTCGGGTCAGCGGCACCCTTGGCCGAGTTCGCATCGGCCTCGAACGAGGCGGCCACGCCACCGAACGCCTCGACCGCCCCGGGGATCACTCCGCCGCTGGCGTTGAAGATGTCGGTCCAGTCCGGTCCGTTGGCGGCGACACCGTCGCCGACGATGTTGGTCGGCGGGGCCGGCGTCGGGCCCAGCTCGAACAGGTTGTCGTCGTGAACGGCGCCAGCCGGACCGCTGGCGACGAGCACCGTCCCGGCGGCGAGCGCGCCAACCACCGCGACGATGAGACTCCGCGAGCGAGCGCGGCGAAGTACAGCTGTTGTCATTGTCAAAGTTCTCTCTCTGTGCGGCCGGCGACACACCGGCCATGCCCGTCACATGGTCCGCACCGTCAACAGACGGTGTCTCGTTCGCCGCGTCCTGCACGGTGTGCATGCGGCCGCGGACGGCACCGCAGTGCCATCCGGATCAGCGGAGTCGGTATCGCCCGAGCACGCGCACGTCCGCGTGCAGCAGCGGTGACCACCCCCATAGAGCGCCGACTTGCCCGTCAGCCCACATCTCGCTCGCTCTCCCTCGTGCCCCGCAGAGCACCATTGCCCAGCTCGGCGCGACGGCCGTCACCGCCCGCCTAACCCTAAGGGTTTCCTAAGAGACGGTAAACCCATCGGACGCCGCGAGGGAAGAGGCTTCATCGGTTTTTTCCGACACGGCGCGTGGGCGTGGGTCGGAGTCGAAACGACGCTGGCTACCAGGCGATCTCCGGCAGCCCGTACGTGACGCACAGACCAGCTCCGTTGATCACCACGAGGATGAGCACCAGTCCTCCGAGCAGCACGCGGCGCATGCTCCCGCGCCCACTCGACGTCGGCACCGGCATGTACCACTCCGGCAACAGAGTGGACGTCGCAGCGCTCGGGAGCGAGATCGGGCGAGCGTCTGGATCGACGGGCTGATCAGGATCCGCGGCCATGGCGAGCGCTGTCAGTTCGTCGTCGGAGATCCTGACGCCGTCACCTGCCCAGTCCACGGAACCGACCGTAATGCAGCTCATGCCAGCGGCACTCTCGCCCAGCGCGCGACAACCCCGTGTGGGCCCTCCGCGGAGAGCCCACACGGGGTTGTCGATGCGGTCGTTGATCAGACCCGTTCGACGATGGCGCTCTCTCCGATGCGCTCCGTGACGAACGACTCCGGGACGGTGTCGGGGAGGACAACCTCATCCTTGCCCCGGCTCGTCCACACGAGGCCACCGCCGGTGACCATGAGCACCAGGGCCAGGCCGGCGAACAGCCCCGCCAGCGCCAGACCCAGCTGCAGTGTGCTGTGGGTCACGGTGCCGACGCCCAGCTCAGCGATCAGTCCATGCGCCGTGCCGGTCCACGCCTGCTCACGAGCCGCCGCTTCGATCGGATTCGCCCGGTCGAAGTCGGTCCAGTAGCGACCGTCGACATCGAACTCGTACTCACCAGCGGGGAACACCTCGCCGCTCTCAGTCGTGACGGCCTCGTCGAGCACGACGGTCTGCGTGCCGTGCAGCACGTGGTACGACACCGTCGCCATCTGGTACATGTACTCGGTCGCCGTGTTCACCAATGGATCGCTCGGATCGAGGTCACCGTTGACGACCGGGTACTGCCAGTCGTCCTTCAACAGCGACATGATCGCCTCGGCCCCTTCAGTCTCACCACGGTCGACCAGCTGACCGTCCTCGTTGTAGTTCAACGTCACGTTCTGCTGCTCACTGATCGCCTGCAACGAGTCGTAGCCATCCTGGACCTTGGCGTAGGCCACGGCAGCAGCGACTCCGAAGCACAACCCGGCCACGGCCAGGAACACGCCCACCAGGCGCAACCGCTTCTTCATGACAACCCTCCTGTACGGGCCCGTGTCGATCACGAACCCTCTGCACAGATCGTCCTCAGCAACTCGACAGGTCGTCAGGGCCGAACGTCACGATCCGGTCGGGACCCTTTCCCGGAGAGCTACGAGTTCGCCTCCGGGGTGACCCAACTCGGCTGCACCTCTCCGCGTAGGAGCCTGCCGGTGACCGCATCGATGGCGATCCCGATCCAGCGGCTCTTCGGCCCCGGCGCCCAAGGATCCACGTTGGCGCCCGACAGGCCGAATCCGGCGAGGTGCTCGGACTCGTCACGGGCGATGCCGCGCACCACGACGCTCCAGCCGGACCGGGTTCGTTCGTCGACCATGTCGGCCTCGAAGACGACCGGGCGATCGATGATGGCGTCGATCTGCGGCCCGGGGTCGGAACGGAACATGATCGTCTGTTCGAAGGCCGTGTAGTTGACGACGCGCACGACCGGCGTGGCGCCATCGACGATCAGCCTGCCGACGTGCTGTGTCCTCAGAAGCGCCAGGCAGGTCGGACGATCGAGTTCGTGCAGCCCTGCGGGACCGCTGGTCTCGGACATGGTCACTCCTCGGCGGGCGAGCGCGACGATGTTACCGCTGGAGATTGCGTCAGTCGCTGGAGATGGCGTAGGCACCGAGAAGGTCTCGGGCCGACACGATCCCCGTCAAGCGCCCATCGTCCTCGAGGAAGATGTGGCGCACGTAGTGCACCATCATCAGCTCAGCGGCCTCGCGAACCGTCGCCGACCGATCGCACCAGACGATCCTCGTGTTGGCCACGTCGACGGCACGCGTGGTGGACGGGTCACGGGACTCGGCGACGGCACGTACCACATCGCGCTCGGAGAGGACGCCCAGAGGCTTGTCCGGCGTGCCGATCACGACGATGCCGATCTCGTCATCGCAGAGCTCCTTCGCCACCGCGGCGAGCGTCACATCCAACGGCACCGTGACGACGTCGTCGGCGGCGTAAACCCGGACGGCCGCGTCGCCGCCGCACGTCCGATTGGATGTGGTCCTCGACGGTCATGGCTCCATGCTGCCGGCGCCATCCGCCGTCGAGTAGAGGCGAACGTCCTGTGACACCTGCGCAATGCTCGATGCCATCAGGCGATGGTCGTGAGGACGTTCGTCCCTGTTCCTCGACCAATGTGGCGTGGAGGCTGAAGGCAAGGAGGTCGACCATGGACCGGCTGAGCCCGCTCGACAGCCTGTTCCTCCACGTCGAGGACGGCGTCACCCACATGCACATCGCCTCGTGCGCGATCTTCGAGGGGCGGCCACCGCCCTACGAGGACGTGGTCGGGCTGATCGCCAGCAAACTGCCGCTGTTGCGGCGATACCGCCAGCGGGTGCGTTTCCCACCAGCGAACCTCGGACCGCCGGTCTGGGTCGATGACCCGCACTTCGACCTCACCTATCACGTCCGCCATTCCGCGTTGCCGCCGCCGGGCGGAGAAGAGGAGTTGAACAACCTGATGGGGAGGCTGATGGAAGTGGAGCTCGATCGTGACCACCCGCTGTGGGAGGCATGGATGATCGAGGGCCTCACGGGCGACCGCTGGGCGCTGATCTCCAAGGTCCATCACTGCATGGTCGATGGTGTCTCCGGCACCGACCTGATGGTGCAGCTCCTGGACGAGTCGCCGCGTCAGGCAGCCCCGCCCCCCGAGTCGTGGATGCCGGCACCGGAGCCGAGCGCAGCGCGGCTGGCCTTCGATGGCATGGTCGATGCTCTGAGCATTCCCGCCCGCCAGATGCAGGCGGCGGGTGCGCTGGCACGCCGTCCTCGCGAGTCGTATGTCGTGCTGCGCGGTGTCGTCGAAGGGGCGGTGGCGCTGGGCCGGGGGCTGCAGCCACCAACGCCGCTCTCCATCGAGGGAACGATCGGCCGCCATCGCCGTTGGGCCACGGCGCGCGCCGACCTTGCCGAGCTCAAGGCGATCCGCCGCGGCTTCGGCGGAACGGTCAACGACGTCGCGCTCGCCGTCATCGCCGGAGCGTTCCGCGACCTGCTGCTCGCGCGCGGCGATCCCGTCGACGGCGCGACCTTGCGGACGCTCGTCCCCGTCTCCGTGCGGCCCGCCGATGACCGTACGGCCAACAATCAGGTCTCTTCGATCATCGCCGGACTCGCGGTGGGGATCGCCGATCCGCTGGAGCGGCTCGACGCGACCCGGCTGCAGATGGACGCCTTGAAGGCTTCCCACGAAGCAGAGGCAGGCGAGTTCTTCACGACACTCGCCGGGTTCACACCGGCGATGATCCAGGCGCTCGGACTGCGGTCGGTGACTGCGGGCCTCCGGAGGACACCACAGCGCAGCGTGCAGACGGTGACGACGAATGTGCCCGGACCGCAGTACCCGCTGTACGCACTTGGACGCGAGATGGTGGAGTACCTGCCGTTCGTTCCATTGTCGCAAGGCGTGCGCATCGGCGTGGCGATCCTCTCCTACAACGGGCTCGTGCGTTTCGGGGTCACCGGGGACTACGACACCGTGCCCGAGGTGGACTGGTTCTGCCGGCGCATCGAAGCGGGGATCGCCGAGCTCACCAAGCGCTTGGGTCTCGCCACCTCTGCCAGCCGACCTCGGCCCGCCGCGCGCCCGTGAGGACCGCTCACATGGCCGCCCACAGCGAGATGCCCGCCCTCTACACGCCAACGGGAATCGTGGTCAAGGAGCAGCCGCGACTGCCGTTTGGAGCCGCTGTCAAAGCGCTCGCATGCTGCGCGCTGCGCACGGCGGCGCTGCTCGCCCGGCACCGCCTCCACCAGCCGGGCGAGCACGTCGGACGACGGTGCGAGTTCGCGGACGGTACGACGTCGGTCGTCTATCGGGAAACCGTCGTCGACCGCGCTGCCCCGCGCTCACCTGCGGTCCTCGTCGTCAGCTTCCGCCTTCGCCGAGTGCGCAGCCCCCGCGCCCACGCGCTGTTCCGTTGGGAGAGTGTGCTCAACACGGTGCTCTTCGCTGGCTTCCCGGGGTTCGTCTCCAAGCTGTGGTGCAGCCACGACGCGAACGGTGTGTACCGAGGTCTCTATGACTGGGACGATCCCGCGTTGGCCGAACCTTCGCCGCGACGCGACTCCGTGGAGAGTTGATCCCGCCGAGGGCGAGCAACGCTCCGAAGAACCTGGGTGGCCGCTCTCGACGGGCACCACGGTCGGGCTACTCGCGCGCCCGTGCGGCCCAGCTGCGCCACCCCTCGGAGAGCTCGGCGACGTCGAGGAGGCGTTCTCGCAGCTCCGGATGGCCGTGGTAGGCGCGTTCGACCATGCCGATCGTCACCTCGTGGTCGGGCCGGTGCACGAGCTCGATCGCGTCGGTGGCACCGAGCTCCCCTTCGTCCTCGATCGCCAGGTAGGTGCCTGGCCGGGCGGCGTTGGCGAACGTCTTGACGAAGTCGGCGTCGCCCATGCGCAGACCGAGTTTGAAGCACGGGATGCGCGGCTCGGTGACGCGTAGCAGGGCGCTACCGATCCGCCAGCGCTCGCCGATGACGCAGTCGGGGAGCTGCAAGCCGGAGACGGTGAGGTTCTCGCCGAAGGTGCCGGGCTGGAGGACGACACCGAGCACGGTCCCCCACCAGGCGTAGTCCTCCGCGCTGTAGGCGTAGATGGCCTTGGTCGGTCCGCCGTGGACCCGACGATCGGCCTGGTCGTCGCCGTCCACGTTCACGCCCCGTACCCATAGGCGACCGGCGATGGGCTGCTTCCAGATGGCGGTGCTGACGGTGCGGCCGTGCCAGTTGACCAGGGCGGGCTGGCCGACGTTGACCGACACCACCCGACCGATCGTCCCCATCACACTCGGAACTCTCTCACGTGATCGTCGAAGACGTCTCGTGCATTGCCCCCGATTACAGTCGCCGGCAGGAGGAGGTAGGTCGATGACGCGCAAGGTGAGGCGGGCTGCCGCTGTACTCGTCGGGATCTTCCTGTCGTTCTCGCTGACGTCGTCGGCGAGCGGCGGCACGTTCGGAGACTTCGACCCATCGCTGACGTACGGCTCGGTGGAGGCGATCCCCAATCCGGCTGTCGTCGACACGCAGCCCCTACGGGGCCAGACCCTCGCCGTCCGCGAGGCGTTCGTCGAGCGCATCCTGGCCTGCGGCTACGTCGATCGTGTGCTCGACGCGCTCACGGACACGGACGCCATCAGCACCATCGACGACGACAACAGCGTCTTCGCTGTCGGCGCCGGCGGGTTCAACGGGCGGACCACGGCGTCGATCGTCTACACCGTTGTCGGCAGCGGCCCTGATGCCGCCACTGCGAGCGACGTCGAGGTCTTGACCAACAGCCTCGGTTACGTCTTCTCGCAGGGCAGCGCGTTCCTGCTCGACGCCGACGACCCCACGAGCTTCGACTTCCCTGCCAACTACGTGGTGTTGCTCTTCGACGAGACCCCGCCGATCGAGGAGTCGGCCGCCCTCTTCGAGACGGTGGGTGGCATCGATCCCGAGCTCTTCTCCACTGACACGAGCGGTTACACGCAGTACGGCCCGGCGTACCTCTCGCTGCAGTCGGCGGTCCCCGACGAGCAGTTCATCGACGGCTACGTGGCCGCGGCCGCGGCGTTCGGCGTCGAGTACACGCCGATCATCGCTGGTCAGCCCTCCCTGTACGAAGGAGGGGCAGCGTTTCCCGGCAACAACTGGCGGACGGACCCCGAGGGTCAGTCGTACCTGGGGCGCATCCCGGTCGAGAGCCACGACGAGTTGGCGGAGATTCGCGCCGCCCACCTGCGGCTGATCGATCACGCCCAGCGGGTGATCCACCGTGGGAGCGAGCGGGCGGGCTCGGAGATGGGGCTGCTCCAGTCGGTCAGCCACCTGCCCTGCCGTCTCTGACTCACGAGGGAGGTCGACGTGGCCGAGAGGCACAGATGGGACTGACTCCACCGCTCGGCGACGCGCTCCTCGCCGGGCTCATCACGGAGCTCGCCGACGCAGTGGTCGTCGCCGACACGGCCGGCACGATCTGCTTCTGGAACGGCGCAGCCGAGCGGGTCTTCGGTTGGACCGCCGATGAAGCCGTCGGTGCCTCGCTCGACCTGATCATCCCGGAACGGCAGCGCACCCGCCATTGGGACGGGTACCGCAGCGTCATGTCGACCGGTACGACGAAGTACGGCAGCAACCTCCTTCGCGTGCCGTCACTTCACGCCGACGGCCAACGCCGCTCCATTGCCTTCACCGTCACGCTGCTCAAGGATGCCGAGGGAGCCGTCACGGGCATCGCCGCCGTCGTACGCGACGAGACCGAGCGGTGGAATCAGGAGCAGGAGCTCCGCCGGCTGGCGCACCCATCAACAGATTGAATCGCGACGTGAGCGTGCTGGAGCTCCTCGAGGTTCCGATCGTGCAGGCGCCGATGGCCGGCGGTCCTTCGACACCGGCTCTGGTGGCCGCGGTCGGTGGTGCGGGTGGGCTCGGGTTCCTGGGCGCCGGCTACCTGTCGCCGCAGCGATTGTCCGACGACATCGACGCCGTCCGCCGAGTGTTCCCGGGTCCGTTCGGTGTCAACGTGTTCGTCGGCGGCTCGTCAGCGGCCGCCCGGCCCCTCGTCGACGCCTACGCGCGCGAGATCGCCTCGGAGGCCGCTCTCATCGAGGTCGCGCCAGGTGTGCCGCGGTTCGACGACGACGACTTCGATGCCAAGGTCGATCTGCTCTGCGACGACCCGGTTGCCGTGGTGTCGTTCACGTTCGGGCTTCCTCGGCTCGATGCGGTGCGCCGTCTCTCGGCAGCCGGTTCCGAGATCTGGATCACGGTGACCTCCCCCGAAGAGGCTGTCGACGCCGCCGCCCTGTCGCCGAACGCGCTCATCGTGCAGGGAGTGGAGGCCGGTGGGCACCGCGGGATCTTCGTCGACGATGACAGCGCGTCGGACCTCACCCTGCTCGCGGCACTGCAGCTCATCGCCCCGGTGGTCGAGTGTCCGTTGATCGCTGCCGGCGGACTGGCAACAGGAGCTGCCATCGCTGCGGTCCTCGTGGCCGGCGCGGATGCCGCGCAGCTCGGAACGGCGTACTTGCGCTGCCCCGAGGCTGGTACCTCCGACGTGCAGCGGGCGGCCACTGCGACGATGGGGCGAACCGTGCTGACCCGCGCCTTCAGCGGACGGCTGGCGCGCGGCATCGAGAACCGCTTCCATCGTGACCATGCTGCGAGGGCACCACGGGCCTACCCGGAGGTCCATCACCTCACCGCACCGCTGCGGGCACACGGTCGTGCCACGGGCGATGCTGATCTCGTCAACCTGTGGGCAGGCCAGACCCATCAGCTCGCCCGAGCCGTGCCTGCCGCCCAGATCACCCGGACCCTTGCCGACGAGGCGCAGCAAGCACTTGCCGATGCCGTACGTCGGTTGAGCCGCGGCGGAGGTGATCAAGGCCCGGGCCGAGCCCGGCCGGAGATCTGACACCCACCACGTCACGTTCCGCCCACGATCCACAGGAGCCGACATGCCCATCTCCCCCGACTTCCCATTCCCGAAGCAGCGAGTCGGGGTCGACGGCGTCGAGATGGCCTACGTCGACATCGGCGACGGGCCACCGATCGTGTTCCTTCACGGCAACCCGACCTCGTCGTACCTGTGGCGCAACGTCGCGCCACACGTCACGACGCTCGGGCGCGTCGTGATCCCCGATCTCGTCGGTATGGGCGACTCGGCCGCGGTTCCCGACCCCGGACCGGACTCCTACACGTTCGTCGAGCACCGCCGCTACCTCGACGGGTTGCTCGCCGGCCTGCAGATCGAGCGCGACGTCACGCTCGTCGTCCATGACTGGGGCTCGGCCCTCGGGTTCGACTGGGCCAACCGGCACCGCGACGCCATCGCCGGCATCGCCTACATGGAGGCGATCGTGCAGCCGTTGCGGTGGGATGACTGGCCATCGGCGGCCCGCGGCATCTTCCAAGGATTTCGCTCCCCGGCCGGCGAGACGATGGTCCTCGACAAGAACCTCTTCGTGGAAGCCGTCCTCCCGGCCTCCGTCATCAGATCCCTCAGCGACGCCGAGATGGACGAGTACCGCCGCCCGTACACGACTCCGGGCGAATCACGTCGCCCGACGTTGACGTGGCCCCGCCAGATCCCCATCGACGGCGAACCGCCCGACGTCGTCGACATCGTCACCGATTACGCCCAGTGGCTCACCACCTGCGACGTGCCCAAACTCCTCGTCGTCGCCGAGCCGGGCGCCATCCTGCGCGGCCGACAACTCGAGTTCTGCCGCGCGTGGCCCAACCAGTCCGAGATCACCGTGCCCGGCAACCACTTCCTGCAAGAGGACAGCCCCGACGAGATCGGTGAGGCCCTCGCATCGTGGATCGCCAGTCACCGATGACATCGCCCGTCGCCGCCGCGGAAGCTCACACCGTCGCCTTGACGACCCACCGCTGAGCGTGCCCGAGGAGAGACGGCGCGAGATGAGCCCATGGGGGGCGGACGGCGTAGACGCAGGCCAGGCGATGGAGGCAGTGCGCGACGGCGCAGGCCAACTCTTCTGGCTCCGCGCGGCCGCCGGCGGAACGGTAAGCGGCGAGGAACGTGCTGGCTCGTCGATCGCCGTCGCCTGCCGGCTTCCCCCGCTGCAGCGCGCGCAGGACGAAGTGGGCGGCCAGGTTGCCCGGGTCGACCGCCGGATGTCCGACGGCGAGCGAGTCGAGATCGATCATTCCGATCCCCCGGCGTTGGTCGAGGAAGACGTTGCCGTCGTGCAGGTCACCGTGCAGGAGCACGATTCCGTCGTGCTCGGGTGCCACGGGCAGTTCCTTGGCGACCCGCCGGGCCACCTCGGCGATGGCTGGCGCCACCGGTTCGAGGAGCTCGGCCCACTGCCCGGGCGCCCGGTCGGTGTGCTGCGGCACGCCACCCACGGTCGGGTTCGCGGACTGCAGCGCCATGAGTGCCTGAGCAATGGCGCCGTCGATCCAGTCTGTGGCCTCGCGCTCCAATGACATGACGGGTGACCCTGCCAACTCCGCCAGGACGACCCAGCCACCGGGTTCGTCGTGGTCGCACGACGGCAGGGGAGCTCGGGAATGAGCGACTGCGGCCGGCGTCGATCCGCGCCGCATCGAAGGCCCGAAGGCGAGTGACGAGTTCGGCCAGCCGTCGCGGGCGGACGATCTTGACGTAGCGCGCCGGCGGACCGGCGACACGGACGACTGCCCGCCGCCCTGGTCGATAGGCGACGAGCACACCGCGGCGAAGCCAGGGCGCAAGTCCCGGTAGGTCCTGGTCGTGCGAGGGATCGACGATCTGCACCTCGCGCGTGGCCGGATCGAAGAAGCCATGGACTCTCATGCCGTGCTCGTCGATCCAGCGCCCCGGCCAGCGCTCCTGTGGGGAGGGATACAGCGCCTCACACTGCAGGCGCGATCGTTTGCGTTCGGCGAGGGTCATCGGACGCCCAGCGCCGGCCTCGCAGCGAGCACTGCAGCTGCCTCGGCGAGGACGGCGGGCACGGTTTCGGGCCACCCGGGTTGCAAGGTGCGGAAGGCGAGCAGCGCGCGCTCGACGAGGCCGCAGCCGACGCCAACGGCGAGGGCAGCGGGATGGCAGGGAGGCGCAGCGTCCAGGTAGGCGTTCACCACGTGCTCGGCGAGGCGGTGATGGCCACGTACGCGAAGGTCGGCGGCGAGTGTCCCGAGGTCGACCATCGGGTCGCCGGCGCCGAGCCGGTCGACGTCGAGGAGCGCCGGACCATGACTGGTGAGCTGGATCTGCTCGCTGTGGAGGTCGCCGTGCACCAGCCGCGGGGCGGCGGACGGGGCGGGCGGTCGGGCAAGGCTCAGCTCGACGTAGCGGCCGTCGGACGTCGTCGCCGGCAGCACCGCCCGCAGGTGCTCGACGGCACGGGTTGCGGCCAGGGCGACGGCGGCCAGCGTTCGCCCGGATCCGGGCGGAGGTGGAGCCTGGTGGAGGGTGGTCAGCAGCGCCGCCAGCTCGACCGGGTCGGCCGATTCGGCACGCTCGGCGAGGGGCGCACCGTCGAGGGCGGTCTCGACGGTGAGCCGCCCGTCGAGGACAGTGCCGAGCGGCTCGGGCGAGGGTACGACGCTGTGCACGGCGGAGAGGTTGGCGGCGACCGTCTCGCCGCGGCCGTCGGGGTAGTAGCGCACGAACACGTCGCGGCGCAGGCGTTCGCTCTCGCGCCGCAGCTTGAGGCAGACGCGGGCGACGAGACGGCGTTCGGGTCGGTAGCTGACCACGGCGACGTCCGAACGCCGGTCACGGATTCGCCAACCCTCGCCACCGACCCAGGAGAGCGCCGCGAGCGACCGCTTCAGTCCGGCCGGGTCGGCGACGCGGTGCAGCCCGGGGAGTCCGGCATCTGCCGGGTACAGGAACAGCACGGAACGTCCGCCCCTCAGCCGCAGCACGTTCGTCCCGCCGTGCTTGCGGTGCAGCACGGCGGCGTGGGCCGGTGACGTGAACGTGCGGACGTAGCCACGCCGCTCTTCGATGCCGCGAGGGCGTTGGAGGTCCGGAGCGTCAAGCCGATCAACGCGGCGTCCCGCTTGAGCCGAAGGTAGATCGGTTTCGCCTCGACCACGTCGAGGCCGGTGCCGGTCAGCAGAGCTGGCAGATCCGCCGGCGAACAGCATCGGCAGGTCACCGATCGGGGGGATCACCACCCCGGTCATGCGGGCTTCTCCTGTCGCTCGACGGCTCCGGCGTGTCCGATGTCGGAGTCGAAGGTGGCTGCGGTGTTGCGACGCTCGACTGACGCGACTCGGCCACCGTCGAGGCGGATGACGAGGTCGGCATCGATCTCTTCGTCCGGGCCGTGACTGACCACGAGGGTGGTCCGGCCGGCAGCGATGCGGCGAATGGCCGTCGCGACCTGTGCCCGGGCCTCCGGGTCGATGCCTGCCAGCGGCTCGTCGAGGAGGAGGATCGGCGCGTCTCGCACGGCGGCGCGAGCGAGCATGAGCCGCCGGGCCTCACCGCCCGAGAGCGTCGCGCCGTTCTCTCCGAGCACGGTGTCGTAGCCGTCGGGCAGTCTGCTGGCGACGTCGTCGAACAGGGCCAGGCGGGCGGCCAGCGCGACCTCGTCGTCGGAGGCGTCCGGTCGACCGTAGAGGACGTTCTCGGTGATCGTCGCGCCGAACAGCAGGAGGTCCTGTGGGACGTAGGCGAAGCGGTGGCGATAGCTCTGCAGCTCGAACACCGAGGCCGGCTGCCCGCTCACCAGCACGGCGCCTCGATCCGGCTCGATGAGCCGCAGCAGGGTCGAGATGAGCGTGGACTTGCCCGAGCCGTTCGGCCCAGCGACGACCACCAGTGTTCCCGGTGGGATCGACATCGACAGTCCGGCGAGTCCGGTGCTGCCGCCCGGGTACGTGTAGTGGACGTTGAGCAGCACGAGGCTGCCCGTGAAGCGGGGAGCGCGGCGGCCTGTCCCGGCCGGCTCGGCGGGCACTTCGAGGAGGTCGACGATCCGCCCGGCACAGACGATCGCCTTGGCGATCCGCCCCCCCTCCACGGACACCTTGCGCAGCGGCTTGTAGAGGCTGCGCGTGTAGACGATGACCACGTACAGGTCGCCGGGCGTCAGCCGACCGCTACGAACCTGCTGGGCCCCGACCAGCAGGACCAGTGCCGTGCCGAGGCCGGTGAGCGTTTCGGAGAGGAGGCTCATGCGCCCGCTGAGTCGCGCCGCCTTGAGTCCGGCCCGTTCTCCGGCGCGGGCGTCGCGAGCGAAGCGGTCGGTCGCTCGGGACTCGTGGCCGAAGGCCTTGACGACGCGGATCTGGCGGAGGGTTTCGGTGGCGAATCCGGCGGCGTCGCCCTCTCGGCGGCGCTGCTTGCGGGTCACCTCCCGCAACTTCCGTGACGATCGATGGACCCCGATGGCGAGCAGTGGGATCGGCGTCAGCGCCAACACGGCGAGCAGCGGGTCGAGGAGCACGAGGAGGATCGCCGCGCCGACGACCGTGGTGCCGCGGACGAGCAGGTTGATCCAGGAGGTGACGAAAAGGTCGCGCACGAGGTTGACGTCGCCGGTGAGCCGCATGATGAGGTCTCCGGTGCGGGCCGACTGGTGGAACGGGAGGGCGAGCCGGTGCAGGTGCTCGAACAGTCGGCGGCGCACCCGGTTCGTGACCTTGCGTCCCACCTCGGCGACGGTGATGGTGAGCCTCAAGTCGGCCAGACCGATGAGCACCGGGATGGCGGCCGTGGCGGCGGCGGCGATGACGAGCGCGGCGCCGGTGGGCAGCCCCAGCCACCCCTCGCTCCCGGGCTCTAGCACGCGGTCGAACACGACCTTGATCGGCCACGGGCGCACGAGCTCGAGGGCCGAGAGGGAGAGCGCCAGCAGCACTGCCGTCAGGAGGCGCCGCCGCTGGTCGGCGAGCGCCGGGCGTAGCACACGCACGACCCGGCGCAGCTCGACCAGATCGATGTTGCGCATGCCGGGGATGCGCAGCCTCACGCCGCCCGCCTTCCCACCAGGGGGGCCACCAGCGCTTCCCACCGTGCAGCGACCGAGTCCCACGAAAGCTCGGCGAGCACCCGCCGGCGGCCTGCTCGGCCGATCGCGCGGGCCTGCGCCGGATCGGCGAGCAGTTCGGCGACGGCGGTGGTCAGACTGTCCACGTCGTCGGGATCGGTGAGGCGACCCGCGCCGGCGACCAGTGCTGGCAGGTCGCCTTGGGCAGTGGTGACGACCGGCAGACCGGCGGCCAGGTACTCGACCACCTTGAGCGGAGAGAAGTAGAACGGCGTGCGCCGCGGGTACGGCGCGACGCCGACCCACGCCTCCCGTAGGCGGGAGGTCGCCACCGCAGTCGGGAGGGCGCCGGTCATCTCCACCCAGTCCGCGAGGCCCATGTCGGCGCACACGCGGCTGACTGCCTCGCCACCCTTCCCTCCCCCGACGAGCAGGAGGCGGACACGGCACCCGCGGTCGTGGAGCCGCCGCAGGAGTTCGGGCAGGAGCTCGGCACCGTGCCATGGCTTCGGATGCCCGAGGAAGGCGACGGTTGGGACGGATCGCTCGTCGATCGGTGCGGCCACCGGGAAGTGGGCCGGGTCGCACCCATTGGAGAGGACCGCGACGCCCTCATCGCGGCCGCGAACGTCGGCGACCCAGCGCCGCAACGGCTGGGAAACGGTGACCACGAGGTCGGCCCGACGAAGCAGGCACCGTTCGGCGACGGCATCTTCCGGTGCCACCGTGCGCGGGCGATGCTCGCGCGCCTCGGCGACGAGGGGAGCGTTCACTTCGAGCACGAAGGGCCGGTGATGGCGGCGGGCGAAGTCGAGGCCGTCGGTGTGGCCGAGGGCGTAGCGCTCGTGCACGACGTCGGGAAGAACGTTCGGGGAGACCGCGCTCAGGGCGGTGATTGCGCGGCCCGGAACCGGGAAGCCCTCCGTGTCACCAGCCGCCAAGAACGAGGTGACGGTGTGACCGCGGACGGCAAGTGCGGAGCCGAAGGCGCGCAGGTGGACGGACGCACCCTTCGTCCCCATCGCTGGGATCCCCGGGTCGGCGCAGACTTGGAACACGTTCACCGCGCCGCACTCCTCGCTCCGACGACAGGCCTCCTGCGCCAATCGTTGATCGGGATGGCGCCGTTCCCGGCGATGGCGAAGGTGCCGAGCAACGCGGGGAGCGTCTGTTCGTGCGCGAATCGTGTCTTCACGGTGCGGGTTCCGGCCTCCCCCATCCGCGCCCCGAGCTCCGGATCTCTCAGCAGGCGACGGGTGGCAGCCGCCAGCGCCTTGACGTCACCTTCGGGCACGAGGAGCCCCTCGATCCCATGGGTGATCATCTCCGGCACGCCGCCCACCGGCGAGGCGACCACCGGCACGCCCAACGCCATCGCCTCGAGGACGACGGTCGGCAGCGCGTCCCGGTTGCCGTCGGCTGCGGTGACGAACGGCGCAGCCAGCACGGTGGCCTCACGCAGTTGCCGCAGCACCTCGTGACGCGGTGCGGCGCCGACGAAGCGGACGAAGCGTCCGAGCCGGAGGCGGTCGGCCTGCTGCCGAAGCGCCTCACCCTGGTCTCCGTCGCCGACGATCACACACTCGAAGTCCGTCTTGCCGCGGGCGAGGATGGCGCACGCCTCCAGCAGCACGTCGAAGCCCTTCTTCTCGACCAGGCGGCCCACGGCGACGACCCGCCCGGGGCTCTGGCGGCACGCCGTCACCGGTCCGGCCCCGTCGTAGTCCTCCAGCGGCAGTCCGTTGTAGATGCGGACGACGCGGGTGCTGGCCGGTGCGAGGTGTGCGGCCACGTGGTCGCGGGCCACGTCGCACACCGTGACGACCGCTGCCGCCGCTCCGGCCACGTCGGCCCACACCGCCGCATCGACACTGTCCATCCAGATGTCCTTGGCGTGGGCGGTGAGCGTGTACGGCACGCCGCTCAACACGTGGGCGAGGTGGGCAGCGTGAGCTGCAGCGTTCATGAAATGAACGTGCAGATGTTCGATGCCGTCATCGGCCACGAGTCCGGCGAGGTGCAGGCCGTGCACGAGCGTGCTCGCGCGGTCGCCTGCCGGTAGCCGCTCGACGAAGGCGAGGGCCGCGCCGAGGCCACCCGCATCGGCCGGGCCGGCGAGAGCGCGGATCGCGTCGAGCACACTGTGCGAGTTGAAGGGCGGGAGGTAGCGCACCGGGGCGCGCAGCCTGGCGAGATCGGCGTGGAATCGGCCGTCGTCGGGAAGCCGCAGCGAGTACACGGTCAGGTCGACGCCGAGCCGCTCGAGGCCCAGCAGCTCGTTGAGGACGAACGTCTCCGACAGCCGGGGGTACTTCTTCAGGACGTACCCAACCTTGCCGGGGCTAATGGCCGGCGGCGACATGCGCACCTCCCGCGGCCCGGAGATCTCCTTGCAACCGGCGACGAAGCTGGGCTTCGACCTCCGCCGCGAGCCGATCGAGGCCGCCGAGCTCGATCGGTGCCGGTGACCGCGGGCGTGGCGCGGCCAATGCCTCCTTGACGAAGGCAGCGAGCCGGTCGTGGCCGAGCGCACCGATCGGGCACACGTCCACCCCCGGCAGCGGGCTCAACCGGGATGCGCGGACAGCCTGCTCTCGACGGGGCGCCTCACGGGGGACGAGCAGCATGGGCGTTCGTGCCGCAAGGGCCTCGACGACCGCGTTGTAGCCGGCCATCGAGACGACCGCGTCGGCCTCGGCGACGAGCTGCTCCATGCGGTCGGTGAACTCGACGATGTCCACGTCGTGGTCGACTCGGCTGAGGCGGGTCGTGATCGCATCGCGACGCCGAGGTGCGAGGAGGGGGCCGGTGACGACGATGGACCGGAACGGCAACGGCGCCGGCTGCGACTCGAGAAAGTCGGCGTAGCGGTCAAGTAGCGGGAGGCCGTCACCACCTCCGCCGGTCGTGACGACCACGGTGGGCGGTGAAGGCCGGCCGCCGTGCGGACGGCACAGGCCCGCGCGGCCCAGGTAGCCCACGTGATGAACACGGCCCGGGAACGTCGTGGCGAGTCCGAGGTCGGTGGCGGTTGTGCCGATCCGCTCGTCCCCGTACACGAGGATGCGGTCGTAGCGTTCCAGCAGCGACCACACGTCGTCGCGTGCCCACTCGATGCGAACCGCCCGCGGATCGTCCACGAAGTCGCGCAGCCCGAGGATGAGCACTGGTGCCCCCGGGGCCGGGCCGGATACATCCCGGAGCAGCGGTCGCAACTCACCGCAGAGTCCTCCTGGCGCGTGGTCGACGAGCACGATGTCGGGGCGGAATGATCTCGCCGCGGCGCGAATGAGCTCGGCGCGGAGCGCGACCAGGTCGTCGATCGGGAGTTCGAGGGTGCGGCTGCGGTAGCGGTCGCCGACCTTGGTGGCCGCCGGCAGCTTGACCGTGTCGACTCGCGATGGAACGGAGAAGCTCTGCGCCCGCGGAGAACCGGTGACCACGAGCACCTCGGGCCGGCAGGGCAACCGCACGAGCCGCTCCGCGATCAGCATCGTCCGGCGCAGGTGCCCGAGGCCATAGCTGTCGTGGCTGTAGAGCAGAATTCGTGGCCCCCCCGCACTCACCGCGTGACCGTCTCAGCGCAGCCGATATGCCTGCGCTAAGACACCGTAAGGACATCTCCGCGTCACGTTCTGTCCACTCAGGAGCGACGCTGACCCTCCGCGGCGAGTCCCTATTGAGGAGGCCGGCTGAAGTCGACGACGACCGACGCTCCCCCGCCGGCCGGTCCCGATCCGATCGTCAGGTCGCCACCGGAGGCGAGCGCGGTTCGCCGCACGATGTCGAGACCGAGGCCAGTCGATCCCGCCCCGCTGACGCCCCGTTCGAGCAGTGCGGGATCGGCAATTCCTGGGCCCTCGTCGGTGACGATGAGGCGGACGTGACCGTTGGCGCCGGGCTCGACGACCAACTCCATCGGCACGCCTTCGGGAGTGTGGGTGACGACGTTGGCCACGAGGGCGTCGACGAGCGCTTCGAGGTCCTCCGTCGATGCGGCGACCACCTGTTCGTCGGCCGGCAGGACCGCATGCCACGTTCGGCCTTGATCCTCGAGCAGCGGCGCCCAGAACGCGAGACGGTCGCGGACGACGGCCGCGACGTCACCGCGAGCCAACACCCCCTCGCGCAGCGGCCGGCGCGCCTCGTTGATCAGCCGGTCGACGGCACGCGCGACGTCGTCGGCGGCTGCGGTCATGCGGCTGGCGGCGTCCTGGTCGGAGAGACTCTCGGCCTCGAAGCGCAACACGGCGAGCGGGGTGCGGAGCCGGTGCGACAGGTCGACCACGCCTTCCCGTTCGGCTGCCAGGAGCTCATCGATGCGCTCGGCGAGTTGGTTCACCGCGCGGGCGATGTCAGCGGCCTCTGGCGGCCCGGACTCCGATGCCCGCGCCGTTGCCTCGCCGCGTCCGAGGCGCCGCGCGACATCGGCGAGCTCGCCCATCGGTCCCACCACCGCGCGGGCCAACCGGTCAGCGACGGCGATGCCGATGGCGAAGAGCACCACCCCCAATCCCCCCAGCAGCAAGCGTGACGAGCGGACACCGCGGCGAAGCTCGTCGGTGGGCACGAACACCCGGATCACGTCGATCTCGCCACCGGGGACCACCACCGGCACGAACACCGCCTTGCCCCCCTCCGTCGACGTCGTGAAGGCCCGGCCTTCACGCGCGACCGCGACCTCGTCGGCGGTCGGCGTGACCGACGCGGTACCGAGTGTCGTGCCGTCGGCGCGGAACACCGCCACCTCATGGTCGTCGTCCGTCGCGGCCAGGGCGATCACCGATTCGAGCACCTCGGGATCGTCGACCGTCGCCAGCACGGCGACCAGTGAGTTCGCCTCGCGCTCTGCCGCGGCCAGCGCCCGATCCTCGGCGACCCTGCCGACGAGGACGAAGAGCGGCACCACGAACGCGAGCGCAACCAGCGACACGATGGCTGCCGCCGTGATGGCGAGCCGTCGTCTCATCTCGTCGGATCGACCAGCCGGACGCCGACGCCGCGGGTCGTCCGCAAGTAGCGCGGCGCGGCAGCGGTCTCGCCCAGTTTGCGGCGCAGCCACGACAGGTGGACGTCCACCGTCTTGTCCGAGCCCCCGTACGGCTGTTGCCAGATGTCAGCGAGGAGCTGTCGCTTGGTGACGACACGGTTGCTCCGCGCCGCGAGGTAGGCGAGCAGGTCGAACTCTCGCCGGCTCAGATCGAGCCGGCGCCCGTCGAGCGTCGCGTCCCGCGCCGCCGGATCCACCACAAGTCCACCGACGGTGAACACCTCGTCGCCGTCGGTAGCGGCGCGGCGCAAGAGCGCCCGGATCCGCGCGTCGAGCTGCTCACCTGAGAACGGCTTGACCACGTAGTCGTCGGCGCCGGCGTCGAGGCAGGCGACGATGACGGCCTCGTCGTCCCTGGCGGTCGCCACGATGACGGGGACGGCGCAGACCGCCCGCAGCATCTTGAGCAGCTCGAAACCGTCGACGTCGGGTAGACCGAGATCGAGCACCACCACGTCGGGCGGGTCGTCGGTTGCATCCTGCAATCCGGAGAACCCGGATGACGCCGTGCGCACGGCGTGCCCGCGCCGCTGCAACAGGCGGGACAGCGACTGGCGGATCCGTGGATCGTCATCGACCAGCAGGACAATCGACACCGCGCAGGTATACCCCGCCGCATGGATCTCTGAGCTCCGCTGCCGATCCATGCCACCACGCGGTGATGACCGCGCCCATGCTCACGCTCCCACACGCCTTCCAACCTGCGCTTCTTAGCGTCCCCTTAACGCAGTGAGCGGTGTGACGCGACCACAGTGGCTGTGGTGCGCCGACCGCTGCTCCTCCTCGCCACATGGGTGACCGGCACCATCGTGGCCATGGTCGTCGCCTGGCAGGCCGTGACGCTCGTCGGCCAGCAGGTGACCGAGAGCCGGCCGTCCGAGCTCAGCCCGCAAGAGCTGATCGCCCGGACCGTGCCGACCAGCACGACGACCACGACGGCTCCCGTCCGCAGGGCGACGTCCACGACGTCCACGACGGTCACGACGGCGCTCGTGACGACCACTCCGACGGACCCGTCGACCTCCGTCCCCACCGTGCCGGCTGAACCCTCACCTGCGCTCGCGCCGTCAGCGGACCCCCCGACAGCGCGTGCACCTGCCGGTCCTGCACCTGCGGCACCCGCACTGCCCGCTCCTGGGGGCGCCGCGCCAGCGCCGGCGGTGACGGCGGCACCGGCCGTACCTCCGCCGCCTCCGCCAGTTCCGCCGCCTCCGGCTCCTCAGCCCGCGACCGCACCACCTCCTGCATCGTCCACCGTCACCTACACGCTCATCGGCGGTTCGGCCGAGGTCCGCTGCCGGGGCGACACCGCCGAACTGGTGTGGGCGACACCGAACGCGGGATTCACCGTGGAAGTGAAGGACTCCGGGCCCGAGGACGTCGACGTCGAGTTCGAGAGCGACCAGCACCGCAGCCGCCTGCGCGTCCGATGCGAGAACGGGCAACACCAGCCGGCGGCCAGCGAGGAGGACACCAACAACGGCTCGGGGTGACCAGCCCGCTACGCCAGCCCTGCCGACCTGACCGTTGCAGGCAGTGACCGTGGGGACGTGTCAGTGGCGCCGGCCGGCGAGGTACTTCTTGTAGCGCTCGGCCGACTCCCTGAGTTCGGGGTTGGCCTCGAACACCGGCTGCATCTTCTCCCATGCCTGTTCGCGCTTGTAGGGGATGAACTCGGTGGGGAAGTAGCCGTCGTGGGGGCGGTACTGCTTCAACACGCGGCGGGCGACGGTTGCCTTGTGCACCTCGTCGACACCGTCGGCGATGCCCATCGTCGGAGCCGAGGCGTACATCGCCTGGATCGGGGTGAGATCGGTCGTGCCGAGCGAACCGAGGATGTGCAGCGCGTTGAACGACACCTCGCGCAGGACCGTCGCCATCGTGAACTTGACCGCCGCGATCTCCGTGCGCGCCTCGGCGGTCGACGTCTGGTCGATCTTCCACGCCGCCTCGAGGACGAACAGCCGCAACATCTTGATCTGGGCATAGGACTCGGCGATCTTCTCCTGCACCATCTGGTGCTCGGCGATGATCTTGCCGTGGGACTCGCGGCTCAACGCCCGTTCGCACATCATGTCGAAGGCCAGGTTGCACTGGGCGATCGTGCGCATCGCATGGTGGATGCGCCCACCGCCGAGTCGCCGTTGGGCGAGCACCTTGGCGCCGTCCTCGGGACCGAGGAGATGGTCGAGGGGCACTCGGACGTCGTTGTAGATGATGTGGTTGTGGTTCCGCGGCTCCGGCATGATCTCGACGCCGGGGGTCTCGCGAGGCACGACGAACATGCCGTTGGTGCACATGACGAAGAGGATGTCGGCGACGCGGCCGGCGCTCGTGAACCACTTCTCGCCGTTGATCACCCACTCGTCGCCGTCACGCACGGCGTGGGTCTTGAACAGGTTGGGGTCGGATCCCCCCTGCGGCTCGGTCATCGAGTAGGCGGAGAACATTTCCTGATCGAGCAACGGCTTGAGCCAGCGCTCCTTCTGCTCCTCGGTGCCGTACGCGGCGAGCATCTCCATGTTCCCGGTGTCGGGCGCGGCGGCACCGAACATCTGCGGCGCCGAGCCGTAGCGGCCGATCACTTCGTTGAGCAGTCCGAGCTTGAGCTGTCCGAAGCCCGGTCCACCGAGCTCTTCGTCGAGGAAGATCGCCCACAGCCCCTGATCCTTGACCTCCTGCTGGAGGCTGCGGACGTACGCCTTGACGACCGGGTCTGGCGAGCGGATGGCGTAGGGCAGGACGTAGTCGAGCGGCTCGACCTTCTCCCTGCAGAACTGCTCAACCCAGTCCAGCTTCTGCTGGAACTCGGGATCGGTGGAGAAGTCCCAAGCCATGTACGTCCCTCCCAGGGTGAGCATTAATGCGAGTGCATTGAGCCTAGCTATCGCTTGTGAACGCCAGCCATCGCAGGCTCGGTCTCGCTGGTGGCCGAGACTGACCCGTCTCCCGACGCGGAGAGGAGGGCCGAAGCCCTCCTCTCATCAGCGCATTGGACTCGGTCAGGCACAGACCGTGGTCAGGACGGTGTGTCCAAGTTCTTGTCCTCCAGCGTCTCGATCACGGCCTCGCCGGTGGAGCCGTTGACGAACTGCCGGCCGTCGAACACGACCGTGCCGGTGGCGAACCGCGTCCCGGCGGTGGAACGTCGAACGTCTCAGGCGCGGGTCGCTGACGCACACTTCCGCCCGGTAGCAGCTATCTTGCCGGGGCGGCCGACCCGAGCAATTGGGTCTGCCGTGCACAAACGGCGGGCGTTGCGTGCAACCACACAACGGTGCAGCGCGGCGCGTACATGATCAAGGAGATCACTTTGAACCTCAGACGAATCACGGTGGGCGCGGGCGTCGCGATCACTGTCTCCATCCTCGGCGCGGCTCCGGCCCTCGCCCACGACTGCTTCAACCCGAACAAGCCGATCGGCGCCGGCTCGAAGGGTGTCGTCGTCCTCGATGCGACCGGCGAAGAGGAGAGCTTCACCTCGACCGGCAACGGCAACGGTGGCTTCATCACCATCGACGCCAACGCCGTTGCGCCGGGCGTGATGGTCGATGTCAAGACCTTCGGCGGTAACTCCGGCCCAGGCCACGACGGCGTGGCCGGTCCCGGCGCCGAGAAGGCGGGAGACAAGGCCTGCGACGGCAACGGCATCGACTACATCGAGGCCTGCTTCGGCGAGTAACCGTCGAGTGCCGTAGCTGGCACCAGCGGACTGCCCGTCGTGAGGCGTGAGGACCAGCTCCCGCGCCTCACGGCGGCGATCACCTGCGTCCCGGCGTCGGCCTCCCGCGGAGATCGATGGTGGCGACCGACGGCTCGTGGTCGGAGGCCTGGACGGCGTCAGCGAACTCGGAGTTGACGTGGACGACGTCGTAGTCGTTCGGGAAGTGCTCGCTGAGGTTCGGGCTGAAGAGGATCTGGTCGAGCACCTGCGAGTTGCCCTCGAACACGTACGAGTAGCGCTCTCGCGCTGGCAGCTCCTTGATCAGGCTGCTGAGCACGCCGCCGGCTTCGAGGATGTCGACCGTCTCGGAGAACTCGAAGTCGTTGATGTCGCCGAGGACGACCACGTTGGCGTTCGGGTCCACGTCGAGCAGGTCGGCGACGAAGTCGTGGACGACCCGCGCCTGTCCGTGCCGTGCGATCTCGCTGAAGCGCGTCGGCGGCTGCGCCGGGCCGAAGAGTGGTTGGTCCTCGGTCTTCGAGCTGAAGTGGTTGACGACGACGAAGAGCTTCTTGCCACGGGCGCGGAACTCGCCGACCAGTGACTTCCTCGTGTCGTCGAACGCGGGCGACCGGGTACCGAGCCGGCTGGGGCTGGCCGACAACTGCGGGCCGGACGGGTCGTCGACGATCGTCGTCTCGATGGTCGGGCCGCCGCCGGCCCGGTCGATGAACTCCACCTCCCGATCGGTCCGGAACAGGAACCCGACGCGGATGTTGCCGCCGGGGGCACCACCCTCGGCGTCGTCGACGGGGTCGATCTGGCGGTACTCGTAGACGGGACCGCCGGCAGCCTGGATGGCCGCGATCAGGCGGGTCCACGCCACGTCGGCGGCCACCACCGGACTGTCGGTCCCGCCGGCCACGCCGTCGTTGTCCTGCACCTCCTCGATGCCGATGATGTCCGGCGCCCGCAGGTTGCTGACGATCAGCGAGGCGAGGTGGTCGTACTTCGCCTGGGGGTCGGTGCCGGCGAGGTTCTCGACGTTGAACGTCGCCACGGCGACGCGCTCGTCAGGCGTCGGCCCTGTGATCTCACGGGTCAGGCCGCCGGAAGCGAAGGATCGGCGTCGTCGTCGCCTGGATCTTGTAGTTGGAGAAGCTGTAGTCGAGCGGGCCGAGCACCGGTCCGGTCAGTGAGTCGCCGACGTTCATGTCGGGCATCGCCTTGCCGGGCCTCGGCGCCGGGGCGAGGTCACGCAGGATCTCGTCGTCGACGATGATCCGCTCCGGGTTGGGGTCGTCGTACCCGCCGAGGAGGATGCCGCCGCGCGGGGTCCGCAGGCCCGTGGCCCAACTGCCGCCGTCGGGCAGGAGGGTGATCTCGCCGAAGCTGCGCGTGGCCCCGACGACGGTGCCGCCGTTGACCCGCAGCACCATCCCCTCGAGGGACTCGTAGAAGTCGATGGCATCACCGGCTGGGTCGAACGTGCCGCCGGTCTCCACGTTGCCGGCGTTGTCGTCGTCGATGTTCTCCGTCGGAGGCATCCGCCCACCGACACCGAGCACGGTTGGCTGTGGTGGCGCGTTGTCCGACGAGACGATCTGCACGTTGTCGTTGGAGGACGTGATCTGGGTGATCGTGAGGCTGTCTGGATCGTTGCCGGGCCGGAACTCGCTGACGGTGCCACCGACGCTCACGAGATCGCCGACCTCCGCGATCGGGGCGGCGTTGACGAAGACGAAGACGGCGTCGGAGGTCGCCAGGTCGCCGTCCGGCGTGGCGTCCTGGATCCAGACGCCGCGGCCGCCGGAGGTGCGGCGGGCGGTCACGACACCCTCGACAGCGGCCACGGCCGAGCCGTTCAGCGGCGAGATGTGGGCCGCACCCTGCACCTCGGCGATCGTCGGGGTCAGGACGGTGGTGAACGACGAGACGAAGTCCGCCGCCATCGTGTCCGGCGGGTCGGTGTCCTGATCCGTGACCGCCGAGGCGGGAATGGTCACGGTGCACGTCTCGCCGTCGGCGAAGTCGGCCGACGGGTCCAGCGTGAAGATCGTCGGCCCACCGGACGCGGTCGCCGCGACGGCGCCCGAGGCCGAACACGAGATCGTGAACCATGCTCCGGCCACGTTCACCGGCTCGCTGAACGCGACGTCGATGTTCGTGTCGATGGCAACGCCAACCGCTCCGTTCGCCGGCGTGATCGACGAGACGACGGGCGCCGCATCGCCGGCGATCGGATCGCCGCCGGCCTGGATGTCGTCGATCCCGACCCACTCGTCGTTGCCGGACGAGTTCGTCGTGATGACGCGCACCTGCACGGTCGCCTGGTTGTTGGCCTCGTTGGGCAGGGCGACGCTCACCGACGTCGCCGCCGTGGACTCGCTGGGGCCGGTCGTTGCGTCGGCGATGTAACCGGCGGGCAGGTTGGTGAAGTTGCCGGTCGTCCCGACCCGGTACTGGGTGGCGATCTGCTGTGCGGCGTCATCGATCGAGCCGTCGAGGTCGCGGGCGTTGTACGAGAACGTCACGTTCTCGAACCCGGTCGTCGCCAGGGTGACGACGATCGACGGGGCGGCGGCCGTGCCCGAACCGGTGAGCGCGACGGTCGGATCGGCAAGGTGGAACTCGGTCACGCCGCCCGTGGCGAAGGTGTTCGGGTTCGTCTGGTTGGCGTTGACGTCGATGACAGGCGTGCCCTCGCCGAGCACGGTCTGCGGGTCGACGTCATTGGCCGACGTGAGACCGTCACCTCGGTAGCCGATCACACCAGGGACACCGGACCAGTCGTCGCTGGCCGTGATCAGGCCGGTGTTCGCCCAATCCTGGGCGACGGGCACCGCCTGCGGCGTCGTGTCGGCCCCGGCTGGCAACCCCCCCACGATCAGGGCGCCAGCCACCACCCCGACAGCAATGACCCGCCGTACACCCATCGTCTCGACTCCGATCCTCGAAGCCCGCTGCCACCACCGTACCGCCCGGCCCACATACGGAGCCGGCCGACCGCTGACCGCTCGGCGGACTGGAGATGAACGGTAGGTGTCGTCGTGCCGACCGGTGGCGATCAGCTGGTGGGCTAGCGTTCGGCGGCGGGAATGGTGCTCCGGTCGTGTCGTTTTGGGGGATGAGCCGATGACCGAGACGAAGGGTGACAGCGTCGCTAGCGCCTTGGGGCAGCCCTTCACACCGGGCACGGCAGATGCCATCGAATGGGAGGCGTTACCCGACGAGGTCGCCGTGGCGCCGCCGACGAGCTCGCGGCTCGATCGGCGGACGGTCGAGTTCCTCGCCGAGTGGCGCAACGCCTCGTACAACTGCTTCTCGTCCGGCCACAAGTTCTGTCGCGAGGTCTGCCCCGTCGTGCAGGTCAGCCGCAACGAGTCCTGGAGCCCGACGGCGTTCCACGCCAACGTGGTGGCGATGGAACGGGGCCATCTCGACATCGAGGACATGGCCGCCGACTACGTGAACTGCACACAGTGCGGGGCCTGCGAGCTGCGCTGCCCGAACACGCTGTTCACTGGCGACTTCTATCGCTTCCGCACGCGCACCGTCGACGTGGTCAAGGCGGTCCGCGCGCTCGCCGTCGACAGCGGTGTTCACCAGGCGCAGTGGGAACGATGGAACGCGCTGACCGACGCGCGCTCGCATGAGCCGGTGCTCGGCGATGCGCCGGTCAGCCAGGATCACGTCCGCGATTGGGCCGACGGGCTCGACATCAGCATCGGCGGGGAGTCGATCCTGTTCGTCGACTGTGAGGCCGCGTTCCATCGCACCGCGGTGCCGCGAGCAGTGGCCCAGATCCTCCAGTTGGCGGGTTACGAGTTCGGCTTGATGTCCGAGCAGTGGTGCTGCGGAGGACCAGCGTCAGAGATGGGCTACGTCGCCCAGGCCCGCCGGTTCGCCGAACACAACCTCGCCGACTGGCGATCCACCGGCGTGAGGCGGGTGCTGGTTCTCGACCCCCACGACTACATCACGTTCACCGAGGACTACCCACGGTTCTTCGGTGACGACTTCGACATCGAGGTCGTGCTCGTCGTCGAGTTGTTCGCCCAGATGATCCGTGACGGTCGGCTCCTGCCGAGCGTGTCGATCGATCGGACGGTGACGTACCACGATCCGTGCCGGCTGAACAAGCGCAAAGGCATCTGGGCTGAGCCTCGCGAGATCCTGCGCGCCATCCCCGGCTTGGCGTTCCGCGACGTCGATCGGGTGACGCAATGGTCCTACTGCTCAGGCGCCGGCGGTGGGCTGCCGATCGAGAAGCCCGAGCTCACGGCGCAGATCAGCGCTCGACGTCTCGAGCAGGCGGCGGCCCTCGATGTCGACACGCTGGTGAGCGCGTGCCCGTGGTCGGAGCGCCCCTTGAGCGCAGCGGGCGCTTCGCGGGACATCGAGGTGGTCGACCTGCACGAGCTGCTCGCCGAGTCGCTCGGGATCGACGTCGGCGGCTCCCGTGGAGCTACGTCGTGAGCCTGACCGCCGAGCGCCTCGACGAGGTCGTCGAGGCGTTGCACGGCGTGCTCCGTACCGACCAGGTTCTGACGTCGAAGACGGACCGTTTCAACCGGGCGCGTGTGCCGGCGCCGTTTCCCGTTCACCGGTGGGCCGAGCGAGTACCCGACGTCGTCGCGCTCGCCGAGAGCACTGAGGACGTTGCCGCCGTCGTGCGCATCGCCAACCAGTTCAAGGTCCCGATCGTCCCCCGCGATGGCGGCACCGGGCTGACTGACGGCGCCGTACCACTGCGCCACGGGATCGTCGTCGACGTCAAGCGGATGGACCAGATCCACGAGATCGACCTCGACAACCGCACGTGCACGGTCGGCACCGGGATCAACATGCTCAAGCTCAACGAGGCGCTCGGTCGGCACGGTCTGATCTACCCCGACAACCCGGCCTCGTATCCGTGCTCACTCGTGGGCGGCCGCATCGGCACCAGCGGCTGGTCACTGATCGGCTCCCGATACGGCCACACCCGTGACCTCGTGCTCAGCTTCGACCACGTGCTCCCCAACGGCGACGTGATGCACGTCGGCGACGGCATCGGCCACAAGATCTCCAAGAGCTCGAGCGGCTACCAGCTCAAGCATTTGTTCATGGGCCACCAGGGGACCCTCGGCATCGCCACGAGGGCCACGCTGAAGCTGTTCCCGAAGCCCGAGGCCGAGTTGTCCCCGTTCTTCGCCTTCGCCGACTATGACAGCGCCTATCGATGCACCGGCGCCCTGGCCCGTGCCGGCGTGGCCACGTTCGCCGGGGCCGTGCTCTTCGACGAGTGGAAGGTCGCCTACCTGCGACGCGACGACGAGGCGTACATCCCCCAGCCGGCCGACGTGAGAGCACTCGTCTGCGCGGTGCTCTACGGGTGGGAGGACGAGGTCCGCACGGGCGGCAAGCGGCTGATGCGGATCGCCCGCGACCACGGGGCGCGCTACCTCGGCGACGAGATCTCCGAAGGCGACTGGGCGGCGCGCCACGACCGCTACGCCACCCCGCTGCACGGCCGGACCAAAGCCGGGCAGGTCGTGCCGATGAGCTGGCACTGCGAGGACGCCTCGATCAACTACACCGACCTGCCGGCCGTGACACGCGAGTGGCACGCCATCATCGCCGAGCTACGGCGGACCACGGACGTGTTCGACGACTGGGGCATGTTCGCCTACACCAACACGTCGACGGGCGTCGACTACCTCACCGAGATCGATGTCGGGATCTGGGAGCAGCAGCTCGGCGACGAGGCATGGGAACGATGGGTGCACGCCAAGCGCGCCCTCGCCGCCGTCGCGCTCAAGTACAACGGGTCGATCAGCGCCTGCCACGGCTCGTGCCGCGAGGGGGAGGTCGACCTCGTCCCGCAGGAGCTCGGCCGCGGCTACGACGTGATGCTGGAGATCAAACGGGCGCTCGACCCGAACAACATCATGAACCCCGGTAAGTACGGACTCGACCGGGCATACGAGGACGGCTCGTGATGGCCGGCGAGGCACCCGAGGGCATCGGCTTCCGCCACCGCGACGAGATGACCCCTCCGCCGCCCCAGCAGGTGAGCGACGTCGCCATCACGCGCTTCGAGGACGTGTTCGAGGTCGACCCCAAGCTGATGGAGCGGTGGGTCCTGCAACAGACGTTCCCGAACTGGGACACCCTGCGGATCATGCACAGCCGTCACGATCACCTCGACTGGATGCACCGCCACTTCGCCGAACGGGTCGTGCCCGGCTCGCAGGTACTGGCGACGATCGACGACGGAGCGCCCACCGCTGCCGACACCGAACACCCAACGGAGGGAACATCACCGTGAGATACAGCTACGTCATGCTGCCCGACTACCCGCTCACCGAGTCGCTGGCGTCGATCAAGCTGGCCGATCAGCTCGGCTTCTACGGCTGCTACGCAGCCGACGAGACGTGGCACAAGGACCTCTGGCTGCTGTTCGCCGCGGCCGCCGCCGAGACGACCAACATCCGCTTCGGTCCGAGCTTGTCCTCGGTCGTGCTGCGCGAGCCGACGCTGATCGCCCAGTCCGTGGCGACTCTCGACGAGCTCACCAACGGACGGGCGGAGGCCGTGCTCTCGTGCGGGAACTTCGGTCTGCTCGCCCAGTACAACATCGACTGGACAACGACCAAGCCGCTCTCCCGCGTCAAAGAGGCCCATCACGTCGTACGGACGCTGCTCGACGACGGAGCCATCACCTACGACGGCGAGTTCTTCAACTACAGCGGTCTCTTCACGTTCGCCCGGCCGGTTCAGGAACACGTCCCCATCAAGCTCGGCGCGATGCGCGGTCCCAAATCGTTCCAGGCCGCCGGCGAGCTCTCCGACGGCTGCCACCACGCACTCAGTTACACCGCGAGGCGTACGACTTCGCCGTCGAGAACATCCGCATCGGCGCGGAACGAGCCGGGAAGGACGCCGACTCGCTCGACATCGGAGCGTGGGTGGTCTTTGCCACCGGTGAGGACGCGGCGAAGGCCAAGGACGCCGCCCGAGCAATGGTCGGGATCTACGCCTCGTCGATGCCGGCCGAGCAACTCGAGCGCAACGGGGTCGACCCCGCCGAGCTGGCTCCGATCATCGACGCCATCGCTGGAGGGGACCTCGCGAAAGGCATCGAACTGACATCCCCGGAGCTCGCCGACCGATTGTCGGTGTCCGGGTCACCCGCAGACTGCGCGGCCAAGATCCGCGACGAGATCGCCCCGTCGGGCGTCAACCACATGGTCCTGGCGATCACCGACCGCAGCCTCGTCAAGGCGTTCACCGGGATGGACATCGAAGGCGTCGCTGACGTCAACACTCAGTTGCAACTCATCCACGACCACGTGATCCCGGCGGTTTGAGCCGCCAGCAACGCATCGAAGAGCGGGCGTCGAGCGAAGCGTCCGAACACCGCTTCGTTGGCTCCGCTTGCTGCCGAAACTCGGCGCGACCATGCCGATCGCTGCGAGATCCGGTACGGTCCTTCCGCGCCGAGGTCGATTGGGGAGTACCCGGCAGTGAACAGCAAGGAGCACACATCCCGTGAAACATCGTCATGTCCAGATTGCCGTCGGTGCAGTCGCCACGTCCCTGGCCATCGCCGCGGTCGTCGTCTCACCGGCTTCGGCCGACAACGGCACCGACACCAGCGCACTGCGCGAAGCCGTCACCGTTGGCGGCATCCTCGTCCACGAGAACGCCTTCCAGGCCATCGCCGACGCCAACGGCGGCACTCGCGCTGCGGGCACGCCCGGCTATGACGCGTCGGTCGATTACGTCTCTGGCCTGCTCGACGCCGCCGGCTACGACGTGAGCACGCAGGAGTTCACGTATGACCAGTTCAACGTCACCTCCAGCGCGATGGAGCAGACGGCACCGGTTCCGACGGTGTACGACGGCGACGGCGATGACGCAGAGTTCGCGGTGATGACCTATTCCGGATCCGCCGACGTGAGCGCACCGGTCCAGGCAGTCGACATCAACCTCGCCGGTGACCGCGCGTCGACGAGTGGCTGCGAGGCCGCCGACTTCGCCGGCTTCACCCCCGGGAACATCGCCCTGATCCAGCGGGGCACCTGCACCTTCCGCGTCAAGGTTGACAATGCCGCGACTGCCGGTGCGGCCGCGGTGATCGTGTTCAACCAGGGCAACGTCGTCCCTGATGACGACCGGCTCGGGCTGTTCTTCGGAACGCTGGACCCGCCGGTGGCCGCGATCCCGGCGGTGAGCACGTCGTTCGCCCTCGGCGAAGAGCTGGCCACGACCACGGGGCTGGAGATGCGCGTCGCCGTCGAAGCGACGCTCACGGAGATCACGACCGTCAACGTGCTCGCTGACACGCCCGGCGGGCGGGCCGACCGCACGGTGATCGTCGGTGCACACCTCGACTCGGTGGCCGAAGGACCGGGCATCAACGACAACGGCAGCGGCTCCGCGGCGATCCTGGAGACGGCGCTGCAGATGGCCGAGCTCGGCATCGAGCCGACCAACCGGGTGCGCTTCGCCTTCTGGGGCGGCGAGGAGGACGGACTCATCGGCTCGGACTTCTACGTCTCTCAGCTCACCGCTCGACAGCTCAAGGAGCACGCCGTGAACCTCAACTTCGACATGGTCGGCTCGCCGAACTTCGTCCGCTTCGTGTACGACGGCGACGGCTCGGCCTTCGGTGTCACCGGGCCGAACGGCTCAGCGCGCGTGGAGCAGGTGTTCCTCGACTACTTCTCGTCGCAGGGTCTGGCGACGGCGCCGACCGAGTTCGACGGTCGCTCCGACTACTTCGCCTTCATCAACAACGGCATCCCCGCCGGTGGCCTCTTCACGGGTGCCGAGGGCATCAAGACGCCCGCGCAGGCGGCGATCTACGGCGGCACGGCGGGCGCGGCCTATGACCCCTGCTATCACCAGGCGTGCGACACGATCGCCAACCTGAGCAACGTCGCCCTCGATCAGATGTCTGACGCCATCGCCCATGCCACGCTGACGTTCGCCTCGACCACGTCGGCCGTCAACGGCACCGCCAAGGGGGCCGGCACCGGCACGATCGACTTCGCGATGAAGGGCAATCGCTTCATCAAGTGACCCTCGCACTCTGAACGAGCGGCGGGAGAGCCGGGGCAGCCACCGGCACCCGCCGTTCGTTCGAGTCCGCTCACGTCGGCACCGCCGATGCCGGCGGCACGTTCCGTCATCCGTGAGCGCGTTCTCCTCGGGCCGCCTCTTCGACGATCGTCTCGATGCGCCGCGCCCGGGTCTCGTCCTTGGCTGCGCTGATGACCCACCAGAGCATCGCCTTACGGGCGCTCGGCGGGAACGCGTCCCAGTGAGCCCGTGCGGCGGGGTCCGCATCCAGCGCGGCGGCGAGCTCACGGGGTTCGACGAGGTCCTCGACCGAGTCGGAGATCGTCCACCAGCCGTTGCGGCGGGCGACGTCGATGGCGCGGCGCCCGGCGTCGGTCATCAGCCCGGCCGCGTCGAGGTCCGCCGCCCGCCGCCGATTCAGCCGGGTCCACGGACTCTTCTCCTTGCGCGGGGTCATCAGCTGCAGCGTTCGGTGCTCGTCGAGCACGTTCACCGTCGAATCGATCCACCCGAAGCAGATCGCCTCCTCGACAGCCTCCGGATACGGGCAGACCGGCTTGTCGGTGGGAGCCCTCCACGAGCACAGCCAGACGCCCGGAACCGCGTCGTGATTGGCCTCGAGCCAGGCGCGCCACTGAGCGCGATGCTCAGCGTGGTAGATCGGGTAGCCGAACTTCCATGTCGCCGGATGCTCCGAGGACGAAGTGAGGTCGACGGCCATCTCCACCACACGGTAGGCGACTCGTGTCACCAGCGGCCGCGGTGAACCACGTCGTCGAAGGGCCGGCGGTCGGGTTCCTTGATCGGCTTCATCGGGCCATCGGCGGGATAGCCGAGCGCGAGCATGTAGGCGGCGTGGCGATCGCTCGGCAGGCCGAGGATGCCGCGAACGGCAGCTTGATCACCGACCGCTGAGTGGCCACTGCCGATGCCCAGATCGGTCGCCACGAGCATCATCGCCATCGTCGCCTGTCCAAGGTCGTACTGGTCGATGACGCGATAGCGCTCCGCTTCGGGTTCGGGCAGGACGAGCACGATGGTCGCCGCCGAGCCGGGCACGTGGCGGGCGCCCTGCCAGACGGTGCCCAGCTCGGTGAGCTGCTGGCGGTCGGTCACGACCACGAAGTCCCACTTCTGACGGTTCGACGCCGACGGGCTGCGCCGGCCGGCCTCGAGGATGCGGTCCAGGTCGGCGTCGCCGATCGGCTGGTCGCTGTACAGGCGGACATTTCGACGTGCGGTGATCGCGTCCCAGGTCTCCATCCCGCCGACGCTACGACGCCACGTCGCCGGACGGTTCAGGCGGGCAGTTCGTGACCGCCGTAGGCGCCCTGTTCCCAGGCTTCCCGGATGGCGAACTTCTGGACCTTGCCGGATCCGGTGAGCGGGAACTCGGTGACGGCGTACCAGCTGGTCGGGGTCTTCTGTGGTGACAGCACGGCACGCAGGTGGGCGCGCAGCTCGGCGACCCGAGGTGGCGAAGCGGGGTCGGTCGGCCTGATGAACGCGCCGACGATCTCGCCCCACTTGTCGTCGGGGAGGCCGACGACGGCGACCTCGGCGACGGCGGGATGCCGGTAGAGGACCTCTTCGATCTCGGCTGGGAACAGGTTCTCGCCGCCGCGGATGATCATGTCCTTGAGCCGGCCGACGATGCGGCAGTAACCGCGCCCGTCCATCGTGGCGAGGTCGCCGGTGCGCAGCCAGCCGTCGGGAAGCAGCGTCTCCGCCGTCGCTTCGGGCTTGTCGAAGTATCCGAGCATCGTGAAGTAGCCCCGCGCCCACAGCTCCCCGGCCATGCCCAGCGGGGCTGTCTCCATGGTGGTCGGGTCGACGATGCGCACCTCGGTGTGTGGCAGCGGCGGCCCCACGGTGAGCCCTTTGTCCTCCGCGGTGTCCGTCGGCAACGTGTTGGTGAGCACCGGCGAGCACTCGGTCTGGCCGTAGACGATGGTGAAGTCGACGCCGAGGGTGTCTTCGATTCTCCGCACCAGCGCCTCGGGCACCTGGGCGCCGCCGGACACCGTCGACTTCCACGACGACAGGTCACGCCCGGGGGCGTCGGGGTGATCCATGACGGCGATCAGCATCGTCGGCACCGCGGCGGCGAACCAGCAACGTTCCCGCTCGATCAACTCGAGGAACCCGGCCGGATCGAACATCGGCATCAGCACGAGGGTGGCGCGGCGGTTGAGGGCGCCGAGGACACCCATCACACAGCCACCGGTGTGGAACAGAGGCATCGGCGTCAGCCACACCGCTCCGTCCGGGATGCCCACCCGGTCGGCCCACAACATCGCGTTGTTCACGACCCCGGCATGGCACAGCATCGCCCCCTTCGGGAAGCCGGTCGTGCCGCTGGTGTACTGGATCTGGACGCGGTCAGCTCCTTGGACGTCGGGCAACTCGGCGGCGCCGTCGGCGGAGGCTGCCAGGTCGGTGAGCTCGTCGAGACGCAGGACGTGGCGCAGGTCGGCGAGGTCGCCGCGGATCGCCTCGGCATGGGCGGCCAACGCGTTGCCCCGAACCTCCGGGACGACGAACACGCCAGCCGCCCGGGACTGCCCGAGCACGTAGGCCGCCTCGGCCGGCTGGAAGCTCGGATTGATCGTCACGAGGGTCAGCCCGGCGAGCGCCGCCGCGTACTCGAGCAACACCCACTCCGGCAGGTTGTGCGCCCATACGCCGACAGGCTCGCCCGGCTCGAACCAGCCAAGCAGCGCTCGCGCGCACCGCTCCGCGTCGTCCAGCAGCTCGGCGTAGGTCCACCGCCGGGCTCCCGAGCCAGCCAGTCCTTCGATGAGCGCGACCCGGTCCGGCACGGCGGCCGCCACCTCGCGCAACAGCGCGCCGATCGTCGCGTCCGTCCGCAGCGGCGGCCCACTGCCGTCAGGAGTCCAGTGAGACGTTGAGAGCACCCCCGGCATGCCGACAATTCTGACCCGCTCGGCCGGCGATCGTCGATCAGTCCAACGGTCGCCGCATCGAGGTGAGTCGGTTGCGGAGCCCGGCACCGAAGAGCGGGACGTTCGGCCAGCGGGTGACGAACGTACGCCGGGACGGGTCGAGTTCGAGCTCCAGCCGGTGCGGGGTGGCCAGGAACGCCAGGTCGACGGCGAGTCGGTCGTCGGCGAGCCGTGTTGCGCTCGCGGCCAGCGAGGAGTCGACCACCGTCCAGTCGCTGGTCAAGGGCACCTCGATGGAACGGTCGTCCTCGTGGATGACCATCCGATCTCTGGTGGTCTCGATGCTCGACACCGTCGCCTAGTCGCGTTGTTGGTTCCGCCGCTTCCTGGGTCGAACCTCATCTGGTGGGAGCTGGCGGCGCTCGTCACGATCATGCTGCTCGGCCACTGGCAGGAGATGAAGGCGATCGGCCAGGCCCAAGGCGCCCTCGCCGCGCTGGCCGAGCTGCTGCCCGACGACGCCGAGGTCGTCGACGGCGACGTCGTCCGCCGGTGCGACGTCGACGACCGTCGGCGACGTCGTGCTGGTGCGGGCCGGTGGCCGGGTCCCCGCCGACGGCGACGATCATCGACGGTGAGGCCGAGCTCGACGAGTCGATGATCACGGCGAGTCCAAGCCCATCGCCAAGGGTCCGGCGTCGGTGGTCGCCGGCACGGTGTCGACCGACGTCGATCCGGTCGCGTCGAGCCGTCGGCGACGACACCGCGCTGGCCGGGATCCAGCGCCTCGTCGCCGACGCCCAAGCCAGCCGCAGCCGGGCCCAGGCGCTGGCCGACCGGTTCGCGGCCCTGCTGTTCTACGTCGCCGTGGCCGCCGAGGTGACCACGTTCATCGTGTGGTCACCGCTCGGCGACGTTGACGACGCCATCGTGCGCACGGTGACGGTGCTGGTGATCGGCTGCCCCATGCCTTCGGGCTGGCGATCCCGTGGTGATCCGTGTCGACGGCCGTGGCGGCCCACACCACCGTCGTCGAGGTACGAGCTCGCCCGAGCGGGCCACCATCGAGGTCTGGTGTGGACAAACCGGACGCACCAAGAACCCCATGTCGAGACCGGGCCGGATCTGCGCCCAATGGAATCGGAGATGCCGACGGGTCGGCGGCTCGAGTCCGCAGCGAGCACCCGCTCGCCACGGCGATCGTGGCACGCGGCCAAGGATCGTGGCGAGGTGGCGATCGGCCACCGAGTTCCGAGCGCTCACCGGACGTGGGGTGGAGGCGACGATCGACGACGTCCGTCACGCCGTCGGCGGCCCGGCGTTGTAGGCGAACAATCCGTCCCGGAATTCGGCATCCGGCGAGGGATCTTCAGGGAAGCCGCGGACCGGGTCCGCGGATCGATCGCCAACGCCTCGAGGAACGTTTCCCGAGGGCATGACCCGTCGCACAGCGAGGGGGCGATGTGGCGATCTTCACCCGCGGCGTCGCCGGATCGACCCCGTCGAACAACTCCGGCAGGTGTTCGCTCACGAGGTGCGTCCAGCGAGAGCCGTCCCTCGCCGAGCTGCAGCAGCGCCGTGCCGGTGGGAACGTCTGCGACGGAGTACACGACGGCCCCGCCGTCGCCCGGCCGATGTCGGTCTGGCGCTCAGTACCCCTCGACGTGGCCATCCGATCAGCCCGTGTCGTGCTGGATGATCCACGCGCGTGGCGGCGATCCGCCGGTCGCGGGCGAGCACCGGAAGATGATCGAGAACTGGCGTGGGCGGCCGGCTACAACATCGTCGCCATCCCGTTGGCAGCGGGCGCCTCGCCGCCGAGATCCCCTTCACGCGGTCGGCGCGTCCTGCTGAGACTGGCGATGTCCGTGACCCATGATGTCGCACCGCCGGCGTGGCCGAGTCAGCGCCGAGGTTGCCCTTCATACCCCCTGGAGGTATAAAGGTACGGAGATGAGGACGCCACGAACGCTGGAATCAGCCTGCCGTCAAGCTCGGCGCGTTCGCCGTCGTGCTGGCGCTGGCCCTCGCCGGCGGGCTCGTCGTCGGCGCCACCGTCGGACCGGAGCCCTCCACGAGCGACGACACGTCCGGTCATGACGCCGCCCACGACAACGGCGACGCCGCCCAGACGGCGAGCGACGACCCTGCCGGCTTGGCGGTCAGCTCCGGCGGCTACACGCTGGACCTGCGCACTCCCGTCGTCGACGCCACCGACGGGGCGGACCTGGCGCTGGTCATCGAGGGGCCTGACGGTCGTCCGGTCACGGACTTCACGATCGAGCACGACAAGGAGCTGCACCTGGTGATCGTCAGCCGCGATCTCGCCGGCTACGAACACCTCCACCCGACACGCGACAACGACGGTCTGTGGACCGTCACCACGCCGCCGTTGCAGCCCGGCTCGTATCGGGTGTTCGCCGACTTCGTCCCGACCGGCGGCGACGGCCTCACGTTGGGCGCCGATCTCACCGTCCCCGGCGACTACCGGCCGGCGTCACTGCCGGCACCGTCTGACCAGACCGGCGTCGACGGCTTCGATGTTTCGTTCGACGGTGAGCTCATCGCCGGCACGGAGTCCGAAGTGACCGTCACCGTCACGCGCGACGGCCAACCGGTGACCGACCTGCAGCCCTATCTCGGCGCCCTCGGCCACCTCGTGGCGATCCGCAACGGTGACCTCGCCTACCTCCATGTCCATCCGCTCGACGCGGCTGCCGGCTCGGGCGGTCCACGGGTGCGGTTCGCTGTGGAGGTGCCGACCGCCGGTACGTACGGCCTGTACTTCGACTTCTCTCATCGCGACGAGGTCCGCACCGCCACGATCATCGCTGCCGCCGAGACTGCGCGCCCACCAGCCCACACCGACGCATCATCGGGCGAGCCCGACTCGCACGGAGGCTGATCGCGATGAGTCACACGTCGGAGCGCATCGAACCGGGCCCGTTCTCCGAGGTCGACCTGTTGATCAGCGGCATGACATGCGCATCCTGCGCGGCACGGATCGAGAAGCGACTCAACCGGCTCGACGGGGTGACCGCGACGGTCAACTACGCCACCGAGCAGGCCAAGGTGCACGCCCCGGAAGCGGTGAGCGTCAACGAGCTGATCGCCCAAGTCGAAGCGGCCGGATACACGGCCCGGCCGGCCCGGTCCGTCACCCCGGCCGACTCCGACGAGGCCTCGCCATCGGTGGCGGTCGACGTCGACGAGACCCGCACCCTGCGGACCCGACTGATCACCTCGGCCGTGCTGTCGGTGCCGGTGATCGTGCTGGCGATGGTGCAGGCCTGGCAGTTCGACTACTGGCAGTGGCTGTCATTGACGCTCGCCGCCCCCGTCGTCACGTGGGGGGCGTGGCCGTTCCACCGGGCGGCGTGGCTCAACTTGCGTCACGCCACCGCGACCATGGACACGCTCATCTCCATCGGCGTGCTGGCAGCGTTCGGGTGGTCGCTGTACGCCCTGTTCCTCGGAGACGCCGGCGAACCCGGGATGACCCACGGGTTCACGTGGACCGCCGACCGCGACACCGGTTCCAGCCTGATCTACCTCGAAGTGGCCGCCGGGGTGACCACGTTCATCCTCGCCGGCCGCTACTTCGAGGCCCGCGCCAAGCGACGGTCCGGCGCCGCCCTGCGGGCGCTGCTCGAGCTGGGCGCGAAAGACGTCGCCGTGGTGCGCGACGGCGTCGAGCAGCGCATCCCGATCGACCAGCTCGCGGTGGGCGATCGGTTCGTCGTCCGCCCGGGTGAGAAGGTGGCGACCGATGGCATCGTCGAGGACGGCTCCTCGGCGATCGACGCCTCGCTGCTGACCGGCGAGCCGGTGCCCGTCGAGGTCGGCCCCGGCGACGCTGTCGTCGGCGCCACCGTCAACGCCGGCGGTCGCCTGCTGGTGCGGGCCACACGGGTTGGCATCGACACCGAGCTCGCCCACATCGCCCGCCTCGTGCAGGACGCCCAGAGCGGCAAGGCTCCGGTGCAACGACTGGCCGACCGCATCTCGGCGGTGTTCGTGCCGGTGGTGATCACCCTCGCCGTCGCCACCCTCGGGTTCTGGCTCGGCGTCGGCGAGCCCCCGTCGGTGGCGTTCACCGCCGCCGTCGCCGTGCTGATCATCGCCTGCCCGTGCGCCCTCGGCCTGGCGACCCCGACGGCGATCCTGGTCGGCACCGGCCGCGGCGCCCAGCTCGGCGTGATCATCAAGGGCCCCGAGGTGCTCGAGTCCACCCGGCGGGTCGACACGATCGTGCTCGACAAAACGGGCACCGTCACCACCGGCACGATGGCGCTGATCGATGTGGTGCCGGGAGACGGCGTCGACCGTGACGGGTTGCTGCGGATCGTCGGGTCGCTGGAGGAGGCGTCCGAGCACCCCATCGGTCGAGCGGTTGCTGTCGGCGCCCGCAACGCCGGGCTCGAGCTGATTCCGGTCGAGAGCTTCGCCAACAGCCAAGGTCTCGGCGTCACGGGCGTCGTCGACGGCCACGCCGTCGTCGCCGGCCGCGAGCGCTTCCTCGCTGACTGGTCGCTGCACCCCGACGACGCTGTGCGGGCCGCCAAGGACGCCGCCGAAGCCGCCGGACAGACACCGATCCTGGTCGGCTGGGACGGCCAGATCCGCGGCCTCGTCACCGTCGCCGACACCGTCAAACCCACCAGTGCCGCCGCCGTCACCGAACTCCGCACCCTCGGGCTGCGCCCGGTGCTGCTCACCGGCGACAACCGCCGCGCCGCCGAAACCGTCGCCCGCCAAGTCGGCATCGACACCTCCGACGTGTACGCCGAGGTCCTTCCCGCCGACAAGGTCGATGTCGTCAAACAGCTGCAGGACAGCGGCAAGGTGGTGGCGATGGTCGGCGACGGCGTCAACGATGCTGCCGCCCTTGCCCAAGCCGACCTCGGCCTGGCCATGGGCACCGGCACCGACGCCGCCATCGAAGCCAGTGACCTCACCCTCGTGCGCGGCGACCTGCGGGTCGCCGCCGATGCCATCCGCCTCTCGCGGCGCACACTGGCGATCATCAAGGGCAACCTGTTCTGGGCCTTCGCCTACAACGTGGCGGCCCTCCCCCTCGCCGCCGCCGGGCTCCTCAACCCGATGCTCGCCGGGGCGGCGATGGCGTTCTCCAGCGTCTTCGTCGTCACCAACAGCCTCCGGTTGCGCCGTTTCCGATCCCACTCCGATCACGCGGTCGCCACCCCACCATCTCGATCCGCTGACCCTGGCGTCGCCGTCACTCCGGTCGCCCGTGGGGGCTCGGTCGGCTGAACGGGACCTTCGGCCCTGTGCGGCGGAGGTGGTCGGCCGGAGGATAGGAGGCGGTGGCCGATGACCGCAGGCTGTTCGACTTCGCCGGATTAGAGGTCTTGTCGCACGACGAGTGTCGCCGTCTGCTCGCCACCGGTGGTGTCGGCCGGGTGGCCGTGCCGGGCGAACCGCCGATCGTACGTCCGGTGAACTTCGCGTTCGACGAGGACAGGATCGTCATCCGAACCGGGGCGGGTGCGTTGTGGTCGGCGGCGTGCCGATCGGTACGAGTCACGTTCGAGGCTGACGATGTGCGAAACGTCGACCATCGTGGCTGGAGCGTGCTCGCCAGCGGTCCGCTGGCTCCGCTGGCCGCCGACGACAGTGTGCTCGCCTTGCCCCTGCGAGCGTGGGCGCCCGAGGGCCGCGACCGCTTCGTCGCCGTGACCGTCGAGCAGCTGAGCGGCCGCCGGTTGGCGGGTCGAAGATGATGGCCACGGTCGATGTCGACGCGTGGGGCCGGTCGGTGCGGACCCGCCGGCTCGTCCGGCGGGCGACCGCGCCGTTCTATCGGGGCTGGTTCCGAGCGGAGTTGCACGGCCTGGAACGGATCCCACCGGTAGGTGGGGCACTCCTCGTCGCCAACCACGCGGGCGCGCTGCCGGTGGACGCTCCCCTGTTGATCCACGGCATCGAGAGCGCGACTGCGAGGTCTGTCTACGGCCTTCACCATTGGATGCTCCGTGAGGCACCGTGGTTGGGGACATTCCTGGCCCGCAACGGGGGCGTCGTGGCCAACCCGGCCAACGCCCACCGTCTGCTGGCCGAGGAAGGCCAGCTGGTGCTGGTCTTCCCCGAGGGGACGAAGGGCACGATGAAGCCGTACTCGCAGCGCTATGTCCTGCAGCGCTTCGGCCGCGGCGGCTTCATCGACGTGGCGATGCGGGCCGGCGTGCCGGTGGTGCCGATCGCCGTGACCGGCACCGAGGAGGCGATGCCGACGCTGTTCTCGCTGCCGGTGGGAGATCAGGTGCGGGTGCCCGTCACTGTCAACGCCCTCCTCCTCGGTCCCGTCGGCGGCATGATCCCGTTCCCGGTCAAGGTCGATGCCCACATCCTCGAACCGGTCCGCTTCGACGTACCTTCCGGCCTCGAGACGTACAGCCGTCGCCTGGTCGCCGAGTGTGCGGCGGAGGTCCGGGCGCGACTGCAGGGCGAGCTCGATCGGCTGCTCGGAGCCAGGCCGCGACCGGAGGTCGGCTGATCGTGCGTCGGGTTCTCGTCACCGGTGCGTCAACGCCGCTCGGGCGCGGCGTGGTGGCCCGGCTGGGTGGTCGCGTGGACGTCGAGACCGTCGTAGGGGTGGACAGGCACGGGGCTGTGCTTCGGTCGACCAGCTCGTCGGGCCCGCTCATTGCCGACGCAGGTTCTCCACCGAGCCTCGGTGACCTCGTGGACGCCCTCGCCCTCGACACCATCATCCACGTCGACATGTGTCCCAGCCGATCCGGAGTCCCGATCACCGACCATGCCGATGTGATCTCCACGGTGCACGTCGCCGCCGCGGCGAGCGGTCGGCCCGGACCGGTCCGGACCGTGGTCGCCGTCTCCTCGACCGAGGTGTACCCGGCGTCGGCCCGCGCCCCCACCTGGCGCCGAGAGGACGAACTGCTCCAACCCCCCGCCGAGAGTGCCGCGGGGCTGGCCCTGGAGGCCGAGGACCTCCTCCGGGACGTGGCTCAGCACCAACCGCACATCAGCATCGGCATCCTTCGCCTGGCCGACCTGGCAGGTCCCGGAGTGAGCAGCGGGCTCACCTCGCTCCTACGCGGGGTGGCCGTCCCGCTGGTGCCCGGCTATGACCCGCTCGTCCAGTTCCTCCATCCCGACGACGCCGTCCGGGCCATCGAGCACGCGATGACCCTCGAGTTGGCCGGCACGTTCAACGTGGCCGGTGACGGCGTCGTGCGATGGCGGCGCGCGGCACGAATGATGGGTCGACGTACGATGCCGGTCCTCGCCCGCGCCCAGCCCCTGGCGACGGTGCTGCGGGCCTTCAAGGTGCCGACGGTCCCGACAGGGCTGATCGACGTGTTGCGCTTCGGACGGTGCGCCGACACCTCCGCACTCGCCAGCGCCGGGTTCGGCGCGAGGCACGCCACGGAGGATTGCATTCGGGCCCTGGGCACGGCGTCACCGGACGCGCGATGAGGTGATGGCGATCTCCGTGTGCACCGGTGTCGACGCATGGTCGTGACTGCCGGCGAGGACCCGGCTCAGCGCGCTGGCCATCTTGATCCCTCTGGTCTTGGCCACCTCCGCGGTCGGTCCGCGGAACAGGTGGTCGACGGTGGAGGTGAAGAGCTCCAGCCAACGCTCGAAGTGGGCGTCGGTGAACGGCGTGAGGTGGTGGGCGGGGAGGTGGGCGCGGAGGGGGTTGCCGGTGTAGCTGCTCTCGCCGAGCAGCTGCCAGCACCAGAAGTCCGTCAGGCGGTCGATGTGCGACGGCCAGTCGACGCGGGCGGCCGCGAAGATCGGGCCGAGCCGGTCGTCCATCGCGGCGTCGCGGTAGAACGAGCGGACCAACCGCTCGACGTCGTCGCGGCTGCGCAGATCGGCGCGGTCGTCGTTCACGGCTCGAGCTGACGCTCGATCCGCTCGACCATCGGGAACAGGACGTTGTTCTCCTTGTGCACGTGGAGGTGGGTGTCGGCTTCCAACTCGGCAAGACCGCGGTACAGCATCTCGTAGGACGTGCATCCGTCGGCTGGCGACGTGTAGCCCGCGGTCAGCTCGCGCAGCCGGGCCAAGAGGGCGCCGGCGGTGTCGTGCTCACGTTCCATCACCGAGATGGGGTTGCGCACCGAACCGCAGTGGAACGTCGGCCGTACGTGGGCCGTGGCCAGTTCGCGGATCATCGGGAACAGAACCCGTTCCTCTTTGAGGAGATGAGGTTCGAGGTCGGCGCGCAGCGCGTTGAAGCAGCAGGCAACGTCGTCCAGTTCGGGGTGGCGGGCGCCGTGCACTGACGTCACCTTGTCGATCAGCGCGCTCAGGCGGGGCAGCTCTTGCCACAGGTAGCGGTGGTGGGTCGCTTCGATGTGGTCGACGAGCTCATCGGCGGCCATGGTCGTCCAGGCGGGGGACGGCCGGACGGAGTCAGTGGTGAGCTCGGCGATCACGGCGTCGACGTCGAGGCGTTGGCTGGCGCAGGCTTCGGCGATCGTGCGCGAGCCGCCGCAGCAGTAGTCGAGTCCGTGACGCTCGAGCTGGCGGGCCAGAGCGGGGTCGGCCGTGACGAGGTCGCCGAGGGTGCTCTGCGACGTGATGGGGGGCATGGGTTGAACCTTTCGATGGGATCGGGACAGGGCGCCGGAGAGACGACACAACCGCGTCGTCCGCGCAACCGCGGCGGTCAGCAGTTTCGGTGTCGTTGCAGGATCCGTCGGCCGAGGGTGGTCTTGTGGACCTCGTCGGCGCCGTCGTAGATGCGGGCAGCCCGTTCGTGGCGGTACCAGTACGACAGGATGGTGTCATCGGTGACGCCGAGGGCGCCGTGCACCTGGATCGCCGTGTCGACCGCTCGGAGCATCGTGTTGGCCACCGAGAACTTGATCGCCGAGATCTCGTCGCGGGCGGCCTTGGCCCCGAAGCGGTCGATCATCCAGGCGGCGTGCAGTGTCATCAGCCGGGCGCCGCGGATGTCGGCGTCGAGCTCGGCCACCCAATGCTGGACGGCCTGGCGGTCGGCGAGCGTCTCGCCCTCGGGGGTGATCTGGCGCTCGTTGGCTCGGGCGCACATGAGGTCGAACGATCTGGACGCGATGCCCAGCCAGCGCATGCAATGGTGGATGCGGCCCGGGCCGAGCCGCTCCTGGGCGATCGCGAAGCCGCTGCCCTCGGCGCCGAGCAGGTGCGACCGTGGCACCCGACACGACTGGTAGATGACCTCCGCATGGCTCGCATGCCCGGATCCGGCATGGCCCATCACGCTCACGTTGCGGACCAGGTTGAAGCCGGGAGTGTCGGTCGGGACGATGATCATGCTGGCCCGCTGATGGGGTGGCGCATCCGGGTTCGTCACGGCCATCACGATGGCGAATGCCGCGCCGTCGGCCGATGAGGTGAACCACTTCTGGCCGTTGATCACGTAGTCGTCGCCGTCCACGACGGCCGTCGTTCCCATCATCACCGGGTTCGAGCCGGGCATCTCCGGCTCGGTCATCGAGTAGCAGCTGCGGATCTCGCCTTCGACGAGCGGACGCAGGAACCGTTCGCGCTGCTCGTCGGTGGCGTGGGCGTGGAGGATCTCGACGTTGCCGGCATCGGGGGCCTGGGTCCCGAACACGAGGTGCCCGAGCGGGCTGCGCCCGAGGGCCTCGCTCAGCAGGCCGTGCTCGACCATGCTCAGACCGAGCCCGCCGTACTCCACCGGGTGGTTCGGCGCCCACAGGCCCATCTGGCGGACCTTGACCTGCGCCGCCGCGACCAGCCGGGCGAGCTCCTCCGGCGACCCATGGAGCATCTCGCCCTCCAACGGGATCACCTCGTCAACCATGAACTCGGAGACCATCTTCAGGATGATCTCCATCTTCTCGGACACCTCGAAGTCCATCGCAGATCCTCCCTCGGTCAGCGTCAGCACGGTTGGGAGACGCGGTGATCGACGGCGTCCCAATGGTCCGGGTCGAGGAGCTGACGGGCGGCCGGGAACATGTCCGTCTCCTCCCGGAGGATGTGATCCTCCACCAGCTCGATGAGAGGTCGCACGGCGCTGCGTTCGCGCGCCGCGCTGGCCAGCAACTCCTCGATCTGTTGGTGGTCGCCCTCGAACCGACCGACGTAGTCGACGTCGACTCCGACGTCGCGCAACGCGGCGAACAATCCGATCTCCTCGCGCTCGGCGTGGGGCAGCAACAGGCCCGCCAGCTCACCGAGTTGTTGCCCGTCGACGGGAAGGCCGGCCGCCAGTGACCGACGCAGCGTCGCCGTCAGCGACAGCAGTCGTTCATGGTCCGCTGACAAGGCGGCGATCTCAGGTTGGGCACGACAATCGCAGTAGTCACACACGAGCACTCTCCACACGGTCCGTCACGTGGACCACCCTGCGGCACTCCCGCGGCCGTTGACAGGGCCCAAGGTCCTGTACTGCGCCGCCAACGTCACCTCAGGCCCGTCGATCGACCAGATCACCGAACCCGCAGCACTACTCTCACCGCGGTGGCGTCGCAGCCGTCGCTCGACCGGCGTGGACTGGCGTGGGGATTGGTCGCCGTGGGTCTCACGCTGGCCCTCACGTTCCTCGGCAGCGACGGTTTGGTGTGGTTCGATGCCGCCCTGGTGGGCTACCTGTTCGGGTTGATCTTCGCCGTGTTCGGGGTCGTCTACCGCTACGCCGTGTGGCTGCGGCGCCCGCCGACGGCGATGCTGAACCGGCGGGGCTGGGACGCCTTCCGGCAGCGCAAGCGTGCCAATGTCGCCGCCCTCCCGGCTCTCGTCGGCACCCAACTCATCGCCCAAGGGTTCATCCGCCGTCGCTCCCGCACCCGCTGGGTGGCCCACCAACTCGTGTTCTGGGGATGCATCCTCGCTGCGCTGGTCACCTTCCCGCTGACGCTGGGGTGGCTGCACTTCGAGAGCGTCGGCCAGCAGGCCGACCGCTACCAGGTGTACATCTCGCGGGTCGGCACGCTGCGCTTCGACGCCGAGAGCATTCTCGGCTGGCTGATCTTCCACGCCCTCGACATCGCCGCGGTGCTCGTGCTCGCCGGGGTGTTCATCTTCCTGCGCCGCCGGCTGCGCGACCCGGGAGCCCTGGCGACCGAGCGGGGCAATGACTTCCTCCCCCTCGCCGGCCTGTTCGCGGTGTCGGTCACCGGGTTGTTCCTCACCGTGTCGAGCATCTGGCTGGAAGGCCGCTTCTACTCGGCGCTCAACACCCTGCACGCGCTCACCGTCATCCTCGGGCTGATGTACATCCCGTTCGGGAAGCTGTTCCACATCTTCCAGCGGCCGGGCAACCTCGGCGTCGCCTACTACAAGCGGGCCAACGCCGACGGCCCGCCTGCCCACTGCCGGCGCTGCGGCGAGGCATACGCCAGCGCCCAGCAGGTCGCCGACCTCCAGGCGGTGCTCCCGCAGGTGGGGTTTGACTACCGGGTCACGAGCCCGAGCGACGAGCTCGACGACGGCGGCAACTACCAGGACACCTGCCCGCGCTGTCGTCGCGCCCAGGTCACCCTCGCCCAGTCGGCCCGAGTCGGCGGGTTCGGCTGATGGCCCGCCCTCCGCTCACCGAGGAGGAGCTGATCGCCCGTTACGGCCCGCATCTCAACGAGGCCCCGCCCGGCGGGTGGGAGGCCGGGCTGGAGGTCGACCGCGTCGTCAACACCCATTGCTGCTTCTGCGGCCAGCAGTGCGGGATCAAGCTGAAGGTCCACGGCAACGAGGTCGTCGGATTCGAGCCGTGGTACGAGTTCCCGTTCAACGAGGGCAAGCTCTGCCCGAAAGGTGTCAAGCGGTACCTCCAGGGCAGTCACCCCGATCGGCTGCTGCACCCGCTCGAGCGCGACCCCGCCGCACCCAGCGGGTTCCGGCGGGTGACATGGGACCAGGCGCTCGATCGGGTCGTCGGCGAGATCCGCCGCATCCAGCAGACCCACGGCAACGATGCGTTCGCCATGCTGTCGGGCGTCTCGTTGACCAACGAGAAGAGCTACTTGATCGGCAAGTTCGCCCGTCTCGCCCTGCGCACCGCCAACCTCGACTACAACGGCCGCTACTGCATGGTGTCGGCCGGCACCGGCAACAAGAAGGCGCTCGGGATCGACCGTGGTTCCAACCCGTGGAGCGACATCCCGCTCGCCGACGTGGTGTGGATCGCCGGCTCGAACGTCGCCGAGACGTTCCCGATCACCACCAGCTACATCTGGCAGGCCCGCGATCGCGGCGCCCGGCTGATCGTGCAGGACCCACGGGTCGTGCCGCTGGCCCGCACGGCCGACCTCTTCCTCGGCGTCCGTCCGGGCACCGACTCGGCGTTGTTCGGTGCCGTGCTGCACGAGCTGATCCGCCGCGACCTGCTCGACCACGAGTTCATCGACGCCCACACAACCGGCTTCGACGAGGCCGCCGCCGCCGTCGTCGACATGACTCCGGGTTGGGCGGCGGGGATCACGGGCGTCCCGGCGGCGCGCATCGAGCAGGCAGCCGAGTGGTGGGGCACGGCGGCGACCGGGATGCTGCTCCACGCCCGCGGCATCGAGCAGCACACCAAGGGCGTCGACAACGTGCTGGCGGCCATCAACCTCGGCTTGGCGACCGGCAAGTTCGGCAAACCCGGCTGCGGTGTGTCGACGATCACCGGGCAGGGCAACGGTCAGGGCGGCAGGGAGCACGGCCACAAGTGCGACCAGCTGCCCGGCAACCGCGACATCACCAACCCCGAGCACCGCGCCCACATCGCGTCGGTGTGGGGGTGCGACGAGTCGGAGATCCCGGGCAAGGGCATCCCGGCGCAGGAGATCATCGAGGCGATCCACGCCGGTGAGATCAAGGGGCTGCTGTCGATCTGCTTCAACCCGGCCGTCTCGGCGCCTGACGCCAACTTCACCGCCGAGGCCTTCGACCGGCTGGAGTTCTACGCCGTCATCGAGTTCTTCCTCTCGGAGTCCGCCCACCACGCCGACATCGTGCTGCCCGGCTCACTGCACGAGGAGGACGAGGGCACGTCGACCAGCGGTGAAGGCCGGATCATCAAGATCAACGCCGCCGTCGAACCGCCCGGCGAGGCGCGCCGCGACTGGGAGATACTTCAAGATCTGGCCGAACGGCTGGGGCAGGGCCGCTACTTCCAATACCGCGACACCGAGCAGATCTTCGAGGAGCTGCGGCGGGCCTCGAAAGGCGGCACCGCCGACTACTCCGGGGCGACGTGGCAACGCATCGAGGACGAGATGGGCCTGTTCTGGCCGGTCCCCGAGATCGGCCACCCGGGCACGCCCCGCCTCTACGAGGGCGGCACGTTCTTCCATCCCGACGGCCGGGCCCGCTTCCACGGCGTGCCGTTCAAGGAGTCGGCCGAGGTGATCGATGACGAGTACCCCGTGTGGCTGACCACCGGGCGCGTCGTCAGCCAGTACCTGTCCGGAACCCAGACCCGGCGCATCGGTGGTCTCGTCGCCCAGTATCCAGAGCCGCTGTGCGAGATGCATCCGCGCTTGGCGGAGCGGGTGGGTGTCGTCGACGGTGACCTCGTCACGGTGTCGTCGCGGCGCGGCGAGATGACGCTGCCGGCCAGCGTGGTGACGACGATCCGGCCCGACACGGTCTTCATCCCCTACCACTGGCCGGGCGCCAAGGCCGCCAACGTACTCACCAACCGGGCCGTCGACCCGCTGGCCAAGATGCCCGAGTTCAAAGTGGCCGCGGTGCGCGTCACCCGCGCCGGCGGCTCCACGGAGGGAACGACATGACGACCGCCCGCTACGGGATCGACGACGCCCCCGTCTTCGTCATCGACCAGAGTCGCTGCATCGGCTGCGAGGCATGCGTCCAGGCGTGCATGGAGTGCGGCACCCATCGGGGGCAGACGCTCATCCACCTCGAGCGGGTGAACAGGCAAACCACGACACAGACGGCGCCGATGGTGTGCATGCACTGCGAACACCCGACGTGCGCCGAGGTGTGCCCGGCCGACGCCATCAAGCAGATCGAGAACGGCATCGTGCAGTCGGCGCTCAAACCGCGCTGCATCGGCTGCTCGAACTGCGTGCTGGCCTGCCCGTTCGGCGTGCCGAAGATGATCGCCGAGTTCGACCAGATGATGAAGTGCGACATGTGTACCGATCGCACCAGCGAGGGTCTCAAGCCGATGTGCGCATCGGTGTGTCCCAGCCAGGCGTTGTGGTACGGAACCGTCGAGGAGTTCGAGGAGACCCGCAGCGGGTCGTTGCTCCGCGACTTCCTGTTCGGCCGCGAGCAGGTGCGGACGAAGGTCTACACCGTCGTCGACGACCTCGCCGCCGGCCCGCTCGACGTGCTCAGCGCCGACACGACACACTGGCTCGACGACCCGTTCGGGCTCGGTGAGACGTGACCGAGCAGCCGCCGGTCCCGTTGTGGCGGCGCGACTTCCCGTATCAGGCCGGCGCCGAGGACGAGGTCACCAGGCGCGAGTTCACCCGCTACCTCGTGCTCGGCGCCGGGGCGATGGCCGCCGGCAACGTCGGCATCGCCGCCTGGACCCAGCTCCGCTCGATCAACCAGGGTGAGCCCCGACCGATCATCGCCCTCGCCGACGTACCAGTCGGTACCACGTACCTGTTCCGCTACCCCACCGACGACGACCCGGCCGTGCTGCTGCGCCTCGGGGACCGTGAGCTCGTCGCCTTCAGCCAGAAGTGCACCCACCTCGGCTGTGTCGTGTACTACGAGGCGGAGGAGGACCGCTGGCACTGCCCGTGCCACGAAGGGAACTTCGAGGCGGCCACGGGGCAGGTGATCTCGGGGCCGCCGACGCGGCCGCTCGGGCGGATCGACGTCGAGGCGCGCGACGATGGGCAGGTCTGGGCCCTGGGCCGGGCGGAGTGAGGTGCCGGGCGTGATCTCGAACCGCGGGCCGCGCACGTCAGGGGCGGTGGCGGTGTACGTGATCATCCTGGTCGCCTTCCAGGTCTTCCTGATCACTGTCGCCGTCGAGGCCTTCCTCGAGGACGAGGAGGGTCTGGCCTGGTCGACGGCCGCCGTCTCCGTCGTCCTTGCCGCCGGGGCGGCGATGTTCCTGCGCTGGCTGCGGCCCTGAGCGTGACCGCGACGACCACTCGACGGGTCGCCGACAACGTCGTGGCGACACTGTTTCCTGGCTACTTCGCGCTCGTGATGGCGACCGGCATCATCGCCATCGGTGCCGAGCAGCAGGAGCTCGACTGGGTGGCGGAGCCCTTGTTCGCCATCGCCATCGTCGCCTATGTCGTCCTCGGGTGCCTGCTCGTTGCCCGTCTCATCCGCTACCCCCGCCAGCTCGCCGCCGACCTCACCAGCCATGCCAAGGGGTTTGCCTTCTTGACCGTCGTCGCCGCCACCAACGTCCTCGGCAGCGCGGCGATCACCCTCCATGACTGGCGCGGTGTGGCGTGGGTGCTGTGGTACGCCAGCCTCGCACTGTGGGCCGTACTCGCCTACACGCCGCTCATCGCCGTCGTCCTGCGCAGCCCCAAACCGGGCCTCGGCGCCGGCATCAACGGCAGCTGGTTCCTGCTCACCGTCTCCACCGAGTCGATCGCTGTGCTCGGGGCGCTGCTGCTGGCGCGCAGTGGCAACGACGCTCTGGCGTTCGTCTCCCTCGCTGCGTTCACGCTCGGACTCGTGCTGTACCTCATCGTCATGACGATGGTCTTCCTGCGGTGGACGTTCCAGGCGCTCGAACCGACCGAGGCCGACCCCCCGGCGTGGATCGCCGCCGGTGCCGTGGCCATCACCGTCCTCGCCGGGTCCAACCTGCTGCTCGCCCGTGACGCGTCGGCCAGGATCGGGCGGGTCGCCCCGTTCGTCGAGGGGATCGTGGTGTTGGCGTGGGCGACGGCGACGTTCTGGTTCCCGCTGATGGTGGCCATCGGCGTCTGGCGGCACATCGTGCGAAAGGTGCCGCTGCGCTACCACCCGTCGTACTGGGCGATGGTCTTCCCACTCGGGATGTACGGCGTCGCCACCTACCGCATGCGACTCGCCACCGAGCTGCGCAGTTTCGAGTGGCTGCCGCAGATCGTGTTCGGCATCGCCCTGGCGGTGTGGGGTGTCGCCTTCGCCGGTCTCGCCCACCATCTCGTGCGGGCCGCCCGCCGCCGCGGCGAATAGTCACTGGGGCGGCCGAGCGCTCGGCGACAGCGCTTCGCGACCCATGGTGAGCTCGATCGCCCGCTGATCGGCGTCGCCGAGGTCGGACGTCATGGCGCGCGGCCACAGATGGAGGGCCCTCACGACGCTGATCTCGGTACCGACGACGAAGGCCTGAACGAGGAGGCTGACGTAGGCGAGCAAGCCGATCGTGCTGGCGAACGGGCCGTACACGCCGCTGATCCGAGCGATGACGTGCTTCACGTAGAGGCCCCCGACGAGCGTGATCCCGTACGTCCCCGCCGCGGTCACGAGGGCGCCCGGAACGACATCGGAGGTTCGCACGGCTGTGCCGATCGTGAGGTGATAGAGGGCGACGGCTATCACTGCAGCAAGTGCGATGTTGGCCGCCGCGGCGGCAAACGCGGCCGCAAGTGGGAGATCGACGGTCAACGTGATGCCGGCGACCACCGCGGTGCCGACGACGCCGAGGCCGAGCAGCGCGATGACGGCAAGCCCGCGGAGCAGCTTGGCGAAGAACCGTGGACGGCGGTACCGCGGTACGCCCCAGATCGTGTTGACCGTGTCCTGGAGGACCCGGACGACACCGACCGCGCCCCACATCGTGACGATCAGCGACAGCAGGAGCACCCAACCATTGCCCGTGAGGTCCCCGACCTGCTGCTCGACCTCGGCGCTGAACTCGGCGGCGACGAACGGAAGCCTCGACCACAACGCCTCGAGCACCGCTTGCAAGGCGTCCGGACGGTCCCTGAACACCCAGGTGGTGACAGTGACGAACACGACGAGCAAGGGGTAGAGCGAGAAGAACCCGTAGTAGGAGATGAGTGATCCGAGCCAGCCCCCGTGATCCTCCCCGTAACGCTTGGCAACGGCGAAGGAGAAGCCGATCACTCGTCGACGTCGCTGCAGTTCGTCGACGCGTCGGACAAGGTTGCCGCTCGAGCCATTCATATCGCTGCCGGGCTCACGTCGCGTCGGCGATGAACTGGTAGCGCCAACCACGCGGGCAGCGCATCGTCATCGGTCGTGACCGAGGTGCTCGGCTGCCGCGGTCCAGAACCCCTCGATGACCGTGCTCCCCGTCGGCCCGGCAAGCTCGACTTGCGTGAGCAGGATGGCGACGCTGTCGTCGGAGGGCACGACGTAGGCGGATGTGCCCGTGCCGCCGACCCAGCCGTAGCGTCCCGGGACGTTCCACGAGTTGCGACGCTGGATGTCGACGGCACCGCCGAAGCCCCACGACTGACCGTCGAGGAAGACGGTGTCGGTCGCCCGGATCGCCGGGGTCAGCTGGTCCGTGGTCATGGCCGTCACCAGCGCGGCCGGCAAGATGTCTCCACCACCGGCGAGCAGCATCCGTTGGAAGGCGAGCACGTCGGCCACCGTCGACACCAGGCCGCCGGCACCCGATGGGAACGCCGCCACCGCCGACCACTGCCCGTCGGGACCATCGATTTCGACCAGTCCATCACCGCCCTGGCGGTAGTAGCACGTGCGCCGGAGGTCGGTGCCAGCCGGGAAGGCGAAGCTCGTCTCGGTCATCCCGAGCGGCTCGAGGATGCGCGTCGCCATGAGGTCGGGCAGTGGTCGTCCACCGGCGCGCGCGACGAGCACACCGAGGATGTCGAACGCCGTGTTGTACGTGAACGCCTCGCCGGGCTGGTGGAGCAGCGGGATGTCGGCGAGGATCGCCATCCACTCCTCCGGCGGGGAAACCCGTTGTGGCTGCGGTGGTCCCTGGTGCAGCCGATCGACCAGGAGCTGCACGACCGGCGCCGAGAAGTCGGATGGGAACCCGTGGCCGTTCGTCGATGTGAGCAGGTGCCCGACGGTGATCGCTCGGGCCGCCGGAACGGTGTCGTCGACGGGGCCGGTGAGCGAGCGGAGCACTTCCGGTGACGCCAGCTCGGGGAGCAGGTCAGCGACCGGCTGCTCGAGCCTCACGGTGCCGTCGGCGACGAAGGTCATCGTGAGGGCGGCCATCATCGGCTTGGTGATCGATGCGATGCGGAACAGCGAGTCCTGGGCCATCGGCGGACCGTCCACCGACTGGTGCCCGAGCACGACGACGTCGATGTCGTCGCCACGACCGACCGCGGCGACGAGTCCAGGCACCTCATGTGAGTCCACCAACCGACGAAGGGCTACGGCGAGCGCGGTCATCGCCGCAGCCTCGCACGCCGGCTGCGGTCTGCATCCGCGAGCCGCACGTTCCGCCGGAAGCAGCAAACTCCGAGACGGCTCGTGTTCGCGGGCGAGCGGGCACTGGCTACCATCTCCTGCTCTCACCGCCTCTTCGCGTCCCGTTCGTGCCAACACTCCGCCGTCCCCGCCACCGTCGCCACCCGCCTGGCGCGGTCGCCGCCGTCGCCTTCGTCGCGTTGACGTTGGCCGCCGGTTCCTCGCGTCAGGCGAGTGCCCACAACACCGTGACATTCGACGAGGCCGGTGCGGAAGCTCCCCACATCGGTCTGATCGGGGACTCCACGCTGTCGGGCGTGCGGTGGTGGGCGAGGTACGGCGATCTTCGGCGCTACAACTTCGTGCTGGACGCCGAGTCCTGTCGTCGGACTGTCGAAGCGTCCTGCTGGAGTCGCGAGGACTTTCGGCCCGACAACACGGTCGGCGCGCTGCAACGCCTGGCGGGTCGATGGGGCGATGTGCTGGTCGTGATGAGCGGCTACAACGATTCGAGCTACCTCTTCGATGACGCGGTCGACGCGGTCGTGGCCGAAGCGCAGGAGCAGGCGATCCCGCACGTGATCTGGCTGACGCTGCGGACCGCCGACGTGACCTATCACGATCCGCAGCAGCGGGCCAACGCCAACGGCTACCGCGAGGACAACCGCACGCTGTACGAGAAGGCCCAGAAGTTCGGCGGCTACTTGCAGATCGCCGATTGGGCGACCTATGCGGAGGATCGCGGCGATTGGTTCTCGTACGACGGTGTGCACCTCACCCCGGACGGCGTCAGCGGCCTGACCACGTTCATCGCCGACAGCGTCGACGCGGTCCTCGCCGGCGCCTCGCTGAACCCCGACGTCATTCCGTGGGCGAGACTTCGATTGGGAGACGTCGGCCCGACGGTCGCGGAGGTTCAGCAGGCGCTGACCGACGCCGGAGTGGCGATCGTCGGTGGCGCCGACGGTGTGTACGGCGAGCTGACGGCACAGGCGGTCGCCAAGTTCCAACAGGCGCGAGGCCTCACGGCGACGGGCACCGTCGATGAGCCAACGGCCGTGAGCCTGGGCGTGCACGGTGGGCGAGATGCGGCCGCCGAGCCGGCACCGGCACAGCTCGCAGCCGGCGCATCGGCCACGCCGAGCGTGCCGTCCCCGAAGGTTGCCGCCGCCGATCCGACAGACCGCAGGCCGAACCTCAGGTTGGCGTCCAGCCTCCCGTTCGCAGCCTCCCTCGTGGTGATCGGCGCGGCGGCTCTCCTGGTGCGACATCGCCATCGGCTGCCCCCGGTTGCTGAGCCATCGCGGGAGCCGGTGTCGCTGGTCGCCGAGGATGCCGACGACCTCGACGTGGTCGCCAGGAAGCCCTACGACCACCAGCAAGAAGACGTCCTGACCGGCAGTCGCTCCACGCATCACGAGAGATAGCGGACGCCGAGCGAGCGGCGCGCGGCGGGGTCCCCGAGCCGACCTCAGGGTTCTCAGGGATCGAAGCGGGACGTCCCCGGATGCGCCGATGGCATCGCCTTTCGTACGGTGACGACGTGACGGCGGTGATCGAGGTCGAGTCCTTGCACAAGAGCTATCGGCGTCGCAGGGGCGGGCGGGTGCGGGCGTTGGATGGACTCGATCTGAGCGTGCGGGCTGGCGGCGTGTTCGGGTTCCTCGGTCCCAACGGGTCGGGCAAGACGACGACGATCCGGTGCCTGCTCGGTCTCTCCCGCCCGGGTGCCGGCCACTGCCGCGTTCTGGGTGCCGAGTCGCCCAACGAACTACCGGATGTCATCGCGCGGGTGGGATCGTTGGTCGAGTCGCCCGGCCTCAACCCGGGCGTGTCGGGACGGCGGACACTCGCCGTGCTGGCCACCGCCGCGGGTATCGGCCCCGGCGCGGTGGAAAGGACGCTCGCACGGGTCGGGCTGGCCGAACGAGCCGATGACCTCGTCGGGGGCTACTCGCTCGGCATGCGCCAGCGCCTCGGGATCGCCATCGCCCTGCTCAAGGATCCTGAACTGCTGGTCCTCGACGAGCCGGCCAACGGACTCGATCCGGCAGGGATCCGTGAGGTGCGCGAGCTGATCCGCAACCTCGGAGCGGAGGGACGAACCGTGTTCCTTTCGAGCCACCTGCTCAGCGAGGTCGAGCAGGTCTGTGACGAGGTTGCCATCGTCGCCCGCGGCCGCACGGTCGCCCAAGGCGCGGTCGCCGAGGTCCTCGCCAGCACGCGACCGGCCGCGATGTGGGTCAAGGTCACCGACATCGCCGGTGCGGCGGCAACGCTGTCGCGCGCCGGGTTCCACGTCGCGCCTGACGGCGACCGGATCCGTGTCGACGTCGCCGCCGAGCGGGCCGACGGCGTCACTCGCGCCCTCGTCGCGGAGGATCACTTTCCCAGTGAGCTGCGACCGGTCGAGACCACCCTCGAGGACGCCTACTTCGCCCTCACCGATCCCGCCGGCGAGGGTCGCCGATGATCCGGTTGATCGTCGCCGAATTGCAGCGGATCGCGGCGCGCCGGCTGGTCCGCGTGACCGTGCTGGTCGCCGCGGTAGGGATCGCCCTGGGCGGCGGCGCAGCGTTCGCCTTCAGCGGCTCGCTGTCGCAGGAGGATTACCAACGGCGGGTCGAGGAGGCCGAGGCCCGCCGGGTGGTGGAAGACGATGAGATCGAGGCGTGCCTGCGGGCCCACGATGTCGTTCGCGGCGAAGAGATCTCCGACGACGTGGCCGAGCAGTGCTTTCCCGAAGAGGGGCCAGCCGGGGTCGATGATCCTCGGTTCCACCGCAAACGTCTGGAAGGCGTCCTGCACGGAGTGACAGGAACGCTGGCCATCATCGGCTGGGCGCTGGGTGCGTCGCTCGTCGGCTCCGAGTTCGCCTCGCGCAGCATGACGACGCTGTTGACCTGGGAGACCCGACGCGGGCGGGTGTTCCTCGCCAAGTCCGTCGCTGCGGTGGCGACGATGTCGCTGTTCGCCCTCGCGGTACTGGTGCTCGTTGCGCTGTCCATGTGGCCGGCCCTCGCGTTGCACGGGGCCCCGCTGCAACCCGACGATCCGACCCTCACCTCGCTCGCCGGCGACATCGCCCGAGGCGTCGCGCTCACCGCGCTGGCGTCCGGTATCGGGTTCGCCATCGCCACGATCGGACGGAACACCGCCATCGCTCTCGGCGTCGGGTTCGGCTACATCGTCATCCTCGAGAACATCCTCGGCAGCTCACTCGAACGATGGCGCCAGTGGCTCGTGCTGGGCAACGTCATCGTGCTGGTCTCCGGCAACGACGAGGGAGGCGGGGACATCCCCGGCCGCACCGTCGTCGAGGCCGCCATGTTCCTGACCGTGGTGACCATCGCCATGCTGGCAGTCGCCGCAGGCACGTTCCGCGCCCGCGACCTGGCGTGACCTCGATCTGAACCCGGAGCCGGCCGCCGAGTCGACCGGTACAGCGGCGCCGCTGGTTGGTGTGATGCCGCGGTGACGTCCGCTGGTCGGCGGCTGCGGCGATCCGCGCGTGCCGCGGCGCCGAACAAGACCCGTGCCACACCTGTGAGGCCGGGCCGGTCTCGGATCACGGGACGGTGCCATTGACCAACCGCCGGCCACTGGCCGGTCCAGCAGAAGGGGTATCACACCATGCGGCGGAAGCTCATCCTCCCCACGGTCGCGGCTGCGCTGGCGCTCGGCGTCGCAGGCGCGTCGACCGCCAACGCCGGGAAGTCGTCAACCGACGGCGACAACGTCACCCAATGCGCGGCCCGCAACGCCCGTGGCCGCCACCTCCACGTCGTCGGTCTCGTCGCTGACGGCACACTCGTGTGCTTCCGCGACGACCGGCCGAGCCGGGCCGTGACGATCGGCGAGGTGTCCGGGCTCGTCCAGGACACCTCGATCGTTGGCATCGACTATCGGCCGGCCAACAATCTCCTGTACGGGCTCGGCAACGCCGGAGGCGTCTACACGATCGATGCCAACACGGCTGAAGCGCAGCTCACCAGCCGGCTCAACAAACCGCTCGACGGCACGTCGTTCGGCGTCGACTTCAACCCGACCGTCGACCGCCTGCGCATCGTGTCCGACACCGGGCAGAACCTGCGGACCAACGTCGACGACGGCACCACCACCGCCGACTCGAACCTGAACATCCCAGGCCCGACGCCGGTCAATCCGGCGCTCGGCGTGACTGCGGTCGGCTACACCAACAACGACGCCGACCCGAACACCGCCACGACGCTGTTCGACATCGACGCGACCAACGACAACACCGTGATCCAGGCGCCGCCGAACGCCGGGTCGCTCAACCCGACCGGCAAGCTCGGCGTCGACGCCTCGGCCGGCTCGGTCGGCTTCGACATCTACAGCCAACTCGACGACGGCACCACAGTGGGCCTGCGGCCACTGGCGTCGATCGCCACTCCTGACGGGGCGACCAGTCTGTACCAGGTCGATCTGCTGGCCGGTCGGGTCGCCGAGGTCGGCACGTTCAAGGTCCCAGTCGTCGATCTCGCCATCCCGACAGACCAGCGCTGACACAGTTCGTCGGCGCACTCTTCTGGGCGGGATCCGTCTCGGAATCCGAGATCTCGGAAACCGAGACAGGTCCCGCCCAGATACCCCGCTGGTCGTCGGCGCCGTGGCGTTCCTGCAGACTTCAGGACACGAGAACGCTGAACGACAGCGACGCGACGCGGGAGGCAGCATGCCGGAGGAGTTCGAGGGGGATCTTGGGGGAGCCGTGTTCTGGGGTGCCGATCTCAGCGGCGCACGCTTCCGCGACGTGAACCTCACCGACGCCAAGATCACCCACTCGTGGCTCGTCAACGTCGAGATCGACGCGCTGGTCGACACCGTTGTGATCAACGGTGTCGATGTCACCGCCTACGTGAACGAGCATGACCCGTGGTATCCGCTGCGCGCGATGCTGCGTCCTTCGAACCCGGAGGGCATGCGCGCCGCGTGGGCGGCACTCGAACAGGAATGGGCGAAGACGATCACCCGCGCCCAAGCTCTCCCCGAAGACGCGCTGCACGAGTCCGTCAACGGCGAGTGGTCGTTCGTCCAGACGCTGCGACATCTGGTGATGGCGATGGACAAATGGTTCACGGCGCCGATCCTCGGAGGAAGCTTCCACCCGATCGGGTTGCCGAACACCGGGTCCGTCGACTTCCCGTGGCCGGGACTCGATGACGACGCGGCGCCGTCGGTCTCCGACGCTCTCGCCGTGCGCGCGGATCGCGCGGCGCGCTTTCGCGACTATCTCGCATCGGTTGCGACGACCGACTTCACACGACCGATCGACGTGCTCGAGAACGGAATGACCCCGCTGCAAGAGTGCATCTACACCGTCTTCGAGGAAGAGTTCTGGCACAACCGCTATGCGCAGCGCGACCTTGGTCAGCTGGAGGCGGCGAGATAGGTGGCCGATATCGACTGTCAGCCGATGGCGTGGGTGGTGTGGCTGACGATCACGTCCACGAGGAGTGGCCACAGCGGTCGGGGGAGGTCGTGGCCCATGTCGTGCATGAGCAGGAGGTTGGCCCCGGGGATCGTCTCGGCGGTGTGTTGGCCGCCGTTGGGCAGGATGAGCGTGTCGGCCCGGCCGTGGATGACGAGGGTCGGCAGCGCGAGTGAACGCAGGGCATGATCTCGTGAACCCGATGCCCGGATCGCCGCCGTCTGCCGCAGGGTGCCCTCGGGGAAGAACGACCGATCGTAAGCGGCACCGGCTCGGGCGGCTGCCTCGTCGGGGTCGAAGTAGCGGGGACTCGACATCGATCGGCTCCGCTCGACCGTCGCGGCGACAGCACCGTCACGATCGAGAGGAATGGGGCGAGCAGCCGGGCCCGGACGTCGGGGTCGGATTGGTAGAAGGCCGGCTCTCCCGTGGTCGACATCATCGAGGTGAGCGTGAGGATGCGACGCGGATGCTCGATCGCCAACGTCTGGGCGATCATTCCCCCGAGCGACGCGCCGACGACGTGGCAGGAGTCGATGCCGGCGTCGTCGAGCACGGCCAGCGCGTCCTCGGCCATGTCCGACAGCAGGTAGGGCACGTCGGGCATGGTTCCCGCACCGGCCCAGGCGGCCATGACGGCCGGCAGATCCACGGCGACACCGCGCAGCTTGCTCGACAGGCCGCAGTCCCGGTTGTCGAACCGGATGACGAAGCGACCGGCGTCGACGAACGCCCGACACCACTCGTCGGGCCAGGCGATCAGCTGGGCCCCGAGTCCCATCACCAAGAGCATCGCCGGATCGCGCCGGTCGCCGAGGGTCTCGTAGTAGATCTCGACGTCGCCGTTGTGGGCCACGGGCACCCGCCCGAACCTACCTCGGCTCGCTGCCGAGCCGCCGGCGGACGACGTTGCGGGCCATGTCGAGCATGGCGGGGTCTTGGTGCAGGACGAAGTTGGTGTTGGCGGCGAGGATCACGCCGTTCAGCTCGAAGGTGAGTGCGTCGGGGTCCTCGTCGGCGGGCAGTTCATGTTGTTCGAGTGCGGTCACGATGAACTGGCGGATCAATGCGGTGAGCCGGCCTTGGAACGCGGCGATCTGTTCTTTGACCGGGCCCGGGCGGGTGCCCATCTCCAAGGCCGCCCCGGCGAAGAAGCACCCGCCCGGGAAGGTGCGCCGCAAGAGGTGGTCGAAGAAGGCGTCGCACAATGCGACGAGCTGAGCGAGTCCCGGCGCGGCGGCGACGGCCGGTTCGATGACCTCGGCTTCGAAGATTCGTCCCGCTTCGTCGACGGTGGCGAGTTGGAGATCCTGCTTGGAGCCGAAGTGGGCGTAGACGCCGCTCTTGCTCATGTCGAGCGCGCCGGCGAGTTCGCCGATCGAGAGACCTTCGAGTCCGTGAACGGTGGCGAGTGACACGGCCTCGCGCACGATCGCATCGCGGGTGCGTTCGCCGTCGGCGCGCTGCTTCCGTTGGTCCGGACATGTTGACAAGATAGCACGATCGGTCGTACTCTCCACAGATAGCACGAACGATCGTGCTAACTATGCCGATCGGCGACGCGACACGAGGAGAAGAACGGTGACCGCACAGCTGACGCAGGACGAAATTGCACCGTTCGACGGGACGACCGCTCCCACGGCGGCGCCCGCCGTCGGCGATCTCGAGGCGGGGTGTCCGCATCGACGTGAACGAGCTCTCCCGGCGGGTGCGGGTCGGCAAGCGAGGCGAGACCACGATTCTCGACGCCGTGTCGTTCACGCTCTGGGCTGGTGAGCTCGTCGCGATCGTCGGTCCCAGCGGCGCCGGCAAGACCACGCTGCTGGAGGCGATCGCCGGCGTCGCGGCTGCGACCTCGGGTTCGGTGCGCTTCGACGGCATCGACGTGCACGCCAACAGGGGGACCTTCCAAGGCGTGCTCGGCTACGTGCCCCAGGACGACATCGTCCACGCCGACCTGCCGCTCGTCCGCACGCTCCGCTACGCGGCGCGGCTGCGGCTGCCGCCGTCGGCGACGCGCAGCCGACGTCGACAACGCGGTCCGTGACGCGCTCGACGCCGTCGACCTGACCGATCACGCCAACGTCCGGGTCGGCTCGCTGAGCGGCGGTCAGCGCAAGCGCGCCAGCATCGCCGTCGAGCTGCTCACCGATCCGCACGTCTTCTTCCTCGATGAGCCGACATCGGGCCTCGACCCGGTCACGAGCGCGGAGCTCATCGCCCGCCTGCGCCAGCTCGCCGACCGGTCGGCCACCGTCGTGTTCACCACGCACTCGGTCGACGACCTCGCCCTGTGCGATCGCATCGTGTTCATGACGCGCGGGGGGCGAGTGGGCTTCGTCGGGACTGTCGACGAGGCACTCGAGCAATTCCAGGTCAGCACGGTCCCCGAGCTCTACCGCCACCTGGCCGATCCCGACGCCACGACCTACGAGGCCGGCACGGCGGCAGCTGTGCCGGCGCCCGACGCCGGTCCCCGAGACGTCGTCAGGCGACCAGTGGCGAGCGGTCTCACGCAATGGATCGTCCTGACACAACGAACGCTCGAGATACTCGTACGCAACCGTTTGACACTCGCCATCCTGGTCGGATCACCGGCGCTGGTCGTCGGCGATGTTCGCCGTCCTCTTCCGGCCCGGCGCGTTCGACTTCCAGCGACCCGAGCCCGAGCTCGATGGTCATGATCGGCTTCTGGGTCGTCTTTGCCGCCTTCTTCTTCGGGCTCACCTACGGGTTGCTGCAGATCTGCACCGAGCGAACGATCCTGCGCCGCGAACGCCTCGTCGGCCTACGGGCCGGCGCGTACGTGGCGTCCAAGGTGACCGTCCTCGCGCCGTTCCTCCTCCTCGTCGTCGTGGCAATGCTGGGTGTGCTCCGCCTGCTGGACCGCCTCCCCGGTCGCCCTCCGTCGACGTACGCCTCGATGGGGGTCAGCCTCCTGCTGTGCGCCGTGGCCGCCCTCGGCCTCGGTCTGCTCACCTCCGCCCTGGTTGGAAACGTCGCCCAGGCGACGCTCGCCCTGCCGATGTTGTGCTTTCCCGCTGTGCTGTTCTCCGGTGCCATCCTCCCGGTGCACCTCATGGCGACCGCCGGCGCCGCCCTCAGCGTCACGATCCCATCGCGCTGGGCGTTCGAGGTCATCGGTCACGACCTCGGAGCGCGCCGGATCCTCGCCGAGGGCGGCTCGCCACTCGGACCTCCGCTGCTCGCCTCGTACGGCGACGCCGGCACACACGGCACCGGCACCTACTGGCTCGTACTCGCATCGTTCGCAGGCATGTTCTTGGTCGCCACCTGGGCTGTGGTCGTCCGCAGCACGCGGAACTGATGCGCTGGTCAGCGTGCACCGGGTTCTTCGGAGACCTGCTCCCGCTGAGCGCTGCGCGCAACTTTCCGAAGAAGTGCGTAGGCGTCGCTACGTTCGAGTGGGTGACGCAGAACGTGTACGACTCGCCGGAGTTCTTCGGTTCGTACGCCGCGTTGGCGCGCTCGCGGCACGGGCTCGACGGCGCACCGGAGTGGCCGTCGGTGCGGTCCCTCCTGCCCGACCTCGACGGTGCGCGGATCGTGGATCTCGGCTGCGGCTTCGGTGCCTTCGGTCGCTGGGCGGTCGAGCACGGTGCCGCGGAGGTGCTCGCCATCGACGTGTCCGAACGGATGCTCCAGCGGGCGCGAGCTGACACTCGTGACCCGCGGATCCGTTACGAGATCGCCGATCTCGAGCAGCTCGTGCTCCCGCCAGGTCGGTTCGACCTCGCCTACAGCGCGCTGGCCTTGCACTACATCGGCGACCTGCGACGGTTGGTGGCTGTCGTGTACGACACGCTCGAACCGGGCGGCCAATTCGTCTTCACGACGGAGCATCCGATCTTCACTGCGCCGACGAGCCCGGGCTGGCGGCAGGTCGATGGGAACCGGGTCTGGCCGCTGGACCGCTATGGCGACGAGGGCGAGCGGATCACCGACTGGCTGGCGCCGGGAATCCGCAAGCAACACCGCATGATCGGCACAACCCTGAGCACGCTCATCGACGCCGGGTTCACCCTGCAGCGACTGATCGAGTGGGGCCCGTCGCCGGATCAGATCGCCGCCGATCCGACACTGGCCGAGGAGCTCGATCGACCGATGTTCATGCTCGTCGCGGCTCAGCGGTAGACCGGCGGGGGCGGCCCACATCGTCACCGGTGTGGTAGAGCAAGGGGCTTCGTGCGCCGCACGAGCCACCAACGGGAGGACGTCACAATGCTGAAACTCGTCTACTGCCTGCGCCGCAAGCCGGAGCTGAGCGTGGAGGACTTCCAGCGTTACTGGCGTGACGTCCACGCCCCGCTGGTCTCCGACCGAGCAGAACTGCTCGGGATCAAGCGGTACATCCAAGCGCACACCAGCATGCCCGAGGTGAACGGGATCCTCCAGCAGCGCAACGGCGGGTCACCCGAACCGTTTGACGGCGTGGCCGAGATCTGGGTCGAGACGCTCGACGCGCTCGCCAGCGAGGATCCGGCAGTGCAACAGGCGGCCGCCGACCTCCTGGCCGACGAGGGCAACTTCATCGACTTGGCGCGCTCGCCCATCTGGATCGCACAGGAGAACGTCGTCATCGGCTGACGGGCCCTGCCCCGGTTCGGCGGGCCGCGCCACCCAAGTTCCTCGGAGCGTTGCTCCCGCTCAGCGGGATCAATTCTCCACGGAATCGCGTCGTGGCGGCGCCCTCGTCTCGAGCTCGGTGATGATGTCGTCGAGGTAGGCGACGAGCTCGTCGTCGGTCATCGCGGCACCTCTTGCTGCGGCCGCGGCGTAGTCGGAGCCGAGCGCGTGTCGCGCTTCGGCGATCCGTGTGGCGCGGCCGGCGGCCAGTTCGGCGAGCTCCGGTTGATCACTGGTGGCCCCGTCGACGACGGCAGCGGCCTCGTGCGCGCCGACCGTGATGAGCGATCGGAGCAGATTTCGAGAGAAGGCCCGCAGGTGCGCGCGGTTGCCGACGCGTAGATAGTGGTTCAGGACGTCGAGTTGAGCTCGCGCCGAGCGCACCGGGTCGTCTGTCTGCTGAGCGGCCAGAGAAGCCAGGGCGAAGCCGTGGATGAGCACCGCGCCGCTGGCCTCAGCCAGCTCGGCGGCGCGCCGTTGGTAGTCGCTGCGGAGGACGGGCTGATCCCTGCCGAGGATGATCCCTGCGGTGTGGTAGGCGCCGGCGAGAGCGGTCGGGTTGCCGAGTGCGTGAGCCAGGTCGAGCAGGCGCTGAGCGAGCGGTGGGTCGGGTCGACCTGCGATGTTGAGGATCAGACCCAGCACCGTGAGGCTGCTCACCGTGAGGTAGGAGACATCTGACCGCTCGCTGGCGGCGGCGGTCGCCGACGTGATCGCGTCCTCGACGCGTCCGAGCCAGACGAGCGCCGACGACTTGGTGAGGTGCGCGTGACGCCATGCGGGGCTGCCCGGCTCGGCGAGGGCGATGGCCACGTCGGCGAGCTCCACACTGCGGTGGTGGTCGCCGAGCTGCCAGGCACCGTCGCTCGCGCCGGCCAGAGCGTCCGCGCGCAACGGGTGATCGGCCGCGCCGGGCAGTGTGAGCGCCGCCTCGCACCACGACCACGGCTCGCTCCAGATCCGGGTTCGGGCGTAACCCGTCAGGGCAACGCCGATCGCCAGGGCGTTCGCAACGTCGCTGTCTCGCGAGGCGGTGTGAAAGGCGGCCCGTAGGTTGTCGCGAGCGGCGTCGATGCGCCGCGCCGCGATCACCTCGTCACGACCGCCCAGCTGGTCGTCGAGCCGCGTTGCCAGCTCGGAGTAGTAGTGGGCATGGCGCGTCGCGACGATCTCTGCACGACCTGTCCGCGAGAGTCGCGCCGCGGCGTACTGCCGAAGCGGCTCGAGCATCCGAAAGCGCGCCGGGTCGGCTCCGTCCGCGAGGACCATCGACTTGTCGACGAGCGAGGCGAGCACGGCGCTGACATCTTGGTCGCCGGCGAGGCCGTCGACCACCCGTGGCACCGCCTCGAGCTCGAACCGTCCGCGAAACACGGAGAGCTGTTCGAACGTGAGCCGCTCCGCGTCGTCGAGCAGCTCGTAGCTCCAGTCCAGTGCGGCGCGCATGGTTCGATGTCGCTCATCTCGCCCGCCGCCTCGCGCCGTGAGCAGGTCAGATCGGTCGTCGAGATGGCGGACCATTTCGCCGAGCCCGATCGTTCGCACACGTGCTGCGGCCAGTTCGATGGCGAGCGGGATGCCGTCGAGATGTCGCGTGATCGCGGCGACCGACGCGCTGTCGTCTCCCGTGAAGGCAGGATCTGCGTCCCGGGCACGGGCGATGAACAACTCCGCTGCGGCACCGTCGGTGGCGAGCGACGGCACGACCATCGTGCGCTCGCCCGGCACCGCCAACGGTTCACGACTGGTCGTCAGCACACGCAGCCGCCCGCAGTGTCCCAACGCCGCGACGATGAAGTCCGTCACCGGAGCGAGGACATGTTCACAGTTGTCGAGCACGAGGACGAGCTGGCGATCTCCGATCGCTCCGAGCACGGTGTCGCGGACGGTCTGAGGTCCCGATGTGACGAGTCCGAGCGCGGCAGCGATCAGCGCATCCACGGTGTCGGGTTCGTGTGTTCGGGCCAGTTCGACGATCCACACACCGCCACTGACTTCGTTCCGGATCGTCTCGCCCACCGCCAGTGCAAGGCGTGTCTTGCCGATGCCGCCGGCACCCGTGAGCGTGATGAGCCTGGCGCCGGTGAGCATTTCGGCGACCCGCTCGATCTGCCCGTCGCGCCCGATGATCGTCGTCAGCGGGGCCGGAAGGTTTCCGTTCGGTCGAGCGGATCGAGGCGGCGCCGTCGGGGAGTCGTCGAGATGGTCGCCGTCACGCAGGAGCGTCTCGTGGAGCCGGTTCAGCTCGTGCCCCGGCGAGATGCCCAGCTCGGTGGCCAACACGCGTCGGGCCCTGTCGAAGGCGCGCAGCGCTTCGGCGCGCCGACCGGCCGCGTCGAGCGACGACAGCAGCAGCGACCACCGCCGCTCGCGCAGCGGCTCGGCCTGCACGAGCGCTTCTGCTTCCGCGACGACGTCCGCGGCCGACAGGACACCGAGGGCCACAGCACACCGCTCCTCGAGCGCGCGCTGCCACATCTCGGTGAGCCGTGCCCGCTCGGCGATCGCCGGCGGCCAATCTTCGAGCTCCTCGAACGGGATGCCACGCCAGAGCGCCAGCGTTTCGTCCCACGCGGCCAGCGCGGCCCGCCGGTCGTCGCTCGCGCCAGCAGCCTTGAACAGTGCCGTGAAGGCGACGACGTCCAATGAGACCGTGGCACCGAGACGGTAGCCGCCGCTCACGGTCTCCACGGCGTCGCCGCCGGCCACTGACCGCACTCGCAGCACATGGGTCTGCAACGAGCGGGTGGCCGAACGTGGCACGGCGTCGCCCCACACCGCTTCGGCCAGAGCGTCGTAGCGCACCGCATCCGGCCGGCGCACGGCCAAGGCCGCCAACAGCCGGCGCTCCACGGGTCGGAGCTCGATCACGCGACCCGGCGCGCATGCCTGCAGCCCCCCGAGCACCCGCAGCTCCACGTTCGAACCGTACCGCCGTCGCCTGCGACCGCACTGCGACCGGGCTGCGACCACCGGCGCGCACCCTGAGAGGCACACCGCGTGAGGGAGTCCAGACATGACGAACAGTGAGACGTGCAACGAGTGGAGGCCGCTCGTCGGGGGGAGGTACCTCGCTCCCAGCGGACGGATCTGGACCGTCAGATCGATCACCGCGCGAGGAAGCCGAGTGGTCATGGCGTCCGACTCGCCAGAAGGCGAGCATGGAGCCGTCGTTGACGTCACGGCCGTCTCCAGGATGATCGCTCTGGACGAGGCCTCGAGTGCACGACCTGCCGCGCTCAGTTCTCGCCCGCCAGTTCAGGACGCCGCGACCAGGGCCACAGTCGACACGCGCTCAGATGCCGCCGAAGCGAAGAATGCCTCTCGCCACGGTGGTGATGAGCGAGTCGCTGTTGAGTCGCACCGTCGGTGACGAGCTGGCGCGCCAGCGCCAGCGGCCGCGCTCGCCGGGTCACGCGGAAGTCGTGGCCCTGCGGTCTCGTATCTGGACGGTGACGGTCACGGGTCGGCAGCGAACTCGATGACCAGCCGGCCGCGTGTGCCGCCTGCTTCCAGCCGCGCCTGGGCCTCGCCGGCGCGCTCGGGAGGGTAGGTGCCGGCGACGCGCAGCGTGATGGCGCCCTGTTCGACCTGGCGCCCGAGGCGGTCGAGCTTGGCCTGTTCGAGCTGGTATTCCCGCACCCACACCATGTGCACGGTGATGTTGCGTTCGGGGTGCCCCTGGAACGGCCGAACGGCGGCGACCGCGCCGCCGTCACGGATGGCCGGCAGCACGAGGGCATGTTGGATCGCGCCGTCGGCCACGGCGTCGACGCCGTCGGGGACCGCCTCGCGCATCCGCGTCGCCACGTCGTCGCCGCGCCGCACGACGACGTCGGCACCGAGCGAACGCACGAGCGCCTCGTCGGCCTCGGAGGCGTCGGCGACGACCCGTATCCCGTCGGCCTTGGCCAGCTGTACGACGTAGCCGCCGAACGCACCAGCCGCCCCGGTCACCCCGATCGTGGCGCCGGCCGGCAGCTCGAGCATGTCGAGCGCCTTGCGGGCGGTGAGCCCGTTCATCGGCAACGTCGCCGCCTCCGCGAGCGTGGCACCGGCGGGGATGCGGGCGACCGATCGGACCGGCACCACGAGTTGGTCCGAGTACCCGCCGTGCTGACCGACGGGCACGACGATCGCCATCACCTTGTCGCCGACGCGCAGGTCGGTGACGGTGTCGGGCCCGACCTCATCGATCACGCCGGCCACATCCATGCCGGCGACGTACGGCGGGTCGTAGTCCTTCAGCTGGTCGTGGCGGGCGCCGATCCGTGTGAACGTGTCGGTCGGGTTGACCGCCGCGGCGTGGACCGCCAGGCGCACCTCGCCCGGCCCGGCGTGACGGTCCGGTAGCTCGAAGATCCGCAGCGCCTCCGGCCCGCCGTATCCGCCCTCACCTGACACACCGATGACGCGCATGGTGTCGGTCGTAGCACGTCGGGCGTCGCGGCGGAAGCGCCGTCCCACGATCCGCGACCCAGCGGGCATCGAGATCACAACGTTCGCGCCGATGCACCTGGAGAGCGACCCGGTCGCGGCGGTCGAGGAGCTCGCAGCACTCGGCGTCGATCGAGTGTTGATGCTGCCAGGCACGCCTGGTGACCGCCCCGCCGCCGACGCGATCGAGGCCTTGGCGGACCGGGTGGTGAAGCCGAACCAGCGGTAGCGCGTCTCGTCTGGTTCTCGCCGGGACTCGTCCAGGCTTCCGGTCAGGCTGCCGAGCTCGCCGCAGTCCGGGAGACCGGCTTGATGTGGGCGAAGGCGCTGCGGGCGTTCCAGGTGGGGAAGGCTCGTACGAGCCACGAGGGGCCGTGGAGTTGGATGCGGCGGTCGCGGGTGGCTTCGGCCCAGGTGAGCTGGCCGGCGTGCCATTTGACGAAGGCTTCGGCTTCCGCCGTGATGTAGAGGTCCTCGTCGAGGCCGGGGTACGTCTTGCAGATCTCGGTGTCTCCGTGCTCGATCAGCAGCCAGTACCGCTCGGGGCGCTGGCGGCCGGTGAAGTCGAAGCGGATGACGACGCGTCGATCCGGGAGCCGGTCTCGGCGGAGCATGTTGCACATCGACCACAGCGCCACGAAGGGATCGAGGTGCTCGGGGGCGATCTCGAGCCAGGCGGCACCCCACTCGCCGAGCGACACGCAGACCTTGAAGAGGTCGTGACCCGCGGGCGTGAGCTCGTAGTGGCGTCCGCGCCCGTCGGGCTTGGGTGCCGACTCGACGATGCCGAGCCGTTCGAGCTGCTTGAGCCGCTGCGAGAGCAGGGTGCGGGAGAGCCCGGGCGCGCCCTCCAGGATCTCACTGAAGCTTCCGCAGCCCAGGTACAGGTTGCGGATGATCAGTGGCGTCCAGCGCTCGGCGAAGATCTCGGCGCCACGGGCGATGGGGCAGTACTGGCCGTAGGTCCGCACGACGCCAGTGTCGCGCCCCTGCCTTCGGCTGTGAAGTCCAGATTCTTGACTTCACGGCCGCGGTCCACGGTGGTGCGATGGGGCCGTCGAGAGACGAGGACCGACGACACCGACCACCGAGCAAGTCGGCCACTGAGCGAGGAGGTAACCGCCATGGAGATCGACGGGTTCCGGGGCCAGCTGATCACCGCTGACCACGCCGACTACGACACCGCCCGAGCCGTGTGGAACGGCGCCGTCGACCGGCGCCCCCGGCTGATCGCCCGATGCAGCGGGACCGCCGACGTGGCCGCGGCCGTGCGCTTCGCCCGCGACCACGACCTGGAGATCGCCGTCCGGGGCGGGGGCCACAACGTGGCCGGCACCGCGGTGTGCGACGACGGGATCGTCATCGACCTCTCGGCGATGCGGGCCGTGTGGGTCGACCCCGCCGGCCGCACGGCCCGGGTGCAGGGTGGTGCGCTGTGGGGCGACGTCGACCACGAGACGCAGGCCCACGGTCTGGCCACCACCGGCGGCATCGTGGGCCACACCGGCGTCGCCGGGCTCACCCTCGGCGGCGGCATCGGCTTCCTCATGCGCAAACACGGGCTCACCGTCGACAACCTGCTGGCCGCCGAGGTGGTCACCGCCGAGGGCAGCATCGTCCGGGCGTCCGCCGACGAACACCCCGATCTGTTCTGGGCGCTGCGAGGCGGCGGCGGCAACTTCGGCGTCGTCACCTCGTTCCGGTTCGCGCTGCACCCCGTCGGCCCGACCGTGATGGCCGGACCCGTCTTCTGGGCGGCCGACGACACCACCGACGTGCTGCGCTTCTACCGGGACTTCGCCGCCGAAGCGCCCGACGAGCTCGGCACCGTCGTCAGGCTCGGCACCGTCCCCCCGCTGCCGGTCATCCCCGAGGACCTGCACTGGCGGCCGGCCATCGCCGTCGCCTGCTGCTACGCCGGCGCCGTCGAAGACGGCGAGCGTGCGGTGCGGGCCCTCCGCCGGTTCGGGACGCCGCTCGTGGACCTGCTCGCACCCACGCCGTACGCCGCCTTCCAGGGCGGCCTCGACGACACCGTCCTCCACGGGTGGCACTACTACTGGAAGTCCACGAACCTCGCCGGCCTCTCCGACGACGCCATCGCCGTCATCGCCGATCACGCCTACACCGCCAGCTCGCCCCGGTCGTACGCGGCGATGTTCCACATGGGTGGCGCCGTCGCCCGAGTCCCCCACGACGCCACCGCCTACGCCGGTCGCGACGTGGCCCACAACATCATCATCGACGCCGTGTGGCTCCCTGACGAGTCCGGCGAGCACGCCGCGGCCGAGACCGCTTGGGCGCGGCGGTTCCTCCAAGCCCTCCAACCGCACCGCGCCGGCAGCGTCTACGTCAACTTCCTTGATTCCGACGACGACACCAGCCGCGTTCGAGAGGCCTACGGCGATCACATCTACCGGCGACTCGCCGAGGTCAAGGCCAAGTACGACCCCGACAACGCCTTCCACCACAACAAGAACATCCGCCCCGGTTGAGCGGTCCCATCGCCGCCACCTGGGCGCGCTGCGTCCCGGATCCGGGACCGTCGCGCCTCAGACGTACGTCTCGGGTGTGGGCGAGGACACGGGTCAGGTGCGGTCGAGCCCCCACCACCACAGGACGCCGGCGGACAACGCGTGCCATAGGGCGTGGCCCTGGATGACGGCGTCCGGATCGCACCAGCGCGCGCCGGTGCGGCTACCGGCATGGACGACACCAGCGGCACCCAGTGCGAGGACCGGCGTCAGGCTGCGCACCATTGACGTTGGGCGTCGTGATGGTGTGGCGGCCCGAAGCAACTCCGTGGCCGCGATCAGGCCGAGGCCGATGTTCTGGATCCGCCGACTCAGTCTGTGGTGCCACGGCGATGACGGCACCGGCCACGGCGGTCACGGCGAGCGCCGGTGCGGCCGTTCGACGACCGCGGGCGAGGTCCTCGATGTTGGCTGTCGCCATCGTCGCCAGCATCGAGATGAGGGCGACGTCATGCACCCACAACCCAACGGGACCACCCGGGCCGTGGAATGCGATGCCGCCCGCGCCGTTGGCGCCAACGGCGCAGCCGTACACGGTGGCGAAGGCATCGTCGCCGCGGCGTAGCGACCTCCGGACGAGCGCACTGCCGGCGACCACGTAGGCGAGACTCGACAGGGCGTTCGACGGCTGGGCGAGCCATCCGTCGCGGGCGCGCTCGCAGTCATCGGCACCGAGGAAGGATCCCGGTCGCACTGCCGGTGCGTTCACACCGTCACTCGCACCGTCGCGGCACCCGTGGCTCCGGCAACCGCCGCGACCACCGCGGCTCGCACGCGACGGAGCTCGGTCAGCTGGCCACGACGGTCGAGCACCGCCCGCCACGACCGCCATGCGTGCCACAGCGACTTCGCCGTGCCGATCACGAACAGGGCCACTCCGCCGAGCAGCGGGCAAGCCAGGAACACGACGACCGACCACCAGAATCCGCCGCGCCCGTCGACGGCGTGATCCAACAGCGGCGAGAGGGGAAGACTGACCGTCTGCATCACCGACGCCACCCGTGAACTGCCGACGTCGAGCCAGGCGACCACCAGCCACGTCAGCGGGAACACGACCAGGCCGACGAGCACCCGGACGGTGCCCTTCGTCACCGGCGCCCTCGGGGCCAGACCCGCCACGACGACGATCATGGTCGGAATGGCGTTGATCAAAGCCCCGGCGACGGCCAGGGGGGCGAACAGGATCAGCATCACCACGAGCAGCAGCAAACGCCTGGCGATCGTCCTCGACCCCACCTCCGGAACGAGGTCGGCATCCTCGAGGCGCAAGGCGTGAAGGGCGAGCTGGTAGCGGGCGATGGCGTCCACGACCCGCCGCCGAGATTCCGCGCTCGCCGCGCTGAGGGACCGGGCAAGGACGTCCTGTTCGGCCATCGGAACATGCTGGCGTGCCTCGCGGAGACGATCGCGCAACACCACCTCGGCGGCGGCGTCGAACGCGTAGAACTCCTCGAACGAGCGAAAGTCCGGGGCTTCAGCGCGGAGACGTTCACCGATGCGGTCCGTCATCGCCCGGACCAGGCCCCGTTCGTCGGGCACCTCCGGGGCCAGCTCGGCGACCAGCTCGTCGACGGCGATCGGCGAGCCGATGCGCACCAGGGCTCGGCCCCGCAGCTCGACCTTGTCCTCATAGGCGATACCGACGGGCACCAGGTCGACGTCGTGCAGGCCCGCCTGATGGCACTCGAGGGCGATGCGCGCCGCCCCGGTCCGCAGCTCGACGACCCGTGGTTGGTCGTGGGTGGTGCCCTCCGGGAAGATGCCGACGGTGTGATCGGCGCCGAGCGCAGCGACGGCGGCGCTGAAGGACGAGACGTTCCGGCCCATGTCGCCTCCATCGACGGCACGCTCCACGGGGATCAGCCGGACGAGGCGCAGGAACGGGCGCGCCGGACGCACCCTCCACAGCGACCCCTTGGCGAGGAATCGCGGCAGCCGGCGCACGGCCACGACGAGCAGCACCGGATCGACAAGCCCGTTGAGGTGGCTGGCGACGACGATCGACCGCCGACGCGGCGCCGGACCGGTCACCTCCACTGTCCGGAACAACGCCCGCGCGACGAGCCCCGCGACCCACACGACCACACGCCCGAACAGCCCGTCGGACTGCCGGCGCGGAGCATCCGGCTGTGTCGAGCGCACGATGCGTCCCACGACGGCGACACTACGTGGGCGACACCGTCCGCGATCGTCCAAGCCGCGGGCGGACCTGGCGCTCGTCGTTGTTGCTGTCGTGCGCTCCTGACGGTTCGGGTTGCCGGGTCAACGGTGTCGTCGGAGGCTACGCAGCGCCAGCAGCGCAACGATCATCACGACCTGGGCGCCGAGGATGATCCGGTTGACATCAACCGCTGGGCGCCAGCTCACACCGTGGCCCGCGATGACGTAGACGCCGGCCGGCTTGGCCGTGATCCCGAACCCTCCACCGGAGCCAGAGCCGGTCCCGACACCCTCAGGACCGGAACCCTCGCCTCGGCCACCGCCGCCTGCGCCTCGCACGACAGCAACCGGGATCACCGTGACCCCATCGCGCTCGACGGGCTCGCCGAACAGGCGGGTCACCGTGAGCGTGTCTCTCGTCTGTGTCATGAGTTCGTTGACGTCCACGATTTCTCCTCTGCGTCGGGGATGGTCTCCACATTCGATCAGGACCCAGCAACGAGGTTCGCGCCGCCGTCGCCGAGGTGCAGATCGGGCGCGTCGCCGTGGAAGTCGGCACCTCGCTCGGTTGGCGACGTTCGCGTCGCGTGCGGTGGGGGGTCCAACGACGGCAAGTCGTCCGTCGCGTCAGGGGAGGCGCCAGAAGTCGTCCGTCAGCCCGACGCTCGTGAGGAGAGCCTGGTTGTGCTCACGGGTGTGCGGCCGCCACCCCGCGTCGAGTCGGTCACCCCACCACGCGTGGGCGAGGTCGCTGAGCCGGGTGACCGGCACTGTGGCGCCGGGTCGGCGACCTGCGAGCCAGCGGGTGATGTGCTCCTCCGAACGGAAGAGGTTCATGGTCATTCAGGTGAAAACGATGTCGTCCCACCAGCCGGCGGCGGGCACGAGGCAGTGGAACAGCAGCTGCTCGTCGTCGGGTTGCTGGCCGCGCACCCGGCAGGCGATCAGTTCCCCGCAGTCGGCGCATGCGGTCTCGATCCGGCCGTCGACGTGGAGCGCGGCGCAGATGCCGAACGCGTCCCAGGCGCAGTTGGCGTACCACCAGCGGTCGGCGGCGCGCACCCGGTAGGCGGTGGGGGCGGCGGAGAACGGGTTGGCCATGTGGAGCTCACCGGTGGCCGGGTCGAGCACGAGGGCGTGGACGTCGTGCAGTCTCTTCCAGGCGGCCGCGATCTCGGAGGCAGCAGCGTCTGCCTCCTCGGCGACCTCGGCGCAGGTCGGGGCCTGACCGCGAGCGACAAACAGCCGATAGGTCAGATTGCGAATCGCCAGGTCTCCATCGTTCACAACTGGCAACGTAACGATTCGTCGGAGCGCTGCGTACGGAGGCACCTTGGCGCGGCACGCGGGACATGCCAGTGTCCCGTGCGTCCACTCTTGAAGGCCCGACCCGCCTTGGCTGCTTCGGACCGCCATTAGGGTGCGCGCATGCGTGGCTTCGAGCTCACGCCCGAGCTGGAGGAGCTCCGGGCGGCGGCCGAACGGTTCGGTCGCAGCGAGCTGGCGCCCCACGTCCGGGAGCACGAGGCCGCCGGGCGGTGGCCGGCGGCGATGCTCGCCGTGCTCGACGGCTTTCCGCTCGGTGGACTCGATCTGCCGGAGGCACTTGGCGGCGTCGCCGCCGGCCTGCTCGCCAAGGTGGTGGTCCTCGAGGCGCTCGCGGCTGCCGATGCAGGTGGGCTGGCCGCGGCCGACCGGCCGGGACTCGCCGCCGGTGCCGTCGTCGCCTGCCCCGACGGCGATCTCGCCGCCGAGGTGGCAGCTGCCTGCCTCGCCGGCACGGCCCACTGCGCGCTGACCGTCGTCGACGCCGAGCGTCGAGCGCCGCTGCTCGAGTGGGCACCGGGCTGGCCGGCGCTGCGCTGGGTCTGGGCGCTGGAGGGCGACACGCTCCGCCTGCTCGAGGTGACGGGTCAGCCGACGCCGGTGACGTCGCTCGCGTTCCAGGCGTCGGGCGGCGTCGGCCTCCCGTTGACCGACGCGGTCGAACGCGGCCGCTGGGAGCTCCCGCGTTGGACCGCCCTCACGGTCCGCGCCCGCGCCCGGCTATGGGCGGCGGCCGTCGCCGTCGGCGTGGCCGCGCGCCGCCCTCGCCGACACGATCGGCTACACGACCGAGCGGGTGGTGTTCGGCAAGCCGGTCGCCCACCACCAGGGCAACGCGTTCGACCTCGCCCACGCCGCGGCGCGCGTGCACGGCGCCCGGCTCGCGGTGCGCGACGCAGCCGCGGCGATCGACGGCGACGAGCCCGACGCCGCGTTCTGGGCGACCCAGGCGTGGCTGGAGACGGTCGAGGCCGCGCACCTGGCGACGAACCTCGGCATCCAGCTCCTCGGCGGCCACGGATTCATCGTCGACCACCTCGCCGAGAAGCGCTTCCGCGAGGCGAGAATGTTGACGATGCTCGCCGGTGCCCGCGATGCGGCCGAGCTCGACGTCGCCGCCTTCGTGCTCGACGTCGAAGACCCGCTCGCCGGTCGGCACGCGTGATCGAGCTCGATCCGCGCACCCTGGACCTCCTCGAGGAGGTCCGCGCTCTCGGACGAACCCACATCAGGCCGATGGGCCTGGAGGCGGACCGCACGGCAACGCCTCCACCGGTGGACCACGAGTTCTACCTGCTCTGCACCCGGCGGGGCGGCATCGTCTCGCGGCTGATCGGCGACGAGGACGGCCCGACGGCGCTGCAGTGGAAGCCGGTGCGCAACTTCCTCGTCGGCGAGGAGACTGCGTACTGGGACCGCGGCGTCGCGCTGTCGTTGCCAGGCCCCGGTCTCGGCGGGTCGGCGCTGCGCACGACGGCGACGCCCGAGCAGCGCGAGCGCTTCCTCCAGGTGTTCACCGACCACTCGAAGGCCCGGTGGGGGGCGATGGCGATGACCGAGCCGAGCGCGGGCAGCGACGTCGCCCGGATCCAGACCCGTGCCCGCAAGGAGGGCGACGAGTGGGTGCTCACCGGGCAGAAGATGTTCTGCTCCAACTCGGCGCGCGCCGAGTGGGTCGTCGTGTGGGCAACAGTCGACCCGGCCCTCGGGCGCAACGGCCACCGCGCGTTCGTTGTCGAGCGCGGCACGCCCGGCTTCGAGATCCTCAAGGTCGAGCACAAGATGGGGTCGCGCGGGTACGAGACGGCGAGCTTCGCGCTCGATGACGTCCGCGTCCCGGAGGATCACCTGCTCGGCGGCGAGGCGTTCTACGAGTCGCGGCGCGGTTTCAAGGCGTCGATGGCGACGTTCAACATGACCCGCCCGATGCACACCGCCCACGGCGTCGGGATGGGTCGGGCGGCCCACGACTTCGCCCTCGACTTCGTCCGCGATGAGTTCCCGACCCATGGCGCCCGCCGACAACGGGCGCTCGAACGGCTGGCCCGCATCCGCCGCGGCCTGCACATCGCACGGCTGATGTACCTCGACGCGGTGTTCCGCGCCAAGCGCGGCGAGTCGAACGTGCTCGAGGCGAGCTACGCCAAGATGTACTCGCCGCCCGTCGTGCTCGACGCTGTCGCTACCGCCCTCGACATCCTCGGCGAGGCCGGCGTCCGCAACGACCGCATGCTCGAGAAGCTGTACCGCGACGTGAAGATCCTCGACATCGGCGAAGGCACGCAACAGGTGCAGCGGGTGATCGTCGCCCGCCAACTGTTCGGCTTCCCCCGCGACGATTGATCTCGGGTTCGGCTCGCAGGCAAGCAGCTCGCCTCACCTCCAAGCTCGCCGCCGCCGCCACGCAGCGGCGCGCTCAGAAGCCCGTGAACTCGGCGTTGCGCCGGTCCATTCGCGCCCGCACGCCCTCCCTGGCGTCTGCACTGCGGAGCGCCGTGCGCACCAGGACGTCGGTGTCGTCGTGGTCGATGCCGTCGCGGTAGGCCATCTGGCGGTTGATCGTCGCCTTCATCGCCCGCAGGCTGAGCGGCGCGTTGCGCACCAATCGGTCAACGATCGCTGCCGCCTCGGCGTCCAACTCGTCCGCCGGCACGCACCGGGCGATCAGGCCGAGATCCGCCATCCGGGTCGCCGGCACCGGATCGCCGAGCAGCAGGATCTCTCGGGTCATGACGGGGCCGCCGACCTCGAGCAGCTTCTTGGTGAGGAACCACGACGGGGCCAGCCCGACCTGTGCCAGCGACATGCCGAAGTAGGAAGCAGCCGAGGCGACGACGAGGTCGCAGTGCAGGGCCAGCTCGTTGCCGCCGGCGATCGCCGCGCCCTGCACGACGGCGACGACCGGCAGCGGCCACGTCTCGACGCGATGGAAGAGCAGCTCGACGTCCTGGTCCTTGCCAAGATCGCCACGCAGGTCGAGCCCGGCGCAGAACACCCTGCCCTCGGCGCGAATCACCGCGACCCGCTCGGCAGGACCGGGCCCGGGTGACGGATCGAACGCCGCCTCCAGCTCCCGCAACATCGCTGCATCCATCGCGTTGCCCTTGTCCGGCCGATTGAGCGTGACCGTGCGCACCGCTCCGTCGACCTCGAGCCGAACTCGATCGCCCATGGACGCGCATCTTGGCAGACCCCCGCGGGACTCTCGGCGACGAGTGGGCGCCAGGCGGCGTCAGAAGGGTTCGCACGATCAGCAGAAAGTTGCGCAGGCAACGTACTCTTCGGCTGTGGTGTCGAAACAGGAGCAGGAGCCCGCCAGCGAGGAGATCACCGAGGTTGCTCCTGGTGTGCTGCGCTTGCAGCTACCGATCGCGTTCACCGGGCTCGGTCACGTCAACTGCTACGCCTTGGAGGACGAGCGCGGTTTCGCCGTCGTCGATCCTGGTCTTCCGGGACCGGACGCCTGGGACGGTCTGCTCGACCGGTTGACGCGGGCGAGCATCCCGTTGTCGAGGATTCACACGGTTGTCATCACGCACAGCCATCCTGATCACTTCGGCGGAGCAGCCCGGCTCCGAGCCCAAACCGGGGCCGACATCCTCACCCATTCGTCGTTCAAGCTGTGGTGGGAACGCGACGACGGGCTCGACGACCGGCCGTCCGACGCGCTGGACGATCCGGATCATTGGTCCCGTCCGACGCCGTGGGGTACACAATTCGAGCCACCCTCGGACGGGGCGATCAGCGAAATGCGTGGCGAGATGCGCTCCGGCGAGCACACGCCGCACCCGACCACGCGGGTCACGGACGCTGAGATGGTCACGCTCGGTCGACGGGAGTGGGTGGCGATGCACACACCCGGTCACACGCCCGACCACCTGTGCCTGTTCGACCCGATCAATGGTGTCGTGTTGTCGGGCGACCACGTGCTGCCCTCCATCACGCCGCACATCGGAGCGATGGATGGCGACGCTGAGGATCCATTGGCCAAGTTCTTCCACGCGCTCGACCGCATGGCGGCGCTGCGAGACGTGAAGGTTGCCCTTCCGGCGCACGGGCATCCGTTCCACGATCTCGCCAAGCGAGTCAACGAGATCAAGGAACACCACAACGGGCGTCTGCAGCGACTGTGCGACGCTTCAGCCGAGCTCGGGCGCCCGGCAACGGTGCACGAGCTGATGCAGCACTTGTTCGCCGAGCGAGCCTGGGGCTCGATGGCTGAGTCGGAGACGTACGCTCACCTCGAGCACCTGCGCCTCAACCATGAGGCCACATCGAGCTGGTCCGGCGGCCTGCTGCGTTACGAGGTCGTCCCCGAGCCACGTCGACATGAGCTCGCCGCGACGACTCGAACGGACCCAGGCGCGAGTTAGGTTGAGGTTCGTCGCGCGAAACCCGCCACCGCTCGAAGGGATCCGGGTGCTCGACTTCACGCGGATCATCGCCGGACCGTTGTGCACGCAGCAGCTCGCCGATCTCGGCGCCGACGTGATCAAGATCGAGCATCCAGTGACCGGAGACGAGCTGCGGGCCCGTTCGCTTCGTGGTGACAAACGCGGTGCCTCGTTCATGGCGTTCAACCGTTCGAAGCGCAGCGTGGCGATCGATCTGACACGGAGCCGCGGTCAGCAGTTGGCGCGCCGCCTGATCGTCGGCAGCGACGTCGTGATCGAGAACTTCCGACCAGGGGTGATGGACCGTCTCGGCTTCGGCCACGCCGAGCTCCAGGCGGGCGATCCAGCGCTCATCTTCGTCTCGATCTCCGCCTATGGATCCGAGGGCCCGAGCTCGTCGCGGCCCGGCCTCGACCCCGTCCTCCAGGCGGAGTCGGGGATGATGGCGTTGACGGGTGAGGTCGACGGTGGCCCCATCCGACATCCGTTGTCGATCATCGACACCCTCACCGCCGCGCACGCAACGTCGGCGATCTGTGCCGCCCTGCACGGGCGGCAGCGCCACGGGCGCGGTGACTTCATCGAGCTGTGTCTGCTCGACACAGCCATCAGCGCGCTGGGCAACGTCGGCATGCAGTACCTCACCGACGGCCGCGTCCCCGACCGCTCCGGAAACCGCCATGTGGTGGGCGCCCCGATCGACTTGTTCGCCACGGCCACCGAACCGATCTACCTCGCCATGGCGACGGACCGGCTGTACAGCGAGTTCTGCCGAGTGATCGGCCGGCCCGACCTCATCGACGACGAACGATTCGCGACGCCTGCGAGACGCAGCCGCAACCGGGATGCGCTCAAGTTGGAGATCGAGGCGGCGCTGACAGCCCGCCCCGCCGCCGAGTGGCTGGCCGAGATGAGGCACCTGCCCGCCGGTGGCGTGCGCACGATCGACCAGGCCTTGCAGGACCCGGAGGTGCTGGAGCGGGAGATGGTGCGCTACGTCCTCGAGGGCGACCACCAGATCGCGCTGCTCGGGACGCCGTTCAAGTTCGCCGACAGCGATTTGCCGGAGTTTCGATCGCCGCCGCTGCTCGGCCAGCACACCGACGAGGTCCTCACCACTTTGCTCGACATGAGCCCGACCGACATCGAGCAGCTGCGGCACGACGGCGTCATCGCCTGACTGACACCCGGCGGCCACCCAGGTTCTTCGGAGCGTGGCTCCCGCTCAGCGGGATCAACGCTCCACGGACTCGTGTCGTGCCGCCAGCCGACGTACTGTCGCCGCGATGAGGACGATCGACACGGGCACCGACGACTTGCTGGCTGTGGTCAACGACGGTGTCGCCACGCTCACCATGAACCGACCCGAACGGCGCAATGCCATGTCGGGGGCGATGAACCAGGCGTTGGCCCAAGTGCTGGCTGACGTCGAAGTGGCCGACGATGTGGGGTGTGTTGTGCTCACCGGGGCGGGCGGCGCCTTCTGCGCCGGTGGTGATGTGAAGGGGATGGCGAGCGGCCGCGACGCGGGTGGCGGGCCGGCCACGAGCTACGACGCCGGCGTGCATCGTCAACGGCTCAACCAGCGGGCGATCAGCCAGCGGTTGTACGAGATGCCGAAGCCGACGATCGCGGCGCTGCCTGGTGCCGCGGCGGGCGCCGGGATGTCCCTGGCGCTGGCGTGCGATCTCCGCTACGCCGTGCCGGGCGCGGTGTTGACCACGGCGTTCGCCAAGGTCGGCTTCGCCGGTGACTACGGCGGCACGTGGTTCCTGACCCGCCTTGTCGGCTCCGGCAAGGCCCGGGAGCTGTACTACTTCTCGGACAAGCTGAGCGCGGAGGATGCCGAACGTCTGGGCATCGTCAACGCCATCTTCCCCGCTGCGACGTTCATCGATGATGTCGCGGAGCGTGCCCGCCGTCTCGCCTCCGGACCGACGGTGGCGTTTCGCTACATGAAGGAGAACCTCAACCGAGCCGTGCACGGTGAGCTGGGCGAGTGCCTCGACATGGAGGCCGCCCATCACATTCGCACCGGACAGACCGAGGACCACCGGGAGGCGGCGAAGGCGTTCGTCGAGAAAAGGGCACCGACGTTCCACGGCCGTTAGGACCTTGCAGTGGAGCTGGATGTCTTGTCGGAGCGTCTTGCCACGTTCTGCGCGGCGAAGTACGACGACCCCGACGTGGCGGTGTCGGAGGTCGTCACGATGCCCGGGCACGCCGGCTTCGCATACGGGTTCGCCGTCACCCACCGCGGCGGCACCGATCGCTGGTTCCTGCGTCTGCCACCGCCGAACGTCCGCTGGGAGGGCACGGCCGACATGCTCCGCCAAGTCACTGCACTACAGGCCCTCGACGGCGGCGATGTGCCGCACTGCCGAGTGCGATGGTACGGAGGTCCGGACGATCTGGTCTGGTTCGGAAGCCCGTACTTCGTCGTGGAGCAGCTGCACGGTGGCGACGTGATCGCCATGGGCGGCGGGTCCGGTTGGGTTGGCGAGCTGAGCGCGACCCGCCGAGCCGACATGGGCCGCCAGGCCATGGTGGCGCTCGCTGGGATTCACCGGACCGAGTGGCGGGCGCGGTGCGGATACCTCGGCGAGCCCGTCACGCTCGAGCGCGACGTCACCCGCTGGGACCGTTTCATCGAGCGAGCCGCAGAGCCCGCGGCGCTCGCCGACATCCCTCACCTCCGCCAGCTGCTCCTCGACGAACTGCCTCGCGCCGCCCATGTCGGGCTGTTCCACGGCGACTACCAGTTCTCCAATCTCTTCTACACGACCACCGGCGAGCTGCGCGCCGTCTTGGACTGGGAGCTGTGCGGCATCGGCGCCACACTGAACGACGTCGGCTGGGCGGCCACGTTCAACGACCCCGCCGCCTGGCGGCACCACGGCGCGCTGCCCGACGGCATGCCCCGAGCCGACGAGCTGATCGAGCTGTACAGCGAGGCCTGGGGCGAGCCACTGGCCGATCTCTCCTGGTTCCGGGCTCTGGCCGCCTACAAGTTCGCCATCATCACGGGTTTCAACCTGGGCCTGCATCGCCGCGGCAAGCGTCCCGATCCACTCTGGGAACGCATCGGCCAGTCCATCGGCAGCCTCCAGGCCCGCGCCCTCGAACTGCTCTCGTAGGGCCCGGTTCGCTCGCTGGAGCGCTCCGATACGGCGCGGCGGGCCGCGCCGTGGTCGAATCGCGAGGTTCCACGAGGAGGTTCCGTGACGGAGCAGCAGCGCGCCGCCATCCACGTCGATCCGGTCACCGGCCATCTGTCCTTCGACACGCGGGCCAGCCGGCCCGGCCGCGCGATCACCGGGTCGGGTTACCGGATCACGACCGACGAGTCACTGAAGGTGCTACCGCCTCCGCCGCCTGGCGCGGTGTTCGACGCCGCCGAGCAAGCGACGTACCGGGCCTACAAGGAGGTCCGGCGGGGGGCGGCCGACTACATGGCGATGGAGGGCGAGTTCGCCCGCTACCTGGTCGACCCGTACTCGGGCGAGCCGGTGCCCCGCCCGGCGTTGACCGACGAGTGCGAGGTGCTGGTCGTCGGGGCCGGCTTCGCGGGGCTGCTGCTGTGGCACAAGCTCAGCCGGGCCGGATTCACCGACGTGCGGTTCTGTGAGAAGGGCGGCGACGTCGGGGGGACGTGGTACTGGAACCGTTATCCGGGTGTCGCCTGCGACGTCGAGTCCTACAGCTACCTGCCGCTGCTGGAGGAGATGGGCCACGTCCCGTCGATGAAGTTCGCGTCCGGGTTCGAGATCCTCGAGTACTGCCAGCAGATGGCCGAGCGCTTCGGCTTCTACGAGCGTTGCCTCTTCCACACGACCGTCGAGCAGACGGCCTGGGATGAGGCGACCCGCCGCTGGACGGTGTCGACCGATCGGGGTGACGCCATGCGCGCCCGGTTCGTGGTCCTCGCCAACGGGATCCTGACGAGCCCGAAGCTGGCCCGCATCGACGGGATGGAGAGCTTCCAGGGTGCCTCGTTCCACACGTCCCGCTGGGACTATGACGTCGCCCTGGAGGGCAAGCGGGTCGGGATCATCGGCACCGGGGCCACCGCGGTGCAGGCCATCCCCGAGCTGGCCAAGGTGGTGGCCGAGCTGTACGTGTTCCAGCGGACACCGTCGACGATCGACGTGCGCGACCAGCGGGCGACGACCGACGAGGAGCGGTCGACATGGGCCAACGAGCCGGGCTGGGCCCGGGCCCGACGGGCCCGCTTCTCGAAGATCTCTGCCGGTCGCACGGCGATCCAGGCCAACGACGACTATCTGGCCGGCCGGGTGGCTGACTTCAAGGAGCGCAAGCAGCACGAGCGAGAGCTCACGCCGGAGGAGCTCATCGCCAAGCAGCTCGACTCGAACTTCCGCATCATGGAACAGATCCGGGCGCGGATCGACGCCATCGTCGAGGACCCCGTCACCGCCGCGGCGCTGAAGCCCTACTACGCCTACGGGTGCAAGCGTCCGACGTTCCACGACGAGTACCTGCCGACGTTCAACCTGCCCCACGTTCACCTCGTCGACACCGCGCCATCCGGGGTCCGCAAGATCACCGAGCGGGGGGTCGAGCACGACGGCAGGGAGTATGTGCTCGACGTCCTGATCTACGCCACCGGATTCCAGTGGATGGCGACGTCCACGTTCAACATGGTCGTCGGCCGGGATGGGCGCACGCTGACGGAGAAGTGGCGCACCGAGGGCACCAAGACGTTCCTCGGGGTGCACAGCCGGGGCTTCCCCAACCTCTTCATCGTCACCGGCCCGCAAGGTGGTGGCGGGAGCTTCAACTTCACCGATGCCATCGACGCCCACTCCGACTACGTCGTGTGGATGCTGGAACGAATGCGCGAGCGGGGAAGCGAGGTGGTCGACGTCGAGGCCGAGGCCGAGGATGCCTACGCCGAGCACTGCCGCCAGTCCGACACCGCCACCGCACCGCTGCGGGACTGTCTCTCGTACTACAACGACCACGGCAACGCCGAGCCCGGCAGCCTCGCCTACTACGGCGGCAGGGCGTGGCACCGCTGGCGCCAGCAGGCCCAGGAGTCCTTGACGCCCTATGCCTTCCAGGATGTGCCCGCGCGGGGCCCCGTGGCGTAGAGACTCCTCGCGGTCACGGGACTCGGTCGGGCCGGCGACCGGCCGCCGTGTCCTCGCGCCACCTCCCGCTTCCAGCCTCCCCGCGATCGTCGCCGAGGCAAGACGGATCAGCTGGCCGCGGTGCGGTGGGTGACGATGATGCGGGCGAGGTGACCGATCGACGCGACCGTTCCCGTGGCGCGCAAGCAGACGACCTCGCCGTCGAGGTGGCCGAATTGGATCCCCTCGCCGCCATGGGCGATGAAGTCGCTCTCGTCGAGCAACAGGATCTCCCTGGACTTCACCAGGAACTCGTTCGTCATCAGACGCTCCTTGGGAGACAGCTCGAGTCGGCGGTGCGAATTCGGAGTCTCGAGCATCCGGGTCACACAGGTAGAGGCGTCTGGCTGCCTGGAAATACGGCGAAACGAGAGAGCCAACTCATTGAACCGTCTGGCGTTGGAGCACGGCGGCGCTCGCCTTGACATTGCGGTGCCGGTCGATGAGACCGAATCGGACGTCGTATCCGTGAAGCCACTCGTAGTTGTCCACGGCGGTCCAGTGGAACAAGCCGCGCACGTCGATGCCGCGGGCCAGCGCGTCGTGGGCGATCTGGATGCCTCGCTGCAGGTACGTGGCACGCTGGTCGTCATCGTCGGTGCCGATGCCGTACTCGGCGATGAGGAGTGGTGTGCCGGGCAGCTCCGCGTCCAGGCGGTCGAGCACGACGCCGAGGCCGTCAGGGTGGATGCCATAGCCGAGCGGCGACCTTGGCGCGCCGTCAGGGTAGGCGGCTGGCGCGCCGCGGCGGAAGCCGACGGTGGCGTAGTAGGAGAAGCCGACGAGGTCGAACGCGCCGGCCAGGTCATCGCGCCGGAGGGGGTCGCGGCGGGGAACGTGCAGCACACCGTCGCGGAACAAGCCGAGACCCGGACTCCAGAACGTGTCGTGGTAGGCCGTGGCGGCAGCGAGCGATGCCGGGTCGTCGTCCATCGGGATGGCCGGCGACAGCCCGAAGATCGACGCCACGGGCATCCCAGTCTGCTGCAGCCGCGTCGCCGCCTCGGCGTTGGCCAACTGGATCGCCTCGTCGGCGAGGGCACGTTCCACCGGATCGTTGCGACCTGGTGGCCATCCCTGACCGCCGTAGGCGAGGAAGCCCCCGTAGTTGGCTTCGTTCACCGGCTGCCATCCGGCCACGAGGTCGCCGAACGATTCGGCAACGAAGTCGACGTGGCGCGCCCACACCTGCGTGCGGTTGGCTTCGACGAGGAAGCCGCCGTCGTCGGCGAACCAGCGCGGCAGCGTGAAGTGGTGGAGGCACACCCACGGAGCAATGCCGGCGTCCCGTGCGGCCCTGAGCACCATCCGGTAGTGATCAATGGCCGCAGCATCGTGCCTGCCTCGCTCAGGCTCGATCCGCGCCCACTCGATCGACAGCCGATGATGAGTCAGTCCCAGCTCGGCGAGCAGTGCGAAATCCTCGCCGTACCTCGTCGCGAAGCCGTTCCCGTCGAGCGAGCGCGGGGCGTGCCCGGCGCGCTCCCACGCCCACCAGTCCGACGCCGGGGCCGCGCCCTCGCACTGCGTCGACGACGCACCCGTGCCCCACATGAAACCCTCTGGCCACTCCATGACGCCTCAGTATCACCCGCCAGCACCAGCGACGGTCCCGATCAACTTCGGTTGCTCAGCCGCCGGCGCAGTCGGTGCAGTGCACGTCCTCGACTTGTTCACCCTCGACCAGCCGGGTGACCCACTCCACGAATGGTTTGCCGTCGACCTCCTCGGTGTAGAAGGTTCCGTCGCTGAGGGTGGTGTGCTCGTCGCCCGGCGCGATGTAGCTGTACAGGTTCACGCCAGCGGCCTCGATCTGGGTCTCGTTGGCGTCGATCAGCGACAGGAGATCCGTCGCCGGAATCCCGGTGATTGGGTACCAGCGTTCCTGCTGCTCGTCGTAGGCGTAGTCGTGGCGGGCGAAAACGATCTCGGGGTCGTGCCGTCCGCTCTGAATGAACAGCCCCGGAAGGCTCCAGTGCTCGGCGGTCGAGCTGGCGCTCGCAGGCCATGGCGGGACGATGGTGCTGAAACCCCAGGCGTCGAGGATCTCGTTGACGCGGGGGTCGTCGGGGTACGAGCCCGATCCGTCCGCGAGCACCGTGATCCTGGCGTCGGGAAGCCGATCCGACACGAGCCCGGCATACAGCGGCGCGGCGATCGAGCCGGCGCTCTCGCCCACGACGACGACCTCGGATGCACCGGGAGCGGTAGCGGCGACGAAATCGAGGGCGGCCGTGCCGTTGACATATCCCTTGTGGTGAACGGTGAGACCCGGTGCGTAATCGGTGGTGGTGTTGCCGAGATGGACGTCACCGGTGCAGTACGGCACGTACACGACGGAGTAGTCGGCGAACGGGTTGCGCTCGTCGGCGAAATCGAAGATGCCGCCGGCGCCGACCGGGCCCTCGCCGACGGTGGTGTTGTAGAGGTCGCTGTCCGGTGCGCACGTCTCGGCGGAGAAACAGACGCCGCCGTCTTGGAGGTAAACGAGCACCTTGTCGGGGTTCGCCTCACGCGCCCAGAAGCTGAACTCCGAGCCGTCCGAGCACTGGCAGTCACCTCCCGGCACGATCCGCTCCCACCCCGCGGCGACGTCAGGTCTGTCCGAGGCTGCGTCGGAGCCGGTGCGAAACACAGCGGCGATGTGCTCGCACGCCTCCTCGGCCACCTGCAACTCCTCATCCCCGACGTCGACGGGAGGACTGAGGAAGAAGTCGCCGTCGGCACGGATCTGCGGGTCGGCGAACTCCTCGATGCCGTTGTCACGCATGCACTGGGCGAACTCGAACGCCGCCTCGACGGCGTCCTCGGTAGTGGCAGCGGCTGGCGCGGTGGTCACCTGCACCCCCGTCGTCGCGGAGGACTCGGCAGCGACCGTGGCATCGGCATCGGTCTCGGCGTCGTCGTCGGCGCAGCCGACCAAGCCGGCCGCGAGCAGCAGCACGATGGCCAGAGAACGTCGAGCTGTCGTCACACAACGAACGTAAGACCAGTGACGAGCACGACACATCGGGAACATCCCGCTTCGATCCCTGACCCCCCTGAGGCATCCTGACCCCAACAGCGCCGTCACCGAGCTCGTCGGCGACGTGGTCCGTCCAGCGGTGCCCATGTGGACCGGCGTTGTGTCCGTGGTTGCGTACGGGTAGCTTTCGCAGCCCAACGGCGGTCAGAGGGAGACGCGGGCATTCATGAGTCGGGCAAGAGTTGCTGTATGCCCGGGCGGTTGCGTGGCGCCTCCCGGGCCTGGCCACCTCGGATAGCGCTCGACCGTCTAGGCGGTGAACTCGATCGTGCGGGTGGCGCCACGACTGGCACCCGCGCCGATTCGCAGAGTGCGCTGCACGGCGACGGTCTGCGCGGCAAGGCACCGTCGGTGCGGTACCGTTGTCCCGCCGTGGATCGAGTCGCCCGCCCGGCTACCCGTGGTGACCAGCGATGAGGATGACGATCGTGCGTCACGCGCTCGCACGGGACAAGAAGTCGTGGCCCGGCCCCGATCTCGAGCGTCCACTCGATCCGATCGGTGAACGCCAAGCAGCCGGCATGGCGCCATTGCTGATGAAGCACAAGGTGCGGCGCATCATCTCCAGCCCGGCCATCCGATGCATCCAGACCGTGCAACCCCTCGCCGACGCCACCAAGGTGCCCATCGAGCTGTGGGACGAGCTCGGACGCGACGCCAACGCGGCGCGGATACTCGCGGTCTTCTCCGATCCCGAATATCGCGATGCCGTCCTGTGCACCCACGGCGAGGTGCTCCATCAACTCTTGCTGGCCGACAGCGTGCGACGGATCGCCCGCCGCGGAAAGCTTTCCCCGCGCCGCCTGCTGATCAAAGGATCGGCGTGGCGCTTGGAGATCACGACCAGCGGACGAGTTTCCAAGCTCAACCACCTCAGGCCGATCAAGTGAGCGGCTGTCCGTCGGTCGCCGTCACCGCGACCCGGTGGCGCGGTCGAGGGCCCACGTGCGGGGGGTAGCTTGGCGTACCCAGGTTGGGTGTGGCGGCGTCCCCGTCACCGACCTGGACGGAGGGACGTGATGAAGGTATTGGTGTTGGGGGCGGGCTTTGGCGGGCTGGAGCTGTCGGCCACGCTCTCCGAAGAGCTGGGCGACGGCGTCGACGTGACGCTGGTCGACCAGGGCGAAGGCTTCGTGTTCGGGTTCTCCAAGTTGGACGTGATGTTCGGACGGCGGACGGCTGACAGCGTCGTGCATCGGTATGCCGACATCGTCAAGCCCGGGGTGCGCTTCGTACGGACCACGATCCGGTCGATCGACCCCGAAGCACGCCGGATCGAGACCGATGCCGGCGCGTTCGTCGGTGACGTGATGGTGGTCGCGCTCGGCGCCGACCTTCACCCGGCCGCGACGCCGGGACTGCTGGAGGCCGGTCACGAGTTCTACACAGTGCCGGGCGCGTTCGCGGTCCGTGAGGTGCTGACCGAGTTCGCCGGGGGGCGGGTGGTCGTCGGCGTGACGTCGACCCCATTCAAGTGCCCGCCGGCGCCGAGTGAGACGGCTCTGTTGATGCACGACTACCTCACCGAACGAGGCCTGCGCGATCGCTCCGAGATCGCCCTCGTGATGCCGCTGCCGGTGCCGATCCCACCGTCACCAGACGCGTCCAAGGCGATCCTGGAGGGCTTCGCCGAGCGGGGCATCGAATGGCACCCGAACCATGTGGTGCGCGAGCTTGATCCCGCCCGCAAGGTCGCCTGCTTCGACGATGGCGCGGAAATGCCGTTCGACCTGTTCCTCGGCGTGCCAGTACACCGCGTCCCTGATGTCGTCGCCGACTCGGGAATGTGCGTCGACGGGTGGATCCCCGTCGACCCATCCACGTTGTCCACCAAGTGGCCCGGCGTCTACGCCGTCGGTGACGTGACCAGCGTCGGCACGCCGAAGGCCGGCGTGTTCGCCGAGGGACAGGCGTCGGTCGTCGCCGCCGAGATCATCGCCCTCGCTCGTGGCGGGAGCGCCCCCGGCTATGACGGACGGGGCGTGTGCTATCTGGAGTTCGGCGACGAAGGCGTTGCGGTCGTCGATGTCACGTTCGCCGCCGGTCAAGCTCCGTTCGGGTTCCTCAACGGCCCCTCGGTCGAGCTCGCCGCCGACAAGGCGGCGTTCGGCACGACACGAATCAAGCGTTGGTTCGGCAACGACTGGTGACCCAAACCGCCTCGTGACTGCTGGCTGGACCCCGACCTTTCGGGTCTTCGGTTCTTCGGAGAGTGGCTCCCGCTGAGCGGGATCAGCTCTCCGCGGAATCGTGTGATGGGGCTACGACGGCCTCGGCGGTGGGACGAGGCGGTCGAGTTGGGCGTTGATCGAAACGGTGACCTCGTCGATGGACCCGGTGGCGTCGATCCGCATCAAGATGTCGCGCCGCTTCGTAGTAGTCGATGAGCGGTGAGGTGTGGTCGAGGTAGACCTCGACGCGGTGCTGGATCGTCTCCGATGTGTCATCGGCACGCCGGGTGAGTTGGCCGCGCCGGGTCAACCGGTCGAGCAGCTCGCCGGGCGGGACCTCCAGCAGGACCACGGCGTGGAACGTGATCCCGTTCCGGCGCGCCTCCTCGTAGGCAGCCTCCGCCTGTGGCACCGTCCGCGGAAAGCCGTCGAGCACGAACCCGCCGACGGCGTTGGGGGCGAGCACCTCCTCGCGCATGATGTCGGTCACGAGGTCATCAGCGACCAGGTCGCCGCGTCGCATGGTCTCGGCGGCGGCACGACCCAGCACGGTTCCTTCCCGGACGTGGACACGAAGCAGTTCGCCGCTCGAGAGATGAGGCACGCCATGTCGCGCCGCCAACCGCTCCCCTTGAGTGCCCTTGCCGGATCCCGGCGGACCGAGCATCAACGCCCGAAGTCGTTCCCCGCCCATCGCCGTCCCCGGGTTCACGCCCCAATCACCGGGAGCGACGGTAGTTGGCGTGCACTGAGCGATGGTGATCGTCGGTGTCGGACGCCGGCGTTGCGCTCGGCGACGAGCGGTGTCGCGCTCGGGGTGCCTGAGCCTCTGATCGAGGTCGGCGGTGGTGACGGCCTACGGTCGGGCCATGGCGTCGGAGGCACACGTGGTGCGTCGGGTGATCGGCTTCGTGGGGACGGGGACGATGGGGGCGCCGATGGCTCGCCACCTCGTCGCTGCCGGCCACGACGTGCGGGTGTTCGACCGCTCATCGTCGGCGATGGGCTCGGTCGAGGGCGCGACACCGTGCGAGTCGGCCGCCGCCGCCGCCACCGGCGCGGCGTGCGTGTTCTTGTCCTTGCCCGGGCCAGCCGACGTCGAGGCGGCGGTGACCGGTCCGGCTGGGGTGCTCGCCGCCGAACCGCGAACGGCCGTTGTCGTCGATCTCTCGACCAACTCACCGGACGTTGTGCGGGCGATGCACGAGCGCTGCGCCGCCGTCGGTGTCGGCTTCGTGGACGCCCCGGTGTCGGGCGGCAAGGTGAAGGCCGAGTCGGGCGAGCTCGCCGTGATGCTCGGCGGGACGGACGCCGACGTGGCCACGGTGACGCCCCTGCTCGAGCCGTTCGCTGGGCAGGTGTTCCACGTCGGCCCACCCGGGGCGGGCACGGTGGCCAAGCTCGTCAACAACCAGTTGTTCCTCGCCGCGTCGGTGCTGGTGCAGGAGGCCTACGTGCTCGGCGCCGCCGCCGGCCTGGAGCCGGCGGACCTCCATCGCATCGTGCGCGCCAGCTCCGCCGGCCCCTACGCGGCGCTGGCGCCGCTGCTGCTCGGGCGTGGCTTCGACGACGTCATCTTCCGCCTCGACATCGCGGCCAAGGACCTCACGCTCGCCGTCGAGGCGGCCGGTGCCCACGGCGTCGCCACACCGGTCACGGCTGCCGCGCTGGAGACGTACCGCGACGCCATCCGCGCCGGGCTCGGGTCGAAGGCCTTCCACGCCACGTTGCTGCAGGTCGAGCATGCCGCCGGCATCGAGTTGCCGGCGCTCACCCGAACCCCGACGCCGTCATGAGCTCCGACGCCGCCGGCGCGACGGCGATCGATCTGTCCGACGACGAGACGTTCAGAGGCGGCTTCCCCCACGAGCGCTTCGCCTGGCTGCGCGCCCACGACCCCGTCCACTGGCACGCCCCGACCGAGCGCACACCCGACGGCGAGGGCTTCTGGGTCGTCAGCCGCCACGCCGACATGAGCGCCGTGTTGCGCGATCCGGTCACCTTCTCGTCCGACCGCGGCGGCATCCGGGCCAAGGGGGGCACCGCCATCAAGGACGAGCGCACGGCCGGCACGATGCTCAACCAGACCGACGATCCCCAGCACCAGCGCCTGCGCACGCTCGTCAACCGCGGCTTCACACCGCGCGCCGTGGCCGCCCTGACCGGAGAGCTGCGGCGGCGGGGAAACGCCCTCCTCGACGCCGTGGGTGACGAGCCGTTCGACTTCGTTCACGCCTTCGCCCGCGAGCTGCCGTCGCAGGCGATCTGCCTTGTCCTCGGTGTGCCCGAGACCGACCAGCCGCGGCTCGTCGACTGGCTCGACGCCGGCATCGAGGCCGACGCGCCGTCGATCCTGTCGCCCGAGGCGATGCGCAAGATCCGTGACTACGCGGTGGAGCTCATCGCCGTCAAGCGGGCGCAGCCCGACCCGGGGATCATGTCGACGATCGTCCACGCCCGCGACGAGGACGGCTCCAGCCTCACCGACGATGAGCTGATCGCGTTCTTCGCCCTGCTGTTCCCCGCCGGCGCCGAGACGACGCGCAGCGCGCTCGCCGGCGCCGTGCACGCGTTCGCGCAGTGGCCGGGAGAGCTTGACCGGCTGTGTGCCGACCCGGCGCTGATCACCCCGGCGATCGAGGAGATCGTGCGCTGGACGACACCCTCGATCTACAAGCGGCGCACAGCCAGCCGCCCGGTGACCCTGGCGGGTGTCGGCATCGCCGCCGGTGACAAGGTCACGTGCTGGGAGATGTCGGCGAACCGCGACGAGGCCGTGTTCGAGGAGCCGTTCCGGTTCGACGTCGGGCGCTCGCCGAATCCGCACCTCGGTTTCGGCTGGGGCGCCCACTTCTGCCTCGGCGCCAGCCTCGCCCGCCTCGAGATCCGCGTCATGCTGGAGCTGCTCATCACTCGGGGGGTGCGCGTCGAGCGCAGCGGCGACATCGCCTGGATACCGAACAACCGCTTGTTCGGCCTCAAGCACCTGCCCGTTCGCCTCGTGCCCGGAGGACGACACGATTCCGTGCAGAGTTGATCACGCTGAGCGGGAGCAAGGTTCCGAAGAACCGGGAGGTCAGCCGGCTGTCGGCGGCTCGTCGGCGATGACGCGCTGGTCTCGCAGGCGTGCGATCGTCGCCACGTCGTAGCCGAGCCACGTCAACACGTCGACGTTGTCGGCCCCGAGCGGCGGCGCCGGCCGGATCGTTATGGCCGTACGCTCGAAGTGGATCGGGAAGCCGGGAAACGATTGTCGGCCCGCGTCCGGCTGATCCCACGTGACCATGAAGCCTCGCGCTGAGAGGTGCTCATTCTCGACGAGGTCCCGATTGGTGAACACCGGGCACGCTGGGACACCGGCGCCCTGCAAGGCCGCGGCCACGACGACGGGCGAACGGCTTGCGGTCCACGACGCGAGGACGGCATCGATCTCGTCGTGACGCACGGTGCGCTCGCCGACACCGAGGTCCCGAAACTCAGCAAGCGCGTCGACGATCGCGACGAGCGCCGCCCATTCGTGGTCGGAGCGGACGCTGACCGCGACCCATGCGTCGTCCCCGGCGCACCGATAGCAGCCTTGCGGCGCGTACTGCGCGGAGCGGTTGCCCATCCGAACCGGCGCCGAGCGCGTCACCGACGACACGAGCAATGACTCCCCGGCCATGCTGAGCAGCGACTCGAGTTGGGACAGATCGACGTGCACGGACCGGTTCGTGCGCTCGCGTTCCCACACCCCGGCGAGCGCGGCGAACGCGCCGTGGAGACCGCCGCCGGCGTCGGGGAAGGCGAGGCCCAGCCGCATCGGGCCGCCGTCGGTGTACCCGGTGGCCTCGTCGAACCCGGCGTACGCTTCCAGGATCGGTCCCCACGAGGCATGCGAGGCCAGGGGTCCCGTCTCGCCGTAGCCACTCATCAAGATGGTGACGGCGCGTGCGTTGTGTCGGGCCACGCCGGCGGCGTCGAGGCCCATCGACGCCGCCGCGCGAGGCGTGTAGTTGTGGATGACGATGTCGGCGCGCTCGATGAGGTGCGCGAGCACGTCACGTCCTTCGTCGGTCTTGAGGTCGAGGGCGACATCGCGCTTGTTGCGGTTGATCTTGTTCCACACGCCCATGCGGTTCCACCACCGCTCTCCCGGGTCGGCGTTCGGGAAGACCGGAGCCCGCAGCTGTGGATCGGGCAGCGTGCCCCACAGCCAGGTCGGATCGGGCGGGGGCGCCGGGCTCACGCCCCGGCCGGCTGGATGCTCGAGCTTGATCACGTCGACGCCGAGGTCGGCGAGGAACCGAGCCGTCAAGGGGCCGGCCCACCCGACGGTCGTCTCGATCGCTGTGAGCTCGTGGAGGTCGATGCGTGGGAACGGGCTCCGCTCGGACTTGGCCGACGCCTCCGCCAGCACCGCTGCGGTGTCACGGCCCAGCGCAGGAGCGCGCCGGGACGGCACGTCGCGATCACCGACGCAAAAGGGCGCCGCCGGCATCATCGCGTCGGCGCCGAGCCACGGAGCACGGGCCCAGAAGTGGCGGACGGCCAGTTGCTCTGCGGCCAGCACGTCGACGAACGTGTTCGCCCGCCCGGCCGGCACGCGAGCGGCTTGCAACGCCTCGACCGCCTCGTCGGCCCGCCGGGCCGAGAACCACGGCTGCAAGGCGCGGTCGACCTCCTCGGCGCGGTCGAAGCGCTCGGCCGGCGCCATCAGCCGCTCGTCGAGGAGGAGCTCGACCTGATCGACGGCGATGCACAGCCGCTCCCACTGGTCGGGCAACGGGGCGCAGACACACACCCACCCGTCGCTGCATTCGTAGAGGGACATCGGATGGAACGACTCCCCGAGGCGCCCGCCCCAGCGCCGTTTGACCACCCCGGTGTGCGTGTACATGGTCAACGACCACTGGTGGGCCGCCGCGACCGCCTCCATCGCGGCGACATCGACGAGCTGGCCGCGGCCCGTGCACGTGCGCTCGAACAGTGCGGCTTGCGCGGCGATCGCCGCCGTCGCTCCCGCCACGTACGACGCCCACGGCCCTCCGCCCTGCACCGGCTCGCGGTCCGGCTCGCCATTGAGATACAGATACCCCCCGGCCGCCCAGTCGGTGAGCGCACTGTGGCGCCACCGCGAATACGGACCGGTCAACCCGAACCCGGAGACGACCACGTGCACGGCCCCGACGTTGGCCGCCTTCACGCGCTGATCGAACCGCGTCGCGCTCTCGGGGTCGCCGTCGATCGAGGTCACAACGATGTCCGCCCACGCCAGCAACTGATCGACGATCGCGTCGTCCAGCTCGACTGCGACGGAGCGCTTCGAAGTGTTCAAGTACTCATGCAGCGCGCTCGTCTGGCCGCCGCCGTCGGAAACCAGGAAGGGCGCTGCGCTGCGAAGGCCGTGCTCACCAGGCGATTCCAGCAGGACCACGTCGGCTCCCTGCGTCGCGAACAACCTGCCGCAGTAGGCACCAGCGATCGAACTTCCGATCTCCAGCACGCGCACATCTCTCACGCACCACCTCCATTCGGATACTGACCTTCACCTACCGTCACTCGCGGCGCCGCCCCGCCAGCCTTGGGATCGCCTCGTGGGACAGCCCATACCCCGGTCGTCGCACGTCATCTTCCACCGTCGCACATGAAGCCAGCCAGTCCACCCTGCGGGGCACCATGACACCGACCCGTGCCGCCCGAAGGGGGATCCCTTTGCGACCGCCGATGGCGGCGATCGGCGAGACTGTGCCGCCATGGCTGGGCTTTGCGAGCGGAGGTTTTCTGCGGTCCGAGATGCGTTCGAGGCGAACCTCGGAGCGGGTCTCGAGGCGGGGGCGGCGTGCGCAGTCACGATCGATGGCCGCGTCGTGGTGGACCTGTGGGGAGGGATCGCCGACGTCGATTCGGGCCGGCGGTGGGAGCGAGACACGCTGGTCGACTGCCGCTCCGCAACCAAGGGGCTCGTCGCGCTCTGCCTGGCCATCCTCGTCGATCGGGGTCTGGTGGACCTCGACGCCGGTTCGCGTGGGGAGCTGCGGTCGATCGACGTCGTAAGCGGGAGCAGCGACTCCTCACGCAACACCTCCATTCGGATACTGACCTTCACACCGTCACTCGCGGCGCCGCCCGGCCAGCCTTGGGATCGCCTCGTGGGACAGCCCATACCCCGGTCGTCGCACGTCATCTTCCACCGTCGCACATGAAGCCAGCCAGTCCACCCTGCGGGGCACCATGACACCGACCCGTGCCGCCCGAAGGGGGATCCCTTTGCGACCGCCGATGGCGGCGATCGGCGAGACTGTGCCGCCATGGCTGGGCTTTGCGAGCGGAGGTTTTCTGCGGTCCGAGATGCGTTCGACGCGAACCTCGGAGCGGGCCTCGAGGCGGGGGCGGCGTGCGCAGTCACGATCGATGGCCGCGTCGTGGTGGACCTGTGGGGAGGGATCGCCGACGTCGATTCGGGCCGGCGGTGGGAGCGAGACACACTGGTCGACTGCCGCTCCGCCACCAAGGGGCTCGTCTCGCTGTGCCTGGCCATCCTCGTCGATCGGGGTCTGGTGGACCTCGACGCCCCGGTTCGCCGCTACTGGCCGGAGCTGCGGATCGATCCAACCGTTCGTCAAGCGGTGAGCCATCAGGCCGGGATCCCGGTCATCGACGGTCTGGCACCGGGCTCGATCCTCGACTGGGAGCTCATGGCTGCGGCCGTCGCCCGGCAGGAGCCCATGTGGAGCCCGGGCGAACGGCACGGCTACCACGGAGTGTCATTCGGATGGCTCGTCGGTGAGCCGGTGCGCCGTGTCTCCGGCGCCACGGTCCCGGACTTCCTGCGCGCTGAGGTCTTCGATCGACTTGGGATCGTGGGATTCATGGGGACGCCGGTGCGGGAGCAGGTCCGTCAGGCGACTCTGGTGTGGGGACGGCCCGCCCACGGTGCACCCTCGACACCACCGCGCGGTCCGGTCGGGGCCGAGCCGACGCTGGCGCAGCGGATGTACGCGCCGATCCTTCCGCCGCTGGCACCACCGATGAACGACCCAACGTTCCGGTCGGCGCCGATCCCCGTGTCGGGAGCGGCAGTCACGGCGCGCAGCTTCGCCATGATCTGCGGCGAGCTCGCTCGCGACGGGGGCGCGCTCGTGTCGTCCGATGTGGCCTGCGCCATGGGTGAGGTGCAGGTCGACGGTGCGGACGCCATTTTCGGCGTCCCGGTGAGCCGGACGTTGGGCTTCGAACGGGCGCCGTCGTGGGCCGAGGACGGCCGGCCCCTGCACTGCTGGGGGTCGCCGGGGGGCGGTGGCGTGGTCACGTCCGTCGATCCGGTGGCCAGGATCGGGTACGCCTACGTGAACAACGCCGCCTGGGCCGGGCCGCCGGGCCAGGACCCGCGGTCAGCGAACCTCACGCGCGCTCTCTACTCCTGTTTGTAGCGGATGACGCCCACCATCTGGAACGCGAGCCCTCGCGACTCGATCGGTGCGGGTGGGGTTGCGGAGCGTCCCCAGCCCGCCCGGCGGGGACGCTCCGCGTCGGTCGGGTTCCAGCGTGACCAGGTAACCCGGCTTGGCCGACCCGATTGATCCTCGCGGGGGAACTGATCGAGTTCTTCATCAGTGTTGGTGAAATGTGGCGCATCAGCACGCGCGCCGACTCGCCGATCGGAAAGGGGCCGCCCGGACGCGATGGTCGGGGAGCGAGCGCGGGGGTACGGTCGTGTGGATGGCAGACGCGGTGATGAATCCGGCGACGTCGTTCACTGCGAAGGTCAATCGTGACGCCCGAGACCGGTACGCGATGGAGGATGTGGCGGACTTCGACGACGTGAACCGCGGGTTGATCATCGGGTTCGCGGACGGCTGGCGCAGCGTCGCCCGATTACTGCTGCAACCCGGCAGCGCCACCGAGATCATCGCCAGCGGCGCAGTGGCCACCGACGGCGACACGTCCGCGCTCGAGACCCTGGCTTCCGTCATGGACGCCTTCGACACCCGGTTCAACATCGCCACACCCTGACGCCAGGGAACGACCATTCAGTGATCGGCGGCACGTATCGATGCCGGCGGCCACGTCTCGGGTGTGGGGAACATTGCTCGCAGCAGGATCGGGGGATCGAACCGCGCCCAGCGGCCGGGCGGCTGCCCGAGGCGATCGAGGATCACCACCAGCACGGCCGGGTGATGGAGCAGGCCGGCGTGGCTGCTGCGCACCTCGACGTTCTCCCGCTGATCGCCGGCCGCCTCGATGCAGCTGCGCCAGTCGACGATGCCGTCGGTGCGCGAGTAGATCGCAGTGGTCGGCACCGGCATCGGCGGGCGATGCTCCTCCCTCGGTCGCCGCGACAGTGGACGGGTGTTCGGGTCGCGGATCAGCTCCGCGATCGCCGTCATGTTGCTGCGGTCACCGCGTCGGAACCGGAACGGGCTGCCCACCGTGATCACCTGGCGCACCACCTCCGGAGCACGGCGAGCGAGCTCGCGACCGAGCATGCCGCCAGCGCTGTGGCCGATGATGCTCACCTGCTGTCCGCTTCGGTCAGAGAGCATCCGCAGGTGGTCGGCGGTGCGCTCAACGGTCTCGGAGTTGCTGCCGCGGTTCGAACCGAGTCGCCATCCGTGCGCCTCGTAGCCGACGCGCCGCAGCGCCGTCCTCAGTGGGGCGGTCGCCCGATCAGAGGTGGCGAAGCCGGGCAGCACCAGCGCCGGGTGTCCTTCGCCCTGGCGACCGAGTCCGAGCAACGGGGCGGACATGTAGAACGCCGAGAGTTCAGCGAGTGCCCGTGACTCCAACGCCAGAACCAGTCGCGAAGGCAGCGCGAACGGGCTCGCCTCGGGCGCGTCGGTGAGGTTCGGCTCGGCGCTGCTCACGAGCCCGGACCGGCTGTCCAAGCATCGCTCGATGACGAGGAGCGCGGCCGGGCGGGTTGGCAGGCGAGCTGCTCCCACTCGAGCGGCATCTCATCGACCGTACGCTCGCCGGGTCTCACAACTCGGTGAGGGTCTCCGGGACCTTCGTCACGATGCTGAGGTGGGCGAGGCCGTCGACGATCTTGAGGCGGGCGCCGGGCACGAGCGACGCGGTGTGCCGCGCCTGGGCGACGTCGACGATCGAATCCTCGCGACCGTGCAGAACGATGGTCGGCGCCCGCACCGCACTCGCGTCGAACGAACCCCAGCCGACGCCGTCGGCGAGGCGGTCGTCGACGTAGCCCACCATGCCGTGAGCGAACATTTCGCTCATCGCGTCGCCGAAGAGAGCCAGCCACGCCGGGTCGGCGAACAGGGCCATGTCGGCGGGCGGCAGCTCGGGGCCGTCGGACTGGCTCGGATCGAACATCTTGGAGCCGTCCTCGCCGGCGACGTCGATGGCGATGTCGACGGCGACGTCGCGGCTGGGAGCGTCCCACAGGCCCGTCGTCAGCGGGCTCTCCTGGAGGCGTCGACCCTCGGGCCAGCGCATGTCTGTGAGCGCGCAGCAGGCGATCACGCCCGTGACGCGATCAGGCACCGCGGCCGCGAGGGCGAGGGCGTAGGCGCCGCCGGTCGAGACACCGATGGCTGCGCACTTCTCGACGTCCAGGGCGTCCAGCACCGCCAGGCCGTCGGGCACCCAGTCGGCGATCGAGCGACCGGGCCGCGGTGTCGACAGGCCGTATCCGGGGCGGTCGACGCCGATCATCCGGAACCCCGCCGCGGCGGCCTCGGCTGCGACCTGCGTCGGTTCCAGCCGGCTGCCGGGACCACCGTGGCACCAGATGACCGGCGTGCCGTCAGCCGGCCCGAAGTCGGCGTAGCCGACCGTGCGGCCGTCCGGCATGGTCAGCGTTCGCGGCGTTGACATCGGCGTAGCATCGCAAACGAAGCCAGCGCTCACGAACCGGTTCCAAGGCGGCTCGTCGGAGGCCGGCGAACCACCCGTCCCACGCGCCGCTCATGCTCGAGTCGGCTGCTGGGCACGCGGCAGGCGGGTCCCGTGACCCGAGTCGCGGGGCCGCGCACGGGAGCGCCCCAGGTCGAGCGGCGCCCCCACCGTCGTCTGGGCGACCTCGACGCGCCTCGCGACGACGCGACGGGGCTTCCGAACGTGCAATGTGTACTCGTGAGTAGCGCCCGCGTCGATCGAGCGGACTGAACATTTTGATCGTCGCACTGGGGTGGGGGGCGCTTGCTGCATCGTCGCTGATCTTCGGTGCGCTGCTTGGACTGGCGCGGCCATGGCCGGAGCGCGTCGTCGGTGTCGTGCTCGCCTTCGGCGCCGGCGCGCTCATCAGCGCCGTCAGTTTCGACCTCGCCGAGGAAGGCGTTCAACTCGGCGGCGGCGACTCCGTTGCGCTCGGCCTCGCCGTCGGGGCGCTCACGTATTACCTGGCCGACCGCGCCGTCGAACGCCTCGGCCCGCCGCAGCGCAGCGGGTCGTCGACCACTCCGGCGCCAGCCGGGGATGGCGGGACGGCGCTCGCCCTCGGCGCGTTCTTGGATGGCATCCCCGAACAGATGGTGCTCGGCATCGGCCTCGCCGCTGGCGACGGCGTCAGCGTCGGGCTGCTCGCCGCCATCTTCATCTCCAATCTGCCCGAAGCCGTCGGCTCCGCCACCGAGATGCGCGCCGCCGGTCGAACCCGCGCCGCCATCGTTCGTCTCTGGGCCATCGTCGCATTGATCTGCACGTTCGCCACGGTCGCTGGCTACGGCATCGCCGACGTCGCCTCGGGCGAGCTCCAAGCCGCCATCAACGGCTTCGCGGCGGGGGCCCTGCTGGTCATGCTGATCGACTCGATGATCCCGGAGGCGGCCCGTCAAGCGGGCAAGGTGGCTGGTTTGGTCACTGTTCTCGGCTTCGCTCTCGCCGCCGGACTGTCCGGCTTGAGCTGAGCGACGTGCGACTCACAAGCCGTGGGGGCGTGCATGGGCCAGGTGCCGGGGAGGTCGTGGCGACCGGGTCACGCCGAAGCGTCGCGCCACAGCGCCGCGGTCGCTGCGAGCGCGTCGTCGATGGGGACATCAGTCACTGGCTGTGAGATCTCGAGCAGGTAGCCGAAGGGATCCAGGCACTCGAAGACCCGATCGCCCCACGGCTCATCGGTGGGCTCGGAGCGGATCTCGCAACCGTTCGACCGGCAGTACTCATAACTGGCGTCGAGGTCGTCGACCCCGATGCCGATGGCCACGCCCAGCCCCCGAGGTCCGGCCTGCGTCTGAGCTTCTCGATCGTCGTCGGCGAATGGCATGCCCTGGAGCGAGTCAACGATGAGGAGAACACCGTCCCGCGCCAGGATGGTCATGAGCGGTGGACCGGTGGCTGGGATGGTGCCGACGTCCGAGAACCCGAAGCCGCGGTAGAACTCGGCGGCAGCGGCCACGTCGGCGACACGCAGTCCGACCCGGAACCGTCCTTGGTCCACCGATGTCAGACGCTACCCGCCCCGTCGCGCGTCATGGACCGTCAGGGTGCCGCTTGCCTTGGCGAATCCATGCGACCACGCTTGTTGCATGCTCACGTGGAAGCAGTTCTCGGTGGCGCGACCTGACCTCGCGAGTGTCGGCACCGCTCTGCTGTACGAGTTCGGCGGCATCGGACTCGGGTTCCTCGCCACGGTCCGTGCCGACGGTGGACCCCGCGTGCACCCGGTGTGCCCAGTAGTGAATGAGGACGGCTTGTACGCGTTCGTCGTACCGGGTCCGAAGCTCGTCGACCTGCGACGCGACAGGCAGTACGCACTGCATTCGGAAACGTTTCCTCCGCCGCGACATGACGACGCCTTCTACGTCACGGGGCACGCGCACGAACAACGATGACCCGCAGCTGCGTGCGTCGCTGACTTCACAGTTCCTGCGCGAACGCCAGCTCGACGAGCCGTGGCCTGGGTTCGGCGATCAGGCCTTGATCGAGTTCAGCATCGAACGGTGCCTCGTCACCCTGACGGAGGGCCGCGACGGGCTTCCCGCAGGTCACACGGTCTGGCACGCGTCGCCAGCGATCGACACGTGACTGCCGTTCATCACGCCTCCCAGAAGACCTCGATCTCGGTGTCGTCAGGGTCCCAGCAGCGGAACGTGACATAGTCCTCGGCGGGTCGATTGTCGTCGAGCGGGCTCACCCGTACGCCGGCAGCGTCCAGTTCGTCGCGCAGGTGGGCGACGCGCTCGGGGGTGTCGAGACCGAAGCCGATATGGAACCCGTCGGGCAGCGGCTGGTGCGCCGGCGCGGGGATCAGGGCGAGGAGGAAGCGGTCGTCGTTGCGGAGGAAGTAGCCGCCCTCGGCCTCGAATGCCGGCCGGAAGCCGAAGTGCCGCTGGTAGAAGTCGCGACCTGCGACCGGGTCGCGGACGCGCAAGTTGAGGTGGTTGAGGTCCACCGTTCGAGCATCGCAGGATCTTCAACCCGTCGGCGGATCGACTCACCGGTGCGGGCGTCGGATCTGCCCTTTGGAGATGATCAGTGCCGGGTGACGCAGGATGTCGATGTTGACGGTGGGATCCTCGTCGTAGACAGTGACGTCGGCGAGACCGCCTTCATCGAGGCAGAGGAAGCCGAGGAACCGGCGCGCGGACCACGAGGCGGCACCGAGCGCAGCCTCGGTAGGCAGCCCAGCCGCGGCGAGCAGCTCGACCTCACCGGCGACACTGCCGTGAGGAGTGGAGTCGGTGCCGGCGAGCACGGTGACGCCGGCTTCATGGGCGGCCCGGACGAGCTGCGGATGTCGCCGCCAGCCCTTCTCCATGTAGCGACTCATCCACGTCGGTGCGTCGAGCTCGGCGATTCTGGCGGGCACCTCGGCAAACGCAGTCATCGTCGGCACGAGGACCGTCCCTTGGGCGGCCATCCGTTCGAGCAGCTCGTGCCGCAGGTGCATGCCGTGCTCCAAGGAGTCGGCGCCCGCCACGATGGCGGCTTCGGCACCGTCGGGGTGCTGGCTGTGCACGGCGACACGTCCACCGACGGCGTGCACCTGTTGCACGACGGCGACGACGACGTCGGGCGGCACGGTCGGTTGATAGCGACGGGCGGGACCCTCGCCGCTGGCCCAGTCGACCACGAGCTTGCACCAGCCGCCGGCCCGGTCGGCCTCCTCGACGGCTGCCGCCGGCAGATCCGCAGGATCGACCTGCCGTCCCCAACCAGGAAAGAACCCGTCGACGGCGGCCAGCCAGTGGCCGGCCGGAACGATGCGCGGCAGGTGGTCGTGGGCGGTCGCCCAGTGCGGGACGACGCCGCCGGCGATACCAGGAGTGCGGATCAGCGTCACGCCGGCATCGGCGTGTCGGGAGAGATCGTCGAGCAGCACGTCGTCGGCCAACGGATCGCCTGGTTCGTGGGCACCAGGGTGGGTGTGGACATCGACGAGACCCGGGATCAGCCAACCGCCGTCATGGATCATCTCGGCGCCCGCGACAGGATCGAAGCTGAGGCGATCGCCGTCGAGGAACAGCACCCGTTCCTCGCCATCGGGCAGGCACCGGCCGCGGAGGCACAACGTCATCCATCGTCTCCATCGTGCGCCGACTCGACGGCGACCACGACATCACCATACGACGTGCCGAGAGCGTCACTCCGCACGGCTACGTTCGGCGTGAGAGCGCCGCACGACGACGGCTCCGCGGCGACATTCAGTCGAGGGAGGTTACGTGGCTTGCGACATCGAGCAGATCAGGCGGCTGCACCACATGTACGCCTACACCTTCGACAGCGGTGACTTCGACGCGTTCGCCGGCCTGTTCGAGCACGGCACGCTGCACCTGCCCGGGGTCGATGAGCCGGCGACCGGTTCCGTCGCCGTGCGCCGTCTCGTCGATCGCTGCGTCATCCTCTACGACGGCACGCCGGCGACCAATCACTTGATGCACAACCTCGTCGTCGACTTCGACGACGACGGCGAGACGGCCCACGCCTCGACGTACGTGCAGGTGATGCAGGGCCTCCCCGACTTCCCCCTCCAGACGGTCGCCACCGGCATCTATCGCGACGTGCTGCGCCGACGCAACGGGGTCTGGACGTTCGCCGAGCGCACGACGGAGGGCAGTCTCCGCGGCGACCTTTCGCGCCACCTCCGGCGTCGCCGCGACCGTCCGGCACCTTGACGGCACGGTGCTCCGTCGAAGACACAACGCCACCGTCGGCAGTGTCACCGTTCGGGGGCTGCTCGTCGCCCGAGAGCGAGCGCCACGTCTACGAGGTACGGGACGATCGAGCACCCGCAGCCGACGGAGGTACCGGATGCGCGCCGTCGGCGTCCGGCTGCGTCATCCCGACACGTGTGGTGGGAGGCGGTCACCTTCACCCGTCCAGTCATCGCGCGTGATGCCGTAGATGTAGCTGTCGCGCCATCGGCCATCACGGAAGTGCTGACCGCGCACGCATCCCTCGCGGAGAAGACCGGCCCGTTCGAGCGCGCGCTGCTCGGCGACGTTCTCGACCTCGGTGCCCGCCCAGACGCGATTGCACGGTGTGGTGGAGAACAGGTAGTCGACGAGTTGGCGTTGGGCCTCGGTTCCCGCACCGCGGCCGCGGTACTCCGGCACGATCAACACCCCGATCTCCCACACGCCCGCGCCCCAGCGTTGGTTCTGCCCCCAGTCAACCAGGCCAACCAACGAGTCATCGTCAACAGCGGCGACCACCAGGCAGTACGGGGTCGCACCCAACAGCCCCTCCTCGCGCCAGCGACGCCGCCACGACTCCGGTGAGGTGAAACCACCCCACTCGAACGGGGCCGAGAACTCCCGATCCTTCGCCGCTCGATCGAAGTACCAGAGATCACCCTCCTCAAACGGTCGCAGGCGCACGACCAATGGTTCCATCGGGCGATCATCGCGCCCGAGCTGATCGAGGCATCCCATCCGGCGGTTCAGAACCGGGCCCGTCGTCTGTGTCCGCGCAGCACTGTCGAGTCGGCGGATAGCGCGGACACAAGCGTTTGCCGTCAACGATCAACCGAAAGTCGCGCCGTAGCAGACTGCCAGGTACTCGTATCGTCTGGGACGATGGAGGACGCGCTCGCCGATGTGGTCGCTCACTACACGGAAAGCCGCGAAGAGGATCGGCTGTCGACGGGCCTCGGAGCACTCGAGCTGGTGCGCACCCAGGAGATCTTGCGACGTCACCTCCCGAGTCCGCCGGCGCGGGTGCTCGACGTGGGCGGCGGGACGGGCGTCCACGCCAACTGGCTGCTCGCCGACGGCTATCGGGTGGATCTCGTCGACCTCGCACCTCGTCATGTCGAGGAGGCGTTGATTCGACTCGGCGGACGCGGGTTGACGGCACACACTGGCGACGCGCGGCGCTTGGCGATTCGCGATGACGTGTACGCCGTGGTGCTCGTGTTGGGCCCGCTGTACCACCTCCAGGCTCAGGCCGATCGAGTGCAGGTGCTGCGCGAGGCCGGCCGCGTCGTGCGGCCCGGCGGCATCGTCGCGGCGGCAGCGATCAGTCGGTTCGCGTCGTTGTTCGACGGCCTCGTGCGCGAGTTCTTGTTCGAACCTGCATTTCGTGACGTCGTTCAACGGGATCTCCGCGACGGATGCCACACCAACCCGGAACGGCAGCCGCACTGGTTCACCACTGCCTACTTCCACCGACCAGAGGAGCTGACTGCAGAGGTCACCCTCGCTGGATTGGTGCCTGTCGAAACGGTCGGCGTCGAGGGGCTCCCCGGTTGGCTGCCGCACCTCGAGCCTCGCTGGGCCGACGACAACGATCGCGAGGTCATCCTCGCCGCCGCACAACTCGTCGAAGCAGAGCCCTCTGTCCTCGGCCTCAGCGCACACCTGCTTGCCGTAGCCCAACGACCCGAATCGTGACTTGTTCCGTCCTTTGGAAGGCGCGCATTCGGGCCGATTCCAAATGACAGAACGGGGTCCTACGACAGGCTGAAGGCGCCGTAGCCGACGACGCGGTCGGGGTCGCCGGCGGTGTCCGCCGACGTCCGCAGGTCGAGCAGTCGCACGGCGAGGTCGTGGCGCCGGGCGACCTCGAGCAGGCCGAGCACGGCGCCGGCGCCGCAGGCGCGCTCCGGTTGCAACTGCGCGGTCCGGGCGACGATCGCGTCGGCCGTCTCGCGGTCGATGGCCTTGGCGGTGGCGTCGTCGTGGTAGTGGCTGAGGTCGGTGGTGACGACAATGCGGGTTTCGTCGCCTCCCCACAGGGCATCGAGCACGTCGGCGAGCACTGTCGATCCGCGCCGGCCGACGAGCAGCGGGAGCACCGGTACCGGCCCGAGCACCTCGGAGAGGAACGGGAGCTGCACCTCGAGGCTGTGCTCGCCCGCATGAGCGGCGTCGTCGACGGCAGCGCCGGCGATGGTCAGCGCCCGCTCGCGGGCGGCGGCGTCGACGGCCACCGGTCCGACGGGGGTCGCGAACGCATCGGCACTCGACAGCGCAACTCCGGGCACGGGGAGGAAGTGGGCGGGCCCGGCGAGCAGTACTCGCTCCACGCTCCCCCGGGCCCGGGCGAGGGTGCGATAGGCGGTGGCGGCGATCGGGCCGGAGTACAGGTAGCCGGCGTGGGGTGCGATCAGCGCCTTTGGTGAGCGTTCATCCGCGCCGGGCGCGGCCGGCGCCCCGGCGGCGAGGTGGGCGGCCACCGTGCGTCGGAGCACCGCCGGATCGGACGGGTAGAAGGAGCCGGCGACAGCCGCCGGTCGCACCCGGCCGGTCACGGCACTGGGCGGCGGGACCGGAACGCCACCGGCGCGCCGGCGTCGAGCCAGACCGGCTCGCGCCGCCGACCCCAGCTCCCCGGTGTCCCCTCGTACCGTCCGGGAATCTGCGCGCCGCAGCGCTCGCAGAGCCCGTCGGCGGTCAGGCTGTAGGCGCCGAGCCGGTACCAGTCGCGCTCGATCAACATCCGCCCACACCCGGGGCAGTACGTGCTCGACCCGGCGGTGTCGTGAACGTTGCCGGTGTAGACGTACTGGAGCCCGTTGCGCCGGGCGATCGATCGCGCCCGGGTGAGCGTCGCCGGCGGGGTCGGCGGCACGTCGAGCATCTTGAAGTCGGGGTGGAAGGCGGTGAAGTGCACCGGCACGTCCGGCCCGAGGTGCGCCGCGATCCACGCCGTCATCTCGTCGAACTCACCGTCGCTGTCGTTGTGGCCGGGGATCACCAGGTTGGTGATCTCGAACCAGACGTCGGTCTCGTGGCGCAGGTACTCGAGCGTGTCGAGCACCGGCTGGAGATGCCCGACGGTGACGTGCTTGTAGAAGTCCTCGGTGAACGCCTTGAGGTCGACGTTCGCCGCATCCATGTGGCGGTAGAACTCGACCCGCGGTTCGTCGCAGATGTACCCGGCGGTCACGGCGACCGGATGGATGCCCCGCTCACGGCACGCGTCGGCCACGTCGATCGCGTACTCCATGAAGATCACGGGGTCGTTGTACGTGAACGCGACGCTCCGGCAGCCGAGTTGTTCCGCGGTGCGGGCGATCGTCTCCGGCGACGCCGCGTCCGCCAGGGTGTCGATCTCCTTGGATTTGGAGATGTCCCAGTTCTGGCAGAAGCGGCAGGCGAGGTTGCAGCCGGCGGTGCCGAACGAGAGCACGGGTGTGCCGGGCAGGTAGTGGTTGAGCGGCTTCTTCTCGATCGGGTCGATGCAGAAGCCCGACGACCGCCCGTAGGTGGTGAGGACGACGGCGCCGTCCTGCACCGCCCGCACGAAGCACAGCCCCCGCTGGCCTTCGCGCATCTTGCACGCCCGCGGGCACACGTCGCACTGCACCCTCCCGTCGGCGAGCGCATGCCAGTAGCTCGTCGGAACGGTGTGCGGGGCGAGATCGATCTCTGCCGTGCACGCCAGGCTATCGATCCCATCTGGGGCGGTCGAGCACTTGTCGTCCGCCGCCAGCTGGGCTCAACAGTCACAACGGGTCCGCTCAGATGGGACCTCAGCCGGCGAGCGAACCGAGCTGTGACTCAGTCGGCGCGGGTACGTGGACACGCTCGACGAGCGCCGCGAACACGAGCCCGACGGTCGTCCAAAGCACGGCTTGGACGCCGAGCGCCGCCACCCGGAAGCCCCAGAGGACGTCAGCGGGGTAACCCTCGGGCGCCCGTGGGCCATCGGGGAGCACGACGTACGCCAGGGCGACGACGGCCAGCCAGGCACCCGCGGCGAGCACCGTCGCGGTCCACGGATCACGACCGCGCTCGAGGAGCTGCCGGCGTGTGACGACTGCCAGACCGACGGCCGCCAGCGAGATGGCGATGAGGGCTAGGTAGAGCACGGTGCGCCGGCCGACAGTCTCGGGATCGCCGACGCCCGGCGGGTTCGCCGGGTACTTGAAGAAGGGCACCACGGCGACCGAGACGAACGCCGTCCCGGCCAGTGTCAGCGCGAGTGCCCGCGGTCTACGCGGGCCGACACGGCCGAGCGCGAACGCGTAGACCAGCGCGAACAGCCCACCTAATGCGACGCCGGCCACAGCCGTGCCGGTCAGCAGCCCGGCCGTGCTCTGCACGGTCCGCGAGACCACCGTGCCCCCGACATCGTGGTGTTCGTCGGCGGCCGAGGCGGTCTCCTCGTAGGCGATGGCCTCCCGGACCCACGGCTCGCCAACGACTGTGGCGAAGGCGAACGCGGCAACGCCCGCCACGAGCCCGGCGAGCATCCCCCTGGTCAGCAGGGCGCGGACGAGACCCGACACGCGTCAGTGGCAGGGAACGCCGAGCAGGTGACGGCCGTCATGGATGAACTCGTGGATGGCGTTGCCTCCGATCAGCGACAGCGCGCCCTGCTCGGCGCCGACGAGGTACAGCAGCGCGAACATGACGGCGCCAAAGAACACGGCGTACGGTGCCAGATGGCGGACGGGGATGGCCGCCGGGACAGCGGGCCGGGCGACGACGGTCGAGGCCATGGGTTCCTCCTCGGGGCGTGCGTTCCTCTGATCAGTGCGCGGGGTCGACCATCACCGGCTCGCGCCGGGCGTGGTGGTGGTTTGCGTCGCGGGGAGTGGTGATGATGGTGTGGCAGCGATCGTCGAGCTCGGAGCCGGTGAGCACGCCGGTACCGGAGAGCACCGTCTCCAACGCCTCCAGCCAACGCTCGTAATAGCGCCACGGCGTCTGTGCTTCGTCGCCCTCCCAGCGCCGGATGGCGTCGATCAGTGCGAGCTGGAACTCGGACCAGTCGTAGTACCCGTTGTGGTGGGCGGCGACCGCCATGGCGAAGGCGCGCAGCTCCCACGGCTGCTCGAAGCTGAGTTGGTCACGATTGCCGGGCAGCTCGACGAGCAGCTGCTCGACGCGCCGTCGGGCGTCGCCGATCTCGGTCGTCTCGGACCTCATCCTGGCGTGGCTCCTGGCCCGGCCGGACGACCAACGCCGATCATCGAATCGCGTGTCACGAGCGCCGCCAGCTCCGCCTCCGTCATCGCGTCCGTGCCGGCAGGACGCTGCGGCAGCACCCAGTACCGGAGCTCGGCGCTGGAGTCCCACACCCGGATCTCGACCGAGTCCGGCACGTCGTAGCCGAAGTCGTCGCGCAACACGGCACGCGGCTCGCGCACCATGCGCGACCGGTAGGCCGGGTACTTGTACCAGTTCGGCGGCAGTCCCAGGACCGGCCACGGGTAGCACGAACACAAGGTGCAGACGATCACGTTGTGCACCGTGTCGGTGTCCTCGACGACGAGCATGTCCTCGCCCTGCAGCCCGCCGATGCCCATCTCGGCGCACGCCGCAGTGGCATCGGCCAGCAAGCGCTCCCGGAAACGCCTCGTCGCTCCACGCCTTGGCCACGACCGCAGCGCCGAGCTGCGGCCCGACCTCGTGCTCGTAGATCTCGGCGAAACGGTCGACGGCCTCGGTCGTCATGATCCCCTTCTCGATCATGATCGACTCGATCGCCTTGACCCGTGCGGCGATCTCCTCCTCGGTGCGCGGGAACGATCCCGACACCGGTGGTGGGCTCTGTGTGCTCGTCATGATGAACCTCCGGCAGGCTCGAGGTAGGGCTCCCAGGCGTCGACATACACCGACGCGTTCGGGTCACCGATGCCGTCGCCCCACAGCTCGGCGGCACCGAAGCGGATCGTGTAGACGTGCTGCGGATCGTCGCCGCCGCCGTTGCCGGCGCTGTCGGGGTAGATGAAGGTGCCGTGGGCGAGGACGACCTCACCCGTCTTGCCGCGTATGTAGCGCGCTTTGCGCGTGTGCCCCCGAGGGCTGTCGTCGATCACCCTGACCCGGTCGCCGACCGAGAACCTCGGCGCGGCGTCGGACTCGCGGCGGGGGTTGACCCCGTTCTTCACCGCGGCGTCGACGAACGCCAACAGCTCCGGGTTCTTCGTGTCCGGCAGGGGCTCGTCGGGATGCTCGAGGTAATGCGCGGTCCGGCGCTCGATCTCGTCCGGATCAATGGCCCCGGCTTTGGTCGTGTAGTGCTCGGCCGTGTGCAGCCAGTGCTCGTAGTAGCGCGAGGCGAGGTACTCGGCCGGGTGCATCTGCTCGATGCCGTAGCGGAACTGGTCGACGCCGAAGAACCCGGCGGCGAACGGGAACGGGAACATGCCGAACGCCGCCTTCTCCCACTCCGAGTGCCACACCGGCTCCTTCTCCTCGACGAGCACCGGGCCGAGGCCGTCGGTGCCGCCAAGATCGTGGACGCCGTTCACGACCCGCCTCCGACGGTGGCGGCCACTGGCGGGACCGGGAACCCGCCGACGGCCCGCTCGAAGGCGTGGGCCACGCGCAGGCAGGTGCCGTCGTCGAAGTGCCGCCCGACGATCATCAGCCCGGCCGGGAGACCGTCGACCAGCCCGGCCGGCACCGACGTCGCCGGGTGCCCGGTGACGTCGAACGGTGCCGTGTTGGCGATCATCTCCAGCGCCCGGGCGATGTACTCCTCACGCGACGCGTCGGGGCCGGGGATGGCGGTCGCCGTCATCGGCAGCGTCGGCATGACGAGCACGTCATGCTCGGCCAGCGCGTCGTCATACGCACGACGCAGTTCGTAGGCGAGGTTGCGGGCCATCGCGTAGTGCTGCCCGTAGCCGGTGTCGATGGTGTAGCGCCCGGCCATGACGACGAGCTTCACCGTCTCGGAGAACCGCGCCGCCCGTTCGCGCCACTGGCGTCCGTAGTGTGCGATGAGCTCCGGGTCGTAGAGGCCCTGGTAGTTCATCCCGTAGGCGTTCCCGTCGACCATCTGGGCCGTGGCGCCCTCCGTGGCGATGACGTTCCACACGTGCATCGCATCGCCGTGCCACGGCACCGACACGTCGGCGACCTTGCATCCGGCGCTCCGGAGCTGCTCGATCGCCCCCCGCACGGCGTCGTCGACGCCGGGTTGCGACAGATCAGGGATGCCGAAGCCCTCGGTCACGACGCCGACGCGCAGGCCGTCGACCGAACCGTCGAGCGCACCTGTGTAGTCGTCGCCGCGAACCTCCGGCGGCTGGCGGGGGTCGAGGCCGTCGGCCCCGGCGAGCACGCCGAGCACGAGGGCGGCGTCGGCGACGGTGCGGGTGATCGGGCCGAGGTGGTCGAGCGTCAACTCGATCGGGAAGGCGCCGGTGTACGGGACGAGGCCGTGCGTCGGCTTGTGGCCGACGGTGCCGCTATAGGCGCTGGGGATCCGCACCGATCCGCCCTGATCGCCGCCGAGGGCGAGGTCGACGGCGCCCGCCGCGACGAGGGCGGCGCTGCCGCTGGACGACCCGCCCGCCGAGCGGGTCGGATCCCATGGGTTGCGGACCGGACCGCTACGCGACGTGTGGCTGCCGCCGGAGAAGCACAGGTCCTCGCAGACCGCCTTCCCGGTGATCGTGGCACCGGCGGCCAGCAGGCGGGTCACCACGGTCGCGTCGCGGGTCGGTACGAAGCCTTCCAGCGTTTCCGAGCCGTTCATCATCGGCACGCCGGCGACCATGATGTTGTCCTTGATGGCCACGGTCCGTCCGGCCAACGGGCCGTCGGAGGCCTCCTGGATCTCGGTCATCACGTACCACGCGCCGAGCGGGTTGTCGGCGTCGTTCGGGCGAGACCAGGCACGGTCGGTGCGGGGAGCCGGCGCGGTCCGCGCATACAGGTCCTCGACGGCGGTCCACGAGCCCAGCAGGCCCGTGGCGAACGGGGCGAACGATGCGACGTCGTCGCTGCTCAGGTCGAGCCCGTACCGCTCGGCGACAGTGGCCAGGTCGGACTCATCGGGCGGGCGTAACGCCATGATTCCTCCTCACTGCTCGGGTAACCAGTCGAACGTACGACGCCTGTCAGAGCGCGTCAACGGCCCAGACGGCTCAGCGCGAGGAGCTCCCGGTCGGATGGGAGGATTCGACAACGGCTGCCGTGGCTGCGCGTTGCGCATCCGTACGATGCTGAAGTCCCAGCGGTCGCTGACCGCGAGATCGTGGAGCGGCCACAGCGACGTGACCAGCCTCAGCTCGATGCCCGCCACGACGTGGAGCTCGAGCAGGTCCGACAGCGCCACCACGGCAACGGGCTCGACGTCGCACTCGGAGAACCATTGACCCGACGCGTCCGCCCACCGCGAGAACGGCGCGGCCGGAAGGTCGTAGCGGTAGATCGTCGTGGCCCGTACCCGGTCGAGCCAGCTGCTCTCGATGGCGTGTACACGGTGCGCCGTGGTGGTCCATGCTGACGCGAAGTCGAAGGACTCCGCTCGCGTTCGCGCCCAGGCCGTCACCCGCGGGCAGTCGCGAGGGAACCAGTACAGCGGGGCGTGATCGGTGTCGATTGCCCACACACCGGGGCGGTGGTCCGGGTTCGTGGCGGGGACATGTGGTCGGAACCGACGGATCGTTGGATCCTCGCTGAAGTGATGCAGCATGACGTTCTGCACCTGCCCATCGTCACACGGGCCCGGTTCGTACTTCGTGATGGGCTATGCCGGCTGGCGGAGGTTGCCGGTCCTGGCGATGATCGCTGCCGCCTGGTCGGCGGTGAGCGGCGGGCCGATGGGCCTGAGGTCGTGGTTGCCGGCCACCCGGACCAGCTCGTCCATGGTTGGGAACGTCGGGGCGGGCGGGGGTACGCGCTCGGTGGTCGGCGCGCCGAGTTCGCGCACGAAGTCGCGGAAGGTGGCGTTGTCGTGGACCGTGAGGATCCGGGCCGGTTGGTCGCCGACGACGCGGAAGGAGTGGGGCACGCCGCGTGGCATGGACACCCAGTGGCCGGCTTCGACGAAGAACTCGTCGTCGCCGCAGCTGCCGGCCATCTGGCCCTCCAGCACGTACCAGGTGTCGTCGAGGTTGTCGTGGACGTGCAGCGCCGGGGCGTGACCGACGGGCAAGGTCATCTCCAGCACCACGCCCGCCATGGCCGGGGCGCGGCGATGCTCGACGACGAGCGTGTCGAGGAACCACCAGGCCTGCGCCTCCGAGCTGCTCGGATCGTCGATCACTGCTGCGCCCATGACGTTCCGTCCTTTCCGGACCGCTTCGGCCCGTGCCCTTGGGTCAGGTTACCTGACCCAAGGGCAGAGTAAGGTAACCTGACCATCATGTCAAGTGAGAACGACGAACGGACCCGCTACGTCGGGGCGTCGATGCGCCTCGTGTGGCAATGGATCTGGGCCCACAACTTCGAGGCAGTCGTCCGGGCCGGCTACGACGACCTCAAGCCGGCCCACGTCGGCCTGTTCCGCTACCCGACGCTCGACGGGCGCCGCCTGACCGACATCGCCCACCAGATGCAGATCACCAAGCAATCCGTGCACGAGTTCGTCGGCCACCTCGAAACCCGTGGCTATCTCGTCCGAGAGCCCGACCCCGCGGACCGCCGGGCGCGTGTCGTACGACTCACCGCCAAGGGACGACAGCTGGAGACCGTCATCCGCACACAAGCCCAGCACGCCGAGGAACAGATCGCCACGCTGCTCGGACCCCGCCGCTTCGGGCAACTTCAGCACGCCCTCGACGACCTCGTCGCCAGACTGCCGAGAACCGACCACAAACCAACACCGAGATGACATGTCGCGACGCGACCCCGATCGGGCTCGGGCTGAGCGCCTGCCCGACCGCCGGCTCAGGGCTACCGTGAGCACTCGAGCTCGACGATCGGGGAGGACGGGATGGCGCTCGAGGTGGTGGTCGACGTCGACACCGTCGGCGCGCTGCACCAGCGGCTGCTCGCCGAGCTCGCCACGCCTGGTGACTGGTGGGACGCGACCGCCCGGCGGGCGCTCATGGAGGAGGCCCGCGCCGCACGTGGCTGTGCCCGCTGCGCTGACGGCGGTGGGCACGACCCCACGGCCGCGCTCCCGGTCGCCGCGATCGAGGTCGTCCACCGCGTCGTGAACGAGCCCGGACGGCTCACCCGCTCGTGGGCAGACCGACAGATCGACGAGCTCGGCGACGCCCGCTACGCCGAGATCGTCGGCGTGACCGCGACCGTCGTCGCCATCGACGTCGCCGCCCGATCGATGGGCGACGTCGCGCCGGCGCTGGCCGACCCCGTTGACGGGCCGCCGGCCGGCTTCCGCCCCGAGGACGTCGGGCCGGTCGGCGCGTGGATCCCGATGACCGAGGTGAAGCTCCTCGCCAACGTGACGCGCGCCCTGTCCCTGGTGCCGCGCACGAACGCCACATGGCGGTCGCTCGTCACCGAGTCCTACAGCCGGGGTCCGCAGATGCTCGAGCTGACGTGGCGACGGGCGCTCACGCGCCCGCAGACCGAGTTGATCGCGGCGCAGGTCTCGCTGGCTGCAGGGGTGCTTCTATTGAACGTCGAGCCACGTGGCGCTGCTCCGTGCGAGCAGCTCAGCGCTCGGCACCACGATCGACGTCGGGAACGCCCTCGACGCCGGCGCGGGCGTGCCGGCCGGTGACGTCCTGGTGCGGTTCGCTGCCGCGGCCCACCTCGACGGGCCCGACCTCCCGGCAGCGCGGCGTGACATCCTCACGGCGGTCGGGCCCGCCGGCCTCGCCGAGGCCAGCCTCACGGTCGGCGCGTTCAATGGGCTCACCCGCGTCGCCGACGCCACGGGCATCGCCCTCGACGGCGGCACGCTGGCCGCTACACGCGACTTGCGGGCCGACCTCGGGCTCAACGAGATGACGGGCGCGGCGAACACCGGCGCGGCCGTGCGCGACGAAGGTGCTCCACGGCTCCCGAGGACCGTGGCGGAGCTGTTCCGGGACTGAGCGCGTCTGCGCATCAGCGCCCTTCCTGGCGCCGCTGCCACGCCGTGATCGCCGGCGTTGCGCCGCGCGCGCCGGCAAGTAGAAGTCCGCGATGCGACCCAACGTGGTGCTGATCAACTGCGACGACCTCGGCTACGGCGACCTCGGCTGCTACGGATCGACTCTGCAGGCCACGCCGGCGCTCGATCGGATGGCTGCCGAGGGCCTTCGCCTGGACTCCTTCTACATGGCTTCGCCGGTCTGCTCCCCGTCACGCGGCGCGCTGCTGACGGGCTGCTACCCGCCACGGATCGGGTTCGGAGACTTCGACGGGCTGCCCGTGCTCTTTCCCGGCCAGGCCGTGGGACTGCACCCTTCGGAGGTCAGCTTGGGCCGCCTGCTGTCGGGAGCGGGGTACCGCACGGCCATCATCGGCAAGTGGCACTGCGGCGACCAGCCGGCGTTCCTGCCGACCCGTCACGGGTTCGACGTCTCCTTCGGGCTCCCGTACAGCAACGACATGGGGCGGCAGGCCGGCACGCCGACCGACGAGCGCGGGCACCAGCGCGGCTACCCGCCGCTCCCGTTGCTGCTCGACGACGAGGTTGTGGAGCAGCAGCCCGATCAGGCGTCGCTCACCGTTCGCTTCCTCGGCGAGGCCGTCCGCTTCATCCGCGCGTCCGCCGGGCGTCCGTTCTTCCTGTACCTCGCCCACATGTACGTGCACCTCCCGATCTACGTGCAGGAGCGGTTCGCCCGCTCCTCGCGCAACGGTGCCTACGGGGCGGCCGTCGAGACGATCGACTGGGTGACCGCCGTCCTCCTGCACGAGCTGCGGACCAGCGGGCTCGACGACTCGACGATCGTCCTGTTCACCAGCGACAACGGCTCCCGCGCCCGTGACGGCGGGAGCAACGCACCGCTGCGGGGCGGCAAGGGGACGACGTGGGAGGGCGGCATGCGGGTGCCGTGCATCGTGCGGTGGCCCGGCCACGTGGCCGCCGGCCGGACGAGCGACGATCTCGTCGCCTCGATCGACCTGTTCCCCACGTTGGCCGCGCTCTGCGGGGCCGAGCTGCCGCCCGACCGGACCATCGACGGAGTCGACCTCAGCGAGCTGCTGCTCGACCGTGGGGCGCGGTCACCCCGCGCTGCGTTCAGCTACTACCTGATGAACGACCTCGAGGCGGTCCGCGCCGGTCGGTGGAAGCTGCACGTCGCCAGAGCGGGGGTGCCGGTCATCGAGCTGTACGACGTGGTCGCCGACCCATCGGAGTCGACCGACCGCGCCGCCGAGCGACCCGACGAGGTCGCCCGCCTCGAGGCGATCGCCGAGGCGGCCCGCCAGTCGCTGGGCGATGCCCGTCTCGGCATCACGGGTGACGACCGACGGCCGCTCGGCCGCGTCGACGACCCGGTCCCCTTGACCACATACGACCCCAGCCACCCGTATTACCAGGCCGAGTACGACTTGTCGGATCGCGGGTGACGCGCCGACTACGACGGCGCGCCATCCGACAGCACGCCCACGTTGAGCCAGCGACCGCCCGTCACCTGGCGCACGGCGAACGTCGTGGCGAACGGCGAAGTCGTGCGCTCGTGGAGCGTCCCGTCGGCGTCGTACGTCTCCTCCGTCACCGTGCCCTGTGACACGAGCCCGAGGCTCAGCCCCTCCTGCTCGCCGAAGGGCTCGAGCAGGGTCACCCTGACGTCGTCGAACTCGTAGCGCTGGACGACGACGCTGCCAGTCGCGCCAGCCTCGTCCAGTCTGTCCCGCATCTCGTCCAGCCGGTCGCCGTGGTCGACGGCCGGCAGGATCGTCGGATCCGAGCGCAGCAGCGCCTGGCTCTCGAGCTCGAGGTTCTCGGCCAAGTCGAGCACGAGGTCGCGAGCCACCGGTCCGGCGATCTCGTGGTTCCAGTCGGCGACGTCCTGGTCGACGGTGATCGTGGGGAACGTCGCCGGGTCGAGCCGAGGCCTCACCCCGTCGAGGGCGGCCTCGATCGGGACGCCGACCGTGCCGCGGGCGGGGGACTCCGCGGCAACGACGCCGAGACCGACGGCGACCACGGCGGCGACGACCACGCCGACTCGGGCGGCTGGCCGGAGGACGCCTCCGCGACGCCCGATCGCCAGCCGGGTGGCGAACGGAGCGATCCGGTCGCCGTCCGAACCGGGTGCAGGGAGAAGGCGGTCGAGCACGGGACGGGCGGCGCACGCGACGACGAGCCCGGCGAGCAGGGCGACCTTGGTGCCGAACTCGTTCGTCTGCGGCGCCATGAGCAGCGTGCTCGCCACGGCGACGAGCGCGCCGAACACGATCCGGCCGACGCGCCCGATCGGCACCGTCTTCGGGTCGGTGATCATGAAGAACAGGAAGATCAGGACCTCGGGGGAAGTGACGATCACCCGCCAGAAGTCGAACCCGCACACGGGGGCGAAGGCCCACTGGGCGGTCATGCAGTGCCCGGACGCGGCAAGAAGACCGACGCCGGCGGCGAGCGTGAGCCAGAACGTCACGGCCATGCCGACCATGTGCAGGCGCGTGGTGATCAGCACCCCCCCGCCGAGGATGACGGCGTAGGCCGTCAACGTCCAGCGGTCGAGCGGACCCCACCAGAAGTCGAGCGGTTCGATGCGCTCGCTGCCGAGCACGACGAATGCCGCGACCAGCCCGATGTTGGACGGGTTGAACAGGTGCGAACCGCGGTACCGGATGACGTACTTCGTCAGCAGGGACAGGGCGGCGACGCCGGCGAACACGTACCAGCGGTAAGTGCTCCACGGCTCGTCGGGCGGCGTGCCCGGCACCCGGAGGATGAGCGCCACGCCGCTGCCCGTCAGCATGGCGCTGGCCGGCCACACGAAGGCACGACTGGTCCGGAACGTCAGCAGCACCTCGAGGACCGCGCAGGTGAGGATCGCCGCCAGGATCTGCGGCACGCTGACGCGGAACCCGAGACCGAACTGCCCGAGGACATGGATCGTGATGATGACGGCGGCGACGTGCAGCCGCGGATCGCGCGTGTTCGGGAGGACCACGGGGTACGTGGTCCGGCCGAGCGTCAGCGTCCGTGCCGTCACGCCGCCCTCCGGACCTCAGGCGGCGATCGTCATCGCCCGGTCGGGCGCGAGGAGGAACGGCGGCAGGTGGGCGGCGAGGTTGGAGAACGGAAGAACGTCCGGGTGCAGCCCAATCCCCAGCGCCTGCTCCATGAACGAGCGGCGGGCCTGGACTCGGGCCCAGGCGTCCGGGTAGCCGGCCGCGAACGCCGCCCGCAACGTCTCGTCCGCCAGCGCCAGCCCGTCCTCGATGTTGGTTGTGAAGTACGGCGTGCCCGTCGCCGGGATGATGTCGCACTGCAGCGCCATGCCCGACCGCAGCTCGACAGTCGAGCCGGGGAACACGGGTGAGCTGACCCACTCGTCGAGGTGGAGCTGGTGACCAGGGTTGAGGAAGATGCCGAAGAACTCGTCGCCGAGATGGCGGTCGACGATCTCCTGCAGGGTCCCGCCCACCTGGCCGACGTGCAGCGCGCCGTACCACTCGGCCACCGCCTCGAAGTACGGCGCGACGAGCCGCTCGACGTAGTCGGTGGTCCCTTCCGGCAGCGCCGACGGGTCCTCGGCGACGAAGCCGGCGCGGCAGTTGAGGGCACCCCAGATCCCGAACGCCACGGTCAGTGGGTCGCCGTGCCGGATCGTCCGGTCGCCCGGGCTGAGCAACCCGAAGCGGGCACGGGGCCCAGCCGTGAGCATGAGGTGGCACGACAACGGGGTCCCGTTCCACTCGAGCAGGCGCACCGCTTCCCGCTCGGTCATGCCGGGACGGAGCCCGGTGAGCAGGTTGCGGACGCCGTGCGAGGTTTGGCAGGCGGCCCACTCGAAGGCGGCCAGTTGCTCGACCTCGTTGACGACGCGCAGCCCGTCGGCGGCATCGATGAAGATGTCGGCGGCGTTCTCCACGAGCCCGGCAGGTCCCGTGGCCTCCCGCAGCTCGTCGACCAGGAAGGCTGGCACCTCCATCGTGCGGCGCGACGCGTACGTCTTCCACCCGACGACCCCCACCCGGCGGCCGGTGCCGATGCCCGCGTCGGCGAGGACGTCGGCGAGCGCCGGCGACGCGTCACGGGGCTGGTTGGGCAGGCTGAGGTCCTGGAACCGGACGCAGCGGACCGGCAGCGGCGCGGCCTCGGCCGTGCCGAAGCACTCGTTGCCGGCGAGGAGTACCGGGTCGCCGCTCGCCGCCACGATCATCACGGCCTCCTCGAAGCGCGGATCGAACCCGCTGAGGTAGGCGAGGTTGGCGCTGTGCTCGCGGTCGGCCCAGATCACCAGCGCGTCGTAGTCGCGGGCGGCCATCCGGTCCCGGACGCGGTCCAACCGTTCGGTGTGGATCGACGCCGGGAGCACCGGCTCGGCCGCCGGCATCCCGAACTGGGGCAACGTGATCTCCGCCAGTCGGGCCCCCCGCGTCCCCGTCGTCGTCGTCATCGCTGTCCCTCCGGGGTCCACGGGGTCGCGCTCGTCGCCCCTCGCTCGATCGTCGCGAACTCGCCCGCCGGCACCGTCATCCACGGGCCGGTCCGGCCGTCCGGCCAGGTGACGCGCACGTCGGCCTCGTCGGCGTCGCCGAGGCCGACGTGGATCCAGCCCAGCTGACCACCGGCGTGGCCCCCACCGACGGTCACCTCGTGGACCGTCGTGCGATCGCCGACGCGCGCCTCCACCCACGCCCCGACGGCGTCGAGGTTGGGGGCCGGCTGGCGCAGGCGCACGGCGATCCACGATCCCATCGGCTCCGGACGGGCGGCGTCGCCGTGGCCGGTGTTCCGCCACACCGCCACCGGCGCGACCCGGTTGACCACCACGAGATCGAGCAAGCCGTCGAGGTTGAGATCGACGACGGCGGCGCCACGTGCACGGTCGTAGCCGACGATCCCGGCGTCCTCGGCGCCCTCGACGAATGCGCCGTCGGCCTGGCCGATGAGCAGGTTGCTGGGGTCGCGCGTGGCGTAACCCGTCTCGGCCTCGACGTTGCCCTTGGCGATGAACAGGTCCGCGAAGCCGTCGTTGTTGACGTCGGCGAACTCGGCGTGCCAGGCCGTCGACGGCAGCACGTCGCCGCCGGTGAACGGTCGGTGGGCGGTGGCGCCACGGTCGAGGGCGACGTCCTCGTAGACCGGGCCGTTCGACCCCTCGGCAAGGGTCTGCAGCTTGTTGTCGCCCTGGCTCGTCAGGAACACCTCCGGCCGGCCGTCACCGGTGAGGTCGGTGCTGGCGATGCCCATGCCCCAGATCCGCAGTGGCCGCCACCCGTCGGCCTCGGTGTAGAGAACCGGCGCCTCACCGGGGGCGACCCGCCACAGCTGGTCGGCGCCGTCGCGGGAGTAGTGGCGATCGTTCGTCATCCGCAGGTCGCGCTGCCCGGAGCGGCCCCAGTCGCTGAACAGCACCGAGAGCGTGCAGTAGCCGGGGGCCAAGGCGACCGGCGCGGCGTACCGGCCGTCGTCCGGCGCGGGCCGGAGCAACCGGCTGTCCTCGCACGACTGGCGGTCGGACGCGAGGTAGTCCCCGAACGCCAGCGTGGGGAGGTCGCTGGACCCCTCCCACGTGGCGCTGAAGGCGACCGTCCACGAGTCGGCATCCTCGAGACCGAGCGCCTCGTTGGCCGACTCGAAGCGGCAGCCACCGAGGCCGCGCAGGACGACGTCCTCGCCGACCCGCAGCACGGCGAGGTCCACGTGTCCGTCGCTGTCGACGTCGAGCGGGTAGGCACCGGTGACCCCTGACAGGTCGGTGACGGGTGAGGCCAACGCGGTGAACCGCAACGCCCCGCCCGTCGGGCTGTCGTTGCGGTACAGCGCAGCTGGCGCGCTGCCGCCGGCGAGGAAGAGGTCGCTGCGGCCGTCGTCGTCGCAGTCGAAGGCGGCCACCCCGCCGCCGACGAAGTACTGGAAGTCGCCCTCGTAGCGGTGATCGATCCCGCCGCTGTCGGCCACGAAGTGCGGCGGGTCCGCCGCCGACGGGTCCTTCGAGCCGCCGCACGCGGCGAGTGAAGCGATCAGCGATCCGGCGATCAGCGTGCCGCGCCCGAGCCTCCCCACGAGCCGATTGAAGCACAGCACCCGGCCACCGCCGCGGCGGCCCGCTGACATCTTGGTCGCCGGGCGATCTGGCACGCGACGTGGCCAGGCGGCGGTGACGGGCGTGGCGCGTGGTAGCAAAGTCGGTGCGATGGCCGAGCCGACGACACCCTTGCCCACCGATGAGGCGCCCGTCGCAGACGAGCGCACGACCCTGCTCGCGTTCCTCGATTACCAACGCGCGGTGCTCGCCCGAAAGGTCGAGGGCATCACGGACGAGCAGGCTCGGCTGGCCGCCTGCCCGCCGAGCGACCTGACCCTGCTCGGCCTGATCCGGCACATGGCCGATGTCGAACGGAACTGGTTCCGCCGATCGCTGCTGGCCGAGAACGCGCCGCCGATGTTCTACGGAGCCGCCCATCCCGCCGGCGACGAAGACGGTGATTTCCATTCTCCGCCCGGAGCCACGGTGGCCGACGCTCTGGACAGCCTCCGGGAGGAGATCGAGGTGGCCAACCGCAACATCGCCGCGGCCTCTTTGGACGAGATCGAGCGGCGGGAGCGGAGCACCTACAGCCTGCGCTGGATCCTGGTGCACATGATCGAGGAGTACGCGCGTCACTGCGGTCACGCCGACCTTCTCCGGCAAGCCGTCGACGGCGCCACTGGCGACTGAAGCTCGCCCTGCGTTCCCTATGAGGTGACGGACGGATGGTGGGCGATCTCGACCTGGCACGGTGGCGCCTGCGAACTCAGCACCTCGTCGAACCCCACTTGGCGACGGCGGCGGAGGTGGTGGGTGCGCTGCTGGCGGTGCAAGCGGAGAATCCGGCCCAGTCGGCGTGGGCCGTGGCGGCGAGGACGGCGGTGCCGGATCCTGCGGATCTCGCCGGGCTGCTCGACGACGGAACGGTCGTGCGCACCCACGTGCTGCGCCCGACGTGGCACTACGTCGCCGCCGATGACGTCGCCTGGCTGATCGAGCTCACCGCGCCGCGGGTCCGCCGAACGACCCTCCAACAGCTGCGCGCGGCGCACGGGATGGACGACCGCGCGGTCGAACGTGTGTCGCGGGCCGTGCTCGAGGCGCTCGCGACGCCCGACCTGACGCGCGCCGAGCTGGCCGGCATCCTGGCCGCCACGGGCTGCGAGATCACCAGCCAAGCGCTGACGATCCTCCTCGCCGACCTCGAGCTCCAAGCCCTCGTGTGCAGCGGCCGGCCCGCCGCTGACGGCACTCACACCTACGCCCGGTTCGCTGACCGAGTTCCAGCCCGCCCACGGCTCGACCACGTCGAAGCGCTCGCCGCGCTGGCGCTGCGCTACTTCACTGGTCACGGCCCCGCAACCGCGCACGACCTGGCGTATTGGGCGACGCTCCCTCTCGGCGACGTCCGCGCCGGATTGGCGCAGGCGTCGGACCGCCTCGAATCGTTCGAACGCGATGGGCTCACGTTCTGGCACGCGCCGGGAGGTCGGCCCCCGGCGGCATCCGGCACGCCCGCCGGCCACTTGCTCCAGATCCTCGACGAGATGTACCGCGGGTACCAGCAGTCACGGTGGGTGCTCGACGGCGCTGGCGTCGTGCCGCGGGCACGTGAAGCCGCCGCCGGCATGGCCCTCGTCGACGCTCAACTCGTGGCGGCCATGAAGCGCACCGTGAGCGTTGACCGGGTCGTCTTCGAGCTGCGTCCGTACCGTCGGTTGCTGGCCGCCGATGTAGCGGCCCTCGAGCTGGCGGCCCGCCGGTATGGCACGTTCCTCGGCCGCCCCGCGGTGACCGACGTCCGCTGAGCGTCGCCCCACATCCTGGTGAAGCACGGGACGACTGTTGCCTGAACGGCGGTCCCGGACCGAGTACGACGGCCACCGACCCGTAAAGTTCGAGCGTGATCGAGCCCGATCGTGGACGCATCGAGTTGCGCAGCGACAACTCGGTCGGCGTGGCGCCCGAGATCTTGGCTGCGGTCATCGCCGCCGACGCTGGCGGGGCGATGGCCTACGGCGCAGATCCGTGGACGGCTCGCCTGCACGAGCGGGTGGCCGACGTGTTCGAGCACGACGACGTCGCCGTGTTCCCCGTTGCGTCCGGCACCGCCGCCAACGCCCTCGGCCTCGCGGCGCTGTGCCCGCCGTGGGGTGCGGTCCTGTGCCACGAGACGGCGCACATCATCGCCAACGAGGGCGGGGCCACATCCCTGTTCACGAGCGCGGTCATGAAGGGCCTGCCCGGCGACGGGGACGGCCGGCTCACACCGGGGGCGGTCGAGGGCGCCTTGGACGCAACCCGGTGGGGTGACCCCCATCACTCGCAGCCGTCCGTCGTGTCGCTGACCCAGCCGACCGATCACGGCACCCTCTACCCACTGGAGCAGCTGCGGGCCGTAGCCGACGTCGCGCGTTCGCGCGGGCTGCGCGTGCACATCGACGGGGCTCGCCTCGCCAACGCGCTTGTCGCACTCGACTGCTCACCCGCCGACCTCACCTGGCGGGCCGGCGCCGACGTCGTCACCCTTGGGGCGACGAAGAACGGTGCGCTCAGTACCGACGCCATCGTGTGCTTCGACCCGGCGCTGACGGAGTCGTTGACCTACCGCCTCAAGCGCGCGGGTCACGTCACCTCCAAGATGCGGTTCCAGTCAGCCCAGCTGGACGCCTACCTCACCGACGGGCTGTGGCTGCGTCTGGCCGCCACGGCCAACGAGGCAATGTCACGCCTCGTGACCGGATTGGTCGAGCGGGGCCTCGAACCGGACCACGTACCCCGGGTCAACATGGTCTTCCTGCGGGCCGACCCGGCCGAGATCGACGCCTGGGCGCACGCCGGGCTCGACTTCTACCGACTGGCCACGGATCGGGTGCGATTCGTCACCAGCTTCCGTTCGACCCCCGAGCAGATCGACGAGGCACTGCGACGGATGGATGTCCGACGCCCGGTCGCCACTCGCTGACCCCGGGCTGACGACCGCCACGGTACGCATGCGCCGGCACCGCTGGAACGGCGTCAGCGGGACGGTCGGCTGGCCGTGAAGCAGAGCTGGGTGCTGGCGAAGTAGAACTCGCCGCGTGCACCGAGTTGCTGTTGCTCGCTGACCCACCTCTGGGCCTCGTCGCCGGTGATCTCGTCGCGTCCGACGACGAAGGCGGCGATGAAGGGGAGCATGGCGGCACCGTAGGTCTCCGGGTCGAGCACGCAGGTGGTGAACGGATGCGCTTGCATTCGAACCTGTTCGAAGCCGACCGAACGCATCCGCGGCGCAAGTGTTCGTGGCAACGAAGGGTGGGTCAGGTGCTGGTCCCACGCTCGCAGCACCCGTTCGGTGAGCGCTGCGTCCTCAGCGTGCAGCGAGACGGTTGCCCAGTCGACGTCCCAGACGACGACCCGTCCGCCGGGTCGAAGCGCTCGGTGAATCTCGGCCAGCGCCACCGTCGGGTCGGCAACGTACTCGAGCACCTGCACACAAACCGCGGCGTCGACGCTGGCGTCGTCGATGGGCAGCGACACAGCCTCACCTGGGCGGAGCTCGACAGCCTCCTGTCCGGCGCAGCGGCGGGCGGCGAGCTCGAGCATTGCTGGGCTCGAGTCGACACCGACGACCGACCCAGACCCCACCTCCTCCGCGAGCTCGGCACAGTAGAAACCGGGTCCGCAGCCGACGTCGAGGATGCGTTCGCCAGGGGCGGCACCGAGTGTCTCACGCACGATCCGACGTCGGCGCACGGCATCGCCGATCCGGTACAGCGACTCGATCCTCGCTGCCACGTCCGCGTCGAACTCGACCTGGGGCATCGTCCCTCCTCCTCACCGCGATCGCTCCACGCTAGCGATGGGTGGCCCGCCGTGATCGCGCTTCGCCGAGCCACCGACGACGCTGATGGCGCACCGAAGGTACGGCGAGCTGCTCGATTCGGCGAGACTGGCCTCCCCGGGCGTGACCGCTTCGGGATGACAGCAGGGAGGACGCGTGGACACTGAGGCGACCGACGATCAACGGACGTTGCTCGAGGTCTCGACGCGGTTCATGGAAGAGACGTGCCCCGTGCGGGCGGTGCGTGACGGGGCATGGAAGGACGAGGGCTTCGCTGCGTCGTACCGCCGTCAGGCCGCCGAGCTGGGTTGGTTCTCGATGCTCGTGCCGGAGTCGCTCGGCGGCGGCAGCGTGTCGGCGAATGGGATGCTCGACACGGCGCTGATCGCCGCCCGCCGCGGAGCCCTGCTGCAGCCGGGCTCGTTCGTCGGGAGCAACGTGGTGGCCGATGCACTGGTCCGCAGCGGCAGCGACGAGGTGCAGGCCGCGGTGCTGCCGGCCCTGCTGTCGGGCGAGGCGTCGGCGTCGTGGGCCGTCGCCAGCAGCGGTGGTGCCCGGCCGGAGGCCGGCGTCGACGCTCGGGCAACCGATGACGGTGGGTTCGAGCTGACGGGTGCCAAGCGTGCCGTGCAGGACGTCGACGCCTCGTCGTGGCTTCTCGTCACGTGCACCTCGCCCGCCGGCCCGGTGCAGGTCGTCGTCGCCGCCAACGCTCCCGGCGTCATCGTCGTCGACCAGGACTCGCTCGATCTCAGCCGGCGGTTCTGTGAGGTCCGCTTCGACGCCGCCCGCGTCGCCCGATCGGCGGTCGTCGGGGCCGTCGGCGACCACGCGCCGATCACCCACCAGCTCGCCGTGGCGTGCACGCTCCTCACTGCCGAGACCGTCGGGGCGATGGATCAGGACCTGGCGATGACCGTGCAGTACGCCAAGGACCGCATCGCCTTTGGGCGGCCGATCGGATCGTTCCAAGGCGTGAAGCACCAGTTGGCCGACACGAGCATGGCGCTCGAGATGAGCAAGGCGATGGCCCTCGCCGCAGCGCGGAACGTCGGCACCGACGACGGCTACGGGCCGGAGTCGGCGAGCATGGCCAAGGCGTTCGTCGGGGATGCCGGCATCGAGCTCGTCCAGACGTGCTTCCAAGTGTTCGGCGGCATCGGGTACACCTGGGAGCACGACCAGCACTTGTACCTGCGCCGCATCACCACCGACGCCGGTCTGTTCGGTGACCCCGCCTGGCATCGGGAGCGCCTGTGCCAGCTGGCCGGGATCTGAGGAAGGGGAGACATGACGGAGACCATCGACCAGTTCCGCCAGGAGGCAGGGGGCTGGATCCGGGCGAACCTGGAGCCCCGCCGGCCGCGGGCCGACCGCAGGGCGGAAGGGAGTCGTGGGGCACACGACATCGCCGCAGCCAGGCTGTTGCAGCGCCGACTGTTCGACGGGGGCTACGCCGGCATCTCGTATCCCGCCGAGTACGGCGGGCGGGGCCTCACCGCGGCCCACGAGCGGGTGTTCCGCGAGGAGGCGGCCGACTACGTCACGCCGGACTTCGGCGTCGCCGGCGGCGTCACGTTCGGGCCGATCGCCCGCTCGATGCTGGCCCACGCGGCGCCGGAGTTCCTGCAGCGGCACATCCCCCGGATCCTGTGCGGCGAGGAGCTCTGGTGCCAGTTCTACTCGGAGCCGGAGGCCGGGTCGGACCTCGCCGGCGTCCGCACGCGGGCCACCCGCGACGGCGATCACTGGATTCTCAACGGCTCGAAGATCTGGAGCTCCGGCGCCCACCACGCGGACTGGGCGATGTGCCTCGCCCGCACCGACTGGGATGCTCCCAAGCACCGCGGCCTGACCTGGTTCGCCGTGCCGACCAACGCCGCCGGCGTCACGGTGAGGCGGATCACCCAGATCAGCGGTGACGCCGAGTTCTGCGAGGAATTCCTCGACGACGTCATCGTCACCGATGCAGACCTCATCGGCGAGGTCAACCACGGCTGGGCCGTCACGCAGACGATGCTCGTGTACGAGCGCGGCGCCGGTGAGTCGAACGTCGCCGTGCGCGAGCCGCGGACACTGGCGCCGGATCTCGTCGAGCTCGCCCGCCGCGGCGGCCGGACCACCGATGTGCTGGTCCGCCAGGCGATCGCCCGCGCCCACATCAACGACTTCGCCCAGTTCCACCTCGGCCGGCGGATCGCCGTCCGCCTGCGGGCATCGGACACGCCCGACCACGCCGTGGCTGCCTACAGCAAACTCGCCGCCGGTACGTTCACGCCTGAGCGGGCCCGCCTGGCGGTCGAGATCGGCGGCATCGATGCGCTGGCGTGGGCCAAGGGCGACGACGACGCCCAGCAGACGGCGACCGACTACCTCAACGGCCGTCAGATCGCCATCGCTGCCGGCACCAACGAGATGCAGCGCAACGGGATCGGTGAGCGCGTCCTCGGGCTGCCTCGAGAGCCGAGCTTCGACTCCACGAAACCGTTCAACGAGGTGCTGCGCAACTCCCGCGGCTGGAGCGGCAAGGTCGGCTGACCCACGCACCGGCTGGCCGAGCTCGGCGAAGTCGTCCGGCAGCGCCGGCCGGAGCCCGCGCTGCGTACGCTCGCTGCCATGCCCGCGACGGACACGCCTGACGACGCCTTCGCCGAGGCGATCGCCATCGCCAACATCCCCTCGCTGTTGATGGTCCTCGTGCAGCTCACCGGTGAGACGAAGTGGCTGCAGGAGCCGTACCGCCCGACCCGCCCGCAGGGCATGGGCGACAACGACACCGGCGGGCTGCCCGACGCTGCGCAGCAGGAGATCCGGGACGCCGCGCTCGAGGCCATCCTCGCCTGGCGCGACGGCCGGCCGGTCGCCATCCCCACGCCGTCACCGGCGATGCTCGTGGAGATGCTCGGCGTGGCGATGGGCGAGGAGGTCCCCGACGAGTACGGCGAGATGATCAGCGCCCAGATCAGCCTGCACGGCGAGCCGGACGTCGAGCCGATCGACGTGCCGGAAGAGTTCGAGGTGCTCGTCGTCGGCGCGGGCGTGGCCGGGATCTGCGCGGCGGTCCACCTCCAGCGCGCCGGCATCCCGTTCGTCGTGATCGAGAAGAACACCACCGTCGGCGGCACGTGGTGGGAGAACCGCTACCCCGGTGCGGGCGTGGACACGCCGAACCACCTGTACTCGTTCTCGTTCGCTCCGTACGACTGGTCGATGTACTTCGCGCTGCGCGACGAGCTGCACTCGTACCTCGAGCACGTCGCCGATCGCTTCGACCTGCGACGCCACATCTGCTTCGGCACGCAGGTCGAGCGGCTGGAGTACGACGCCGATGACCAGTGCTGGGACGTCACCCTCACCCTGCCCGACGGCGCCGTCGAGCATCGCCGTCCGAACGCCGTGATCAGCGCGACCGGGATCTTCAACCCGCTGAAGTACCCGGACATCCCTGGCCTCGATCGCTTCGCCGGTCCACGAGCACACACCGCTGCGTGGCCGGTCGACCTCGACCTCACCGGCAAGCACGTCGCGGTGATCGGCAACGGTGCCAGCGCGATGCAGTTCGGCCCGGAGGTCCAGGACCGGGTGGCGTCGCTGACGATCTTCCAGCGCTCCGCGCACTGGGCCGCGCCGTTCGAGCACTTCCGCACGCCGGTGCCCGCCGCGGTCCGGATGTTGCTGCGCGAGGTACCCCTGTACCGGGCGTGGTACCGCGCCCGATTGGGCTGGACGTTCAACGACCGGTTGCACCGCTCACTGCAGAAGGACCCGAAGTGGGAGCATCCGGAGCGCTCGCTGAACGCGATCAACGACGCCCATCGCGAGTACTTCACCCGGTACGTCGTCGGCGAGCTCGGCGATCGCACCGACCTGCTCGACAAGGTGCTGCCGGCCTATCCGCCGTTCGGCAAGCGAATGCTGCTGGACAACGGTTGGTACCGCATGCTGCGCAACCCGAAGGTCACGCTCATCGACGAGCCGATCACCGAGGTCACCGAGCACGCCGTCGTCACCGCGTCGGGGACACACGACGCCGACGTGCTGGCGATCGCAACCGGCTTCGACGTCCTGCGCTTCCTCACCGCGTTCGAGACCGTCGGCCGCCACGGGCGCACGCTGCGCGACGTGTGGGACGACACCGACGCCCGCGCCTACCTCGGCGGGCTCACGGTGCCGGGCTTCCCCAACCTGTTCGTGCTCTACGGCCCCAACACCCAGCCCGGCCACGGCGGCTCGATCATGTTCGTGATGGAGATGCTCATGGGCTACGTCGTCGAGGCACTGCGGACGATGATCCGCAACGACATCGGCGCGCTGGAGGTGCGCCAGGACGTGCACGACGAGTACAACGCGCGCATCGACGCCGCTCACGAGCAGATGGTCTGGACGCACCCGGGGATGTCGACCTACTACCGCAACGACAAGGGACGGGTCGTGGTCAACTACCCGTTCCGCAACGTCGATCTGTTCGCCGCCACGTCGCACGTCGACCTCGCCGACTACCACGCCGAGCCGAGCCGCCGACGCGTGCCCGTCTGAACGGGTTCTCGCGAGGCGAGGTCACCGGGGTTCGCGCCCGCCGGCAGCCGGCTGCGGTCCCGATTGACGAAGCTGTCGGTCCCTTCGGTACCGTCCGCACGTGGCCGAGAAGTACTTCAGCGTCGGGTCGGTGGCGACGCTCGTCCACCATCGGGGCCCGACGACGCTGCCCGGCGAGCCGCCGGCACCGTCCGGCGGTGCCACGATCCTGTGCGTGCACGACGTCGCCGGCAACGGCCACGTCTTCAGCGGTGTGCTCGACGCGCTCGCCGACCGGCACCGTCCGATCGCCTTCGATCTCCCGGGCCACGGCCGCTCCGGCGGGCTCGACAGCCTCGGCGCGATCGCCGCGATGGCCACGCACACGAAGGAGCTGGCCGACCGGCTCGACGTGCGTGCACCGGTGCTGCTCGGTGACGGCATGGGTGCCGCAGTCGCCCTGCAAGCCGCAGGGACATGGCCCGATTGGCCGGCCGCCGTGGTGGTCGTCGGCGGGGCCTCGCTGACGCCGGACCCCGGCGCGGCGGCCATCGAGCAGGTGCGCAAGGTCACCGCCGGCCGGGCCCGCCGTCAGTTCGACACGAACGGCTATGCGCCCGACACCCCGCGCGAGGTCTACGAACGGGCCTTCGGCGAGTGGATGAAGACCGACCCGCGAGCCACGAGGGGCGACCTCGAGGCCCTCGCCGAGTGGGACGGCGCGGCCATCGCCGGGGCGGTCACGGTGCCGGTGGTCGTCGTCGTCGGTGAGCACGAGCCTCCGGAGGCCGTCGCTGCGGCCGAGGTGCTGGCCGCCGCCGTCAGGCAGGGGCGGGTCGTCACCCTCGACGGGGCCGGACGGCGCGGCGTCGCCGAGCGGCCCGAGCAGTTGGCGGCCGTCGTCGCCGGGGTCGCGGCATGGAGTCGCGGCGCGAGTGAGCGCCGGCGAGCGTCCCCGATCTGGGCGGGAATCGTCCCGGATTCCGGGACCAGTCCCGCCCAGATCCACGGAGGTGCGGCGTGACGTTCTCGGGCGCCGTGGCGATCGCCGGCGTCTACGAGCACCCGACGCGCTGGGCGCCGGACAAGACGGAGTTCCAGATCATGGCCGAGTCGGCAAAGGGCGCGCTCGATGATGCCGGGCTGACGATCCGCGACGTCGACGCCCTGTTCGCCGCCAGCATGTCGATGAGCGCCATGGGCGTCGTCGACCTCGCCGAGTACCTCGCCCTCAAGCCCTCGTTCCTCGACGGCACCAACATCGGCGGCTCGTCGTTCGTCGCCCACGTGTCGCACGCCGCGGCGGCGATCCACGCCGGGATGTGCGAGGTCGCATTGGTGCTGTACGGCAGCACCGCCGCCTCCAGCGCGATGGCCATCGGCACCGGCCTGGGTGGCGAGCGACGAGACCCTGCGGCGTCGTTCACCAGCCCGTACGGGATGACCACGGTCGGCAGCTACGCCCTCGTCGCCCAGCTCCACCAGCAGCGCTTCGGGACGACCTCCGAGCAGCTGGCCGAGATCGCCGTCACCATGCGCCATCACGCGTCGCTCAACCCGGCCGCCAAGATGCGCGAGCCGATCACCGTCGAAGATGTGCTGGCCAGTCGGATGATCTCCGAGCCACTGCATCTGCTCGACTGCTGCATCATCAGCGATGGTGGCGGCGCGGTGGTCGTGACATCGACCGAGCGGGCCCGTGACCTGCCGAAGGCGCCCGTGCTGGTGCTCGGTTGCGGAGAGTCCGTCGCTCACCAGGAGGTCGGCCAGCCCGACTTGCTGACCACGGCCGCCCGTCAGTCGGGCGCCAAGGCGTTCGCCATGGCCGGCGTCGACCACGACGACATCGACCTGTGCATGATCTACGACTCGTTCACGATCACGGTGCTGGCGACGCTCGAGAATCTCGGGTTCTGCAAGGTCGGCGAGGGTGGCCCGTTCGTGACCGACGGGCGCATCCGCCTCGGAGGAGCGCTGCCGGTGAACCCGGACGGCGGCGGCCTCTCGTCCAACCACCCCGGCATGCGCGGGATCTTCCTCGTCATCGAGGCGACCCGGCAACTACGCGGGGAGAGCGGCCAGCGCCAGGTCGACGGCGCCAGGCTGGCCTGCGTGCACGGCACCGGCGGAACCCTCGGTGTCGCCCACAGCGGCGCGACGCTGGTCCTGGGGGCGGGCTGATGGCTGAGATGCTCACGCACCCCTTGCCACATGCCTCGTGGGAGACCCGCGGCTGGTGGGAAGGGTGCGGGCGCGGGGAGGTCGTGCTGCAGCGCTGCACGAGGTGCGGGCTGGTGCAGCACAAGCCGCGGGCGATGTGCGTAACGTGCCTCACCGACACCATCGAGCACTTCGTTGCCTCCGGCCGAGGCACGATCCACACGTTCACCGTGACGCACCAGAACAACGTCCCACCGTTCAGCGCTCAGCTCCCTTACGTGCTCGCCTACGTCGAGCTGGAGGAGGGACCGCGGGTCCTGACGAACATCGTGGGCGCCGAGCCGGGCGACCTGCGCATCGGCCAGGCAGTCGCGGCCGACTATGCCACCTCCCCTCGCGACGATGGCGAGGCGTTCGCCGTGCTGCGGTTCCGTCCCGCATGATCCTCGACCTCCACACCCATTCCGTGCGCTCCGACGACGGCCGAGCCAAGGTCGACAACTACTGCCAGTGGATCCGGCGCAAGGAGCTGCCGCTCGACGGCATCGTGCTCACCGAGCACCGCCAGTTCGACGACGAGAGCGATTACCGAGCGCTGGAGGACGAGTATGGGCTGCTCATCCTGAAGGCCAGCGAGGTCGAGACCGACTACGGCCACTGCCTGGTGTTCGGAGTGAACGACGACCTCGCGCACGCATTCGACTTCGCCCGCCTCGACACCCCGCTGGCCGAGGTCATCGACGCCGCCAACCGCTGTGGAGGTTTCGCCACCCCGTGTCACCCGGGCCGCAAGAACGTCGGACTGTTCAGCCACTACGAGACCAAGGGCCCGGTGGCGGGTGTCGAGGTGGTCGAGATCTACAACGGCGGCAGCATCCCCGGCGAGGATGAGCGTTCGGTCGAGGAGGCCGCCCGATACGGCTACCGCGGCATCGGCGGCAGTGACTCGCACATCGTCAGCAGGATCGGGCTCTGCGCGACTGAGTTCACCGATGACATCGCGACGATGGACGACCTCGTCGCAGCACTGCGAGCCGGGAGCTGCGAGGCACGGACATGGCGGACGTAGACCTCGCCGCGATCCGCGACCGGTGGGTCGGCCAGGTGTTCCAGGAGATCGACCTCGTGGTCGACGGCGAACGCATGCTCGAGTGGGCCATCGCGTGCGGGGAGACCGACCCCCGTTTCATCGACCCCGAGCACCCGGACTTCCAGGCGTCGACGTCCTTCCCGACGCACGTCAACGCCGCCCGCATGCTGCCGGACGACTTCACGGACATCGGCTCGGGCCGGGGCATCGATGGCGGCAAGTCGATCGAGTGGTACCGCCCGATGCGCGCCGGCGACCGGCTCCGGGCCACGGTCGAGATCGGCGACATCTACGACAAGACGGGGCGCTCAGGGACGATGATCTTCATCGTCAACCGGATGACGTTCTTCGATCCCGACGGAGAGGTCGTCGCCGCTGTCGACTGGCGCATGATCCGGCAGGCCCAGTGAGCGCGGCGATCGAGCTCGGCGACGAGCTGCCCGAGGAGCGCCCGGACGTCTCGATGGAGACAGTGCGGCGGTTCGTGCGGGCGGCGGAGATGGAGTTCCCGCGCTTCATCGACCACGACGCGGCGCAGGCCGAGGGGTTACCGGGCGCGGTGATCCCCGGCATCATGAGCCAGGGACAGCTGGCGGCGATGATCCATCGCTGGGCAACCGGCTGCTCGATCATTCGGCTCGACACGATCTTCCGCACGCCGATGGTCGTCGGCACGCCGGTCGTCTGCCATGGCGCGGTGACCGGCATCAACGACGACGGAACGATCGAGCTCGACCTGACGATCCTCAGCGAGGCGTCCGGCGCGACCGGCGTCCTCGGCACCGCGCACGTCCGTCCCGCGGCCTGAGCAGGGCGCGGTTCCAGCGGGGCCGGACCGGTGCGACGAGAGGTGGTTCGTTAGTGTCGATCCCATGACCCAGGGACTCCGGACCTTCCTGACGTTCCAAGGTGGCGTCGCCACTGCAGCACTCGATCTCTACCGCGACGTCTTCGACGACTTCGAACTCGTCGCGATCGACCACTACGGCCCGGGGGACATCGGACCCGAGGGCACCGTCAAGGTCGCGAAGTTCCGTCTCGCCGGTAGCGACTTCAGCTGTGCCGACAGCCCCGTCCGTCATGAATGGGGGTTTACCCCTGCGGTGTCACTCTGGATCGACTGCGACGACAACAACGAACTCCAGCGACTCTTCGATCGGCTCAGCGATGGGGGCAAGGTGTTCATGCCGCTCGACGACTACGGGTTCAGTACCCGCTTCGGCTGGGTTGGTGATCGCTTCGAGGTGACCTGGCAGCTCAACTTGCCGTGACGACGAAAGCTCGAGTCCGGCATCTCTGCGATGCTCCCTCCCGCCAGTCCGCGTCCAAGACCGCCCGGCTGATATCACAGCTGCGGCCCCTGGACCGCGATCACGGGCCCGCTGCGCGGTCGATGTCGACGACTCCCTCGGTGTCGTCTTGGACGTCGCCCGCCGCGAGGCCCCAACCCTGGCCGCGCATCAGGCACTCCCACTCCTGTCGTGTCCCCTGAGCTCGAGCCGGCGCACGCCGCCGTCGGCGTCCCACAGCCGCACGACGTCGTCGAGGTGGGCGGCGGCGATGGTGGAACCGTCCGGACTCACGGCGAGTTCGGTGACCAGCGGGGCCCCAGCTCGCGCCCATCAGCGGTCATCGCGAGCGCGCCCAGCGCATGGAACTCGATCATCCGCACCCCCTCCCGAGAGGAAACCTGCTTGCTGCCACGATGCGCCTGCCGAGTCGCAATCCCGTGGCAGAGCCGTCGAAACCGCCAACGCGTGAGGGCGCAGCGCTGGCCACCCGCCGGTCGCCGGCGTGTCATGTCAGAGGCGTCGGCGGCTCATTGCCGGGTTGGGGTTGTCAGCTCGTGCGCCACTGTCTCGGTCACGATCGCCACCGCCCGGCGCCCTGCCACCCGCACCGGTTCGGACGAGCGGGTCGTGCGCCCGAGCAGGAACGCGCCTTCGATGAGGCAGAACAGCTCGACGGCGGCGGCGTCGGCGCGGTCGGGCTCGGCGCCGTGGCCGACGAGGTGGTCGGCGAGGGTGGAGATCCAGGAGTCGAACGCGGCGGCGGCCGCGACGCGCATCGGCTCGTGGGTGTCGGCGATCTCGCCGGCGATCGTCGCGATCGGGCAGGCGTCGGCGAAGGCGGTGGACTCGAGCAGGTCGGCGCCGCCATCGAAGAGCTGCTGGGTGGCGACGACCGGATCGACGTCGTCGTGGAAGAACGCCGCGACGAGAGCCCGGTAGGCCAGGGCCCCCTCGTCGATCACCGCTCGACCGAGTTCGGCCTTGCCGCCGGGGAAGAAGTGGTACATCGATCCGTACGGCGCCCCGGCCGCGGTCAGGACCTCTTTGATCCCGGTCGCTGCGTAGCCCTGCCGGCGGAACAGCTCGGCGGCCGCCGTGATCAGGCGCTGGCGGGTCGGGACCGACGAGCCGCTGGACATTCCATCATCGTAGCTAGTAGATTGATCGATCTAGTCGATCGGAGGCATCCCATGTACAAGGCAGCCGTGCGCTGGATGATCCGGCGCAACATCGCCAGCATCAACGCCGGCGACTACCGCCCAGCGCTGGCCATGTTCAGCGACGACCTCGAGTTCTCGTTCCCCGGTGACAACTCGTGGGCCGACGAGTTCCGGCCGCTGCAGCGCAGCCGCCGGGCTCACGTGACCCACCGGGGCAAGGCCGAGATGGAACGGTTCTTGCAGCGCTACGTCGCCGCCGGAATCCAGATGGAGGTCGAGGACATCCTCGTCAACGGGCCGCCGTGGAACCTGCGGGCCGCCGTCCGGGTCCACGACTGGTCGCCAGGCGAGGTCGGGGACCGCTACAACAACCGGGCGGTCCTGTTCGTCACCTCGCGGTGGGGAAAGCTGCGCACCCAAGAGGACTACGAGGACACCCAGCGGGCGGCGGCGTTCGACGCCCTGCTCAGCGGCCGCCCCCCGGTCGCCGAGCAGACGGGCGCACCCGCGTAGGTCCGCCGCCCGCTGGGAGACCGGATCTCGCGCCAACAAGCAGCCGCCACACACCCTGAGCGGACGTCGATGGCTGTCCAGTCGTGGGCGGTGCTGGCGCCTGTGTCGTGACCGGCTCAGCCGCAGCGGCCCCTTCGTTGAGCGAATCGACCGTTGCCTGGTCGAGCGAGTAGCGGACATCACTGCCCGCCACCGCGATCGCAGCCGGCATCCACAGCCGGAGCCGGAGGGGCGACGACATCAGCTTCACGAACGACCGACTGCCCGACCTCCGCAACGGAACGTGACGTTCCTCGCCGTCTCCGAGGGAGTCCGGGCGAGGAGTTGACTCAACTGATCCGGTTCCAGGCGAGGGCGAGGCCCATCGCGAGGACCGCAAGCACCGCAGCCACCAGCGCGAACCACACCGTGATCTCGCGCTCCTCGGTCTGCAGGTCGACCCGCGTGGGGAGCTCCGCGAAGATGTCGACCAGCGATTCGGCGTTCTCAGCGCGGAAGTACTCGGCGCCCGTCGCGTCGGCGACGGACTGCAGCGTCGGCTCGTCGATCTCGCGGAAGTTGCGCCCGCGACCACCGCCGCCTCGACCCCCGCCGCCGACCCCGAAACCACCGTCTTCGAACACACGGCTGCCGAGCTGCTCGGCGGAGCACACCGATTCCTGCGGATCGGTCGAGCCGAATCCGATCGTGTACACCCGCAGCCCACGCGCGGCTGCTTCTGCCCCAGCAACGACCGGGTCGACGCCGCGGCTGTTCGCGCCGTCGGTCAGCACGACGATGATGTCGGGCTGGTACTCGCCCACCCCCGGCACGGCTGCCGTCCCGTTGCCAGCTCCTTCGCCGAGCTCGACGTTGGTCGGTGCAACTTCGGGGTTGATCTCGGCGATGGCGTCGATCGCAACGAGGATCGCCGAGCCGATGGCGGTCCCGCGAGCGACCGTGATCCTTTCGATCGCAGAGGTGATCTCGTCGGTGTCGGTCGTCGACGGCACGACGAGTCCGGCGAATCCGTTGAACGTCACCAGGCCGATCTGGGTGCCCTCGTCGACGCCGTCGACGAACTCGACCGCAGCGTCCTGGGCGACGGCCAACCGGTTCGGCTCGATGTCGGTGTTGCACATCGATCCCGACGCATCCAGCGCGAGCAGGATCGATGCGTTCGACAGCGGCACGGTGACCTCGCGCGTCGGCCGGGCCGCGGCCAGCGCCGCGGTGGCAACCCCGGCAATCAGCAACGCGGCGGGCAGGTGGCGCCGGAGCACGGACGAACGTGACGCCGCGGCACGGATCAGTGCCGCGTCGCTCACGACCACGGCGCTGCGCCGCCGCCGACGCGTCAGCCACACGTGCAGGCCGACGAGCGCGGGAGCGGCGAGGAGCCCGAGGAGGAGCACCGGCCAGGTGAACGACACTCAGATCACCCGCCCTAGCAACCACGCGGCGAGGCCGGCGCCCAGGATCAGCAGCCCGGCCGCGATCGCGGCAAGGATGCCGGTGATCTCGGTCTGCTCGCCTTCGCGTCGCCACTCCAGTTCGAGTGCGTCGGCGATCGCGCCGAATGCGTCCGCGTCGGCAGCCGCGTAGAAGGTGCCGTTGGTCGCGGCGGCGATCTGCTCGAGCTGTTCGCTGTCGAGCGCCGTCGACACCGAGTAACCCTCGACCTCGATCACCGCGCCCGCCTCGGTGCCGACCGCGATGGTCGTCACCTTCACGCCGGCCGCGGCGAGCAGGTCCGACACCTCGAGCGGGTCAATGCCGGACGTGTTCTCACCGTCCGAGAACATCACGACCTCCGCCGCGCCCAAGTAGCCGACGTCGACGTTCGCCGGATCGAGCTCGAGCTCGTCCTCTTGGCCACTCTCGACAGTCGTGTCGTCTCCCGGCGTGTCGTTGCCCGTCGCTTCGTCGTCAGCCGTTTCGTCGACGATCGCCAGCGGCTCACCCGCGATCGCCTCGAGTGCGGTGTAGAGACCGGCGCCGGTCGACGTCCCGCCCGACGGAGTCAGCCGGGCGAGCGCGTCGGTGACGGTTTCCCGGTCGCTGGTCGGCTGGGCAACCACCAGCGCGCCGTCACCGAAGGCCACGACACCGACCTCGACCGCGTCAGGGAGCGCGTCGACGAGGTCGAGCGCGCCGGCGCGAGCAGCGTCGAGCCGGGTCGGCGACACGTCATCGGCGGACATGCTGTTCGACACGTCGATCGCGATGAGCACGGTGCCGGTGCGCTTCGGCAGCGCCAGGCTCACCTCTGGACGAGCGAGCGCGAAGACCAGCACGGTGACGCCGGCGACCAACACCCCGGCCGGGAGATGGCGACGCCAACCGAGCCGGGTCGCCGGCCCGACGGCACGCACGCCGAGCTCGGCGAGCCGCGCCCTCGACACAGCAGCGCGGCGTTGCCAGCTGACATACGCGAACACGAGCGCGGGCACGACGAGGAGCCCGGCGAGCATCCCCGGCCAGCCGAAGCTCATCGGCCCGCCCCGTTCATCGGCGCAACTTCCGGCTACGGACGAGGTCAGCGAGCGCGGTGACGAGGTCGTCGGTGGTCGACACGGTCGACCGGATCACGCCCGCGCCGCGCAGCACCTGGTCCACCGCGGCGACGCGCTCGGCGACGAGCGCAGCGTGCCGCCGGCGAAACGCTGCGTTGCTGGTGTCGATCTCCACCTGTGCGCCGGTCTCGGCGTCCTCGACCGTGATCACCCCGATGTCGGGCAACTCACGCTCGAACCGATCGACCACCTCGACAGCCGCGACGTCGTGACGCCTGGCGAGCATCTGCAGGCCGCGCTCCCACCCGGGCACGGTGACGAAGTCGGAGACGATGAACACCGCACTACGGCGCTTCAGCGCCGCAGCGGCCGGCAACAGCAGACGGCCGAGGTCGGTCGCGGCGCTCGACGGCGAGACCGGGCGCAGCAGCTCGGTTGCGATGTGCAGCGTGTGGCGGCGGCCCGCGCGCGCACGGATGACCGTGGGTGGCCCGTCGTCGCTCAGCACCATCGCGCCAACGCGGCTCCCGCCACGGCCGAGCAAGCGGGCGAGCGACACCGCGAGCTCGACGGCGAGGCGCTCCTTGGTGCGTCCGATCGGTCCGAGCGTCATCGACGACGAGCGGTCGACGAGCAGCCACGCTGCGAGCTCGCGGTCCTCCGCGAACTCGCGCACGTAGGGCTCGTCCATGCGCGCGGTGACGTTCCAGTCGATGTGGCGCACGTCGTCGTCTGCCTCGTAGGCGCGCAGGTCGATCATGTCGACGCCGGTGCCGCGGTACGCCGAGCGGTGGTCGCCGTGCTGGATCCCGTCGAGGCGGCGCAGAACCTTCCACTCCAACCGGCGCAGCAGCGCATCGGGCGCGCCGAGCCGCGCCGCGTCCGGCGGCCCACCGGTCGTGGCGCCGCGGGTGCTCACGCCAGTGCCCGCACCTGCGTCGGGATCGCCGCGGCAGCGACGGCGTGGTCGAGGATCGCGTCGGCGGTCACCCCGTCGGCGAGCGCCTCGAACGAGAGCACGATCCGATGGCGCAAGACCTCGTGGGTCAGATCGAGCACATCCGTCGGCAGCGCATAGTCACGACCGCGGACGTAGGCGAGTGCGCGTGCAGCGAGGATCAGGTTGATCGGTCCACGAGGGCTGACGCCGTAGTCGACGTACTTCGCGAGGCCACCGAGGCCGGCCTCGGTGAGGTCACGAGTGACGCCGGCGAGGCGCACCGCGAACTCGATCAACGCCGGATCGACGTACACCCGGTCCGCCTCGCGCTGCGCGGCGAGCAGCCCGTCGGTCGTGAGCACCGGCTGCACGGGCTCGGTCGGGGTCATCATCCGTTCGACGACGACGAACTCCTCCGTCGGCGACGGGTAGCCGACGACGACCTTCATCATGAACCGGTCGACTTGTGCCTCCGGCAGCGCGTACGTGCCCTCCGACTCGATCGGGTTCTGCGTGGCGAGCACGAGGAACGGATGGACGAGCGGCTTCGATTCGCGGCCGATCGTCACCTGCCGCTCCTGCATCACCTCGAGCAGCGCACTCTGCACCTTGGCCGGCGCCCGGTTGATCTCGTCGGCGAGGAGCAGGTTGGTGAACACCGGCCCGAGCGACGTGCGGAACTCGCCAGTCGGCTGGTGGTAGATGCGCGTGCCGACGAGGTCGGCCGGCACGAGGTCCGGCGTGAACTGCACCCGCTGGAACTCGCAGCTGATCGCCTGCGCCAGCGACTTGACCGCGAGGGTCTTCGCCAGGCCGGGCACGCCCTCGACGAGGATGTGCCCGCCTGACAGAAGGGCGACGAGGAGTCGTTCGAGCAAGCGGTCCTGGCCGACGATCACCTTCTTGACCTCGTACAGCACCGGCTCCATCGGTCCACGCGAGTGGGAGGCCCATGTCGAAGCGGGCGCACTGGGTGTGGACGATGGCGACGCGCCGACCGGGGCGGGCGCACGCGTGAAGGGACTGGGCGACGTCACCTCGCCCGCGGGGAGATCGAACGACTCGATCAGCTCGATACCCTCGTCGCCGCCGCGTCCGCGCCGCCAGCGGGATGAGTCGGATCGTCGTGTCGTCATGTCGTGGGCCTCCGGGGTCGTGCGGCGGGTATGACTTCTGCGGTGTGACTACTGCGGTGGGGGTGCGCCGTCGCCGCCGGCGCCACCCACCGCGGTCAGGATCGGGACGGCGAACCCGATGCCGATGAACTCGGCATCGTCGGACGGGTTGGCGAGCGCTGTGACGATGCCGACGACCTCGCCGCGGTCGTTGAGCAGGGGCCCGCCCGAGTTGCCCGGGTTGACCGCGGCATCGAACTGGATCAGCTGAGCCAGCTCTTGGCCGTCGTCGGCGGTGACGGTGCGGCCGAGTCCCGACACGACGCCCTCTGACACCGAGTTGGTCAGGCCGAACGGGTGGCCGACGGCGACGACCCTGCTGCCGATGTCGACGCCGCCGCCGAGGACTGCGGGCACGACGATCTCCGGAAACGTCTCTGGGACGACAAGCGCGCTGTCGGTCGCCTCGTCCGACCCCACCACCGTGGCGGCCGACCGGGTTCCGTCGGCGAAGACGAGCTCGATCGCCGACGCGTCCTCGACGACGTGCAGCGCCGTGAGCACCGCGCCGTCGGCGGTGACGATCGTGCCGCTGCCGATCGTGCTGTCGCTGGTGTCCGGATCGCCGAAGACCACGACCATCGACGGTGCGACCACCTCGAACACCTCCGAGGCGGTGAACGCGGCCACGGTGGTCGTCGTCTTCGCGGCGGGTGAGGAGTCGTCTGAATTCGACGACGACCCTGTGCTGCGCCCGAGTGCGTACGCCCCCACCGCCACGACGATCGCGGCGACGACGGCGAGGCCGATCCACCACCGACCCGAGCCGCGCGGCTTCGGTGCGTCGGTCGAGCCGGTCGATGATGGCTGCACCATCACGCGTCTAGTACCTCTGCTTCAGAGTTCTCTGTGAGCCGACGGCGGGGATCACAGTGAATGCTCGCACGTGCCCGATGGCACGCGTCCGCGCCATCGACGAGGAGGCTCAACTGGCGAGCATCTGCGTGAGCAGAGACCTCCTCCCACCCGGCGCCCACTACTCCGCGGGCGTCATCCCGAAGGCCGCGCGCACGTGCCGCCAACAGCGCTTGTCGACACAGCTGGCGTGCTGGCGGTGACGTCGGGACGACTGTTGACAAATCGTTGACAAGTCGTTGACAACGGGCCCGATTCCGCCAATGGAAAGAGCCGGCTCCCTGCTGGAAACCGGCCCTGACCTGGTGTTTCAATTGGTGGCGGGGGCAGGATTTGAACCTGCGACCTTCGGGTTATGAGCCCGACGAGCTACCGGACTGCTCCACCCCGCGTCGGTGGAAATATCAATCTACGTCGGGACCGGGTGACTGGCAACCCCGGATGGTGGTCACGTCGCCAGGTCGGCGGTGGCGACGGCCAATGCGGCGGTCGCCGCCGGGAGTTGCGGGTCGTCCGGTCCGGCCACGGCGATCGACCGCTCGAAGACCTCGGCATCGCCGGTGTGGATGCGCCCGAAACGCAGGAGCTGGGCCGTGGTTCCCTTGCGCAGGAGGGCGGTTCGCAGGGCGACGTCGAGGTGATAGCGCCGCTCGACGATCAGCGGAGCGTCGCTGGCCGGGAGCAACTGCCCCTCGTAGCGGTCGATGGCCCCGTCGACGTCGCCGTGGGCGAGACAGTCGAGCACGTCGAGGACGTCGAGCCGGAACGGGACCGCGAGGCGGTAGGGCCGTGAGGCGATCACCCCCCGTAGGACGCGTCTGGCGTGAGAGATCTCGGCCCGCAGCGTCGTCAGGCTGATCGGGCGGTCGCCGTACAGCAGGGCATGCAGCTCGGCGAGCGTCGCCGCGCCGGCGAGGCCGAGGACGACCAGCAGCTCGAACTGCCGGCGGCTGAGGGCGATCGGGACGCCGTCCAGCGTCGCTCGCGTCCTGCCGAGGACGCCCACGTCGAGCCCCGGGGCCGCGACCGACCGCTCGCCGGCGTCCAGCTCGAACTCGATCAACCTGGCCAGGGCACCGATCATGCGCAGGCCCAGCGGGTTGGCTCGCTCCCAGGTCGTGCTGAGGTCGATGACCCCGGCGATGGAGCCGTTCGGGGCATGGACCGGCGCCGAGTAGCACACCCAGTCCCGAACGGGCGTGACCCAGTGCTCGGTGGCGAACACCGCTGCCGGGCGACCGGTCACCAACGCCATCCCGATCCCGTTCGTTCCGACCGCCGTCTCGTCCCAGTGACCGCCCGGGACGAGCCCGATGCCCTCGGCACTGCGCACGAGCTGGCGCGGAGCGGACTCCCACAGCACCTGCCCGGTCCCGTCGGTGACGATCGCCAGTAGCCCGGCGTCGCGGCCGGCCTCGGCGAGCTGCTCGACGACGTGCGGGGCAGCCCGTCGGATCGGTGAGGCGGCCCAGCGGTCGGCGATCTCATCGGTGGCGTCGACGGGCGCCTGGTCACGGCCCGCGTCGACGAGCCGGGTGCAGCGGTCCCAGGACGCGCGGATGGTGTCGTCGACCAGCCGGTTCGACCCCCCACAGCCGCCTCGCTCCTGGTCGATCGCCGCCCGCCGACAGAGCAGCTCTCGGTTCACGGTCCCTCCCCGTTAGGCCAACCTTATTCCAACCTCGGCCGCGGCACGATGGGTCGGGCGAATCCCCCCAACCGCCCCTGTGCGGCCGATGGTCCCGCCCGCATCCCGTCGGCCGCACGGGCGGGGCGTCACGAGCCGGTTCCGGCGGCGGCGATGGCGGCCGCCAGCTCCTCGAAGGTGTCGTACGCCGTGAGCTGGGGGAACTCGGCCCGCACGTTGTGCGGAGCGTGGAAGAGGAACCCGGCATCGGCCGCCAGCAGCATCGACACGTCGTTGTAGGAGTCCCCGCCGGCGATCACCTTGTAGCCGAGGGCCTGGAACGCCAGCACGGCTTGGCGCTTCTGGTCAGGCAGCCGTAGCCGGTAGCCGACGATGCGGTCGTCGACGATCTCGAGGTTGTGGCAGAGGATCGTCGGCCAGCCGAGCTGGGCCATCAGAGGCCTGACGAACTCGGCGAACGTGTCGGAGAGCAGGACGACCTGGGTGCGTTCCCGCAGCTCGTCGAGGAACTCCACGGCGCCAGGGAGAGGCGTGAGGCCGGCGATCGTGTCGGTGATCAGGGTCAGGGTCAGGCCGTGCCGGTCGAGGAGCTCGAGACGGCCGCGCATCAGCGAGTCGTAGTCCGGTTCGTCGCGGGTCGTCCGCCGCAGTTCCTCGATGCCGGTGCGTTCGGCGACGGCGATCCAGATCTCGGGCAGCAGGACGCCCTCGACGTCGAGGGCCACCATCGTCGGACGGTGATCCACTCAGGGCACCGGCGCCCGGTCGCCGGCCGTGCCCTCCGGTCCGGCCTTGCGGGCGTTCTCCGTGATCTCGTCGATGAGGTCGGCCCAGCGCGGTAGGGGCAGGTCATGCCCCATGTCCGGGTACATCACCAGCTTGGCGCCGGGGATGGCTTCGGCCGTGGCGATCCCTCCGCTCGGCGTCACCAGCGGGTCCAGCAACCCGTGCACGACCAGCGTCGGGACGCGCACCCGGCGCAGGTCCCAGGTGCGGTCCGGACTGGCGGCGATGGCCATCGTCTGGCGGGCGGCGCCGTCGGGCTGGTAACTGCGCGCGAACCCCTCCTCGCCCAACTGCCGGGCGGCGACGGGGTCGAAGTGCGGCCCGGAGATCAGCCGGAACATCTCCACGCCGTTGGCCACGGCGTCGTCCGGGTTGCGGACCATCAGCTTCGGCAGCTTGCGCAGCATCGAGCGCTTCATCCGGCCGTGCTTGCGGTCGCCGGTGTTCGACATGATCGACGTCAGGCTGGCCACCTTGTCGGGGTGTTTGATGGCCATCGCCTGGGCGATCATCCCGCCCATCGAGATTCCCACGACGTGCGCCCGCGACGCGCCGAGGTGGTCGAGCAAGCCGGCAGCGTCCGTGGCCATGTCGCCGACGGTGTACGGCGACTTGGCGAACCGGCGGGCGATGACCGACAGCAGCACCTGGCGCCGTGTCGGTGGTGGGAACGGCATCATCGTCGACAGACCGATGTCGCGGTTGTCGAAGCGGATGACGCGGAAGCCCTTGGCCACGAGGCGATCGACGAAGTCCATCGGCCAGGCGATGAGCTGACCACCGAGGCCCATCACGAGCAGCAACGGTTCGCCGCCCTCGTCCCCGTGCGACGTCGTACTCGATCGTGATTCCATTGACGTTCGCCGCAGCCATGGGCGGGCACGCTATTGCCTCCCTGCCGCCGCGCCGCCATCACGCCGAGTGCTGACACCCCGATGCGATGATGATCTCAATGCCGCGGCGAGGACCGAAGATCTGCACCATCCTCCCCGAGGGCGGCTCGCCGGGCGCCGCCCCGAACCGCTCCGGTGACGACGTCGCCGCCGCCGAACGGGTCGACAACGTCCGCGTCGTCCCCCTGCGATCGCCGGTCACGGGCCGGCCCCGCGCCGCGGTCGAGCGGTTCAAGCTGTGGGAGAACGGCCGCACCCTGCGGGTGCGCTTCCTCGACGGCGTGCCGGAGGTGCAGCGGAAGGTCGAGGCCATCGCCAGGGAGTGGGAGTTCGTCGCCAACCTGACGCTCCGCTTCGTCACCAGCGGCGCCGCCGAGCTGCGGATCAGCTTCGCCGAGGAAGGGTTCTCCTGGTCCACGATCGGCACCGACGCCCTGACCGTGCCGCGCACCCAAGCGACGATGAACTATGGCTGGCTCGAACCGGACACGGCCACCCGCGAGTACCAGCGCGTCGTGCGTCACGAGTTCGGCCATGCCCTCGGCATGATCCACGAGCACCAGAACCCCGACGCCATCGGGAAGATCCCGTGGGATGAGCCGAAGGTCTACGCCTACTACGCCCAGCAGGGCTGGTCCCAGGCGGATGTCGACGCCAACATCTTCGACGTCTACGACGCCGACATGACCAACTTCACGACGTTCGACCCCACCTCGATCATGCAGTACGCAGTGCCCGAGGAGCTGACGATCGGCACCTTCTCGATCGGGTGGAACACGGAACTGTCGGACATGGACATCTCCTTCATGCGCAGTCAGTACCCCGCCGATGCCACCGGCCCCGTCGACCTGGTGGTCGGAGGGCCACGGGTCGCCGCCGACCTCGGCGGGGGCGAGGTCGACACCTACTGCTTCGAGGCGCCGGCCGCAGCGACCCACATCATCACGACCATCGGATCGACCGACACCGTGGTGACGCTCCACGGCCCCGGAGATCCGGGCATCGTCATGGCGTGGGACGACGATCGCGGCGCCGGCCACAACGCCCGCATCGTGCGCAAGCTGCAGCCCGGGACGTACTGGCTCTCCGTGCGACACAAGGACCCGGGCGGCGGTGGTGGGTACGAGATCGGCGTCAAGACCCGCAAGAGCTGAACCGCCTTCGGAGCCGAGCCGATAGGCGAGGCGACCAATCAGTACGGCGGCCGAGTTCGCCGCCCTTTCCGCGCACGTCCCGAGCGTCCCAGAATCGGCGCAGGAGGTCATGTACCGTGGCGCGTCGATGGCATTCTTCCGCCGAGCCGCGAGCCCCGCCGAGATCGACCAGGTGCGTGCCGAGATGGCCGCGCTCCGCGAGGCCATCGAGCAGCACGGCTCGACGGCGACGGAACTGGACAGCCGGTTGCGATCGTTGAACGGCGAGCCGTCACCAGATCCGCGCGTCGAGAAGCTCTCGGCCAAGGTCGCCGAGCTGGACTCCCGAGTGACCGCGGTGTCGACGGAGCTGGCGAACCAGCTCACCGAGCTCGGTCACGACATCGACTTCCTGGGTGCTCGTCCGCCCGCCGACGGGTCGGATCCCGCAGTCGTCAGCGAGCTCCGCGACGGGCAGGTGCGCCTGGCCAACGAACAGGCTCGCTACCAGATGGCCTTCCGCGAGGACCTCGCCCGCCTCGCCGACGAGCTCAAACGCTCGCACTGATCACCCGCCGGCGTTGAGCAGGTCCATGGCCTGGTCGATCAACGCCTTGGCCGCCTCGACGTTCTCCTGGTAGCCGGCGAGGTCACGGGACTCCAGCGCCAGATCGGCGTCGGCCAGCAATTGGTCCGCCTGGGCGAGCAGGTCGGCCGGCGTGCTCTCTGCCGGTGTGCCTGAATCCGAGGGCGGAGGCTCGCCCTCCTCCGGTTCCTCGACCGCGCCGACGCGATCACCGAGGTCACCCTCGAACCCCGGGAACAGCTTGGCGAGGGCCTCGCCGAGCGACTCCCCGAACGCGGCCCGGTCGTTGTAGGCCACGATCACGAACCGATAGCTCGTCACGGTCGTGTCGCGGTCGGTGCTCTGGGGGACGGCGGCGTAGAACGGCCGCACCCACAGCAACCCGTCGGCCACCGGCATCAACTGCAGATCGCCGTAGCGGACGCGGTTGCCTCCGCCCGTCTGGAGGGTGATCTGCTGGGCGATCAGCGGCTCGGAGTCGATCTGGTTGGCCACGGTGCGCGGCCCGTCTGGCAGCTGCGGCTCGACGACGTAGGCGGTCAGCTGGCCGTACGTTTCGGGATCGCTCGATGCCGTCATGTACGCCTGCAGCTCGGTGCGCTCGTCGGCGCGGGAGAATGGGACGAACGGCCGCAGCAGCACGAACTCCGTGCCCTCTCCCGACGGTGAGCCGAACATCGAGTAGTACGGGATGAAGCGGTTCGTGGAGGACTCCGAGGCGAGCTCCGAGGGCGTCTGCTCCGAGCTCGGGGCGGTCGACGACGTCGCTCCGGCGGTCGACTGCTCGCGGGGATCGACGCCAGGTGCCTGGGCAACCGACCAGGCACCCTCACGCTCGAAGAAGTCCTCCGGCTCGAGTTGGTACTTCGAGTACGTGTCGGTCTGGACTCGGAACATGTCCTCGGGGTAGCGCAGGTGCTGGCTCAGCTCGGCGGGCATTTGCTCGCCGGGGGTGAACAGGTCGCCGAACGCCGACTCCCAGGCCAGCACGATCGGGTCGGCGGGGTCGGTGACGTAGAACTGCACGGAGCCGTCGTAGGCGTCGACGACGGCCTTGACGCTGTTGCGCACGTAGTTGGAGTCCCGGGAGAGGCCGCTGTCGCGGGTCAGTTGGACCTCCGTGCCGATGCGCTGGGCGTACGGGTAGCGGCTCGTCGTGGTGTAGGCATCGACGACCCAGAGGATCCGACCCTCGACGACGACGGGGTACGGGTCGCCGTCATAGGACAGGAATGGCGCCAGCTTCGTCAACCGGTCGCGGACGTTGCGCACCCACAGCATCTGCGAGTCGTCCTGGATGGCCCCCGATCCGAGGACGTTGTAGTCGAGGAAGGCCAGGGCGAAGGCGGCACGGCGGACGAACGACGACATCTGCACGCCGGCCGTCCCGACGTACTCCTCGGTCTCCCCGCCGGGGCAGGCCCGCTCGTTCTGCTCGGTCCTGGCGACGGCGTACCCCGACAGGCTGGGGCTGAAGTACAGCTCCGGGCGGGTGATCTCGGCGGGCTGGACGTAATCCGGCTGATCGCTCTCCTGGACCTGCCCGACCGGTGCCATCACGACGTTGCAGCCTCGGGTGTTGATCAGGTGGCGGCCCTGCCAGCTCTGGTTGGGACTGCCGTCGAGGTCCAGCTCGCGTCCAGCGATGAGGACCTGCTGGAGCTCGCCGTCGATCTCGTAGCGGTCGACGTCGAGGTCGTCGATGGAGAGCCCGGCCTCGACGCCGCGGTCGATGCGGAACCGCGACAGCATCTCGGTCGGGTTGAGCAGGCGGACGTTGCGGAGCGGATCGAGATCGGACATCACGTCGTCGGCGTCGAGGCTGTCGAAGGCGACGCTGCGCACGTCGATGTCGTCGGTGTTGATGCCCAGCGCCTCGCGCGTGGCGTTGACGTTGCGGTCGATGTAGATCGCCTCGCGGTCCGCCTGGTTGGGGTTGACGACCAGGGACTGCACGAGCGCCGGGTACACCAGACCGCCGGCGATCAAGACGACGAGCCAGAGCGCCGAGGCGATCAGCGGCAACCGCCACGATCCAGTGCGAACCGACGCCAGGTACAAGCCGGCCGTCAGCAGGGCGATGAGCATGAGCAGCATCAGCGCGGGCAGTTGAGCGTGGACGACGGCGTAGGTGGCGCCCTGCACGAACCCCCGGCGCTCGTTCGTCGTCTCGTACCGAGAGACCCAGTAGTCGGCCGCCTTGAGCGCCGCGAGCACGGCGAGGAGGACGGCGATGTGGCCCTTCGTCGCCGGCCGGACGGACGGCACGGGCGAAGCGAACATCACCCCGCCGTTGAGCACGTGGGCCAGCACGGTGATCATCAGCACCAGCACCATGGCGACGAACAGCCAGTCGAGCACGAAGCCGAGGAACGGCAGCTCGAACACGTAGAAACCGACGTCGGCGCCGAACTGGGCGTCGGGCTGGTTGAACGACTGGCTGTGGCGGAACAGCAGCCACGACTGCCACTGCGACGTGGTCGGGAGGGCGACCATCACCGCCAGCACGCCGGCGCCGGCGTAGCGCAACAGCCGCAGGCGGTGGCCGAACATCTCGTGGAAGCGCTCGACGTACGGGTGGACGTTGGCCGGGAATCGGCTCGGCGAGAGGCGATCGGCGATCAGCAGGTTGAGCCCGGCGAGGGCGGCAAAGGTGGCGAAGAACAGCGCGAACAGCGTCACCTTGGCCCGAATGACACCCCAGAAGACGTCGGCCCGACCGAGTCCCTCGTGCCACAGGAAGTCGACGTAGAACCGGGCGACCGCCCGTCCGAACACGATGACGAGCAGGAACAGCACGCCGATGACGATGAGGATCGCCCGGCCCGAGATCCTTCGTCCGGCACGGTGCCGGGGAAGGTCCGAGGCACGCCGCACGGGCGCGAACGCTACCCGTCGGCTGGCAGCAAGAGGCAGCGGCAGCCCGGGTGCATCGGCGGTGACGTGTGCCCGGACGGGAACGCGTCACCGATCGTCACCGCGCCGGCGAGGGCGTTGTCCTCACAGTCCGGCGATGGCGGCCCATCCGGATCGACTTCCCACACCACGAGCGACCCCGGCGTGAAGGCGGCGGCCACGCCCTCGCAGTAGGCGAGGCGGAACAGGTCGTCGAGGTGCTCGTCGATGCGCTGCGTCTTCCATTCCCGGTACACGCCGCGGGCCCGCTTGGCGACGGCGTCGTTGTCGCCGTCGCCCTCGGTGACGCTGCGCTCGAGGCGCTCGCGCAGCGGCGTGACCAGCTCGACGGTGAGCTGGGCGCGCACGGGCGCCAGCGGACCTTGCGGACCGAGGTCGATGGCCGTCTCATCGGCGATCGTGGCGGCCCCGGCCGCCGCGGCAGCGACGAGCTCAGCGGTGATCGCCTCGACGTAACGCTCACCCTGCGTTGGTGGGGTGGTCACGAGGCGGTCGACGTCGGTGACCGGCTCCCGGTGCCGCAAGACGTCGAGGACCTCGTTCTGCTCGTCGGCGAGGACCCGCTTGAGCTTGCGGGCGCTGGCCACGATCAGCGGCACCAGCGCCGCGTCGCGGCGCCGGAACGGGTTCTCCTGCTCGAGCTGCTCGGCGGCATCCTCGTCGGCCTCATCGGTGGCTCCGTCGACGGGCCGGTCGGCACGGATGCGAGCGAACAGGTCGTCGATGTCGCCGGCCGTCATCTCGTCGTCGTCCGTCTCGTCGTCGGCCGAGTCGGGCGCCGACGGGAAGGCCAGGACGGTGGCGTCGGGCTCGGCGGCCACGATCCCGGGGGCCGGTTCGGGCTCGACCTCGCCTGGGACGTCTTCCGCGACCGCTGGGTCGGGATCGTCATCCCGCTCGAACGCCCGGTCGGTCTCGAGGTCCGGCTCGTCGTCGGACGACTCTTCGTCGTCCAGCTCCTCGTCGACCGGTCCCTCGGCCACCGGGCGGCCGGCGAGCACGGTGTCGTCGATCGAGGAGTCGTCAAAGAGGTTGGACGCCGGGACCATCATCGGCACCGGTCCGGTCGTCGGAGTCAGGTCGACGTACTCGTCGGGCGCGCCGAGCGGCGTGAGCTCGGCGACGACGTCGGCGGCGGCGCGGCCGGCGATCTCGAACGCCTGCAGCAGACGATCGCGACCGTGGATCAGCTGCTCGATCTGCTGGCGTGCCAGGTCGCGGCGTCGCGCCAACTCGGTCAACACGCGCTCGCGGTAGGCGCGGGCCTCCTCGACCATCTCCCGACCCTGCTGCTTGGCCATCGCCAACTCCGCTTCGGCGTCGGCCGCGGCGTCGGTACGGCGGCGGCTGGCTTCGAGATCGGCCTCCTCGCGGAGGCGCTGGGCCTCCTCGGCAACCTCCTCCAGCAGGCGCGCCGCACTGTCCTCGGCCTTGACGCGGATGGACGCGCCACCCTCGCGGGCTGTCTGCAAGAGACGCGCCGCTTCCTCGCCGAGCAGACGGATCGCCGTGTCCTCGTCCATCCCGACACCTTCGCCAGAGCCGAGCTGAGCCGCCCGCAGCTCGCGCTCGAGGAAGCGCTCGCGCTCCTGCAGCCGTGCCATCTCGGCCGCGACCATGCGCAGGAAGTCGCGGACCTGCTGCTGGTCGAAGCCGCGGCGCGTCGTGCCGAACGTCGCATCGGCGACTGCCGCCGGTGAGGACGGGTCCGGGCGCGAGAACGAGATGGCCATCGCCGAAATCGTAAACCTGGTACCGCCGCGGATCGCGGCAATGGGCGGCGGTTCAGGTGCCAGGAGCCGGGAGCGGGTCGCCGCCGAGCCTCTCCAGTGCGGCCAGGGCCTCGTCGAGATTGGCCACGGGGATGATCTCGAGGTCGTCGCCGGCGATCTGACGAGCCCGCTCGATCTGCTCCTCGCCCTGCGCCGTCGGGACGAGGAAGGAGTCGACGCCGACCTGGCGCACGGCTGAGACCTTCTGGGCGAGGCCGCCAATGGGCCCGACCGTGCCGTCGAGGTTGATCTCGCCGGTGACGGCGACGTTGCGGCCACCCGTGAGGTCACCCGGCGACAGCTCGTCGATCAGGGTGAGCGTGAACGCCAGCCCGGCCGACGGTCCGCCGATGCTGCCGGTGTCGATCTCGATCTCGAACGGCAGCTCGACCGTCGCCGTGTCGAACGGGACGAATCCGATGATCGCCCGTGTCGGGTCGTCCGGCGAGGCGATCAGCTCGACGGAGACCGTGCTGCGGCCCTCGCCGGGCCGGTCGATCTCCAGCTCCACGGTGTCGCCCGCCTTGTGGCCGGCGAGCTCGGCGACGAGGTCGTCGACGGTCGCCAGCGGGACCCCGTTGGCGGTGAGCAGCGTGTCGCCCTGGTCGAGGAACTCGTCGGCCGGCGAATACCGAGCACACCCGTCCGTCCCGTCCTCCAAGCACACCAGGTCGTTGACGACGACGTTGCCGGGCAGGATGCGGGCGTCCTCGTAGCCGAGCGCCCGCAACGCCACGTACTGGGCCACCTGCGACGACGTGCGCATCATCTGCAACGAGATCTGCCGACGCTCGCTCGGGGTCTGGCGGCCGAACTTCTCCTCCTGGGTCAAGAAGTCGATCTCCGGCTGACTGTCGCATGTCCCCGGCTTGCCGCACGTGCGGCCACCCGCGGCCCACCACGACAGCACCGACTGCTGGGGCTCGGAGATCGTCACGAAGTAGATGTCGCCCTGGCGGTCCTCATCGATCTCCGCCACGCCCTCCAGCTGGCCGAAGGAGACTCGGTCAGCGACCGCCTGCGCCGATCGGGGCGTCCGGGCGTACGGCGTCGCCTCGTCCACGGTGACGTTCGGATCGGCGGGATCGGTGACCTCCTTGGAGGCGACGGTGCTGGCCGGGACGATCGACGCCACGGCGATCACGAGCAGCATCAGGAGAGCGAGGACCGTGACCGGGATCGCCCAGAACCGGTGCCCGCGCCCGGCCAGGCGCACGGTGCCGGTCGCCTGCGGCGGAGTCGGGGTTAACGTTTGGTCCTGCGTGTCGATCAACGATGTCACCGTTCGGATGGCCTGGATGGCGGGCCTGGCTGTCGTGGCCCTGGTGCTGGCCGGGTGGCGTAAGACTGCCAGAGCGCAGCCCAAACGACCACGCAGCCCGTACGAAACTCCGCGGCGTCTGCCCTACCAGGTCGCCGAGGGCGTCGCCCCGCCATACCACCCGGCCGGACCGTTGCGCCGTGTGTGGTCGATCGTCGCCAGCTCCGGGCTGGCGCTCGTCATCGGGGCGATCATCGCCACCGTCACGGCGTTCGCCCTGGCCTGGATCGTCACCACCCTCACGGACCTCCTCCGACAGTGACCGACCGGCGGGCCGTGGCCGCCGCCGGGCACACCGGCGACGTGGCGACGGCCGTCGGCGGGCTCACCCACCACGATCCCGGCGTGCGGGCGACCGCCCTCGGCGCGCTGCAACGCCTCGGGGTGCTCGACGGGGCAACGCTGACCGTCGCCCTCACCGACTTCGACGCCGGCGTGCGGCGGAGGGCTGCGGAGATCGCGGCCCGCCATCCCGACGTCGACCTGACGGTGGCGCTGGCCGACGACGAGCCGTCGGTGGTCGAGGTCGCGGCATGGGCGTGCGGTGAGCGGGAGGTCGTCGGGGACGAGATCCACGCCATGCTCGTCGGTCTTGCCGGTGGTGCCGGCGCCGGGCGTGAGCCGCTCGTGCGGGAGGCAGCGGTGGCGGCGCTCGGGGCCGTCGGCGACGACCGAGGTCTCGATGCCATCCTCGCCGCCACCTCCGACAAGCCGGCGATACGCCGTCGTGCCGTGCTGGCGCTCGCCCCGTTCGTGGCCCCCGAGCACCCCCGGGCCGCCGAGGTCGCGGCGGCCCTCGAGCGGGCCGTCACCGACCGCGACTGGCAGGTCCGCCAGGCCGCCGAGGACCTCGCCGCGATCGGCGCTCCGGACGAGCCGTGATGGCCGATCAGCGGAGGGTGTAGCGGTACAGGTTGGTGTCGCGGCGGTCGAAGCCGATGCGCTGGTACAGCCGGTTGGCCGCTTCGCGCGATGGCCGGCTGGTGAGGCTGACGTCCTTGGCACCGCGGCGCCTCGCCTCCTCCAGGGCGGCGCGGTTGAGCGCCTCACCGACACCGTGGCCACGCGCCGCGTCGTCGACGACGACATCCTCGATCCACGCCTTGAGCCCGGTCGGGATGCGGTAGAACGCCAGCGTCAGGCTGCCCGCGATGCGACCATCGACCCGGGCGACGAACAGCGCCGAATCGGCTGACCCCACGATCGCCTCCAGTTCGGCGCGGTCCGGGGGCGGCGAGGACGAGGACAGCTGGGGGATCAGCAGCCCGAAGGCCTCGACCAGCTCATCGGTGACGGTCGCGGCGATCTCGATGTCGGCACCCACGGTCCGCTGATCGTACCCACGTCGCCGCGGACGTAGGGTGCCCTGCGTGACGACGACCGCACCTACCTCCGCCCGGCAGCTCGGCTCCGTGCTCGAGCCCTTCGTCGGGCAGGTCTACTTCTCCCCCGAGTGCCACCAGGCCTACGAGGCGTTGGGATTCGATGCCAGCACCCGCGAGATCGGCGGCGTGGCGATGCCCGATGGACCGGCCTACTTCACCAGTCGGGGCAGCGTCCTCGGCCAGGTTCCCGGCACCGTGGTGGCGGCGACGTTCGGCGTGTTCAACCCGGAGGTCGTCGTGCCCTGCGTCGAGCTCGGGTGGAGCAAGACCGATGCGGCGACGATCTGCCAGGCCCGCACCGACGGCGCCGTCGGGCAGTTGCAACGGATCCTCGGCGACGAGCCGGAGGGCCTCGAGCGGGTGAACGAACTGCTCGCCCGGGCCATCGAGCCGCTGCGCCCGGAGGGCCGCTCGCTGTATGCCGGCATCGCCTCGTTGGGGATCCCCGACGAGCCGCTGGCGGCCGCCTGGCGGCGCGGCGACATGCTGCGCGAGTACCGCGGCGACAGCCATGTCGCCGCCTGGGTGTCGGCAGGTCTGGACGCCACCGAGATCGGCCTGCTGACGGAGTTGTTCTGGGGCTTGGCGTTGCGCTCCTACAGCCGGACCCGGGCGTGGACCGACGAGCAGTTCGATGCCGCGACGGAGCGACTCGAGTCCCGTGGTCTGATCGCCGACGGTGCGTTCACCGAGGCCGGGCGGGCTCTGCGCGAGGACATCGAGGTGCACACCGATGTTCAGATGCGCCCGGCGATCGATGCCCTCGGCGACGACGCCGAGGAGCTCTTCGCCCTGCTCGGCCCGTGGGGCGAGCAGATCCGGGCCGCCAAGGGCTACCCCTCCTCCGGTCCGCACGACCTCGCCAGGGCGACGGCCACGTCACGTGACGGGAGCGGTTCGTGATCGTCATCGACGAGCACCTCCACGATGTGACGGCGGACGAGTTCGCCGTGGCGACGGGCTGGGACCCCAAGCCCCAGGGTCTGTGCCGGGGTGAGGTCTGTGTGCCGGCACCGGGTGTCCGCCGGGAGGACGCCACGGTCGACGTGCTGGCCGCGGCGGCTCGACTCGGCATGCCGGTCGTGCGCGACGACCTCCACGCCATCACGGCGATCGGGCCGGGCTCGACGACGGGTCGCACGCTGAGCACCGCGGCGGCGCCCGACCCCGAGCTGATCGATCGCGACGGGGCGCCGTTCCGGCTGTCCTGCCTGCACGGCCGCAAGGTGCTGCTCGTCGCCTGGGCCAGCTATTGAGGCTGCCGCACCAGCCTGCCCGGGTGGCAGGCACTGCACGCCGAGCTCGAACCACGCGGCCTCACGGTCGTCACCGTCGCTCTCGACATCGTGCCCCGGCACACCCATCAGTGGATCGACGCCGCGGCCCCGACCCACCCCAGCCTGATCGACACGCGCCACGTCACGGGCGAGCTGTTCGGCTTCATCAACATCCCGATGGCCGTGTGGATCGACGAGCAGGGCACGATCGTGCGCAACGCCGAGTCGGCCAGCATCGAGCGCAGCCCGTTGCGCGACCTGGACATCCCCGACGGGCTGCCCGATCGCATGCACCGGATGTTCACCGAGGTCAAGGCCATCCCCGACGACGCCGAGGCCTATCGTGCGGCGATCGTCGACTGGGTCGAGCACGGCCCGGCGTCGCCCTACGCCCTGTCGCCCGACGAGGTGATCGCCCGCTCGCGCCCGCGTGGCGTCGACGAGGCGGAGGCCGCGGCGTGCTTCGAGCTCGGCCAGCACCTGCGCGCCGCCATCGGCGACGACGCCGCCGTGCCGTGGTGGCGGCGGGCGCACCAACTCGATCCCGGCAACTGGACGTACAAGCGCCAGGCCTGGACCCTCGTCACGACGGCAACCGACGCCACCGAGAACGACCTCATCCAGGGCCCCAACGACGTCTACGCCGGCAACTGGCTCGACGACGTCGTCGCCAGCGGCGGCGGCGAGCACTACACCGTGCGCCCCGACCTCTGATCATCCGAGTGCCTGCTGCTGACGGAGTGGCTGCCGCGGGGCCCTCCCGCAGCAGACCCTCGGATGGCAGCAAACACTCGGATCGAGGGCGCCAGTAGGGTTGGGTGGGATGGAGCACGTCCGCTGGTTGGCGGAGCCGACCCTGCGCAACCCGACGATGGTCTACGCCTTCACCGGGTGGAACGACGCCGGCGACGCCGCGTCGTCGGCGCTACGGGCGCTGGTCGAGACGTGGGGCGCGACGGCGATCGCCGAGGTCGACCCGGAGCCGTTCACCGACTTCGCCACGATCCGCCCCCATGTTCGGATCAACAGCGGCAAGCGTTCGATCGTGTGGCCCACCGTCGGGCTGTGGTCGGTATCGGTCCCCGGCGGCGACGTCGTCCTCGTCCTCGGGCCCGAGCCGTCATTGCGCTGGCGCCTGTTCTGCTCCCAGCTGGTCGGCGTCGCCGAGCGGGTCGGTGCCCGGATGACGATCAGCCTCGGCGCCCTCCTCGCCGACGTCCCGCACACCCGTCCGGTGCAGATCTTCGGCACGGCAAGCGATCCCGAGCTGATCGATCGGTTCGAGCTCCAGCGCTCGCGCTACGAAGGACCGACCGGGATCGTCGGCGTGCTCCAGGACGCCCTGACGACCGCCGGCCTGAGCGCCGCATCGCTGTGGGCCGCCGTGCCGCAGTACGCCGCCCAGGTGCCGTCGCCCAAGGCGGCCCTGGCCCTCGTCCGGCGGGCATGCATGCTGATCGGGACGCCCGCGCCCACCGAAGCGCTCTCCGTGGCGGCCGTCGAGTACGACGCCCGTGTCGCCGCCCTGATCGCCGACGACGAGGACCTCGTCGAATACGTCGCCCGCCTCGAGTCGCTCCTCGACGACGAGCTCGACGAGCTCAGCGATGACGAGCCCGACGACGCCGAGCCGCCGCCACCGCTCAACGACGCGGCCGTCGACCCCGGTGAGCTCGTGGCCGAGGTCGAGCGCTTCCTGCGCGATCGCGATCCAGACGGCTGAGGGCAGACGGCTGAGCCGGCGAAACCGGCGAGGCCGGCCGGGCGAGCGAGGGCCAGCGAGCCGAGCTCAGGCTCGCCAGATCGGCGAGCGGACGGCGTCGTAGACGGTCGGGAAGTCCTCGCCGTTGATCGCCGCGAAGGCCATCGACGACCACCACTGGGCCCCCGCCGTCGACGGCGGCAGGTTCTCCGGCCCGAACCACCCCACGTCGGCGCACTCCAGCGGGTGCCGCTGCAGCTCGCCGCCCGTCGCCGTGCAGTGGAAGAGGAGCATGTACATCCCGAAGCGGGAGAAGCCCATCCGCTGACCGTCGATGACGGCGAGCACCCGTTGCGGTTCGCACTCGATGCCTGTCTCCTCGGCCACCTCCTTGACGGCGACCTCGGCCGGCGAGTAGCCGATGTCGGCCCACCCGGTCGGGTACAGCCAGATCCCCGAATCGGCCCGCTGCACGAGCAACAGCTCGCCCGCGTCGTTGCCGACGACCGCCCCGATGGCCACCTTCGGCGTCACGTAGCCGGGCACGCCGACGCCGACCGACTCCAGCCACTCCTGCACGAAGTGGTCCTGCTCGCGCGCCGTCTCGATCGCCTCGACGTCGTCGACCGTGACGCCGAGCGCCTCGTTGGCGGCAGCCTTGATGTCGGCGGCGACGTTGAGGACCTCCTCGAAACGCTCGCGCTCGTAGAGGTTCTCGCTGAAGCCCAGACCCGTGCGGGCGATCGCCGCCAGCGTTTCGCTCCAACGCACCAGGTCACGGGTGAACCCGCCGGGGCTCGTCGACGCGGCGTCGTCCTCCTGCACGACCGCCAACCTACTGCCCGATCGTTCGGTGGTCTCGTGGGCCCGTCAGGAGACGGCGTGCAGCACGGCGCGCTCGATCTCGCCACGGTGGAACGTGTCGGTGATCTGTCGCCCGTTGGCGCCCTGCACGTAGAACGTGTCGACGACCTCCTCGCCGAGCGTCTGCACCGTGGCGTGGCGGATGTCCAAGCCGAGCTCGGCCAGGGCCTTGGCGATGCGGTGCAGGACGCCGACGTTGTTCGGGGCCCGCACCTCGATGACCGTCGAGGCGATGGACTCGTCGTCGTGGAACGTCACCGACGGCGGTCCGGCGGGCTCGGCCTGCAGCGCTCGCCGCCGCCGGTAGGTGCGGGCCCGCTCGGCCAGCCGGGCCTCGATCGCCAGCTCGCCGGCCAGGGCCCGCCGCAGGTCATCGATCACCGGACCCCATGCGACGCCGCCCAGCGGCGGCGCGACGCGGAACTGCGAGGCGGCCATCGCCGGGCCACCCAGCTCGCCGGAGTACGCCCACGCCGTCAGCACGTCGAGGCCACGCAGCGACAGCACCCCGGCGATGCGGGCGAACGTCCCCGGGCTGTCGTTGCACACGACGGTGATCCGTTCTGTACCCGGACTGCCGTCCATCGTGTCGGTGTCGTCGCGGTCGGTGCGCACATCGAACAGTCCGGCCGCCATCGCCGACAACGTCGACTGATCGGGGAAGTGCCGCGGTGCGGTGTCGCCGAGATCGGCGCCGTCGAGGACAGGGCGCGTGCGTTCCACGAGGTCGGCGACCAGCTGAGCCTTCCACGAGCCCCATGCCGAGGGCCCGGTGGCCAGCGAGTCGGCCTCCGTGAGGGCGTGCAGCAGGTCCAGCGTCTCGGCGTCACCGACCGCATCAGCGACCTTGCGGATGGTGGCCGGATCGGTGAGATCCCGGCGGACGGCGACGTCGGGCAACAGCAGGTGGTGCTGCACCATCCGCACGAGGGTGTCGACGTCGGTCGTTCGGACACCGAGCCGCGGCGCGATGCGCCGCACCAGGTCCATCCCGGCGGTCGTGTGATCGCCGGGCGAGCCCTTGCCGAGGTCGTGGAACAGCGCACCCAGCACGAGGAGGTCCGGCCGCTCGACCTTGTCCGTCAGGGCGGCCGCGTTGGCGGCGGCCTCCCACAGGTGCCGGTCGACGGTGTAGCGGTGGTAGGCGTTGCGCTGCGGGCGACTGCGCACTGCCTGCCACTCCGGGAGCAGGCGCACGAGGATGCCCCGCTGGTCCAGCGACTCCAGCACGTCGATCGCCCGGTGGCCCTGGAGGAGCAGGCCGATCAGCTCGTCGAGCGCGCCCTCGGGCCACTGCTCGCCCCAGTCCGCGGCGTCCACCTCGGCGGCCAGGCGATCCAGCGTCGAGCGCGAGAGTCCGACGTCGCGCTGGGCGGCGACGCGGGCGGCGCGCAGGACGACCACCGGGTCGTCGTGGAGGTCGGCCCGGGCGGTCAGTTCGACCTCCCGGTCGACGACCACCAGCCCGTCGCCCACCTGTTCCTCGTGGCCGAGCTGATGCCGGGACACGTGGCGCCACGCTCCGCCGGCGATCCAGGCGATGCTGCGGGCGGCGGCGGCGATGTCGGCCATCATCACGTCGGCCGACGCCGCCCCCAGCCGGGCCGCGACGGCGTCTTGGTCCTCCAGCCGCAACACGTCGCCGGGACGTTCCTTCTCCCGGTGCAAGGAGACCCGCACGTCGACGAGCGTGCCGTAGCAGCGGTCGAGTAAGGCCAGATCGTCGGCCGGCACGATGAGGTCGGCGTCAGCGGCCCACCACAGTGTGTGCACGTCGCGCAAACCGCCGTGGCCGTCCTTGAGATCCGGTTCCAGCAGGTAGGCGACATCGCCCGCCTGGGTCCGGCGCTCGATGACCTTCGAGCGCAGTGCATCGAGCCAGCGGCGACCGTTGCGGCGCCAGCGCGCCAGGCCTTCGGTGACGAGTCGGGAACCGAGCTCGTCGTCGCCGGCCAGGGGTCTGGCGCTGAGCAGCGCGGTGGCCGTGTCCAGGTCGTCGGCAGCCAGTGCCAGCTGGTCATCGAGCGAGCGCAGGGCGTGGCCGAGCTTGAGCCCGGCGTCCCAGAGCGGGTACCACATGGCGGTGGCCAGCTCGTCGAGGCCACGCGGCTTGCCGTCGTACAGCAGCAGGACGTCGACGTCGCTGTGCGGCGCGAGCTCCTGGCGGCCGTAGCCGCCGACGGCGACAAGGGCGATCGCAGCCTTGCGGCGCCGGATGTCGACGCGTGACACGGCGTCGTCGAAGAGCCCGACGAGCACCTCGTCGGTTGCGTCGGAGAGCGCCCGGCACAACGCCCGGCCGCCGAGGGCCGGATCGGCGATGACCTCATCGCGCCGTGTGGGGGCCAGGCGGACCATCCGTGAAGGGTAGGAGATCGGCGCCACCTCTATCGTGGTGAAGTGCTTGCTCGAGGATGGTTGCCGCGCGCCGTCAGCCTCGGGCTCGCCGCGGTCGTAGTCGTGGCGGCGTGCACCGACGACGACACGGCGACGCCCACGCCGCCCACGACGCCCGTCACCACGACGACCGAACCCGTGCGTGTCAATGACGGCGTCTTGCGCCTCGGACTCCTGCTCCCGAAGTCGGGTGAGGGGGCGACGATCGGCCAGCCGCTGATCGACGCCGCCGAGTCTGCCGTCCAGCAGATCAACACCGCCGGCGGTGTGCTCGGAAATCCGGTGGACCTGGTGACCGACTTCGACGAGGGCAACAGCGCGGCCACCGCACGCGAGGCGATCAGCGGCTTGCTGGAGCGCGACGTCGATGCGGTCATCGGTCCGGCGTCGTCGACCGTCGCCCTCGCCACGCTCGACGAGCTCGAAGATCGGCTGACCTGCTCGCCGACGGCGACAGCGATCGCCCTCGACGACTACCCGTCGGAGCTGTTCTTCCGCACCGCGCCCAGTGATTCCCTGCAGGCGGAGGCGATCGCCCAATACGCCGAGCGCACCGGAGCCCGAACCGCTGCCGTGGCCTACCTCGACGACGCCTACGGGCGTCCGTTCGCAGCGGCGACGAGAGAAGCCCTGCGGAGCCGCGGCCTGGCGGTCGAGCCGGTCGCGTTCGCCGCCGACGAAGAAAGCCTCACCGACCAGGCCGCCGCCATCAGCGAGGGCGACGTCGGCGTCGTCATCGTGATCGGCAACGGTGAGCACGGAATGCGCATGCTGACAGCGCTGAGCGTGGCCGGTCTGTTCCCCGGAGGCGAGCCGCCGGAGATCATCGTCAACGACGCCATCCGCCGGCCGCCGTCGACCCAGCTCGTGCAGGCGCTGTCCCCACTCGTGCGGGAGCAGGTCACCGGTGTGTCACCGCTCGCCGCACTCGGCAACCAACCCGACGAGCTGGCGGGACCGTTCGCCATGAACGCCTTCGACTGTGTGAACCTCATCGCCCTCTCCGCTGCCCAGGCGAACAGCGACTCGCCTCGGCAGATGAAAGAGCAGATGAGCGAGGCGAGCAACGGCGGGACGCCATGCCGCTCGTTCACGGAGTGCAACCAGCTGCTCAACGACAGCAACAGCAACATCGACTACGAGGGACCGGGCGTCGTCGAGATCGGCCCGGATGGCGATCCGGCGCGTGCCTGGTTCGACCTCTTCGAGTTCAACGAACAGGGCGTCGACGTGTCGCGGGTGGCCCCGATGATGGTCCCGCGCTGAGGCCTCAGCGAGCCAACCGGTCGAGCACGTCCTCGACATCGGCCAGGTAGCCGACGTAGAAGCGGCCGAACTCGCCGTACAGCGCCGAGCCCTTGTCGAAGCGCATCGTGTACACGACGTCCTTGATGACCTCGGGGGTGACGGCGAACAACGTCACGCCCCACTCGAAGTCGTCGAGGCCCGTCGAGCCGGTGATCAGCTGCACGACCTGGCCGGCGAAGGTGCGCCCGCTCTTGCCGTGCTCACGCATCATCTCGTTGCGCTCCTCGAAGGGCGTGGCGTACCAATTGGCGTGCGCGGCGCGCCGCTTCGTCATCGGGTAGAAGCAGAACACCGGCTTGCCTGCCGGCGGCAACGTCGGGTACAGACGCTCGCGGAGCATGTGCTCGGGCATGCCCTTGGCGTACTCGCTGACCTCGGTGATGCTCACGTAGCTGTCGACGACGTCGAGACCGGCGGCCTGGAGGGCGCTCTGCAGCCCGCGCAGCACGCTCCAGTCGCGGTGCAGGACCATGATCGCCAGATCGCACTTGTGCCCGAGCATCGCCGCCGTGACGACCTGCCCCTCGGCGCCCTCGACGGTCTTGATGGCGGCGCCTACCGCCTCGCGGTCGACGGTCCCGCCCGGCTTGCAGAACAGGTGGAGGACACCCAATCCGGTCTCGGTGCGCATGGGGTTCAGGTTAGGAGGAGTACACGTTGAAGCCGTCGCCGCGGACGAAGCCGACGAGTGTCAGCCCAGCCCGCCGGGCGGCGTGCACGGCGAGCGCGGTCGGCGCGCTGACAGCGACGAGGGCAGCGAAGCCGGCCGCCCAGCTCTTCTGCACCATCTCCACGGATGCCCTGCCACTGACGAACAGGCCCCGACCGGTCGCCGGGAGCTGGCCGGCCAGCAGCAGCGCCCCGACGACCTTGTCGACCGCGTTGTGGCGCCCGACGTCCTCCCGGGTCAGCAGGATCTCGCCGGTGGCGTCGAAGGCTGCCGCGGCATGGACCGCACCGGTGGTCGTGAACAGGCCCTGGGCGCCGAGCACCCGTGCGGGCACGGCCGCGAGGATCGCCGGCTCGATCGGTTCGGTCGCCGGCAGCGGGTCGAGGCGCTCGAGCAGGGCGTCGAGCTCGTCGCGCCCGCACCAGCCGCAGCTCGACGTCGTCGCGCCGAGCCGCGGCGTCGGAGCCGGGGCCGCCCCGCCGGTCTCGACCGTGACGTCGTTGAACGCGCTGGCCAGCGCCGAGCCGTTGCCGCAGTACCGCACCCCCGTCACCGTCGCTCCGTCGAGCAGGCCCTCGGTGAGGCAGAACCCGGCCGCCAGCTCGTAGTCGTTGCCCGGAGTGCGCATCGTCGTCGAGACCACCGTGCCGTCGAGCTGGATCGTCATCGGCTCCTCGACGATCAGCTCGTCGGGACGGCGCTTGGCGCCGTCGGGCGTGACCCTGGTGACGATGAACCGTTCGGTGCGCGCCACAGCAGGCACGCTAATGCCGCATCCTTCCGGGCGACAGGCCGCCCGGCTGTACAGTCCGCGCCATGGAGCCTCCTGACGTGACGGCACCGCCCGAAGACGACGCCGCGCCGCCCAGCGACCCGACCGTCGGCGCCGGGATCGCCGACACGCGCGGCATCATCACGAGACACGCGCCGATCGTCGCCGCCGAGTTCGTCGGCACCGCCGTGCTCGTGATGTTGGGACCGGGCAGCGCCATCCTCGCCTCCGAGGCCATCGGCACCCTCGGCGTGGCGCTGGCGTTCGGGTTCGCCCTGTTGGTCCTGGCCTACGTCGTGGGGCCGATCAGCGGGTGCCACATCAACCCGGCGATCACGCTGGGGATGCTGCTGGCCAAGAAGATCACCGTCCGCCACGCCGTCCACGCGTGGATCGCCCAGATGCTCGGCGGGATCTTCGGGGCGGCTGTGATCTACGGCATCGCCAGCGGCCGGGAAGGGTGGGAGCCCGGCCCGTTCGCCTCCAACGGCTGGGACCGCGACGGGTTGAGCGGCCTCGGGGCGGCGATCATCGTGGAGCTCGTGTTCACCGCGCTGTTCGTGTTCGTCGTCCTGTCGACGACCGGCCGCCGCTTCGCTCCCGGCTTCGGCGGGCTGGTCGCCGGCATCACCCTCGCCGTGATCCACCTGGCGACGATCCCCGTCGACAACACCGGCGTCAACCCGGCCCGCAGCACCGCGACGGCGATCTTCGCCGACACCGACCCGAGCGCGCTCTCCCAGCTGTGGGTGTTCATCCTGTTCCCGCTGATCGGGTCGGTCGTCGGGGTGTTCATCTGGCTGCTCGTCGACGAGAGCACGCTGGAATCGACGATGCTCGACACCGACATGCTGCGTCACACCCGCGACGCACTCGACGACGTCATCGACTGACCAAAAAGCCCGAGCCCGGCCAGCACTGGCCGGGCTCAGCATTCTGCGGTGCGCAGGGCGGCCGACTTGCTCGGCCGCCCGGAGCCCGACGGTGGGGGGTTCCAAGGGGGAGGGTTTCCCTCCCCCTTGACGGACTCAGAAGTCCATGTCGCCGCCGCCGGGCATGGCGGGGGCGTCCTTCTCCGGCTTTTCGGCGATGACCGCCTCAGTGGTCAGGAACAGGGCGGCGATCGACGCCGCGTTCTGCAGGGCCGAGCGGGTGACCTTGGCGGCGTCGATGACACCGATCTTGACGAGGTCCTCGTATTCGCCCGTGGCCGCGTTGAGGCCCTCGGCGCCGGACAGGTCACGGACCCGCTGGACGACCACGCCGCCCTCGAGGCCGGCGTTCTCGGCGATCTGCTTGAGCGGCGACTCGAGCGACTTGGCCACGATGCGAGCACCGGTCGCCTCGTCGCCCTGCAGGCCATCGGCGGCCTTCAGGACGTCGGGCTGGGCGCGCAGCAGGGACACGCCACCGCCGGGCACGACGCCCTCCTCGATGGCCGCCTTGGTGGTCGACACGGCGTCCTCGATGCGGTGCTTCTTCTCCTTCAGCTCGACCTCGGTGGCCGCGCCGACCTTGAGCACGGCGACACCGCCGGACAGCTTCGCCAGGCGCTCCTGGAGCTTCTCCCGGTCGTAGTCGGAGTCGGTGTTGTCGATCTCGGCCTTGATCTGGTTGATCCGGCCCTTGATGTCCTCCTCGGACCCGCCACCCTCGACCATGGTCGTCTCGTCCTTGGTGACGATGACCCGCTTGGCTGACCCGAGCAGGTCGAGCGTGACGTTCTCCAGCTTCAGGCCGACCTCCTCGGAGATCACCTGACCGCCGGTCAGGATGGCCATGTCCTGGAGCATCGCCTTGCGCCGGTCACCGAACCCGGGCGCCTTGACGGCGACCGACCGGAACGTCCCACGGATCTTGTTCACCACGAGCGTGGCGAGCGCCTCACCCTCGACGTCCTCGCCGATGATCACCAGCGGGCGTCCACCCTGCATGACCTTCTCCAGCACCGGCACGAGGTCGCGCACGGCGGAGATCTTGGAGGCGACGAGGAGGATGTACGGGTCGTCGAGGCTGGCCTCCATGCGCTCCGGATCGGTGACGAAGTAGGGCGAGATGTAGCCCTTGTCGAAGCGCATGCCCTCGACGAGGTCCATCTCCATGCCGAAGGTCTGGCTCTCCTCGACGGTGATCACACCGTCCTTGCCGACCTTGTCGATGGCCTCGGAGATCATCTGACCGATCTCGTCGTCGGCAGCCGAGATGCTGGCCACCTGGGCGATCTGGGCCTTGTCGTCGACGTCCTTGGAGAGGGCCTTGATCGAAGCCACGGCGGCCTCGACGGCGGCCTCGATGCCCCGCTTGAGGCTCATCGGGTTGGCCCCGGCAGCGACGTTGCGCAGGCCCTCGCGGACCATCGCCCACGCCAGCACCGTGGCCGTCGTGGTGCCGTCGCCGGCGACGTCGTCGGTCTTCTTGGCGACTTCCTTGACCAGCTCGGCACCGATCTTCTCGTATGGGTCCTCGAGCTCGATCTCCTTGGCGATGGAGACGCCGTCGTTGGTGATCGTGGGCGCGCCCCACTTCTTCTCCAACACGACGTTGCGGCCCTTCGGGCCGAGGGTGACGCGTACTGCGTCGGCGAGCTTGTTCATGCCGGCCTCGAGGCTGCGGCGAGCCTCGGAGTCGAACGCGATCGTCTTGGCCATGGGTTGGTCCTCCGTTGGACGGGTCAGCACGCGGGCGGTCGTTAGCACTCGCGGTCAGCGAGTGCTAGCACTCTACGCCCGAGAGTGCCATCGATCAACTGAAGGGCGGGAAGAGCACCGTCCGCGGACGGTGTCAGCCGCCGGCGACGGCCGGGATGATGCTGACCGTCTGCCCGTCGGGCACGTCGGTCTTCAGGCCGTCGAGGTAGCGCACGTCGTCGTCGTCGACGAACACGTTGACGAACCGGCGCAGGCTGCCGTCGTCGTCCAACAGGCGATCCTGGAACCCGGGATGAGTGGCGTCGAGGGCGGCGATCACGTCGAGGAGCGACCCGGCCGCGACCTGCACCGTGGAGGCACCGCCGGACAGGGGGCGGAGGGTGGTCGGGATGCGCACGGTCACAGCCATGGGCGAAAACCTACCCGTCCTGTCAGGAATCCCGGCGGGGCCGGGCGGCCGCCGACGTCGACATAACGTCGGCACGGTGCGTGTCGCCATCGCCCTCGACAAGTTCCGCGGGACGGTGTCGGCGGCCGCGGCGACGTCCGCCGTCGGGCACGCCTGTTGGGAGCTCGGCGCCGACGCCGACGAGGTGCCGATGTCCGACGGGGGCGAGGGCCTCCTCGACGTCCTCGGCGGGCCGAACCGCACGACGATCGTCACCGGTCCGCTCGGCACGCCGGTGGAGGCGGCCTGGAGGCTCGATCGGCGCACCGCGGTGATCGAGATGGCCAGGGCGAGCGGGCTGGAGCTCGCCGGCGGCGCCGAGGGCAACGACCCGCTGCGCGCCTCGACGATCGGCACCGGGCAGCTGCTCGACCGGGCGCTCGAGGACGGGGCCCGAGCGATCGTCGTCGGCCTCGGCGGGTCGGCGACGACAGATGGCGGGCTCGGTGCGATCGAGGGCCTGCGCAGCCCCGCCAGGTTGCGCGCCGTCGATGTCCGGGTGGCGTGTGACGTGCGCACCCGCTTCGTCGACGCCGCCGCCGTGTTCGCGCCGCAGAAGGGTGCCACGCCCGCCCAGGTCGCCCTGCTGACGGCGAGGCTGGAACAGCTCGCCCGGCGCTACGCCCTCGAGCACGACGTCGATGTGACCGAGCTCGACGGCGCCGGTGCAGCCGGCGGGCTGGCCGGCGGGCTGGCCGCCCTCGGCGCTCGCCTCGTCGGTGGGTTCGACCTCGTCGCCGAGCACGTCGAGCTCGACGAACGCGTCAACAACGCCGATGTCGTCGTCACCGGCGAGGGCTACCTCGACGCCCAGAGCCTCGACGGCAAGGTCGTCGGCGGCGTCTGCGACCTCGCCGCCGCCTGTGGCCGTCCCGTCGTCGTCATCGTCGGCGACGCCGACCCGGACGTGGCCGGACAACTCGCGGCGCGCCCCGGCCCAGGCGTGACCGTGCTGTCGCTGGTCGACCGTTTCGGCGAGCGCCGGGCGTTCGACGAGCCGCGGTGGTGCATCGAGCACGCCGCCGCCGACGCCCTCCGCGCGACCACCTGACGATCCATCCGAGTGTTTGCTGCCGACCGAGTGCCTGCGGCGGGGAAGCCCCGCCGCAGGCACTCGGAGGCAGCAAACACTCGGATCAGGAGACGGGTCAGCCGGCGGCGGTCGTGGTCGTGTCCCCGGCCGCCGACGGCGGGGTGACCGTCGCCGGATTGAGGTCGGCGAGCGTCTTGTTGGCCGTGTCGGTGCCGACCATGACGAGCACCGTGGCCGTGCCCAGCCCGGTATCGACCGGCGGCGGCGACGGCATCTCCGTTGCCACGACCCCGCCCAAGTCGGTGGCGAGCGACTGGGCCACGGCCTGGGCGATCGGATCGCCTGTCACGAAGTACACCACGGAGGTGTCGAGGTTCGTACCCGTGTTGTTGCCGGGCTCACCCAGCGCGTAGCCGGCGCCCTCCAGCGCCGTCGTCATCGCTGCCGCCGAGCCGCCGATGCCGCTGGCGTTGGCGACCACGACCGTCGCGCCGTCGGTCACTCGCCCGAGGGTGGTGCTCGTGTCCGCGCCAGGAGCCGTCGTCGGACCGGCCACACCCGAACCCGAGACGCCGGTGTCGTCCGCCGGCGTCGACTCGGCCGTGATGTCGTCGCCGCCGTCGTCGTCGTCGTCGGTGATCGCCCGCAGGATGAAGAACCCGGCCACCACCGCGACGACCGCGAGGACGATGCTCAACGTCGAGCCGACGGGTGAACCAGAGTCGCCGACGCGTGGCGGACGCCTGCCGCTCCCGCGCTCGGCCTGCGCGCCCGGCCCCTCAGGTGCGTCCGTCATGCGATGTGACCCTCCCCTGCCTGTTGGCGATGGCTGTCGGTCGGCCGTAGGTGTTCGAAGAACAGGGGCCCGAGCATCTGGGCCCGCCATCCAGGCCGGCATCGTAGTCGTCACCCACGCGGACGGCGCGCGTCCGACGGGGCCACGACAACTCGGACGGTAACGTCGCGGCCGCGTGGACGTCCTGGCGACGAGACCGTTCGTGATCGGCGTCGCGGGCGGTTCGTCCTCTGGCAAGACGACCGTCGCCGAGCGTCTCGCCGAGCTCGCCGGCGAGCGTCCCCACCTGGCCCTCATCAAGCTCGACTCCTACTACGTCGACCTCAGCGACCGGCCGCTGGCCGAGCGGGAGGCGTTCAACTTCGACCATCCCGACGCCTTCGACTGGCCGCTGCTCAACGATCACCTCGCCGCCCTGGCCGCCGGCGCGCCGGTGCCGGTGCCGATCTACGACTACGTGCAGTTCAACCGCAGCGGCCAGGTGCGCATCGTCCACCCGGCACGCATCGTCGTCGTCGAGGGGATCCTCGTGCTGTGGGAACCGTCGCTGCGCGACCGCTTCGACCTCAAGGTCTTCGTCGACACCGACGCCGACATCCGCCTCATCAGGCGCCTCCGACGCGACGTGGCCGAGCGCGGTCGGACCCCGGAGAGCATCATCGACCAGTACCTGACGACGGTGCGCCCGGCGCACGACCAGTTCATCGAGCCGAGCAAGCGCCATGCCGATGTGATCATCCCCCAGGGTGGCCTCAACCGTCCGGCGCTCGACGTGTTGCTGGCGCGCGTCCGCGAACTCGCCTGACGGGGCAGCCCGTTGCCAAGATGGCCCGATGACGTTCGCCCATCCGGCGTTCGACAACCGGGTCACCCGCGACCTCGGCGTCGACGTCCCCATCATTCAGGCCCCGATGGGCTGGATCGCCCGCAGCCGCCTGGCGTCAGCCGTCTCGCGCGCCGGGGCGTGCGGCATCATCGAGACCTCGTCGGGTGAGCTCGATGCCGTCAAGGACGAGATCCGCCTGATGCGCGACCTCACCGACCGTCCGTTCGGCGTCAACATCGCCCAGGCGTTCGTGCGCGACCCCAACATCGCCGAGTTCGTCATCGACCAGGGCGTGAAGTTCGTGACCACGTCGGCCGGCTCGCCGACGAAGTACACCAGCGTGCTGAAGAGTGCCGGGCTCACCGTCTACCACGTCGTGCCGACGCTCGCCGCGGCGCAGAAGGCCGTCGACGCCGGGGTCGACGGGTTGGTCGTCGAGGGTGGCGAGGGCGGTGGGTTCAAGAGCCCGACGCCGGTCTCGACCATGGTCCTGCTGCCGCTCGTCCGCAGCCGGGTCGACGTGCCGATCATCGCCGCCGGCGGCATCGTCGACGGTGCGTCGATGGCCGCCGCCTTCGCCCTCGGCGCGGAGGGCGTGCAGATGGGGACGCGGATGGTGTCGGCCGTCGAGTCACCGGTGCACGACAACTGGAAGGAGGCGATCGTCGCCGCGGCCGAGACGGACACGTTGTTCCTCAACCAGCGCCACTCCCCTGCCCTGCGGGCGCTGCGCACTGCCCGCACCGAGGCCCTCGTCGACGCCGCGCACAACGTGTTCGGCGACTTCGGCGACGCCAGAGCCCTGTACTTCGGCGGCGACATGGAGGCGGCGATCGCCCTCAGCGGCCAGGCCGCCGGGCGGATCGACGCCGTGCGACCGGTCGCCGACATCATCGCCGACACCGTCGCCGAGTTCGTGGCGACGGTCGAGCGGCTGGCGACAGGGGTGGCGCGATGACGTGCCAGACGGTCTCCTACTCGGCCGCCGGCGGCGTCGGCACCGTCACGCTGAACCGACCGGAACAGCTGAACGGGATCACCAACGCGATGATGCGCGAGCTGCACGAGCTGCTCCACGAGGTCGCCGCCGATGACGCCGTCGGCGTCGTCGTGCTCACCGGCGCCGGCCGGGCGTTCTGCCCCGGCGCCGACCTCGCCCACTACTCCTCCGGCGGTGCCGACGAGGAGCTGCGCGACGAGTACTTCGACATCCCCGTGCTCCTGCACGAGATGCCTCAGGTCACGATCGCCGCGATCAACGGGGCCTGCGCCGGCGCCGGGCTCGGGTGGGCGTGCGCCTGCGACCTGCGCTACGTCGCCCGCTCGGCGCGCCTCAACACGGCGTTCCTCGACGTGGCCGTCGCCGGCGACATGGGCCTGCCGTGGACGCTGCCCCGCCTGATCGGCGCCGGTGCCGCCCGTGAGCTGTCGATGCTGCCGCGCAAGCTCTCGGCCGACGAGGCCGCCGCGCTCGGGCTGGTCAACGCCGTGTTCGACGACGATGCGCTGCTCGGCGAGGTCGCCGCCAGGGCCGAGCGCCTGGCGGCCGCCGCGCCGCTCGCCCGACGCGGTCTCAAGGTCCACTACGTCGCCGCCGAGAGCAGGGGGTTCGCCGAGTTCGTCGCCATGGAGACCGCGCGGCACCGCGAGATCGCCGCGTCCGCCGACTGTCGAGAGGCGTTCAAGGCCTACATCGAGAAGCGCCCGGCGCGCTTCGAGGGGCGCTGAGGGCGATGCTGCGACTCCGCCAGATCGCCCTCGTCGCTCGCGACCGCGACGCCGTGGTCGCCGACCTCGTCGCCGTGCTCGGATTGCGCGTCGGCTACGAGGATCCGCACATCGGGCGGCTCGGCCTGCACAACGCCCTGCTCCCGGTCGGAACGCAGCTGCTCGAGGTGGTCGCGCCGATCGTCGAGGGCACCACCGCCGAGCGCTACCTCGAGCGGCGTGGTGGCGACGGTGGGTACATGGTCATCACCCAGACGGACGGCCACGCGGCGCGCCGGGCACGGGTGGACGAGCTCGGGATCCGCATCGTCGGGCAGTTCGACGACGCCGGCTTCACGAACATGCAGCTCCACCCGCGCGACACCGGAGGCTCGTTCCTCGAGATCGACGAACAGGCCGGCGGTGAGGACCCGTACGGCCCGTGGAGCCCGGCGGGACCGGACTGGCAGCAGGCGATCAGCACCGACGTCGTGTCGGCGATCACGGCCGCCGAGATCCAGTGCGACGACCCCGACGCCGTCTCGGCGAGGTGGACGGAGATCGTCGAGATCGACCGGGCGAGGATCGACGGGGTACCGACGATCGAGCTGTCCAACGCGTCGCTGCGGTTCGTGCCCGTCAGCGACGGTCGCGGTGAGGGACTCGGCGGCATCGACCTGGCCACCGTCGACGCCGAGCGGGTGCGCCGGGCGGCCAGCGAGCGCGGCCTGCCCGTCCACGCCGACCACGTCGTCGTCGGCGGCATCCGCCACTACCTCCGGTAGGGGTTCAGACCGGAACGTCGTCGCTGAGGCCGGCCGCGATGACGGCCTCGTTCTGCGCCGCGTACTCGTCGAAGGAGACGTCGAGATCGAGCTGGCAGTAGCGCGCCTCGAGCAGCAGCGGTCGCTCGGGCCGGGACCACGTCTCGGGCTCCCACACACCGCCGCGACGGAACGACTTGGCGCAGTGGGTGAACACGGCGGCCGTCTGGACCACGATCGCCAGCACCGGCCGACGCAGCTCCTCGACGAAGAGGTCGAGCACGTCGTCGTCGTCGGCGAGATGCGCCGGGCCGTCGATGCGCAACGTCTCGTCCTGACCGGGCACCACGACGAGCAGCCCGGCGTAGCGCGTTGACCACGATGTTGCGCAGCGAGTCGAGCAGGTTGTTGCCGTTGAGGTCGGGAACGGCGACGTGGCGGTCGTCGAGCGCCTTGACGAACCCTGCCGGGCCGCCGCGGGGCGACACGTCGCAGCGCCCGTCGGTGTCGGCCGTGGCCAGGAGGACGAACGGCGAGGCGGCGAGGATCGCCCGCGTCCCGTCATCGAGTCGGTCACGCTTCTTCGTCCGCACCCGCTCGCTCGGCGGCCGGTACCGCGACTCCAGCTCACCAATGGTCTCGATCCGCGCCATGGGCGGACGTTACCGGCGGTCGCTCTCGCGCCCCGCCGCGATTCCGTCAGTGCTCGGCCCGCTCCTCACGGTCGGGCGGCGCGATCAGGCCGCGGGCGTGGTCCCGCTTGTCGGCCCGCAGGGACGCGACGATGGCGACGGTCAGCACGAGGGCGATCACGCTGAGCGACAACCACGTCGGCATGTGCACCTCGAAGGGCCTGCCGATCAGCAGCATCTTGATCCCGACGAACGCCAGGATCACACCGAGACCGATGTTGAGGTAGCGGAACTTGCCCTGCATCCCGCCGAGCAGGAAGTACAGGGAGCGCAGACCGAGGATGGCGAAGGCGTTGGAGGCGAAGACGATGAACGGCTCGCGGCTGACGGCGAGGATGGCCGGCACCGAGTCGACGGCGAACACGACGTCGGTGGCCTCGATCAGCACGAGCACGGCGAACAGCGGCGTCGCCAGCCGCTTGGCGTTCTCGATGGTGAACAGCTTCTGGCCATCGAACTTGTCCGTCGTCGGGACCACCCGCCGGACCATTCGCATGGCCAGGTTGCGGTTGTAGTCGACGACGTGGGTCTCGTCGTGGCGGGCGATCTTGACGGCGGTGTACAGGAGGAAGGCCCCGAAGACGTAGAGGATCCACTCGAAGCGCTCGATCAGCGCCACGCCGGCGAAGATGAAGATCGCCCGTAGGACGAGGGCCCCGAAGATGCCCCAGAAGAGGACGCGGAACTGGTACTCGCGGGGCACGGCGAAGAACGAGAAGATCACCGCCCACACGAACACGTTGTCGACCGACAGGCTCTTCTCGATGAGGAAGCCGGCGTAGTACTCGCCGCCGGCCTGACCGCCCTGCCAGAGGATGATGACCAGGCCGAAGGCCAGGCCGATCGAGATCCAGATGGCGGACTCGATCGCCGCCTCCTTGATGCTGATGACGTGGGCCGTGCGGTGCACCAGCAGCAGGTCGATGATGAGCATGGCCACGATCGCCGCGACCAGGGCGACCCACGCCCACCAGGGCACGTCGAAGTTGGCGAAGTTCTCGGTGCCACTGCTGTCAGCGGCGGGTAGGCGGGCGAGCAGGGATGCGATCACGGGGACTCCATGGGGACGGCGGACGTCGTCGCCGTGACGAAAGGCGGGCTCATCGCGAGTCGCGGCCAGGCTAGCGGCGCACTCCGCCCGCCGGCCCGACCGGCCCCACGGCCCGCCTTGCCTGCCCTTGACAGTCCCGGACGGCTGCCGATATATTACCACTCAGTTATGGAACTGGCAGGTTATCGATCCTCGGCGGGTGACCGTCTGGACGCCGCCTTCGCCGCTCTCGCCGACCCGACCCGCCGGGCGATCATCGCCCGGTTGGCCCGCGGCGAGGCCTCGGTGATGGAGCTCGCTGCCCCGTTCGCGATGACCCAGCCTGCGGTGTCGAAGCACCTCAAGGTGCTCGAACGGGCCGGCCTGGTGTCGCGCCGCCGCGACGGCCAGCGCCGCCCATGCCGCCTCGAGGCCCGGGCGCTGCGGGACGCCACGGAGTGGCTGGACGCCTTCCGGGCCTTCTGGGCCGAGAGCTTCGAACGCCTCGACGACCTGCTCGACGACATCCAGTCCACCACCACCCGAACGACGGGAGATCAGCCATGACCGGAACGAGAACCCTCACCATCGCCCCGCAGGGCGAGCGCGAGGTCGTCATCCGCCGGGCGTTCGATGCGCCGCGGCGGCTCGTCTACGAGGCCTACACGACGCCCGCGCTGCTGCGCCGCTGGCTCGGGCCACGCACATGGGAGATGGTCGTGTGCGAGATCGACCTGCGCGTCGGCGGCGCGTGGCAGTACGTCATGCACGGCCCGGACGGCGCCGAGATGGTGATGCGCGGCGTGTACCGCGAGGTCGTGCCGCCCGAGCGGTTGGTGACGACGGAGCGGTTCGACGACGACTGGACGGGTGGGGAGACGCTCAACACGACCGTGTTCGACGAGCGCGACGGCGTGACGACGGTGACGACAACGGTGGTGTATCCGTCGGCCGCGGCCCGTGAGGGCGCGCTGGCGTCGGGGATGGAGCACGGGGTGGCCGAGGGCTTCGACCGCCTCGACGAGGTCCTGGCCGGGGCGGACGCATGAGCGAGATCGCCGACCGCTACCGCCGGCGAGCCGACCGCTTCGAGGGCACCGTCGCCGACGTGCCACCCGAGCGCTGGTCGGACCCGTCGCCGTGCACCGAGTGGACCGCCCGTGACGTCGTCGGGCACATCATCGACATGCACGGCGTGATGATGCGGTCGGCCGGGCGCTCGCTCAGCCCGGGACCGTCGCTCGACGACGACGCCCTCGGCGCCTTCCGCACTGCCCGGGCCGACGTCGAGGCCCTGCTCGACGACCCGGCCGTGGCCACGACCGAGTCCGACACGCCGATGGGCCGGATGACGCTCGAGCAGCACATCGACGGCGTCGTCAGCGAGGACATGGTCCTGCACCGGTGGGACCTCGCCAGGGCGACGGGCCAGGACGACACGTTCGACCCGGTCGAGCTCGAGCGGCTGTGGCCAGCTGTCCAGCAGATCCCGCCGGAGATGCGCATCCCCGGCCACTTCGGACCGGGGATCGTCGTCTTCGGTCCGGAGGTCGAAGTCGCTGAGGACGCCCCCGTGCAGGACCGCGTGCTCGGATGCCTCGGCCGCGATCCCCACTGGAAGGCGGCCGGTTGAGGGCTGACTCGTCCGAGTGCCTCCTGTGGGGATGCCCCGCAGCAAACACTCGGCCGGCAGCAAACACTCGGATGGATCGACGTCCGGCAGATCAGTCGAGGGCGCCGGCGGCGAACAGGTCGCCGAGGCGCTCGTCGTCGTAGCCGAGGTACTCCGTCAGCACCTCCATGGTGTCCTGGCCGAGGGAGGGCGGGATGCCGCTGACGTCGGCCGGCGTGGCGCTCAAGGCGACCCGCGAGCCCTCGACGATGATCGTGCCGTGCTCCGTGTGGGGCAGGGTCACCCAGTGCCCGAGGTGCTCCAGCTGCGGGTCGGCGTAGCACTCCCCGGAGTTCTGCACGGCGTGCGCCGGCACCCCGGCGGAGATGGCGAGGTCAGCCGCGTCGTCAGGCGAACGCCCGGCGGTCCACCGGCCGACGAGCTCGTCGAGTTCGGCGGCCCGGGCTCGGCGTTCGGCGAGCGAGAGCGTCGCGAGATCGGCACGATCGAGCAGCGCGGCGAGGGCCCGCCAGTCCTCGTCGTCGCGGCAGGCGATGGCCACCCAGGCGTCGTCGCCGGCGCTGCGGTACACGCCGTGCGGGACCATCATCGCATCGGCGTTGCCCTGGCGGGTCATCTCCCGCCGGTTGACGACCTGATCGAGGATCGCCGGGGCCAGGAAGTGCACGCACGCCTCGGCCTGGGCGAAGTCCAGGTACTGGCCCTCACCGGTTCGCCGGCGGTGGTCGAGGGCGGCGAGCAACGCGCACAGCGCGAAGCGCGGCGACGGGTAGTCGCTGTAGGCGCCGAACGGTCCGCACGGCGGCCGATCGGGCCACCCGGTGAGGTGGAAGAAGCCGCCCAGCGAGGCGCCCATCGTGCCGAACCCGGCGTACCGCTCCAGAGGTCCGGACTGCCCGAACAGGCAGCTCGACATCATCACCAGCCCCGGCCGCAGCTCGGCCAGGCGCTCGTAGTCGAGGCCGAGCGCGGCCCGGCCCCGCGGGGAGAAGGACTCGATCACGACGTCGGACCAGCGCACCAGATCGTCCAGCACCTCGCTCCCGAGCGGCTGGCTGAGGTCGACGCTGATGCTTCGCTTACCGGTGGTCATGTTGAACAGCAGGCCCGAGGCGTCGTTGCCCGGCGTGTCCTTGACGAAGGGGCCGATCGTGCGCGCCACGTCGAGGTGGTTGCTGGTCTCGATGCGCACGACGCACGCCCCGAAGTCGGCCATCATCCTCGTCGTCGCCGGTCCGGCCATGGCCCAGGTCAGGTCGAGCACCTTGACCCCGTCGAGCGGCCGGCGACGACCGCCACCTTCAGCTGCCACCGGACGGCGACCCGGCCGGCCGCCCGGCAGCAGCTCGGCGCTGTGCTCGCCGAGGCGCGGCGCCCGTCCCAGGCGCACCGGCGCGACGAGCGACGAGCGCACCCACGGTCCCGGCGCGGTGACGGGCTCAGCCGAGAGCAACTCGTCGTCGACGCGGTCGAAGTACTCCCGCGCCGCGAACTGCGGGCTGTCCACGACGTCCCCGGGCGTGGCGACCGGCGCGATCAGCAACGAGCGGGCACATGCCGCCTCGAGCAGTTCGGCCTTGGTCTTGGTGGCGCAGAACTCGCCGACGATCCGCTTCAGCCGGTCGTACTCCTCCAGCGGTTCACGCCCGTCGTACAGCTGGTTGGCGTAGTCCAGCCAGTCCTTGTCGCGGGTGGCCTCGTCGCAGAAGCCCTCCTCGTGGATCCAGGTCATCAGGCGGCGCGTGAACGGCCCGATGGAGGCGCCGAACAGGAACGTCACTGACGCATAGCCGTCCTTGCACGGCCACAGCAGCTGGACGTCGAGCCCGCCGGTCTTGACCCCACCGCTCATCCGCTTCGCCTCACTGCCGCCGAGCGGGACAGCGAGGGCATAGCTCTGCGTGGCTTGCAACATGGATCGTTGGGCGGACACCTCGACGTGCTGACCGTGCCCGCTGGCGGCGCGCTCGGTCAGCGCCAGGAGGGCGCCGACCGCGGCGTCGGCCGCGGCGTGCAGGAACGCCTGGGGCACCGCCGTGCGCACCGGTGGGCGGTCCTCGTCACCCGTGATCGCCAGCTGGCACCCGGCCGCGTTCACCGTCAGGTCGGTCGCCGGCCAGCCGGACTTCGGGCCGCTGGAGCCGAACGGGCTGATCGACACCGTGACCAGTGCCGGATCGGCCGCTCGCAGCGCGGCGAGGTCCACCGTGAGGGCGCCGCACTCGATGACCACGTCGGCCTCGGCGCACAGCCGCTGCAGCGCCGCCGCTCCGGCGGCGTCGTCGACGTCGAGCACGACGCTGCGCTTGCCGCGGTTCCAACCCCAGAACGTCAACGAGCGCTCGGGATCGGCCTGGTCGCCGGCGAACGGACCACGACGGCGGCCGGCCGAGCCTCCGGGCGGCTCGACGAGCACGACGTCGGCCCCGAGGCCGGCGAGGATGAAGGCGGCGAGATTGCCGCGCTCATCGGTGAGATCGACGACCCGGTAGCGCTCCAGCATGCGTGCCTCCCCGTCCGGCAGTGCTGGGCGCCGATCGTAGCGAGCCTATCGCCCCGCCGGTTTGTCCGTCCCCCCAGGTGGGCACGTTCCAGCCTGTGCCCGACAAGGACCACTCTCGCGCTTTCCAGCCGGCGATCGACCAGGGAGCGCGGTGGCGGTGAGCAAGATCGGCGTACTGCTCCATCAGCAGAAGACACTCGGCGGCGGTCCGGAGGCACTGCGCATGGGCCTCGCCGACGCCGGCTACCCAGATCCACCGTGGTCGGAGGTGCCCAAGAGCCGCAAAGCGCCCAAGGAGGTGCGCTCGGCTGCTGGACGCCGGGATCGACCGGCTGCTCGTGTGGGGCGGCGACGGGACGGTCCGGCGCTGCATCGACACCCTCGTCAAGGAGGATGCCGATGTCGAGCTGGCAGTCCTGCCGGCCGGAACCGCCAACCTCCTCGCCAAGGCCCTGGGGATCCCGGTCGACCTCGACGCCGCACTCGACGTCGCCTTGCACGGCCTGCCCCGGCGGATCGATGTCGGCGTCCTCAACGGTGAGACGTTCGTCGTGATGGCCGGCACCGGGTTCGACGCCCTCATGATCCGCGACGCCGACGACGGCGCCAAGGAACGTCTCGGGCGGATCTCCTACGTCAAGGCCGCGGCGCGTCACCTCAGCACGACGGGCGCCGAGGCGACGATCCGCGTCGACGGCCAGCCGTGGTTCGAGGGACGGGCGGCGTGCGTGCTGATCGGCAACGTCGGCCGGATCCTCGGTGGCATCCACGTCTTCCCCGATGCTCGGCCCGACGACGGGCTGCTCGACGTCGGGGTCGTCACGGCCAGTGGTAGCGCCGATTGGTTGCGCGTCGGGACGCGGGCGCTGCTCGGCAGCATCGGCTCGTCGCCGTTCGTCGACATGACCAAGGCGTCCACGGTCAAGATCCGTCTCGATCGCACGATGCCGTGGGAGCTCGACGGCGGCGACCAGCCGCGGGCCAAGAGCTTCAAGGTCTCGGTGCTGCCCAAGCGCCAGGCAGTCTGCGTGCCGTCGTCATGACAGAGCGAAGCGAGCTCCACCGAGACGGCACGGTCGACACCTCGGCCACGGTGGCCCATCGCGACGACTGGGTGCGTGCCTGGCCGCTCAACAAGCCGGCGCTCATCGTGCTCGCCAAGGGCGCCGCCGTGCTCCTCGTGGCCTGGACGGCGATCGGCCTGCTGTACATGGCGGTACTCGACGACGGCCCGGTCGGCGACGCCGATCGCTCGCTCGCCACGTGGTTGGAGGACAGCCGGACGCCGACGTTGAACACGCTCAGCCACGCCGGCTCGATGCTCTCGGACACGCTCGTCAAGGTGATCCTCGTCGCCGTCGTTGGCGGGGCGATGGTCATCGTGTGGCGTCGATGGCACGACGGCGTGTTCCTCGCCCTGGTCGTCAGCCTGGAGGCGTCGGTCTTCGTGATCGTCAGCTTCATCGTCGACCGCGACCGCCCACCGGTCGTGCAGCTCGACCCGCCGGCGCCGTCCGGGAGCTTCCCGTCCGGGCACACCGCGGCCGCGGTGGCGTTCTACGCCGGCGTCTACCTCATCGTGCGGTGGCACACGACCAACCGCCTCGTCCGGGCGGTGTTCGCCGTCGTGGCGGTGGCCGCACCGCTCATCGTGGCCGCCTCCCGCGCCTACCGCGGCATGCATCACCCGATCGACGTCGCGGCCGGTCTCCTGCTCGGCATCACTGCCCTCGTCGTCGCCAGAGCAGTGCTGACCGCCGGTGTCGAGAAGATCGACCGGAACGCCGGCGACACGTTTCCCGAGCGGGTTCGCCGGCTCGACCTCACCACTGGAGCGAACCGATGACCAGTTCCACGTTCACCACCGAGACCGGCTCGCGCAAGGTCGAAGAGATCGCCCACCGCCATCCGTCGCTCGTCACCCTCTGTCGCCTCGGCTGGGTCGCCAAGGGGGTGGTCTACCTCGTCGTCGGCGTCCTCGCCGTCCCGATCGCCATCGACGGGCTGCGGGGTGACAACACCCAGAGCAGCAGCGGCGAGGCCAGCCAGACCGGCGCCGTCGGCAAGATCGCCGAGACGTCGTTCGGCACGGTGACGCTGTGGGTCATCGCCATCGGCCTCGCCCTGTACGTGCTGTGGCGGCTGATCTCGATCGTCCTGCCGGCCGAGAACACGGCCAAGGCCTGGTTCACACGCCTCGGCTACCTGGTCAGTGCTCTCGTGTACTCGGCGCTGGCGTGGACGGCGTTGCAGTTCGCCCAGCAGAAGCCTGCCGCCGCCGGCGCCGAGAGCGAGGACGCCAAGGTCGAGCGCTACACCCGCGAGCTGATGGAGAAGACCGGCGGACGCTGGCTGGTCGGGGCCATCGGCGTGGTGCTCATCGGCGTCGGGCTGTACTTCCTGGTCAAGGGCCTCATGGCCACGTTCCGCGACGAGCTCGAGCCAGGCGACGTCGGTCCGTTCAGCCACGAGACGATCGTCCTGCTCGGCCGCGTCGGATGGGCCGGCCGCGGCGTCCTCATGAGCCTGGTCGGGTGGTTCCTCCTGGACGCCGCGATCAAGTTCCGCCCGGACGAGGCCAAGGGCTTCGACGGTGCGCTGCGCGACGCCACCAGCTCCACGCTGGGCGCCCTCCTGGTCGGCTTCGCCGCTGTTGCCCTCGTCGTGTACGGCCTGTTCTGCGCCGTCTCCGCGCCGCGACAGCGACTCACCGGAGCCGACTGACCCTGCCGTCCGATGTCGGTCACGCTCGCCGTCCTCGTCGCCGCCGTCGTCGCGGCGATCGTGATCGGGGCGCTCTCCCGCCGGTCCGGCGCTCCGGACCCGGTCGACCCGGAGGCCGAGGAGCGCTGGCTGGTCCGGGTGGTCGGTCGGCATCCCCGCCTCCGGGAGGTCGCCCGCTCGATCGACCGCCACGTCATCGGCGGGCTCCTGCTCGTCGTCGCCCTGGCGACCGTCTTCGCCACGGCCCTCACCGTCGGGCTCGTGTTCGACATGGTCGACCGCCAATCCGGGCTCGCCCGGTGGGACCGCAGTGTCGCCGCGTGGGGTGCCGACAACGCCGCGTCCTGGTCGACGAACCTCCTCGACAGGCTGACCGACCTCGGTGGCACGACGGTCGTCGTCGTGCTCGTCGTCGCCGTGGCCGGCCTGGACTACTGGCGCCACCGCAACGCCAACGTGATCCTGTTCCTGGCGGCGGTCCTCATCGGGGTCCTCCTCCTCAACAACGTGGTCAAGTGGATCGTCGACCGCCCACGCCCGGACGTCCCGCACCTCGTCGGGACCGCCGGCTCGTCGTTCCCGTCCGGGCACTCGGCCTCCGCGGCCGCGGCGTGGTTCGCCGTCGCCCTCGTCCTCGGGCGTCACTGGACGCGGCGCGGCCGCGCCATCCTGGCGGCCGTTGCTGCCCTGGCGACCGTCGCCGTCGCGGCGTCCCGAGCCCTGCTCGGGGTCCACTGGCTCACCGACGTCGTCGCCGGCGTGATGCTCGGCTGGGGCTGGTTCGTGCTGTGCGCGCTGGCGTTCGGCGGACGGTTGCAGCGTCTGGGTGAGCCGGCCGAACGGGCCGCCCGCGCTACAACGCCGACTGTGCAGCCACGGTGAGCACGGGCCGGCCCTCGGCGTCCGGCTCAGCCCGTTCGAGGACCATCCGGGCGTCGCGCCGACCGAGCTCGATGAGGCACATGTGATTGGCGAAGAACGGCCCGTCCTCGACGTTCCAGGGCGTGGAGTCGCGGTGGGCACCCGCCGAGCGCCGCAGCGCTCTGCCCACCAGCTCCCCGAAGCGCGACAGGCCCGCCTTGATCACCCGACGCTCCCGGGTCGAGAGCACGTTGCGGATCGGCGAGTTGACGATTTGGTGGACGCGGCTCACCGGGTGCGGCCGCGTCGGGTCGTTCGGCGAGGACGGCACGCGACCGGTAGCTGAAGTGGACGTCGCCGGACACGAGCGTGACCGTCATCGGGGGGTCGGCCGAGGGATGACGGCCAGGTCGGGCGACGTCGTGGAGGAGGTCCATCATCGCCTCGTAGGAGTGGTGGAACGCCGCCCAGTCCTCGAGATCGACGGCTCGCCGGATCGTCTCGCCGAACCGGGCGAGCGGTCGACCCCACTTGCCCTCGGACACCAACTCGTTCCACTCCTCGATGTCGTGCAACCCGCCGGGTATCGCCACGGGCACCGAGGTCGCCAGCACGAGGTGCTCACACGCCACGTCGGCGTGCTCGACCACCCACGCCCACTGCTCGTCCTCGACCATCCGACGCTGTCCCGGTTGGAGCACCCGGGCGCACCGGCTGTCGATGACGACCAGCCGCACCGGTCCGAGCTCACGGAAGTAGCTGAACCGGTACCCACCGGGCACGCCCATGTAGCGGTCCGCCTCCTCCGCCCACGCCGTGAGGGCCGAGGTGGCGTCGCCGAGCTCGATGAACCGCTGCAGCATGCCTTCGGCTCGGATCTCGCGCGGTGAGAGGTTGCCGAGGTGCTGATAGACCCAGTACGACATCAGCCCGCCGGTGACGCGGTCCTTCCACCACGGCTCGCGCCGGATGTCCTCGAGCCACGATTGCGACGTGTTCCAGTCGTCGATCATGTCGTGGTCGTCGAAGATCATCGCGCTCGGCACGACGGAGAACATCCAGCGCTCGACCTCTGGGAGCCATGCCTCGTGGTACAGCCAGGTGTACTCCTCGAAGTCGGCGACGTCGTCGAGCCCCGGAAAGCGGTCATCGCCGACGAGGTGGCCGCGCCGCTGCTCGACCTTCTCCCGGGTCTGGGGCGAGGAGTCGTCGGCATACACCTGGTCGCCGATCAACAGCAGGAGGTGCGGCCACTCGGACGGCTGCTGGCCGAGCATGCGCAGCCCGTGGGCGTACAGCGCGTCGACACCGCGGGCACGCGAGTCGTGATCGAACTCCAGGGACCACGGAGGCTCGTGCGGCGCCGCCGCCCGGCACGACCCGAACAGGATGCGCAGCGATGCGCCATCGAGCGTCCGGATGACGCTCGGCGGGAACCGCCACGTCGGGGGCGGCCAGCACCGCTCGCCGTCGAGGTGCACCTCGTAGGGGGTCGTCGAGGCGGGCGCGAGGCCCTCGACGATCACGAGCGCGTAGTGGTGGTCACAAACGCTGAACGTCGGTGTCCGGTGTCCGAGCACCTCGACCGTGCACGCGCTCGTCGGTCTCCACCCAGACCGTGGCAGTCGTCTCGCTGACGTGGCGAAGCAGCGGACCAACGACGAGGTTTGCCACGGCCGGGAAGGTAGCGCGCCCAGCCGAGGGCTACGCGTGCGCCCGCGGTGGCGGTCTACCCGAGGGTGGAACGATCGACAGTTCGGCGGCGGACCCGCCGTTCGGGCATCAGCCCGGCCAGGGCCGCGGCGCCACCGAGCACGATCACCAACCAACCGAGTGCCGTCTCGGTCCCGAGGTCCTGCACGGTCCCGTCGTCGCTGAGCAGAACCGCCCCGAACACGACCAGCGCAATGCCGACCATCACGCCGAGCACACGACCGCCCGCGCCGGTAGCCGCCAAGAGCAGCAGGGCCCCGGCAACGACCTCGCCGATGCCGATCGCCGCGCTGTGCGTGATGCCGAGGACGTCGAACGTCGACGCGGTCAGGTCCCCGCTCAGGTCACCGCGGACCATGGCAATCACGCCGATGACCAGGAGGAACGTGCCGATCGCGGCGTGGATGAACTGGGCGGGCGAGTAGCGCGAGTGCGACTCCATCACCTCGACTTCTTCGACCGGTCTGTCGAGCTCTGTCTCGACGATCTGCGGCCTGGTGCGCATGCGCATGCTTCTGAACTCCTTGTCGGGCACCCTCGGTGCTGGCGACACCGGTACCCCCTGCCGCATTGGCCAAACAGGGTCAGGCTCGGAGCAGCCGCAGGACGGCGCGCTCGATGCGGTGCCGCGCGGCCTCGCCATCGACCACCTCGATCCGCTGCAGCGTGGGGGCGATCGTCGTACCGGCATCGAAGAGGTCGACGAGCCGCGGGTCGACGTACGACTTCCGGGCCACCGCCGGGGTGTTGCCGAGGTAGGCGGCGACGTCGTTCATGGCCTGGCGCACCGCCCTCGTGCGCGCCGTGCGCGAGCTGGCGTCCGCGGCCCGCTCGGCGAGGGCGACGGCCGCCAGCACGGTGCCGTGCCACGTGCGGAAGTCCTTGGCCGAAACCTCGCCGCCGATGACCGCCTTGACGTAGAGGTTGATGTCGTCCGAGGAGACGTCCCGCCACCGTTTGCCGTCGCGGTGGGCAAGCAGTTCGGCTGCTGCCCCCGCGACGCCGGCGCAGGTCGAGGACCGCGGCACGGACGGCATCGTCGGCGACGCCGACGAGTCGCTGCTGACCGGACTTCGCCGGGTACTCGAACACGATCTCGCCGCCGTCGACGCGCACGTGCTCCTTGCGAATGGTCGCCAGCCCGTAGCTGCCGTTGCTCTCCGCATACTCCTCGCCACCGACGCGGAAGAAGCCGAGGTCGAGTAGCCGGAACGCCGTCGCCAGCACCCGCTCGCGGGGCAGGCCGTCGAGGGCCAGGTGCTCGGCGACGACGGCACGAGCGCGCGGTAGCCGCGTCGCGAACTGCAGCACCCGGGCGTGCTTGGCCTTGTCCTGCATCTCTCGCCACGCGGGGTGGTACAGGTACTGCCGCCGCCCGGCGTCGTCGGTGCCCAGGGCTTGGAGGTGGCCGTTGGGGCGCGGGCAGATCCACACATCGATCCACGCCGGCGGGATCGTCAGGGCCCGGCAGCGGGCAACGTCGTCGGCGCCCAGCCGCTGCCCCGTGTCGTCGAGGTAGACGAACCCGGCTCCGCGGCGCCGGCGCGTCCAGCCCGGAGAGTCCGGGGACACCCGCCGCAACCGCGTCATACGCGACGGGTCCCCCGCCGCCGGCCGACCCAAACGCCCTGCGGGTTCGACCGTCCGGCCACCGGGTACAGCCCTGGTATGCCTCGCCCCGTGTGGTCCGGCACGATCAGCTTCGGGCTCGTCAACGTGCCGGTGAAGTCCTATTCCGCCGTCCGTGATCACGACGTGCACTTCCACCAGTTGGACAAGGGCTCCGGTTCGCGGATCCGCTACCAGAAGGTGGCCGAAAGGACCGGCAAAGAGGTCGACGCCGACGACATCGAGCTCGGGTTCGACCTCGGCAAGGGTCGCTACGTCACGTTCGAAAAGGACGAGCTCGCCGAATTGAAGCCGGAGTCGACCAGGGCGATCGAGCTGAGCGACTTCGTCGCTCTGGCCGACATCGACCCGATCTACTACGAGCGCACATATTGGCTGGTACCGGCCGACGACGCGGCCAAGAAGGCCTACCAGCTGCTTCTGGCGGCGATGGAGGACAAGGGCCTCGTCGGGATCGGCACCGTGGTCATGCGCAACAAGCAGTACCTCGCCGCCATCCGGCCACTCGACGGTGTGCTGGCGATGTCGACGATGCGCTTCGCCGACGAGATCGTGCCCCGCTCGCAGATCGACGACCTGCCGCGACGCACCAAGCCCGATGCCGGCAACCTGCGGATCGCCACCCAGCTCCTCGACGCGATGAGCTCGGACTGGGACCCCAGCCGCTACCACGACACGTTCACCGAAGAGCTCCGCGATCGCATCTCGGCAAAGGACAAGGGCCAGGATGTGGTCGAGAAGTCCGCGACCGCGGAGCCGAGCGCCAAGGTCGTCGACCTGATGGCAGCCTTGGAGCAGAGCGTGGAAGCGGCGAAGGGCGGCCACCAGCGACGCCGTCGACCTCGGTCGAAGGGAGCCAAGCGCGCATCGGCGTGAAGCCAGCGGGACGACGAGAGGAAGGATCCGAGATGGTGTCGAACTCCACGGTGCGGCCCGAGGATGCCGAGGACAACGAGCCACCCGGCCCGACGACGCTCCCGCCCGATCCGGAGGTGCCCGAAGCGGATGCCCTCGATCAGGCTCGCGAGGTTCTCCCGCCGGTCAGCGACCGCGGTGCCGTCGATCGGGCGATCGAGGTGCCCGAGGCCGACGCCATCGACCAGGCGACGGTCGTCGAGCTCGAGCCCGACGACGAGGAGTGATCAGCCGGCGTCGACGAAGGTGTGATTCAGCCCGCGTCTTCCGAGCCGGCGAAGGCGAGGTGACCGCCGAGGTAGCCGGCGACCGACGCCGCGGTGCCACCGGCGAGCCCCCAGGCAACACCCCGTAGGTGGTGCCGGCTCCGGCGGGACCGCCAGGACAAGGCGTACAGCGCCGTGGCAACGGCGTTGCCGGCCGCGTGGGCCGCGGCCACGCGCCGTGATCGGCCGTCGAGCCCGGTGTAGTCGGCCAGCCCGGCGGCGATCGTGGGGAGCGTCGAGAGCACGCCGGCGCCGACCAACAACGTCGCCGCCGGGCGGGACCGGCGACCGGCGACGAGGTCGAGCAGCATGGCGGACGTCCAGCAGCCGATGGGTAGGTCTGTCAGCAGCGGGTGGAGCGGATGGCCGAGCCATTCGCCACGCAGGATCGAGCCCCGAGCACCCGACGCGATGCGCTGGGCGACGCGGTCGACGGCGCCGGCCACAGGCTCCAGCGCCGGTTGTCGTTCCAGCCACGCGATGAACGGGGCACCGATCGGAGCCGGTTCGCCGCCTTGGTGGTCGTCGGTGGGCCGGCGCAGCTGCGCCGCCGGGTCCGTGAGCAGCCGAGCGTCCTCGATCTCGCTGCCGGCTACGGCGTCGACATGGGGCTCGGGCTCACGGCTGACGTCGCTGGTGTCGTGCTCGGTCATTGGTCGACCTCCCGACCGAGGACCTGAGCGTCCTCCTTGAGCTCCTCGATCTGCTCGGGAGCGTCTGGCGACCGTGGATCGATCTCGGCCGCGATGGCATCGACCGGGTCGACCCTGCCCTGCGCCGGCTGCCCGGCGAGGTCGACGCGGTCGCTCGGGGCGTCGCTGGCGTCGGCCGCCCGCGCGCAGTGGGCGCAGCAGTAGAGGTGGCCGTCCACCTCGACTCCGTGGCCGATGACCCTGCAGCCGCAGTGCAGGCACACCGGGGCCATCCGGTGGATGGCACACTCGAAGCTGTCGAACACATGCCGCTCACCGGCGGCGATCACCTCGAACGACTTGTCGTATTCGTTGCCGCAGACCTCACATCGGGCCATCGCACCCTCCTGTCATTCGTGGCTGGTGAACGACCTGGATACCCGCTGGTGATGCCGGTCAAGCGCCCGGCCGCCAACGCGGTCCGCTGCCAACGGTGCGGATCGTGCGATCCGGATGACCGGAAAGGGGAGCGGTGCGAGGGGGTACGTTGAGCCGATGACGGGTGGCGAGGGGGCCGGAGGCTTCGACGACGAGTACCTCCGCCGCCTCGCCGAGCACCTCGAATCCGCCGGCGGACAAGACGTCGAGAACGCCCGCCAACTCGGCCGGCGGGCGCTGGCGGCCGATCTGACGGTGCTCGACCTCCTGGCGGCTCACCGTCGTGCACGCCGCGAGCTGCTCGGCCACCTCGATCGCCTCGACGTCGCCGACGCCTTCCTCGCTGAGACGATGGCCGCCCACGAGATCGCCCAGCGAGCCAATGCCGACGCGCACCGCTTGGCGGTCCACGCCCAGCAGCGGGTCGATCTGCTGCGCGGGCTCTCCGACGCGTACCTGGCGATCGCCGGGGCTCCAACCCTGGACGAGCGCCTCCAGCAGGTGTGCGTCCAGGCGCAGGAGTTCCTCGGCGCCGAGGATGCGCGGCTGGAGTTCGGCCGCCATGGGCCTGTTGAGGCCGACGATGAGGCGGAAGGGCTCGACGAGATGGTGGCCCGGCTCAACGGCAGTGGCGGCCGGCTCATCCTGCGCGCTCAGCGGGGACGCACATGGTCGGCCGTGGAGCGGCAGACACTGGAACAGCTGGCGTTGCTGATCAGCGCGCCGATCGACGACGCCCGCCGCCTCGACTTCACGCAACGGCTGGAACGCGTCGGAGCGCTCGTTCGCCAACGCTGCCGACCAGAAGACGATCCTCGACCGCCTCCTGCAGGAAGGCGTGGCCGGCATCGATGCGGACGACGCAGCCCTGTGGCTCGTCGACGGCGACACGACACAGCACGTCACGAGCGGCGACTCGAGAGCCGAACGGATCGAGCTGCTCGCCGAGATTGGCGAGACGGGCGAGACGGTCTTCCTCAACTCCAGCGCCGCCATCGCCGACCATCTCGGCCGCGGCGACAGCGACGGCATCGCCGACGGCGCCGCGGCGGTGGTGCCGCTCGGTGTGGGCGAAGGTCGCCTCGGCGCCATCGGGTTCTGGTACGACCAGCCCCAACCGTTCGACCCCGTGCAGCGCTCGTTCATCCTCCGCCTGGCCACCCGTGTCGGCGCCGTCCTCGAGCGCGGGCGGGCGTACGAGGGCGAGCGCCTCGCCCGCCGCGACGCCGAGCTGGCGTCGCGGCGCTTCCAGGCCCTCCAGGAGCTGGCCAGCGAGCTGTCCCGTGCCGCCACCAGGCGCCGGGTCGCCCAGGTGCTGTTGCGCCGTGCCATGCGCTGGTCCGACGCCCTCGGCGGCGTCGTTGCCACGGCGGTTGGCGGGCGACCCTTCGAGGTGCTCGCCGAGAGCGGCACGGTCGACGCCGCCGACGGAGTGACCGAGGCGTTGGGCGACGAGATCCTGCGCCAGCTGCGGGCCCACGGCACGACAGCCGGCGTGGCGGACCTGTCCGCCGACCTGCAGGAACGCCTCGAGGCCAGCGGCGTCCGTTCCCTCGCCGTCTATCCGATCATCGCCGGCCGGCGGTCGATCGGGGTGATGGTCCTCGGCTGGGCCGAACCGTACGCCGCCAATGTGCTCGACGAGCTGCTCCGCGCCCAGGTCGCCATGGCCGGGCCGGCGCTTGCCCGCGCCGAGCGCTACGACCTCGAGCACGACATCGCCGACACCCTGCAGCGCAGCATCCTCGCCCTTCCGCACGTCGACCTGCCCGGTGTGCGCTGGTCGGCCTACTACCAGTCGGGCAGCGCGGGCCTCGCGGGTGGCGACTGGTATGACCTGTACGCGCTCGATGACCACCGCCTCGCGATCACCGTCGGCGACATCGTCGGCCGCGGCGTTCAGGCCGCCGCGGCGATGGGCCAGCTGCGCAGTGCGGCACGCGCGATGGCCCGCCTCGTCGACGATCCCGGTGCCCTGCTCGGCGCCATGGACGAGTTCACCACGACGACCGGCCAGGGTCGCTACTCATCGATGGCCTACCTCGTCGTGGACACCCGTCACGGCGAGCTGCAGTACTCGATCGCCGGCCACCCGCCGCCGGTGCTCCGGACGCCGGACGGCGCCGTCGAGCTGCTCCAGACGGAGGGCGCGCCGTTGCTCGGCATCGAGTGCAAGCGGGCGACCGTTCGCCGCCCGGTCGCTCCCGGGTCCTGGCTCGTCGTGTACACCGATGGCCTCATCGAGCGCCGAGCGGAAGGCCTCGACGTAGGGATCGCCCGGATCGTGACGGCCGTCCGGAGCTCGGCGGGAATGGTCGACCCGGATACCTTCTGCGCCTGGCTCGCCTCCCAGCTCCGGCAACCGGACGCGGCGGCGGACGACGTGGCGATCGTGACCGTGTCCCTGATGGCCTGACCAGAGCCGGTCAGTCGGGACAGCGCGTGGAGCGTCCCGACTGACCGGCGACCGGGATGGGGATCATGGGCTCGGCGCCAAGCGTTCCTACCCGGTCAGCCGACGCGCCGAAACCAGTGTGAGCGTTGCCCGAGCGGGGTAGTGGACGGCGAAAGGGGAGGTTTCCAATGGAGTTCGTGCTCTGGATCATCGCCGTGATCCTGGTCATCGCCGGGATCGTGGCCCTCGTGCGGGGCGCGGTGCTCTACGGCATCCTGCTGATCGTCATCGGTCTGCTCGTCGGACCGGGAGGTGTCTCCATCTTCACGTGATGCCGACGTTTGACGCGCTCGTGAGCGGGGGAGTCCCCTCCCGTGACCAAGTTCGGACTGACGCTGTCAAGCGAAGAGCACGCCCCCCGCCGCCTCGTCGAGATCGCCGCGATGGCCGAGGAGCACGGCTTCGACTTCGTGTCGATCTCCGATCACTACCACCCATGGATCGACGAGCAGGGGCACGCGCCGTTCGTCTGGTCGGTGCTGGGAGCGATCGCTGAGCGGACGTCTTCGATCGACGTCGCGGTGGGCGTGACGTGCCCGATCATGCGCATCCACCCGGCCGTGCTGGCCCAGGCTGCGGCGACGACGGGCCACCTCCTCGACGGGCGCTTCACGTGGGGCGTCGGCACCGGGGAGGCACTCAACGAGCACATCCTCGGTCAACGTTGGCCGATCGCGCCGGAACGCATCGACATGCTGGAGGAGGCGATCGACATCATCCGCCAGTTGTGGAGCGGGAACGAGGTGACCGTGCGTGGCGAGCACTTCACCGTGGAGAACGCCCGCATCTACGATCCGCCGTCCTCGCCGATCCCGATCGTCGTGTCGGCGTTCGGTCCTGCCGCGGCCGAGATGGCCGCCCGCGCCGGCGACGGGCTGTGGACCGTCGGCGATGCCGAGATGATCGAGACGTGGCGCAAGGCCGGAGGTCGTGGTCCCGTCTACGGCCAGCTGTCGCTGTGCTGGGCCCCGACTCGTGAGGAGGCCGTCGACCGGGCGCACCGCGTCTGGCCGAACACCGGGGTCCCCGGCCAGCTGAGCCAGGATCTGCCGACGCCGAAGCACTTCGAGCAAGCCTCGTCCGCGGTCACGAAGGAGATGATCGCCGAGTCGCTGGCGTGCGGTCCCGACACGGGCGCGATCGTGACCGAGATCCGCGACGCCGTGTCTGCGGGGGTCAACCACGTGTACCTCCACCAGATCGGCGACGACCAGGAAGGCTTCTGCAAGGTCTGGTCGACGGAGATCGCACCAGAGGTCGGCTCACGCTGATCGCCCAGGCGGCGTGGCGCCGAGGCACCGCCGCAACGTCTCGGCGTCGGCGACGGCGTGACCCTCGAAGTCGTTGTTGAAGTAGGCGTAGACGTCGCTCCCCTCGGCCATCCAGGCGCCGAGCCGTTCGGCGGCGGGCGCGAGGCGGCGTGGCCCGTAGCGCCCGCGGTAGGGCGCCGACCTGGCGTTCGGTCCGTGGAACCGGACGTAGGTCCAGTCGGTCGTGCGCTCCCACGGATGGTCCGCCAGCAGGTCATGGATGCACAGGGCGGCCCCGTGGCGTTTGAGGACGTCGAAGACGTCGTCGACGACCCACGAAGGCTCACGCAGCTCCACCGCCCAGCGCAGCGCCGTCGGGGCCACGCTGAGGAACTCGTCGAGACGGCCCGGGTCGCACCGCCAGCGTGGCGGGAGCTGCACGAGGTTCGGGCCGAGGTGCTCGCCGAGGCGCTCGACACGCTCGAGGTGGCGCGGCAGCCACGACGCCGCGTCTCGCAGCTTCATGCGGTGCGAGCCGAACTGCCCGACCTTCACCGCGTAGCAGAACCCCGGCGGCGCCTCGGCCGCCCACCGATCGACAGCCGCGGGCGTTGGTAGGCGATAGAAGGTGTTGTTGATCTCGACCGTGTCGAAGCGCTCGGCGTACAGGGAGAGCCACGTCCTCGCCGGTGCTTTCGGCGGATACACGACGCCCCGCCAGTCGCGGTACGACCAGCCGGAACACCCCACTCGCGCCCGCCCGCGACGGACGTCAGCCACGATGGGTCGCGGCGCGGCGGAGGGCGTCGACCAGACCGGCGTAGGCCTCGGCCCGCTCCTCCGGCTCGCGGGACCGCAGGACGGCCGAGGGGTGGATCGTGGCCACGACGCGGTGACCGTCGAGTTCCAGGTCGGCGTCGCGCGCCTGCGTGACGCGGAACGCCGGCCCGAACAACGCCTGGCCCGCGGTGGCGCCGAGGGCGACGATCACCGCGTCGGCCGGCAGTGCGGACAGCTCACCGTCCAGCCAGCGGTGACAGGCGACGACCTCTGTCCGGTTCGGGCGCTGGTGGATCCGGCGCTTCCCGCGGGCTGTCCACTTGAAGTGCTTGACGGCGTTCGTGAGGTACACGTCACTGCGGTCGAGACCGGCGTCGTCCAGCGCCCGGTCGAGCAGCCGTCCGGCCGGGCCGACGAACGGGGCGCCGGCGCGGTCCTCCTCGTCACCCGGCTGCTCACCGATCAGGACGATCCGCGCCGTCGGCGGCCCGGCCCCGAACACGACCTGCGTGGCGTGTTGCCACAGGTCGCACGCCCTGCAGGAGGCGGCCTCGGCGGCGAGCGCGTGGAGTTGGTCGGCGGCGTTGGGCATGGTCGCTCGGCCCGGCGGTACCCGATCGGCCGCCGCCGAAACCGCAGATCCTCAGCCCGGGGAGCGCTCCCGATAGTCGCCGAACTGTCGGTCGCGATCGCTCAGGGCGGCGGACACGCCCTTGGCGGCGAAGCTCGCCAGGTACTCGCGCGACGCGGGTTGGTGGAAGCCCATGGCCTGGATGTCGGCGCCGGCGCGGATCCCGGCACGGATGCCCATGGCCTCCATCGCCCGATGCGCCGAGCGCTTGTTCAGCGCCAGCAGGTCGAGGGGGATCCTGGCGATGCGCTCGGCGATCGCCAGGACCGCGCCCTCCAGCTCCTCCGCCGGGTGCGCCCGGTTGGCGAAGCCGCGCTCGGCGGCCTCGACACCCGACATCGAGTCTCCGGTCAGCAGCGCCTCCATGCCGTGGCGCAGACCCATCATCCACGTCTGCCACTGCATGTCCGGCGGCGACATCAGGCGCACCGGCGGGTACCCGATGGCCGCGTCCTCGGCGACGTAGACCAGGTCGCACGCGGTCGCCAGCTCCGTCCCGCCGGCCAGGCAGTACCCGTGGACCTGGGCGATGATCGGCGTCGCCATGTCCCACATCTCGAACCAGTTGTTGACGACGTGCCGCGACCACCAGCCGTCGACCTTGGCGATCGGCCGCTCGACGTCGTGGTTGGGCGAACCGAGGTCGTAGCCGGCGCTGAACGCCGGGCCGGCCCCGCGGATGATGATCACCGAGATCCCGCGGTCGCGATCGGCCGCCCGCAGCCCGTCGAACAGCGCAGCCCGCAACTCGTCGTTCAGCGCGTTGCGCTTGGCGGGTCGGTTCAGCGTCAGTCGGCGCACCTTGGGCGCGGGGTCGTCGGTCAACAGGACGGGCTCGGCAGTTGTCATCGCGCCCGAGCCTCCCACGGCGGGCGCCCGGCCGGCGGCTCCAGCTCAGCGTCGCTGATCCAGCTGCCGTGGAAGCCGTACGGCACGCGCCGGGGCAAGTGGACGCGGGCCACCGGCGCGGCGTCGGCGGCGTCGAGGATCACCAGGTCGGAGCGATCGGTCGCCGCGTCGTACACGAATCCCATCGCCCAGCCCTCGTCCTCGGCGCTGCTGTCGGTCTCCCGCACGAAGACGAACTCGCCCGGGTGGACGCCCGGTCCGAAGTCGCAGATCGTCGAGGTCTCCTGCCGAAGGTCGTACTTGACGACGGCGCCACCGTCGTCGCGGGACCCATCGCTGCCGGGGCGGGGCGCGGTTGCCCAGCCGAAGCGGTGACGGAACCCCACGATGCGGTCGTCGACACGAGGGAAGGAGTGGGACACGTCGTCGAGGGGACGCTCCGCGACGGTCCCCTGCTCGAGATCGAACGTCCAGCGGTGCAGGAGCGCAGGCGCGAAGTCGTCCATCGAGTCGCGCCACATCGTGGCGTGGCGGCCGACATCGCACACGACGGTGGAGCCGTCGGCGAAGGCGTTCAGCGGATGGAACACGTAGCACGGATCGACCTCGAACCAGCGGACGTCAGCGTCCGTCCCGAACCGCGGCAAGATCCCGACGCGTGCGCCGTAGGTGTCGTCCCATCCGAACGGCATGCCGCCATGGCGGAAGGCGTCGAGGTCGAAGACCACGGGTAGGTCCATGAAGATGGCATGGTCCCTGGTGATCATGAAGTCGTGCATCATCGTCGGCTTGGCGACGGTGACCGGCGCCGAGTGGACGAGGGTCCCAGCGGCGTCGAGGACGTGGTACGTGAGGTACGGCGGGACCACGCCGTAGCCGAAGAAGTGCAGCTCACCGGTCTCGGGACAGAGCTTCGGGTGGGCGGTGAAGGCGGTCGTCAGTCGGCCGCCGAAGTCATCGCAGCCGATCGTGTCGAGCTCTGGCGACACCTCGTAGGGCAGGTGGCCCTCCTCCAATGCCCAGATCCGTCCGGCGTGGGCGAGGATGTGGGTGTTGGCCGAGCTCGCCGTGCGGTCGCCGATCGTCTCCGGATCCATCGCCCCGAGCTGGCGCTCGTACTTGGTGGTCCGGACGTAGCGATTGCGGTACCAGGAAGCGCGTCCCTCCTCCAGCCGCACCCCGTGGATCATCCCGTCGCCGAAGAACCAGTGGGCCGCCGTGCCGCTCGCCGGGTTGGGGCCGTTGCGCAGGTAGCGCCCGGCGAGAGCGTTCGGGATCGTGCCACTGACCGGCAGGTCGACCGCCGAGAGCTCGTCGACCACCGGTGCGTAGTTCCCCGTCAGGAACCACGGTGTCTGGACGTCGGTCACGTTCTCCCCCATCTGTCCGGCCCGATGCGCGGCGTCGGCCTCCATCGTGCCATGCCGGGGGCACGCGGTCGCTGGCGGGTCCGCTGCGGCCCGGGCCGCGTTGAAGTGGCCACAACGTTCGACCAGACTCGCGGCGTGCCCAGCAGGCGACGACGGACGAGTGCTGTGAAGCAGGTCCCGAAGGACCCGGTCGAGCAGTTCGCCGCGTTGCTGCGGGAGTCGGCGGAACGGGAACGCGCAGAGCAGGAGCGCGTCCGAGCTGAGGAGCAGCGGGCCAGAGACGCCGAGCTCGCCGCGGCCCAGCACGCCGCCGACCTCGAGGCGGCCCGGGTGGCTCTGGATCAGGCGATCAGCGACGCCCGCGCGGCGCGCCGTGCCGGCATCGACGTCCAGGCCACCGACGCCGCATGGCGAGTGGCCAAGGCCCGGCTGATCGAGCTGGAGACCGGAGCGCCGCCCGAGTGGGCGCCGGGCCCGCCGACGAAGCGTCCGGGGACGCCGAGGCAGCAGGAGAGCGGGTAGGCGACGTCCCGCCTCACTCGGCGAGGTCGGGGTAGTGGGCCCGCACGTTGCCGGGGTAGCTGCGCAGGTAGTAGTTCCACAGCTGCTGGCCGTAGACGTCGGCGGAGGTCGACGACGTCCCGCTGGCTCCGGCGACCAGCTCGTGACGCTTGGCCATGAAACCGGCACCGGCGTGCCGCGGACTCGCCGCGACGGCGGCTGCGAACTGCGGCCCGAGGGGCAGCGGTTCGAGGATGGTGCGCAGGTCGGGGCCGTGGAAGTAGCCGGAGGAGAAGCGGGCGTCGGTGGCGATCACGCGGTGGGTCGTGGCGACGAAGTAGTTGCCCGTCATCCGCTGGAGCATCTCGCCGAGGTTGACGACGAGTGCGTCAGCGCGTGGCTGTACATCGATCCACTCATCGTCGGGGTTGAGCGCCTGCAACCCACCGACTCCGTCTTGCCACAGCAAGGTCAGGAAGCCGGCGTCGTGGTGGGCGTTGACCCCCGCCTCACCGGGAGGTGTCGCCGGGTAGCGGATCAGCTTGGCGAACGACAGCGGACGTGCGCCGAACACCCGCCGTAGGTGGTCGGGAGCCAGCCCCAGCCCGACGCTGAGCACCTCCATCAGGCGATCGGCGACCGCACCGAGTCGGGCGAAGAACTCCTCGATGGCGGCCCGGAAGCCGGGCAGCACATCGTCGGGAAGCCATTGGTTGGGACCGTCGAGGCGCAGGTACGCCGGCACGGCGTCCGGCGGGTACGGCGGGTTCTCGGTCGACACGTCGAGCTGCTCGCGGTGGTCGACGCGGTTGTCGGTGAGCTCGGCACCGACGCGTTCCCACCCCCGGAAGTGCCGCGAGCGGACCTTGTCGATCTCGGCCTTGACGTCCTCGGGGAGGGCGAAGAACGACCGCAGCAACTCGAAGTAGCGCGTCCGGAACTCCGGCGGCACACCATGGCCGACGAGCTGGAAGAACCCCACGTCGTGACAGATGTCGCGGAGCTCCTCGGCGAGCCCGGCCCGCTCGGCGGGTCCGCCGTCCCAGCGGCGAAGGTCGACCTCGGGGATGGCCGTGAACGTCGACGCCGCGGGCGCCTCGGAGGCGTGGCTCATGAGCCCACGCTAGAGGGCCGGACGCTCGGCCTTCCTGCCCGGTCCGCCCGGGTCTACTCGCTCGACTCGACCACGTAGAACGTGTTGCCGTCGACGTCGCGGAACGAGAACATCGCCGGCACCTCCGGCCATCGCAGCACGTCGTCGACGTCCACGCCGTTGCTCGTCATCGAGGCGTGCTCGGCGTCGGCATCGGTGGCGACGAAGCGAATGCCGGTGTCGACACCCGCTGGTAGGGCGCTCGACGCGGCGACGATGGCCACCGAGACGTCCGACCCCGGCGGCGCCACCTCGATCCAGCGGAAGCCTTCGGCGAGCTCGGCGTCCATCCGGGTGTCGAAGCCGAGCTGATCGACGAAGAAGGCGACCGTCCGATCCTGGTCGTTCGCCGGGATCGCCACGGTGCGGATCGTCGTGATGGTCGTCATGCCAGTTCCCCCTCGGTCGAGGTGTGTTGGAACTATCGACGTCGGCGACGCGGCGAACTCATCGCCCCGCGCCATCCGCCGGTGGGTCGACGGTCGCAGCCTCGCGGTGCTGGAACTCCCGGTCCGCACGTTTGCCCCGGTAGACCCGCATGTCGATGGCCCGGACGATCTCCGGCACGAGCTCGAACAGCAGCCGATGCTCGGTCTGCATGTTGGCGAAGAAGGCGTCCCGGCCCTCCGGCGCGACGTACTTGTCGACCAGGCGCCGCGATATCGGCCAGATGTCGAACTCCGGGAGCTCGTGGCGGACGACCGACCCGTCGACGCCGACGTGGCCGGCGACTGGCGCCATGGCCTCGATGCACAGCGACGCCCGCGGATCGGCCAGCAACTGCTGGCACCACACCCGCTCGTAGGTGCCGGTGATCCAGAACGTCTCGCCGTGGTGCAGGAACCACACCGGCACCGTGTACGGGCGGCCGTCGCGACGCAGGCTGGCGAGGACGCCGATGTGCGGCTGGCGCAGGAACTCGACGACGTCGTCCGGCTTCATCCGCGGCATCGCCCGACCGTACTGCCGGATCGCCGAGATCGAGATCGTCCATGGCGGGCCCGCCTCCTCGCGGCACGCCGCCCTCGCTGAACGTAGTATGGGGTTGTCTGAATCACCGTCGAGGGGAGGCGTTGTGAGCTGGACGATGGAGGGTGAGTTCTTCGAGAACTGCTCGTGCGACGTGATCTGCCCGTGTACGTGGTCGAACATGGCCCGCCCGGCGACCTACGAGGACTGCCGGTTCGCCCTCGCCTTCCAGGTCGAACGGGGCGACATCGAGGGCACGGACGTGTCCGGCCGGACGTTCGTGCTCGTGGCCCAGACGCCGCGGGTGATGCCGGAGGGCAACTGGAAGCTCGGGATCATCGTCGACGACGGGGCCAGCGAGGACCAGGTGGGGGCACTGGGGCGGGTCCTCGGCGGCGAGCTCGGCGGCCCACCGGCAGCGGTGGCTCCGTTCCTCGGGGAGTTCCTCGGGCTCGAACAGCTCCCGATCACGATCACCAACGACGGCCGCCGCCACCACGTGCAAGCCGGCAGCGCCATCGACTACAGCGGCGAGCGCGTCACGACCCCGGACGGCGACCCGGTCTCGCTCACCAACATCGTCGTGCACCCCGCCGGGCCGACCCTCGGCCTCGCTCCCGTGGACCGCGTCGACAACAACGCCTTCGGTATCAGCTGGAGCGGTGAGGGCCGGAGCGGGTTCGCCAACCGGTTCGCCTGGTCGGCCTGATGGTCGACGTGGCGGGGGCGGCCCAACCGCTCCCGCGACGCCTGCGGATCCCCGCGTCCGGGGTGGTCCTGGTCGCCCTCGCGGTGGTGGCCTGGGTGGCGACGATCGGCTGGGCGACGAGCCGGGACATGTCGGCGATGCCCGGCACGATGGGTCTCGGACTCGGCGAGTTCGTGGCCATGTGGGCGCTGATGATGGCGGCGATGATGTTGCCGTCGGTGTGGCCGTTCGTGGCCGTGTACGAGCGCACGATCCGCCGTCACCGCATCGCCCGCCTCGGTGCGCTGGGCGGCGGGTACCTCCTGGCATGGGCGCTGGTCGGGGTCGCCGCGTACGGCGTGGCCTGGGTGTTCGGGGAGCTGGCGGCCGAGCGTCCCGGGCTCGCGCGGGCGGCGGCGGTCGCCGCGTTCGCAGCCCTCGGCATCTACCAGCTGACCCCGCTCAAGCTCCGCTGCCTCAGCCACTGCCGCTCCCCGCTCGCCCATCTGTTGCACTACACGTCGTTCCACGGGCCGCTCCGCGACCTCCGCGCGGGCATCGAGCACGGCCTGTACTGCGTCGGGTGCTGCTGGGCGTTGATGCTCGTGCTCATCGCCTTCGGCGTGATGAACCTGGCGGCGACGATCGGCGTCGCCCTCGTCATCGCCGTGGAGAAGATGTGGCGCTTCGGTGAGCTGTTCGCTCGGGTCGTCGGAGTGAGCGCCTTGATCTTCGCCGTCCTCGTCGGCATCGAGCCGTCCCTCGCACCAGGTCTCGATCCCGACCTGGTCATCAACGACGACATGGACATGGACGGCGACATGGAGACTCCCGTCCCCGCCGTCGACCCGATGAGCACCGAGATGCCGGCCGATCCGTAGACCGCCGGGCGACTCCGGCGTGACCGCTGTCGAGGAGGTCGCAGCCGGCGGGTACGGTCGCCGGCCATGCAGTTCGACACGATCGAGGTGTCGGTCGACGGGGACCGCGGTTCGCTCACCCTCGACCGTCCCGAGAAGCTCAATCCGCTGTCGTCGCACACGCTGAACGAGATCGAGGCTGCGGCGCGCTGGTTCGACGGCTTCGACGATCTGAAAGTGGTCGTCGTCGCCGGCAAGGGACGGGCGTTCTCGGCCGGCGCCGACGTGTCGTCGTTCGGCAGTGGCGAATCGGGCGCTCGGCATCCTCGCGACGACGGCGACAGCGGCTGGCGGATGGCCCGGGCGATGGAGGAGATGCGGGCTGTCACGATCGCCAAGGTGCACGGCTGGTGCGTCGGCGGTGGCCTCGTACTGGCGAGCGTGTGTGACCTGCGCGTCGCCTCCCGTTCGGCACGGTTCTCGATCCCCGAGGTCGAGCTCGGGATCCCGCTGGCCTGGGGCGGCATCCCCCGGCTGGTGCGGGAGATCGGCCCGGCGCTGACCAAGGAGTTGGTGATGACGTGTCGGGAGTTCGGCCCGGACGAAGCCAAGGCTGCCGGCTTCCTCAACCGGGTTGTGGACGACGATCGACTCGACGTCGAGGTCGAGGAGCTGGTCGCCGCTCTCGTGCGGATGCCGAAGGTCGCGTTGCTGGCGACGAAGGCACACACCAACGCGGTCACCGAGTCGATGGTGTCCACCGGGCGCAGCTGGTCCGACGTCGACAGCCTGCTCGGCGGACTGCGCGACCCGGAGGGCCGAGCCTCCGCCCAGCGCTACCTCGAGCGGGTTCGGACCAAACAGCACTGACCCGCGAGGCGCCGTCGAGTCCAGCGTCTGGCGCACCGGCGGGTTACCGCGCGATCCGAAGCGGGCATCATTGACGGCGCCCAGCTCACGGGCGACACACATCGAATGGAGTCACGCATGTCTGCTGAGACCTTCGCCATCACCCACCTCGTCGGCACATCGCCGGACGGGATCGATGCGGCCGTCCGCAACGGCATCGCCAAGGCCGCCCAGACGTTGCGCAACCTGGAGTGGTTCGAGGTCACCGAGATCCGCGGCTATCTCGGTCGGACGCCTGAGGTCCAGACGTATCAGGTCACGTTGAAGCTCGGGTTCCGGTACGACGACTGAGCGGAGTCGCGGCGCCTGGTGATGGCTCGCCCGGCGAGCGCCAGCACGTGACAATCCGTCAGGGGTTGCCTCCATAACCGCACTGCACCTCGACGACGCAGTCGGAATTCCCGAGCACTTCGATCCCAAGTTGTTGTCCTCGCCGCCGAACTTCACGTCGACGAAGCAGAACGTGACCTTCGTGCCGGTGACGAGGTCCTCGCCGGCGCGCGGGTCGAGCCGGGCGCCGTCGACGCCCGCCGGCTTGATCGCGAACTCGGCCACGCCCGACTGGTGCCAATGGTTGTGTTCAGGATGGAACAGCGCCACCCCCGCCGGTTGTGTCGCGACGATCTGACCGTCGGCGTCGAGCAGCTCCTGCGTCGCGATCGTGCACTGTTCGAACGTCTCACCGTCGATCACGCACGCGTCGACCTGCCCGCCGCCGCGGATCTGCAGGTTGCCGACACCAACGTTGATGTGCGTCGTGACTGAACCGCAGGAACTCGCGCTGCTGGGTGTTCTGGATCTGCAAGTGGTAGGGAACCTCTCAGTCGAGGCGAACCAAGGCCGTGGCGGTGACGTACTGCTCACCAGTCGATGGAGTGGTGTGCAGCCAGCGCACACGGAACGAGAGGAATCCCATGATGGAGACTGGTGGGAGCGACGAAGCGGCGTTGAGGTCGCTCGTCCTGGGCCGCATTGGTGGCCGACCATACGAGGAGGCGGCGGTCACGACCAGCTGGGGCTTGCGGAACATCGCCGCCACGTTCACCCGCTCGGGGCGCGGTCTCCTGACCGACTCGATCCGACCGGACGATCAGGGCCCGCCCGATCCATCGGACGTCAGGTTCAGTCGGAATCGGAGAGCGGTGCGGTGAGCTCGAGGGCGATGCCGTCCGGATCGAAGAACGCCAGGAACGACAGTCCCAACGGCGCCAACTCCCGGATCGGACCGTGCTCGACGCCACGCTCGTCGAGCAGAGTCATCGCCGCCTCGAGGTCGGCTCGCCGAGGGACCTGGAAACTGAGGTGGTCGAGGCCGACCCGGAACGGGTCGAAGCGATCTACCGCGGCAGCTCGCTCCTCGTCGACCGGTCGTAGGCCGACGAACATCCCTCCGTGCATCAGGATCACGCCACCCTGGAGCGAGTCCACGATGGCGTCGTGGCCCTCGTCCTCGGCCGGCGGCGGAGCACCCACGGCGACCTCGAAGCCGAGTAGCTCGGTGTAGAAGGCCACCGACCGCTGGACATCGGTGACCGCCAGGCGCAAATGGTGGATCGAGCCGACCGGTAGGTGCGACATGGACACTCCTCAGACGGTGAGACGCCCCACGGTAACGCTCCGACGACGAGGACTCAGCTTCGTGGCACCTCGCTCCACGGGATGTTCTTGTCGACCCGCGGCTCGCCAGGAAGGCCGAGCACTTGCTCGCCGAGGATGTTGCGCATGATCTCCGACGTTCCGCCCTCGATCGAGTTCGCCCGCACGCGGAGGAACGCGTATCGCAGCCCGTGGGCCGTGCCGCGCCCGTCGAGGTCCTCGGGTCGGCGGAAGGTGTAGTCGAAGTCGACGAGGGCCTCAGCACCGAGAAGGTTCATCGTGAAGTCGTACAGGGCCTTGTTCAGCTCGGAATAGGCCAGCTTGGCGATCGACATCTCGGGTCCCGGGTTGCCGGCGCGGGCGTTCTGCGCCGCCCGCATGTTGGTCAGCCGGCCGACCTCGGCCTGCACCCAGAGCCGCATCAGCCGGTCCTTGCTCGCCGGATGGCGATCCGACTCGTCGAGCGACTCCCACAGCTCGATCGCGTCGTTCGCCGCGCCACCGCGTTTCGACGCGCCACCCCCGCCCCCGCCGATGGCGTTGCGCTCGTTCATCAGCGTCGTCAGGCTCGCCCGCCAGCCCTCGCCGACGTCGCCGATGCGGTGCGCGTCCGGCACCCTCACGTCGGTCATGTACACCTCGTTGAACTCCGCCTCGCCGGTGATCTGCCGCAGCGGCCGGACCTCGACGCCGGGTGCGTGCATGTCGAGCGCGAAGTAGGTCATGCCCTTGTGCTTCGGCGCCTCCGGGTCGGTGCGGGTCACGAGCATCCCGAAGTCGGCGACGTGGGCCAACGTGTTCCAGACCTTCTGGCCGTTGACGATCCACTCGTCACCGTCCCGGACTGCCCGCGTCGCGAGACCGGCGAAGTCCGACCCCGCACCCGGCTCGGAGAACAGCTGGCACCACCGCTCCTCACCGGTGAACATCGGGCGCAGGAAGCGCTGTTTGACCTCCTCGCTGCCGTGGGTGGCGATCGTCGGCGCGGCCAGGGCCATGAAGAACGTCCGCGGGTCGGTCGGCTGTGCACCCGCCTCCCGTAGGCGCCGCTCGACCAGCCTGTTCAGCTCCGGCCGTACGCCCAACCCACCCGCGTCCGGCGCGAAGTGCACCCAGGCCAGCCCGGCATCGAACTGAGCACCCCGGAACGAGGTGTCATCCATCACCTTCGGGTCGTGCTCGGCGAGGAACGCATCGATGGCGTCGTTCACCCGCTGGGTCTCCGGGTCCGACCTCGTTGCAGTCGGGGCGGCATCGGTCGCAGTCATGTGCGCAGTGTCGCACGCCGCATCCCGGATCGAGCGAGACGGGCAGCCGCGCGATGCCGAGTCAGTCCACCGTGTCCCGGGTGATCGTGAAGGCGGCGGGCACGGCATCACCGTCGGCATTGTGGGCGATGAGGGGCACCGGTTCACCGTCGCCGCGCGGCTGCCGGAAGGGGGTGACCGTGAGGCGATCGGCCTCGGCCTCGACGAGCAGGCAATGCGCCTCGGCAGCCCAGGCCAGCGTGCCAGCGGATGCCCACTTGCTCGGTCGGCGCCCGTCGAGCTTGGCTCCGGCACCGGCGACGATCTGGTGCAGGTCCCGTTGGCGACCATGCTGGAAGTTGTGCTCATGACCAGAGAGCACGAGGCGTACGCCGGAGCGCTCATAACGAGGGACCAGCTGGTCGAGCTGCTCCGCCATGCCGTCGTGGTGCGGGCCGGCGCACCATGCCGGATGGTGGCAGAACGGGATGCGCCACCGTTTCGGCTCACCGCCCTCGGGAAACGCCTCGTCCAGCCAATCCCGGTGCTGCTCGTCATCGAAGTAGTGGTGACCGATCTCCCCACCCCACGTGGTGTCGATGCAGACGAGCTCGACGAGACCGCCGATCGCCACGCGATAGAAGAGGCCGGGATCGCCTGACGCCCGACCAGCGGCTACCGCTCGGCGGAATCGTGTCTCGAGGTGGAAGTTGTCCGCCAGCTGCGCCCGGTCGTCGTTGGCTTCTTCGTCGGCGCCGTCGTGGTTCCCCGCTGTCGGGTACAGCGGCAGGTGGTCGATCAAGTAGCGGTACGGCTCGTAGAACGTGAAGTACCAGTCGTCGTCCTCATCGCCGCTCTGCGCTTGCTGGCCTTGAGGCCCGTGGTAGATGTTGTCGCCCAAGCTGACGATGGCGCGCACGGCATGGGCGTCGGCGATCCGCTCCATGGCCTGAGCGACGTCCAGCTGACGGCGGCCATCATCGCCGTTGATGATCCCGACGCCATAGTCGCCGACGGCAATGAACGCCGCCGGGACGAAGTCATCGACATCCGGATGGGTGCGGAACCGCAAGTCGTAACGCCGCCCGCACGGCGCCAACGTCCCACCCGCCTCGTCCAACCGCCAATCCCAACGTTCACCCGCAGCCCACTCGGCACCGTCCACAGTGATGCGATAGCGGTACTCGTGATCGGGCTCGAGGCCTTCGACCCACACATGGTTCCGATCGAGGGTCGGTCGCCGAGGCGACCAGCGAATCCGCGTCGAACACCTCCACCACGCCGCGTCCGTAGGGGGCCGACTCGGCGCCGATCGTGCCGGTCCGGGTACGACCATCGGGCAGATCGTCATCGTCCACCACGAACCAGCCGTCGTCATCTCTGCCGAGATAGAACCCGCCCCACGCCACCAGCGCCGACCGATCAGTCACGTCCACCAGATGTACGAACGGCTCGAAGTGCCGCTCGCCGCGACGGCCACTCCCCATCGCGACGTTCTACACCGTGACGACTTCGCGGATACGTCGCCAACTCGCTGCGTCACGGCTTGCTTCGGCTGCTCCGCAGCCGAAGAAGGTGGCCGTCATGATTGGTCGCCTCGCCTATCGGCTCGGCTCCTGAGCCCGTGCGTCCGTGCCGGTCGGGGGCGACGTGAGCGCGTACGGTCTCGGCGGTGACACGCCTGCCCGCCCTGTCCGTCATCGGCACCCCGACGAAGCGGTCGACGATCCTCGGCCTCGCCGCCGACGCCGATCGACTCGGCTTCGCCGGGCTCGCCAGCCCGGGCGTGCACGGCAATCTGGCGCTGTGCGGCTCGCTCGCCCACGTGACGTCGCGCATCCCGTTCTGGACGAGCATCCAGCCGATCTACCACTGCCACCCGGCCGAGGTGGCGATCACTGCCGGCCACCTGGCCGAGGTGAGCGGCGGGCGCTTCCGGCTCGGACTCGGTGTCAGCCACGCCCCGGCGATGGACCGCCTGGGCCTGTCGACGGGCCGCCCGCTCGCCGACATGCGCCAGTACGTCGAGGGCATCCATGCGGCCGAACGTCCGGCGGGGCCGCTGCCCCCGATCTGGCTGGCGACGCTGCGCGACAGGATGCTCGCCCTCGCCGTGGAGATCGCCGAGGGCGCCGTGTGGGCCAACGCCTCGTTCTCGCACATGGCCGACCAGCTGGCCACGATCCCGGCCGACCGGCGCGGCTCGTTCGACCTTGCGAACATGGCCCCGACCGTCATCGATGCCGACAAGGACGCGGCCCGGACGATCCACCGGCGTACCCTCAGCGGCTACGTCTCGCTACCGAACTACCGCAACTACTGGAAGGCCGCCGGGTACGAGACCGAGATGACCGCCATCGAGGAGGCCCTCGCCGCGGGCGACCGGGACTCGTTGCCGAGCGTTGATGAGCGACGAGTGGATCGACGACTGCACGATCAGCGGAAGCGCCGGCGAGGTCCGTGAGCGGCTCGAGGCCTGGTACGACCTCGGCGTGACGCCGATCGCCGTGATGTCGTCGACGACCGGCGGCCAGGCTCACGCCATCGGTCAGCTCTTCGAGCTCTACGCATCCTGATCTGGAGGACCCCATGACCATCGCCCTGACCAAGGACTCGATCGATCTCGGGATCGTCGTGCGCGACGCCGACGCCGCCCTCGCGTTCTACCGCGACACGTTGGGGTTCGTCGACACCGGGTCGATGCCGTTGCCAGGCGGCGGAGGCACGATGTACCGGCTGTTGTGTGGCTCGTCGCTGATCAAGCTCGTCGCCCCGGCGGCCGAGCTGCCCGCCGCCGCGCCGCCCGGAGGGATCCAGGGTGCCTACGGCTATCGCTACTGGACGATCTCGGTGTCGAACCTCGACGAGATCACCGAGCGCTGCGCCGCGGCCGGGCGCAAGGTCGCCGTCTCGCCGCGCGAGATCCGCCCCGGTGTGCGCATCTCGATCGTCGAAGACCCGGACGGCAACTGGGTCGAGCTCCTCGAGGTGGCCCCCACCGGCTGATCACCACCACCCCTGGCGTTTCGTCCATCGGAGCAGCACGCCACTGATGGCGAGCATGGCGACGAGCACGAGGACGAGCTGGACGTAGTCGGTGCTGTCGTTGACGATCGCGTTCATCCCGTAGATCGACGCCAGCGCGGTGATCGGGAGCGTCACCGCCGCGAGCACGGCCAAGCGCTCCATGGCCACGGTCATCTTCGTGGCCGTCCTGGTCTGGTAGTAGTCGATGACGCCGGCGAGGAAGTCTCGCTCGCCGTCGCCGATGATGCGGACGCGGCCGAATCGATCGGCGAGATCGGACATCAGGTGCCGATCGTCGAAGACCGGAACGTCGCCGACGGTGGCCATCCGTTCGAACACCTGGTGGACGTCACTCGCCATCGTGCGGATGGTCACCAACTCGTGGCGGAGGAGGAACATCCGGTCGAGCAGGCCTTCCGGGCTGCGCAGGTCATCGTTCATCACGTCCTGCTCCAGCTCGGCGACGTCACTGGCGATGTGACCGAGTGCCGTGCGGTATCCCCTCGCCAGTGAGGCCACGAGGGCGTGGGCCAGTTCCGAGGGCGTCTTGACGATCAGCCGGCCGGTGTCGAGACGAGCTCGCAGCTCCTCGGTGTCGCGGCGGACCTCGCTCACCGCAACGTCGGGGTTGTGCGGTCCATGGAGCGTGATCAAGGCATCCTCGAAGATGAAGAGCTCGAGCTGGATCAGATGGACGTGTCCGGCCCGTCCGGTGAATGGGCGGTGGACCACCACGAACCAGTAGTCCCGATAGCCGTGGAAGGTCGGCAGGTGCGTTCGCTCCCGGCAGGCCTGAATGGCTTGGGGGTGGACGCCGAACTCGTCTCGCAGCGTCTTCGCCGCGACGTCGTCGCACGCCTCGAAATCGAGCCACACGAAGCCGTCACGCCGGTTGCGCCACTCCGCGGCCTCCGCGGCTCCGGCAACGACGACCCCGCCCGACGTCACATGCCGCGCCTCCATCATGCCTCCTGACACCCCGGACCACATCTACCCGGGACGGAACGTTGCCACTCCAACGACATCATTGCTGCCGGCCGCCGGTCCCGGCTGATCACTCGCCCTATCGTCGGGCCGTGCTCCTGCTCGTTCGCCACGGTGAGACGGCGCCCAACGTCGATGGCCTCCTGCTCGGTCGGGCCGACCCGCCGCTGACGGATCGGGGTGCGGCGCAGGCTCGTGCCGTGGCGGCTGCACTGCCTCGCCCGGACCTCGTCGTCAGCAGCCCGTTGGAGCGGGCGGTCGCCACGGCGGCGGCCTTCGACACGGACGTGGAGGTGGACGATCGCTGGATCGAGCTCGACTACGGCGAGTTCGACGGTCGGGACCCGGCCGCCGTGTCCGAGGACGTGTGGACGCAGTGGCGGACCGATGTCTCCTTCGCGCCGCCGGGCGGGGAGTCACTCGCCGCGCTCGGTGGGCGTGTGCGGTCGGCGTGCGATGCCGTGATGGAGCGGGCCACCGTCGAGGTCGTCGTCGTCGTCAGCCACGTCAGCCCGATCAAGGTGGCCATCGCCTGGGCCCTCGACTGTTCAGAGGGAGCGGTGTGGCGGATGTACGTCGAGGACGCCAGCGTCGCGCGCATCGACATCGAGCGGACGGGACCGGTCCTCCGGTGGTTCAACCGGGGCCCGCTGACATCCCTCTGATCGCCCCGAAGAACGCTGTGGCCGCGTCGGCCCACGTCGGCAGCGTCTCGGCGCGCCGGCGGGCGGCGACGCTCAGCTCGGCGCGCCACGAGTCGTCGATGGCCAGCCGCGCCAGGATGGTTCCCAGCGCGCCGACGTCACCGGTGGGCACCACGCAGCCCTCGATCCCATCGGTGATCAGGTTGGTCAAGTTCCCGGCTGCCCAGCCGACCGTGGGAAGGCCGGCGGCCAGCGCCTCCCCGTAGACGGTGCCGTACGCCTCGGCATAGCTCGGGAGCACGAACACGTCGGCCGCGGCGTACAAGGCGGCAACAGCCTCGCTGGGGAGCGGGCCATGGGCGACGACCCGGTCGCGCAGGTCAGCATCGGCGATCCTCGCCCGCACCCGCGCGCCGTGCGCCGGATCGACGTCCTCGCGCCCGACGAGGTGCAGCGTGGCACGGTCGGGCGCCAGCGACGACACCGCATCCAACAGCTCGAGCAAGCCCTTGCTCGGGAGCCAGTTCGCCACGCACAGCAGGGCGATGCGTCGGCCGGCGCGCAGATCGGGCCGCGGGCCGGCGACGACCGGTAGGTCGCAGCCCGGCTCGATGACGCGGATCCGCGTCGGGTCGAGCCCGTGTTCCGATCCGAGTGACATCGGCGAGCGACGCGCTGGCTGCGACGAGCAGGCGGCAGCGACGGTAGAAGGCCATGTCGAGCGGCCGTTGCCAGCGGCCTCGTCGCCGGCCCTGGTCGACGCCGCCGGGAGGCTGGTGGAGGACGGCCGCCAGCGGGCCGGAGTGCCGTCCGGCCCACGGTGCGACACTCCACGCCGTGATGCTGTCCACGACGGGGACGCCGCGAGCTCGACGGAGCGGGTCGCGCCACGGCGAGGCGGACACGAACTCGACCGCCGCGTCATGCGCCGGCGCCGCCTCCGCCAGGCGACGGTGGTACAGGTAGCCGCCCGAGAGCTGGTTCGGCGATCCCCGGGTGATGATCGTGACGACGAGGGGGCCCGCGGAGCGGTCAGGACAGTCGATCGCTGTAGCCCCCGAAGGCGTCCGTCGACTCGTACACGCGGACCGCCAGCACATCGGCGCCCGAGCCGCGCAGCTCGGCGGCCAAGCGTGTCATGCGCCCAACGGGCGAACACCTCGACGGTCACCGCCTCGGCGTCGTCGGGCCGGATGACCTCCAGGTTCTTGTCCCGGACCGTGTCATCGATGCGCTGCAGGGCGGCGTCCAAGACGTCCAGATCGCAGACCATGCCGCGATCGTCGAGGCGCTCGCGCTCGACGAGGACCTCGAGGCGGTAGTCGTGACTGTGCAACTCACCCTCCGGCCCCTCGACGCCCGGCATGATGTGCTGGGCCGGGAACTCAACCGCTGTGCCGACTTGGTACATGGTGACCCTCGTACCCAAGTGCCGCGTGAATCAGTCCTTCCTCGCCGGCATCGACCGCGGCGAAGGCGCCCGCGGCGTCGTCGAAGGCGAACGTGTGGGTCGCCAGATCGGCCAGCGGCAGCGTGTCGAGCAACTCGACCGTCGCGGCCCGCCGCCGGGTCGGGGTCCAACGATCGGACAACCGAGCGGGGATCGTCGACACCTGGGTGCTCCGCAATGACAGCCGGCGCCGGTGGAAATCGGCGCCGAGCGGGAGCATGACCTCCTTGGTGCCGTACCACGACGCGACGAGCGCCGTGCCCTCGTGACTGAGGCGCGGCAGCGCCGAGCGCAGCGCCTCCGGGTTACCGGACGCCTCGATGACCAGCGGCACCCGGGTCGGCGCACCACTCTCGGACAGGACGTCGTCCAGATCCTCGGGGGCGGCGCACAGCAGCCCGAGGCGCGACATCAGCTCTCGTCGCCATCGGCGCGGCTCGACAGCGACGACGTGGGCGCCCGCTCGCTGCACCAGCAAGCTGGTGAGGGCTCCCACGGTGCCGAGGCCGTAGACCACGACGCGCTCGCCGAACACCGCGCCGGCGTCCAAGCAGATCTGCAGGGCCGTCTCGACAAGTGGGAACAGCGTGGCGACCCGATCATCGGCGGCGCCGAGTGCCACGACGTCGGACTGACCGGCGACGAACAGCTCCTGGTGGGGTTGGAAGGAGAAGACCCGGGTGCCGACCGAGACGTCACCTCGGCTCTCCTCGACGACGCCCACGCAGCTGTAGCCGTAGCGGAACGGAAAGCGGAACGTGCCGCCCAGGGCGCCGATCGTCTCGTCGACCGGAAGGTCGGCATCGAGCTGGCCACGGTACGCCAGCATCTCCGTGCCGGCGCTGATGCCCGAGAACGTCGTGCGCACGAGCACGTCGCCGTCGCCGAGCGGCGGGAGCGCAGCCGAACGCAACTCCACGCGACCGGGTGCGACGAACCAGACGCTGCGCGCGTCAGCCGGTCGCTGCATCATCGACCGCCGCGTTTCTCGGTCATCGGGCCAGGGTAAGCGGTCGGCGATGATCGCTCGGGAGTCCGTTCGCGTCCCCATTCCGACGCCCTTCGGGCCGTTCGAGATCCGGGCCTTCGAACAAGACGACGGTCCCGTCTACCTGGCGATGGTCCATGGCGACATCGGTGACGGTCGGGACGTGTTGGTGCGCCTCCACTCCGAGTGCTTGACCGGCGACGCGCTCGGCTCGTTGCGCTGCGATTGTGGCGTGCAGTTGCGGCTGGCCCTGCGGATGATCGCGGCCGAGCAGCGCGGCGTGCTGGTCTACGCGACCGGACACGAAGGCCGGGGCATCGGGCTGGTGAACAAGTTGAAGGCCTACGTGGCCCAGGACGGCGGTGCGGACACGGTCGATGCCAACCTCATCCTCGGAATGCCCGTCGATTCGCGGGACTACACCGCGGCGGCCGCGGTGCTCGACCTGCTCGGGATCCGCACCGTCCGGTTGCTGACCAACAACCCGACGAAGGTGCGCGGTCTGCGCACGGCCGGCATCAGCGTCCAGGACGTCGTGGCGCTGCCGACCGCGCCGCACCACCGCAACCTCCGCTATCTGAGCACCAAGGCCACACGCATGGGCCACGTGCGCCCGAGCCTCGGGTCCTTCGATCCGGAGCCGATCGGAGGGAGCGGGAACGGCGACGACCCGCTGGCTGCCGTCCCGAGCGGTGCGATGCAGCTGCTCGGTGACGTCCGCCCGCATGCGGCGCGTCCGTACGTCGTCTTGAAGTACGCCCAGAGCCTCGATGGTCGGATCGCCACGGCGACCGGCGACTCGAAATGGATCAGTGGCGAGACCGAGCGGCGGCTGTCGCATGCGCTGCGAGCGGCCTGCGACGGCGTGCTCGTCGGCGTCGGGACGGCGATCCGTGACCGACCGCAGCTGACGGTACGGATGGTGCCGGGAGCCTCACCGAACCGGATCGTGTTGGACTCGACGCTGCGCCTGCCCGTCGACTCGCCGGTCCTCGGTCCGCAGGCGGCGACCACCATCGTGACGACCGAGCGCGCTGATCCCGCTGTCCGGGCCGCCTTGCGCGCCCGCGGTGCCCGTGTCGAGGTCGTCGAGGCCGATCACGGACGGGTCGACCTCGTCGCGGCCCTCGCCCGGCTGCGCCAGAGCAGGCGTCGAGTCCCTTCTCGTCGAAGGCGGTGCGTCCGTGATCACCGCGCTGCTGGCCGCCGGTCTCGCCGACCGGGTGATCGTCGCCATCGCGCCGATCGTGCTCGGGAGCGGAACTGAGGCAGTTGGGGACCTCGGGGTGGCCCAGGTGACGGATGGCATCCAGCTGGTGCGCCGCAGCGTCGTGACCGCTGGCGACGACATCGTTCTGGCCTGGGACGTGGCGTCGACGGCGGTCGCCGATGCGGTAGCCGTCCCGATGTCGGCCGCCGAGCGGAACTGACGGTCGCGGCGACCGACACCGACGACCGACTGTCGCGCTTGACGGCACCACCACAAGCGAGGCAGCGTCGGCGCCGTGACAACGGACGTCATCGTCGTCGGGCTCGGCGTGATGGGTAGCGCCACGGTTGACGCCCTCGCCCGCCAGGGACGCTCGGTGATCGGCATCGAGCGCTACCGGCAGGGCCACGCCCTCGGTTCTTCGCACGGACCGACGCGCATCATCCGCCGGAGCATCGAGGAGGGTCCTGCCTACGTGCCCATCGTGCTGGATGCCTTCGAGCGCTGGCACGACCTCCAACAGGATGCGGGCCGGCCGATCATCGAGCTGTGCGGTGTCATCCGCATCGCGCCGGTCGGTTCGTTGCTGCACGCCGCCTTCCGCGCCAGCGCCGCGACGTGGGGTCTTCCCTACGAGACACTCGACCGCGCCAGCGTCGTCGAGCGGTTCCCTGGGTTCGCCGTGCCCGACGGCTACGAAGGCGTCTTCGAAGCGGACGCCGGCGTCGTGCACGCCGCCGCCGCGGTGAGGGCGTTCCAGGACCGAGCCGAACGCAACGGGGCTCGGCTGCACTTCGAGGAACCGATGCTCACCTGGTCCGCCGACGACCGCGGAGTCACCGTCACCACCCCCGCCGGCTCCCTCTCCGCCGGCAGCCTGGTCGTGACGGTTGGCGCCTGGACGGCGCGGCTGCTCGCGCCACTCGCGCTTCCGCTCGTTCCCCATCGGGTCGTCAATGCGTCGTTCGTGCCGTTGACGCCCGAGTTGTTCGATCCTGCCCACCTGCCTGCCTTCATCGTCGCCGACGACGAAAACCTCTTCTACGGTCTGCCCGCCGTGCCGGACGAGGGGGTGAAGGTGGGTGCCGGCGGAGCGCCCACCGACCCGGACCATGTCGATCGCAGCGTCAGCGAGCAGGAGGTGGCAGTCCTGCGGGAGGCCCTCGACCGCTTCGTGCCCGAGGCGTCCGGTCCGCTGGCATCGACAACGACCTGCCTCTACAACGTCGCGCCCGACGGCCACTTCCTCATCGACCGGCACCCCGAACACGCCAACGTCGTCATCGCGTCGCCCTGCTCCGGGCACGGCTTCAAGTTCGCCGCGGCGATCGGTCCGCTGCTCGCCGACCTCGCCACGCTCGGCACGGCGCGATTCGACATCCACCCGTTCCGCCTCGAACGCTTCGCGGCGTCGGCGACGATGACACCGACCCTCGACCTGGCCGGCGGCCGCGTGTCGCGGCCCACGACGTCCTGGCCTTGAGCACTTCGGTCAGGGCGTGTGTCGTACGACCACGAGTTGATCGGCGGAGGATTCGGCGCCCCACACCTCGCCGGGCCGGCCGTGCAACTGACGGACAGCGCCGTCGGGACTGGGCAGCGGGAACGTCATGAAGGTCTCGGTCGTCGGGTCGAAGCGGACGAGCGCGTTGGCGCCGAAGTCGCTGAGCCACACGGCATCTGTTTCGTCGACGAACACGGCGTAGGGCATCGGATTCTCGCCGGGCAGTCGCCAGGAGCGCCACTCGCCGCTCTGCGGGTCGAAGGCGAAGACGTCGCCGGACTCCCATCCGCTCACCCACACCGTCCCACTACTGTCGGCCCAGACGCGACGGCTGCCCTGCCCGGCAACGGGCGGCTCGAGCACGGTCGCCGCTCCTGTCGTTCGGTCGACACGCGCGATGTAGCTCCCGGCCAGCGACGCGAAGTAGATGTCCCCGCTGGACGTGGCGGCGATCCCGTACGGGCCGCGACCTTCAGGCGCCGGGAACACAGTGACCGCCCCATTCGTATCGACCTTGCCGTACCACCCGTCCTGACCCGTGAACCACAGGACACCATCGTCGCCGAACACCGCCGTGTTGAGGTTTGCGTCGCGGGCCTCCTGAGGAAGCGGATATTCGGTCACGGCCTCGCTCGATGCGTCAACTCTGACGAGCGAGTTGCGCCCGCCGTCGGTCACCCAGGCGGCACCGTCGGGCGCCGTGATCACCCCGTGCGGGCGGGATCCGTCGCCGAGGTCGATCATGTGGCTGGCGCCCGACGACGGGTCGAGCAGGCCGAGCTCGCCGGAGTCCTGGGCCGTGAACCAGACACGGCCGTCGATGGCCGGACTGACGTCGTGAGGCGCGGAACCGGCTGGCACCGGGAACGTTTCCATCGTGAACACCGGATCAACCTCTGCCGCCACTGGGGCTGAGGTCGACGTCGCTCCCGCCGTCGACGGCGCGAGCGGTCGCGTCTCGGCTGGTCCCGACGTTGCCGCCGAGCTCGACGGGGCGTTGGGCTCCTCGGGCGCGGATGGCCGCGCCGTGATGACTGCCCCCGTCGCCACCGGCGTCGATGGGGGCGACGAGGAGTCGTCACCAGAGCATGAGCCGGCCACGACGACCACCGTGACGACGACGAGCGAAGCGCCGCGACGCACCTGCCCATCCTGCCAGGCGGACGCCCCTGCGCGTCCTGTGTGCGGGGCCCCGTGGGACGGCGCGGTGAGCTCGGTGGTCCATGATGGTGGCCATGAGCGGTGATCTGTTGCGGCCGTTCGCTCATCGGCTGCAGTCTCGACCGAGCCTGACCGCCGAAGCGGTGACGATGGCGCGGGCCCTGGAGCACATCAAGCCGCCTGCCGAACGCGTCGTCGACGATCCGTGGGCCCACCTGTTCCTGTCCACCGCGGCACGGCGAACGGTCGCCGCTTGGTCGGACAGCGTGACCGGACGGGTCCTGCGCCGTCTCGGTGCGACCGGCACGACCTACGTGCCGCTCCGTCACCGCTTCATCGACGACCACCTCGCCGCAGCCCTCGACGCCGGCGTCGGGCAGATCGTGCTGCTGGGCGCCGGCTACGACACCCGGGCCTACCGGTTCGCTGACCAGCTCGACGGCCGTCCGGTGTTCGAGGTCGACCTGGCGCCGATCAGCCGGGCCAAGGCCGCCACGATCGCCAAGTACGAGGACCAGTTCCCCGACGCCAACGTGGTGCGCGTGGAGATCGACTTCGAGTCCGAGGCGCTCGGTGACGTCCTGGACGCCGCCGGTTTCACCGTCGGTGGGGTGAGCTTCTTCATCTGGGAGGGCGTCCCGATGTACCTGACGCGCGCGGCGGTCACCGCGACACTCGACGCGGTGTACGAGCTGAGCGCCGACGGTTCGCAGATCGCCCACGACATGTGGTACCTGGTCGACGATCCGGGTCCGCTCGGATCAGCCCGCCGAGGCGCGCCGGGTGTGTTGAGCCTCATCGGGGAGCCGGTCACGTTCGGCGTGCATCCGGAGGACTACGACTACTTGCTGCGTCGTCACGGCTTCCACCTCGTCGACCTCGCCCTGGCAACAGAGCTCCAGGCCCGCTACGCACCGGACACCCCCGTCGCCGTGGACGACTCGCTGTACGTCCTCGCGGCCGAACGCACCGCGTTCTGAGACGGTCGCTGCGGTGTTCGCAGGAGGCAGCGCCCGGACCCGCTGAGATTCCGGGTCGCCAGCGGGTACCGTCGCGGCATGGCCAGGTCGATCTGGAGCGGATCGGTCAGCTTCGGGCTGATCTCGATCCCGGTCAAGCTGTACACCGCGGTGCGCGACAAGGGGGTGTCGTTCAACCAGTTGGACGACCGCACGATGGCCCGCATCAAGTACCAGAAGGTGTCCGAGGACACCGGCGACGAGGTGCCGGCCGAGCACATCGTCAAGGGCTTCGAGATCTCCAAGGGTCGCTACGTGAGAGTCGACCCGGAAGAGCTGGAGCCGTTCGTCCCGTCGTCGACGAAGACGATCGAGGTCGAGGAGTTCGTCGCCCTCGACCAGATCGACCCGGTGTACTTCGAGACCTCCTACTACGTCGCCCCGCACCTCAACCCGAAGCCCTACGTGTTGCTGGCCCGGGCGATGGAGGCGGCGGGCAAGGTGGCCATCGTTCGGTTCGTGATGCGCTCCCGCCAGTACACGGCTGCCATCCGTGCCGTCGAGGACCGGCTGGTGATGTCGACGTTGGCCTACGCCGATGAGATCGTTCCCGCCGACTCGATCGATGAGCTCGCCGGGCTGGAGGACGTCGAGGTGGCCGACCGCGAGGTGAAGATGGCGGAGATGCTCGTCGAGTCGCTGAGCGCCGCCTTCGACCCTTCGAAGTACGAGGACGACTACCGGGTGCAGGTGCTCGACCTGATCGCCAAGAAGGCCGCCGGCGAGGAGTTCGAGCTACCTGCGCCGGCGGCTGAGGCGCCGAAGGTCGTGGACCTGATGGCCGCGCTGGAAGCGAGTGTCGAAGCGGCCAAGGCGACCCGCGATCGTCACCCCACGGCGCGTGCCAAGCCGGCAGCAGACAGCCGGGCCAAGCCCGCCGCGGCGCCCGCCAAGAAGCGCACCCGCAAGTCGGCATAGATCTGGTCCGATGGTCGGAAACGTTCGCGTCGTCGTCGGCGTCGACACGTCCCCCGAATCGATCGCCGCGCTCGACTGGGCCCTACGCACGGCTGCGGCGTTCGAGGGAAGCGTGACCGTCGTCCATGCGGTGGGCCTCCTCGAGGAGGGTGGCTACCGGCCTCGCCCAGACATCACGGGCACCGTCGAGGACGCCTGCGCGAGAGTGGCCGCTGAGTGCCCGCCGACGAACGTGGTGTTGGAGGATGGACCGGCAGCGGACGTCCTCATCCGCGTGGCCGAACGCGAGAACGCCGACATGATCATCGTCGGCCGACGTGGGCTCGGGCAGGCGCCACGGGTGCTTGGCTCAGTGAGCGAGCATGTGCTCGACTTCGCCCACCTGCCCGTGCTCGTCGTGCCTCCCGCCGAGGAGTGAGGGCTCGGGGCTGGCGGCAGCGGACGATCACCCGGCCCCGTGAACGAGACGACGACCGGACAGGAACGTCGGCTCGATCCGCACGAGCGTGGTCCGCGCGCTGTCGACGAACGGCTCCAGGCGAGCGGCGATCACCCTCGCCGTCATGTCGGGATCGGTCACCACCTCGGCCCGGCCGACGGCGAGGACACTCCACCCGGTGCGATCGGTGAGCTGGTAGTCGTCGACCTCGAAGGCAACCACCGCGCCCGCAACGGCGGCGGACATCTTCGACCCCGGCGCCGTCCAGTACACGATCGCACCATCGATCAGCCGGTAGTTCACCGGGAAGATCGCCGGCAGCGCACCGACGGTGATCCCCACCCTTCCCACCTCCGCGCCGGCCAGAAGCCAGCGGCATTGCTCTTCGCTCAACAGCTCCAGCCCCTGGTCCACGATCATGCGACAAGTGTTGGGAGCGGCGGCCGACCACGGATAGAGCCGTTGGTCCCGGTGGACAGCTCGAAGGTCCTCCCAGATCGCAGGTCGTCAGTCAGGTGCTGACGGCCGGCGGGCCGAGCAGCGCGAAGAGTGGTTCCGCGAACAGCGGGTCGAAGAGACCGCCGAGCTCGGGTCCCCGGCGCAGCGAGTGACCGCCGTCGACGCCGATCAACTGACCGGTGATCCACGTCGACTCCGGGCCGACGAGGAAGGCGACCAGTGCCGCGACGTCCTCGACCGTGCCCGTGCGACCGAGTGGCATCTGGGCGAGGTAGTCGCGGCGCGTCGCCTCGTGCTCGGCGAGCGGCCCTGATGCGTCGGTCGGGACGAGGCCGGGGCGCACACCGTTGACACGGATGCCGTAGGCACCGAGCTCGTCGGCGGCGTTGCGCACGAGCATCTCGACGGCCGCCTTCGCAGTGGCGTAGGCGCCCGAGCTGGCGGTGCGTGAGGTGCCCGGCGATCGACGACACGGCAACGATCGAGCCCCCGCCGGAACGGGCCAGTGCCGGCGTGGCGTGGCGGATGACGGACCACGTGCCGGTCACGTTCAACGTCAGCGTCTGCTCCCACCCGGCGCGGTCGACGAGCACGAGCGGCCCGGCAGTGGCGCTCCCCCCGGCGTTGGCGACGACGATGTCCAACCGGCCGTCCGTGCCGCAGGCCGCCGTCACCGCAGCGGCCACGTCGTCCTCGGAGGTCACGTCGGCGACGACGGCACGTGCGGACCCGCCGATCTCGGCGACCGCGGCGTCGAGCACGTCGCCTCGGCGTCCGCAGATCGTGACCGTGGCGCCGTCCGCGGCGAGCCGCCGCGCGCAGCCCAGGCCGATCCCGGTGCCGCCGCCGGTCACCAGTGCGTGCATGCCGGCGAGCGGACCTGCACCCTCCGCAGCTGATCTGGTCATGCGACGACAGTACGTTGATCCCGTGACCGATCTCCTCGCCGGGGACCCTGACCGCTTCGCCGTGACGTTCGACCGGGCTGGCACGCGTACGCCGGACCACCCGACGCGCCCCGAGATCCAACTGCTGTCCCCCGACTTCTACGGACCGAGGTTCGAGGAGCTGGCAGCCTGGATGCGGGCCGAGGCACCGATGTACTGGGACGACTCGATCGGGATCTGGGGCGCTGCCGCCTACGAGGACGTGAAGCGGTTGAGCCGGGATTGGAAGACGTTCTGCTCCGGGCAGGGCTCCCGGCCCGAGAGCTCGGTGCCGTCGATGATCAACATGGATCCGCCCGAACACACCCGGCGGCGGCGCATGGTCGGCGCCGGCTTCTCGCTGCGACGCGTGCAGGACCACGAGCCCTACTTGCGTGAACGTGTCACGCGCCTCATCGACTCGATCATCGAACGGGGCGAGTGCGACGTCGTCACCGACGTCGCCACCCCGCTGCCGATGTACATGATCGGCGAGCTGATGGGCCTGCCGGAGGAGGACCACGCCGAGCTGCTGCACTGGTCGGACCTCTTCGCCACCGGCGGCGAGGAGATCCGAGACGAGGTCGTCGAGGCCGTGCGCGCCTACTCGGTGTACATCCTCGACCAGGTCGCCCAACGGCGCGGCGGGTCCGCTGAGGACCTGATCAGCCTGATCGTCAACGCCGACGACGAGCAGGGCCCGCTGAGCGACGTCGACCTCGTGTTCGAGACGATGCTCGTCCTCGTCGGCGGCGACGAGACGACGCGCCATGTGATCTCGGGCGGCGTCGAGGCGCTGTTGCGCCATCCCGACCAGCTCGCCCGGCTGCACGCCGAGCCGGCGCTGCTGCCGGGCGCGATCGAGGAGATGCTGCGCTGGGTGAGCCCGATCCGCAACATGAACCGCACGGCGACCGTCGACGTCGAGGTCCACGGCCAGCAGGTCCAGGAGGGTGACCGGATCCTGCTGCTGTACCCATCGGCGAACCGCGACGAGACCGTGTTCGCCGAGCCCGACCGCTTCGACATCACCCGCACGCCGAACGACCACGTCGCGTTCGGGGCGTTCGGTCGCCACCACTGCCTCGGCGCCCCGCTCGCCCGGCTCGAGCTGCGGGTGCTGTTCGAGGAGCTGCTCGCCCGCCTCCCCGACCTGCAGCTGGTGAGCCAGGAGGAGCCGGCGCGACGCCGCGGCAACTTCGTCCTCGGCATCGAGCACCTCCCGGTGAGCTTCACGCCGGGCCCGCGCCTGTCGACCTGAGGAGCGAGGTCGCCGACGAGGTCTCGCTCGGGCCCTACGCCCCTATCCGCAGGGCCCTCGTTACGCGCATGATGCAAGCCATGACGCCGTCCACCGACGAGCCCGTGGCCATCACGTTCGCTGACGGCACCTCGCTACGCGTCGTGAGGATGTCGACGCAGCTCGCCGACGCCTTGCCCCGCTTCCACGACCGGCTCTCCCCGGCCACCGTCCGCAACCGCTTCTTCAGCGTGCACCCCCACCTCTCACCAGGCGAGGTCGCCCGCTTCACCGACGTGGATCACGTGCACCGCGAAGCGCTCGTCGCCCTCGACGGCGACGAGATCGTCGCCGTCGCCCGCTTCGACCGGCTGCCACCCGACGAGACAGCGGCCGAGGTGGCATTCGTCGTCGCCGACGAGTGGCAGGGCCGCGGGGTGGCGACAGCACTGTTCGGTCGACTTCTCGATCGAGCCCGCGAGCTGGGCGTCGAGCGGTTCGTCGCCATCACCATGGCAACCAACCAGCCGATGCGGAGCGTGTTCCGCCACACCGGACTGCCGTGCCATGAGCGGTACGACGGCGCCGTCGTGACGATCACCATCGACCTCTCGCCTCGCGGCGCGGTCCCGGTCGATCACACCGGTTAGCACGCCGCGGTCCACCGGGCGACGGAGGAGCAAGTTGGCCCGGTCAGGGACGGATGCGGCCGAGGCGGTCGTGGCTGGTCACCCAGTCGCCGTGCGAGGATCGGCGCTGGCCGAGCGAGGTCTCGCCGGCGAGGACGGACGGCGGCGCAGATCTCGGCGAACTTGTGCACCTTGCCCGTGCCGTAGCAGCCGAGCATCTCGAGGCACTCCCGCTGCGTGGCCAGGCCGGTGCCGCCGCCGTAGGTGGCCACGATCAGCGCGGGCAGCGTGATCGACCAGTAGTAGTCGCCGTTGTCGAGCAGCTGCGTGTAGGTGACGCCGGCGTGCGACTCCGGCGACGTTGGCGACGTCCTGGCCGGTGGCGATGAACATCGCGGTGAGGCCGTTGGCGGCGTGGGCGCCGTTGTTGGCCGACGCCGACGAGGAACGCGCCGGCCATGCGAGATCTGCCGGGCCCAGAACAGCGTCTCGGTGTCCACGCCCATGAGCCGCTTGAGCACGTCCTTCGTTGAGCACCGCCTCGGCGACCACCCGCTTGCCCGCGGGTCAGCAGCATGTTGATCTGCGAGTGCTTCTTGTCGGTGTCGATGTTGCCCGAGAGGATGTAGCTGCGGGCGGTCCGGGATGGTTGCGCCGGGATCCACTCGCACGCGGCCAGCGTCGCCTTGCCGGTCATGTTCTGGCCGGCGGCGTCACCGGTCGTGTAGTTGAAGCGCAGGTACCGCAACGGGCCGACTGGTACTGGCCGATGTAGCTCAGCTGGCCGGACGCTGGTGGTCGACTCGGCCGCCGCCTTGATCTCCGTCGAGGTGCTCGTCGACCCAGACGCCGAACTCGCGCGCCTGCGAGCGCGTCGTCGAAGCACGAACACCGGGCGCCCGCTGCATGTGCTCCTCGACGACGGTGGTGCGCACGCCGCCGCACTCGGTGAGCAGGCGCATGCCGCGGTTGTAGCTGGCCACCAGCGTGCCCTCGGTCGTCGCCAGCGGGACGTAGAAGTCGCCCTGGGCGTGCTCGCCGTCGATGCGCAGCGGGCCGGCGAGGCCGATCGGCACCTGGGCCACGCCGATGAAGTTCTCGACGTTCCCCGGCAGGCGTGGCCGGGTCGACCGAGTAGTGGCCGACGTGCTCGCAGCGCCGCGCCCGGTCCGCTCCGCGACGAAGGCCCGGCGCCTGTGCCGCCATCTCGTCGGTGTAGTCGTGCTCGCGGTCACGGGCACCCGCCCGTCTCGATCATCTGCACGATCACCCCGAAGCCCACCGCACGTACTTCACCGGGCGAGCCTCTGGTCAGCTTGCCAGGCCGTTCGGTGCGACCTGGCGGTCGGCGTCCATCGACTTCGAACGGTCGTCCTCGAAGGAAGAGGTGGCCGTGCCGTACGGCGGGCGGAAGGGACGCCATTCGCCTTCCGGCTGGCGAGCTGGTCGGCGACGGCGATCATCGCGGCCAGGTTGTGCCGAGGCCGCTGTGGGTGCCGCGGACCTCGATGTTCTCGCTGCGCTCGCCCGGTCGACTCGATGCAGCCGAGTGCCAGCGCACGATGCCGTCGGTGCGCGTGTAGATCGACGGTCACCGGGACCATGCGAGGCGCGGGCGCTCGTGCTCGGGCGCGAGGGCGTCCTCGGTGAGCGGCACGTGGCGGTGGCGGAGGGCGGTCGGCGAGGTGGTCAGCATTGGAGCGGTCGCCGCGGACGCAGCCGGAACGGGCTGCCCAGAGTGATCACCTGGCGCACGGCCGACGGGAACTCGCGGGCCAGCTCCCTGGCGAAGATGCCGCCGAGGCTCCACCCCACCAGGCTGACGGTACGGCCGTGATCGTGATGAAGCGCCTGCAGCCGGGCGCTTGACGCCGTCGACGATCTCGCTGGGTCGGACCGAGGTTCGTGCCGAGTCCCCAGCCGTGGACCCAGAAGCCCTGGGTGCGCAGGAACCAGCGCAGCGGCGACGTCGAGGGTCGTCGCGTGAAGCCGGGCAGGACGAGGACGGGGTGCTCGTCGCCGCGGCCGAGCAGGCGCAGCAATGGCGAAGAGGCGAGAAACGCCCCGAACTCGGCGACGGCGAGCTGCTCGAAGACGAGAAGTGAAGCGGCTGGAGCGGCGAGGCGTCGGTCCATGCCCTGAGCGAGGTGCCCATCGCTTGCGTCACTAAACGTCGTGCAGGAACGGAACCCGCCACGCCTGGCGCAACCACGGCGACACGACGGCCCGTCTCGCCGTGTTCATCGTCGGCGCCCACCACGAGCGGATCTCGCCGGCCTGACCCGAACGAGCGACTGCACCGTCGGAGGTTCGCCGTGCGGTGGCCAGCGAGCGGTCAGTCGGAGCGGACCGGTGCCAGACGCACCACCGGGATCTCCCGGTCGGTGCGTGCCTGATAGCCGGCATAGCCGCCGAACGACCGCACCGCTTGGCGCCACAGCCGATCACGCTCGTCCCCGGTCACGGTCTCGGCGCGAACCGGCTTGCGGCGACCACCCACCTCGACTTCGGCGTCGGGATGGTCCTTGACGTTCAAGTACCAGTCCGGGTGGTGAGGCGACCCTCCGTCCGAGGCGATCACCACGTAGGCGTCGCCGTCCTTGGTGTACGACAGGGGCGTCGTGCGAGGCTCCCCGACCGGCGCCCGGTCGTGTGCAGGATGAGGAACCGGCCGAATGGCGTGGCCGAGAGAAGCGGACCGAGGGGGGATTGCAAGAGCATCCGGTGACCGCGCGTCGCTGCCTTCTGCAGCTCGACCATCATCCGGGCTGGCGACAGGGGGTCCATGCGTTGACTCCTCAACGTCGATCGTCTCGTCCTCGCTGTTGCGCGGTCGATGGTAGTCGTCGGGCGAGCGGCGATGTGGCCGACGGCGCTCAGATCTCCACCTGGGTGCCGACCTCGAAGACCCGGTGCGATGGCAGGTGGAAGAAGCGGGCGGCGCTGTCGGCGCCACGGTGCAGGACGACGAAGAGCTGTTCGCGCCAGCGGGGCATCTCGCCCTCGGGGTCGACGGCGACGGATTCGCGTCCGAGGAAGTAGGTCACGTCGTCGAGGTCGATCGGGCCGGCCGTCGAGCGCGCGCGCGCGCAGCTCGCCGGCGACGTCGGGCTCGTCGAGGAACCCGAACGTCAGGACCACCTGGTGCACGCCGTCGGCCGCAGCGTGCTGATCGTCGACCGCGGTCGTCGGCTCGGACGCGGGGCGTCGTCCGTGTCGAGGATCGACAGCGACCACGGTGCGTCTCGTGCAGCACCTTGTTGTGGCGGAGGTTGTTGACCAGCGCGGGCGGGCGCCATGCCGGGGTCCTTGAACAGGAACACGGCCGTGCCGGGCACCCGCACGGCGCCGTCTCGAGCGCCGCGGCGACGACGTCGTCGATCGCGCTGGCGCCCGCCGCAGGATGCGGGCGACGATCGCTGCGTCCCCGCCGCCAGGTCGTCATCTGCACGAGAGGACGACGCCGATGAGCAGCGGGAACCAGCCGCCGTGGGGGATCTTCGGGATGTTGGCGGCGAGGAAGGCGAGGTCGACGACGAGCAGCGGCACGTCGACGGCGAGCGCCTTCGGCCAGCGACCAGCCCCAGCGGTCGCGCGCGACGACGGTAGAAGAGCAGCGTCGTGATGGCCATCGTCGTCGTGACCGCGATGCCGTAGGCGGCGGCGAGGTTGCTGGAGGTCCGGAAGCCGATGCACGAGGCCGACGCAGCCGATCATCAGCAGCCAGTTGACGAGCGGGCACGTAGATCTGGCCGATGTGGCGCGCGCGAGGTGTGGCGGATCGTCGAGGCGCGGCAGGTAGTCGAGCTGCACGGCCTGCACCGTGAGCGAGAAGGCGCCGGAGATCAGCGCCTGCGACGCGATGACCGTGGCCATCGTGGCCAGCACCGCCAGCGGCGTGATCGCCCACTCGGGGGCCAGCCGGTAGAACGGGCTCTCGATGGCCTCGCGGGTCGTCGAGCAGCAGCGCGGCCTGGCCGAAGTAGTTGAGCAGCAGCGCCGGGCAGCACGAGCCCGTACCACGACGAGCTGGATCGGGCGCCGGCCGAAGTGGCCCATGTCGGCGTACAGCGCCTCGCCGCCGGTGACGACGAGGAAGATCGCTGCCGAGGGCCAGGAACGCCTTGCCCGGCTCGGTCGGCGAAGAAGTCGACGATGTAGACCGGGTTGACCGCCCGCAGCACGCCCGGGTGGTGCGACGATCTGGCTCAGCCCGAGGACGCCGAGGACGGCGAACCACACGACCATGACCGGCCCGAAGACCGTGCCGATGCCGCCGGTGCCCCGGCGCTGGACGAGGAACAGGCCGACGAGGATGGCGCACGGAGAGCGGGATGACCCACGCCTCGAACGCCGGCGTGGCGACCTCGAAGCCCTCGACGGCGCTGAGCACCGAGATGGCCGGCGTGATCAGCCCGTCGCCGTAGAGCAGCGCGGTGCCGAACACGCCGAGCAGCGACGAGCGCCCGGCGCGTGCCGTCGGCAGCCCGCGCTCGGCGGCATGACGAGCGCGGTCAGGGCCAGGATGCCGCCCTCGCCGTGGTTGTCGGCCCGCATGACGAGCGCCAGGTACTTGATCGAGATGATGACGATGAGCGCCCAGAACGACGATCGACGCGACGCCGAGGCGTTGGTCTGGCGTGACGTCGAGGTCGTGCGTGCTCGAACGCCTCGCGGAAGGCGTACAGCGGGCTCGTGCCGATGTCGCCGTAGACGACGCCGAGCGCACCGAGGGCCAGCGCCACCAGCCCGCCGTGGGCGACGGCACCGTTGTGCCCGGCGCCCCCGCCGGCCGGCGGACCTCGGCGGTCGGACTCGACCGGGTTCACCAGGACGACCCTGGGCGAGACGCGGCCGCGGCAACGTCGTGTCGTCGATCGAGCAAATCCTGGGGTGAGGCACGGCGACGGGCTTCCCCAGGATGGTGCTGAACCAACCAAGCTGGTGGTGCCACGAGGCCGACCTACGGGGCGAGCACCGAGCTGAGGAGAGCCAATGAGTGAGCGAGTCGTCGAGCGAGCGATCGGCGTTTCGGCGCCCGGCTCACCGATGTACGTTGCAGCCTCGGACGCGAGCCGAGGGAGGTACCCAATGAGCAGACTTGCCGATGATCCGCGGATCGATCCGCGTCTCAAGGTCATGATGGCCAACCTCCCGACGACGACCCAGAGCGACGTGGAGAGTCGCGACGCAGCTCCTGGAGGAGGTCAACCGCCCCGACGCGGTCGCCGAGCGCGAGCAGATGACCGCCTTCCTCGAGCTGCTCGACAACGAGGACGTGGCGCCGTCGAAGGGTCTCCACGTCACCACGCTCGAGTTCACGTCCACGCCGGACGGCAACACCGTGAAGATCCAGTTCGTCCGCCCGCAGACCGACGAGATCCTGCCGTGCGTGTACTACATCCACGGCGGTGGCATGGCCAGCTTCTCGTGCTTCGACGGCATGTACCGATCGTGGGCCCGCATCATCGCCAACCAAGGCGTGGCCGTGGCCATGGTCGACTTCCGGAACTCGATGACGCCGTCGTCGGCGACCGAGGTGGCGCCGTTCCCAGCCGGACTCAACGACTGCGTCGCCGGGCTCCGCTTCGTCGTCGCCCAGGCCGCGGAGCTGCGCATCGACGCCGCGCACATCGTCGTGGCCGGCGAGAGCGGCGGCGGGAACCTGACGCTGGCCACCGGTCTCGCCTTGGCGCGCGACGGCGATGTCGGTCTCATCCGCGGCCTGTACGCGCTGTGCCCGTACATCGCCGGGTCGTGGCCGCAGGATCGGTTCCCCTCGTCGATCGAGAACAACGGCCTCCTGATCGACCTCCACAACAACCGGGGGGCCATGGCCTATGGCATCGGCGAGCTGGAAGCCGGCAACCCGCTGGCGTGGCCGATGTTCGCCACCGAGGACGACGTCAAGGACTTCCCGCCCACCGTCATCAGCGTCAACGAGTGCGACCCGTTGCGTGACGAAGGGATCGAGTTCTACCGCCTGCTGCTGCGCGCCGGCGTCCGGGCCCGCTGCCGGCAGGTGATGGGCACCATCCACGGGACGGAGATCTTCTCCATCGCCTGCCCGGACATCAGCCACGAGACCGCCGCGAGCATCGCCCAGTTCTGCCGCACCGCGTGACCGGAGCGGGAGCGGGCGGGGGTCGGCAGTCGGAGGCGTCGACGGGAGCCAGGTCTGTGGGTCGCGGTACGGTCGGCGCATGACCTACGAGACGGTGCGCTACGAGTCGCAGGACGGGATCGCCACGGTCACGCTGGACCGACCCGACCACCTCAACGCCTGGACGGCACGACTCGGCGCCGAGCTCGGTGACGCGATGGCGACGGCCGACGAGGACGACGACGTCCGCGCCGTCGTCGTCACCGGTGCCGGCCGGGCCTTCTGCGCCGGCGCAGATCTCTCCGGTGGCGGCTTCGGCGGCGGTGAGGCACCGAAGCTGCGAGAGCGTTGGCCGTACCAGGTGCGCAAGCCCGTCATCGCCGCCATCAACGGTCACGCCGTCGGTGTCGGCATCACCTATCCGATGATGTGCGACGTCCGCTACGTCGCGGAGGACGCCAAGCTGGCCTTCGCCTTCGTCCGCCGCGGCGCCATCCCTGAGCTGGCGTCACACGCGATCGTCCCGCGCGTGGCCGGCTTCGCCGTCGCCGCCGAGCTGCTCCTGTCCGGCCGCACGTTCCTCGGGTCGGAGGCCGCCAGCCTCGGCATCGCGACGCGCGCCCTGCCCGCCGCCGAGGTGCTGCCTGCGGCGCTGGCGCTGGCCAAGGACATCGCGGCGAACACGGCCCCGGTCTCCGTCGCGGTCGCCAAGCGCCTGCTGTGGGAGGCGATGGACAAGTCGATCGCCGACGTGTCGGCGCTGGAGAACCGCGCGTTCCCGAAGGTGACGGCGCTGCCCGATGCCCGCGAGGGAATCGCCGCGTTCGTCGAGAAGCGCTCGCCGGCCTGGACCGGCCGGGTCAGCACCGATCTCCCGAACTGACTCGATCTGGGTGCGCTGGGTCTCGAAATCGAGACTGAGCGGCCCCGCCCAGATGGACTGGACGATCAGCCGGCGAGGACTCGCCGATCACGATGTCGAGGTCGACGTCGACGCCGGCGGCGAGGTGGCGCTCGATGTCGTCGCGTGGCAGATGGACTCGCGAGAGGATGCGCTCGCACTCGATCTCATCCATGCGCGCCGTCCGCGGGCGCATGACTGCGCAGCCGGCCGAGTAGCTGCACCCCGCTGGATCGCGTCGCCGAAGGTGATCCGTCGGTCGGCCTCGATCTGCAAGTGAGGACGACGGAACCGGCCGGATCGTCGGAGATCGAGAGAACAGCCGTAGACCCGTCGTGGGCCGCTGTGTGATCGCCGAGGCGCAGGTGCAACTGGGAGATGTTGGCCTTGACGTTGACGAGCGCCGGACCCGGCCGAGCTGCTCGAGCAGGTCCCGTGCACGCTCGTCGCAGGCGAGCACGTCGGCGTAGTGCTCGGTCTCCCCTGCATCGGCCCGGAGGTGGTGGGCGACGCCGAGGTGGCCGAGCGCCCCGGCCACGGCGTACAGGTCGCCGCTCTCCGTGGCGAAGGCCGAGCTCGAGCTCGGCGTGCGTGCACGTGGCGATGAGGTCATCTGTTGTGGCGGCCGCCATCCCGAGCGCCGCCTCGCGCGTCGGCGCTGCGCCACGCGTCGCCCCGCGAGAGCTCGAGCGCACGCTGCCGCGGCGGCGACGCACTCCTCCAGCCGATTCTCGTCGAGGTGCCACCACGCCGTGCCGACCTCGATCGCGGCGAGCGTGCTGCGGATCGTCCGGGGCGCACTGCTCCGGCGGGCGGCGTCGAGCAGCGCACCCTCGGCATCGCGGTCGTTCCGAACGTCCGCCACGACACTGGCCGCGTAGTAGAGCTCGGCCGCCGCAGGCCGATCCTGCTGGGAGGTGGTCGATGCCGTCCTCCAGCAGCGTGGCCGCCGCCGTCCAGCTCGCCCACGATCCGCAACGACGTTCCCAACACGACGTACGCCTCGCGGCGGCGGAGCGTCGCCATTGACCTGCCAGTGCTCGAACGCCCGGCGCACCGCGTGGTGCCGCGGCCGCATGGTGGTCCAGACGCCGCGGCAGCCTCGCCAGCCCGCCACATGTGCTCGGCGGCGGCTTCGTGCAGTCCGGCCCGTTCGAGGTGGTCGGCGATCGTCTCCGGGTACTCGGACACACGCTCGGCGGCGACCTGTTCGAGCCAGGCGGCCGCAACGCGTGCAGACCGTGGAGCGAATCGCGGAGCAGGACCGTGTCGTAGACCACATCGCGAGCAGCGGCGTGCTTGAAGATGAGCTCCATGCATCCCACGAAGGTGGAGGGGACCCGACGCAGCACGAACTCGCGGGTGAGGGCGACGTCGACCGTGGGGGGCGCGGTTGCGTCGCCGCCGGAGAGCGCAGCAACGCGCGGCGTCCCAGAACGAGCGGCCGAACACCGACGCACGTTGGAGGCGCGATGCGTTCGGCGCTCGGAAGCGCGTCGAGGCGGGTCAGCAGCACCCCGGTCAACGTCGGTGGGACACGCGCCGGCTCGAGGCGGCCCTGATCGACTCGCCAGGTCCCGTCGCCGACGGCGACGACGCCGTCGTCGATGAGCATCTTGACCATCTCTTCGACGTAGAACGGGATTGCCGTCCACGCGCTGGACGATCAGGTCCGACGAGCGTCTGCGGCAGCTCCTCGACATGCTTCAACACCTCGCGACGAGCTGGCCACACGCCGTGGCATCGAGCGGTCGAAGGTCGATCCGCGAGGCCCGGCCCCGCGGTCCGGCCAGTCCGCCATCGCGTTCGAGCAACGAGGGCCGGGCCAGTGCGAGGACCAGGAGCGGGATGTCGTCGAGCTCGGTCAAGTGCTGCACCAGCACGATGGACTCGTGGTCAGCCCAGTGCACGTCCTCGAGGACGAGGACGCCCGGGCCGTGGGCCATCCGCCGAGCCAGCCAGGTGAGCAGGTGCGCCCGTCCGACGGCCGCCAGCTCGGCCGAACCGGTGATGCGGGCGACCGCCTCGCTCGCGGCCAGCTCGAACCCGAGCCAGTGGCCGGTGATCTCCGCCTCGCCCGCGCTGAGCTCCGGCGCGAAGCCCTGCACGCAGCTTGTCGGCGACGATCACGGGGGCGTCGCTCTGGAGGATCTCGAAGCGGGTCGCCATGACGTCGCGGAACAGACCGAGAGCCCGCCGCTCCTGCCCGAGCTGCGCACGGCCCATGAACAGGTACACCGGCGTCGTCTGCAGTTCCAACCGGTCACGGAAGTCGTACAGCAACCGGGACTTGCCGACGCCCGCCTCCCCGAGGACCGTCACCGGCCGTGAGCTCGCGACGCGTCGATGCACGTGGCGAGCTCGGACGGTCAGGGACATCCAGCTCACGGGCCCGTCCGATCGTGCTCGTCTCGACACCCTCGACACCACGCGTCAGCACACGGAACGCCTGCGGCTTCGCCCGGTCGACGACGTAGGCCAGCACCGGCTCGGACTTGCCGCGTAGCGAGTACTCCTGCGGAGGCTGCACGTCGAACACGCCACGGACGTGGCGGTAGGTGGAGTGCGAGATCAACACGCCGTCCTCGGGCGCGAGGTGCTCCAGCCGGCTGGCCACGTTGACCGCGTCACCCATCGCCGTGAACTCGGTCCCTGCCGTCCCGACCGAGCCGAGCAGCGCCGGACCGGTGTTGATCCCGACGCGCATCGCCGATCGCCAGCTCGCCCTGCTGACGCGAGGCCACGCATGACCGCCTGCATCTCAAGGGCCGCACGCACCGCCTGCTCGGGGTCGTCCTCCTGCGCCACCTCGGCGCCCCACACGGCCATCAACGCGTCACCGATGTGCTTGTCGATCCGGCCGCCGCGTGGCTCGGACGACATCGTCGAGCTGGGCCCAGAGCTCGTTCATCACATCCGCCAAGCCGCTCGGCGTCGAGTCGCTCGGACAGCGACGGTGAAGCCTCGCACGTCCCCGAAGACGACGGTGACCTGGCGCCGGCTGGGCGCGGGCACGCGTCGAGGGGCCAGCTCGCGACGGAGAGCCGCCACGGCGCGGTCGATCGACCTCATCGGGAACGACACCTCGCAGACGTTCCTGGGCTTCGATGGCCAGCTCCAGCTGGTCGCGATCTCCCCCACCGGACACCGCGCTCAACGTAGCGAACCACGTAGCCGAGCTGCCGACGCTGAACCTCATCAGCGGCCGTGCCGGGCCCCATCCGTACCGGGAAGCGGGCGTACGACACCTCGTGTTCGCGGGTCGCGCTACGCGATCGGGGCGATCTCGACTCCGTGCGCCGACGATCGCGCAGTCGTCGTTGGGTCGCAGCCTCCCGCTAGGATGGGCTCTCTTGGATTCGGCGCCGTCACGCGGTGTCTCCTCCGAGCATCGACGGAAGGAGGCGCTGTGAGCCAGGCACGGTTCCAGAAGCAACAGCGTGAGAAAGCTCGTCGTGAGCGGGCCGCCGCCAAGTGGGCCAAGCGCGCCGAACGCGCCAAGGCCGATGCACCCGAACCGGCGGAACCGGTTCGCGAGCAGGCCGACGTCCTCGCCGATCTCGCCACGCTGCACGCCAGGTTCGACGCCGGCGAGATGACGCTTCGAGGACTTCGAAGTCACCAAGCAGCAGATGACCGACCAACTCGACATCCGCTGATACGGAGCACGACAGATGACCACCAAACGGGCCGCGAAAGCGTCGCCCAACCCGTACCTGACAACCGACTCACCTGATGAGCTCGACCCGGCGAGCCGGATCGCTCACGACATCATCACCCACCGCCGTGACGTGTTGCCGTCCGTCGAGCGGATCATGAACGCAGGACTCGACGACGAAGCCACCGTGCGCGCCCTGACGTTGTTCCGCCAAGCGCTGGAGACGACCGGCGACCCGCACCGCGACCCACGGGTGGCGATCGCCAACTGCACGCCATCGGACTGAGCCCGCGCTGCCTGAGCGGGCTCGGTCGACTCCGGATCCGATGGCCGGTCGCCCATCCCGACAGCCGGCTTGGTGAACAGGTCACGCACATTCGGTGCAGACTCATGACACCATCCGTGGTTGGATCGGGGTGAGGGAGGCGCACGGATGACCGAAGAATCCACGCAACCGGGGGAGAGCACCCTCGAGGCGCCGAACAACCCGCGCCTCGCGGTGCTCCTGGCGATGGCGATGTTCGTCCTCGTGGTCGACACCTCGATCATGAACGTGTCGATCACCGCCGTGGCGACGGACCTCGACACGACGGTCAACACCATCCAGCAGGCGATCGCCCTCGAGGCGCTCGTCTCGGCCGCGTTCATCCTGATCAACAGCAAGCTCGGTGACATCATCGGACGTCGGCGCGCCTATGTGCTCGGGCTGTTGGCCTACGCGATCGGCGCGCTGGCGATGACACTCACCCAATCCGTGACGACGATCGTGATCTTCTGGTCGATCATCGGCGGACTGGGTGCCTCCCTGCTGCTGCCGGCGATGCAGTCCCTCATCCACGGCAACTTCGAGGGTGCCGCGATGAAGAAGACCTACGCCTTGGTCGGCGCCGCGGCCGCGGTCGGCGCGGCGATCGGCCCCCTGCTCGGGGGCTTCGTCACCACGTACCTGTCGTGGCGGGTCGGGTTCATGCTCGAGGTCGTGATCATCGCCATCGTCCTGTTCAACATCAAGCTCGTCATCGATGTGCCGTTCACGGGGTTGCGCAAGATCGACGTCGGAGGCGCGGTGCTGTCCGTGCTCGGCATGGGCGGCGTCGTGCTGGGGATCCTCGTGTGGCAGGAGGGCGGCGCGTACGTCGGGCTGCTCATGGTGATCGGTGCCGTGGCGCTCGCTGCGCTCGCCGCCTGGCTCGTGCGGCGCAAGCGGGCCGGCAAGGTGATCCTGCTCGACCCCGACCTGTTCAAGATCAAGAACTTCCGCGTCGGTGCCGTGGCGATGGTCCTCCAGCAGATCACGCTCGGCGGGGCGATGATCGCGCTGCCGCTGTACCTGCAGGTGACGCTCGAGTACGACGCGATGCAGGCCGGCCTGTCGCTCGCGCCGCTCTCGCTCACGATGTTCGCCGTGGCGCTGGCCGCCGGGAAGTTCGCCAAGGACCTCCGCCCAGCCAGCGTCATCCGGGTCGGGTTCGGACTTGCGCTCGTCGGCATGGTGTCGATCATCCCGGTGATCCCTCGTGGAGAGTCCGGTTGGGCCCTGCTCATCCCGTTGCTCATCTCCGGTGTCGGGCTCGGCCTGCTGGTCTCGCAGCTCAACAACTACATCCTCGGCCCGATCGAGGAGGAGCGGGTCAGCGAGGCGGCCGGGGTCAACTCGGCCGGGCAGTCGTTCGGGCTGTCGTTCGGACTGGCGCTTGCCGGTGGCATCCTCCTGGCCACCCTGTCGTTCAGCTTCGTCAACATGACCGAGGACAGCGACGTCATCCCGCCAGACGACCAGCAGCAGATCGCCGACGCACTCGAGGACAGCGCCCAACTCGTCAGCACCACCCAGCTCGAGGAGCTGCTGGCGGACCAACCAGGGGAGATCCAAGACGAGATCATCCGCATCAACACCGACGCCGGCGACCGGGCCCTCCAGGTGGCGATGCTCATCCCGGTGCTCGCCTGCCTCCTCGGGTTCTTGAACTCGTTCCGCATGGTGCGACTGCCGGACTTCAAGCCGTCCGCCGCGGCCGAGGGGCTGCTGGGCGGCTGACCGGCCACCGATCGACTGCACGACGACGCAGGTGGGTTGATGCGAGACAAGGCCGACGAGCCGCTGTCGATGGTGGAGCGCCACGTGCCCGGCATCGCGTCGCTTCGCACCTACGAGCCGCGTTGGCTGCGCTCCGATCTCGTCGCCGGGATCGTCCTGGCGGCGATCCTGGTCCCCCAGGGCATGGCGTACGCCGAGCTGGCCGGGCTGCCGCCGGTCAACGGGCTCTACACCACGATCGCCTGCCTCGTCGGCTACGCCCTCATGGGGCCGTCGAAGATCCTGGTGCTCGGCCCCGACTCGTCACTCGGACCGCTGATCTTCGCCGCCATCACCCCGCTCGTCGTGGCCGGCGACGACCCTGCCACCGCCATCGCCCTGGCCGGCATGCTCGCCATCCTCGTCGGCCTCATCGAGATCGGGCTGGGTGTCGGCAAGCTCGGCTTCGTCGCCGACCTGCTCTCGAGCGAGGTGCAGGTCGGCTACATGAACGGACTGGCCATCATCATCATCGTCGGTCAGCTGCCCAAGCTCTGCGGGTTCTCGACGGACGCCGACACCTTCGTCGAGGAGGTGCGGGAGTTCGTGACGAACTTCGACCAGCGCGACACCACGGCCCTCACCGTGGGGCTCGTCACGCTCGCCGTGCTGCTCGTGCTCCCGCGCCTCACCCGCAGGATCCCCGCCGTCCTCGTGGCGGTGGTCGGCGCGACCGTCGTCACCGGCCTGTTCGACCTCGACATCGCCACGGTCGGCACGCTGCCCGAGGGGCTCCCGAAGCCGGGGGTGCCGTGGACCGACATCGACGACGTCGTGCCGCTGCTCGTCGCCGCGGTGGGCATCACGCTCGTGTCGCTGACCGACACCATCGCCCTGTCCACCTCGTTCAACGCCCGCCGTGGCGAGCAGGTGAAGCCGAACCAGGAGATGATCGGCATCGGCTCGGCCAACATCGCCGCCGGCTTCTTCCGGGGGTTCGCCATCTCGGCCAGCAGCTCACGCACGGCCGTTGCCGAGCAGGCGGGGGCGAAGAGCCAGCTCGCCGGCGTCGTCGGTGCGGGCGTCGTGGTGCTGCTGCTCGTGTTCTTCAACGGACTCCTCGCCGACCTGCCGGACTCGGCGCTGGCCGCCGTGGTCATCGCCGCGGCAATCTCGCTCGCCGACTTCGCCCTGCTCGTCCGAGTGTGGACGGTCCGACGCGTCCGCGGTGGTGCTCTCGCTCGTGGCCAGCGCCGGCGTCATCTTCCTCGGCGTGCTCGAAGGCATCGTCGTCGCCGTCGTGCTGTCGATCCTGCTGTTCTTCCATGCGGAACTGGTGGCCGCACGGCGAAGTGCTCGGCCGTGTGCCGGGCCGCGACGGCTGGCACAGCGACCAGGCGGCGGCCGCCTCGACGGAGCACGCCGGCGTGGTGGTGTTCCGGTGGGAGGCGCCACTGTTCTTCGCCAACGCCGGCATCTTCGCCGAGCAGGTGCGCGAGCTGGTGCAGGAGCGCCGGCCGGCGTGGGTGGTGCTGCAGTGCGAGGCGATCACCGACATCGACGTCACCGCGGCCGGAATGCTCGAACGCCTCGACAACGAGCTCAACGCCAAGGGCGTGCACCTCGCCTTCGTCGAGCTCCGCACCCGCCTGCACGACCTCGTCCACGACTACGGACTCCTCAAGACCCTCGACCGCGACCACTTCTACGCCTCCATCGACCAAGCCCTCGGCGACATCGGTCGAACGGTCAGCGAGGAGAAGCCTCCGTCATGAGAACTCGAGGGATGATGTCGACGCGAGTCCGAACCTTCGGACCGTGAACCGCTGATCGACGACGTCGGGCCTGTCCGGCTCCACCTCGCTCCCATCGCCCCGTGGTTGGCAGACTGCCGCCAGCTGTTCGAGTCCCTGGGAGGGCGCGCGATGGACGTTGATCTCGATCATCCGTGGCGGCACGGTCGTCGACGGCACGGGGGCGGCGGCGCGGCGGGCCGACGTGGCCATCGCCGGCGATCGCATCGTCGCGGTCGAGGATCGCATCGACGCCCGCGGCGGGCGGGAGATCGACGCCGAGGGCCGCGTGGTCACGCCCGGGTTCGTCGACGTGCACACGCACCTCGACGCCCAGCTCGGCTGGGATCCGCTGCCGACGTCGTCGTGCTGGCACGGCATCACGAGCGTGGTGCTCGGCAACTGCGGCGTGACGTTCGCACCGGTCGGCCCCGGGCGAGCGCGAGTTCCTCGCCGAGATGATGGAGAGCGTCGAGGACATCCCCCGCCAGGCGATCCTCGAGGGCCTGCCGTGGGACTGGACGACGTACGGCGACTACCTCGGCTGGCTCGACCGCACGCCGAAGGGCATCAACGTCGGCGGGCTCGTCGGCCACTGCGCGCTGCGCGTCGCGGCGATGGGCGAGCGGGCGATGGTCGAGGGCTCGGGCACGCCCGAGGACATCGCCCGGATGTGCGAGATGGCCGAGGAGGCGCTGCGCGCCGGGGCCCTCGGGATCTCGACCAGCCGCACGCTCGGCCACGTCGTCCCGGACGGCCGCCCGGTGCCCGGGCACGTGGGCCGGGCCCGACGAGCTGCTGGCGTTCGGCGACGTGCTCGGGCGCACCGGGCGAGGGCCTGTTCGAGGGGGCGATGCGCCTCGGCGAGCGCGACGACGAGGCGCTGACCAAGACCCGCGCCGAGGTCGCGCGTGATGGGCGAGATCAGCCGCCGCTCCGGCCGGCCCGTGAGCTACGGCCTGGTGCAGTCGGACCGCCGCCCCGACCTCTACGCCCAGGTCATCGAGATGACCAAGGCAGGAGAACGCCAACGGGGGCGATGGTGCGGCCGCAGACGACGGCCCGCGGCATCGGCATCCTGTTCGGCCTGTTCAACCGGACGCCGTGGGACCGCACCCCGGCCTTCCGCGACCTCCACGAGCTGGCGCCGGCGGAGCGGCTGGCGGCGATCCGCGACCCGCAGTGGCGGGCCCGCCTCATCGCCGACGGCGCCGACGCCCGCTCGATGCTCGGCCCCGACATGATCTTCGTGCTGCCCGACGGCCCGGCCCGCTACGACTGCCGCCCCGAGGACTCGCTCGCCGCCCACGCCGCCCGGCGGGGCGTGAGCCCGGTCGAGGCGTTCCTCGACCTCGCCGACGAGAGCGACGGCACCGTCAACCTCAACATGCCGCTGCTCAACCAGCAGCTCGAGCGCGGTCGAGGAGATGCTCGACGACGAGCTGGTCACCCTCGGCCTCGCCGACGCCGGCGCCCACGTCGGCCAGATCATGGACACCAGCCAGCCGACGTTCCTGCTGACCTACTGGGTGCGCGAGCGCCAGCGCTGGACGCTCGAGGAGGCGGTCCGCCGGCTGACGTCCGACACCGCCGACCTGTTCGGCTTCACCGACCGGGGCGTGCTGCGCGCCGGCGCCTACGCCGACGTCAACGTGATCGACTTCGAGAACCTGACGTTGCCGCAGCCGGAGTTCGTCAACGACCTGCCCAACGGCGCCGGCCGCTACATCCAGGGCGCCAGCGGCTACGACTACACGATCGTCAACGGCGAGGTCTTCATGGACCACGGCGAGCACGCCGGCGCCCTCGCCGGGCGGGTCGTCCGCTCGCAGGCCTGACCGCCGGGTCGGGTCCACCGCGGCGGCCACGACCGCGCAGGATCAAGCGGCGCGGTGGACGAGAACCAGCTCACGGCCGAGCGCGATCGCCCACCCCGTACCGTCGAAGGCGATCGGCCACGCCCATCCGTCACGGCGATCGATGTGCGCCACCTGGTGCGCACGCCCGTGGTAGTCGACGACGTCGCCTGGGCTGAAGGTCATCGGCGAAGATCGTGGTCATACGTCCTCCCGGACAATCGAGGCAGCAGAACGCGAGCCATCTCCGGTGCGGCACCACAGGTGCCTGAACGGATCCCCACCGCAACACGCCACGGTCTTCATCATCACCCGCCGGCCCCGCCTCCGCATGGGGAAGAACCCGTGCACTGACGCCCGTCGACGTTGCCGTCGGGTCCGCTCTGCCGACTGGGCCGGGGGGCGTGTCGCTCTAGGCGTCCAGGTGGAGGCGGACGGTCACGTGGTCGCCGAGCACCAGCGTCTCGGCTCGGCGGATCTCGGCGCCCTTGACGGGCACCAGGTAGAGGTCGCCCTTCGGGAACAACGACGTCTTGAAATCGGTGCGTCCGATGCGGGCCCTGCACCGGGATCGCGCCCCTACCCGTAGGTGACGAGCGACGACACCGCCTCGATCACCGCACTCTCCTCGTCGGGCACGGCGATGAAGTGGAACGGTGCAGGACCTCGCCAATGGATGATCTCGCCGCTAAACCTGAGGTCCACCGGGGCGAGCCTACGGACGTGACCGCCGACGTCAGCACCAGAGAGCGACACGGCGATCATTCGGTGCCATCATCGCCTGGGTGCCGCCCTCCATCCGTTTCGACCGCATCGCCGAGCGCTACGACGCCACCCGCGGCGGCGACGCCCGGGCGCGGCACACGGCGACGGCGTTCGAGCCGTGGCTGCCACCGGGTCCGGTCGTCGAGCTCGGTGTCGGCACGGGCGTGATCGGCGCCGCCCTCTCCACGGACGCCGGCCGGCGGTGGGCGTGGACCTGGCCCATCCGATGCTCGCCAGAGCCGCCGAGCGCATCCCCGGACGGGTGGTCCAGGGTGACCTCCTCGCCCCGCCGTTCCGCCCCGGTGCGGCCGCCGCCGTCGTGGCCGTGCACGTGCTCCACCTGGTCGGAGATCTCCCCTCGGCCGTCGGCGCCGCCGCGGCGCTGCTTCGTCCGGGCGGCCGGCTCTTGACTCCGGTATCGAAGGCACCGGCGGTCCAGCGACGAGCTGGCGGCCATCGACGAAGCGTGTCGGTCCGGCTCCGCCCAATGCGCCGCCCGACTGGAGACGACATCGTCGAGGGGCCGGGGCCCATGGCCTGGAGCTCCTTCACGACGGTCACATGCCGCGACGAACGTTCACCCAGTCGCCGGCCAACGCCGCCGAGCTGCTCGAGTCGCGGCGCGTGGTCCTGGTGCTGGGACCTGTCCGACGACGTCTGGGCCGCTGACGTCGTCCCCGTCATCGACGCGCTCGGGCGCTCCCCGACCCCGACCGCCCCGCCCCCGTGGATCAGTGGCCCCTGCGTGCTGGAAGCTGTCGAGGGCGGTCTCGATGGCCCGGTCCGCGCCATCGCTACACCCGTTCGAAGGCGTCGCTGAGACCGGTGATCTCGAGCAGCCTTTGCAGCGGTTCCCGACAGCCCACCAACCTCACGGGGCCGCCCACGTCCTCGACCGCAGCGTGACGGACAGCAGTCAGCGACCGGAGGCCGCTCGAGTCGACGAACGCCAGCTCGGAGACATCCAAGCTGAGCGGGCTTCGAAACGGCCGGATCGCCCGCACCTCGCCATCGAGGATCGAGACTGTGGTGATGTCGAGGTCGCCTCGCAACACCAACCGGATCGACGCCGGGGACGACTCCACCGTCACCTGGAAGACTTCGTCGTCGTCCACCAGCAGGTCACCTCCACATCAGACCGTAGGCGTTCGGAGCGTCCGCCTCCATCGCTCGGACGCCGATCCCTGGAGGAGGCGGGGGGTCGCACCGCCGACCGACGGTCGTCGGTGGCCGTAGCCATCGGCCCTGTGGGGAGGTGGACGGGCTCGGCGAGCACGGCAAACACGCTCGAGCATCGATGCGTTCGTGACCGAGGTCGTTACGAGCGCCTGTTGGCTTCGTTGTACTGCCGCTCCACGTCCGCGGGGGATGCGGCCGCGGGCTGGTACGGCAATCCCGTTCTCCGTCGCCCACCCGCGGATCGAACGTGGGTTGCGGGCCGTCTGGTCCCTCGTGACGACGCCGTCGTCGCTCTGGACCGACGCCCACGGACCGGCTTCCAGGTCAGCTGAGTCACGGGACGCCCAGCCGGCCCAGTACTTGTCCAGCGCCTTGGTCAGCGATGAGACGTTCCTTCTCAGACAGCTCGAGTTTCGCGCCAATCCCCGTTCCACCCGAGCCGGACGGTCTCGGCACCTTCCGATCCGTCGATGTCGTCGACCAACACCTCCACTGTTTCCTTCGCCATTTCGCCTGCCTTTCGATAACCGACGGGCGACGATATCGCAAAGGCGCCAGAAGCGTTTCTGATGGGGACGCCATCCCTGTAGCTGCTCAGTCGTCGAGGATGCGATCGGCTTTCCGGTCGATTCGCTCGCGCTCATTCTTCGTCAGGTTGCCGGCGTGCTCCTGTTGGGCGGCGCGTGACTTGGCGTTACGCGCATGCTTCTTGTCGGGCATCGGATAGTTGCCCGATTCCTTCTTGGCCGCCTTGGTCCTCGCCTTCTCCGGCAACCCGAAGTCCTTGGCGGGGAGCTCGGCACGCTTCTTCGCACTGAGTTCGCTCATCACAACCTCCAGTCCTTCACTCCAGCCGTACCCGCCATCGCCATCGATGAACCGACGACGACGTTGCTCGCACCTAAGCGGAGAACGTCTAGCGCGACGTGCGTGCTGAGCTGGGTCCAAGCATGTCCCGAACCCGATCGACGAAGGCGACGGCGGGACCGAGCAGCAGGTTTCCGGTGGCGCTCTCCGGCGCAAAGCGATGGGCGTGCGTCGGTGCGATCCATTGCGCCGTGACGAACGAGAGATCCATCAAGCGCAACTCGTGGGGAGCCCGCTGCTCGTCGAGCAACGGCAGGACGTCGGCTTCCTCGGCTTCCGCATGCGCCTCTACCTCGGCACGAAACGCGCGAAGGCGTGTGAGGAACTCGCGGGAACCGGCGTCGATGCCCTCGAGATCGGCGAGGTCCTTCTTCGCCTGGTCCTCCTCCGCCTTCCGGGCCCGAATGATGGCGCGAGCCTCGGGTCCGGCCAGCACCAGAGCCGGGTACACGACGATCTCCTCTGCGGTCTCGTGCACTGCCAGCAAGCGCACCAAGGGTTGAAACTTCTCAGCCCGCCGCGCCGGAGATGCCTTCTCCACGTCGTCGAAGAGACGTCGAATCGTGTCGTGTTGTCGGCGCACGCGGGTGACGACGTCACGTCGCGTCGACGAATTCGTCTTGGCCATCGGTCCTCCAAGGAGTTGTGCCCACCCCTGTCACGTGTACCCACGCGTGGCCCGCCCGAATCGGGACCCCTCCTCGACAGGGTGGTTGATCAGGTCCGATCAAGGAAGTCGAGCACGCGGCGGGTGAGCAGGGCGGTCGCTGCCTCGTCGTGGGACGGAAGTGAGGAGTCGGCGAACAAGTGCTCCTTGCCCGGATACAGGAACAGCTCGGCTCGCGGAGAGGAGGCGACCAAGGCGCGTGCTGCGTCGAGGTCGCCTCTCGTCGGCGAAGAACGGGTCGGCGTCCATCCCGTGCACTTGCACGGGAACGTCCGCTGGCCAGGCCGGGCCGAATTCCGACACTGGAAGGCAGGCGTGAAAGAGCAGGGCCCCCTTGGCGCCGGGTCGGGTCTGGGCGAGTCGTTGGGCGGGCATCACGCCGAGCGAGAAACCTGCGTACACGAGTGCGTCGCTGAGACCTTCGGCCGCGGCGACGCCGCGCTCCATGAGCGTGTCGAATCCCGCCTTCGTCGCGTACGCCAGACCGTCCTCCAGCGTGTCGAAGGTGTGGCCTTCGTAGAGATCCGGTACGTGGACGGTGTGACCGCCCCGGCGCAGCTCGGCTGCGAAGGCATCCACCCCGTCGTCAGTCCCTGCGCGTGGTGGTACAGCATGACTTCGGCCACGGTCTGCTCACTTTCCGTGAATGAATCAAATATGTCGAACGATCAACAATGTTAGTTTGTTCCGATCATGTCGATCAATACCCCCGTCCCGGACTACGACCTCGAGGAGACCATCGAGCTCACGACCGCCCAGCAAGTGCGGGCGATCAGCGACTCGCTGCGGACGACCATCCTCAGCCTGCTGCACGAGCGAGCGGCCAGCGTGACGGAGCTGGCCGGCGCGGTCGAGCGGCCCAAGAGCACCGTCGCGCACCACGTCCAGGTCCTCGCCGAGGCGGGCTTGGTGCGCGTCGTGCGCACCCGTCGTGTCCGGGCGATCGACGAGCGCTACTACGGCCGCACGGCACGGATGTTCTACATCGGTCTCGGCAGGCAGGGCGACGGAGGCGCACTACCGAGGGACTTCAACGACTTCGAAGTCGCGGCCAAGGAGTCCGTCGTCGCCTACGAGGCCGGTCAGTTGCGCTCGTTCATCCGGCATGCCCGGGTCGCTGAGGAGCAGGTCGCGACGTTCTGGGACCGTGTCGAGCAGCTGATCCACGACTTCGACCGGCTCCCTCGCTCCGGCGACACCGTCTACGGCTTCACCGTCGGTGCCTATCCGATGCCCGAGTACCCGACGCTGCCGCCCCCGTCCCGCGAAGCGGGCCCGCCGAAGGCGAGGGGCCAGCGAGTGCCCGGTCCAGCCGGGGTGACGAGGCCGGTCTCGTAGGCGAAGACGACGAGCTGGGCGCGGTCGCGGGCGGCCAGCTTGGTCATCGCCCGGCTGACGTGGGTCTTGGCGGTCGTCGGGCTGATGCACGAGCCGCGCGGCGATCTCGTCGTTGGACAGCCCGGCGGCGACGCAGGGCGATCGACCTCCCGCTCGCGCTCGGTGAGCAGGTCCAGGCTCGGGGGCGAGCGTCGGCCGGCTTCGGCCCGGGAGGCGTACTCGCGCGATCAGCCGTGCGGGTGACGCGCGGGCGAGAGCAGCGCGTCGCCGCGCGGCGGCGGTGCGCACGGCGCGGATCAGCTCGACGGGCTCGGTGTCCTTGACGAGGAACCCGCTGGCGCCCGCTGCGCAGCGCCTCGAAGATGTACTCGTCGAGCTCGAAGGTGGTGAGGATCACGATGCGCACGCCGGCGAGCGCCGGGTCGGCGGTGATCGCCCGCGTGGCCGCCGAGCCCGTCGATGCCGGGCATGCGGATGTCCATCAGCACGACGTCGGGCACGGTGCTCGCGCGGCGAGCGCACGGCCTCGTCGCCGTCGCCGGCCTCGGCGACGACCGTCGATGTCGGCCTCGTGCGTCGAGCAGCGCACGCAGGCCGCTGCGCACCAGCTCCTGGTCGTCGGCGAGCAGCACCCGGATCACGGACGACCGTCCGATCGGGCAGCCGGGCCCGCACGGCGAAGCCGCGGCCCGGCCGCGGCCCGGCCGTCGAGCGTGCCGCCGACCGACGGCGGCGCGCTCCGTCATGCCCGGCGATGCCGTTGCCGCCGGTCGGCGGCCGCGGCGCCGCGTCGCGGCCCGACCCTCGTCGAGCACGTCGATGTCGAGCGTGTCGCCGTCGGCCCTGATCCGCACGACGGCCGCCGGCGGGTCGGCGTGGCGGGCGACGTTGGTGAGCGACTCCTGCACGATGCGGAACGCCGCGAGATCGACGTCGCGCGGCAGCGTCGCGACGTCGAGCGAGCCGTCGATCTCGAGCCGCACCCGACGCCGGCGGCCTCGGTGCGGGCGATCAGGTCGTCGAGCTCGTCGAGGCTCGGCGTCGGGCAGCCCGCGGCTGCGTCGTCGTCGACCTGGCGCAGGACGCCGAGGATGGAGCGCAGCTCGACGAGCGCGTCCTTGCTGGCCGCCTTGATCGACGCTCGAGCGCGTCACCGGCCGGCTGCGGGGTCGCTGGTCGAGGAGGTGGAGGCGCGACGCCGGCGCTGGATGTTGATCAGCGACATGTTGTGGGCGACGACGTCGTGCAGCTCGCGGGCGATGCGCGAGGCGCTCCTCGGCCGCCTGCCGGCGCACCGCCTCGGCGTGCGACCGGGCTGCCTCGGCGTGCGCGTTCCCGGCGCGCTGCGCACGACCTCGGTGACGCTGAGCAGGGCGATCAGCCACGCGCGCGAGGGCCAGCGAGGAAGCCCGACGGCGGGCGCCTCCTGGTGCCCGGTCGACGACGCCGAGCCACGGGAAACGCGACGTAGCCGGCGACCGGCCGTGGCGAGCGCGAACCGGCGGTGGCCGGTGAGCACGGCGTACACCGAGCGTGACGACGAGCGAGACGAACACCGGTCCCGGCGGGCGGGCGAACGTCCACGCCAGCAGCGTGGCGACGAACGCCACGCCGAGGGCGGCCACGCGGGAACCGGCAGCCGGGCGGGCACGGCGAGCGCGGCGACGACGAGCAAGCGTCACGCTCGCCGGCGTCGAGCTGCCCCTCGTCGGGGTTGTGCGACGTGGCGATCGCCGTCACGCCGACCTGCAGCGGCGAGCACGCCGGCGAGCACCGCCAGCTCGCGCAGCACCAGCGTCCGGCGAGCGGGCGCCGTGCGGAGACGGTCGGTCGGAGCTCGGCATCGCGACCAGCGTAAGGATCCCGACCACCGCCGCGTCGTCGCGCCCGCGGTGCCGTCCGCGGCGTACTCCCGGCGCAGTAGCGCGCGGCCGCCGCCGCGTGCGACCCCGCCGGCGTAGCCGCAAGTGTCGCCGCCGGGCCCGACGACGCCGGCCCGGCCGTCGTCGTCAGGCTCGATGTCATGACCACGACCATCGACTCCAACCGCCACCGCGGCGCGCCGGCGCCGTACGGCGCGACCAAGGTCTACGGCACCGGCGACGCCGGCGGTGCGGGCCCTCGACGAGGTCACCGTCGAGCTGCCGCCGCGGCCGCTTCACGGCGATCATGGGGCCGTCCGGGTCCGGCAAGTCGACGCTGATGCACTGCATGGCCGGCCTCGACACGCTCACCGCCGGCCAGGTCGCGCATCGGCGACGAGGACCTGGCGGCGCTGCGCGACCGAGCAGCTCACCGCGCTGCGCCGCGACCGCGTCGGCTTCGTGTTCCAGGCGTTCAACCTGCTGCCGACGCTGACGGCCCGCGAGAACATCGTGCTGCCGTTCCTGCTCGGCGGGCCGCCGGCCCGACGCGGCCTGGCTCGAGCGAGGTCGATCGCCGCCGTCGGCCTCGGCGACCGGCTCGACGCACCGCCCGGCCGAGCTGTCCGGCGGCCAGCAGCAACGGGTCGCCGTCGCCCGGGCGCTGGTCACCCGCCCGGCGATCGTGTTCGCCGACGAGCCGACCGGCAACCTCGACTCGCGGTCCGGCGCACGAGATCCTCGGCGTTCCTGCGCGCGGGCCGTCGACGAGCTCGGCCAGACGGTCGCCATGGTGACCCACGACCCGGTCGCCGCCGGCCACGCCGACGACGGTGCGTGTTCCTCGCCGACGGCCGGGTCGTCGACCACATGGACCGGCCCGACCGCCCGAGCGGGTGCTCGACCGCATGAAGGCGCTCGGTGGCTGACATGTTGCAGCTCAGCCCTCTCCTCGCTGTGGGCGCGCCGGCGCCGCGCTGGCCGGCACCGTGCGTCGCCGTCGTCCTCGGCGTCGCGTTCCTCGCCGGCACGCTCGTCCTCGGCGACACGCTCGCCGCCAACTTCGACCGCCTGTTCACCGAGACGTCGGCCGGGCACCGACGTCGTCGTCCGCAACGCGACCAGCGTCGAGTCGACGACGATCCCGGGCCGACCCGCGGCCCGATCCACGAGTCGACTGCGTCGACACCGTCGCGCGCCGTCGACGGCGTCGCCGTCGCCGAGCCGCAGGTCGTCGGCTACGGCGCAGCTGCTCGGCGCGGACGGCGACCCGATCGGCGGCAACGGCCCACCGCGCCTGGCCGGCAGCTGGGTCGAGCGACGCCCGAGCTCAACCCGTACCGGCTGGTCGAGGGCCGGGCCCCGCGGCGCCGGACGAGGTCGTCGTCAACCGAGGCGCCGCCGAGGCCGGCGACCTGCGACGTCGGCGACACGACGGTCGTGCAGACGCCCGAGCCGGTCGACGTCACGATCGTCGGCATCGCCACGTTCGGCGACGCGGACGGCCTCGGCGAGACGACGTTCACCGCGTTCGACCTGGCGAGGGCGCAGCAGCAGCGTGCTCGGCGAGCCGCGGCCAGGTCGACGTCGATCCTCGTCGCCGGCGCGGACGGGGTGTCGACGCCGACGAGCTGCGCCGACCGGATCGCCGCCGCGCTGCCCGACGGGCGTCGAGGCGATCACCGGCGGCGAGCTCACCGACGAGCAGCTCGACGCATCTCGGCTTCCTCGACATGCTCCGCGACGTTCCTCGTCGTGTTCGCCGGCATCGCGCTGGTCGTCGCCGTGCTCAGCATCAACAACACGTTCACGATCACGGTCGCCAGCGGACCCGCGAGCTGGCGCTGCTGCGGGCCGTCGGCGCCTCGCGGCGGCAGGTGCGCCGGATCGTGACCATCGAGGCCGCTGGTCGTCGGCGTGATCGTCGTCGATCGTCGGCGTGCGTGGCCGGCCTCGGCGTCGCCGGGCTGCTGAAGGGCATGTTCGACGCGTTCGGCTTCGCGCTGCCGGCCGGCGGGCTCGCCATCCGGCCGCTGTCGATCGTCGCCGGCGTGGTCGTCGGCATCGTGGCGACGCATGATCGCCGCCCGCTCGCCGGCCCGCCGGGCGTCGCGGTCAGCCCGCTGGCCGCCTGCGCGACGCGGCGGCAGAGGCCGCGTCAGATCGGTCGCCGCCGCATGGTGGCCGGCGTCTGGCCGCGGCCGCCGTCGGGACCGCAGCGCTGGCGATCGGCACGTTCGGGCAACTCGCGCTCGTCGGGCTCGGAGCGGTGCTCCTGCTGGCGGCCACGCTGATCGCTGGCGCCGCTCGCCGCCCGGCCCGGTGGCCTCGGCGCTGGGCGCGCGTGCTCGGCGCCGACGCGGGGCCTGCCCGGCCGGCTGGCCCAGGAGAACGCCAGGCGCAACCCGCGACGGACCGCCTCGACGGCCACCGCGCTGGTGGTCGGCGTCGCCGTGGTGGCGCTGTTCACCGTGTTCGCGGCGTCGTTGCGCACGGGCATCGACGACGAGGTGAGCGCCGGCTTCGGCGACGCCGACCTCGTGCTGGCGACGCCGATCTTCGGCGGCGGTGAGCTCGAGCGCGGCCGCCGCCCAGGAGATCGCCGAGCTGCCCGAGACGGCGGCGGCCGTCGGCATCGGCGCGGCGCCGGTGAGGCTGGGCGACAGCAACGAGCTCGTGACCGTCACCGACCTCGCGGCGATCGGCGAGGTGCTCGACGTCGACGTCGTCGAGGGCGATCTGGCCGGTGCCGCGCCGACCGACGTGGCGATCTCGGAGAGCTGGGCCGAGCGCGAAGGGCTGGGCGTCGGCAGCACCGTCGAGGTGACGTTCGCCGACGGGACGACCGAGACGCTCACCGTCGCCGCCGTGTACGCCGACCAGCAGATCCTCGGCGGGTTCGTGCTCGGCCAGGACATCCGCGCCGAGCACACCTCACAGCCGACGGATCGTGCCGTGTTCATGACGACGAGCCCTGGCGCGTCCCCGGACGCAGGCCCGCGAGGCGCTCGCCCCGATCGCCGGCCCGCACGGCGGCGACGTCCAGGACCGCGCCGAGTACGCCGCAGCCGTCACCGGGGGGCTCGACCTGCTGCTCAGCGTGGTCTACGTGCTGCTGGCCCTGGCGATCATCATCGCCCTGCTCGGCATCGCCAACACGCTGTCGCTGGCCGTGCACGAGCGGCGCCGAGAGATCGGCCTGCTGCGGCCGTGGGCCAGACCCGCCGCCACACGCGGGCGGCGCTGCGCCTGGAGTCGGTGATCGTGGCCACGTTCGGCACGCTGATCGGCCTGGCGCTCGGGCACCGTGCTCGGCTGGGCGCTGTACGCCGCGACGAGCGACGGCGGCGCCGTCACCGTGCCGGTCGTGCGGCTGGCGATCATCGCCGTGCTGGGCGCTCTGGCCGGCGTGCTCGCCGCCCTGCGCCCCGCCCGCCGGGCCGCCAGCCTGCCGATCCTCGACGCCATCGCCACGACTGAGGTAGGCGGTCGCCGCCTTCTACGCCCGAGGTTGCGGTGCGGTGTACGCCTCAGGGCTGATGCGGGGCCGGTGGAGCACCCGGTACGGTCCGTTCGTGAGGTGGCGCCTGGTCGTGATCGACGCCGTCGTGGCGGTCGCCGCCTTCGGTTTGAGCGCGGCGGTGCTGGCGGAGGCCGATCCCGTGGCCGACGACGTGCGGGCGCCGGACGTTGCCGCGTACGTGCTGGTGGCGATCTACAGCGCGTTGCCGATCGTCCGCCGCCGGGCGCCGGTCCTGGCCGTGTTCGGCGGTCTCGGCGTCGGCGTCGCCTACGCGGCTGCCCAGTATCCGGTCGCCCTGACCCCGGTCGTGTTGCTCTCGATCTATACGGCTGCTGCGGTGCTCACGCCGCGACGAGCTCGCCTGTTGCTGGCCGGCGCGATCGTGCTCGGCATCGTCGGTGCGACTGCGAGCCCCGGCCCGACCGATGCCGGCGTGCCCGCGCTGATCGTCTCGGCCTGGCTCCTCGGCAACTACGTGGGCAGCCGTCGCGCGTACACCGCCGAGCTGGAAGACAAGAACCGGCTGCTGGAGCAGGCCCGGATCGAACTGGCCGACCGGGCCGTGACCGACGAGCGTTTGCGGATCGCCCGCGAGGTGCACGACGTCGTGGCCCACACGATGAGCGTGGTCGCTGTTCACGCCGGCACCGGTCGAATGGTCGCCGACGAGGACCCGGCTGCCGCCCGTCAGGCGCTGGCGACGATCGAGACCACGACCCGCTCGGCGCTCGTGGAGATGCGGCGGATGCTCGGCGTGCTGCGCGGCTCCGACGGGGAGGAGCCGGGCACGCTGGCGCCCGCGCCGGGCCTGGGAGACCTCGACGCCTTGGTGGCCGACGTCGTGCAGTCGGGCGTCATCGTCGAGGTCCGGGTGGTCGGCAACCGGGCCGACGTGCCCGCCGGCGTCGACCTCGCCGCCTACCGCATCGTTCAAGAGGCGCTGACCAACGTGATCAAGCACGCCGGTCCGGTCAGGGTGACCATCGCTGTGCGCTACACGGACGACGCGGTGACCGTCGAAGTCGATGACGAGGGTCCGGTCGGGAGCGAGTCGCCATCGGTGCTGGCGGCGACCGGGCATGGCCTGGTGGGCATGCGCGAGCGCGTCGCCATGTATCACGGCGACCTCGAGGTCGGACCTGGTCCGATCGGCGGCTTCCACGTCGCCGCGCGCCTCCCGTTCGGGGCGGCGACGTGACGGTTCGAGTCGGAGTGGTCGACGATCAGCCCCTGATCCGCACCGGCTTGCGAACCCTGATCGACCACGCCGCCGACCTCGAGCTGGTCGGCGAGGCTGCGGACGGCGAGGAGGCCGTCGTGTTGGCCCGTCGGCAGCGGCCCGATGTGGTGTTGATGGACATCCGCATGCCAGTGCTCGACGGCATCGAAGCGACCCGGCAGATCACTGCCGACGCAGACCTGGCCGGCGTGAGGGTGGTGATGCTGACGACGTTCGACGTCGACGACTACGTCCACGCCGCGATCCGAGCCGGCGCCAGCGGTTTCCTGCTCAAAGATGCCGCACCCGAAGACGTCCTCGACGCCATCAGGGTCGTCGCCCGCGGCGACGCCCTCCTCGCCCCCAGCGTGACGCGCCGGCTGATCGAGGAACTCGCCGCGCGACCCGACGCGGATCGGGCCGCCCCGCCGCAACTCGACGTCCTCACCGATCGTGAGCGCGAGGTGTTGGCCCTGGTCGGACGAGGGCTGTCGAACGCCGAGATCGGTGCCCGGCTGTACGTCAGCCCGGCCACCGCGAAGACCCACGTCAGCCACGTGATGACGAAGCTCTACGCCCGCGATCGGGCCCAGCTCGTCGTGATCGCCTACGAGAGCGGTCTCATCCTCCCCGGGGAGTAGCCCGCAACCCATCCCCTGCCCGATGTCGGATCGGGCGCCGTCTGCCACCTTCGGTTCAGGCCCGGCGATCACCGCCGAGCCGAACACGAGGAGCACACGACCCATGGCCGCCATCGAGCTGCACGGACTCACCAAACGCTTCGGCGCGGTGACCGCCGTCGACGACCTGAGCCTCGAGCTGGAGACGGGGACGGTGACCGGCTTGCTCGGACTCAACGGTGCCGGCAAGACCACCACGCTGCGCATGGTGCTCGGCCTCGTCGCCCCGAGCGCCGGTCGAGCCACGTTCGGCGGCCGGCGCTACGTCGACCTCGATGAGCCCGCCCGCCATGTCGGAGCCGTGCTGGAAGCCTCCAGCTTCCACCCCGGCCGTCGGGCCGTCGACCACCTCCGCATCCTCGCCTCGGCGGCCGGGTTGCCGGCGCAGCGGGTACACGAGGCGCTGGCCCAGGTGGCCATGACTGAGCACGCGCACCGCCGTGTCGGTGGCTTCTCGCTCGGCATGCGCCAGCGCCTCGGCCTCGCCGGCGCCCTCCTCGGTGAGCCGTCGGTGCTCGTCCTCGACGAGCCCGCCAATGGTCTCGACCCGGAGGGCGTGCACTGGCTGCGGACGTTCCTGCGCCGCCAGGCCGACGCCGGACGAACCGTCGTCGTGTCGAGTCATCTGCTCGCCGAGATCGCCCAGACCGTCGACCACGTCGTCATCCTGGACAAGGGCCGGCTCGTCACCAGCGCCCCGCTGGCCGAGCTCACCGCCCGGTCTCGCTCGGCCGTCATCGTTCGTACCCCGGAGATCGACCGTCTTCGTGTGGAGCTGGCGAAACGTGGCATCGATGCCGCCGTCACCGGCCCCGAGCAGATGACGGCGACCGACGCCACCCCCGAAGCCGTCGGACGGGTGATCGGCTCCATCGGGCTCGTCATCTACGAGATGCGCCTCGAGGAGTCGAACCTCGAAGACGTCTTCTTCTCACTCACCGAACAGGAGCGACGCCATGAACCGCCTGGTCCGCACCGAACTGCTCAAGCTGCGCACCACCCGTACGTTCGTCGCCGCGATCTGCGCCGCCCCGGCCATCGCCGGCGTCATCACGATCGCCATGCTCGGCGCCGCCGGGAAACAGGGCAACGACCCGCTCGGGCCCAACAGCTTGCTCCACGTCATGGGCGGACCGGCGGCCGTCATCACCCTCATCGCCGTCTTGCTCGGCGTGCTCGGGATGGCCGGTGAGTACCGGCACCAGACGATCACCACCACCTTCCTCGCCTCGCCCCGGCGACGCGACGTCGTGATGGCCAAGCTCGTCGCCCACGCGCTCGCCGGCGCACTGATGGGTCTGGCGTCGCTCGCAGTCTCGGTCGCGATCGCGGTGCCGTGGCTGCGCGCCAGCGGGGTCGACGTCCACCTCGACGGCGAAGGCGCCCGAGTGGCGCTTGGGTTGATCGCCTCGACGGCGCTGTACGGCTCGCTCGGGGTGTCCATCGGTGCCCTCGTCCGCAACCAGACGATCGCCGCCTCGTTGGTCTTGACCTGGCTGCTCGCCGTCGAGGGGATCATCGGCGACCTGCTCCATGACGCAGCACTCGTGCAGTGGTTGCCGGCCGCCGCCGGCCGGGCTCTCGTCCACATCGGCCCGAACGGCGACGGCCTCGCCGTGCCCGCCGCGGCCGGAGTCTTCGCCGTCTACGTCGCCGTGTTCGCTGCCGCCGGCGCCCGTCTCACCGTCGACCGCGACATCACCTGATCACCGCCCATCGCAACGAACCACGACCAGGAGCCGACCATGAACACCAACCTGAACCCGCTGACCCACGCCACGAAGCGCCGGATCGGAGCTGTCGCCGGAGTCGCCGTCGCGCTCCTCGCCCTCACGGGATGCCCCGGCAACGTCGTCCACAACTACCGGACCTTCCAGAGCGCGCTCGATCGTGGGGCGAGCTGCTCGGAGCTGTACGACCAGCGTTCCCGGTACGACGACGAAGACACCCTGGCCAAGATGGACCGCGACCTCGACCGCATCGGGTGCACATCGCCCGACGCCACCCGGACCGACTGACGTCGCCGCCATCTGTGCCGTTCGGCCGGTCGTCACCATGCGCACTCAGGTCGGATCCGGGTTCATCTCCCAGCGGTCGGGTGAACGCCACAGGGCGCTCGCCGTGAGCGAACGGATCCAGTGCATCTCGTTGGGCAGCCGCGTGTGCAGCTTCATGAACAGCTCCTCGACGTCGAGCAGCTCGGCGTCCCACTCGCGGCGATCGATCGACATGCACGCCCGGAAGTCGCTCTCCGAGAAGTCCTCCAGGCCCTTCCAGTTGAGGTCCTGGTACCGAGGCATCCAGCCGAGCGGGCTCTCGATGCCGACGGCCCTCCCCTGGGAGCGCTCGACGATCCACTGCAGGACGCGCATGTTCTCGCCGAAGCCAGGCCAGGCGAACTTGCCGTCCTCGTTGCGGCGGAACCAGTTGACCTCGAAGATGCGCGGCGGGTTGGGGATGTTGCGGCCGAACGACAGCCAGTGGTTGATGTAGCTGCCCATGTGGTACCCGGCGAACGGGAGCATGGCGAACGGATCGCGGCGGACGACCCCCTGCTGCCCGAACGCCGCGGCGGTGGTCTCTGACCCCATGGTCGCTGCCATGAACACCCCATAGGCCCAGTTGAAGCTCTGCACGACGAGCGGGATCGTGCCCGAGCGGCGCCCGCCGAAGACGAAGGCGCTGATCGGCACGCCCTTGGGGTCGTCCCAGTCCGGATCGAGCGCCGGGTTCTGCGTGGCCGGCGCGGTGAAGCGGGCGTTGGGGTGCGAGGCCTTGGTCCCCGACTCGGGCGTCCAGTCGTTGCCTTGCCAGTCGATGGCGTGTGCCGGCGGTTCGCCGTCCATGCCCTCCCACCAAATGTCACCCTCGTCGGTCAGGGCGACGTTGGTGAAGATCGTGTTCGCCTTGATCGACTCCATCGCCGAGGGGTTCGTCGAGTACGCCGTTCCCGGCGCCACACCGAAATATCCCGCCTCCGGATTGATCGCGTACAGCTTGCCGTCGGCGCCCGGTTTGATCCACGCGATGTCGTCGCCGACGGTGGTCACCTTCCACCCCTCGTCGGCGAACGCAGGCGGCGGCACGAGCATGGCGAAGTTGGTCTTGCCACACGCGCTCGGGAACGCCGCGGCGACGTACGCCTTGTCGCCCTGCGGGTCGGTGACGCCCATGATCAGCATGTGCTCGGCGAGCCATCCGTCGTCGCGGGCCATCGTCGAGGCGATGCGCAAGGCCAGGCATTTCTTGCCGAGCAGGGCGTTGCCGCCGTAGCCGCTGCCGTAGCTCCAGATCGAGCGTTCCTCGGGGAAGTGCACGATGTACTTGACATCGGGGTTGCACGGCCACGGCACGTCCGCGTCGCCGGGAGCAAGCGGCGCACCAACCGTGTGCATGCACGGGACGAACGTATGGTCGGTGCCGAGGGCGTCGACGGCGGCACGACCCATGCGGGTCATGATCTTCATGTTCACCGCGACGTACGCCGAGTCGGTGATCTCCACGCCCAGCTGGGCGATCTCCGAGCCGATCGGGCCCATGCTGAAGGGGACGACGTACATCGTCCGACCGGCCATGCTGCCGTCGAAGAGGCCGTGGAGAATGCGTTTCATCTCCGCCGCGTCCATCCAGTTGTTCGTCGGACCGGCATCGTCCCTGGTCTTGGAGCAGATGAAGGTGCGGTCCTCGACGCGCGCGACGTCGCTCGGGTCGGAGCGGGCAAGGAAGCTGTTCGGTCGCAGCTCGTGACTCAGCTTGGTGAACGTGCCCGCCTCGACCATCTCGGCGCAAAGGCGATCGAACTCCTCGTCGGATCCGTCGCACCAGTGGACGTCGGAGGGTTTGCACAGCTCGACCATCTCGGCGACCCAGCTCTTCAGACCCTCGTGCTGCACGTATTGCGGGGTTTCCATGTGCCTCATCGTGGCGCAGTGCGGGTCGCTCGTCCATCGAGACACTGCCGACCTTTCCGATGAGGCAGAGTTTCCGTGTGCCGACGGTCCCCAGCAAGCTCGCAGTGCTCACCAGCGGCGGCGACTCCGCCGGCATGAACCCGGCAGTTCGAGCGGTCGTCCGCAGCGGCCTCGCCGCCGGACTCGAGGTGTTCGGTGTCTACGAGGGCCTGCAGGGCCTGGTCGACGGCGGCGATCGCATCCGTTCGATGTCGTCGGCGGATGTCGGGGGGATCCTGCACCAGGGCGGGACGGTTCTGGGGACAGCCCGCAGCGCCGACTTCCGGACTCGCGAGGGCCGACGGCGCGCCGCCCGCAACCTCGTCGAGCGCGACATCGACGCGCTCGTCGTGATCGGCGGTGATGGCAGCCTCAGCGGGGCCGCCGAGTTCCGCACCGAATGGCCCGAGCTGCTCGACGAGCTCGTCGCCGAGGGTGCGATCGACCGGACACGGGCCGACGCCCACCACGATCTCTCGGTGGTCGGTCTCGTCGGCTCGATCGACAACGACATGTTCGGCACGGACATGACGATCGGTGCCGACACGGCGCTGCACCGCATCACCGAGGCGGTCGACGCTCTGCAGAGCACGGCGTCGAGCCACCAGCGCACGTTCGTCATCGAGGTGATGGGCCGACACTGCGGCTACCTCGCCCTGATGGGCAGCCTGGCGACGGGTGCCAACTTCGTCTTGATCCCGGAGAGCCCGCCCGGCCCGGATTGGGAGACGGCGATGTGCGACGTGCTGCGCGCCGGCCGCGGCATCGGCCGCCGTGCCAGCATCGTGCTCGTCGCCGAGGGCGTGCGCGACGTCAACGGCCAGCCGGTGACCGCCGATCACGTCAAGGCCGTGCTCGAAGATCGTCTCGGCGAGGACACTCGCGTGACGATCCTCGGCCACGTCCAACGCGGCGGCTCGCCGAGCGCGTTCGACCGCTACCTCGCTACCGTGCTCGGCTACGCCGCGGTCCATCGGCTGATCGAGTCGCCGGACGAGGAGCCGGAAGTCGTCGGCATCCGCGGGCATCACGTGACGTACTCGTCCTTGACGGAATCCGTGGCGACGGACGCGTTCGGTCGCCGGCCTCATCGCCGACCGGCAGTTCGACGCGGCGATGGCGATGCGAGGCGGCAGCTTCATCGACTCGTACCGGCTGCTGCGCACGATCGTGCAGGCCCTCCCCCGCCACCTCGCGCCCGACGAGCGCGCGCTGAGGATCGCCGTGCTGCACGCCGGCGATCCCGCCCCTGGGATGAACACGGCCGTCCGCGCCGCCCTGCGGGTGGCGATGGATCGGGGGCACACCGTGCTCGCCGTGGCCGACGGGTTCCGCGGCTTGCTCGACGGCCGGATCGAGCCGCTGGAGTGGATGAGCGTGAGCGGCTGGGTCTCCCGACCAGGCGCCGAGCTGGGGACGAACCGCTTCGTCCCCGGCCCGAACGAGATGCCTGGCATCGCCGCCCAGCTCGTCGCCCACCGTGTCGACGGGCTCCTGGTGATCGGTGGTTGGGCCGGCTATCTCGGCGCCCAGCGGCTCGTCGACGACGTGACGATCCCGGTGGTGTGCGTGCCTGCCTCGATCAACAACGACCTGCCGGCGTCGGACCTGAGCATCGGTGCCGACACCGCGCTGAACAGCATCGTGACCGACGTCGACAAGATCAAGCAGTCTGCGGTGGCGTCGCAGCGGTGCTTCGTCGTCGAGGTGATGGGCCGGGACTGCGGGTACCTGGCGCTGATGGGTGGGATGGCCACTGGCGCCGAGCGGGTCTACCTCCCTGAGGAAGGCATCACCCTGGAGCGACTGAGCGGGGATCTCGACGTGTTGCGGACGGGGTTCGCCCGCGGCAAACGGCTGGGCCTGGTGATCCGTGGTGAGGGCGCCGACGCGCTGTTCACGACGAGCTTCATCGAGTCGTTGTTCAACCACGAGAGCAACGGCCTGTTCGACGCACGTGGGGCAATCCTCGGACACGTGCAAGAAGGTGGGCAGCCGTCGCCGTTCGATCGGATCCAGGCCACCCGGCTCACCGCCGCTGGCGTCGAGCACCTCATCACCCAAGCGCGCACCGATGACCCGGCGAGCGCGATGGTCGGCATGCGGGAGGGCAAGATCGTCTTCACCCCGTTGACGGAGTTCCCCGACCTCGTCGCTCGCGATGCCGAGCGGCCGCGGGCGGAGGGATGGTGGATGGCGCTCCGGCCGCTGGCCGACATCATGGCGTCGGTGGAGCGCTAGGGACGCGCCCGATGGTCGACTTCCTCGTCGATGAGGCCGGTGTTGCTGGTCTTCATCGTCGTCGGTGTCGGGGCCGCCCTGGGGATGATCCGCGTTCGGGGCATCTCCCTCGGCCCCGCCGCGGCGCTCTTCGTCGGGCTGGCGTTCGGCGCCATCGACGACTCGCTGACCGACGCTGTCGAGCTCGACGTCCTCCGGGAGCTCGGCCTCGTCCTGTTCACCTACACCATCGGTGTCGCCTCGGGTCCGACGTTCTTCTCGGCGCTGCGGCGCGGCGGGGCCGCAGCGATCGGCGTGACCTGCGCCCTCGTCGCGGCACTCGCCGGTGTGACGGCGGCCGTCGCGGCCCTGTTCGGACTCTCCGCCGCCGACCGGGCCGGCGTCTTCGCCGGCTCGACGACGAACACACCGGCGCTGCAGGCGGCGGTCGAAGCCGTCGACGAAGGCGATCCGGTGATCGGCTACTCGCTGGCCTACCCGACCGCCGTCGCCGCGATGATCATCGTGCTCACGCTGCTCTTCGGCCGACGGCTACGGCTCCCGCCTTCGCTCGAGCCGCCGTCGGAACCGCCGCCCGAGCCGCTCGTCAACTGGACGGTGCACGTGGATCAAGAGGGTCTGCCCACGCTCGGGGAGCTGCGTGATCGCTATGCGGACCTCAGTTTCAGCAGGATCGAGCACGGTGGCGCGGTCGAGGTCGCCCGTTCCTCGCACATGCCCGTCCCCGGCGACTCGCTCGTCGTGGTCGGCGCGGGCTCGACCGTGGCGGCCTTCTGCCGGGACGTCGGCATGCGCAGTGACCGTCATCTCCCCCTCGACCGCAGCGCGCTCGACTTCCGCCGGGTGCTCGTGTCCGATCGTCGACTCGCCGGTGAGCGGCTGAGCGAGCTGCACCTCGAGGATCGCTTCGGTGTGTCGGTGACGCGCCTGCGCCGTGGCGATGTCGACCTCGTGGTCTCCGACTCGACGAAGCTCGCCCTCGGCGATCGTGTCCGGGTCGTCGGACCGGCCGAAGGGCTGGCCCGGGTCGCTCGAGAGCTGGGCGATTCGGAACGACATGCCTACGAGCTCGATGCTGCCGGCTTCGCCATCGGCATCGCCATCGGGCTGGCCGTGGGTGAGATCCCGATCCCACTTCCGGGCGGCGGTGAGCTCCACCTCGGGGCGGGCGGCGGCCCGCTCGTCGTCGGGCTGTTCTTGGGAACGATCTCGCGCGTCGGCCCGATCACGTTCCAACTGCCCCACGCGGCCAACCTCGTGCTGCGCCAGTTGGGCGTGCTGCTGTTCCTCGCCGCCGCAGGCGTTGGCTCAGGTGCCACGTTCGTCGACGCCATCCAGACCAACGAAGGGCTCGAACTGGTCCTCGTCGGGGCGATCCTCTCGTCCACCTTTGCGTTGTTCGTCCCGCTCGTCATCGAGATCCTCCTGCGGCGTGACACCGTCGAGACCGCCGGGTTCTTCGCCGGCATCGAGACCCAACCGGCGGCGCTGGCCTATGCCGTCGACCGCACGTCCGGCGATGACCGCGTGAACATGACGTACGCGCTCGCCTTTCCCGCGGCGATGATCGCCAAGATCGTGGCGGTCCAGTTCCTCGTCTGAACATCCCTGCGATTGGGGCGCAGTCGCACCATCGGATCAGGGGACGAGGTGGAGGGGTGCGCTCTCGTCCCTCGACGTCGCGGCGCGGGCGGCTCCGTCGAGCTGGGCCGCGAGGTCGGCCAGTGATCGGGCGATCGCGAACTCCTCGCCGATCAGGGGCTGGGGCGGATCGGCGGGATTGCGCCGCGCCGTCCCAACTCCCGTGAACACCCCCGTCGACGTCCGCAACGTTGCTCTCGCCTCGCAGTCTTCGCTGTCCTCTTCGACTCGGAGCTCGATGACCGCCGTTCTCGATTCCGGGCCGAGCGGCCGGGCATCGGCCTCGTCTGCCCGCCGCACCGTCGCGTCGGGACCCGGGAAGAGCACGGTTTCCCGTCCATCGGACCATCGCACGCGGTAGTGCTGCCCGCCGGTGGTGATGATCTCGATGATCTCGCCGTGCTGATCGGACCGACCGACCTGGTGACTGCGGATGACCAGCTCGTCGCCCACGTGTGCGTTCATGAAGGCCTCCCCGGAGCGGGCCGCACTCGGGAGCCCGGGTGCCGACGACCCGTTCGTGCCATCACGATAGGTCGGCGATCGGCCGGCTGTCGACGCCCCGACCGCCGTGCCATACCTCGCGGCAGCGCGAACATGGCGCCCATGAGCAACGACGACCTTCAGCCCTCACCAGACGAGATCGCCGACCAGGTGATGTCGGATGCCGAGGGTGGCGTCGAGTCGAGCATCCTCGACGCGCCCAACGACGAAGATCAGTCCGACGCACCCGACGAGTAGCGGGCGGCACTCCCATCGCCGACGTCGCCGGGTGAGACGACGACGCCGGCATGGTCAGCTGTCAGGAGTAGTCCGCGCCGGCCGGATCCGCGAGGAACGCCAGGTCGTCCGCCTGGTCGATCCGGTAGCTGCCGCTGGCATTGCAGTTGTAGTTGAGGCCGAACGACGTCACGGCAACGATGATGTTCTCGGCGGCGATCTCGGACGTCGAGATGTCGAAGGTCGGGCCGCCGGAGTCACCGAAACAGGTTCCGCCGTCGGAGTGCGAGAACTTCACCGCGATGTCTCGGTAGCCGTAGGCACCCTCGAAGCTGATGAGCCGGCGGTCGGCCTTCCGGCGCGTGTCGCCACCGGCCGAGAACTTCGGCCCGCTGTCCTCGAGGCCGTAGCCGACCGACTCGAACAGGGCCTGCTGCTTGGCCGACCCGGCGTACTGGTCGAGGTAGCTCGCGTTCGGCAGCGTGCCGTACTCGCCAAGCCTGATCGGCTCGCTGAGCTCGACGACGCCGAGGTCGTGGAGCAGGAAGGCGCTGTCGACGTACTCGGGATGGGTGAACGTCGACTCCGCCTCGTACCAGGTCCGGCTCTTGTCCAGGGCCTTCGACCACTGCTCGTAACGCGCTGCGTTGCCGTCGGGGACGAACGTCGAGCTGGGCTGGAGGATCGAGTAGTCCGGCGCCTCCTCGACGCTGAACCACACGTCGGTGCCGCCGAACAAGGGGTCGTCCGGGGCGACGCCCTCGAGCCCGACGTCGTACGTGCAGTGGCCGGCGGTGACGACCGTGTCGGCATCGATCAGGGTGCCGGTGCAATTGAACCAACCACCTGCATCGTCGAAGCGGGGGTCGATGGCGTTCGGTACGTAGAACAGCAGTTGCCCGACGTACGGATGCTCACCTGCGTCGGGCGCCCCGCCGACGATTGCGGAGGCGGGAACGGACGGCGTGATCAGGGCCACGCTGGCGGCGACGGCGATCGTCCCGCCCAACAGCTTCTTCATGTGGGATGTTCCTTCCAGAAAGGGAGCTGGGCGGGGCAAGGTACTCCGAGCGGCTCGCGGGCCCTGTCCCTCAAACGGGCGTTCTTGAGCGCGGTTGGCAGCCGGGCGGGGCGGGCGTCCGTCGACGGTGGCCTCGGGGTAGCTCCCACCCAGAGGTCCGATGAGAACGGGCAGCTGGAAACGTCGACATTGGCATGGCTGCCAACGAACCTCAGGCAACGAACCTCGCCGATCTGTACGAGCTCGCACCGCTCGACTGGGCCGACGTGCGCCGCCCGCTCGAGGCCAACCTCACGCAGGAACCGGGCACGGGCGGGCCCGACCACCACACGTTCTGGTTGGCCACCGCCGACGCCGACGGGCGCCCGCACATGACCGCCGTTGGCGCCTTCTGGCTCGACGGCAAGTACTACTTCAGCGCCGGCCCGAGGTCGCGCGAAGGCGCGCAACGTCGAGCGCAACCCGAAGTGCTCCCTCGGCGTCGCCGTCCACGGCTACGACGTGGCGGTCGAGGGCTCCGCCCATCGCGTGACGGACGAGGCGATGCTGCGGAAGCTGGCCGACGTCTTCGCCGAGGGCGGGTGGGCGCCCACGGTCGCCGACGGCGGCTTCACCCACGAGTTCAGCGCCCCGAGTGCCGGGCCGCCGCCCTGGTACGTCTACGGGGTGACCCTCGAGAACGTCTACGCCGTCGCCACGAAGGAGCCCGGCGGCGCGACGCGCTGGTCGTTCTGACGGCGAGAGGGACGCGGGTGGGTCACGGGACGGCGAGCGCAGCGTCGGCGAAGTCGACGAGTGACTCGAAGCGCCAGGCCGGCTCAACGGTGCCGGTCGGCGCCGGCGTGGCTCCCCCGCCGCCGACGGCGCGCCGGCGATCGATCCACACCGACGGCAGGCCGAGGGCGCGAGCGGGCTCGTGGTCGTGGTACAGCGACTGGGCGACGTGGAGGAGCTCGCCGCGCTCCACCCCGAGCGGCTCGATGGCCTGGAGCAGGCGGTCGAAGTTGCGCCGATCGGGCTTGTACGACCCGATGTCCTCGGCCGTGAGCACGAGGTCGAAGGTCACGCCCAGCCGCTGGTTACTAGCGGCGAACGACCGGCGGTCGACGTTGGAGAGGATGATCAGGCGGAACCGCTCGGCCAGTCGGGCGAGCGCAGCCGCGGAGTCCGGGAAGGCGGGCCATCGCGGCACCGACATCCCGAAGGCCTCGCGCTGCGCCGGCGACGGCGGCGCGCCGAGCGCGGCGCCGATGCGGTCGAGCGTCAGCGCCAGGATCTCCGGGTAGCGCGTCGCGGGGTGCTCACGCTCGACCTGGTTCTCGACCCGTGCGAACCGCTCGAGCAAATCGGACGCGCCGACGTCGAGCCCGCGGGAACGAGCCCAGGGGACCAGCTCGGCGGAGATCCCGGACTCCCAATCGATGAGCGTGCCGTAGCAGTCGAAGCTGAGGGCGCGGAAGCGGTCGAAGTCACTCACGACGGGGTGATGTAGCAGCCGCGTGGCGAACCGACCCACCCGCGGGCGACGACCCTTGTCCGGGCCTCAGACATCCTCGACACCGCGGACCAGCGCGCTGATCTTCTTCGGCACGCACATCCGCCAGGCGTCGAGCACGAGCTCCCGCATCTCGTCGACGTCGATCGCAGCCAGGCGCACCTCGACCCAGCGGTACCGCATGTCGGACTGCCGCGGGAGCTGGAACTTGTGCGGTTCCGCCGCCACCAGTGCCTCGCGCTCCTCCTTCGGGAACCCGAAGCCCATGATCGTCTCGTCACGAGAGAGCGCCACGAACACGATGCGGCCGACGCGGAACTTGACCTGATCGCGAACGAGCGCCTCCTCGGCGCGCGGCAGCATCGAGGCGAAGGCTCGGACGTCCTCGGTGGAGACCACCTGGCAATCATCGCCCGGCACACGTGCACCCGTCCAAGGTCGGCGCGTTGCTCGATGAAGTCCTGCGCCGCCGGTTCGATTGAAATGACGCTGTGACGATCTGGAGACTCGCCCCATGAAGGACCTCACCGGGAAGACCGCCGTGATCACGGGCGCCGCCAGCGGGATGGGGCGTGCGTTCGCCGAGCGCTTCGCCGAGGCCGGGATGAACATCGTCCTCGCCGACATCGAAGTCCCGCGGCTCGAGGAGGCCACGGAGAGCGTGACGGCCCGCGGCGTCGAGGCCATCGCCGTACCGACAGATGTCTCCGACGCCGAGGCCGTCGAGCGATTACGGGACGCCGCGCTGGCGCGGTTCGGACGGGTGAACCTGGTTTGCAACAACGCCGGCGTGGCGGGCTCGATGAGCGGTCTCGGCGTGGATCTCAACGACTGGCGCTGGGTCCTCGGTGTCAACCTGTGGGGTGTCATCCACGGGCACCGCTCCTTCCTCCCCCACCTCCAGGAGCACGGCGACGGCCACATCGTCAACACGGCATCGATGGCCGGCCACTACCCCGGGCACAGCGCGTACTCGGCGAGCAAGTGGGCGGTGGTCTCCTTGAGCGAGGGCCTTTACCAGCAGCTGAAGGCGCAGGATTCCACGGTCGGCGTCTCGTGCCTGTGCCCGGGATGGGTCGCCACAGACATCGCGACGTCCGATCGCAACCGCCCGGAGTGGGCGGCCCCCCGGCCGCTCGAGGAACAGCCGGTCGACGAGCGCGCCGCCCTGGTCCGCGAGTTCCTCCTCGACCAGCTCAACAGCGGGATGGCACCGGCCCGCGTGGCGGACATGGTGCACGACGCGGTCGCCAATGACCGTTTCTGGATCTTCACCGACATGGCCATGGTCGCGGCGCTGGAGCCGCGCCACCACGCCATCCTGGCCGCCGAGAACCCGCCACAGATGGGCCCCATCCGCCGCGACTGAGCCACCCGTGCTCTCACGACGGGCGGCGGAGTTCGATCAGCGCGGAACGGCGTGCCAGTGCTCGGAGATGCCGAACCCGACGCGGCCGTCGGTGTGGAAGCGCGCCAGGCCCTCGTTGACGAATGTCACGCCCTCGCGTCGCGGGATCTTGGTCGGGCAGATCGTCAGCACGGAGCCGTCCACCACGATCGATGTGCCCGCGCTGTCCGTCCCTCGCAGCTGCACCACCTTGTGCAGCAGCGGGTTGATCGGGTCGTACTCGGTCGTCATCGTCACGTCGTCGAGGTCGAGCGTCTGACCGTCGCGCTGGATCCAGCCCTTGCCGCGGAACGTGCCGTCGGCCGTCCTGCCGCACGCCCCGCCGAGCGCGAGGTCGGCACCGAAGTTCATCGAGAACCAGTTCAGGAAGCAGCCCCCTTCCACAGCTGCGGGACCGGCGGCCTTGGCCGCTGTCCCGCTCGGCGCCTGCCAGGTGCGCGGACCCCACGACTTGTCGCGCACGCCGTATCCGTTCACGTCCCACTGTTCGTCGCCGAGGCGGATCGCGCCGGTCACCCGTCCGGTCTGCTCGAAGTGCCCCTGGGCACCTCCGACTGCGTAATGCGGCGCGCTGAGGGCCTCGAAGGCGACGTCCATGTCCAGCTGCGCGGAGCGCATCCATCCGGGAGGCCGGTCCCTGGAGGCGGCGAGCATCACCGTCGGATCGTCCATGTCCTGGGCCTCACCCGAGTAGACGATGTCCCAACGACCGAACGCCTCGCCCCGGCGCAGGAGGAGATTGCCGACGGTGGGATCGGCCGGACCGAGCTTCTCGACAAGGGCCGCGGTGAGGTCAGTGCGCCGACCGTAGGTGAACGCCACTCGTCCCGCCGGCAGGTACACGGCGTGCAGAGCGTCGGCCCAGCCGTCGTGGGGGCGGAAGCCCATCCGCGTGAACGCGCCGACACCGCTCTCGGGATCGACGAAGTTGAAGTAGTAGCTCTCGCTCCATGCAGGATCGTCGCCGACCGGATGGAAGAGCTCGTCGGCGGGGTTGGCAGTGACGGTCATGGCCCAGGTGTATCGCCTCGGGACCACCGACGGCGAAGACTGCTGCGACGGACCCCTCCGGAACCCTTGTCGGGATCCTCGACGACTCCCAGGACGCCGTCGCCAATGCGTAGGGTCGGGAGTGGGTGACACGTTGGGAGGTCGGCAGATGGGCAACGACGAGCATGCGCCCGCTGGGCGTGACGACGCGGTCGATCGGGTGCAGCACGTGGCCGCCGCCGAGGCCGCCGACACGGCCAACGCCATCTGGCACAAGCCGCTCGTGCAGATCATCGCCGGCACGCTGTCGGGTTCGACCGCCCAGACCCCGGGGATGACCCGCCTGGAGGCCATCTCCGGCAAGACGGTTGGCTCGGAGAAGCTGTGGATGGGTGAGACGCACGTCGCCCCGGCGACGAACTCCGGTGATCACCACCACGGGGAGGCGGAGACGGCGATCTACGTCGTCAGCGGCAACCCACGGTTCGTGTTCCTCGAGGACGGTCGGGAGAAGGAGCTGCAGACGTCGCCCGGCGACTACATCTTCGTGCCGCCCTACACGCCGCACCGCGAGGAGAACCCGTCATCGGACACACCCGCTGTCGTCGTCATCGCCCGCACCACGCAGGAGGGCATCGTCGTCAACCTGCCGAGCCTGTGGGCCAGTGAGCCGCTCGAGCCGTCGTGACCATTCGCTGCGTTCCCCGGCCACGCAGGCCGCGGATGGCCGCTCCCTCGCTGGCGCTCAGTCGCTTGCATCGCGCGCGGGGGCTCCCGTGACTCCCAAGGTCGCTGTGGAACGCGTCGAGATCATCGGCTGGGCGGCGCCCCAGGAGTCGTCGGAGATCATGCCGGCGCGAGGGCCGGTGTTCGACGCGGACGTCTTGCGCCGCACCGCCCGGGTGCACGAAGCGAGCGGCTTCGACCGCGTGCTCATCGGCTACTTCACCAACGCGCCCGACGGGTTCATCATCGGCGCGCAGGTGGCCGCGGCGACCGAGCGCCTCGGGCTCCTGGTCGCCCACCGTCCGGGCTTCGTCGCGCCGACGCTGGCGGCACGCAAGCTGGCGACGCTCGACATCGCCACCACCGGGCGGGCCGCTGTGCACATCATCGCCGGGGGTAGCGACGCCGATCAGGCTCGCGACGGCGACTATGCCGACCACGACGCCCGTTATCGCCGCTCGGCGGAGTACATCGACGTGCTGCGCCGCACGTGGTCGAGCCGCGAGCCGTTCGACCACCACGGCGAGTTCTACCGGGTGGACAACGCGCTGTCGGCGATCGTCCCGGTGAACGGGTCGTCGATCCCGATCTACGGCGGCGGCGGGTCGGACGCGGCGATCGCCGACCTCGCGCCGCGCGTCGACACGTTCATGGTGTGGGGCGAGCCGTTGGCCGACACGGAGGCGTTCTTCGACCGAGTGCGCGCCGCCCGCCTCGCCGCCGGCGAGTCGGGGCCGATCGGTTTCAGCGTGTCGACCCGCCCGATCCTCGGGTCCACCGAGGGTGCCGCCTGGGATCGGGCGCGGCGGATCCTCGCCGAGATCCAGGCGCGGGTGGGTGGCCGGGCGTACCAGCCGGGGAACGTCGCCTCGCAGCGGCTGCTGGACAGCGCGGCGCGTGGCGAAGTGTTCGACCGCTGCCTGTGGACCCCGCTCGCCGCGGCGACCGGCGCGCCCGGCAACTCCACGGCGCTCGTCGGCACCCCCGAGACGGTGGCCCAGGCGATGGCCGACTACGCCGAGCTCGGCGCGACCACGCTGCTGATCCGCGGCTACAACCCGCTCGCCGACGCCGAGGATTACGGCCGCGAGCTGATCCCGCGGGTCCGCCAGATCGTCGCCGAACGCGCCGCGTCCCGCGCCGGCGCCACGCACACCAACTCGTAGCGACGACACTGCCGACGAGGCGCGCGTCCTCTCACTGACCGGCGGGTGGCCTCTTGACAGCTATGTGTAAGAGACACATAGTGGTGCTGTGTACGGCCCGAAGGTTCGATGCCGGTGGCAGACCCGTCCCGGACACTGGGCCGTGCGAGCCCGCGTGGAACGGCTCATCGAGCCGGCCGTGTTGCTGTTGTTGCGAGAGCGGCCGCGCCACGGGTACGACCTGTTGGAGGACATCCCTGATCTCGTCGGCGAGGGCGCGGACGTCGACCTGGGCAACCTGTACCGGTTGCTGCGCGGTCTGGAAGCGGAGGGCGTGGTGTCGTCGAGCTGGCACGTCGACTCTCCTGGTCCGGCCCGCCGGATCTACACGTTGACCCCTGCCGGGGGCCGATTGCTCGATGCGTGGGCGACGGCACTGCGTTCCACCGAGTCCGTCGTCACCATGTTCCTCGGTCGCTACGACCGCCGAGAGAGGAGAACACCATGATCCCAACGTTGGACAGTCGATGGAGGTCGGGGCCGGTGTCGGCGAGGGCCGCCTGGCCCTCGTACCGGACCGCCCGGATCCTCCTCTTGGAGGGGTATCGGCGCAGCTTGGAGCGGCGAGCCGCCGTCGCGGCCTACCGCGCTCGGCGACTCCGCGGCTGGGCCACGGGTCCCAGCTCGGTCAGCCCTCGACGGCCGGCACCGGACGTGATCGACGCCCGCTCCCGAGACGTCGAACTGCCTGGGCGCGGACGGCTCTTCGTGCACGAGATCGCCGGCCCACCCGGCGCCGCGACGGTCGTGCTGCTCCACGGCTGGCGCGGTACCGCAGCAGGCAACTGGGCGACGGCGATGCCGACGCTGGCCCGCGACTTCCACGTCATCGCCCCCGACCTGCGCGGTCACGACGCCGGGTCGGTCGATGATGTCGTGGCGATGATCGATGCGCTGGGCGTCGAACGGTTCATCGCGGTCGGCTACTCGCTCGGCAGCGCCGTCGCGTCCGAGTTGCAGCGGCGCCATCCGGAGCGAGTGGAAGGGATGGTGCTGTGCGCTGCCGCCGGGGTGTCGGCTCCGCCGGCCGGCGCACCGGGCAACGGCTCGGAGGTGCCGACAGCCGTCGTGGTCACCCGCCAGGACCGCCTGATCCCGGCCTGGCGGCAGCTCGAGCTGGCCAGATCCCTCCCCGGCGCCACCGTGCACTCGGTGGAGGGCAACCACTTCGCCTTCGCCCGCTACGACGTGTTCGTCCCGGTCCTCCTCGAGGCGTGCCACTCCGTTGCCCGCCGGGCCGGTGAACGAAGCACCGCCGCGTAGAGGCCAGGGGCGCTGGTCGCTGAGACCATGAGAATCGCCGCCGAAATCGACAGGAGGATCGGGTCCGCAGGACATAGCTTGATTCGCTCGTGTCGGATGAGGACTTCTCGCACCTTGCGTCCCTGCACATGCTCGGAGACGACCCGATCCCGCCTGTCGTGCTGGAGCTCGCCGGGGGCACCGCTGTCGAGCTCGTGTGGCGCAACGAGCTCGGCGGCCTGACCTTCCGCCTCGACGACCACTATGTGAAGTGGAACCCGCGGGGCACCGGCATCGACCTCGAGCGCGAACGTGAACGCCTGCAATGGATCGCCACCCGCCACCCCGCGCCGACCGTCGTCGACGGCGGTGCAGACGACGATGCGCAGTGGCTCCTCACCGCCGCGCTACCCGGCGAACCTGCCGTCGGCGACACCTGGCGCGCTCGCCGCAGCGAGGCCATCGCGGCGATCGCCACGGGTCTGCGCGCCATCCACGCCATCGACATCGACGACTTCCCGATCGACTGGACGGCGCAGGTGTGGGTCGGACGCCACCGCAGATCCGTCGGACCCCGACCCTCGCTGACGCGACCCGTGCTGGTGCACGGCGACGCCTGCGCACCCAACACCCTCATCTCGACCACCGGCGAGTGGACCGGCAACGTCGACTTCGGTGACCTTGCCGTCGGCGACCGGTGGGCCGACCTCGCCATCGCCTCACTCAGCCTCGACTGGAACTTCGGTGAAGGTCACCAGCAGGAGCTGTTCGACGCGTACGGCATCGAACCCGACGAGGAACGGATCCGCTACTACCGCGCCCTCTGGCATCTGGAGTCCTGACGCCGCGCCGCTCGGCGGCCAGCGTCATCCCGAACTGGTGAGAGGATCGCGCCAGGGTTTCGAAGGAGGAGGACATGATGAGGGCTGCAGTGCTCGAGACCGTGCCGGGCGAGTTGATGATCGACGACGTCACCATCGACACGCCGGCCCCCGGCGAGGTGCTGATCCGCACGGCGGCCGCCGGCCTGTGCCACAGCGACCTGCACTTCATGGAGAACAAGTACCCGTACCCCGTCCCCGCCGTCCTCGGCCACGAATCGGCAGGCGTCGTCGAGGCGGTCGGTGAGGGTGTCCACTACGTGCAACCTGGTGATCACGTGATCACCTGCCTGTCCGTGTTCTGCGGTCAGTGCGAGTTCTGTCTCGGTGGCCGCACGAACCTGTGCAGCGGCCGTGCCGCAACCCAGCGGGCCAAGGGCGCACCAACCCGGCTGACCCGCAGGGGTGAGGTCGTCAATCAGTTCACCGACCTGTCGTCCTTCGCCGAGCAGATGCTCGTGCACCAGAACGCCATCGTGAAGGTCACCAAGGACATCCCCCTCGACCGCGCCGCGCTGATCGGCTGCGCCGTCATCACCGGTGTCGGCGCCGTGTTCAAGACGGCCAGGGTGCCGGCCGGGTCGACCGTCGCCGTCATCGGGTGCGGCGGGGTGGGCCTCAACTGCGTGCAGGGAGCCGCCCTGGCCGGCGCGTCCCGCGTCATCGCCGTCGACGTCAACGCCCCCAAGCTGAAGCTCGCCGAGCAGTTCGGCGCCACCGACGTCGTCGATGCCTCGCAAGGTGACGCCATCCAGATGGTGCGCGAGCTCACCGGCGGCGGCGTCGAGTACAGCTTCGAAGCGATCGGGCTCAAGACGACCGCCGAACAGGCCTGGAAGATGCTCAAGTCCGGCGGAACGGCGACGGTCATCGGCATGATCCCCGTCGGCCACAAGGTCGAGATCCACGGTCCCGAGCTGCTCACAGAGAAGCGCATCCAAGGCTCCGCCATGGGGTCGAACCACTTCCGGGTCGACATGCCGCGCCTCGTCGAGATGTACCTCCAGGGCCGCTTGAAGCTCGACGAGCTGGTCTCGGCGCGCATCGGCCTCGAAGACGTGAACCGCGGGTTCGAGACGATGAAGGCCGGCGAGGTGGCCCGCAGCGTCATCATCTTCGACTGACGACCGCCCGTCGGCCCGGCGCCGCACGTTCTTCGGAGACGCTCGTCGCGCTGAGCGGGAGCGAGGAGCGTCAGAAACGGGATTTCGGTGGCGTGGGGGCTCAGCTCGCGTGGTGCACTTCGGCCAGTCCGTACACGGGGGTCGGGATGCCTTCCATGCGGGCCTTGATCTGCAGGGCGAGGAACTGGCTGTAGTGCCGAGATTGATGGAGGTTGCCGCCGTGGAACCACAGTCCCTCCTGGCGGGTCGGCTTCCACATGTTGCGCTCCTCGCCCTCCCACGGGCCGGGGTCCTTGGCGGTGTCCGACCCGAGGCCCCAGACCTTGCCGACCTTGTCGGCGACGTCTTGGGAGATGAGCAGGGCCACCCATCCGTTCATCGAGGAGTACCCGGTGGCCAGGACGATCAGGTCGGCGTCGAGCTCACTCCCGTCGGTGAGCACGACAGAACGCGGGCGGATCTCGGCGATGCTCACGCCGCTGCGCAGCTTGATGTCGCCGTTGGCGACCAACTCCGAAGCGCCGACGTCGATGTAGTAACCGGAGCCTCGGCGGAGGTACTTCATGAACAGGCCTGAGTCGTCGTCGCCCCAGTCGAGCATGAAGCCGGCCTTCTCCAGGCGCTGGTAGAAGTCGGCATCGATCCGTGCCATCTCCTCATAGACCGGGATCTGGAACGTGGGCAGGATCCGGTACGGGATGGAGGCGAAGATCAGGTCGGCGCGCTCGGTCGTCACGCCGTTGTCCAGCGCCCGTTCGGAGTACAGGTCTCCGAGGGCGAGCTCCATCAGCGTGTCCGATCGGGCGATGTGCGTCGACGAGCGCTGGATCATCGTGACGTCGGCGCCGTTCTCCCACAGGGCCGCGCAGATGTCGTGAGCCGAGTTGTTCGACCCGACGCACGATGCACGCACGACCGGCATAGGCCGCGCTGTCCTTGTGCGCGCTGGAGTGGTGGATCTCGCCCGAGAACGTGTCGGCGCCGGGGATCTCCGGAACGTTGGGTACGCCGGACATGCCGGTCGCCATCACCAGCTGCTTCGGCCTGAGCACCACCTGCTCGTCTGTGCCGTCGTCGTGGTGGCGGACCACGTCGACGGTCCACTGTCCCGCGTCCTCGTCGTACTCCGCGTGGATCGCTTCGCTGGCGCCCCAGTAGTTGAGCTCCATCACCTTGGTGTAGGCCTCCAACCAATCGGCGATCTTGTCCTTGGGCGAGAACACGGGCCAGTTCTCGGGGAACTTCACATACGGCAGGTGGTCGTACCAGACGGGGTCGTGCAGGCAGAGGGACTTGTAGCGGCGGCGCCAGGAGTCACCGGGACGCTGGTTCTTCTCGAGGATGATCGTCGGCACGTCGAGCTGCTTGAGGCGAGCACCGAGGGCGATGCCACCCTGGCCGCCGCCGACGATGACGCAGTACGGCTGGTCGTCGTAGCCCAGCGACGACTCGGCCGCTTGCTTGCGCTCCAGCCACGATTGGCGCCCCTTGACGACGCCGTGCTCGACGCCCTTCGGTCGTGCGTCGAAGCGCTTCTCCTCGTAGCCCTTGAGCTCGACCATCGTTGTCAACAGGGTCCAGCACTCGTTCCCCCGGAGTCGGATGTGGCCATGTCCGCGGGCCACCGCTGTCTCGAAGTCGAACCACCCGTCGGCGACCCCGTCGGTCTCCGTGGCCTCGCCGACGAGGCTGAAGCCGCTCGGTTGCACGTCCTCGAGCGTGGAGCGGAGCATGTCGGCGATCGCCTGCCGGCCCTCGAGCGTCTTGATGTTCCAGGTGAACGACACCAGATCGCGCCAATAGCACTCGTCGGCGAACATCGCCGCCACGCGGTCGACGTCTCCGCTGCCCAGGGCCGCCTCGAAGGCGTCCAGCCAGCCGGACACGGACTCGGTCGCAGCCGTCATGATCAAACCCCCTCATCGGTCTCTTGCCCATGGTCTACCCCGCGGCGGGCAGCCACTCGACCGCCGTGGGCCAGAGGACCCGTGTCAGTGCAGGTCGGTCTCCGGGAACGTCGTCGCCGTGAGCTTCTCGGACGCCGCCCACAACGCACTGGCGGAGTCGAGGTCGTCGGCGGCGGCGCTGCGGCCGACCAGGGTGGGATACCCGCGGGTCTCTCGGAATCCGTCGGGTCCGACGTAACTGCCGCCGGGCAGGTCTTGCGTCGCCGCGTACAGCGTGGGCAGGGCTCCCCACGCGTCACTCTGGGCGATCGTCCGGTTGGCGATGGCCATCATCATCGAGGTGAGCGGATTGCCCGTGTGGGACTGCAGGTTGGTGGCGGCGTAGCCGGGGTGGGCGGCCAAGGCCCGCACCGTCGAGCCGGCGGCGGTGAGGCGCCGCTGAAGCTCCAACGTGAACAACAGGTTGGCCAGCTTGGATTGACCGTACGCCGCCCACGCCTGGTACCGCCGACGCTCCCAGTTCAGGTCGTCGATGACGATGCGACCCATCCGGTGAGCACCGGAGGACACCGTGACCACGCGTCCGGTGATGCGCGGCAACAACAGGTTGGTGAGCGCGAAGTGTCCGAGGTGGTTCGTGGCGAACTGCATCTCGAACCCGTCCGCGCTGCGGCGCTTCGGGATCGCCATCACGCCCGCGTTGTTGATCAGGACGTCGACGTCGCTGTCCCACGCCCCGGCGAAGTCCCGCACCGATGCGAGGTCGGCGAGGTCGAGACGGCGCACCTCCGTCGACCCGGTGATGGTGCCGGCGGCCACCTGGCCCCGATCCAGATCGCGCACCGCGAGCACGACGTGGGCGCCAACCCGGGCCAGCTCCCGTGCCGTGACCAGGCCGATGCCGCTGTTGGCACCCGTGACGACCGCGGTCCGGCCATCCAGCTCAGGGAGATCGGTGGCGGTCCAGCGCTCGGTCACGACGGGATCGTAGGCAGGGGATCACCCGACGGCGGCGCTGATGGCCTTGGCGACCTCCTCCTGGGCCTCGTCCGCCGCATCGATCGTGCCGTTCATGCCGAAGAAACCGTGGATCATCCCGTCGAAGCGACGATGTTGAACCGGCACTCCGGCGGCCTCCAGCGCGGCCGCGTACGCCTCTCCCTCGTCACGGAGCGGATCGAGCTCCGCAGTGATCACGTACGCCGGTGCCACGTCCGCGAGCGACGCGGTGAGCAGCGGGGAAAGCCGCCAGTCGTCGGCCTGAACGACCTGACCGAGGCCGTAATGCCCGTAGAACCAGACCATGTCGCCCTTCGACAACAGGAAGCCGGTCCCGTTCTCGTCGACCGAAGGGTGGCCCATCCGGGCATCGACCGCCGGGTACACGAGGACCTGCAGGCGGATCGACGGGGCGCCGGCGTCCCGGGCGAGCAGGGCGATCACCGCTGCCAGGTTGCCACCGGCGGAGTCCCCGCCGACGACCACGCGCTGCGGGTCGATGCCCAGTTCGGCGCCGTTGGCGGCGACCCACTGGGTTGCTGCCCAACAGTCCTCGACGGCGGCGGGGAAGACGTGCTCCGGACCGAGCCGGTAGTCGACGCTGGCCACGGCGACACCGGCCCGGTTGGCCAGCCAGCGTGCCGTGCTGTCGTGGCTGTCGAGGTTGCCGATCACCCATCCGCCACCATGGAAGAACACGAGCACCGGCAGCTGGTCGGTGGGCGACGAGCCGGCCGGCCGGTAGAAGCGAGCCGGGATGTCTCCCCCCGGACCCGGGATGCTCAGCGCCCGCACCTCGGCCACATCGGGGCCCGGTCGATCCGCCGCCATGGTGACGATGAGGTTGCGGGCGTCCTCGACGGAGAGGTCCGACAGCTGGGTGACGCCGAACTGCTCCAGCAGGTCGAGGACCTCTTGCGCCTGTGGGTGGACGGGCATGGCACACACTCCTTCGTCGGCCCGCCGCCCCGACGGCGAACGAGCGGCTGGCCCCGTGATCGTGCCACAGCCGCCGGCGTCCCCAGTCCGGATCGAACGCCGGTAGTGCGGCTGATGGGATGCTCGTCGTACGGTGCGGTCGTGACCGGGGTGGAGGCGCCTGCTGAAGAGATGCGCCGGGTGCCGCTCGCCGCTCGCCTGCTGCCGGGACGGCTCCACTACGGCTGGTGGATCGCCATCGGGAGTCTGGCGCTGCTGTTCGTCACCGTTGGTGTCGGCTACTACGGCTTGGCGGTGTTCCTGCGCCCCCTGCAGGAGGAGCACGATTGGTCCAACGGCGTGGTGTCGGGCGCTACCGGCTTGTACTTCACGGTCAGCGGGCTCACCGGTGCACTGATCGGCCCCCACATCGATCGGCATGGCCCGCTGCGGCTGATGACGGTCGGCACCGTCCTGCTCGGCGGGTCCGTGGCCGCCGTCGGCTTCGTCGACGCGATCTGGCAGTTGTATGCCGTCTACTTGGCGATGGCCGTCGGGTTCGGGCTCGCCGCGTCGATCGGGGTCAACGCCATGCTCGCCCGCTGGTTCGTCCACAAGCGGGCCCGGGCGATGAGCATCGCCTTCACCGGCGTGTCGCTCGGCGGCGTCGTGCTCGCCCCGCTCGGAACTGCGCTCATCGACAGCGGCGGGATCTCGCTCGCCGCGGTCGTGATGGGGCTCCTCGTCGTCGGGGTCGCCATGCCGGTCGTCCGCGGCCTGCTGGTGTGGGATCCGGCGGAGATGGGGCTCGAACCCGACGCGGGAGCAGCTCCGCCGACCACGAGCCGGGCGGCGCTCGGCGCAGAGGTGCAGCGCCGCGAGTGGCGTCGCGTCGAGGCCGTCCGCACCGTTGCGTTCTGGGCCCTGCTCATCGGGTTCGTGCTCGTCCTGCTCGCCCAGACCGGGTTCCTGCTGCACCAGATCTCGTTCCTCGAGGATCGACTCGGCTCACGGCAGGCTGCCTCCTTCGCCCTGTCGGTGACCGCGCTGGGAAGCATCCTCGCCCGTCTCGCCGTCGGCACGGTGGCCGACCGGCTCGACAAGCGGTTGCTCACCGTCGCGCTCTTCGCGGTGCAAGCGACGGCTGTGCTCCTCCTCATCCACACCGACAACACCGTGCTCACCTACGGCCTCGTCCTCGTCGTCGGGTTCACGATCGGCAACATCTACATGATGCAGACGCTGCTGACGAGCGAGATCTACGGCGTCGTCTCCCTCGGCGCGATCCTCGGACTCCTGCTCCTCACGAGCCAACTCGGCAGCGGCGTCGGACCGGTGCTCGTCGGCGTCCTCGAGGACGCCACCGGCGACTACACCGTCCCGTTCACCATCACCTCGCTGCTCACCTACCTGGCCGCCGGCAGCATCCTCCTCGCCCGGCCCCCCACACTGACCGGGGCAGCGGTTCGGATCCGTCGCCGAACGGGTACCGAAGCGCCGTGACCGAGGAGCGCGCGCGTACGGGCATCAACGAAGACGACTTCGTTGCCGCCTTTCGCGCTGCGTGCGACGCGCTCGAGGGCGCCGACGTGTCATACCTGTTCATGGGTGGCATCGCCTCGATCGTTCACGGCCGCACGTCGTGGACGCACGATCTCGACGTGTTCATCCGCCGTGGCGACGAACCGACGGCGGTCGAGGCGCTGATCGAGGCCGGCTACCGGCTCGACCCGACTCCGTCGTCATGGCTCACCAAGCTGTGGATGGGAAGCGTCTTCCTCGATGTGATCTACAGCTCGACGGGCCCCATCGACATGGATGACGCCATGCTCGAGCGTGGTGAGCCGGCCGAGGTCTGGGGGCGCCACGTCCCGGTGCTCGGGCCGGAGGACCTCGTCGTCACGAAAGCACTGGCCCACGGCGAGGAGACCGGCCACTACTGGTGGGACGCCCTCGCCATCATCGCCAAGCGCGAGCTCGACTGGGACTACCTGCTCGATGCGGGCCCGCCGGGGCCCGCGGCGGATGCTCAGCCTGCTGTTGTATGCGCAGTCGACGGACCTCGCGGTACCGGACCACGTGATCCGCCGGCTGTCCGCTGTCACCCTGGGGGACGAGCCGTGACCGCCAAGGACGCCGAGGAGCGTTACCTCCCCGAGCACCTCCACGAGGCGCTGCTGGCCGACGCGCGCGTCGGGGAACAGGACCTGCAGGTGTCGGCCGACGAGCACTGCATCCACGTCTCGGGAGCGGTCTCGACCGAGGCCCGTCGTGACGCCATCGTCACCGTGATCGGCGAGCTCGCCCCCGGCTGGCAGATCTGCAACGAGGTCGAAGTGGTCGACGTCGCCGCCAACCCCGACATCGAGGACGTGACCGGATGACGTGCGTTCGGGTCGCCGCGGTCGGTGACCTCCACGTCGGGTTGGACTCCGAGGCCGTCCTCGCCTCGGAGTCGCTTGCCGGGACCGCTGACGTCTTGCTCGTCGCCGGCGACCTGACCCGCCACGGGACGCCCGCGGAAGCGGAGGTGCTCGCCGCCGAGGTTGCGACCGTGCCGGTCCCGGTCGTGATCGTGCTCGGCAACCACGACTACGAGAGCGACGCCGCCGACGAGGTGCGCGCCGTGATGGAGTCGGCCGGGGCCACCGTGCTCGACGGCGACTCGGTCGTGCTGCCCGTTGGCGACGTGCGCGTCGGCATCGCCGGCACTCCAGGCTTCGGCGGTGGGTTCCGCGGCGCCAGTTGCTCGGAGTTCGGGGAACCGCTGATGAAGGCCTTCGTCGGCCACACCCGAGCCATGGCCAACGCCCTCTGCCACTCGCTCACCGGGTTGGACGCCGACGTGCGCATCGCCATGACGCACTACTCGCCGATCGAGGCCACCCTCGAAGGGGAGCGGCTGGAGATCTATCCGTTCCTCGGCAGCTACCTGCTCGCCGAGGCCATCGACACCGGCGGCGCCCACCTCGCCGTCCACGGCCACGCCCACCGCGGTTCGCGCGCCGGCGTCACACCGTGCGGCGTGCCCGTGCGCAACGTCGCCCGTTCAGTGCTCGGCCGGCCGTTCACCGTGCTGCGGCTGGACACCGAGGGACTCGCCGAGGACCCTGAAGAGTGACGCGACCAGAGAGCTCAGGTCACCGAGGTCACCGCCCGGGGGCTCAGTCGCGGTGCGGGCACCGACGGGTCGCCGATGAACTGGTAGTCGGCGGGATCGGCCTCGCGGGTGCGCTCCCAGTACTCGAGCAGCGTGAACGGCCAGTTCTGGGTGACGTGACCGGCGGCGTTCTTGTACCAGGTGTTCACCGTCGAGATGCCCCACGCCATCCGCCGGTTCTGCTCGTCGAGGCGGTGGTTGAACGCCTCGTGGACGTCCTCCCGGATCTCGATCGGATGGCCGCCGTGGCGGAGCGCCAGGCCGAGGCAGCTCATGATGTAGCGCACGCCGCACTCGGAGAAGTAGATGATGCTGCCGTTGATCACGATGTTCGTGTTCGGTCCGTAGAGCAGGAACAGGTTCGGGAAGCCGGGCACCGTGATCCCGAGGTAGGCGCGGGCCGTATCGCCCCACTGCTCGTGGAGGTTCCGCCCGTCGCGCCCGATGACCTGCATCGGGGTGAGGAACTTCGAGGCGTGGAAGCCAGTGCCGTAGACGATCACGTCGACCTCGTGCTCCTGACCATCGGCACCGACGATCCCCGTTCGGCGTGATCTCCCGGATCCCCGTCGTGATCAGCTGGACGTTGTCCCGCGTCAGTGCGCCGGCCCACACACCGTTGTCGCGCAGCCCCCGCTTGCTGCCCGGCGGGTACGTCGGGACGACCTTCTCGATCAGGTCGGGCCGGCCGGCGAACTGCTCCTCCAGGTAGGCGGTGAACAGCTTGCGGAGCTCGTCGTTCATCTCGCTCACCGAGCGATCCTTCGGCTCCCACTCAGGGTCGGCGGTGACGTAGGCGAGCTGGCCATCCCCCATCACCCAGAAGATCCAGAAGCGGTTCCATTCGCTGTAGAACGGCACGTGTTGGTACAGCCACTTCAGACCGTCCTCGACGGCGTCGTGGTAATCGAGCGTCGGGGCGAACCAGGGCGGTGTCCGCTGGAAGACGAGCAACTCGCTCACTTGCTCGGCGATGGCGGGGATGAACTGCGCCGCGCTGGCACCCGTGCCGATGACAGCGACCCGCCGGCCCGCGAGATCCAGGCCAGCGGGCCAGCGCGACGAATGGAACGCCGGCCCCGTGAAGGTGTCCCTGCCGTCGATCTCGGGGACGTGCGGCCTGTTGAGCTGACCGGTGGCGCTGATCACGGCATTCACGGTGAGGTCCTCGACCGCGCCGTCCGGCCCCCTGGTGCGCAGCGTCCACGTGCGCGCGTCGTCGGACCACGTCACCGACTGGACCTCCGTCTGCAGACGCACGTGCTCCAGCAAGCCGTGCTCCTCGGCGAACTCCCGGAAGTAGCGCCCGAGGACGTCCTGGGTGGAGTAGTGCATCGGCCAGTCGTGACGCTGGGCGAAGGAGTAGCTGTAGTTGTGGTTGGGGTTGTCGACCCGGCATCCCGGATAGGTGTTCTCCCACCACGTGCCGCCCACGTCAGGGTTCTTCTCGATCACGATGAACGTCGACGCCAGCTTGCTGGAGGCGGTACGCGGCGAGCAGCCCCGACATGCCGGCGCCGATGATCGCCACGGCGTACGGCAGATCGGGAGCGAGTCCGTGTCGTTGCCAGGCCGGCGCCCGCAGGTCCTCGCCCGTGATGGAGAGCTCCTCCTCGAGGAGCGGGACGTATTCGCGCATCACCTCGGTGCCCGTGGCGAACTCCATCATCTGCACCAGATCGTGCTCGGACGGCGTCGACGGCCACGGTGACCCGCCGTCGCGGAACTTCACGAGCACGTCGAACGCCAACTGCCGCGCCGCTGCCTGCTGCGCCTCCGTCATGCCTCCCTGCGGCTCGGCGATGAGCATCGGGTCGATGCGCAGGTCGTCGCGCAGCAGCGAGAGGTCACCGGTGACATGAGCCAGCGCGGCGAGCAGTGGCGGCAGCACGGCGTCCTCGAGCGCAGCCGTGATCTCCTCGTCCGTGGCCGTGATCGGATCCGTCCTCGACATCCGACCGCCTCCCTTCCTGACGTGGTTCGGGCACCGGACGCGACCCTACGTCCGGCGACGCTCCACGATGGAGGGCGCGCGGCTCAGCAGGCGGTCGCACGCCAGAGTCGGATCGGACCGGGGACGCCCTTCATCGCGACCGGTCCCAGCTCGTAGAAGCACACCTGGGCCGCGTCGGGGTTGACGCCGGCCGCGCACCGTGTCGGAGACGAGGACCTCGCCGGGAGCAGCGACTTCGACGATCCTGGCCGCGAGGTTGACGTCGTGTCCGATGACGTCGTCGCCGCGAGGAAGGGCCGTGCCGTGATGCATGCCGACCCGAATCAACAATGGGATGCCGCTGGCTGCCGACTCCGCTTCGAAGCCCTGATGGAGCGCGAAGGCGCTGTGCAGAGCGGTGACGGGCTCGGGGAACCAGAGCAGCAAGCCGTCGCCCAGCTCCTTGACGACACGTGCCGCGCCGGGCAGCGCGGAGTGGACGAGGCGATCCTGGGTGGCCAAGAGTTGCAGCGCGTCGGCGTCGCCACGTGTGGCCGTGAATTCCGTGAAGCCGACGATGTCGGTGAACACGATCGTGCCCTCGACCGGCCCCGAAGGTGCTCGGGTCGGCTCCACCATCAGGCTGGGACGAGCCGGACGGTGCCGCTCACGGTGGCGATGTCGACCCGTATGTCGTCGCCCGGTTCGAACGAGCTTCGCACCCTGCCCAGCCCCGACGATCGCACTGCGGGGCGCACGCCAGTCGGCAGGCGGATCGTGATCGAGCCGGACACCGTGCTGGCATTGACAGGACCGCCCGCCGACGAACCGACACCCACCGTGCCACTCACCGAACGCACCTGCACCGACTCGGCGACGGCGTCGACGCCCACCGAGCCTGATGTCGTGGAGATCTCGGCACTGCGGGTCGAGCCGACCGTGATGCGTCCGCTCGTGGTCGAGACCCGACATCGCCCGTCGCACGCGGCGAGCTCGACGCTGCCCGAGACGGTGCGCAGGTCGGCCTCCGCCGCTGCCGCCACACGAATCGACCCGCTCTGAGACGTCACGCCCACCGCTCCGAACCGCCCGCTGAGCTCGACGCCACCCGATCGGGTGCCGACCATCACGTCGGCGCCCTCCGGACACCTCACATGGACCGAGTCCGATGGCTTGACCGGCCGGATCTCGACGGCCCCGTCCGCGCTCGGGCCGGCGATGTGACCACGATCGACCACCACATCGGCGCGCGCCTCCGCGGTCACCTTGACGGTCCCTGTCGGTGCGCTGATCCTCAGGCGAAGCCGGGCATCGGTTGGCGGCAGCACCATGAGAGCATTGTCGCACGGCGTTCAACCCGGGTCCGGGCTGCGCCTCGTTCCGGCGCGCTGCGTACGGTGAGGGCGCCCGGGCCACTCATCGTCGATCCCGGGTGGGACAGGAGCGATGGATGCGCGACATGGAACTGCTGGCGTTCGGATACGGCCTGGTGGAGGGCCCACGGGTGGACGGTGACGGCAACCTCTACTTCTCGGACGTGCACGGTGGCGGCGTGCGCCGGCGTGCGCCGGACGGCACGATCGAGGTGGTGGTGCCGAAGCGGCGCGGCGTTGGCGGCATCGCACTCCATGCCGACGGTGGAATCGTGGTCTCCGGCCGTGACATCTGCCACGTCCGCGACGGCCAGTCGCGCACGGTGTTCGCGCCCGACGCGCCAGGGCTCAACGACCTCTTCGTCGATGCCGCCGGGCGGATCATCTGCGGCACCATGCGCTCCGACCCGTTCTCCATGACCGGCCCTCGTACAGCGGGCGAGGCGTGGCTGATCGACGTCGACGGCAGCGCCACGGAGTTGTACGACGACGTCGCCTTGACCAATGGGATCGGGTTGTCACCGGACGGCGGAGTGCTGTACCACGCCGACACGACGCGTGGCGTGTGGGCTCACGACTACGCCGACGGCAAGGTCAGCAACCGCCGGCTGTTCCTGCGCGCCGACGCACTTGCGCCGGACGGGCTTGCTGTCGACGAGGCCGGAACCGTGTGGGTGGCTGACGTCTCGGGGTCGGGCGCCGTGCGCGGCTTCGCGCCCGACGGCACCGAGGTCGGACGCGTCGAGGTGCCGGCGACCATGGTGACGAGCGTCTGCTTCGGCGGGTCAGACCGCCGCGACCTCTATGTCGTCACCGGTGACAACACGGACGACGTCGACCGCCAGGGCTCGATCTACCGCACCCGCGCCGACGTCGCCGGATGCGCCGTCGCCATGGCTCGGGTGTGAAGACACAACAGCGGCCGAGCCGAAGGATGTGCCCATGACCCCACCGTTCCGCTTCGGGGTGATGTACGACTGTCGCCGGCGGCCCGGTGACGACACGCCGATGGCCGACATCTACGCCCAGCACCTCGAGCAGGCCGTGCTCGCCGATCAGCTCGGCTTCGACATGGTGTGGTTCACCGAGCACCACTTCCTCGCCGACGGATACCTGCCGGCGTTCCAGCCGCTCGCCGGCGCCATCGCGGCGCGCACCGAACGGCTGCGCATCTCCACCGACATCGCCATCCTGCCGCTCTACCACCCGATCCGGTTGGCCGAGGAGATGGCCGTGCTCGACAACATCAGCCGGGGTCGCATGGAGCTCGGCATCGGCATGGGCTACGTGCCGGCCGAGTTCGACGCCTTCGGTGTCGACATCCGCCATCGCCCGTCGCTCACCGAGGAGGCGGTCGAGGTCCTGCGGCGGTCGTGGGCCGACGGACCGTTCTCCTTCCATGGCAAACGATTCCGGATCCCGCAGATCGACGTGCACCCGAAGCCCGTCCAGCCCGGCGGCCCGCCGCTGTGGATGGCGGCGATGCGTCCGGCCGGCGCCGAGCGGGCCGCTCGTCTCGGGCTCAACCTGCTCCCCCAGCTGAGCCGTTCCACGTCGCTCGACCCGTGGCTCGACGCCGTGCGAACCGGCGGCGGCGACCCGTCACAGTTCCGCATCGGGCTGATCCGCTCGTTCCTCGTCACGGACGATCCTGAGCGCGACTGGCCGGCGTGGCGCAGCGCCGAGCGCTACCGCATGGAGGCCTATACGACGTTCTTCCGGGAGACCCCGGACGACTACGGCGAGGGGTGGCGCGCCGGCGACGTCATCCCGCAGAACGTCTTCGTCGGGGACGCCGAGGCGTGCGTGGCCGAGATCCAACGGATGCGCACCACGTTCGGCATCACCGACATCGCATCGGCCGGTCTGCCGCCAGGCGTCGACCCGAGCTTCATGGCCGGCAACCTCGAACGGCTCGCCAACGACGTACTTCCCGAGGTCCGCGCCGGCTGATCCGATCGCGCCCGGCGCGCGGCCGGTCGCGTCGGGTTGCGACGACTTGTGGCATGATCATCGGCCGACCATGACCGACCATCCACGGGACACCCTCGCGAGCGCGCGATCTTCGGAACCCGGCCGGCGACTGCGCACGCTGATGGAACGTGGGCTGGTGCACGCACCCGGGTGCGCCGACGCGCTGGGCGCAACCCTCGTCGAGCGGGCTGGCTTCGAGGCCGCCTACCTGTCCGGGTTCGCCTTGTCGGCGACGTCGCTGGGCCAGCCCGACCTCGGATTGATCGGCCTCACGGATGTGGCCGACGCCGTCAGGCGCGTCGTGGCCGTGGTCGACATCCCGGTGATCGCGGACATCGACACCGGCTTCGGCGGACCGTTGAACGTTCGCCGGACCGTCATCGAGGTCGAAGCAGCCGGCGCGGCCGGCCTCCAGATCGAGGACCAGCTGTCGCCGAAGCGCTGCGGGCACTTCGACGACAAGCAGATCGTCGATCTCGACGAAGCCGTCGCACGCGTCGAGATCGCCGTGGACTCACGCCGGTCACCGGACACCGTCGTGATCGCCCGGACCGACGCCGTTGCCGTCGAGGGATTGCCGGCGGCGATCGAACGCGCGCATGCCTTCGTCGCGGCTGGTGCCGACGTCGTGTTCGTCGAGGCGCTCGAGGATGCGGCGCAGCTGGCGCAAGTCAGCGCCGCGCTTCCGACGACACCGCTGCTCTACAACGCCGTCGAAGGGCGGTCGTTCGCCGATGCTCGACCCGCCAACCCTCGAGGCGCACGGCGTCCGCATCCTCATTCACCCGATCACGTTGCTGCTCGAATCGATCCGCGCCCAGCGGGCCGCGTTGGAGGCCTTGCGGGCGGGGCGGCCGGCCACCACCGAGACGATCGCGACTGCCCGGGACGTGCTCGATGCAGCCGCCGCTGAGGCGCTCCAACGGCGATAGCCCGCCGCCGGTCGCTCAGCTCGCCGCCGACGGCAGCGGCGCACGCCCTTGGGGTCGACAAGGTGGCCGACGTGCCGAGGCGTCGAAAAGTTGAATCTAACGCCAGATTCGTATTTAATGGGTGGTGCACAAACCGCGACCACTCGGTTTGTGACACGGCGGGCGACGTCGTGGCAGCAATCGCCCTTTGAAGGGAACAGACATGAGCCCTCGACCCTCGGCCGCTCTGGCGGCCCGGCATACCTCCGTCGCACCGCGGCGACCGGGCTGGGGACGCTGATGGCCACTGCATCGGCGCGGCCCACCGTCCGCGGTCGGGCGACCGAGGCGGCACTGCAGGAGGCGGCCCGGCGAGTCGTCGCGCGCAAGGGGTTCCTGAAGATGACGATCGCCGACATCACGTCGGAGGCCAAACGGTCGACCGCCTCGTTCTACAACTACTTCGACTCGAAGGAGGACCTCCTCGACGGGTGGGCGGAGGACTTCCAACGCGAGGCCCGCGACCGGGCGACCGCTTCCTATCGCAGCGGTGTCTCCCACCGGGACCTCATCGTCGGCTCGGTTCGCGCTCACTGGGAGACCTACAAGGAGTACCTGGCCGAGATGGTCGGCGTGTCCCAGTTCGCAATGATCAACGAGGAGTTCGCCGAGCGTTGGCGCAGCCTCCGCGCCGAGGCCATCGAGTCGATCGCCCTCGGCGTCGAGCGGGCCCAGCGGGAGGGGTACTGCCCGGGCGCGAACCCCCGGCTCGTCGCCTCGGCGATCGTCGCCATGCTCAACCAGTTCTCCTACACCTGGCTGGCCGAAGGTGGCGAGGGGATCGACATCGACTTCGACGAGGAGCAGGCGATCAAGACGATGGCCGACATCTGGTACCACGCGATCTACTGGAAGCCGAGCCCCGACGCCGTCGAGGTCGACGATGCCCGCCCGACCGAGGAGCACCGCGCCGAGGGCCGACCGCCAGTCCGCCAGCGACGCCGACGAACAGACTGAGGGGAAACCATCGTGCAGAGCTGGATCCACGTCCTCGAATGGCGAGCCGGCACGCTCGGCGAGCAAGTGGCGCTCGTCGACGACCGCGGCCGTGGCCTCACGTACCGGGAGGTGCTCGACCGGGTCGAGCGCCGCGCCGGCGGGTGGGCCGCCGCCGGAGTGACCTCCGGTGACCTCGTCGCGGTCGTCGCTCGCAACAGCCCGGAGTACCTCATCGAGACACTGGCGTTGATGCGCGCCGGCGCTGTCCCGGCCCTCGTCAACTGGCGCCTCGGCGCGGCCGAGCTCGAGGACCTGTTCGAGCTCCTCGGGCCGGTCGCGGTGCTCGCCGATCCGATCTCGGCGTCGACGATCGACGCCGTCGGTCGGCCCGAACACCGCGTCGTGCTCGGCGCGGACGAGCGGCCCGGCTGGACACCGGCAGCCGACCGAGACGGCCCGCCACCGCCCCGACCGCTCGAGCGGCTCGGAGTGAGCTCGACGGTCGCGATCCTGCACACGAGCGGAACCACCGGGCGCCCGAAGGCGATCCCCCTGACCAACGGTGCGTTGATCCGCTCCCTGGCCGGCTTCGCCATCGAGATCGGCGACATGGTCGCCGGCTCGCCGCAGTTGCAATTGATGCCGATGTTCCACCTCGCCGGTCTCTCCCAGGCGCTGCAGTGCCTGCTGACAGGCGGCACCCTGCACGTGCTGGCGGCGTTCGACGCCACTCGGGTCGTCGACGAGATCGAGCGCAACGCCATCCAGTTCTTCACCGCCGCCCCGACGATCATCGCCGCGCTCATCGACGAAGTCCGCGGGCGGCCGGAGCGCCCCAACGCTGGGCAGCTTGCGGGAGATCCAGTACGGCGCCGCGCCGATGCCCGAACCGCTGCTGCGCGACGCGATCGAGGTGCTCGGTTGCCGGTTCCGACAGATCTACGGCATGACCGAGGCCCAGTCGTTCGTCAGCCTCCTCCATCCACGCGACCACGTTCCTGGTTCACCACGCCTGCGCACGGCGGGACAGGTGGCGCTGGGCTGGGAGGTCCGCATCGTCGACCACACCGGCCACGACGTTGCCGTCGGCGATCCGGGCGAGCTACTCATCCGCAGCGACGCCCTGTTCCCCGGCTACTACCGCGATCCGGACGCGACGGCCGCGGCGTTCACCGAGGACGGCTGGTACCGCACCGGTGACGTCGGCACGCTCGACCGCGACGGCTACCTCTCGATCGTCGATCGGGCCAAGGACATGGTGATCACCGGCGGAGAGAACGTCTACCCGGCCGAGGTCGAGGCCGTGCTCCGGGGCCATACGGCCGTCGAGGATGTGGCCGTGATCGGCATCCCCGACGAACGTTGGGGCGAGCGCGTCCACGCCGTGGTCGTCGCGCGTGCCGGCACGAGCCCCGAGCCGGACGAGATCATCGGCTGGACCCGCGCGCGGCTGGCCCACTTCAAGTGTCCACGCAGCGTCGAGCTCGTCGACGAGCTGCCGCGCAACGCCACCGGCAAGATCCTCAAGCGCGACCTGCGCGACCGGCATGTCGAGTCGACGCCCGCCGCCGACACGGCGACGGGCACCGAGGCGCGGCCATGATGTTCGCCGTCCGGTTGCTCAGACCACGGCGTTGAGGATGTCGTCGCCGCGCGCCAGGCGCCGGGCGTTGTCGGCGGCGATGGCGGTGCACCGGTGCATCGTTCCGCTGGTGAGCCACGCGACGTGGGGCTGGATGACGACATTGTCCAGCTCGATGAGTGGGCTGCTCGCGTCGAGCGGCTCCGAGTGGAAGACGTCGAGACCGGCCGCCCCCAGGCGTCCAGATCGGAGCGCCGCGACGAGGGCGGCTTCGTCGACGATCTCACCACGAGCGGTGTTGACGAGGATGGCACCAGGTCGCATGAGCTCCAGCTGTGCGGCCCCGAGCATGCCGTGCGTGGCGTCGGTGAGCGGGATGTGCACGGACACCAGGTGGCTGGCGGCGAGCAGCTCGTCGAGCGTCCGGTACGAGTCCTCGCCGTCAGCGTGGGAGGCGGTGTGGATGACTGTGCTGCCGAACGCGCGGAGGACATGCTCGACACGTCGGGCGATGTTCCCGTAGCCGATGAGCCCGACGGTGCAGTCGCCGAGCTCGCCAACCGTCGCCGCCAGTGAGGTGTCGATCGGCCAGCCGTGCCCGGCGCGCGTCCGGCGGTCGAGCTCGACGAGCCGTCGCAACGATGCCAGCATCAGAGCGACCGTGGATTCGGCGACGGCCGCGGCGTTCACCCCCGGCATGTTGGCCACGGCGATGCCGCGCGCGGGCTGCGTCGAGGTCGATGGTGTTGACGCCGACGCCGAGCTTCTGGATCAGCCGCAACCGGGGCGCGCGATCCATGTCAGCGGCGGTGATCGGGCGCAGCACGTGCCACAGCGCCTCGCTGTCGGCGAGCATCTCGGCGAACCGACGCTCGTCGTGCTCGGCGCACCAGCGCACGTCGAGCCCCTCGAGCAGCGGGGCCAGCCGAGCCCGGAGGGCGGGCGGCGCGTCGAAGTGGAACAGGACCTTCGTCACGGCGGGTCGGTGCGGCCCAGCGCCGCCCATCCGCGATAGCGCGCCGTGGCGCCCAGCTCTTCCTCGATGCGCAACAGCTGGTTCCACTTCGCGGTGCGCTCGCCGCGGGTGATCGATCCCACCTTCACTCCGTCCGCCCCCCAGCCGACGGCGAGGTCGGCGACGGTCGAATCCTCCGTCTCACCCGAACGCGCCGAGACGATGGCGGTGAACCCGGCGCTGGCTGCGGCGTCGAGCGCAGCTTTGGCGCGCGTGAGCGTGCCGGCCTGGTTCGGCTTGATCAATGCGGCGTTGACCGTGCCAGTGGCCGCGGCGGCGCGGACCCGATCGGCCGATGTCACGAGGAAGTCGTCGCCGACGACCTGGATGCGACCACCGGCGGCGGCCGTGAACAGCTCCATGCCGGCGGCGTCGTCCTCGGCGAACGGATCCTCGATCGACACGATCGGAAACCGCTCGATCCAGCCGAGCAGGACCGCACACCACTCGTCTCGTGCGAAGGCCCGGTCGTCGCGCGACAAGCGATACGCGCCGTCGGACCACAACTGGGTGGCGGCGACGTCGAGCGAGATGCCCACGTCGCGCCCGGCGACGAGCCCGCTCGCTTCGATCGCCTCGACGAGCGCCTCGAGGGCTTCCTCGTTGCCGTCGAACGCCGGCCACCATCCGCCTTCTTCGGCGACGCCCGCCAGCCGCCCGCGCTGGTCGAGCCACCGGCCGGCGGCCCGGTAGATCTCGCTCGTCCAGTCGAGAGCTTCGGCGAAGGAGGTTGCCCCGGCCGGCACGACGAGGAAGTCCTGCACGTCGACGCGGCGGTGGGCGTGCGCGCCGCCGCCGAAGATCTGGATCTCCGGCACCGGCAGGAACGTCGCGTCGGGCCCCAGCACTCGCCACAGTGGCTCGCCGATCGAGGCGGCCGCGGCACGGGCGGCGGCCATCGACGTCGCCACCGCGGCGTTCCCGCCGAGCGTGGCGAAGACCGCCGAATCGTCGAGGCCCTCGATGACGCCGTCGACGGCGGCCTGATCCGCGGCGTCGACGCCGACCAGCCGGGGTGCGATCACGTCGGCAACGTTGGCGATGGCCCGGCGGACATCGAGTCCTCCGTGGCGTTCTCCCCCATCGCGGAGGTCGACGGCCTCACCTGAGCCGGTGGACGCGCCGGCGGGAGCCAGCGCCCGCCCTTCACCGCCCGTGGTGTGGACGACGACCTCCACGGTCGGCCTGGCCCGCGAGTCCCAGCGCCGATGGGCGGTCACTCCGACGATCTCTGTGCCGCTCATACTTCCTCCGTGTCGAGAGCGTCCCGCCACCATGCGAGCAGCTCGTGGCGATCGAGCGGCGGGTCGGTCAGGCCGGCGATAGCCGCTCGCCGCACAGTGCTGCGGCCCTGCTCGGACAGGTACTCGACCGGGGAGAGGCCGTCGACGCGGGCAAGCGCCAGCGCCGGCACGAGCGCCGCCGTGCGGCGTTCCAGCCCTGCCGGTTCCTCCCACGAGATCCCCTCGTGGTATCCGAGGATCAGGTCGGTGGCGGCACCGAGGAGCTCGCCGCGGTCGTCCGGGTGCCATGCCGCCTTCAACAGCAGGTGGTTGACGCAGAAGGCGAGATCGAACGCCGGATCTCCGGGGCTGGCGCACTCGGCGTCGAGCAGCACGGGGCCTTTCGGGCCGACGAGGATGTTCTTCGGGCTGACGTCGCCGTGGATCACGGTGATGTCGCTCGTCGCCAACGCCGCGGCCAGGTCGAGCAGCTGTGTCGCGACGCCCGGGTGCTTGGCGGCGGTGACGCGCAGGTACGGCCGGAGCCGCAGCTCTTCGAACAGCGGTCGCGCCGTGGCGAACCCGCCCCGATGGGGGACGAACGCGGCGTGCAGCTGGGCGAGACGCCGGCCCGCCTCGGCGGCGACGGCTCGGTCGACGTGGCCGGCGGCGAGCTGCTGCTTCCACACCGGGTGGACGGCGGGGTCGAGCCAGGCCAGCACGATGGTGTGGTGGTCATCGTCGGTGGCGAGCAGCGGGCACGCCGCGCCGGGGACGAGGTCGGCGGCCAGGCGGAGCCACCGGGCCTCCCAGGTGGAGCGCACCGTCGGCGCCTGCCACGATCCCTCCACCGCGAGCTCTGGGAGCGCCCGCTTCACGCACACCGGCCCCGTCGCCAGCTCGACTCGCCAGACCGCGGACGACACGCCGCCCGTCACGGGAACACCGCGGAGGGTCGACGCCTCGGGTACGGATACGAGGCCGCAGCGGACGAGAGACTCGGCCGCCCAGCCGGGGAGCGCCTGCAAGGCCGGAGTGGTCGTCACTCGAGCGTCGATCTGTGCGCCGCGGTGTCGACCGTGCTGAGGAACCGGCTCGCTCCGTCGGCAATCCACGCGTCGAACGAGGCGTAGAGGAATCCGGCCCCGTGCTCGACGAAGTGCTCGATGCGGTTCGGCGGGCACAACGTGCCGGCGACACGACCCGCCGCGGCGATCCGCTGGAGGCCGTCGGCGATGGCGTCCTGCACCTCGGGGTGGCCCGGCTCGCCCTGATGGCCCATCGACTGGGCGAGATCGTTGGGGGCGATGAAGACGACGTCGATGCCCTCCACGGCGAGGATCTCGTCGAGGTTGTCGAGGGCGACGGTGTCTTCGAGTTGCACGACGAGCACGGTCGACGAGGCTTCGTTGGCGAAGAAGTCGGCGCTGCCGTAGGAGCGCCGGCCCATCGACACGCCACGTCGGCCAGCCGGGGCGAACCGGCCGGCGCTCGACGAGCCGGGCGGCCTCCTCGGCCGTCTGGACTTGGGGGACGACGATGCCGCCGGCACCGAGCGTCAGGGCTCGCCCGACGAGCGACGCGTCGAGGCGATGGATGCGCATCATCGCCGTCATCCCCCACAGCTCGCAGGCCCGGGAGATGTCGGCGATGCGGTCCCACGTCGTCGCGCCGTGCTCGCCTTCGAGCCAGTAGCCGTCGAACCCGAAGCGACCGAGGAAGTCCGCGGTGTCAGCCGAGACGGTGTGGCCGGCGACGACCACGGCGGGCTCACCGCGGTCGATGCGCTCGCGGACCCGCGTGCGGGCCCTTGGCCCGTTCATCGGGACCACGTCGCGGCCGTCAGGCGGAGGCGTCGGGCGCACTGATCATCGCCCCGATGTCGACGGCCAGGGAAGCCTCGTCACCGGGAACCTCGACGATCGGGTCGTCGCGGTCGTCGAACTCGAGGCGCAGCGCCCGACAGATCAGGGCGTGCATCTCGTACATCGCCGAGATGTACGTGAGCTCGAGGATCTCCACGTCGCTGAGGTGCGAGCGGAGCTGCTCGAAGAGCTCGTCGGGCACGCGGCCGTTGCTCTCGACGAGGGCGTCGGTGTACGCGAGCACGACGCGTTCGACGTCGCTGAACTGGTCCGACGTCGACCACACCGGGATGGCCGCGATCTTCTCGTCGCTCATCCCGAGGGTGCGGCACGACTTGCAGTGCTGCGAGAACACGAACTGGCTGCCGCGCAGCCAGCCGGTGCGCGTCTGACCGAGCTCGCGCAGGACGGGGTCCAGCTGTCGATTCGGGCTCCGGTAGAGGTTGAAGCCGAGCGTGGCGTGCTTGAACACGTCCGGGGAGAGCGCGAAGACCGTCCACCAGTCGCCGGGTGTGCCGGTGGCGGTACCCGGTGAGTCGACCGGGTCACGGTCGGGACCGAACAGGCGGTCGTACATCTGGAGGACCAGCTTGTCGTCGGTCTCGTGGCGGTGAACCTGGCGAAGTCGGGGCATGTCGAGCGCCTTTCGGGGTTGGCCGGCACAGTAGACGGAGGACCGGCACGCCGCAGACACCGTGTTCCCAGGTGCCCGCGGCGCACCGCAGGTGAGGGTCAGGCCGCGGCGACCGGCTCGGCGACGTCGTTGCGCTGACCGTCGGCCACCGTGTGACCGGCGTTCGTCCAGCAGGCGAACTCCAGCAAGATGCCGTCGGGGTCCTGGAAGTAGATGCTGCGGACGAACACGCCGTCGTGCATGTCCGCCGCGACCTGCCGGGGACTGTCGTCGTGGTTCATGATCGGGCTGACCTCGACGCCTTTGGCGACGAGGCGTTCCCGATACTCCTCGAACTTGTCCTCCGGGACGTTGAACGCAACGTGGTTCATCGAACCGACGGCACTCACGAACTCGCCGGCTCCTGGCAGCGCGACGGGTGCCGAAATGCCCGGGACCGCCGCCGGCGCGTCAGGGAAGTGGAAGAAGGCGAGACAGTCGCCGTTGCCCAGACCGAAGAAGAAGTGGTGGCCGGCGCCGCCGGGCAGGGTGATCGTCTTCACCAGAGGCATGCCCAAGACGTTGGTGTAGAAGTCGACCGTGCGGTCGATGTCGCTGCACACAAGCGCGACGTGGTTGATGCCGTTGATCGCGAACTCGCGGTTGCGGAACGGCGGGGTTGTTGCTACTGCAGTGGACACAGTCATCTCTTTCGTGATTGTGACGGCGGACGAGCACCTCGTCCGCCGTCGAAGCGATTTCAGCTGCTGGCGAACTCGGTGATCAGCTCGCCGACGTTGTTCCAGACCGTGGCGGCGGCGTCGTATTGCACGATCTGCACGTCCTCGACGTAGTAGCTGTCCTGCTCACCGGCCATCTTGTAGTGGATGCCCTCTTGAACGACGCTCGGCTCGAAGTCCAGGTTGCGGGCGGCGTTGATGATCGATGCCTGCGTCAGCCCGTCGGGTGACTCGGCGGCACGGCGCAGGATCTCCACGGTGACCTCGCCGACGACCCAGCCGGCGGCGCTCGTCGGGACAGTGTCGGTGAGTCCCTTGCTCTCGATGTAGGCGAGGTACTCGGCGACGCCCGGAATGGTGTGGGTCTCCTCGTTGGCGATGTCGATCAGGCCGGCGGCCAGCGACGACCGCACACCTTCGGCCGCCTCACCCGCGGTGCCGAGGATCAACCGGTTGGCGCAGGCGCTGGCGAGGTACACCTGGGGCTCCCAGCCGGGATTGGCGGCCTTCTGGTTGGCCAGCTCGGTCAGGAACGTCGGGCACTGCGCGCCGAGGGGGATGGCAAGGATCACGTCAGGAGCGTTGCCGGCGATGCTCGCCAGCTGGGCGGCGGGCGGCGCCGTGTCAGCCGCGTCGATGCTCTGACTGTCGACGATCTCCAAGTTGAACTCGCCACTCAGCTCCTCGAAGGCGTCGGTGTACGCCGAACCGAACTCGTTGGAGACGGCGAAGACGCCGACCGTCGCCCCATCCGGGAACTCCCGAGCGATGTCAGCGGCGTACGCGGCCGACTCGACGTCGTAGGGCACCAGCGAGGTGGTCGACCACGGATACTCGGTGACCTCGGCGAATCCCGGGAAACCGGACCCGCCGAGCATCTGCGGGACACACTCCTCGTTCAGGAGGTCGCGAACCGACGCGTTGTTCGGCGTCCCGACGATCCCAGTGAACAGTTGCACGCCTTCGTCGAGCAGACCGTTGACGACACCAGGCGTCAACGCCGGGTCGTACTGGTCGTCGCCGACGTTGAGCGTCAACTCACGGCCCTCGAGCAGGTCGTTCTCGTTGGCGTAGTCGATGTAGGCCTGGAGCCCGGCGCGGATCGGGGCGAAGGCGGACGCTGCTGGGCCGCCCGACAGCGGCATCGAACTGCCGATGCTGATCGGACCTTCGATCGGCGCATTGGCCCGGTCCGGGTCGACGCACGCCTCGGTGTCGACCGTCCAGCCCGCCGCCGACGACGTGGCCGCAGTACCGGTCCCGGCGGTCTCTTCGGTGTCGCCCGGCTCGCTGGTGTTCGCGGCGGACGCCTCGGTGGAGGTCGACTCGGTCGCAGGAACGGATGCTTCCGCACTGACGGCGGAGTCGCTTTCGGTGGACTCGTTGTCCGCTGAGTCGTCGCCACCGCACGCGGCGACCACCAGGGACACGAGGGCGATGGACGCGGCGAGACGTGACGATGCTCTGAACATGTTGCTCCTACAGCTTTCACTCCGCCCGCGGACGTGCAGGCGGGAACGTTTACGAATCTGACGTTACCATCAGATTCGCCGTTCGTCAACCTCTTGCTTGTGCTGCGCAACGGACGCGACGGTGACAGGCCGAGCACGGCGGACCCACGGCTTGCCCGCACGGTAGGAGCGCTATGGTCGCGGTGTGCCGTTCGAGGCGAGGCGGCTGCTCCCGACCCCCATTGGATCAGCGGTGCCGGTGGATGCCGCGCCCGTGCTCGAGCTGTCGGTGGTCATGCCATGCCTCAACGAGGCGGACACACTCGCCGCCTGCATCCAAAAGGCGTGGCGGGCAATGGGTGATCACGGCATCGTCGGTGAGGTGATCGTGGCCGACAACGGCAGCACCGACGGCTCCCCGGAGATCGCGGCCGCGCTCGGTGCGCGTGTCGTCCACGTGGGCGCACGGGGGTACGGCAACGCACTGATGGGTGGGATCGCTGCCTCCGTCGGGCGGTTCGTGGTGATCGGCGACGCCGACGATTCCTACGACTTCGCCGAGCTGCCGAAGTTCGTCGAGAAGCTGCGCGAAGGCTACGACCTCGTGCAGGGCTGCCGCCTCGAGCGCGGTGGGGGACGCGTCATGCCCGGGGCGATGCCCAGGTTGCACCGCTGGTGGGGCAACCCGATGTTCACCGCGATGGCGCGCTCGTGGTTCCACGTCCCGGTCAACGATGTGTACTGCGGGATGCGCGGCTTCACCAAGGAGCACTACGAGAGCCTGTCGCAGCAATGCAGCGGCATGGAGTTCGCCACCGAGATGATCATCCGCTCGAGCCTCGCCAGCGCCCGTATCGCCGAGGTCCCGATCACCCTCCATCCGGACGGGCGCAAGGTGCACGCACCTCACCTGCACACGTTCCGCGACGGGTGGCGCACGTTGCGCTTCTTCCTGCTCTACAACCCTCGGTGGCTCTTCTTGATCCCCGGCGTCGCGTTGATCGTCATCGGCCTTGTCGGATACGGCGTCGCCCTGCCCGGTGTGAGCATCGGCGAGTTGACGTTCGACGCCCACACGCTGCTGTTCGCCAGCCTCGCCATCATCTGCGGTTACCAGTCCGTGCTCTTCGGGCTCTTCACCAAGGTGTTCGCCATCGACGAGGGGCTGCTCCCGCCCGACCCTCGACTGGAGCGGATCGCCAGGCGTCTCACGCTCGAATCGGGACTCGTCGTCGGGTGCATCGCCGTGACCGGTGGCGTCGTGGCGCTGTTGATGGCACTCAACCGATGGCGCGTGGCCGATTTCGGCGAGCTCGAGTACTCGAGCACGATGCGGCTCGTCGTCCCTGGCGTGACACTCGTGGTGATCGGCTTCCTCACCGTGCTGGCGAGCTTCTTCGCCAGCGTGTACGGGCTCAGACGGCGCCGGTCGTCGTGACGGCGAACGTGGGACCCTCCGCCGCCGAGTTCGACGTCTACGCGACGGGCTACCACACGGCGCTCGACAAGGGACTTTCGCTCTCCGGCGAGGACTCGGCCTTCTTCGCCAAGGGCCGGGTCGACTGGCTGCGGCACCGATTGGGTCAGCTCGGGCACACGGCCGCAACCGTGCTCGACTACGGCTGCGGGACGGGCTCGACGGTCCCCCTCCTGCTCGAGTTGCCGGGCGTCCAACGGGTCATCGCGACCGATGCCTCCACCGCGCTGCTCGAGACCGCGACCCGCGAGCACCAGAACGATCGGGTCAGCTTCGTCCCTCTGAGTACTTCGTTCAGCGGCGTCGCCGACCTCGCCTACTGCAACGGCGTCTTCCACCACATCGCGCCCGCCCACCGCGCCGGCGCCGTCGCCTTCGTCGTGCGTGCGCTTCGGCCCGGCGGCTTGTTCGCGTTCTGGGAGAACAATCCGTGGAACCCGGGCACCCGGATCATCATGCGACGAATCCCGTTCGACCGCGACGCCGTCATGATGTCCCCGGCCGCGGCGCGACGGCTGTTGATCGACGGCGGGATGGAAGTCGTGAGCACAGAGTTCAGGTTCTACTTCCCGGCGCCGCTCCGGAGGCTCCGACCGCTCGAACCTCGCCTGCGCCGACTGCCGCTCGGGGCGCAATACCTCGTGCTGGCGCGCAAACGGCTGCCGTGAACAGCGCGGCGCCGAGCAGCCGGCCGCGGTGGTGGACGGTGAGCCGCCGGGTCACCGCCGCGAGGTGCCAGCCGTGGGCCTGAGGGCGCCAAGTGATGGTGGTGCGACCACCGAGCTCTCTGCGGCACTCGTCGAGATGGACGCCGTCGGCGGGGTGCCCCAGATGAACAAGCCGACGACGGGTCGGGGTCGATCGGTTGCGTTCATGTGGTCATGATCGGCGCGGCCACATGTGGCCGTCATGGACTCGGCGTGAGCGCCTCCTCATGCTGCGCCGGCCACCACGTCGTGCTCAGGGTCACCGAGCTGCGCGATCAGGCGCTGCACACTGAGTCGTGACGCCGGCGTGGCTACGTCCGTCGGCGGAAGCGGACTTGGTCGAGCGATCCGGCTACTGCGCAGTTCATGCGGGCGAGGATGTTGCCGATGGTTCTACTTCGTTCGGGCAGAGCACCTCGACGTCGTGAAACTCCTCGCCGACGCCCAGGACGTCACCGCCCGTCCTTGGAATTCAGCGGCGAGTAACACTGGGCTGAAGCTGGGCTCTCGTGCGAGCCAGGCGTGGGAATCGAACCCACGACCTCATGATGACAAGTGAGAAATCAAGTAACACATGCCGGCCGCACAACTGCCAGGTGATTCTGCGAGTTTCTGCTACCAGGATAGCGGTAATCAAGTACAATTGCGCCGGGCTTGTTTCAGGCGACCGAGTGCTCAAGCGATGACCGGTGATCAAGTGCTATCACCACGTCTACACCCCTCACATCTTCACGAATACACCTGTCTACCAGGGCTTATTCGACGTGATAACACCCGCTCTACCGTCCTCATCGGCGCCCCAGGGGCCGCCTTTGCAACGAGCTACCGTGAGCGCAGGCGCTCTCGAGGGCCGCCTGTTGGGTGTTGGCGATGACGTGAATGCCCGTGACCGCGTGCGCCTCGCCAATCCGGAGACTCACGATGATCGGCGGGTTTCAGTCAGGCGTGCGCCCTGCGCCGGCGGATGCCGACGACCGTCAGGCACGCAGCCGTGGCGAACAATCCGGCTCCGACTTGGACAATCGGAGCGCTATCGGAACCGGTTGTCGGAAGCAGCCCGTCCGGAGTCGCCGCGGCCACGGCGATCGTGGCGGTCGCAGACAAACCAGTCGTCGCGCCTGTGGCCGAAAAAGTGTACGTTCCTGGCGTCGTGGGGGCTCTCAAGGTCGCCGTTGCCGAAGGAAGTTCAGCGACGGACGGCCGGCGGAAGCCGGCGGGGCCGGCGGGCACGTTGCACGGCGCTGACGTCGTCGTTCCATTCAGAACGAAGTCGACAGTTTCGCCGCCGGGACACCCTTCGAACGTGGCTTCGAAGGTCGCCCCGGGCTGGATTTTGCCCGGCGTTAAGAGCAATCCCGCGGCCGGCGGATAGTCGGGACATGGTCCCAAGGTGTCACCGTGCGCCAGGTGGCCTCGCATGGCGCTCTCGCCAACCACCAGCGTGTGAGCGATGACCGGATTGCCCTGTGGAATGTGGCAAATGACCACCTTACTCGCACTCGAGACGGCCTCTACTGGCGAAGCACTGATCGACAAGAGCGGAACCGCTGCTGCGGCCGCAACGAATACAAATCGCTTCACGGCGCGATCCCTTCGGCAGGACGGTTGCCGTCGCAACCTAGCTGAGTTCACGCGATCACGCAATGCGAAACCGACGAAGGGTGGCTGCACAAGCCATTTCGCTGCTCCTGAGATGTGGAGCCGCCGGGTAGGTGGAGCAGCGGTATGGGTCATGACCAGCGCTCTTGCCGTGCCCCGAGCGGGGTGCGGTGCGTGCGGTGAGCCGGGTGTGGGAATCGAACCCACGACCTCATGATTACAAGTCAAGTGCTCTACCAACTGAGCTAACCCGGCCTCGGCCCGAGGCTATCGAGCCGCGTAGACGGCTCTGATCTGCGGTATGACAACACGTCCCTAGGGATCTGGGCCCCACTTCGGCATGTTGCCTGGACCAGCCACGCGGCCCCGTTCGCGTGGCGAGAGGACGGGCATCGGGGAAACCCCGTGATGTGGCGCGAGCTGGAATCGACCGGAGCGGGCGTCGTTGGACTGCTCGTCGCCTCACGGCGACATCACCACCTCGACATCGAAAGCACCCGACGACGCTCATGAACCCCGACCCGACCATGCCGACCTGGCGACGCTGGTGGACCAACCAGAGCAAGGGACGCAAGGCGCTGATGGTCGGCGGCGCCACCGTCGTGGCGTTGGCGGCAGGATCGGCGGCGTCCGGCGGGGCCGAGCCTCCGGTGCGATCCGATTCGGCGGCGTCCGCGCCGGCGGGGGAACCGTCGACCACCCCTTCGACCGCGGCGCGAGCGACGACTGAGCGGCCGATCGTCACGCGGCGCCCGCCGACCACGGCCGCGCCGGCGACCACCGCCGCGCCGTCGACGACCGTCGTGTCGCCGCCGACGCAGCCCGTGACCTACGCGGTGACGCACATCGTCGACGGTGACACCCTCGACGTCACGCCGTCAGACGGGTCCCCGCCCGTGCGCGTGCGGATGGTTGGCATCGACGCCCCTGAGTACGGCACGTGCGAGGCGGACGCCGCGACCTTGGCGCTCGCCGGCCTCGTCCAGGACCGCCAGGTCGTCCTCACACCAGGGGGCGACGGCGAGGACACCGACCGCCACGGCCGCTCCCTGCGATACGTCGACCTCGACGGGGTCGACGCCGGGCTGCGGTTGATCGAGGATGGGGTCGCCATCGCCCGCTACGACAGCCGGGACGGTTACGGCGCGCACACGCGGGAGGCCACCTACGTGGCTGCCGACGCGGCGTCGCCGACGTTCGTCTGCGCGCCTCCGCCGACGCCCGCGCCTCCGCCGACGACGGTGCCTCCCGTCGCGCCGGCGCCGCCGCCTCCTCCGATCACGATCGCGCCTCCGCCGCCGAACGCAGGCGACGGGTGCGACCCGAACTACTCGGGCTGCGTGCCGATCGACTCCGACGTCGACTGCGCCGGCGGCTCGGGCAACGGCCCCTCGTACACGGGCCACGTGCGGGTCATCGGCACTGACATCTACGATCTCGACGGCAACGGCGACGGCGAGGCCTGCGAATGATCCACGGCGGCTGACCGCGCGGGACAAGACCTTCGAAGATCTTCCCAATCCGCCGCCGGCCACGGTCCGAACGAACGGACGTAGGCGGACGGACGGCCGCGACACTCCCTCGTCCCCCACGGTTGCGCCGTCCGACTCCCAGGCCACCGGATCCCGCTCAACGGAGAGCGGGATCCGGTGGCCGGCCGAACTGCATGATCGCCTCGCCTCTCGGCTCGGCTCATTGGGCCCGGTGCCGTGCCACCTCGTAGGTCGCCAGGGCCGCCGCGGCCGACACGTTCAGAGAGCTGATCCGGCCACGCATCGGGATGCTCACCACGACGTCGCAGCGCTCGCGGGCGAGGCGGGACAGGCCGGCGCCCTCGGCGCCGAGCACGAGGCAGATCCCCTCGGTGGTCAGGTCGCCGATGTCGAACAGCGTGCGATCGGAGGCATCGTCGAGCCCGACGACCCAGATCCCTGCCTCCCGCAGCCTGGCCAGCGTCGCCGGAAGTCCGGGGACGAGGGCGATCGGGACGTGCTCGATGGCGCCGGCCGAGGCCTTGGCGACCGTCGGCGTGACGTGCACGGCTCGGTGGCGCGGGATGAGCACCCCGTGCACGCCGGCGCCGTCGCAGTTGCGGATGATCGCCCCGAGGTTGCCCGGGTCGGTGACGCCGTCGATGGCGACCAGGAACGGGGGACGCCCGGGACGCCGCTTGATGAGGTCGCCGAGCTCGGCCTCCGGAAGCGGAGCGGCGAGGGCGATGACGCCCTGCGGCGCCTCGCTGCGCGCCTTGGCGTCGAGCTTCGTTCGAGCCGACGTGGGCGACTGGGACCCGGTTGGCATGAGCCAAGGCGACGATGTCGGCGACACCCTCGTCGGGGGTGCCGTCGTGACCGATCAGCTCGGTCGAGATCCACACCTCGTGGACCTTGCGCCGTCCGGCGATCAACAGCTCGCGGACGGCCTGGCGTCCTTCGACCTGCTCGCCGCCGAGACCCTTGGCACCCTTGGCCGGGTGGAGATCGCCGGCGTCACGCCTGATCGGCCCGGTGCGGCCGGCGCCACGCGTCCGCGGTGCGGGGTTGCGGGGCGCGGCCGCCCGCCGGCCGGGTGTCGTGCGGGCTCCCGTCTGCCTGGCGGGCTGGGCGCGGCTGGCGCCGGCCCGGCCGCCGCCGGCGCGACCCGCCTGCGACCGTCCGCCGGACGGTCGACCCGCCGATCGCTTCGAACCTCCACTCGACCGGCCCCCGCCCCCGCTCGGCGGGCGTCGTGCCGCGCTCACTGGTGCACCATCGAACCACGCGACGCGCTGGTCGCGCGGAACCCGACAGGCACCAGCGAGCGCTTCGCCGCTGCGCGGCGAACAAGGCGCCGTATCGCCGGAGCTCGCTTCGCTCGCTCATGTCCCACCCGTGACGAGCACCGCGACGGCGAGGCAGGCGATCCCCTCCTGTCGTCCGAGGGCACCGAGGCCCTCCGGGCGACGACCCTTGACCGTCACCGGCGCACCCACGGCGGCGGACAGGCGAGCCTGCATCTCGTCGCGCACGGGCGCCAGTCTGGGCTGCTCGCAGATCACCGAGCAATCGGCGTTGCCGATCGCCCATCCGCCGGCCACGACGTCGGCGGCGACCTGCCGCAGCAACTCGATCGAGTCGGCGCCGGCGAGCGTCGGATCGGTGTCCGGGAAGCGCTGGCCGATGTCGCCGAGCCCGGCCGCCCCGAGCAACGCCTCGGCAACGGCGTGGGCGACGGCGTCACCGTCGCTGTGACCGACCAGGCCCGGCAGCTCGGGAAACCGACAGCCGCCGAGCACGAGCGGGCGGGCCGGATCGTCGCCGAGGCGGTGGACATCGAACCCCTGGCCGACGCGGACCTGCACCGTCACGCGTGGACGCTCGCGGCGAGCCAGCGACGGGCCCAGTCGAGATCGTCCGGCCCGGTGATCTTGCGGTTCCACGACTCACCGGGCACGGTGACGACCCGTCCGCCGGCTCGCTCGACGAGGGCCGCGTCGTCGGTGCCCTCGGCGCCCGAGGCGTGGGCCCGGCGCAGGACATCGGCGCGGAACGCCTGCGGCGTCTGCACGGCCACGAGCGACGACCGGTCGGGTGTCGCCACGACCATCCCGGCCGCGTCGATCACCTTGATCGTGTCGGCCACGGGCAAGGCAGGGACAGCAGCATCGGCGCCGGCGCGCACCGCGGCCACGGTGGCGGCGAACAGCGCCTCCGAAGCGAGTGGGCGGGCGGCGTCGTGCACGCACACGATCGTGGCCTCCGGCGGCACCGCCGCCAACCCGGCGCGGACCGACGCGCTGCGTGTCGGGCCACCCGCGACGCCCCCTTCGCGGGCGGCGTCCGCGGCCGGCACGACGACGACGACGCCGTCGCCAGCGCCCCTCGCGACCGCCACGGCGAGGTCGATCACGCGCCCGTCACCCAGGGCTTCGTACTGCTTCAGAGCCCCGAACCGGACCCCTTCTCCGCCACCGACGACGACCGTCCAGATCACCTCCGGGGAGACGTCGGTCACACAGGCAGGGTAGTACCCTGCCCCGATCATGGCGCACGATCAGTCCATCCACCGGGACGTGCTCGCCCGAACCGACTTCTTCGCCGACGCCGACAACGAGACCCTGGACGAGCTCGCCGCGGTCGGCACCGACCGCCAGCTGGTCCGTGGCGACACGCTGTTCGACGAGGGCGATCCGCCCGACGCCCTGTACGTGGTCACGAGAGGACGGGTGGCGATCGCCATCGCCAACCCGATCGACCGCCGCGAGAGCGTGGTGGCGTTGATGGAGCCGGGGGACCTGTTCGGCGAGCTCGGCATGCTCGACGACCGGCCGCGCTCGGCGATGGCCAGGGCGCTCGAGCCCTCGAGCGTCCTCGCCGTCCCCTACGGTCCGGTCCTCGAGATGTTCGACCAGCACCCGAAGCTGCTGTGGAACGTGACCCGCCTGCTCGCCCAGCGGTTGCGGGCGATGGACGAGGCGCTCGCCGACTCCGTCTTCCTCGACGTCACCGGCCGCACCGCCAAGCGCCTCCTCGAGCTGGCCAACGGGAGCGACCAGTTCACCCTGCCGGTCACCCAGGAGGAGCTGGCCGGGATGGTCGGGGCGTCGCGCGAGCGGGTCAACAAGGCGATCGCCAGCTTCATCCGCCTCGGATGGCTGGAGCAGCGCGACCGCCAGTACACGATCACCCAACGAGATCGCCTCGAGCTGCGGGCCCGCTGATCCTCCGCGTCCGACGCGGCTCGGGACGAGCGCCGTCAGGTCAGCCCGCGCCAGCGGGGCTCACGACGTGACCCATTCGCGGGCCCGGGCGAAGGCGTCGGCGGCGTCGTGGGCGCGGTGGGCCGGGCGGCTGGCGTCATGGGCGAAGCCGTGCTCGGCGTCGGGGTAGCGCACGACGGTCGCGCCCGTCGCCTCCAACGCCTTGACGTCGTCGGGCGGGGTGTAGTGGTCACGCTCGCCGATGATCGCCAGGACCCGTTCGGGGTGGCCACGATCGAGGTAGTCGAGGGGCTCGCCCTGACCGGTCCCGTGCCACATCTCGGGGACCCGGATCATCCCGTAGAAGGCCACCAGGCTGGCGAAGCGCTCCGACCGGGATGCCTTGAGGGTGTACATCCCGCCCATGCAGAAGCCCATCAGCCCGACGTACTCCATGTCCGTGGCGTCGGCCGCGGCCTCCAGATCGCTGAGGTGGCGATCGTCGTCGAGCTCGGCGACGGCGGCCATGCGTGGTTCGGGATCCTGGGGCAGGTTGCGTCCCGGGAAGGGCTCCACGGCGACGACCGCCATCGACCACTGCCCGGCCAGCCGGAGCACGAGGTCGTCGAACAGCGGCCGCAAACCGAACAGGTCGGGAGCGATGACGAGGCCCATCGAAGGAGTGGTGGGGACGTGGAGGTACGCGGCCGTGCCGGAAGGCAGGGTGATGTGCATCCGGGCGACGGTAGCCGAGCCGCCGGCGACCGGTCAGGCGTCGCGACGGCGGGTGCGCAGCAGTCCGGCCACGAGGATCGCGATGACCCAGGCGAAGAAGTACAGCCCGCCGGCGACGCGGCCGAAGGAGTTCGGATCACGGTCGACCACGGCCATGTTGAACCCTTCCGAGTACGGCAGGAAGCGCACGGCCCCCTCGGCGCCGGCGACGCTCAGCAGACCGCCGATCAGCCCCTCGGCGATCAGCGGCCACAGCAGCAGGATGCAGATCGTCGCTGCCGTGTTGCGCACGAGCAGGCCGAGCCCGTACCCGAGCAAGGTCAGCCCGAGCGCCAGCAGGACGACGCCGACCAACGCCGCACCGGCCCCGTCGTCGAGCGACGACGGGTCCTCGGCGATGGCCCCACCGACCAGCCACGACACGACGACGATCGCCACCGTGACGACGAGGGCGATGGACAGCTGGACGATCGGCTTGGCCAGCAACGGGCGCCAGCGGTCGGGCATGGCGGCGAACGTCGGGCGGATCGTGTAGTGACTGAACTCGTTGGTGATGCCGAGGCTGGCGATGACGCCGAGCAGCATCGCCGCCACGATCGTCGTGCCGGAGATGACCTCGGCCAGGTCGCTCGGCTCCATCTCCTCGGCGAACAGCGCCGTGAGCACGGTCACGACGACGGGGAACAGCGCGGCGAGCAGCCCCAGGACCCACGTGACAGTGATCGACGACACCTTGATCCACTCGCTGCGGATGGCGTCGATCACGAGCCGACCTCCGGAGCCGGGAACCCCCCGGAACGCGGACCGGACGGCGGCGGCGGCGGGGCGGTCGGCACTGCAGGACCGCCGCCCTCGCCCGAGCGGAACTCCTGCGACTGCGCCGTGGCCTTGAGGAAGGCGTCCTCCAGCGAGGCACTCTGGGGCGAGAGCTCGTGCAGCACGGCACCCACTCGGCTGGCCAGCTCACCGATTCGCTCGATCGCCAACCCGTGGACGTCGATGCCGTCCGGCCCGGCCGGCTCGTAGGTGGCGCCGGCGCGGCGGAGTTGCTCGGCGAACACGGCCGGCTGCGGCGTGCGCACGCGCACCCAGCGCGTCGCGTGACGGTCGATGAACTGGCTGACCGGACCCTGCTCGATCAGTCGGCCCCGTCCGATGACCACGAGGTCGTCGGCCATCAGGGCCATCTCCGACAGCAGGTGGCTGCTGACGAGCACTGTGCGCCCCTGGCGGGCGAGGTGGACGAGGACGTCGCGGATCCAGCGGATGCCCTCGGGGTCGAGACCGTTGGCCGGCTCGTCGAGGATCACCGTGTGCGGGTCGCCGAGGAGGACGCCGGCCAGCCCGAGCCGCTGGCGCATGCCCAGCGAGTAGCCACGGACCTTGCGCTTGGCGACGTCGGTCAGCCCGACCAGGCCGAGCACCTCGTCGACGCGAGCGCTGGGCACGCCGTTGCTGGCCGCGAGCCAGCGCAGGTGGTTGCGCCCGGAGCGGGCCGGGTGGACGTACCCGGCGTCGAGGAGCGCGCCGATCTCGTAGAGCGGACGGGAGAACGACTCGAAGTGCTTCCCGTCGAACGTCGTCGTGCCCCGATCGGGCCGGTCGAGGGACAGCATGCAGCGCATGGTCGTGCTCTTGCCGGACCCGTTCGGGCCGAGGAACCCCGTCACCCGGCCCGGGTGGACGTCGAAGCTGAGGTCGTCCACGGCGACGATGCGGCCGAACCGCTTCGTCAGGCCGCGGATCTCGATCATCTTCTCAGTTGAGCGAGGCGAGCCACTCCTGGGCAACCACGTCGGGCGCCTCGGCATCGGTGATGACCTTGACCATCAGCTCCTTCAGCGTCTCCGTGTCGAGCTGGCGGTTGACGTTGTCGAGCGTCGCGGTCAACGTCTCGTCGACGATCTCGCTGCGGACGAGCGGCAGCACGGCCTCGTTCGGCACGGTGCCCTTGTCGTCCTCGAGGGCCACGAAGCCCCCTGCCGTGATCTCCGGCATGGTCGAGAAGCAGGTTGCCGCAGTCGATCTGGCCGGCCGCCAGGGCGTCGGAGATGGCACCGACGTCGAGGGGCACGAAGTCGCCGAAGTCGGCGCCGTAGATCTCCTGGAACCCGACGAGCCCGAAGGGCGAACGGGTCTCGAACTCGGGCGGGGCGCCAATGGTGATGTCGGCCGATGCGGTCCCGAGCTCGGTGAGGTTGGTCAGGCTGAACTCCTCGGCGACCTCCGACGTGCAAACGATGACGTCCTTGTCCTCAGCGGTCGACGGGGTGAGCACCTCGAGACCTTCGGGCAGGACCTCGCCGAGCTCGGCGACCTGCTCCTCGACGTTCGTCGCCTCGGGCGAGGCGTCGGGGTTGTCCCGACGGAGCACGAACGACAGCAGCGAATTGGTGTACTCGGGTACGAGGTCGACCTCCCCGCTGTCGATGGCGTCGAAGTAGATCTCCCGGGCCCCGATGGCCATCTGGTAGTCCACGTCGAAGCCGGCCTCGGCGAGGGCCTGGCCGTAGATCTGGGCCAGCAGCTGGCTCTCCGGGAAGTCGGCCGAGCCGACGGTGATGGCGCCGCCACCGCCGCCGGCGGTGTCGCCCGAGGCGGCCGATCCGCCCGTCGTCGTCTCCGCTGCGGTGCCGTCGGTTTCGCCAGTGGCAGCCGGCGCCTCGCTGGCGGCGGGCGCCTCGCTGCCGGCGGGTGTGGTGGTGTCGCTCGTCGCGTCGGGTTCGTCATCACCGCACGCTGCGGCGAGGACGAGCAGAGGAGCGAGCAGCAGGGGGATGGTGCGGCGCATGTTCACGGTGCGGACCTCCTGGGTCGACGGCAGAGGCTATCCAGGCTCAGCCGGTCTGGCCCGTCTCCATCACCGTCAGTGGCAACGGCACGGTCGCCGCCCGGCGCAGCCGGCGCGGGGTGCGGGCCCGCACGCCGGGAGACACGATCGCCCGCTGGAGCAGGGCGAACAGGCCCTCGACGACGAGCACGAGGATGATGATGGCGATCGACGCTCCGGCCATCACGTCCTGCTGGTTGGTGCGCGCGGCGGTGAAGATGAACACGCCGAGCGTGCCGAGCCCGACGAACCCGGCAACGGAGACCGTGGCGATGACCTGGTTCGCGGCCGAGCGGATGCCGGCCAGGATGAGTGGGAGGGCGTTGGGGATCTCGACGTGCCACAGGGCCTGCCGACCGGTCAGCCCCATGCCCGTCGCCGCGTCACGGACGTCGCCGGGGACGCTGTCGATGCCGGCGACGGTGTTCAGCACGATCGGCGGGATCGCCAGGATGACGAGGGCGACGAGCACGGGCCAGATCGACAGCGGCTGCCAGCGGAACACGAGCGTGACGACACCGATCGTCGGGATCGCCCGCCACAGCCCGCTGACGTTGACAGCCGCGAAACGACCGCGGCCGGTGTGCCCGATGACCAGTCCGATGGGCAGGGCGATGGCGGTGGCCAGCCCGGTGGCGATCAGCGCGTACCAGAGGTGTTGCAGCACGGCGCGCCCGATGCCGTTGCGGCCGCTCCAGTTCTCCGGTGTGGTCAGCCAGCCGAGGCCGTCGAGGATCGCGCTCACGCCGTGTCTCCTCGAACACTCACGCGCGCGCCTCCCGGGCGCGGGTCCATGGGGTCAGGGCCCGGCCGGCGGTGTAGATGGCGAAGTCGAACAGCAGTGCCAAGGACATCGTGGCGATCATCGCCGCCCACAGCTCGACGGTGATCTGGCGCTGGTAGCCGTCGGCGAACATCCGCCCGAGGGCGCCGCGGCCGATCAGCGCCCCGACGCTGATCAGCGACACCGTGCTGACCGTCGCCAAGCGCAGGCCGGCGACGATGCCCGGCAGGGCGAGGGGCAGCTCCACGGCGACGAACCGCCGGAACGGCCGGTACCCCATCCCGTCCGCAGCGCGCAGCACCGCGTCGGGCACGGCCCGGATGCCCTCGACGATGTTGCGCACGAGGATCACCAGCGTGTACAGCGCCATGGCGATGATGATCGGCTTGTCGTTGAGGTACCCCAGCCACGGCGACAGCAGCACGAACAAGGTGAGCGCGGGGATGGCGTAGATCACGTTGGTGATCGTCAGCAGCACGGGATATGTGCCCCGGTGGCGCACCGCGAGGTACGCCGCCGGGAGGGCGAACAGGAAGCCGAGGCCGACGGCGAGCACGGTGTAGCGGGCGTGCTGCAGGGTGTAGTACCAGATGACGTCCCAGTTGCCGGCCAGCTGGCGACCGTTCCACAGCGGCGCCGCGGCGACGACGCCTCCGACACTCACTGCTTCACCACGTCTGCGTGAGCCTTCACCGCTCCACGGCGAGGGGCGCCGGTGTCCCGTTGGCGACGAAGCGGGACTCGATGCGGTAGCCGACCGGCACACCGGCCTCGAACTGGACGGTGCGCTTCCCGAGGAAGTCGGCGACGAAGTCCGACGCCGGGTGGGCCAACAGCTCGGCCGGTGGAGCGACCTGCTCCAGCCGCCCGCCCGGCGCCAGGACGGCGATGCGATCGGCGAGGATGATCGCCTCGTCGACGTCGTGGGTGACGAACACGACAGTCTTGCCGAGCTCCCGTTGCAGGCGGGCGAACTCGCGCTGCAGCTGGGCGCGGACGATCGGGTCGACGGCACCGAACGGCTCGTCCATGAGGAGCACCGGCGGGTCGGCGGCAAGGGCCCTGGCGACGCCCACCCGCTGCTGCTGCCCGCCGGAGAGCTGAGCCGGGTAGCGGTCGGCGAGCCCGGCATCGAGCCCGACGAGCTCGAGCATCTGGCGCGAGCGGTCGTCGGTGCGCGCCTTGTCCCACCCGAGGAGACGGGGCACCGTCCCGACGTTGCCGAGGACCGTGCGGTGAGGGAACAGGCCGCCCTGCTGGATGACGTAGCCGATGCCCCGCCGCAACTCGTGGGCCGGCAGTGTCGACACATCTCGGCCGTCGACGGTGATGCGGCCGGTCGACGGCTCGGTCAGCCGGTTGATCATCCGCAACGTCGTCGTCTTGCCGGAGCCCGAGCTGCCGAGAAGGGCGACGATCTCACCCTCGCCGATCGACAGCGACAGGTCGTCGACCGCCACGGTCCGCTCTGCCCCGTCGCCGAACGACTTCGAGACGTGATCGAGCTCGATCATCCAGGCACCCTAATGGCCAGGCGAGCGGACCGACCGGCCGCTCACCACGCTCAGGGCAGGGGAAACGACTGCGGAGCACCGCGGTTGCCGGCTTCGTCCTCGCCGATCACGCACAGGGTGGCCGGGAGCTCGGCGGCCGGGACCACGAGCGGTATCCCGAAGTACGGCGCGTAGGAGGTCGCCGTGGAGCAGTCGAGCGCGCCGGCGGGACCGACCTGGACGAGGAAGGCGGCGTACTCCGGCAGGGCGAACGTCGGCTGGACGCGCACGCCGGAGGCATCGCTGGAAGCCGCGAGCTGGATGGGCGCGTCGGGCGGTGTGCCGTCGACCTCCATGACCGCATACCCGGCCTCGGCGGTCGTCGGCGCACCGTCGGCATCCGTGCGCGCCGCGCACAGCAGGTAGACGTCCTCGGCGACCGGCAATGGCTCGTCGAAGAACCGCGCCGGGTCCGTCACCGGGGCGCCGTAGTCGACCGGATCACGGCAGTCGACAGCGGAGGCCGGCCCCGTCTTGACGACGGTCGGTCGATCCGGACCGCCGTTCTCGATGTTGGCCGACCACGTCCCACCGGGCTGGACCGCCCGCCGCGGCGCGTCGATGGCGATGGCGGGCGGTTGCTCGGCCGGGCAGCCGTCGTTGGCGATGTCGAACCTCGGTGCCCAGCATGCCTCCCACGTCGCCAGCGGCATGAAGTAGCTGCGGTTGGCGACCTGGACGGCACGACCGGTGCTGAGCTCGCACGGCCGGCCGACCGCGCACGATCCGCCAGGCGGGGCACTGATCGTCGTCGTGTTGACGATGCCGACGGCGACCGCGAAGTCGTCGGCGGCGAACACCGGCGAGCCCGAGCTGCCGCCGAGGATGCCGGGGCAGTCGCTGGAGCCCGCCGCGTCCCACAACCACTTGCCCTCGACGAGGCGGACGGTCGCCCTCGCCGTGCACGGGCTGGCACGGAGGAACCACTCCTCGGGCGGGATGCCGGCCGTCGGGACGCCGACCGCCTCGATCGGGTCGCCGGCCGACGGCGGATCGCCGAGCGCGTACGACGAGAGGTCCTGCAGGTCGCGCCTGGTCGCCCCGAGCTCCAGCACGGCGACGTCGCTGATCCGCATCGAGGCGTAGGCGATGGCCGTGACGGGGATGTCGACGACGGCCTCCGGCGTGTCGGCGAACAGGCGGAAGCGCAGCACCGTGTCGCTCACGGGCTGGTCGACGAGCACCGCCCTGGCGTCGCGGATGCCGACGCAGTGACCGTTGGTGAGCGCCGTCGCCGGCTCGTCGAGCGCACCGGCGTCGACGAGGAACGCCGTGCACGTCGACCCGAAGCCGATGAGCTGGGCAACGCCCGACAGCTCCTCGTTGGCGCCGTTGGCGTTGAGCAGCGGAGGCTGCGGGGACGTCGGGTCGATCGTCGGCGCGCGGTGGTCGACGGCGTGCTCGTCGTCGGCGAGGCGCTGCTGCTCGTCGCCGCCGGCTCGCCCGATGTGGGCGATGACGCGGGTTCGTCGGCGTCGCACGCCGCGCCGAGCACGGACGCCACGACACCGAGGACGAGCGCCCGCCGCCGCGTCACGACTTGGCGAAGGTGTCGATCATCAGCCCGACGTCAGGGCCCAGCGGGTACAGGATCGGGCACGTGCACCCGTTGGCGACGTACTCGGTGACCTTGGCCACGACCTCGTCCGGTTCGCCCGACGCGGTGCAGCGCTGGACCACCTCGTCGGGGACGAGCCGGCTGGCGGCGACGACCTCGTCGTGGGTCGCCGGCCAGGTGAGCACCCGGCCGATCTCGTCGAGCAGCTCCTGCGGGACCCCGGACGCCTTCATGATGTGCGGCTGCTGCCCGAGGTACTGGGTGACCATCAGCCGAGCGCCGTCGAGGGCCGCCTGGCGGTCGCGGTCGATGCTGCACACGACGAGCTGCGGGCGGTCGATGTCGGCGAGCGTGCGCCCGGCCTTGGCGGCGCCGCGCTCGAGAGCGGCCATCGCCTCCGTGTCGTACGCCGGATCGACGAGGTAGTTGAGCACGACGCCGTCGGCGATCTCCCCGGCCAGTTCCATCATCTGCATCCCGGTGGCGCCGATGTAGATCGGCACGTCCTTCGGGCGTCGCTCCTGGTACACGTAGTCGAGCTCGACGCCGTCGAGGTGGACGTGCTCGCCATGCAGGGTGACGGTCTCGTTGGCGAGTAGCCCGCGCACGGCCGTGACGACCTCGCGCATGGCCCGCAGGGGCTTCGCCCGGTCGATGCCGACCTTCGTCGCCAGCGGGTCCCACCACGCACCGAGGCCGCAGATGATGCGCCCCGGTGCCAGGTCGTCGAGCGTGGACAACGTGCTGGCGAGGCGGGCCGCGTTGCGCGTCCAGATGTCGATCACGCCGGACCCGACGCGGATCCGGTCCGTCGCCGCGGCGAACGCCGCCATCGGGACCACCGCGTCGCGGACGAGGCGGCTGTCGGCCTGCCACACGGCCTCGAACCCGGCCGCTTCGGCCCGGCGGACGACGTCCATCCCTGTCCTGATGTCGTGGGCGTCTTGCAGGTACAGCGCGACCGGGAAGGCAGCGGCACCGACCATCGGGCCATCCTCGCACAGCCCACCCGAACGCTCGCTGCGCTCGCTCATCCGAGTGTTTGCTGCCGACCGAGTGCCTGCTGCGGGGCCTCCCCTCCCTGGGCACTCGGACATGCCGCCGGCGACGCTGCGGCACCCGTAGGGTGGCCCCGTGCCGGACACGACGCACTCGATCCGCCCCTCGGAGCCGCGCTGGACCCACGTCGCCCTGCGGGTGGGCGACATCGACGCCTCCATCGACTGGTACCAGCGGATGACCCCGCTGCAGCTGCTCGACCGCCGCTCCGACGAGTACGGCCACGGCGCCTGGTTGGGTCAACCGGACTCCCCGGACAAGCCGTTCATCCTCGTGCTGGCCCAGTTCTTCCCGCAGACCGACCCCTACCGCGGCTCGCCGCTGGAGACGCTCGCGCCGTTCGCCCACCTCGGCATCGAGCTGCCCGAGCGCGCCGACGTCGACGAGATGGCCCGCCGCGGCGAGGCGGACGGCAGCTTGGCGATGGCCGCGATGGACCTGCCGCCGCCCGTCGGGTACATCTGCATGCTCCGCGACCCCGACGGGAACCTCGTCGAGTTCTCCCACGACCAGGGCGTCTACGCCAAGGCCCGCGAAGTCTGGGGTGACTAGAGGCGGGCGAACAGGCGGGCGGCCTGCTCGGCGGCGTGGGCGCGCACCTCGTCGAGGTCGACCCGCGTCGGGCGGCCCTCGGCGACGAGCACCTCGCCGGCGCCGCTGACGACGTCGGTCACGCGCATCCCCGGCGTGAAGGCGACGTGCCACGGCGAGTCGGCGTGGTCGTAGGTCCACGTCACGCGGTCGCCCGCGGCCTCGGGCACGAAGCGGTGAGCATTGGTCAGCCATGACCACGCCGTGTCGGGCACCGCCGTGACGTCATCGGCGCGGTGGGCGACGTAGGCCAGGCGGAACTCCTCGAGCATGTCGGCACCGATGCCGTCGGTGCCGAGGACAACGTCGTTGGGACGGCTCGCCGGCCGGGCGTAGCCGACGCCGTTGTTCATGTTGCTGCGCGGGTTGTGAGCGATCGTGCCGGGCAGCGTCCGGTCGAGACCCACGCAGTGCACCAGCAGCCAGTCGTCAGCGGCGAGGGCCGTCAGCCGCTCCCCCGCGCCGGCGTCCTCGGGACCCTCGGCGACGTGGATGTGCACACCGACGCCGAGATCGGCGGCCAGGCCGGCGGCCGCGGCGAGGGTGTCGTCGCGTGCACGTGAAGGCGGCGTGCACGCCGACCATCCCCCGTCCCCCGGCGCGCAGGAAGCGCTCGTTCTCGGCGAGCCCGCGCCGGGCGCCGTCAACGCCGTGACGGTCGGTGACGCCGTACGCGCCCACGACACGGACGCCGACCTCGGCGCAGGCCTCGGCGATCACGTCGAGGCTGCCTTCGATGGCGTGCGGGCTCTCGTGGTGATCGACGATGCCGGTCGTCCCGGCGAGCAGCGCCTCCACCGCACCGAGGCGGGCACTGGCCCGCAGCATGTCGAGGTCGAGGGCCGCGTCGAGACGCCACCAGATCTGCTCGAGGATCTGCCGGAACGTGCGGGGCGTCGCCGGCGGGGCCGGCATGCCGCGAGCGAGCGCCGAGTAGAGATGGTGGTGGGCGCACACGAGTCCGGCGGTCTCGGCACCCACCGCGTCACCGTAGTGCGGTTCTGTCCTTCGTGATCGGCCCGAACGGGCCGGAATCGAAGGACAGAAGGGTTGTCGTTCCGCTGATAACGATCTATCGTTATCGGCGAACGACTACGGGAGGATGCATTCATGCACCATCACCACGGACCGCCCCGGCATCGCGCCCGGCGCGGCGCAATCAAGGGCAGCGTCATGCGACTGCTCGCTGAACGACCGATGCACGGCTACGAGCTGATCGGCGAGTTCGAGGAGCGGACGGGCGGACGCTGGCGTCCGAGCCCCGGCTCCATCTATCCCATCCTGGCCCAGCTCGAGGACGAGGGCCTGGTGCGCTCGTTCGACGACGAGGGGCGCAAGCGCTTCGAGCTCACCGACGCCGGCCGGGCCTGGCTCGACGAGCACGCCGATGATGACCAATCCCCACCGTGGGAACGCAGCGGCGTGGGCCGCCGCGGTGACCTCCGCCGGCTCGGCGGGGAGATCTTCGGCGAGCTCCGCCAACTCGGCCGCTACGGCTCGCCGTCCCAGCTCGAGCGGGCCCGAGAGATCCTCGCCCGCACGCGCACGGAGCTCTACGCCGTGCTCGCCGAATCCCCACTCGATGAGACGACCGAAGGCCGTGCCACACCCCCGGACGCCCCGGACACCAGCGACGTCACCGACGCCTGATCCCGGGTCAGTCGGCCGCAGCCGCCGCGGCCGGGGTGTCGAGGGCGCCCCTGCCGGCCGGGTGCGTGAAGCGCATCACCCCGTCGTCCACGGGGCCCTTGCGGAACATCTTGCGATCGCGCTTGTAGCTCTGCGGGTTGATCCACGGCTCCCGGTCGCCCTGCTTCGGCATCAGGTGCAGCACGCGCTGGACGTAACCCGACGAGAACCCCTCGATCCACGGGCGTTCGGGCATGTCCCGATCTGACGGGCGCAGGCGCGGCGTGGCCTGGCGGGTCCCGGTGGCGTCCATGTGGTTGAGCAGCCGGCACACGTACTCGCACGTCAAGTCGGCGCGCAGCGTCCACGAGGCGTTGATGTAGCCGAACGACGACGCCAGGTTCGGCACGTCGGAGTAAGCGAAACCCTTGTAGGTCCAGGTCTGCGAGAAGTCGACCGGCTCGTCGTCGACCGTGATGTCGACTTCACCAAGCGTCACCAGCTGCAGGCCGGTGGCGGTCACGATGATGTCGGCCTCCAGCTCCTGCCCCGAGGTGAGCAGCACGCCGCGCTCGGTGATCGTGTCGATCGTGTCGGTGACGACGTCGACCCGGCCGGACGTGATCGACTCGTAGAGGTCGCCGTCGGGGATCAGGCACAGGCGCTGATCCCACGGGTTGTAGCGCGGCGTGAAGTGGGTGGCGACGTCGTAGTCGGCGCCGAGGTGCTTGCTGACCAATCCGATCAACTGCGCCTTGACCTTCTCCGGCTGCTTCCGCGTGCGACCGTAGAAGAACTGCTGGAGGGCGACGTTCTTGCGGCGCGTCAGGTCGTAGGCGAGCTTGTCGGGCAGGACTCGGCGCAGGCCGTTGGCGATGACGTCTGCGGACGGGCGGGACACGACGTAGGTCGGCGAGCGCTGCAGCATCGTGACGTGGGCGGCGTCGGCGGCCATCGCCGGCACGAGCGTCATCGCCGTGGCGCCCGACCCGATGACGACTACCCGCTTCCCGGCGTACTCGAGGTCCTCGGGCCAGAACTGGGGGTGCACGAGCCGGCCCTCGAAGCGCTCGCGACCCGGGATCTCGGCGTCGAACGGCTGGCTGTAGCTGTAGTAGCCGGAGCACATGAACAGGTAGTTGCACGTGAACGTGACGGTCTCGTCGCCGACCGTCGCTTCGACGGTCCACGTGGCGTCCTCGCTCGACCACTCGGCTCGCCGCACCCGGTGCCCGAAGCGGATGTGCCGGTCGATGCCGAACTCGGCCACGGTCTCCCGCAGGTAGGCGAGGATCGACGGGCCGTCGGCGATCGCCTTGGCCGCGGTCCACGGCTTGAACCGATATCCGAGGGTGTGCATGTCGCTGTCCGAGCGCACGCCCGGATAGCGGAAGAGGTCCCACGTACCGCCGATGTCGTCGCGCCCCTCGAGGATCACGTAGCTCCGGTTCGGACACATCGTCTGCAGGTGATAGCCGGCGCCGATACCGGAGATGCCGGCCCCGACCACCACGACGTCGACGTGCGTTGCTCCCCATGGCGCCTCCTCGGTCCGAGGGCGCCGCTCGCCCTGCGCTCGCGGGCGACGCTATCGCCGCGAGCCCGCCGGTCCGCGCGCAGGCTCGACCGAGTCGGCCTGCGACACTGCGGGGCGTGGAGCTCGTGTCCGACCGGCGCTACCGGTTCGCGCTGCAGCCCGACGCCCTGTGGTCGGCGCTCGACGCAACCGACGACTACCGGCGCTGGTGGCCGTGGTTACGCACGTTCGAGGCCGACGGGTTGCGGGCAGGCGACCGCTGGTCGTGCGCCGTGCGCCCACCGCTGCCCTACACCCTGCAGTTCGCGATCCACCTCGACGACGTCGAGCCACCACGCCTCATCACGGCCCACATCACCGGAGACATCGCCGGTGACGCCCGCGTCGAGATCGCCCCGGACCTCGGTGGCTGCGACGTCCGCCTGACGTCGCGGCTTTCGCCGGGCAACCGGGCGTTCGCCGTCTTCGCCCGCGTCGCCCGGCCGATCGTCCGCCGGGGCCACGACTGGGTGCTCGACACCGGCGCCGCGCAGTTCGCCAGCCGCGCAAGTCCTCAGCCGGCCGGATCGAGTGCGGTCAGTCGCGCCGGGCGCGGCCGGACAGCAGGTCGATCGAGCGGGTGACCGTGGCGGCGACGAAGCGCTCGAGCTTCGGCGCGTCCATGAAGCGGGCGGTCGCCTCCAACGGACGGGACGAGCCCAGGCGTAGCGCTTCCTCGGTGGCCGCCCGCGACGTCTTCACGGCGTGAGCGTGGACGATGAACGCCGTCGTCGTGTCGCCGAGTGCGGCGCACTGCAGTGCCTGACCGGCCGCCGCGAGGTCGGTCGTACCGAGGTCGACGGACACGGGCTCACCGACACCGGTGTGCCACTCGTGGCGACCCGTCCAATGGGCCAGGAACACGCACCACAGCGCCAGCCGCGCGACGTCGGCACGACGATCCAGATCACCGGTCGCAGCGTGCCGGGCATGCCAGCGAACGGCGTTGGCGTACGTCAGACCGTGGGTGATGTCGAGCCAGCCGAAGTCGTCGTGGAAGTCGAACTCCCCCGCCGGGTCGTAGCGCAGCAGCCGCTCGGCGACGGCGTCGACGACGACATCGAGCAAGCCGTCGACCCCGGCCCCGTTCCGCAGGGCCTCGACAGCGGCGCGCAACGGCGCCGCCCGGTCGCGTCCGCCGGCGAGGATGGCCTCCCGCAGGGTGCCGTCGTCGCGCCACGCCGGGTCTGGGGCGATCGCGGCGAGGGCGGCCAGGTCGATGTGGGCGACGGCCTTGGTGAACGGTCGCATGTACGGCAGGGTGTCCTCGCGAGTGCCGTAGACGATCGTCGGCACGAGGTGTGGCAGCACGGTGTCGGCGCGCTCCCAACCGAGCGCGTCGAGCAGCTGGAACGCCTTCTGCGTGTAGATCGCCCCGTGGCCGTAGCTCAACAGGTGGTCACTGACGACGCCGGTGAACCAGGGCCGCAGGTCGTCGGCGCTGGCGCCGGCGTGGATCGCGCCGCGGAGCACGGCCTGCGCCGGTTCCAACTGCTCGGACTCGACGAGCCGGCGGAACTCGTCGCCCGCCGAGCGGCCGGCCGGCGACACCGGGTCGGGGAGTGCGTTGACCGGCCGGTCGCGCTCGGTCTCGGCGATGCCGGCGACGCCCTGGACGATCGGGAGCGCTCGCTGGTCGCCGTCGAAGAAGTCGACCATCGCCAGGCAGTCCGTGGCCGAGGCGATCGAGTGCCCCCACCCGAACTCGGCGCGCGGTGCGCCGTGGGCGACTGCCTCCCACACCATCTCGCCGGGGTTGGTGTCGGCCCGCAGCAGGCGGACGACGTCGCGCGACACCTGACCGACGTAGTCACGCTCGATCCCTCGGCGCAGGCTGGCCAGCAGAATCGGGCGCAGCGTCGCCGGGTCCGGCTCGACGAGCGTGACGTGCAGCGTCCCGTCGGCGGCGACGGTCACCGGGTGGGTGCGGACGTCCTCCTCACCGATCACGCAGGAACCGTCGTCGACACGGAACTTCCAGTTGTGCCAGGCGCACGTCAGCAGGTTGCCGTCGAGCGTGCCCTGCGTCAGCCCGTACGCCTCGTGCGGGCAGGCGTGGTCGAGGGCGAACACGCCGTCGCTCGTGCGCACGAGGCACAGCCGGCGGTCAGCCGCCCGGACCATCCGCATCGATCCGCACGGCAGGTCGTCGAGGCGGATGTCGAGTGGGGTCATCCTGCGGACGCTACGACTTCAAGGTTTGTTGAAGTCAAGAGCGCATCGGGAGGGTGGCCCGCCACTCGCCGTCGAGGTCGTGGAGGGCGGCGGCGACGGCGGGCGCCGTGGGCACCAGGCCGATCTCCCCAACCCCCTTGATCCCGTATGGCGACCGGGGTTGCGGCACCTCGATCAGCTCGACCTCGATCTCGGGCACGTCCTTGGCCCGCAGGATGCCGAGCTGGCGGAGCGTCGAGAACTGCGGGAAGCCGGTCTGCGGATCGGTCGGGAAGTCCTCGCTCAGGGCGTAGCCGAGTCCCATGTGCACGCTGCCCTCGATCTGCCCGGCGCACAGCTGGGGGTTGACCGCCTTGCCGACATCGTGGACGGCGACGACGCGCTCGACCTTGCCCGAGTCGCGGTCGACGACGGCCAGCTGGGCGGCGTAGCCGAAGGCGGCGTGGAGCGTCGGTGAGGGGTGGTCGGGATCGCCGAGCTTGGCGGTCCAGTCGACGACGTGCTCGGCGTGGTAGTCGACGTCCGGACGGCAGCCGTCGGCGAGCGCTGCGGCGCACGCCCGCTGCACCGCGCCGGCGGCCATCAACGTGCCCCGCGACCCGGTGGTCTGGCCGAACCCGAGCTGGCGCGTGGTGTCGACGATGACGTCGATGCGCGCCGGATCGATGCCCAACTCGTGGGCGGCGACCTGCAGGGCGACCGTGTGCACGCCCTGGCCCATCTCCGTCCACCCGTGCCGAACCTCGACGCGCGGGGCGTCTCCCGACCGCTCGTCTGCTGACCGGAACCGCACCACCGCACCGGACACCTCGCGGAGGCCGTTGCCGAGACCGGCGTTCTTCAGTCCGAGTCCGAGCCCGACCGCCTTGCCGGCGGCGACGGCCGCGTCGTAGGCGGGCTTGATGGCGTCGAGGCACGCCTCCGCGCCACCGGCGCCGTCGTCCATCACCTGGCCGGGACCCCACAGGGCGCCCGGTCGGATGACGTTGCGCTTGCGGATCTCCCATCCGCTGATCCCGACCGCCGCGGCGAGCCGGTCGAGCACGCCGTCCATGGCGAACTGCGCCTGGTTGGCGCCGAAGCCGCGGAACGCACCGCACAGCAGGTTGTTGGTGCGCGCCGCCACGGCTTCGACGTCGACGGCGGGGACGTGGTACGGCCCGGTGGCGTGACCGGCGGCCCGCTCGAGGACCTTCATCCCGACGGACGCGTACGCACCGGAGTCCCCGACGGCCCGCACCCGCACCGCCTTCAGCACGCCGTCGGCGTCGCAGCCCGCCCAGTACTCGAGGCGCACGGGATGGCGCTTGGCGTGGACGCGGAAGCTCTCCTCGCGCGACAGCGTGCACTTCACCGGACGGTCGAGCAGCCAGGCAGCGAGGGCGGCGTGGGCCTGGTTGCTCATGTCCTCCTTGCCCCCGAACGCCCCGCCGTTGGAGACCAGCTCGACTGTCACCCGGTCGGTCGGGAGGTCGAGCACGCGGCAGATGTCGTCGCGGTCGTCCCACACGCCCTGGCCGCCGGAGTACACGTGCAGCGTGCGTTCGCCACCGGCACCGCCCGGCACGGCCACCGTCGACTCCGGCTCGAGGAAGGCGTGCTCGATGCGCTGGGTCTGGAAGACCTCGTGGATGGTGTGCGCGCTCGTGGCGAGTTGGCCGTCGACGTCGCCGCGGGCGTACGCGCTGCGCGACAGCACGTTGCCGTCGGTGCCCCAGACGGCGAGCTCGGCGCCGGGCTCGATCGCCGCCAGCGGGTCGGTGACAGGCGCCAGCGCGTCGTAGGTCACGTCCACGAGTTCGGCGGCGGCGCGCGCCTGCTGGCGGGTCTCGGCGACGACGATGGCCAGCACGTCGCCGGCGTACGACGTGCGCCCGCCGACCGGGATCATGATCGGCCAGTCCTTGTGGATGATCCCCACGCGCAGCTCGCCGGGGATGTCCGCCGCGGTGAACACGCCCGCGACACCCTCGGCGGTCGCCGCGGCCGACGTGTCGATCGCCACGACGTCGGCGCGGGCGTGCGCGGTGAGGTGCAGCGCGGCGTGCAGCAAGCCGGGCAGGCGGATGTCGTCGATGTAGCCACGGTCCCCGAGGGCCAGCTCGGCCGCCTCGTACTTGGCGCCGGCCGCCCCGATCGAGGCCCCCAACGCCGGTTGGAACGACTTGCCCTTGGCGACGGCCTCGATGGCGTCGAGGATCTTGACGTAGCCGGTGCAGCGGCACAGGTGGGCGCCGAGGTGCGGGGCCATCGACGTGCGGTCGAGGTCGGCGCCCTTCTTGTCGATCTGCGACTTGGCGCGCATGACGATGCCGGGGATGCAGAAGCCGCACTGCAGCCCACCGCACGCAGCGAAGGCGTCAGCGAAGCGCTGCCGCTCGTCGGGGTCGAGGCCCTCGAGGGTGACGACCTCCTTGCCGGCGACCTTGTCCAACCCGAGGTTGCAGCTGACGACCGCCTTGCCGTCGACCATCACCGTGCAGCAGCCGCACTGCCCGGATGGGGAGCAGCCGTCCTTCGGCGACGTGACGTCGAGCTCCTCCCGCAGGGCGGCGAGGAGGTGCGGGTGGTCGGTCCGCACCGTCACCGGCGTGCCGTTGAGGACGAAATCCGTCATGCCTTGACATTCTGTCAAAGGGCGCCAGACAACGTGCTCCGAAACCGAAGTCAGCCGGCGAGGCTCTGCACGAGGCGATGGACGATCGGGCCCATGTCGCGGCGCGCCGCAGCCGGGTCCGGCGCCCGGGCGACGTACATCGCGGCCTCGTCGAGGGCCCCGACCAGGGCGTGGGCCAACGGCTCGACCGGCTGTTCGGGGATCGTTCCCTTGGCCATCGCTTCCTCGAGCACCGACGACACCATCCCCAGCCCGTAGCGCAGGCCGATCTCCCGCCACCGCTCCCAGCCGAGCACGGCGGGTCCGTCGAGGAGGACGATGCGCTGGACCTCCGGATCCATCGAGGCGTCCAGCCAGGCGTCGGCGCCGGCGAGCAGCAGGCCGACGGCATCAGCGTCGGCAACGTCGCCGAGCAGGCGTGCCAGGCGGACCATGATCTGGCCCTCGAGCTGTTCCACCACGGCGGCGAAGAGCTCGGTCTTGTCGGCGAACTGGTGGTACAGCGCACCGCGGGTCACTCCCGCCGCGGCGGCGATCCGCTCCGTCCCGACGTCGGCGAAGCCGTGCTCGGCGAACAGGGTCCGCGCCGCGGTGACGAGGGCGCGGCGCGTGGTCGCCGACCGGTCGGCCTGCGTCCGCCGCGGTTGCTCATTCATCCGTTGACTTCCATACAGATTGCACGTAACTTACCAACAAGCTGTATGCAAGTTGCTGGCCGCTGGACCGAGGAGACGACCATGACGACGATCACGCTGCCACACGGTGCGGTCCACTACCGCACCGCCGGACCGGCCGACGACACCGTCGCCCCGCCCGTTGTCTTCGTGCACGGCGTGCTCGTCGGCGCTTCACTGTGGACCGCCGTGGCCGACGCCCTGGCCGCCCGGGGCATCCGCTCGATCGCCCCCGATCTCCCGCTCGGCGCCCACCGGCTGCCGGTCGGCGAACGCGCCGAGCAGTCGCCACGCGGCGTCGCCCGGCAGGTCATCAGCCTCCTCGAGGCCCTCGACCTGGACGACGTCACGCTCGTCGGCAACGACACCGGCGGGGCGATCTGCCAGTTCCTGTTGGACACCGACTCCTCGCGGATCGGCCGCCTCGTGCTCACCAACTGCGACGCCTTCGAGCAGTTCCCTCCGGCGTCCCTGCAGAAGTTCACCCAGCTGCTCACACGGCGGCCGGCCGTGGCTGCGGCGGCCCAGGCCATGCGCGCCACACGCTTCCGCCACAGCGCCTTCGGCTACGGCCCCTTCGCTCGCCGGTTCGACGCAGCCATGACCGCGGCCTGGATCGAGCCACTGCGCACCGACGAGCGGGTTCGCGACGATGTCGTGCGGTTCGCCCAGGCCATCGACGGCGACGACCTCGTCGCCGTCGGCACCCGCCTCGGGCGCTTCACCCGCCCGGTGCGCGTCGTGTGGGGGACCGCCGACCCGTACTTCACGCTCGACCTCGCGGCGCGCCTCGTGGCCGCCTTCCCGGACGCCTCGCTCGTCGAGGTCGAGGGAGCCCGCACGTTCGTCCCCATCGACGACCCCGAACGGGTCGCCGCCGAGATCGTCTCCCTCTCCCGTCGCGCCGGCACGCCCGCCCGATGAAGGCCGCTAGTCCGGCGGCGTGGCGCCCCGCTGGGCGGTGATCCGCGTGTACATCTCGGGTCGGCGGTAGCGGTCGAAGTCGAACACCGTGCCCTGGTAGCGGGCGCACCAATCCAGGTCGCAGCGGGCCGTGACCAGCTCGTCGCCGGCGGTCAGGGCTTGGGCGACGATCTGCCCGGAGGGGGCGACGATCATCGACTGGGCGAGCGAGTCGACGCCCTCCTCGACGCCACCTTTGGCCACGCCGACGACCCAGGTCCCGTTCTGGTAGGCGCCGGACTGCATGACGAGGGCGTTGTGGAAGCCCTGCAGGACGTCCTGGCTCGGGTCGGGGGCGTAGTGGATCGGCGTGTTGTACCCGCACAGGATCAGCTCGACGCCTTGCAGGCCCATCACACGGTACGACTCGGGCCACCGGCGGTCGTTGCAGATCATCATCCCCACGTTGCCGCCGAACGACCGCCACACCCCGAATCCCTCCGGACCGGGCTCGAAGAAGTAGCGCTCGGCGTGCTGGAACGGCCGGTCGGGCTCGTGCTCCTCGTGACCGGGCAGGTGCACCTTGCGGTAGCGGGCGACCACCGTGCCGTCGCGCTCGACGAGGATCTGGGTGTTGAAGCGGTGCCGCATCCCCGCCGCGTCCGGCTCGGTGAGCTCGGCGTAGCCGAGGCAGAAACCGACGCCGAGCCGGCGCGCCTCGTCGAACAGCGGTTGCGTGTCCGGGCCGGGCATCGCCGCCTCGTAGAAGTGGTCGAAGTCGGCGATGTCGGCGACGAACCACCGCGGGAAGAACGTCGTCAACGCCAGCTCGGGGAACACGACGAGGTCACAGCGCCGCTCGGCACCCTCGTGGAGCAGGGCCAGCAGGCGTTCGACGACGTCCTTGCGCGTGTCGTCCCGCTGGACGGGGCCGAGCTGGGCCGCACCGACCGTCACCACACGCGCCGACATACCTGCATGTAACCATGCCGACTGGCGGTGTGCCGCACGTCGCACGGCGGAGTCGCCGGGCCCGCGGATCACCCACCGGGACACACCGGTATGGTCGAACGAGTGCTGGAAGTCGACGGCCTCGTCCGGACGTACGGTCCAGTTCGGGCGTTGGACGGGATGACGTTCAGCGTCCAACCCGGTTCGGTGACCGGGTTCCTCGGTCCCAACGGAGCGGGCAAGACGACCACGATGCGCGCCATCTTCGGACTCGTCGCCCTCGACGCCGGCGAGGCGCGGTGGAACGGCCGTCTGATCGACCACGTCGCCCGCCGCCGGTTCGGTTACCTCCCCGAGGAGCGCGGGCTGTACCCGTCGATGAAGGTCCTCGAGCAGCTGCGCTACCTCGGGCAGCTGCGCGGCCTCCCCGGCGACGTTGCCGCTACCGAAGCCACTCGCTGGCTGCGGGCCGTCGGTCTGGCCGACCGCGCCGACGACGAGCTGGAGGACCTCTCGCTCGGCAATCAGCAGCGCGTCCAGCTGATCGGCGCGCTGATCCACCAACCCGATGTCCTCGTGCTCGACGAGCCGTTCTCCGGTCTCGACCCGGTGGCCGTGGACGCCCTCTCCAAGGTCCTCGTCGGCGAGGCGAGGCGGGGCGCGACGGTGCTCTTCTCGTCGCACCAGCTCGATCTCGTCGAGGACCTGTGCGAACGGGCGATCGTCGTCGACCGCGGCCGGGTCGTCGCCGAGGGCTCGATCGACGAGCTGACCGCCGGCGCCGATCCCGTCCTGGAGATCCACGTCCCGGGCGATCCCGAGGGCCAGTGGACAGCCGAGCTGGACGGCGACGTCGACGTGATCAGCGTCAACAACGCACGGGTGCGTCTGGCGCTGCACGCCGGCAGCGGTGCGCCGGCCGAACGTGCGCAGCGGGCGCTGGACGCCGCTCGGCGTGCCGGGCCCGTCACCCACTTCGCCTTCGAACGGCGCAGCCTCGCCGAGGTCTTCTTGACGACGGTCGGCCGGCCGGTCGAGGAAGCCGACGATGAGCCTCACTGACCGGCCCACGTCGCTCGTCGCCCTGCGCGAGATCCGCGAGGCCACGCGGGCGACGACCTTCCGCGTCACGTTGCTCCTCAGCGCCATCGCCCTCGCCGCGATCATCGTCATCGCCAACCTCGACCGCGACAGCGACCAGGTCGAGCGGATCGTCGTCGCCGGGCCCGACGCCGCCGCGCGCGTCGAGGCGATCGAGCAACTCGGTCAGGCCGTGGGTGTCGACGTCGAGGTGGCGGCGACCGCCGACGACGCCGCGGCGGCAGCCGCGGTGGCCGACGGTGACGCCGATGTCGCCGTGTCCGCGGACGGCACGAGCCTGACGACGGAGGAGGAGCTCGATCTCGGCGACGGCTCGGAGCTGTCGAACCTCGTCAACGTCCTGCGCGCCGATCTGGCCCTGGACAACGGGCTGCGGGCCGCCGGACTGAGCGCCGACGAGGCGGCCGCCGTGCGGGCCACGCCACCGCCGGATGTCGTGGCGATCGAGACCGCTCCGCCCGACGAAGTCGACTCACAGCGCGTGGCCACAGCGACGATCACCAACATCTTGTTGTTCCTGCTGCTGCAGACATATGGCCAGTGGGTGGTCACAGCGGTCACCCGCGAGAAGGCGTCGCGGGTGGTCGAGGTGCTGCTCGCCGTGATCCGCCCTCGACAGTTGCTCGTCGGCAAGGTCATCGGCATCGGCACCGTGGCCCTCGTCCACGCCGCCGTGCTGATCGCCGTGGCCCTCGTCACGACGCGGGTGATGGACGTCGACATCGCCTCGGGCATCGCCGTCGGAGATCTGCTGCTGGCCGCGGCGTGGTTCGTGCTCGGCTACGCCCTGTACTGCAGCGCGTACGCCGCCGCCGGCTCGCTGGTGTCACGCGTCGAGGACGCCCAGACGGCGGCCTTCCCGATCATGCTGCCGCTGCTCTTCGGCTACATCGCGTCGTTCTCGGTGGCCGACGGGGCGAACACACTGGTGTGGGTGCTGGCGTTCATCCCGCCGACGGCAGTCGTCGCCATGCCCACCCTGTATGCCGTCGGCGAAGCCCCGCTGTGGGCGGTCGGCGTCAGCATGGCGCTCACCGTCGCCGCCATCGTCGCCGTCGGCCTCCTCGCCGCCCGGATCTACGAACGCTCCGTGCTGCACGCCGGCCGCAAGTTGTCGTGGCGGGAGGCAATGCGCCGGCCCAACGAGATCGACGGTCGGGTCGGCGGCGCCGTCACCGCCGGCTGACATCGCCTGGCTGCTCCCGGCCGACCTGGGCGAGGGCTCGCCGTCCGCCGCCGATGACCCACGCCAGCCCGGGGCGGGCCGGCAGCGGCGGGTTGCGCGGCAGCAGTTCGCCGAGGAGATCGCCATCGATGTCGGTGCACGAGGACAGCAACAGACCGATCCGGCTCCGGCGGACGACCGACGTCCAGTGACCGTGGGCGCGCAGGGCGTCGGGCCGCCCGGCGGCGAGCACCAGCACTCCGTGCCGTCGCTCGGCGATGAGCGCGGCCAGCGCGCCGCGCGGATCATCGACGCGCTCGGCATCGTCGACGACGAGCAGGCACGGTCGCCCGGCCGGAGACCTGCCGACGGCATCGACGGCCGCCGCCACGTCGACGACCTCCGGCCACGACATCAGTGGTGACCGGCGCGCCGGGGCGACGACGTGCACGGCCCCGTTGGGATGGGCGCTGCGCCATGACGTCGCCAGGCGAGCCAGCGCGGTGCTGCGGCCGCTGCGTGCCGGCCCGGCGACCAGCACGTGCTCGCCGTCGGGGACGGTGAGCACCGCCGGCGCCAACGACTCGAAGTCGACCCCGACGACGAGCTCGACGTCACCGTCCGCGGCGAGGCGTCCCGGCGGCAGGGTCTCGGCCGGCACGACGACCGGCAGCACCCCGACCGGTTCCGGTCCGCCGTCGCTCGCCGGGAAGACGGGCAGCGGCACCACGGCCAACTGCGCCTCCAACCTGTTCGAGGCGATGACGAGACGACCGGGTCGGGCACCGGGCACGAGCGCCGCCGGCACGCCGCACACACCCGCCTCGGCCGGATCGTCGAGGTGGAACACCCAGCGCTCGGCGCAGACGGCGAGCATCGCCGCCGGGATGGCGGCCGGCCGCTCCGCCGTCATCAACGAGACGATGCCGACACCGGGACCTTCGGCGACGAGCCGCTGCAACGCCTCGTCGCCGCTCGAGCCGCGTGGCGTGTCGAGCGCGGCGCGCAGCGCCGGCATGCCGTCGATGGCGACGATGACGTCCGGCGCACCCGCGCGGCCGCCTGCTGCGCAGCGGGCGTCGAGCTCGGCGCTGAGACGGGTCAGCAGGCGACGGAGTCGTTCGCTGTCGTGGGGCCGCACGACGCCGGCGCAGTGCGGCAGGGCGACGAGCTCGTCGAGTCCCTCGTCGCCGCGGGCGTCGAGGACGTAGACGTGCATCAGCGACGGCGCGGTGTCGCGGCAGGCGGCGGCGATCAGCGACAGCAGCGCCGTGGTCGTCCCCGATCCGCGGCTGCCGAGCAGCGCGAGGTTGCCGTCCGCCGGGCGCCAGCGCAGGGCGGCGCGCCGTTGTTCGGCCGGCACGTCGACGAGACCGAGGGCATCGTCGGGCGGGGCCAGGCGGGTCGGCAGCGGCGGCAGCCATGGGCGGTGCGGCGGCGCCACGTCGGAGAGTGCGGCGGCGTTGCGGATCGAGCGCACGAGCACGGCGAGCTCCGTGTCCGTGCCGCCCTCGACGACCGGTTGATCGACGACGCGGAGCCCATCGTCGCCCGGTGGCGTGACCGGCCCGGTGCTGCGCGCCGACTGGAACACGAGCGTCTCTCCCGGGCCGAGGCGCAGCATCGTGCGACCCGGCGTGGCACGCGGGAACGTCGCCGGCTCGTCGTCACCGACAACGTCGCGCCCGTCGGCGGGGTCCTGCAGTCGAAGGGCCAGGCGGAGGTTGGTGTTGGCGCGGATGCTCTCGCTGACGACGCCGGCCGGGCGCTGGGTGGCCAGCACGAGGTGGATGCCGAGGCTTCGACCGCGCTGGGCCACGGCGACGAGCGCCGGGATGAATGACGGCAGGTCGGCGGCCAGGGCGGCGAACTCGTCGATCACCACGACGAGGCGAGGCAGCGGGGCACGGCCGGACACGGCGCGGTACGCCGCCAAGTCCTCCGCGCCGGCGGCGCGCAGCAACCGCTCGCGGCGGCGGATCTCGGCGTCGAGGCTGACGAGCGCCCGTTCGGCGAGGTGGTCGTCGAGATCGGTGACGAGGCCGACGGTGTGCGGCAGCTCGGCGCAGGCGTCGAACGTCGAGCCGCCCTTGTAGTCGACGAGGACGAACGTCAGGTGGTCCGGACTCGACCGGGCCGCGAGGCAGACGACGAGCGTCCGCAGCAGCTCGCTCTTGCCCGAGCCGGTCGTCCCGGCGATGAGCGCGTGGGGGCCGTCGCGGGCGAGGTCGATCTCGACGACGCCGTCGGTCGTCAGCCCGATCGCCGCGGCGGGAGCCGGATCGGGACCGGCGTTGCGCCAGCCAGCGGCGACGGCGATCGGATCGTCGATCGGTCCGGCACCGTGCTGTTCGTTCAGGGCACCGATCCCGATCGAGGTCGCCAGCGCAGTCGTCGACGCCGAGGGATCCTCCGGGTCGTGCAGCCCGGCGAGCACGCGCGCGACGGTTGCGGCGGTGGCTGTCGACACGCCCGCCGCGTGCACCGCCTCGGCCTCGTTGGCGGCCGCAGTGTCGGGCCACCATCGGGCGATCCCGATGGAGCCGATCGTCAGAGCGCTCCGGCACATCGCCGGCGACGGTCTCACCGGGCGGCAGGGCGACGAGGACCGCGACGGACGGGGTGGCGCCGATGAACCGGCGCACCGGACCGGTCCGCTGGGCGAGGAGGTCGGGCCGGTCCGTGACGAGGACGACGTGTCGCTGGTCGTCGCCCACCGAGGACAACGCCGCGGCGAGGACGTCGAGGTCGTCGGCGGCGACGACGTGGCGACCGCCACCGGCGGCGTGCGGGAGCCACGTGCACCAGTCCCAGCGCGCCGGATCATCGGCGACGACCACGAGCCGCCAGTCGGCGGGACCGACCCAGGTGGCCAGCTGGACGATCAGCGAACGAACGACCGCGCGGGCGCCGTTGCCTCCGACCGCCAGCGCCGCGCCCGGACCGAGGTCGGCCGGCACGGCGGCATCGTCGAAGAACCCAGCGGTGGCGACCACACCGGCCAACTCCGGACGGCAGCGGCCCGCCGCACGCGTCGACGACGACGTCCCAGACCACCGGACCCCAGCCCAGCGTGACGCGGAAGGTGTCGTCGTGGTCGATCCGCCGTGACCACAGGTCGCCGCGCAGGGTGGAGCCGGCGCTGACCGCCGCGGCGACGCCGGGGTTGACGGCGAGGTGGTGCAGCAAGCGAGCTGCCCGCTGATCCTCCACGGCGGCGACGAAGGCGGCTACGTCGCGAGCGCGGCGGGCGCCGCTCCGGCGGCCGTCGCGGGCGGCGCCGATCCGGCCGGCGAGCCACATGCCGACCGAGGCGACGACACCGACGGCGCCGAACAGCAGGAACATCGGCGAGCGCATGACGACCGCGACGCCGGCCGACCCCAGCAAGGTCGTCGCCGCGGTCAGCAGGCCGACGGCGCTCGGACGCGCCGCCGGGCCGGCCGCTGCCGGCACGGCGATCGGTGTCGGCTCCCAACGCAGGCGTGGCCGCGGCGTCCGCCGCAGCGTCCGCCGCCACGGGTCCCCCGGCGTCGCCGTGAGCACCGCCGACCCGACGGCCGGGGCCACGTCCCGACCGACGCGCAGCCGGCTGGCGCCCAACAGGAGCACGCCGCCGTCGGGGACTGCAGCCGGCGAGGTGACCGGCTCGGCGCCGATCCGGCCGGTCACCCGACCGGCGAGCTGGATGAAGCGCACCGTCCCGCCGTCGTCGATCTCGAGCAGCGCGTGGTGCGGCTCGAGGGCGCCGTCGGCCAGCGCGACGGCGGCCGACGGCGACCGACCGACGACGTGGCGCCCCGGCGGGAGGTGCACGACGGCACCGGCCGCCGGGCCTGCCTCGGCGATCACGGTGACGACGGCAGCGGCCGACGCCGGCGGCCGCGACGCGGCGCTGGTGACGGGTCGCTCGTCGGCCGGCGCGACGGCGTCGATCCGGCTGCCGTTCACGACGCCCGCGCCGCGCAGCGTGTCGCCTCGGCCGACCGCCCGGCCGTCGAGGAGGAGCGGCACCTGCGGATCGACGCCCAAGGCGTCGGCGAGCTCGCCGACGTGGTCGTCGGCGGAGCGAGGGGCGACGGTCACCCGCCGGCCAGCCGGCCCCTCGACATCGATGGTCGGGACGGACAGGAGGGTCATGCCTCCCCTGAGGGCCGTTCACAGGAGAAAGCGGAAGGGAGATCCCGATCGGGACCGGCGACGGTGAGGCGGCTCGGGCGCTGTGAGATCGTGGCCCTCGCTGTGACGGTGGGCGGTGAGCGGGGCGGTGAGGGTCGCCGCGCACGGTCGGCGACATGCGCATCGACGACAGTTCCCGCCCCTCGCTCGCCGCCCGGCTGGACGACGAGTGGACGACGATCCGCGCCCGCCCGAGCCTGGTCGCGCTCGCCCGAACCTGGTGGGTCACCACCCGCCCGTTCGACGATCTCGACGAGCTGCTCATCCTCGCCGGCTACCGCGTCGAGGACACGCCGGAGCGCAACGACGTGCTCGTCCGGCTGATCGAGACCGCCCGCACCGACGAGCTGGCGTCACGGATCGTGCTGCAGCGCGTCCTGCCCGGGCTCCTGGCGGTCGCCAGGCGATGGCGCCAACCGGGGCGCCCAGGGTCGTTCGAGGAGCTGATCGGCGCGGCGTGGCTGGCCGTGCGGTCGTGCCGAACGGATCGCCGGCCGCCGCACGTCGCGGCCTCGATCGTCCGTGACGCGGCCTACCGGGCGTTCATCGCCCCGGGCCGACGGCTGTCGGCGAGCGAGGTGTCGGTGGACCCGCGGACGCTCGAGGACACCCCGTTCACGACCGTCCTCAGCCCGTGCGAGGAGCTCGCTGTGCTGCTCGGCGACGCCCGCGCCGCCGGCGTGCCGAGCCACGACCTGGACCTCGTTCGCGACCTCGCCCGGGCCGGCTCCCCGGGAACCGTCGCCGCCGAGCGCGCCGTGACCGTGCGCACCATCCGCAACCACCGCGACCGGGCCACCGCCCGCCTCCGCCGCATCGCCCTCGCCGCCTGACTCCAGCCACCATCTGGGCGGGATCCGTATCCGGGCGGGATCCGTCCCGGAGTCCGAGCGAGTCCCCGCCCGAGCGAGGCGGCTAGAAGACCGGGCTTTCGCTTCTCGAGGAAGGCGGCGATGCCCTCTTGGGCGTCGGCGGTGGTGGCGGCCGCGGCCATGACCTGGACGGCGTGCTCGTAGGCCTTGGTCTGATCGAGGTCGACCTGGGCGTAGAACGTGCGCTTGCCGAGGGCCTTGGACGCCGCCGAGCCGCGGATCACCCGCTGCATCAGCTCGTCGACGGCGTCGTCGAGCTCGTCGTCGGGGACCGCCCGGTTGATCAGACCCCAGTCGGCCGCCGTGGCGGCGTCGATGGCGTCGCCGGTGAAGGCCATCTCCAGCGCCCGCTTCCGCCCGACGTTGCGAGCGACGGCGACGAGCGGCGTGTGGCAGAACAGCCCGCCCTTGCCGCCGGGGATGGCGAAGCCGGCCGACTCGGCGGCCACGGCCAGATCGCACGTCGCCACGAGCTGGCAGCCGGCGGCGGTGGCGAGGGCGTGCACCCGGGCGCAGACCGGCTGGGGGATCGACTGGACCGCGCCCATCATCCGGGTGCACACGTCGAAGACGTGGCGGGCCTCGTCGAAGGTCGCCCCGGCCATGTCGCCGAAGTTGTGACCGGCCGAGAACACCGGGCCGTTGGCGGCGAGCACCACGCCCAGGGCGTCGGTCCGACCGATTGCTTCCAGCGTCGCGGTGAGCTCTTCCATCACGTCGACAGCGAGGGCGTTGCGCTTCTCCGGGCGGTCGAGGGTGACGGTCGTGATGTCGCCGTCGCGCTTGACGATGAGGTGTGCGTACGAGGCGTCGTCCATGGACCCAGTGTCGCGCGCTCGGTCTACGCTCCGCTCATGGGGGAGACCACCGCCACCTCGATCCGTGAGCTCGCCGAGCAGCACTGGAACGGCGAGGGTGACCTGGTCCACGCCCACCACCCGGTCACGCCGGCGTTCGGGCGGGCCGCCGAGGAGATCGCCCCGGGCATCCTGACGATGATCTCCGTCGCCTCGGTCAACGCCATCGACACCGGCGACGGCCTGGCGATGCTCGACACCGGTGGTCAGTTCGACATCGACCACGTCTTCGACCAGGTCCGCGGGTGGCGACCGGCGGCGCCGGTGCGGGCCGCCGTGTACAGCCACCACCACATCGACCACGTCTTCGGCACGCGCCGCTTCGAAGCCGAGGCGACCGACCGGGGCTGGCCGCAGCCGGTCGTCTACGCCCACGAGGACCTCCCGGACCACTTCCGCCGCTACGAGCGGACGCTGGGCTGGAACGCGGCGATCAACAAGCGTCAGTTCGCCATCCCCGTCGACCGTTTCGATTGGCCGGCCGACTACCGCTACCCGGACGTCACCTACCGCGACCACCTGACGTTCACCCAGGGCGGGTTGACGTTCGAGCTGCACCACGCCCGCGGCGAGACCGACGACGCGACGTGGACGTTCGTCCCCGAACTGCGGGCGCTCCACCCCGGCGACCTGTTCATCTGGGCGGTGCCGAACGCCGGCAACCCGCAGAAGGTGCAGCGCTTCGCCAGCGACTGGGCGGCGGCGTTGCGGCAGATGGCCGGGTGCGGCGCCGAGATCATGCTGTGCGGGCACGGCCTGCCGATCTTCGGCGCCGACCGGGTCCGCCAGGCACTCACGGACACCGCCGACGTGCTCGACACGATCGAGGCCCAGACCCTCGTGCTGATGAACCGCGGCGTGCCGCTCGATCGTGTGTTGCACGAGGTCGAGGTCCCCGAACGGCTGCGCCAGCTGCCGTACCTCCAGCCGGTGTACGACCACCCGCAGTTCCTCGTGCGCAACGTGTGGCGTCGTTACGGCGGGTGGTACGACGGCGAACCGGACAACCTGTTGCCCGCCCCGCGCGCCGAGCAGGCGCGCGAGTGGGTGACGCTCGCCGGCGGCCTCGAGCGCGTCCTCGACCGAGCCCGCCAGCTCGCCGCCGCGGGTGACCACCGCCTGGCGTGCCACCTCGTCGAGTTCGCCGTGCTGTTCGAGCCTGGCTCGGCCGAGGCCCACCAGGTGCGCGCCGAGGTCTACGCGGCCCGCAGCGCCGAGCAGGTGTCATCGATGGCCCGCAACATCCTCGGTCACGCCGCCCACGCCAGCCGCCAGGGCCGCCGCGACCTCGCCGGCGACTACGAGACGTAAAGACAGCCCGCTTGCGGCCGAGCGTGGCGCGGTCGCCAACATGAGCACCATGACACCTGACGAGGCCGGTCTTGTCTTCATCGACCCGGTCGCCTACGCCGACGAAGCCCGCTTCCACGAGGCGTGCGCGGTGCTGCGCCGCGAGGATCCCATCCACCGGGTGGAGACCGAGGAGTTCGCCCCGTTCCACGTGATCACCAAGCACGCCGACGTGCTGGAGATCGAGCTGCACAACAAGGAGTGGGAGAACGCCCCGCGGCCGGTGATCTCGAACCGCGCCGGCGACGCCCACCGCGAGGCGAACGGCGAGTTGTTGCGCACGCTCATCCACATGGACGATCCGGACCACCGCGTCTACCGCGGCATCACGGCCGACTGGTTCCTCCCCAGGAACATGGCCCGCCTCGAAGGCCGGCTGGCCGAGCTGGCCAGGCAGTCCGTCGACAAGATGGCCGCAATGGGCGGCGAGTGCGACTTCGCCCGCGACATCGCCATGGCCTACCCGCTGCAGGTGATCCTGTCGATCCTCGGCCTGCCCGAGAGCGACTACGGGCGGATGTTGACGCTCACCCAGGAGCTGTTCGGCGCCGCCGACGAGGACCTCGCCCGCGGCTCCCAGCTCGAGGACCTCGTGGCGGTCATCAACGACTTCTTCGCCTACTTCTCGCAGCTCACCGAGCAACGCCGCGCCGAGCCGACGGACGACCTGGCGTCGACGATCGCCAACGCCACGATCGACGGCGAGCCGCTCGGCGTGATGGAGACGATCTCCTACTACGTCATCGTCGCCACGGCCGGGCACGACACCACCGCCTCGTCGATGGCCGGCGGGCTGCAGGCGCTGGCCGAGAACCCCGACGAGCTGCAGCGGTTGCGCGACGATCCGTCGCTCATCCCGACCGCGGTCGACGAGATCATCCGCTGGGTCACGCCGGTCAAGCACTTCATGCGCAACTGCACGACGCCGTTACGAGATCGGTGGTGTGCAGTTCGGGCCGGGCGACTCCGTGCTGCTGTCGTACCCGTCGGCGAACCGCGACGAGGACGTCTACGACGATCCGTTCCGCTTCGACGTCGGGCGCAAGCCGAACAAGCACCTGGCGTTCGGCTTCGGCGTGCACTACTGCCTCGGCGCGATGCTGGCCCGCATGGAGCTGAAGGCGTTGTTGACGGAGTTGGTGCCCCGGTTGCGGTCCCTCGAGCTGGCCGGCGAGCCGCGGTACATGCGGACCCTGTTCGTCGGCGGCCCCAAGAGCGTCCCGATCCGCTACGAGGTGACGTCGTGAAGTTCGGGGTGATGTTCGCCAACACCGGGTTCGGATCGTCGCCCGACGGCGCCGTCGCCCTGGCCCGGGCGGCCGAGGCCGGCGGCTTCGAGACGCTGTGGACCGTCGAGCACGTCGTCGTGCCTTCCGGCTACGAGTCGGCGTACCCGTACGACGCCAGTGGGAAGATGGCGGGGGGTGCCGAGGCGTTCGATCTCCCCGATCCGCTGATCTGGCTGACGTGGGCAGCCGCCCACACCGAGCGCATCCGCCTGGCCACCGGCGTGCTCGTGCTGCCGCAGCGCAACCCCGTCGTCACCGCCAAGGAGCTGGCGACGCTCGACCACCTGTCCGGCGGCCGGTTGACGCTCGGTGTCGGCGCCGGCTGGCTGGCCGAGGAGTTCGCCGCACTCGGTGTGCCGTTCGCCGAGCGGGGTGCCCGGCTCGACGAGTACATCGACGTGCTGCGCGAGCTGTGGGCGCCGAGCGACGACGCCGAGAAGGCCACCGTCGATGGGCGCTTCGTCTCCTTCGAGCGCTGCATCATGCGGCCCCGCCCCGTCAACGGCACGATCCCGATCGTCATCGGTGGACACACGCCCGTCGCGGCTCGGCGGGCCGGGCGGCGCGGCGACGGGTTCTTCCCCGCCAGCGGGACGATCGACGAGCTGGCCGAGCTGTTCGCCATCGTGCGCGCCGAGGCCGAGGCCGCCGGTCGCGACCCCGACGCCATCGAGCTGTCAACGGGGGCGATGGGCCGGCCGGGTCCCAAGCTCGACGAGCGCCTCGCGCAGCTCGCCGACCTCGGCGTGACCCACGCCGTCGTCGGGGCGACCCGTCCCGACGAGCTGGCCGAGTTCGGCGCCGACCTCACCGCCCGTTACGGCTGACGGGCCCCCTCGGGTGGCGATGCGTCAGCTTCGCCGGGCGTCGAGCTCGGCGACGAAGCGCTTCGTGGCGATCGCCCGGTAGCTCTCCTCGATCCAGTCGCGCAGCAGATCGACGGGCGCTTCGGACCGGTTCGTGGGCACCGTCACCCAGCCGTGCCGGCCGAGGCCGTACGAGGTCGGCATCGCGCCGGGCGTCGCCAGGGCGTGGTCGGCCGACTCGGGCAGCTTGACGGAGATCGCCGCCTTCTCGCCGGACCCGAAGAAGACGAAGATCTTCTTGCCCACCTTGGCGACGACGTCGCCCTCCCACGGCATGTCCGCAAAGGCGCCGGGGAGACCGAGGGCGAACGCTTCGAGGTCATCCATCAGGGATGGCATCGCCCCCATGCTCGCACAGCGCTGGCGCCGTCACACCCGACGCTCGCCCGTTTCTTACATCGCGTCGTCACGATCGTCCTGTCAGCGACGAAAGGACACGACGATGAACCGCAGGAATCGACTCTGGGTGGGCGGTGCTGCGGCCCTGGGCGCCGGAGTGCTGCTGGCCGGTCCGCTGCGCGCCATCGCCCAGGACGACGACAACGACTGGGTCAGCGAGGCGCTCGACGGTCTCGTCGCCGACGGCACGATCACCCAGCAGCAGGCGGACGCCGTCGATCAGGCGCTCGACGAAGCGCGGCCGGAACGGGGTCCGCGCGGCGACCGGGGTCACCATGGTCCGTTCGGGCGCTTCGGCCCGGCCGGCAGGGGCGTCGGGCTGGAGGCTGCGGCGGAGGCCATCGGCATCGAGGAAGACGCCCTGCGGGATGCCCTGCGCGACGGTCAGACCATCGCCGAGGTGGCCGAGGCCAACGGCGTCGACGTGCAGGTCGTCATCGACGCCATGGTGGCCGCAGCCCAGGAGCGCATCGACGAGGCGATCGCCGACGTCGACGAGCGCATGGCCGACCTGACCGAGCGGATCACCGAGCTCGTCAACGAAGGCTTCCCGGCGCATCCGCACCGAGCGAAGGAGGATTCGACCGAGGATTCGACCGACGACTCGGCGGTCCCCACGACGCCGACCACGGAGGGATGAGCGAGCGAAGCGAGCTCCAGCGAGCCAGCGCCGCGATCAGAGCCACTGCTTGCGGCGGAACAGCAGGTACAGACTGCCCGAACAGCCGACGGCGAGCGCCGTGGCGGCGACCACGCCCCACGTCTCGCCGGAGCCCGGGTACGGCACGTTCATCCCGTACCACCCGGTGATCAGCGTCGGCACGGCGATGATCGCCGCCCAGCTGGTGACCTTCTTCATCACCGCGTTCTGCCGGTAGTCGCGCAGGACGAGGTTGGCGTCGACGATGTGGTCGACGAGCTCGCGCAGGGCGTCGACCTCGCTGGACGCCCTGCTGATCTCCCCGGCGACATCACGAAGGTACGGCGCGGCGGCGTCGGGGAAGCGCTTGAGGTCGTCGGCGACCACCGTCGCCAACGCCTCGGCGAGCGGTCCGATGATGCGATCGAACTGGTTCAGCGACTTGCGCATCTCGAACCACTGGCGGTGCTTCGACGGCTCGATCGGTGACTCGCCGAAGACCTGGTCGGCGACGTCGTCGTAGTAGCGCTCGAACCGGTCGATGGCGTCGAAGTAGCCGTCGACGAGCACGTCGAGCACGGCGTACATCACGGACCCCACGCTGGTCCCGGCGAGCTGACGGGCTCGCTCCCACCGGGCGGCCACGCGCTCCAGCAGCTCGCCATGGCCGCGGTGCACGGTGACCAGCCAGGCGTCGCCGATGAAGACGTTGAGCTCGACCGTCCGCAGCTCGGCCCGCTCGACGTCGAGCTCGACGGCGTGGCAGACGAGGAAGACGTGGTGCTCGTAGTGCACGTACTTGTCGCGCTGGTGGGGGTCGAGGGCGTCCTCGACCGACAGCGGGTGCAGGCCCAGCTCTTCGGCGAGCACCTGCAGATCGCTGGGGTCGGGACGGTCGATGTCGATCCACACCAGCTCGCCCTGCTCGGCGATGACCTCGGAGACCATCTCGAGATGGTGACCCTCGACGACGTCCTTGCCCTCGATGTACGCGCGCGTCGTGATCGAGCCCATGTGATGGTGGAGGCTATTGGCGATGGACATCACGATCGTCAAGGGCGACATCGTCGAACAGGACGTCGACGCCGTGGTCAACGCCGCCAACAGCGGCCTGATGGGCGGCGGTGGCGTCGACGGGGCGATCCTGCGCGCCGGCGGTCCCGCCCAGCGAGCGGCCCGCCAGGCGCTGGTCGACCGCATCGGCACGCTGCCGACCGGGCAGGCGGCGGCGACGGAGGCCGGGGCGATGCGGGCGCGCTGGGTGATCCACGTCGTCGGACCGGTGTACGCGCGGTCCGAGGACCGCACCGCGCTGCTGGCGTCGTGCTATCGCGAGGCGCTGCGCGTCGCCGACGAGCTCGGGGCGCGCTCGATCGCCTTCCCGGCCGTGTCCGCCGGCATCTACGGGTGGCCGCTCCCCGACGCCGCCGACGTCGCCGTGCGCACCGTCTCGTCGACGGCGACCGACGTCACGGACGTGCGCTTCGTGCTGTTCAGCGACGACGTGCTCGGGGAGTTCCAGCGGGCCTACGCCGAGCGCTGAACGCGTGCCGCGAGCGCGCTCCGTTCGGGTGAGCATGGGGGCGTGGACGCGCCTCCTGAACGGATCGAGCTCGACGACATCGGCGCGGTGCTGCGACGCCACCGGACGGACGACCTCGAGGCGCTGCATGCGGCGATCGAGGAGAGCCGCGACCACCTGCGGCCGTTCATGCCGTGGGCCGACCAGACCTGCGCCGACACGGCCTCGTTTCTCGCCGGCGCGATCGAGCAGTGGGATCGGGGCAGCGACTTCGGCTACCTGATCATGGACGCCGACGGCGGCGAGGTGCTCGGCGGTTGCGGCATCCACCGCCGGCTCGGCGAGCACGCCCTCGAGCTCGGCTACTGGCTGCGTGTCACGGCCACCGGCCGGGGCATCATCACCGCTGCATCGGCCGCCCTCACCGACGCCGCGCTGGCGCTACCGGGCATCGAACGCGTGGAGATCCACTGCGACGAGGCGAACCAGCGCAGCGCCGCCGTCCCCCGCCGCCTCGGCTACCGCCTCGACCGCATCGAGACGGACGACGTCTCGGCGCCCGGCGACGCCGGCCGCTCGATGATCTGGGTCCACGCACCACCGCCTCACTGACCCCGTCGTCGCCGCTTCCCATCCGAGTGTTTGCTGCCACCGGAGTGTCTGCTGCGGGGACGCCCCGCAGCAGACACTCGGTCAGCAGCAAACACTCGGATCAGGAGCCGAGCCGATCGGCGAGGCGACCGATTGTGACAGACGGTGCCTAACGTGGGTCGGGTGGGTGAGCACGACGTGGTGTTCGGCCGGCGCACGGGTCACGAGCAGGTGACGTTCTGCGCCGACGAGGTCACCGGGCTGCGGGCGATCGTGGCGATCTACTCCACGGCCCTCGGTCCGGCGCTCGGCGGGACCCGCTTCCACGCCTACCCGAGCGAGGCCGACGCGCTGCAGGACGTCCTCGACCTGTCGCGGGCGATGGCCTACAAGAACGCCCTCGCCGGACTCGATCACGGAGGCGGCAAGGCGGTGATCATCGGGGACCCGGCGACCGACAAGTCACCGGAGCTGCTTCGTGCCTACGGGCGCTTCGTGCAGGGCCTCGGCGGTCGCTACATCACGGCCTGCGACGTCGGCACGTACGTCGAGGACATGGACATCATCGCCGAGGAGAGCGACCACGTGACCGGGCGCAGCGTGGCCTACGGCGGCGCCGGCGACTCCAGCGTGCTCACCGCCTTCGGCGTGTACCAGGGGATGCTCGCCGCCGCTCGCGCCTGCTGGAACGCCGACAGCCTCCGCGGCCGGCGCATCGGCATCGCCGGGGTCGGCAAGGTCGGCAAGCACCTCCTCGGCCACGCCCTCGACGAGGGCGCCGACGCCGTCGTGACCGACGTCGACCCGGCGGCGATCGCCTGGGTGCGTGAGCACCACCCGAGCGTGGGCGTCGTCGAGGACACCGACGCATTGGTGCGCACCGAGCTCGACGTCTACGCGCCGTGCGCCCTCGGCGGCGCCCTCGACGACGAGGTCGCCGAGACGTTGCAGGCGAGCATCGTGTGCGGTGGTGCCAACAACCAACTGGCCCACGACCGCATCGACAACCGGCTCGCCGAGCGGGGCATCATCTACTGCCCGGACTACCTCGTCAACGCCGGCGGCGTCATCCAGGTCGCCGACGAGCTGCACGGGTTCTCCTTCGCCCGGGCCAAGGCCAAGGCGACGGGGATCCACGACGCCATGCTGGCTGTGCTCCGAACCGCCGATGCGGAGGGCATCACGCCGAGCGAGGCGGCCGACCGCCTCGCCGAGCGACGAATGGCGGCCGTCGCGCCAGCCCAGCGGATCTGGACCGGCCGCTGATCCCGTCAGGACCGCGAGAGGGCGTCCCAGACGGCCGGATCGATGCGGGCGCCGCCACGCTGGGCGTTGGCGAGGAACTCGCCGAGGCGGTCGATGGCTCCGGTGCGCCCCCGCCAGTCCTCCAGCGGGACGACGACCCGGTGGAGACCGCCGCCGCTGATCGACAGGTCGATGCCGGGCTCACCGGGGTCGATGTCGACGGCCGTCACGTCGCCGGCGCGCAGCGTCCGCCACGTCGCCCAGCGGCGCGCCGCCAAGGCGTCCGGACCGACCGCCCACGTGCTGCGGAAGGCCTCGATCCAGACGAGGAAGGCCATCGACGAGTACACCGCGCCGAGCACCGCGGCGGCGTGGCCCCACACCGCGGCCGCCGTCACGCAGCCGACGATGGCGACCACGAACACCGCGGCGACGATGCCGTCGCGCCACGGACGGAACGGTCGCGGGTCGAGCCGGACGGCTCCCCCGGAGTCGTACGCCGACGGTGTGGTGATCTCCACGGGCGCCACGGTAGTCGCCATTCCCGTAAAAGTCGATCGCAGAAGTCAGGATTCCTCCCTCGCGCGACACTTCGCTCCGTGTACGACGACGCCACCGCCGCCGATGCCCTCGAGCACATCCGCGCGATCTGCCTCGATCTGCCGGAGGCGACGGAGCGCCTGAGCCACGGTTCGCCCACGTTCTTCGTGCGCGGCAAGAAGACGTTCGTGACGTTCCTGGACGACCACCATGACGACGGCCGCTTGGCCATCTGGTGCGCCGCTCCACCCGGGATCCAGGCCCAGCTCGTCGAGCAGGAGCCCGAGCGGTTCTTCCGGCCGCCGTACGTCGGCGGACGGGGATGGCTCGGCGTGCGCCTCGACGTCGACCCGGATTGGGCGGAGATGACGGAGATCTGCGCCGACGCCTACCGTCAGGTTGCCCCGAAGACCCTGATCGCCGAGCTCGATGCGCGCCGAGGAGGAGCCAGCTGATGTTGCGTCACGTCGTCATGTTCCGGTGGACCGCCGACACCACCCCGACCGATGTGTCGGCGATCACCGAGGGCCTCGGTGGGCTGCCGGCAGCGATCCCGGAGATCCGCGACTACCGCTTCGGCCACGACGTGGGGATCAACGACGGCAACTTCGACTTCGTGGTCGTCGCCGACTTCACCTCCGCCGACGACTACGTGGTGTACCGCGATCACCCGCTGCACCGAGCCCTGATCAACGAGCGCATCGCCGCGCACGTGGCCGAGCGCGCCGCCGTCCAGTTCGACACCGTGTGACACCCCGTTCTGTCCTTCGAGATCGGCCCGATTCCGCCGATCTCGAAGGACAGAACGGCGAGCTGGCAAGCTCCACATCGTGAGGGGGTTGTACGTCGTCGCAGCGTTCACGATGGCCGGCGTCAGCTCGGTCTTCGTGCTGCTCGCCGAGCTGGAGCAGCGCTACGACCTGTCGACCTCCAGCCTGGGGTGGATCGCCGGGTCGGCGTTCGCCGCGGCGCTCGTCACGCAGCTCGGTCTGGCGCGCTACGCCGACCGCGGTTACGGCCTGCTGCTCCTGCGCTGCGGCGTGGCGGCCGCCGCCATCGGGCTGCTGTGGTTCGCGCTGGCCACGGAGCTCTGGCAGTTCGTCGCCGCGCGGTCGCTCCTCGGCGCCGGTGTCGGGATGATCATCCCGGCCGCCCGCCGGGCGATCGTCGTGGCCTCGACCGGCAACCTCGGTGAGCGCCTCGGTGTCTTCTACGCCGCGTACCTCGCCGGGTTCGTGTTCGGTCCGCCGGTGGCCGGGGTGCTCACGGTCGTGGCCGACGTGCGCCTGCCGTTCCTCGTGTTCGGCGTACTCGTCGCCGCCAGCAGCGTGAGCATCCGCAACCTCGTGATCGACGAGCCCGGCCGCCGCGACGCCGTCGTCACCCGCGCCGACCGGCGGGTGCTGCGGCGTCTCGTCGTCGACCGGCGGGTCGTCGCCGCCGTGCTCGTCGTCGTCTCGTTCCGCTACTCGATCGGCGTGTTCGAGCCCCTGTGGGCGACGTTCCTCGACGACCTCGGGGCGTCGACGATGGTGGTGACGATCTCGCTGACCGTGTTCGCCTTGCCGATGCTCATCGTGGCCAGGCCGGCGGGGCGGCTGTCCGACGCCTACGGCCCGCGTGCCGTGTCGGTGCTCTCGGCGGCCGCGACCGTGCCGCTGATGGCGTCGTACGGGTACGTCGCCTCGCTGCCGTTCGTGATGGCGATGGCGATCCCCCACGGCGTGATGGAGGCGATCCAGTCCCCGGGCACGCAGGCCGCGGTCGCCGATGCGGCGCGGCGCGACGACGCCGCCGCGGCGCAGGGCCTGGCGGAGGCGTCCGGCTCGGCGGCCGCGGCGATCGGGGCGTTCACGGCGGCCCCGCTGTTCGCCACGCTCGGCGCCGGGCCGGCCTGGCTCATCGCCGGCGTGGTGATGGCCGGGCTGCTGGTGACGAGCTCGCTGCTCGACCGGCCGCGCTTCGTCCACGCCCGGCGCGACGCCGGCGTCGCCGCCTCGTCCGGCGCGGCGACCGCGAACCGCGCTCCCTGAGCGATCCGTACTCCGGGCACGACCGCGTATCACCGGCCCGCGGCCGCACCTCAGGTACGGAACGAGGAGGGGCAATGGGCGAGCGAAGCGAGCTCCAGCGACACGGCCAGGGACGGCGCCCGTGGCTGCCGCCTGGCCGGTACGTCTGGCTGCCCGGCCGGGGGCGGACGTTCGTCCGTGAGCTCGCCGGTCCGCCTGGTGCTCCTGTGCTCGTCCTCCTCCACGGCTGGACGGCCACTGCCGACCTCAACTGGCACGCCTGCTTCGCCCCGCTCGCCGAGCACTTCCGCGTCGTCGCCATCGATCATCGGGGTCACGGGCGGGGGTTGCGATCGGCCGAGCCGTTCCGCCTCGAGCAATGCGCCGACGACGTCGCCGCCCTCGCCCGCGAGCTGGAGATCGAACGATTCGTGCCCGTCGGGTACTCGATGGGTGGACCGATCGCCCAGCTGATCTGGCAGCGACACCGCGAGCTGGTCGACGGTCTCGTGCTGTGCGCGACGAGCGCCACGTTCACCGGCACGGTGCGCGAGCGGGTGCTGTTCGGCGTCGCCGCCGGCACCAGCGCCATGGCCGGCGCCGTGCCGATCGGCAGGGTCACGAACGCCGCGCTGGCGCGGTGGAACGAGTGGCGTCACCGGCGGGGCTACCCGTGGTGGGGCTTCGACGAGGTCGCCCGCCACGATTGGGAGCAGATCGTCGAGGCCGGGCGGGCGATCGGCCGCTTCGACTCGCGGCGCTGGCTCGGCGAGGTCTCGGTGCCCGCAGCGGTCGTGGTGACCGACAACGACGACGTCGTGCCCGTGCACCGCCAGCTGGCGCTGGCCGATGCGCTGCCGAGATCGTCGGTGTGGCGGGTGCACGGCGGGCACGCGGTGTGCACCCTCGCGCCCGAGCGCTTCGTGGCGGTGCTGCTCGACGCCTGCCGGGCCATCGCCCGTCGGCCGGCGCTCGTCGCCGCCGCCTGACCGGCGGTCGAGCGCCTACGCTCGAGCGGTGCTCGACCTGCCGGTGGCCGACCCGTGGTTCGTGGTCGAACGCGTCGGCGACGGCGTCACGCTCGTCTCCGAGCCGCACGTCCATCCGTTGCTGCGCTGCAACGTCTGGCTCGTTCGCGGACGCGACACCGACATCGTCGTTGACACGTCGCTCGGCATCAGCCCACTGCGCCAGCTCGTCGAGCACGACCACCCGTTGCTCGCCGTCGCCACCCACGTCCACGGGGATCACGTCGGTGGGATGCACGAGTTCGCCGAACGCGCGATCCACCCCGCCGAGGCGGCCGAGCTGGCCACCGCCGGACGGGTGACCCTCGACGCGACCGTCTACGGCGAGCACGTGCTCGGCCCCTACCGCGACGCCGGCTACATCGTCCCCGAGCTGTTGGTCGATGCCGTCCCGCCCGGCGGGCTCGCCGCGGCCACGATGGACCGGGCCGCCGCGCCGCCGACGCGCCTGCTGGCCGACGGCGACGTCATCGACCTCGGCGACCGGGCCTTCGAGGTGCTGCACCTGCCAGGGCACTCCCCCGGCAGCATCGGGCTGTGGGAGGCGGCGAGCGGCGTCCTGTTCTCCGGCGACGCCGTCTACGACGGACCGCTGCTCGACGAGCTCGACGACTCCGACATCGACGACTACTGCGCCACGATGCGCCGGCTGCGGGACCTGCCGGTGCAGGCGGTGCACGCCGGCCACGAGCCGAGCTTCGGCGGTGCCCGCCTCGTCGAGCTGTGCGACGCCTATCTCGCCCGGCGCGGTTGAGCCGCCTCGAGGGCGAGGAACTCGGTGACGTCGACGAGCCCGAGCACCCGTCGCACCGGGGCCGGGACGACGCGCCGAGCCTCGTCGACGAACACCTCGGGTGATCGGACGGCGATCCTCCTGCCCCTCGTCCGCACCGCGCACCCGCCGGCGGCGAGAACGTTCTGCACCCACTCGCTCTGGCGGCCGTAGGTGAGGGCGATGACGTAGCGCTCGCCGTCGCGGAACAGGTTGACCGGTGTGCGGTACGGCCGCCCGGAACGCCGGCCGACGTGCTCGACGACGGCAAAGCCCGGCAGCCAGGCGGCGAAGGGGCGCGTGACGCGGTTGGTGACCCGGGCGTTGAAGGCGGCGAGGCGGCGGGGCAGGGGCATGTCCGCGACAGTCTCGCCGACAGCGGCAGGGCACGGGTTGACTGGTGGCGTGGACCCCGAGCGCTACCTCGACCGGATCGGTGCCCCGGCGGCCGGAGGCCCGCCGGCGCTCGACGCCCTCGCCACGTTGCAGGCCGCCCACCTCGTCACCGTGCCCTTCGAGAACCTCGACGTGTACCACCGCCGCGGCGTCAGCACCGACGTCGCCGCGTCGTACGCCAAGGTCGTCGAGGCCCGGCGCGGCGGGTGGTGCTTCGAGCTCAACGGGTTGTTCGGCTGGCTGCTCGGGCGGCTCGGCTACGACGTCGACCGGGTGTCGTGCCAGGTGTGGGGCCCTGATGGCTGGGGCCCGCCGTTCGATCACCTGGGGCTCGTCGTCCACCTCGATGGCGAGCGGTGGCTGGTCGACGTCGGCTTCGGCGACTGCTGCTTGTCCCCGATCCGCCTGACCAACGCGGAGACCGACGCCCTGCCGCGTCCCGTGCGCTGCGCGATCGATGGCGACGGCTTCGTGACGCGCGAGCGCCAACCCGACGGGACGTGGGTCGAGCAGCTCCGCGGATCCTTCACACCACGGGCCCTCGCCGACTTCGAACCGCGCAGCCGGTACCTGCAGACCGCGCCAGGCCTGGCGTGGACGGAGAAGCCCTTCGCTACCCGCGCCCTCGATGCGACGGGTTCCCGCATCACGCTGCGCCGCCACGTGCTGCGCACACGTGCCGGCAATGGCGAGTTCGTCGACCGAGCCGTCGCCACCGACGAGTGGTCGGGCCTGCTGGCGGAGCACTTCGACCTCGTCGACGAGCCCGACCACGCGCTGATCCGTTTCTGTCCTTGGCGATCGGCCGGATCGGGCCGATCGCCAAGGACAGAACCGTCGGACCCGTCCAATCCGCGCCCCGTCGAGCGACGAACCACGCCCAGCAGGGCTGACCCGGCCCTGGAGGGGAAAGGACATCCCATGTCCGGAATGTCACGACGGGCACTGCTCCAGGCGTCGGCGGGAGCCGCCGCGCTGGCCGCGGTGCCGATGAGCGCCCTGAGCTCCGGCGCCGCCACCGCTGGTGCCGCTCGGGCGGCGACCGCTGGAGGCCCCGACGCTGACAGGGCCTCCGGGCCGGCGCTCCACGCGGCGCACGGGGAGCCTGTCATGTTCTGCGTCCACGACGCCGCCCGCGGCGAGGTGTCGATCATGCACGGCGCCGACGAGGTTGTCGTGCGCGACCGCCGACTCGTTGCCCGCATCATGCAAGCCGCCTCGCGGCATTCGGTCTGAGGGGGCAGCGGCCATGTCATCGCACCGCGAAGCACCCGAGTCCTCCAAGGATCCGGTGACCGACAACACCGACACGTACGCCTTCGTCAGCCCCGACCGGCCAGACACCGTCACGATCATCACCAACTACATCCCGCTCGAGGACCCCGCCGGCGGGCCCAACTTCTTCGAGTTCGGCGACGACGTCCTCTACGAGATCAACATCGACAACAACGGCGACGGCCAGCCCGACGTCACCTACCAGTTCCGGTTCGACACCACCGTCGTCAACCCGGAGAGCTTCCTGTACAACACCGGACCGATCGACGCCATCGACAGCCCGTCGTTCAACCGGCGCCAGACGTACTCCGTCACCGAGGTGCGCAAGGGCCGCGGCCGCACGATCGGCCGGGACCTGGCGTCGCCGCCGTGCAACGTCGGGCTGCGCTCGACGCCGAACTACCCGGCCCTCGCCCAGTCGGCGGTCTTCGATCTCGGCGACGGCATCCGCGTCTTCGCCGGCCAGCGCCTCGACGGCTTCTACGTCGACCTCGGTTCGGTCTTCGACCTTGCCGCCCTGCGACCGTTCCAGAACCTCCACCTGATCCCCACGCCGGCCGCGCCGGGGATCAACGCGCTTGCGTTCGTTCAACGTCCACACGATCGCCATCCAGGTGCCGATCACCCGGCTCACCCCCGACGGCAAGCGGCCGACCGATCCGCTGTCGCCGAAGGCGACGATCGGCGTCTACGGCGCGGCGTACCGGCAGAAGGCCCGCTTCCGGGACGACGACTACGACTACCAGGTCGGGCCGTTCACCCAGGTGTCGCGGCTCGGCAACCCGTTGTTCAACGAGGTCATCGTGCCGATGGGCCGCAAGGACGAGTGGAACCGCAAGCCACCCAGCGAGGACGAGGACTTCGCCAAGTACGTCGCGCGGCCCGAGCTGGGGCAGTTGCTGCCGGTCCTGTACCCCGGCGTGTTCCCCAACCTGGCCGCGTTCAACGCCACGAAGGCCGACCGCGCCGACCTGCTGGCGATCCTCCTCACGGGGATCCCGGCCGGGCTCATCCCCGGGTTCCAGAACTTCACCGGATCGACCCAGGCCGACCTGCTGCGCCTCAACGTGGCGATCCCACCGAGCGCCAGCCCCAACGTCAACGGCATCCTCGGCGGTGACCTGGCCGGGTTCCCGAACGGCCGGCGGGTCTTCGACGACATCGTCACCGTCGAGCTGCGCGCCGTCGCCGGGCTGACGATCCCGCTCGTGGACCCGACGTTCACGCCCGATGGGGCGGCCGGCCTGATCAACGACGGCACGCAGATCCTCGGCGACGTCACGTACCTCGACAGCTTCCCGTACCTGGACCACCCGGTGAGCGGCTACGACGTGCTGCCCCTGTCGGTGTCGTGATGGACGGCCACGGCCACCACGCCCACCCGCACGGCCCGCTCGAGGCGATCGGCCACGTTCACGGTGGAGCTCCGGCCATCGACATCGGCGGCGACATCGGGGCGCTCGCCGTGCTGCTGGACCCGACGGCGGCCGGCACGGAGCTCCACCTCCGTGCCGACGGGCGCCGTCGGGTCCACCGTGCACACGGGTGTGTGGACGCGGAACCAGGGCGCGCTCACCGCGGCGTTGTTCCCCTCGCTGGCCGGCGGCAGCTACTGGGTGCTCGACGGCGACGGGTCCGACCTCGTCGCCGTTTCCGTCCGCGGCGGCGAGGTCGTGACGCTCGACCTCCGCCTCAGCGCGGCGCGGGCGTAGCGGCATCGGCGAGGGCCTCGGCCCGGCGAGTGACGCGCTCCTCGGTCGCCGCCCACCGCCACACGGCGAGCACCAGCAACGGCAGCGTCGTCAGCATGCCCGTGACCCACATGATCGCCGCCGCGGCACGTTGGTCGTCGAGCGCCACCTCGGAGCCGAGGCGGGCCTCGTAGGTCGGGATCAGCGGCGCCGTCGCCGACAGCAGGATCATGCCCAGCAGGGCCCCTCCGGCGATCACGCCGAACACCGACCCGATGCGAGCCACCGCCGCGCTGCGCCCGACGCCGAGCACCGCCGCCCACATCGCCACCGCGCCGAACAGGTAGGCGGCGTGCTCGGCCTCGTGCAGCACCCGGTGGTCGAGGGCCCGGTCGTACACGGACGTGAGGTGGGTGGCGAACAGCACGACGACGAACATCGCTGGACCGAGCAGCGGACCGGTCCGGTGCCACGCCGCGCCGATCCGCCGGCCGAGCGCCGTCGCCGGCATCCACCCGGCAGCCATCGCCGTGTGCAGCGGCCGGGCGAGCACCAGCAACGGGGCGGCGCCGATGATCACGAGGAGATGTTGGACCATGTGCCCCGTGAAGCGCTCCTGCGCCAGTCGCTCGAACGCCGGCATCGAGGCGACGACGAGGAGCACGATCCCGGCCGTCCACGACCACAGGCGCCAGGCAACCCGGCGCGGGTCGCCCAGCCAGGCGGCGCTGTAGACGGCGACCGCGACCGCCCCACCGAGCCCGATGGCGAGGTGGTCGGCGCCGCTGTGGGCGATCATCGATCGCCCCGATTCTCCGTGGATTTCGCGGCCACGTGTGTCCCTGAATCCGGTTCAGAAGCGGTGGACGGAGGCCCGCCCGCCGGTGGTGGTCTCATCGGTCGGCGTCCCGGACGAGCAGGGCGACCTGCGAGGCGATGATCGCGACGCCGCCCAGCAGCATCCACGAACCGAGCACCAAGCCGAGGGCGCTGGCACTGAGCCCGGCGGCGAGGGCCAGCGGGCGGAGGCTGGCGGTCGGGTAGGTGCCGACGACGCCGACGGCATCCGCAGCATCGGCGCTCGGCGCGTCCTCCGGGCGGGGCGGATTGTGGTGCTTGCGCCAATCCCAGGCCCACCCGGCGACGAGGCCGCCGATGGCGGTCGCCATCAGCAGCAACGAGGCGCCCGCCGGGTCACCGCCAACCGCCCAGTAGATGGCCCCGATCACCGTGAAGTAGACGGTGGCCCCGGCCCACAGCACCATCTCCAGCCTCATCGCGGCTCCTCCCCGACTGCGGCGTCTCGCCTACTCAGGGCGGCGGCCGTCCCGGGCGCGGCGATGTCGGCGTGCTCGCTCCAGCGCAGGTCGAACACCGGCCGTTCCGAGCGGATCGGCGGCAGCCACGTGAAGTTGTGCTCGGGCGGCGGCGAGGACGTCGCCCACTCCAGCGAGTTGGCGTGCCACGGATCGGCGCCGGCCGTCGGGGGCGAGCGCAACGAGCGCACGATGTTGACGCCGAAGGGGATGAACGACACGAACAGGATCACCGTGCCGAACGTGGCGATGGCGTTCCAGCGCTCGAAGTCGTCGACCGGTTCGTAGTCGGCGACACGGCGCGGCATGCCGTCGCGGCCGAGCAGGTGCATGAAGAAGAACGTCAGGTTGAAGCCGACGACGACCAGCCAGAAGTGGATCGTCCCGAGGCGGGACGACAGCATCCGCCCGGTGACCTTCGGCCACCAGAAGTAGATCGCCGCGAAGAGGGCGAACACCACGGTGCCGCCCATCACGTAGTGGAAGTGGGCGACGACGAAGTAGGTGTCGGAGAGGTGGAAGTCGAGCGTCGGCGCCGCCAGCATCACTCCGGTCAGCCCCCCGGCGACGAAGATGACGAGGAAGCCGATCGAGAAGAGCATCGGTGGCTCGAAGCTCAGCCGGCCACCCCACATCGTGCCGATCCAGTTGAACACCTTGACGCCGGTCGGCACGGCGATGAGGAGCGATGTGGCAGCGAAGAACTCCAGCACGACGTCGCCGGTCACGAACATGTGGTGGGCCCAGACCGACGTCGACAGCGCCGAGATGGCGAGCGTGGCGAGGATCAAGCCGCGGTAGCCGAACACCGGCTGGCGGGAGAACACGGGGAAGATCTCCGTGACCACGCCGAAGAACGGCAGGGCGACGATGTACACCTCCGGGTGACCGAAGAACCAGAACAGGTGCTGCCAGAGGATCGGCGATCCTCCGGTCTGGGGATCGAAGAACTCGGTGCCGAAGCGGCGGTCGGCCTCCAGCATCATCAGCGCCCCGGAGAGCACCGGGAACGCCACCAGGATCATGAAGCTGGTGAGGTACAGGTTCCAGGTGAGGATCGGCATGCGGAACATCGTCATGCCGGGCGCCCGCAGCATGCTCACCGTCGTGATCACGTTGACCGCGCCGAGCGTGCCGGACGTGCCGGTGAGGATGATCGCGATGACCCACAGGTCGGCGCCGAGACCTGGCGAACCGGCTGGTCCCGACAGCGGCGGGTAGGCCGTCCAGCCGAAGCTGGCCGCGCCGCCGTCGGTGACGAACCCGACGAGCATGATCACGCCACCGAACAGGTACAGCCAGTAGGACAGCGCGTTGAGGCGGGGGAACGCCAGGTCGGGCGCGCCGATCTGCAGCGGGATGAGGTAGTTGGCGAGAGCGAAACCGAAGGGAACGGCGAACAGGTACACCATCACGCTGCCGTGGATGGTGAACACGCTGTTGTAGGTCGCCTCGTCGACGAACTGCATGCCCGGCCGGGCGAGCTCGGCGCGGATGATCCCGGCCAGCACCCCGCCGATGGCGAGGAAGACGAGGGAGGTGACGGCGTAGGCGATCCCGATCGCCTTGTGGTCCGTCGTCGTCAGCCACCCCGACAGCGTCTGCGGCAGCCCGGCGCGGCGATGTCCAACGGCTGCTCGCGCCAGGAAGTCGTCGACCGACAGCGGCCCGGCGGAGGTGCGTTCGACCGCGGTCACTGAGCCTCCTCCCGCAGCCACTGGGCGAACTCGTCGGGTGTCACGATGCGCACCGAGAACCGCATCGAGGTGTGGTCGAGCCCGCAGAACTCGGCGCACACACCGGTGTTCGGGAACGAACCGGTGCGGGACCCGACGTCGACCGAGAACGACGTGCCCTCGCCCGGGAACAGGTCGCGCTTGAAGCGGAAGCCGGGGATCCAGAACGAGTGGATGACATCGATCGAGCGCAGGTCGAAGCGCACCGACGTGTCCGCCGGGAGCACCAGCTCCGGCGTCCTGGCATCGGTGCCGACAACAGAGACCCCGGCCTCGGGGTAGTCGAACCGCCACTGCCACTGGAACCCGATGACCTCGACGACGAGCTCGACGTCCTCCTCGTCCTGGTCGACGGCTTGCACCGACACGAAGGTCACGGCGAACAGCACGGCGACGATGAGCAGCGGCACCGCGGTGTAGAAGAGCTCCAGCGGGATGTGCTCGTGGATCTGGCGGGACAACGTCGTGCCGTCGTCGCCGGGGCGGCGGCGGAAGCGCAGCAGGACGATCGTGATCAGCACGACGACGATGGCCCCGACGGCGAGGGCGGCGAGCGTGAAGCCGTTCCACACCCGCTGGATGTCGGCCGCCTGCTCGGTGAGCGGCGGGGCCAGGCCGGCGACCATCACGTGCCGACCTCCACCGTGGCTCTCCTCCTCCTCGTGGGCTCCGTGGTAGCCGCCGGAGGCATCACGGACGACGCTGCCAGCGCGCTCGGTGCGTTCCGGTCCGCCCCGCCGACCCAGCGAGCGGCACAGGGCCCAGGCGACGAGGTAGGCGATCGGCGGGCCGACCACGGCGGCGACCTGGAGGAACGCCGTGACGTGGCCGATCGAGACGTCGAGGGTGCCGGCGATGACGTCCTGTGATCCGCCCAGGAACAGCACGGTGACGAACGTGATCGCCGCCGCCCCGGCCGCCGTGCGGTGCGGTGCATCGCGCGGCCGGTCGAGCAGGTGGTGCTCGCGGTCGTCGCGGCTGAAGTGCCGCTCGATCCACGGCACGAGGAACAGCCCACCGAAGATGATCCCGGGGATGATCACCCCGGAGTACACGACGTTGTTGATCATGAACCCGAACGCCCGCGTCTCCCACGGAGGGAACAGGCGCAAGGACCCCTCGAGGAAGCCGATGTACCAGTCGGGCTGCGAGTACGACGTCGCCGCCGCCGTGCTGTAGGGGCCGTACAGCCACACCGCGTTGACGTGGAACAGGGTCCCCATCGCCGTGACCACTCCGGCGGTGAGGAACAGCAACCCGGTCGACTTGATGGCGAACCCCGGCCACACCCGTACGCCGACGACGTTGCGCTCGGTCCGTCCCGGCCCGGTGAACTGGGTGTGCTTCTGACGCCAGACCAGCGCCAGGTGCAGGGCGAGCAGGGCGACGATCAGCCCGGGGATGATCAGGATGTGCACCGGGTACAGCCGCCCGATGATGTCGGTACCCGGCCACTCGCCACCGAACAGCAGGTACGTCAGGCGCTCGCCGATGAACGGTAGGGCGAGGATGATGGCCTGGGTGATCCGCAGCCCGGTCCCCGACAGCAGGTCGTCGGGAAGCGAGTAGCCGGTGAAGCCGGCGGCGAGGGCCAGGATCAGGAGGACCAGGCCGACGACCCAGTTCAGCTCACGGGGCCGGCGGAACGCCCCGGTGAAGAACACGCGCGCCATGTGCAGGGCGATCGCCCCGACGAACACCAGCGCCGCCCAGTGGTGGGTCTGGCGGATCAACAGCCCGCCCTTGACGTCGAAGGAGATGCGCAGCACGGAGTCGTACGCCGCAGAGACCTCGACACCGCGGAGCGGAGCGTACGAGCCTTCGTACTCCAGGACCTGCTGGGAGCCCTCGAAGAACAGCGTCAGGTAGATCCCGGTGAGCACCAGCACGACGAAGCTGTACAGGGCGACCTCGCCCCACAGGAACGAGAAGTGGTTGGGGAACACCTTGTGCAGCACCTTGCCGACGAAGGACTCGCCGCCGACGCGCGCGGTGATCGCCTCGACGTAGCGCTCGACCGGCCCGCGGTGCTCCGGCCGCGCCGTGTTCTGTCCTTCGGGATCGGCCGGATCCGGCCGATCGGGCAGGACAGAACCGTCGGCCGTCATGCTTCGTCCCAGGCGAGGGGGCCGACGGGCCCGTCGAAGTCGCCGCGCGCGACGAGGAAGCCCTGGGCGTCGACGTCGAGCCCCAGCTGCGGCAGCGAGCGCGTCGCCGGGCCGCCGACGGGGCGAGCACCGTCGACGGGGTCGAAGATCGACTGGTGGCACGGGCAGACGAGCTGGCGCAACGTGTCGGGCGGGCGGTTGTCGATGCCGAACAGGCCGACCGAGCAGCCGGCGTGGGTGCAGATCTTGGAATAGGCGACCCAGCCCTCGTGGGCTCCGCCTTCGACGGTCCGCTCGGTCAGCACCTCCGGAGGCATCCGCAGGAGGACGACCTGCGAGTCGTCGATGCCGATGAAGCCCTCCGGGAAGACGGTGATCAGCTGATCGAATGTGGTGCCGGTCGCGTCGACGGGCCGGCCCTCGGCCGTCACGAGGCGGGCGCCCGGTGTCCACGCCGTGCGTTGGCGCTCGCCGCGCGGCTTCGGACCGAGCGATCCGATCGGGCCGACGAACCCGATGACCATGCTGGCGAACGACCCACCGAACAAGGCCAGCAGCAGCTTGCGCCGACCGAGCAGCTGGCGGCTCTCGGCGATCTCCGCGTGCAACTCCTCCTGGGCGGCCGGCGAGATCTGCAACGGCTCGCGCACCTGCGCGACGTGCTCGTCGAAGTCGAGGTACTTCGCCCAGCAGACCAGACCGAACCCGATGCCGACGAGCGCCGCGGCCAGCCCGAGGCCGAGAAGGTCGCCGGTGTTCTCCGTCCAGTAGCCGACCGCCGCGGCGATGCCGCCGACCACGGCGACGACGAACGAGACGATCGCCGCGCGGTACGCCCGCACGTTCACCGGATGGCCTGCGCCGCCTTCGTGGACCGTCACGTCGGCAAACCTTCGGCGGGCGGGGCGTCCTCCTCGAGCGGCGCATCACGGCCCTCGTGCGGCGTGCCGATCCAGCGGGTCAGGGCGATCAACGGGAGCAGGCCGAGCAGCCAGGCGGCCAGGCCCTCGGCCACCGGCCCGGCGCCGCCGAAGTCATCGATCGCCGTCGTCTTCTCGGCCTGCAGCTCCTGGACGTAGCGGGCGACGCTGTTGATGTCGGAGGCGCCGAACGTGCCGAACACCGGCATCGCACCCGGGCCGATGAGGATCGCCTCACCGACCTCGGTCGGCGTCGACTCCATCAGCGACGGCGCCTCGCGCCCGCCGCCGATCGCCGCTCCCGAGCCGGAGGCGACGTGGCACGCCGCGCAGTTGAGGCGATACAGCTCGCCGCCGGCGGCGAGATCGCCGGCCTCCGGGTCGACGTCGGGGGTGTCCGGGCCGTTGCCGAACGCCCCGGCGTAGTCCACGAGGGCGCGGATCTCGGTCTCCGAGTAGCGGACCGGGCCGCGCCCCGCTTCCATGTTCGGCGCCGCCATCGGCATCCGGCCGGTGCGCAGGACGAAGTTCACCGCCGCCCGCCCCTCGGTCTCGAGGGTGGGACCGCGGTCCTCGACGCCGCGTCCGTCAACGCCGTGGCAGCTGGCGCATTGGGCGGCATAGAGCTCGGCGCCGAGCGGTTCGCCGGGCTGGGCGGGAGCGCCACCGGCGCTCGGCGCGGCGAACGCGGCAAGTCCCGCCACCGCCGCGATCGCCGCGGGAAGCGCCAGCAGGACGTTCACTTGGTCACCCAGATGGTGAAGAACACGAAGACCCAGATGAGGTCCACGAGGTGCCAGAACAGCGAGACCCCGCCGGCCCATGAGGCAATCGCGGCGTGGCTCCGGCTGCGCACCGAACGCACGAACAGCAGCGCCATCGCGGCGAGGCCGGCGGTGACGTGGGCACCGTGGAGACCAGTGAGCAACCAGTAGATCGACCCGTACGGATGGTCGTCGGCGCCGAAATCGAGCGTCGCGTACTCGGAGATCTGGTTGGCCAGGAACAGCGCGCCGAGGCCGATCGTCGCCAGCAGCCAGAGGCGCATCCGCGCCTCCCCACCGGCCCGTTCCCCGGCCCGGTCGGATGCCACGATGGTGAACGACGAGGCAACCAGGAGCAGCGTGGCGCCGAAGGCCCGCCAGACGTCGAGTTCGACACCCTCCGGTGGCCACGCCAAGTTCGTGGCCCGCAGCAGGAAGTAGGCGGCGAAGAACGGGGCGAAGAGCATGACGTCGGACGCCAGGAAGACGATCATGCCGAACTGGGCCGTGCTCGAGGGCGAGGCGGGCGGACCGATCGCCGGCTGCCGCGCTGCGGACGACCTCAGGTCCGACATCCGCTCTTGTTTAGCGCGTGGCGCGGCAGCTGAATCCCGGGTCGCCCGGCGGTCACCAGCCGAGGATGTGGGACCCCCATGGATCGAGCGCCACGTACAGGCCGTCGGTGGCCATCGTCGGGCCGTCCCGGTCGAACTGCTCGCCACTGAGCACGTCGGTCATGACCACCGAGCCGGGAGCGATCTCCGGCACGCGGACGAGGCCGTCGGCCCGCCCGTCGGAGAGGTTGACGACGACCAAGTGACCACCGTCGGGCGACGTCCACGTCCACGCGACCAGCTGTTCGCAGGAGCGGTTGTCGGGCCAGCCGTCGACGGCGACCGACGCCCATGTGCCGCGCCGCATCCCGCCGGCGAAGGCGGCAAGCAGCCGCTCGTACCAGGCGCGCAGCTCGGCGTCGAGCGGCTCGTCCGGACGCCGGCCGAGCGTGACGGGCACCCGCACCCGGCGACCGTCGGCCTGCCCCTCGTGGAGCAGGGCCACGCCGGGCAGCGTCAGCGCCGTCACGGTCGCCGCCCGGGCCGCGGGCGCCGGGAGCGTCGCGGCGAGGCGCGGCTCGTCGTGGTTCTCCATGAACCGCACGGTGTGCACCTGCCACGCCGGATCCGCGGCGACGTGGGCGCGGATCGAGGCGGCCGGTTCCCGATGGGCGAGTCGGTCGTAGAGCCGCTTGTCGTAACAGGCGTCGAAGCCCTGCCCGACGAGCACCGGCTCGAGGTCCCAGTACGCCTCGGCCCAGAACGTCAGCTCCGGATGACTGGCCCGGACGGCTCCGATCACCGTCGGCCAGTACCCACGGCCGCCGTCGGGCGCCGGGCCCCCGCCCGCTCGCTCCCCCCACGTGCGCTCGAAGACATCGTCGAGCATGAGCATCGCCATGTCGCAGCGCACGCCGTCGCAGCGCTCGGCGATCGACGTCACCACCTCCACGGCGGCAGCCCGCGTCGACGTTCGCGAGGTGTCCAACTGCAGCACCTCGGGCCAGGCGGGGAAGTACGGATCGCGGCCGCGGGCGATGACGGCGTCGCCAACGGCGAGGAAGCCGTCGGGATCGCGCTCGAGGTCGTCGGCCGTGCCACGCACGAAGTACTCCGGGTGCTCCATCGCCCACGGGTGGTCTGGCGCGACGTGGTTGGGCACGAAGTCGAGGACGAGACCGACACCGCGCCCGCCGAGCGCCTCGCGGGCCGCCGCCAGGCCGTCGTCGCCGCCGAGCCGGGCATCGACGCGGTACTCACGGATGCAGTACGCCGACCCGACGACGTCGTCGTCGGTGACGTCCGGCAGGGCGCGGCGCTGGGCTTCGGCCATCGCCGGGTGCTGGCGGGCGATCGCCGCCCCGGCAGGGCTGCGCTCCCAGACGCCCATCAGCCAGACGGCGTCGACACCGGGTCGGGCGACGTCGTCCCACACCTCATCGGGGACGTCCGCCAGCGTGACCGGACGTCCGGTGCGCGCCGACAGGTCGGCCAACCACACCCAGGTGAAGATCTCGTGGACGAGCGGGTGCTCCGGCAGCCTCACGAGCGGACGCCTCGCGCCTCGCGGGCCGTCCCCACGTCGGCCATCGACTCCCCCGTCACCCGCCGGTACGGCCGGGCGAGCACGCGGTCGTCGGGTTCGAGGGCGCCCTCGGCGTCGAGGTGGCCGAACAGCTGGATCAGCGGCGCCACGAGCCCGGTCCACCCGGTCTGGTGCGAGGCTCCGACGCCGGCCCCGTCGTCGCCGTGGAAGTACTCGTAGAAGAGGATGAGGTCGCGCCAGTGCGGGTCGCGCTGGAACACCTCGGCGCCGCCGTACACCGGCCGCGTGCCGTCCGGCCGGCGCAGGAACGTGCCGATGAGCCGGCCGGCGATCTCCTGGGCGACCCCGAACAGGGTCATCTGGTTGCCCGACCCGGTCGGGCACTCGACCGTGAAGTCGTCGCCGTAGTAGCGGTAGTGCTGCACGAGCGCCCGCACGATCAACAGGTTGACGGGGAACCAGACCGGCCCCCGCCAGTTGGAGTTGCCGCCGAACATGCCCGTCGTCGACTCGGCCGGCTCGTACTGGACACGGTAGGTGTTGCCTTCGACCACGACCTCGTACGGCTCGTCGAGGTGGATGCGGGAGATCGAGCGGATGCCGTGGGGACCGAGGAAGCGGTCCTCGTCGAGCATCCGCCCGAGGATCCGTCGCAGCTTGTCCTCGTTGACCATCGACAGCAGCCGGCGCCCCTTGACGCCCGGCTTGAACGGGTCGGCGATGTTCACCAGCAGGTCCCGGTTGCGCTCCAGGTAGCTGGCGATCCGGCTCGTCAGCTCGGGGTTCTCCTCGAGCACGGAGGCTGTGATCACCGTCGTCGCGCACAGTGGCAGCAAGCCGACGAGCGAGCGCACCTTGAGCCGTTCACCGGTCCCGTCCGGCCGCCGGAGCACGTCGTAGAAGAAGCCGTCCTCGTCGTCCCACATCTCGTCGGGATGGTCGCCGATCGGGTCCACCGCGGCGGCGATCCAGAAGAAGTGCTCGACGAACTTCAACACGAACTCGGCGTAGTCAGGATCGTCGGCGGTGAGGGCGAGCGCCAGCTCGAGCATGTTCTGGCTGAACAGCGCCATCCAGGCCGTGCCGTCGGCCTGCTCCAGCCGGCCACCCGTCGGCAGCGGGGCGCTGCGATCGAACACGCCGATGTTGTCGAGCCCGAGGAAGCCGCCCTCGAAGATGTTCTTCCCGGCGGGGTCCTTGCGGTTCACCCACCAGGTGAAGTTGAGCAGCAGCCGCGTGAACGACTGCCGCAGGAATGGCAGGTCGACGTCGCCGAGGAAACCGGCGACGGAGTTGATGAACAGCGTGGCGAAGGCGTGGACCGGCGGATTGACGTCGCCGAAGTTCCACTCGTAGGCGGGGATCTGCCCGCTCGGGTGGAGATAGACCTGCGACAGCATCAGGTCGAGCTGCGACTTGGCGAAGTCGGGGTCGACCATCGCCAGGGGGATGCAGTGGAACGCCAGGTCCCATGCCGCGTACCACGGGTACTCCCATTTGTCGGGCATCGAGATCACGTCGTGGTTGACCATGTGGAACCACGCCTCGTTGCGCGTCCCGCGGCGCTGCGGCTGACGGAGGGGATGGGCGCTGCGCTCCTGCAGCCAGACGTCGAGGTCGAAGTAGTAGGACTGCTTCGACCACAGCATCCCCGCCAGCGCTTGGCGCATCACCGAGGCCGCGTCGGCCGACACGGAGGGGGGCGTGAGGGCGCCGTAGAACTCGTCGGCATCGTCCAGCCGGGCAGCGACGATCGCCGCCGCGTCGGCGAACGGCTCCACGAGCGGTTCGGATGTCTGGGTCAGGCGCAGCCACGTCTCCGCCGTGCCACCCGCCGGCACGACGAGGCGCACGTGGGCTGCCACCTTGGTCCCCTCGCCGGCGGGGTTCACGGTGGGTGCGCCGTGGAGCACGTGATCGGCGATGCCGTCCTTCGGGAACGGCGGCGAGTCGCCGGCCTGCCACAACCGGGCGGCGTTCGACTCGTTGTCACAGAAGAGCAACGCCGCGCCATCGCTGGCGTGGAGGTGCCACGTGCCGAGCTCGTGGTGGTCGGCCCGCACGGCGGGCGAGGCGCCGTCGACGCGGCGCAGCGACGGGCGCGCCGTGTGCGGGTGGAACGTCCACGTGTTGCGGAACCACAGCGTCGGCAGGAGATGGATCGGGGCGTCGTCGGGTCCACGGTTGGTGACGGCGATCCGGCAGACGAGGTCGTCCACCCCGGCCTTGGCGTAGGTGACCTCGACGTCGAAGTAGCGGTCCTCGGCGAACACGCCGGTGTCGAGCAGCTCGTACTCCATCTCGTGGCGCGAGCGCCGGGCGTTCGTCGCCACCAGGTCGGCGTAGGGGTAGGCGGCCTGCGGGTACTTGTACAGCCAGCGCTGATAGGAGTGGGTCGGCAGGTTGTCGACGTAGAAGTAGTACTCCTTGACGTCCTCGCCGTGGTTGCCCTCGCGGTTGGTCAGGCCGAAGAGGCGCTCCTTGAGGATCGGGTCCTGCTCGTTCCACAGCGCCAGCGCCAGGCAGATCCGCTGGCGCTCGTCGCTGATCCCGGCCAGCCCGTCCTCGCCCCAGCGGTAGGCGCGCGAGCGCGCCTGGTCGTGGCTGAAGTACGACCACGCGTCGCCGTCGAGGCTGTAGTCCTCGCGCACCGTGCCCCACTGCCGCTCGCTCAGATACGGCCCGAGGAACCGCCACGGCACTCCGGTGCGGGCCTCGCGCAACCGGATCTCTTCGGCGGTCAGGTCCATCGCCACGGGAACGTACTGCGTCGATGGGGGCTGTTCCCGATCCTGTCGATCGCGCCCCGTCGCCCGCCGAGCGGCGCGCGAGGATGGTCACCATGTGCCGCAACATCACGATCCTGCGCGGGCTGGAGCCGGCCGCGACGCCGGAGGAGATCGAGGCCGCCGCCCGTCAGTACGTCCGCAAGGTCAGCGGCGTGCAGTCGGTGTCGGCGGCCTCGGAGGACGCCTTCGAGCTCGCCGTCCGGCGGGTCACGGAGGCGACGACGGAGCTGCTGCGCGAACTGCCGCCACGACGCCAGCCGCCGCCGACGGTGCCGCCGCTGCGCCGCCTGCGCAGGACGGCCTGACGTCCGTCGTCGTCAGGTGGCGACCGGTCCGGCGTCGGCCTTGAGGACGCGGCGCAACAGCTTGCCGGTCTCGTTGTAGGGCAGCTCGGCGCGGAACTCGACGCGGGCCGGAACCTTCGACGAGCGCAGCCGCTCGCGGACGTGGGCCTGGATCGCCGAGGCGTCCGGCGCCTCGCCGGTCGTGACGACGAAGGCGACGATGTCCTCGCCCCACTCCTGCGACGGGCTGCCGACGACGGCGACGTCGGCGACGCCGGGATAGGTCCGGATGACGTCCTCGATCTCGCCCGGCGAGATGTTCTCGCCGCCGCGGACGATGACGTCGTCGAGGCGCCCTTCGACGAAGAGGTACCCGCCCTCGTCGATCCATCCGCCGTCACGGGTCGGGAACCAGCCGTCGTCACGATCGTTGGCCTTGCCGGCGTACTCGCCCGAGACCTGGTCGCCGCGGACCCAGATCTCGCCGGGCTCGCCGGGTGCGACCTCCACCCCGAAGGGGTCGCGGATCGACACTTCGATCGCACCGTGCGGCTTGCCGACGGAGCCGAGGCGGCGGCGCACGGCGGGGTCGTCGCTGGCCATGGCGACGCGGTGGTCGTCGGGGGCGAGCACGGAGATCGTCGAGCTCGTCTCCGTCAGCCCGTAGGCGTTGACGAAGTCGACGCCCGGCAGCAGCCCCAGCGCCCGCTCGATGACCTCGACGGGCATCCGGCCACCGCCATAGGACAGGTGGCGCAGCGCGGGCAGCCGCTCGCCGGTCGTCTCGATGACGTCGAGCACGCGCCCGAGCATCGTCGGCACGACCATCGCGTGGGTGATCGCCTCGGCCGCCGCCGCGGCGACCCACGCTTCGGGGGTGAACGCCGGCAGGTAGACGACGCGCCGACCGACGTACATCGACGACGTGATCGAGGAGATCCCGGCGATGTGGTACGGCGGCACGCTGACGAGGGCGGCCTCCTCCTCGTCGGCGCTGGCGAAGTCGAGGGTCGAGAAGACATAGGACGTCACGTGGCGGTGGCGCAGCAGCGCCGCCTTCGGCTCGCCCGTCGTGCCCGAGGTGAACAGCATGACGAGCACGTCGTCGGGCTCCGGGATGGCCTCGGTCGACGGCGCGTCGAGGCTCCCGGCGAGGAGGGTGCTGGTGGTGATCACGTCGAGACCTTCGACGCCGTCGAGACGACTGACCATGTCGTCGTCGACGACGGCGACCGCCGGCGCGGCACGCTCGGCGATCCGCCGCAGGTCGGCGTCGGCCAGGCGGTAGTTGAGGGGCGTGAAGGCGCTACCGGCCTGCGACGCACCGAGCAGGGCGATCGGGACAGCGAGGGAGTTCACGCCCAGCTGGACCGTGCGCCCACCCGGTCCCGCCAGGGCCCCGGCGGCCGCGACGGCGGCGTCACGCAGTTCGGCGTAGGTCAGCTCGCCCTCGGGCGCGGTGACGGCGCGGCGGTCGCCCATCGCGTCGGCGGCCATGTCGAGCAGCAGCGACAGGTGCATGTCTGCCAGGTTGCCACACGTCCGGCCGACCCTCGCGATGCCGGCGACGATCCGAGGGTCTGGCGCGGGGCGTCCCCGCAGCAGACCCTCCGGTGGCAGCAAACACTCGGGTGGGAGGATGGGGTCAGGCGGCGGCGCGGGTGGGGCGCGCCGTGGGCGCGGTCGGGCGGCCGAAGGCCAGAGCGGCGGCGACATGACCGAAGGCGCGCAGGCGGACGACCTCCGGTTCCCCGCGGTCGGCGAGGATGCCGACGAGCACGGGCGAGACGCCCTGGGCGCGGGCCGCCTGGGCCACGGCGCGGATCGCAGCCTCGTGCCCGGCGATGCCGGTGTGCTCGAGCTCTCGGGCCAGTTCGGCGACGTCGACGGTGCTCATGAGGTCGAGGGTACGGCGACCGCTCCTTCAGCGCTAGCGATGATCTGTCATCGAGTCGATCAGCTACGCTGATCGATATGCCACTGCTCCGCGACCTCGAACTCCGCCACCTCGCCGCCCTCGACGCCGTCGCCACGGAGGGCACGTTCGGCCGCGCGGCCACCCGCCTCGGCTACACCCAGTCGGCTGTGAGCCAGCAGATCGCGGCCCTCGAACGGGTCATCGGCGGCTCGCTGTTCGACCGCCCGGGTGGGCCGCGCCCGGTGATGCTGACCCCGCTCGGCGAGGTCGTGCTCACCCACGCCCGCGACATCATCGCCAGGGTCGACGCCACCGGCGATGCGGTCGACCGCTTCCTCGCCGGAACCGCCGGCCGGCTCGACGTCGGCACGTTCCAGAGCGTCTCCAACGTCCTGCTGCCGGCGATCGTGCGCCGGCTCCGCAGCGAGTACCCGGACCTCGACATCCGCCTGCTGGAGCACGAGGACGTCGACGCCGGGGCGGACGCTGTGGTCGCCGGGGAGCTCGACGTGACCTTCGCCATCGGGCTGCGCACCGGCCAGCTGGAGTCAGTGCTGCTGCTCGAGGACCCGTTCGTTCTCGTGGCGCCGGCCGGCGAGCTGGCGGACGGCCCGTACCCGACGGCGGCCCTCAGCGGCACCTCCCTGATCGGCTATCCGCCGAGCAGCTGCCAGCTGGCGATCGAGGACGGCCTGCGGGCGTGCGGCGTCGATCCGACGTACGTGTTCCGCACCAACGACAACGGGGCGCAACTGGCCATGGTCCGTGCCGGGATGGGTTGGGCCGTGATGCCGCTCCTGGCCGTGGACACCCGCGACCCGGCGATCGACATCCGGATGCTCGCCCCCGCTGTGCCGCCACGGGCGATCTGCATCTCCTGGCGACGCGACCGCACGCTCTCTCCCGTGGCCTCACGGATGGTCGACATCGCCTGCGACGTTGCCGCCGACCTTCGCCAGCAGGCCGCAGCCTGACGTGCGGTTCGTCGTCTACGGAGCCGGCGCCGTCGGTGGCGTGATCGGTGGTCGCATGTTCCAGCACGGCCACGACGTCGTGCTGGTCGCCCGCGGCGAGCACCGCTCCGCCATCGCCGCGTCCGGCCTCACCGTCGAGTGGCCGGACGGCTCGGTCACGCTGCCGGTGCCGGTCGTCGGCCACCCCGCCGAGCTGACCTTTGGGGAGGACGACGTCGTCGTGGTGGCCGTCAAGAGCCAGGACACGGCCGGCGTCGTCACCGCCCTCGCCGACGTCGCGCCGCCTTCGACCCCGATCGTGTGCCTGCAGAACGGGGTGGTCAACGAGGTCGCCTTCCTCCGCCGCTTCCGTGCCGCGCACGGGGTCACGGTGATGGCGCCGACGTGGCACTTCGAGCCCGGCGTGGTGCGTGCCTACACCCCCGACGCCGCGGCGATCCTCGACATCGGCCTCTGGCCGTCAGGTGTCGACGACGTCACCGAGGCCGTCGCCGCGGCGTTCCGGTCGTCGGGGTTCGAGTCGGTGGCCCGTCCCGACATCGTCCGCTGGAAGTACGCCAAACTCCTGCTCAACCTGGGCAATCCCGTCGACGCGCTGAGCCCGCGCGATGACGACGCCCGGCGCCTCCACGAGCTGGCGCGCGCCGAGGGCGAGACGGTCCTCGCCGCCGCCGGCATCGACCACGTCAGCGAGGCGGACGACCGGGCCCGGCGGGGCGACATCCTGCGCATCGTGCCGATCGACGACCGGCCGCGGCCGGGTGCGTCGACGTGGCAGAGCCTGGCGCGCGGCAACCCCGTCGAGGTCGACTACCTGAACGGCGAGATCGTCCTCCTCGGCCGCCTGCACGGCGTGCCGACGCCGGTCAACGAGATGCTGCAGCAGGCCACCCACGACGCCGTGGCGGCGGGCACGCCGCCAGGCTCGATCCCCGCGGCCGCCCTGCTGGCTCGCTGCTGAACGTCCCGACGCGCCGTCAGCTCGGGCAGCAGCTCCCGCCGCTGTCGGAGCGGCTGCCGATCACGACGTTCTGCAGTTGCTCGGCATCGGCATGCTTGACGTACCACTCCCAGCGCGTGCCGTCGGGACCGTGGACCCAGGTCTCGGTCTTCTCGGCGTAGCAGCACACGGTGTCGTCGACCCCGGTCGTCTCGATCCCCGACGCACCGAGGCGGGCCTCGGCGGCGACCACTTCGGCCGCCGACTCGGTCTCCACGCCGAGGTGGTTGATCGTGCCCGACTCGCCGGCGCCCTCGAACAGCACCAGCTTCAGGGGCGGCTGCTCGATGGCGAAGTTGGCATAGCCCGGACGCCGCTTGGCTGGGCCGACGCCGAACATCTTGGCGTAGAAGTCCACCGCCTCGTCGAGGTCGGCGACGTTGAGGGCCAGCTGCAGTCTCACCAGATCACTCCTGTCATTGATCGACGATCGTCGATGTGCTGAGGAAAGCCTACCGTCTTCATCGATGATCGTCAATGGTCGATGAAAAGAGGTCGACGGCCGGCCGGTACGTTGCGAGCACACCGCGAGCGACGGGAGAAACACGTGGTCGACATCAGTGGACGGTGCCCGGCGGGCTTCGGCGCCGTGCGTGACGCCTTCACCGAGAACTTCGAGCACGCCGGTGACGTCGGCGCCTCGGTGGCCGTCACGCTCGACGGAGAGTTGGTCGTCGACCTGTGGGGCGGCACTCAGGACATCGACGGCGCCGTCCCGTGGGAAGAGGACACGATCATCAACGTCTTCTCGACCACCAAGACGATGTCGTGCCTGTCGTTGCTCGTCCTGGTGAGCCGGGGACTGGTCGACGTCGACTCGCCCGTGGCTCGTTACTGGCCCGAGTTCGCCGCCGCTGGCAAGGCGGAGTCGGTGCTCGTGCGGCACCTGCTGTCGCACACCGCGGGGCTGCCGGCGTGGGACACCCGCCTCGACGGTGCCGACCTCTACGACTGGGACCGGGTGACCGGCCTCCTGGCCGACCAGGAGCCGTGGTGGGAGCCTGGCTGGCGGTCTGGCTACCACGGCCTCACCCAGGGCAACCTCGTCGGCGAGGTCGTCCGCCGGGTCGACGGTCGATCGGTCGGTCGCTTCTTCGCCGAGGAGATCGCCGGTCCGCTCGGCGCCGACTTCCACATCGGCACCGGACCCGAGCACGACGATCGCGTCGCGCTCGTCATCCCGCCGAGCCCCGACGCCCCTGCCGGCCTCGGGGGCGACCCGATCGAGATGCCGAGGGACTCGATCCCCTATCGGGCGGCGAACCCGCGCCTGCTGCCGGAGCAATCGTGGGAGATCCCGTGGCGGCGGGCCGAGATCCCCGCCGCCGGAGGACACGGCAATGCCCGCAGTGTGGCCCTGGCCCAGTCCGTGGTGTCGGCGGGTGGCTCGGCCCGTGGCGTCGACCTGCTGTCGAAGGAGGTCGTCGACCGGATCTTCGACGTCCAGGCCGCCGGCCGCGACCTCGTGCTCGGCATCGGTGTCACGTTCGGCGTCGGCTACGGGCTCAACTCGCCTCGCGCGCCGATCGCGCCGAACGAGCGGGTCTGCTACTGGGGTGGATGGGGCGGGTCGCTCGTCGTCAACGACGTCGACCAGGGCATGACGATGGCCTACGTCATGAACCGCATGGGTCAGGGGACGGTCGGCGACGACCGGGCCCATCGGATCCTGCGTGCCGTCTACGAGTCGCTGGCCTGAGCGACGCCCGGCCCCCGCTCAGGACGACGGCAGCTCGACTCGCTCGGTCTCCCCGGCGATCGGCGCGAACCGGCCGCCGGCCCAGTCCGCCTTGGCCGCCTCGATGCGCTCCTCGGAGGACGACACGAAGTTCCACCAGATGTAACGGCGCCCGACGGGCGCGCCGCCGAACGTCATCACCCGCGACGGCGAGGAGGCGCGCACCACGGCATCGCCCGGCTCGACGACGGCGAGGTGGCGCGGCGCGATCGGATGGCCGGCGACCTCCACATCGCCGTCGATCACCAGCACCGCCCGCTCGGCGTGCTCGGCGGGGAGGGCGAAGCGGGCACCGGCGTCGAGCTGAACATCGGCGTGGAACAGCGGCGAGGCGCCTGCCACCGGCGAGGCCGCGCCGAAGCCCGTGCCGACGAGCAGCCGGACGGCCACGCCGCCGTCACTGACGGCCGGCAGATCGGCGGCCGCGGCGTGCTCGAACGATGGGGCGACCTCCTCGGACTCGTCGGGCAGGGCGACCCACGTCTGCAACCCGGCGAGCGGCGACGTCACCGCCCGGGCCTCGTCGGGCGAGCGCTCGGAGTGGGCGACGCCGGATCCGGCGGTCATCCAGTTCACCCCACCGGGCTCGATCGTCTGGACGGCGCCCGTCGAGTCGCGATGGACCATCGCCCCGTCGAACAGGTAGGTGACGGTGGCCAGCCCGATGTGGGGGTGCGGCGGGACGTCGGCGCCGCGGCCTGGCGCCAGCTCCTCGGGACCGATGAGGTCGGCGAAGATGAACGGCCCGACCATCCGCCTGGCGTGGAACGGCAGCAGCCGGTCGACCTCCGACGTGCCGATGCTGCGCCGGCGGGGGGCGATCACGCGCTCGATCGTCATGCCCGGGCCACGGTCATCGGAGGGTGTCCTGCGGGAGGGTCCCGCGCCACACCCTCGGTCGGCAGGAAACACTCGGATGGGAGGGCTCGGGGGTCATACCGGGGGGATGCCGTGGCGGCGGTCGGCGAAGTGGCGGTCCTTGTGGCGGGCGTGGTCGATGCGGACGATGAGCTCGGACCGCAGCTGTTGCGGTTCGATGATCGCGTCGATCACCAGCTCCGACGCCAGGCGCAACAGGTCGACGTCGGTCTCGTAGATCGCCCGCTGCTCGGCGACGAACTCGGCTCGCTCGGTCGGGTCGTCGATCGACGCGATCTTGTTGGCGTACACGGCGTTGATCGCCGCCTCCGGCCCCATCACGGCGATGCGCGCCGTGGGCAGGGCGATCGTCGCCTCGGGGGAGAACGCCGGCCCGGACATCGCGTACAGCCCGGCGCCGTATGCCTTGCGCACGATCACCGACACCTTCGGCACCGTTGCCTCGCTGACGGCCGTGACCATCTTCGCTCCATGGCGGATGATGCCCTGCCGCTCGACGGCCGAGCCGATCATGAAACCCGGCACGTCGGCGAGGAAGATCAACGGGATGTTGAAGGCGTCGCAACACCAGATGAACCGCGCCGCCTTGTCCGCCGAGTCGACGAACAGCGTGCCGGCGAGGTGCGCCGAGTTGTTGGCGAGGACACCGACCGGGCGACCGTCGAGACGGGCGAGGCCGACGATCAGCTCTCTGGCGAACAGCGGCTTGACCTCGAAGAAGCTGTGGCGGTCGACGATCCCGTCGATGACGGCGTGCATGTCGAACGGCACCCGCTCGTCAGCCGGCACGGTGTCGGCTGTCAGCTCGATCTCCGGCGGTTCGGGCTCGTACACCGGAGGGATCTCCCGCCACGACCGCGGGAAGTACGACAGATAGGCCTTGGCCTGATCGATGGCGTCGTGGTCGTCGCTCGCCAGGTTGTCGGCACAACCGGACTGCGACACGTGCATCCGCGCTCCGCCCATCTCCTCCAGCGTCGTGATCTCTCCGACGACCATCTCGGCCATCCGTGGGGAACCGAGGTACATCGAGGCGTTGCCGTCGACCATGAACACGACGTCACAGAACGACGGGATGTACGCCCCGCCCGCCGCCGACGGTCCGAACAGGCAGCAGATCTGGGGCACCTGGCCGGACAGGCGGACCTGGTTGTAGAAGATCCGCCCGGCACCGCGACGCCCGGGGAACAGCTGGACCTGATCCGTCAGGCGGGCACCCGCGGAGTCGACCAGCCAGACGATCGGCACCTGGTCGGCGAGCGCCGCCTCGGACGCCCGGACCATCTTCTCCACCGTGCGGGCACCCCACGAGCCGGCCTTGACCATCGGGTCGTTGGCGACGACGACCGCCGGCATCCCGTCGATCGTGCCTCGCCCGGTGACCACGCCGTCGGCCGGGAGCCCCGCCGCCATGGCGTTGGCGAGCACGGCGTCCTCGACGAACGAGCCGGCGTCGAGCAACAGGTCGATGCGCTCCCGGGCCGTCAACTTGCCCTGGCCGCGGATCTTCTCCAAGGCCCGCTCGTCGGGCGTCACCGCCCGCTGCACGGCGTCGTGGATCTGCTCGCGCATCGACGGCCACGCTACGTGATCGCCTTCAGGTCACGTCGGCGAGGTGGTGCACCGGGTCGTGCACGAGGTAGCGCCCGAACGTACGGATGGTGAACGCGGCGCCGTCGCTGCGCCGTCCGGAGCGTTCCCACTGGTCCTCGGCCAGGGCGGCGAACGAGGACGCCAGCACCTCGGCCGCCTCGAGCAGCTCGGCGGCCACGAAGGCCGGGTCCTGCCCGTTGTACTTCTCGGCGACCGCTGTGGCGTCCTGGTCCCAGTTGGCGAACAGCGGGTCCTCCTCGGCGAGCATCAGCTGCAAACGCCGCTCGAACAGGCGGAACACGTCACGTACGTGGCAGCCGTACTCGAGAGGCGACCACACACCGGGTCGCGGGCGGCGCCGCACGTCGGGCCGGGCGAGCACCTCCTGCCACGACGCGGCGTTCTCGCGCACCAGTTCGGGGATGTCGTGCACGTCCATCGACGGCGCATCGAAGCCGCACTCAGGGCATTCTCGTTGGAGGACCCACGTCCAGTCCTTGTTGTCAGGCGGCACGGCGTCGTCGTCCATCGGGGGACCGTACGGCCCCCCGGTGCGGGAATGCACGGGGTTTCCCCGATGTCCGCCCGCCGCCCCTCGGTCATGATTACCCGGGTCCTGAGGGATCAACGACCGGCACGGAGGGCGGACCGTACCGATCGTTCCCTCCGGGACGGATCGAGCTCTCTGGCCGTACGGGCGGGTGCGGCCGGCGGGAACCAGTCGGTCGTGCGGGCGGCGCGATCGACCCGGCGGAACACACGACCGGGTGTGCGGGCGGCACCCCGGTCGTTCCGCGTGTCCGCCGAGCCGTCATGATTGGTCGCCTCGCCGATCGGCTCGGCTCTTGCGTGGCAACCGGTCCACGGCGACGGCGCGCGATGATCCGCTGATGCAGCTGCCGCTCACCGGACGCCCGGTCGACGACGTGATCGGCGCGCTGCGGGCGAAGCGAGCCTCCGACATCCGCTGGTCCGACGGCCGCGCCTTCAGCCTCGTCTACGACGGCGGCCCGTCCGTCCATGACGTCGCCGAGCAGGCGGCCCGGTTGTTCCTGCACGAGAATGCCCTGAACACGGCGGCGTTCCCGTCGCTCCGCGAGATCCAGTCCGAGGTCGTCGGGTGGACCGCCGGGCTCCTGCACGGACCGGAGACGGCGGCCGGGTTCCTGACCAGCGGCGGGACGGAGTCGATCCAGTGCGCCGTGCTGGCGGCACGCGAGCGCGGCCGCGCCGAGCGTGGCGTCACCGCCCCGCAGATCGTCGTCGCCGAGAGTGCCCACGCCGCCTTCCACAAGTCGGCGCACCTGTTCGACATGCGGATCGCCGTCACGCCGGTGCAGGAGGACTGGCGGGCCGATGTCGAGGCCATGGCGGGCGCGGTCGGTCCGGACACCGTGCTCGTCGTCGGATCGGCGCCGCAGTACCCGCAGGGCGTCATCGACCCGATCCCCGAGATCGCCGAGCTCGCCGCCACGGTCGGAGCCAACTGCCACGTCGATGCCTGCATGGGCGGCTTCGTCCTGCCGTTCGTCGAACGGATCGGACGAAACGTTCCGCCGTGGGACTTCCGCGTCGACGGCGTGCACTCGATCTCCGCCGACATCCACAAGCTCGGCTATGCGCCGAAGGGCGTCTCGGTGATCCTCCACCGCACGAAGCAGCTGCGCGCCTTCCAGACGTTCGCCTTCGACGGATGGCTCGGCGGGTTCTACGCCTCGCCGAACCTTCAGGGCAGCCGCTCGGGGCTGCCGATGGCGGCGGCATGGGCCGTCATGCAACACCTCGGCATCGAGGGCTACGTCGAGCGCACGCGCGCCACCCTCGAGGCGGCCGACCGGATGCGCGCCGGGATCGGCGCCCTCGATGGCATCCGAACGCTCGGCGACGGCGGCCTGCACCTCGTCACCATGGCCGCCGACATCGGGGCCGGCGCCGTCGACGTGTTCGCGCTCGGTGACGCCCTGCGCCGCCGCGGTTGGTTCCACGACCGCCAGGGGCCGCCGGACTCGCTGCACTCGACCGTCAGCTACTCGAACGTGGCCGTCATCGACGAGTGGCTCGCCGATCTTGCCGCTTGCCTGCTCGAGATCAGGGGCGCGGCCGCCGATGACCGGTCGACGACCTATGCCACCCTCGAGTAAGGAGCCGAGCCGATAGGCGAGGCGACCAATCATTACGGCCCGCCGCCGACACGCAGCAGCGCCAGGGACGGCATCACTACATTGGCGGCGTCGACGAGTTCCAGAGGCTTCCGGTCGGTCGTGCGCCGATGATCGACAGCCCGCCGCCAGATGCCCGTGACCTGATCGGCGGGCTGCTCGTGTTCCGCCATCTCGACGACGCCGGTCTCGACGCGCTGGCGGCGGCCGTGGAATGGCTGCACGTACCGGCGGGTGCGCGGCTGTTCACCGTCGGGGACGAGCCCGATGGGATGTACGGCCTCATCTCAGGGCGGGTCCGCTTCTTCGCCGAGGAGGACGGGTGGCCGGTGATGACCGCCGAGGGCGGCCCCGGGATCACGTTCGGCGAAGGTTCCCTGCTCGTCGGTGGCGGCCGGTCGCGCACGGCCGTCGTCGTCCGTGACGCCCTGCTCGTACGCCTGCCGCCCGCGCTGTTCACGACGCTGATGGCGACGTCACCGGAGATCGCCACTCGCGTCGCCGGGATGCTCGCGGCGCGCATCGCCTTCAAGTACGAACCGATCACCGACGGTTCGGAGGACACGGTGCTGGTCGGCGCCACCGATCCGGCCGACTTCGACTGGTTCGTCGACGCGCTCCGGCGCGTCAGCAGCGCCGAAATCGTGCGGGCGGGCGAGCTCGGCGCAGCGCGGCCGCCGCGCGTCATCGTGGCCGTCGACAGTCGCGACACTGCGGAGCTGGCTCGAGCGGTGCGCCAGGCGGAGCGCGTGCTCCTCGTCACGACCGCTCGTGAGCCGTCGACACACCTCGATCGGCTGCGGCCCGTGCTGCAACCCGACGTCGACCCGCTGGCCACGGCGCCCCTCGAGCTGGTCCTGCTGTCCACGTCCAGTCGTCGGGAGCAGGCGGGTTCGTGGCTGAACTCGCACGTCTTCTCGCACTGCCACCACGTCCGCCGCGACAGCGCCGACGACGTCGCCCGCGTCGCCCGGCACCTGTCCGGTGAAGCCGTGGGCCTCGTCCTCGGTGGCGGCGGGGCCCGGGGGATGGCCCACATCGGCGTGATCAAGGCGCTCGCCGAGCTCGGCATCCCGATCGACCATGTCGGCGGGTCGAGCATCGGCGCGATCGTCGGCGGTCAGGCGGCGATGGGCTGGACGTGGGACGAGATGCTCGCCTACGACGAGCGCGAGTGGAAGAGCCGGTGGTTGCGCTTCGACCTCACCGTGCCGACGGTGTCGGTGTCGTCGGGCCGGCGCGCCCGGCGCCTGCTGGAGGACACGTTCGGATCGCTGGCCATCGAGGACTTCCCGCTGCCGTTCTTCTGCACGACCGTCAACCTCAGCCGCTTCCGCCTGGCGGTCCACCGCCAAGGACCGGCGGTCCGCTGGATCTGCGCCAGCGCCAGCGCCCCGGGGCTGTGGCCGCCCGTGGTCGACGATGACGGCGAGCTGCACATCGACGGCGGCCAGCTGAACAACGTCCCGACCGACGTCATGCGCCATGGCCACCTCGGCCCGATCATCGCCGTCGACGTGTGCGCCGTGCAGAGCGCGATGACGGTGCCCACCGGGGTCGAGCCACCGGTCGGGATACGCCACCTCCTTCGCCGCCGCTTCCGCCACCGCTTCCCGAGCCTCGTCGACACCCTCAGCCGGTGCGCCCTCCTGGCCAGCCTGCAGCACCGCGAGCGAGCCTTCGAGCAGGCCGACGTCTACCTCACACCGGACCTGGCCACCGTCGGCTTCAGCGGCTTCGGCCGGATCCGCGAGGCGGTCGACATCGGCTACCGGACGGCGATGGAGTCACTCGCCGGTTGGAGCCCGGGCGCGAGCCAGGATCGCCCGGCGCCGGCGATCGCGCGGTCACCCGCGTCGTGGACCAGTCCACGGTCACCGGTCATCGCTCCTCCTCCGGCGGCCACGGACACAGCGCGCTCTTGACACCCACCGGCGGGTGGGGCAGCCTGTCACCAACGTTTTGAGCCCGAGAGGCACAAATTCCGTGACAGGGGACACCGGACAACGCAGCGAGACGATCCGGAGGGCCAACCTCAGCGCGCTCGTGCAGGCCTTGCACACCGACGGGCCGCTGTCACGGTCGGAGCTCGTGGAGCGCTCCGGTCTGACCCGCAGCGCCATCCGCCGGCTCGTCGGCGAGCTGGTGGCCGCCGGTCTGGTCGTCGAGGGGCGCGGCGAGCTGCTCGGGACGCCCGGTCGGCCGTCCCCGCTCGTGCGCCTCGATCCCCACCGCGCTGTCGTGCTGGCCCTGGAGATCGCCGTCGACTCGCTGGCCGTGGCGGTCGTCGGGCTCGGTGGTCACGTCGTCGAGCTGGCCCGCGTGGAGCGGGCGCGCGGCCACGTGACGCCCGACGACATCGTCGTCCGATCTCGTCGAGCTGGCCGATGGCGTCGCTGACCACTGGAGGCAGGAGGCGCTGGTCGGCATCGGTGTCGCCGTCGTCGGCGTGGTCCGCCGCCACGACGGGTTCGTCTCCACCGCGCCCAACCTCGGCTGGCGTGACGTCGCCTTGGGAGCCGCCCTCACTGCAAGCGTTCGGGGCACCGGTCGCCGTCGCCAACGAAGCCGACCTGGGGGCCCTCGCCGAGCATCGGCGGGGCGCCGCCGCCCGGACCGACGACGTGATCTTCTTGTCCGGCGAGGTCGGTGTCGGCGGCGGGATCATCGTCGGTGGTCGTCCGCTGACCGGTGTTGCCGGCCACGGTGGCGAGGTCGGGCACACCCCCGTCAACCCGCTGTCGGGCCGCCGCTGCCGATGCGGATCGATCGGATGTTGGGAGACGGAGGTCGGCGAGGAGGCGCTGCTGGTGCGCGCTGGACGGCCGTCGGACGGCGGCAGTGCCGCAGTCGAGGCGGTCCTCGCCGACGCTGCCGCCGGCGACGACACGGCACTGGCCGCCGTCGGCGAGATCGGTCGGTGGCTGGGGATCGGGCTCGCCGGCCTCGTCAACGTGCTCAACCCCTCACGGGTCGTGCTCGGCGGGCGGTTCGCCCGTCTGCACCCGTTCATCGCAACGACCGTCGAGGAGGGCCTCGACAGCAGGGCGCTCCCGGCCTCGCGGGCGTTCGTCGAGGTCGTGCCGGCGACCCTCGGCGTCGACGCCCCACTGCTCGGCGCGGCGGAGCTCGCACTCGAGCCGATCCTGACCGATCCGGCGAGCTGGTTCGACGGACCGCACGCCGGCGTCTCGCCGGCCGGTCCACATGGTCACCGACGAAGAGGGGGTACAACTAACATGGGCAGGCTTCAGCGGATCCGTTCGGGTTCGCCACACGCACTGGGGGAGGAGACCCACATGCATGCTCGTCGATCGGCAGCGCTCATCCTGAGCGCGGCCCTGGTCCTGGCCGCTTGCGGCGACGACGATGACGATGGCGGCGAAGGTGCCGCCAGCGCGCCCACCGAGGCCGAGGGAACGACAGCGCCCGCAGCCACCGGAACTGCAGCAACCGAAGCCACCGAGGCGGCGGGCGGCACGGAGCCGGCCGGCACCGCCGCTGGAGGCGGTGGCGACTGCGTCGTCGGGATGTCGTGGAACAACTACCAAGAAGAGCGCTGGGCCAAGTGGGACGAGCCGGCGCTGGTAGCAGCGATCGAGGCCGGCGGCGGCTCGTACATCTCGAACGACGCCAAGTCGTCGGCCGAGACGCAGGCCAGCAACGTCGAGAACCTGATCTCCCAGGGCGCCAACGTGCTCGTGATCCTCGCCCAGGACGGCACGGCCATCAAGCCGTCGGTGGAGAGCGCGATCTCGCAAGGCATTCCGGTCATCTCGTACGACCGTCTGATCGAGGATCCCGAGGCGCTCTACATGTCGTTCGACAACGTCAAGGTCGGCGAGCTGCAGGCGGAGGCCATCTTGAACGTCGTTCCCGAAGGCAACTTCATCATCATCAAGGGCAACTCCGCCGACGCCAACGCCGACTTCCTCCGCCAGGGATATACCAATGCCGGCATCCCGGATGTCGGCGAGAGCTCCGACACGATCACCATCGTCGGTGAGGACTACACCGACAACTGGGATGCGTCGATCGCCCAGACCAACACCGAGCAGTTCCTCACCGCAGCGAACAACGATGTCCAAGCCGTCCTGTCCGAGAACGACGGGATGGCCGGCGGCGTCGTCGCTGCGCTGGCGGCCCAGGGCTTGGCCGGCCAGGTGCCCGTCTCCGGCCAGGACGGTGATCTGGCTGCCCTCAACCGGATCGCCCTCGGGACGCAGACGGTGGACGTCTGGAAGGACGCCCGCCTGCTCGGGACAGCGGCCGGTGAGGCCGCCGTCCAGCTCTGCGCGAACCCCGACATCACGGCCGTCGAGGGCACCGCTGCGTTCACCTCGCCGGAGGGCAACGAGCTGACCTCGATCCTCCTCGAACCGCAGGCGATCACCCAGGACAACCTGGATGTCGTCCTCGATGCCGGGTGGATCGACGAGGCGACCCTCTGCGAGGGCGTCGAAGCCGGCGCCGTGGCCGCCTGCGGCTGAGGCCGCCAGATCGTGCTCCGGACGCGTCCCACCGAGGGGTGGGACGAGTCCGTGCCCGCTGGCGCAGCCAGACGCCCGTCGATCGAGGCGGGATCGGGTGGTGATCCCGCGCAGGGAAGGCGAGATGCATGACTGAGGTCCAATCGCCGGATCAACCGGCGACCATCGGGACGCCGAGCCCGCCGGCCGCGGCGCGACCCCCGTCGGGCTCGTGGCGCTCGGTGCTGGCGTCCACGGAGATCGACACCCGGTTGCTGGGCATGGTGATCGCGCTGGTCGTCATCTGGGTGGCCTTCAACATCCGGTCGGGCGGCGACTTCCTGACCGCCCGGAACCTGTGGAACCTCTCGGTCCAGAGCACGTCGATCGCCATCATGGCGACGGGCATGGTGCTGATCATCGTGTCGCGCAACATCGACCTCTCGGTGGGGTCGTTGCTGGGCTTCCTGGGCTACACCATGGCGCTCGTCCAGACGGACGGGATGATCGCCTTCTTCGGGCTCGACGTGACGATCGGCGGGTTGCGCAGCAGCTCGTACGCCTGGCTCGTCGCCCTCGCCGTCGGCGTCGTGCTGGGCGCGTTCGTCGGTGGCCTGACCGGGTTCATCGTCGCCTACGGCGGCGTGCCCTCGTTCATCGTGACGCTCGGCGGCTTCCTCGTCTGGCGGGGCGCCATCTTCCGCACCGGGGGCAAGCAGGGCCAGACGCTCTCCCCACTCGACGAGACGTTCCAGCTCGTCGGCGGCGGAGCGAGAGGAAACCTCGGCGAATGGCGGAGCTGGCTGCTCGCCATCCTCTGCTGCGCCGGGGTGGTGCTCAGCATCTACCTGTCGCGCCAGCGCCGGCTGCGCTACCGCCTCGCCGTGCGGCCGATGTGGGTCGACGTGGGGCTCGGCGTCGTCGGCTGCGTGGTCGTCGTGGCCGGCGTCGGCGCTGATCGCCAACCGCTACGACTCGCCCGTGACCGGCAAGCCCCTGGGCGTCGCCTACCCGGTGGTGATCCTGATCGTCGTGACGCTCATCATGAACTACCTCGCCCGGCGGCGCCGCTTCGGGCGCTACGTGTACGCCTACGGCGGCAACCCCGAGGCCGCCGAGCTGAGCGGCATCGACACCCGCCGCACGGTCATGCTGACGTTCGTCCTCATGGGCGTGCTGGTCGCCGTCAGCGCCGCCATCCAGACGGCGAGGCTCAACTCCGCGGTCACCAACCTGGGCGTGCAGAACGAGCTGGACGTGATCGCCGCCGCCGTCATCGGCGGCACGTCGTTCTCCGGCGGCATCGGCACGGTCCCCGGCGCCGTGCTCGGGGCGGTCATCATGCAGTCGCTGCGCTCGGGCATGGTGCTCCTGAACATCGACTCCCCGTCGCAGGATGTCGTGGTCGGCGTCGTGCTGGTCGCCGCGGTGGCCATCGACGCCGCCCTGCGCAGTGGTCGTCGGCGGGCGGCGGTGGCCGCGCTGGTGGCCGGATTGGTCGTGACCGCCTTGGTGATCCAGACCGGTCAGCCCTGATGCGCGACGACGTCCCCCGTCCAGCACAGGAGGCAGCAATGATGGACGCCCCCGCCGAACCGCCACCGTCGCAGCGCGGGGCCGTGCCCCTCGTGGAGATGCGGGACATCAGCGTGGCCTTCGGCGGCCTCCACGCCGTCGACGGTGTCAGCGTGGACCTCTACCCGGGTGAGGTGGTCGCCCTCCTCGGCGGAAACGGCGCCGGCAAGTCGACCCTCATGCACACGCTGTCGGGTGCCCACCCGGCGGACTCCGGCCAGATCCTCATCAACGGCCAACCCGTCACGATCCACGTCCCGCGCGACGCCCAGAAGCACGGGATCGAGACGATCTACCAGAAGCTGGCGCTGGCCGACAACATCGACGCCGCGGCCAACGTGTTCCTCGGGCGGGAGATGCTCACGCGCACCGGTTCCATCGACGACTCGGCCATGGCCTCGGCCACGCGGGAGGTCATGCGCCGGCTGAACCCGCGGTTCACCAACCTCAAGACAGCCGGTGAAGTCGCTGTCGGGTGGTCAGCGCCAGGCCGTGGCCATCGCCCGGGCGGTCCACTTCAACGCCAAGATCCTGATCATGGACGAGCCCACCGCCGCGCTCGGGCCGGCCGAGACGGGTCAGGTGCACGAGCTCGTCGCCCAGCTGAAGTCCGAAGGCATCGGGATCTTCCTCATCAGCCACGACATCCACGACGTGTTCGACCTGGCCGACCGGATCAGCGTGATGCTCACCGGCAAGCTCGTCGGCACCGTCGACAAGGACGACGTCACCAAGGACGAGGTGCTGGCCATGATCATCATGGGCAAGCTGCCCGAAGAGGTGTCCGAGCGCGAGCTCGCCGAGTTCCACGGCTGACGGGCTGCCCACCGGGAGGTAAGACATGGCTGAGTTCTTCACCGAGGTCGCCGAACCGATCCGCTACGAGGGTCCCGACAGCGACAACGCACTGGCGTTCCACTGGTACGACGCCGATCGGGTGGTCGCCGGACGGCGGATGGAGGATCAGCTCCGCTTCGCCGTCTGCTACTGGCACTCCTTCAACTGGGACGGTTTCGACATCTTCGGCGCCGGCACGCTCGACCGCCCGTGGCACCCGACGTTCGCCCCGGCGGCCGATCCGCTCGATGCGGCCAACCAGAAGATGGACGCCGCCTTCGAGTTCTTCGCCAAGCTCGGCGTGCCGTTCTACTGCTTCCACGACCGCGACATCGCGCCCGAAGGTGCGTCGTTCAAGGAGTCGACGGCCCTGCTCGACGAGATGGCCGACCGGGCCGCCGAGCACCAGCAGCGCACCGGGGTGCAGTTGCTGTGGGGTACGGCCAACCTGTTCTCCAACCCGCGCTACCAGGCGGGGGCGGCGACCAACCCCGATCCCGAGGTGTTCGCCTTCGCCGCGGCCCAGGTCGCCCACTGCCTCGAGGTGACCCACCGGCTCGGCGGTCACAACTACGTGCTGTGGGGCGGCCGCGAGGGCTACGACACGCTCCTGAACACCGATCTCCGGCGCGAGCTCGACCAGCTCGGGCGGTTCCTGTCGATGGTCGTCGAGCACAAGCACCGCATCGGGTTCTCGGGCACGATCCTCATCGAACCGAAGCCGTTCGAACCGACGAAGCACCAGTACGACTTCGACGTCGCCGCGGTGCACGGCTTCCTGCAGCGCTACGACCTGGCCGACGAGATCAAGGTCAACATCGAGGTCAACCACGCCACCCTGTCCGGTCACGACTTCGCCCACGAGGTCGCCGCCGCCGTCCACGCCGGCATCTTCGGGTCGATCGACGCCAACGCGGGCGATGACCGCCTCGGCTGGGACGTCGATCGGTTCCCTGTCTCCGTCGAGCAGATGGCCCTCGGCATGCTGGAGATCCTCCGGGCGGGCGGCTTCACGACCGGCGGATTGAACTTCGACGCCAAGCTGCGGCGCCAGTCGATCGACCGCGTCGACCTGTTCCACGGCCACATCGGCGGGATGGACACGATGGCCCGGGCGCTGCTCGTCGCCGACGCCGTCCGCGACGAGCTCGACGCGACCCGCGAGGCCCGCTACGCGGCATGGGACGGCTCGCTCGGACGATCGATCCTCGACGGCACCACTGATCTGGCCGCGCTGCACGAGCGGGCGTTCGACCGCGGCGCGCCGGCGCGCGTGTCCGGCGGGCAGGAGCGGCTGGAGAACCTCGTCGCCCGCCACGTGGCGCGCGTCCGCTGATGGCGCTCGTCGCCGGCGTCGACTCCTCGACGACCGCGACGAAGGTCGAGGTGCGCGACCTCGACACCGGGCAGGTCGTCGGGCGCGGCTCGGCTCCCCATCCGACCACCCAGCCGCCGCGCTCCGAGCAGGACCCGGCGGCGTGGTGGACGGCCTTCGAGACGGCGTGGCAGCAGGCCGGCCAGCCGCCGGTCGCGGCGATCAGCGTCGCCGGGCAGCAGCACGGGATGGTCACCCTCGACGAGTGCCAGCGACGTCATCCGGCCGGCGAAGCTCTGGAACGACACCGAATCGGCGCCGGACGGGACGTGGCTGATCGGTCAGCTCCCCGGGGGGCGCCAGGGTTGGGCCGAGGCGTGCGGCCTCGTACCGGTCGCCAGCTTCACGATCACCAAGCTGTCGTGGCTGCACCGCCGTGAACCGGAGGCGTGGCAGCGGCTGGCCAGCGTCCTCCTGCCGCACGACTGGCTGACGTTGCAGATGACCGGCCGGATGGTCACCGACCGAGGCGATGCCTCGGGCACCGGCTACTGGTCGGCCGCCACCGAGGCCTACCGCCACGACCTGTTGGCGATCGTCGATGCCGATCGCGACTGGCCGGCGATGGTGCCGGCGGTGCTCGGACCCGGCGATGTCGCCGGTGAGTGGCGAGGGGCTCTCGTGGCGCCGGGCACCGGCGACAACATGGCCGGAGCGCTCGGAGTGGGGCTCGCCCCCGGCGACGTGGCCATCTCCATCGGCACGTCCGGCACGGTGTACTCGGTCAGTGACGAACCGACCGCCGATCCGTCCGGAACGGTCGCCGGGTTCGCCGATGCCACGGGCCGTCATCTCCCGCTCGTGTGCACGCTCAACGCGACGAAGGTCACGGAGGCCGTGCGGCGCCTGCTCGATGTCGACCACGCGACGTTCGACGACCTGGCGCTGGCGGCCGGACCGGGGGCCGGCGGCCTGACGATGCTGCCGTACCTCGACGGCGAACGCACACCCGACCGGCCGGACGCCACCGGCCTGCTCGCCGGCATCCGCAGCGACATCGGCCGCGAGCAGCTCGCTCGGGCGGCTGTGGAAGGCGTGGTCTGCGGCCTGCTCGACGGGCTCGACGCGCTCAGAGCGTTCGCTCCCGCCGACGGACGGCTGATCCTGGTGGGCGGCGGGGGCCGATCGCGTGCCTACCGCCAGGTGCTCGCCGACCTCAGCGGGCGCACCGTGCTCGTGCCCTCGGGTGACGAGCACGTGGCGACGGGAGCGTGCGTGCAGGCCGCCGCGGTCGCCGCCGGGTGCGACACCGGGGACGTGGCAGGACGCTGGAAGCTGGGCGACGGCGAGCTGGTCGAACCGGGTCCCGGATCGATGGCGGCCACCGACGTGCGAGCCGCCTACGCCGCAGTCCGCGACGCGGCGGCAGCGCCATGAGCACCGAACCGGTTCGTTGGGGGGTGCTGGGGTGTGCATCGATCGCCACCCGCAAGGTCATCCCACCGATGCAGCGGTCGGCGCGCTGTGAGGTCGTCGGGATCGCCTCGCGGCATCACGACCGGGCCGCCCAGGTCGCTGCGGATCTCGGGATCCCGCGGGCCTACGGCTCGTACGACGAGCTGCTGGCTGATCCGGACATCGAGGCCGTGTACATCCCGCTGCCCAACCACCTGCACGCCGAGTGGACGCTGCGCGCCGCGGCGGCCGGCAAGCACGTGCTGTGCGAGAAGCCGCTGGCGATGACGGCGGAGGAGGCGCGGTCGATGATCGCCGGCTGCGCCCGCGCCGGCGTGATCCTGATGGAGGCCTTCATGTACCGCCTCCACCCGCTCTGGCGTCGCGTTCGCGCCCTGCTCGACGAGGGTGCGGTCGGTGAGCTGATGACGATCCAGGCCTTCTTCGCCTACCGCAACGTCGATCCGGCGAACATCCGCAACATCGCCGAGTTCGGGGGCGGGGCGCTGATGGACATCGGCTGCTATCCGATCAATGTGGCCCGATGGCTGTTCGACGGCGAGCCGGACGAGGTCGTGGCCAGGATCCGGCGCGACCCGCGGTTCGGCACCGACGTCTTGACCTCGGCCGTGCTCGACTTCGGTGGGCGTCAAGCGACGTTCACCTGTTCGACGCAGATGGAGGACGACCAGCGGGTGCACCTGGTCGGCACGGCCGGCCGGCTGCTGGTGGAGATCCCGTTCAACATCCCACCCGACCGACCGACGCGCATCCTGCGGGCCGCCGGCGGGGACCCTCCGGTGGCCCCGGACATCGAGGTCATCGAGGTCGCCCCCGCCGATCCGTACGGCGTGCAGGCCGAGCTGTTCTCGGCCGCGTTGCGCGATGGTTCGCCGGTGCCCATCCCGGTCGAGGACGCCATCGGGAACATGGCGGTGATCGAGCGCATCCTCGCCGCCGCCGGGTGATCGAGGGCGGGTCGCGACGAGCCCGGTGTCACCGCACCCGTTGCCCGCGACGGGTGCGGTGACACGGCTCGGCCGTCAGGCGTCGCTGGAGGTGAGGCTGCCCTGCGCTGGCTCGGTGGTGTCGGTCCCGTCGGAGCCGTCGCCGTCCTCGCTGTCGGCGGTGCCGTCCTCGTCGCAGCCGGCTCTGCCGCGACCGCCGTCGGGCCGGGCTTCGTCCGGTGCCGGGGTCGAGTCGTCGGTCGAGTCGTCGGTGGGGGTCTCCGTCGTCGCGTCGGGGGCAGTGGTGTCGTCGGTGACCGCCGGCGCCTCCTCCGTGACAGTGGTGTCGTCGGGGACGGTGTCGTCGGTCTGGGCGTTCGCCAGACCGACGCCACCGAGGACCAACAGTCCGGAGATCCCGGCACCCGCGAGGAGGCGGGTGGTCGTGCGTTTCATGATGTCGTGGTTCCTTTCGCAGGGGGATGGTGTCCACGATGGAACCGCAGCCATCCGGCAACGCCCGCAGAGCCGGCTGAGAGTTCGCCGACAACACACGGCGACTTCTTCGGAGCGGTTGTCGCGCTGAGCGGGAGCGAGGAGCGTCAGAAACCGGATGCGTCAGTGGCGATCACTCGACGAACGCCGCCAAGACACCGCCGAGCACGAGGCCGGCGCCGAGCCCGGCGGTGACGTCGAGTGGGTTGTGCGCGCCGACGTAGACGCGCCCGAGCATCACGAGGAGTGTGAGCACGCCCGGTACGCCCCACCACCAGGCGTCGGGAAGGTTCGGTGCGATGACAGTGCCCACTGCCGAGACGAGGATGACGTGTCCGGATGGGAAGCTCGGACCTGTCGAGGGCACGTCGCCGCCGCGCAGGATGGCACCCACCTGGCTGGTCCCCGGCCGCTGCCGGACTGCGAGGTAGGCCGCCATCCTCCGGCGGACGATGCGCTCGGTGACCAGCTTCAGTGCCATCGCCAGGATCACGCCGACGGCGACGGAGACGTCACGGTCGACTGCTGCGACCACCAAGCCGGCGATCGTGCCGACCGCCAGGTTGCCCAGTTGCATCGGCAGCCACAGCACCGGGAAGAGGAAGTTGGGAAGGCCGTTGATGGCGTGGAACACCGTCGACTCGGCGGCGCTGATGGTCGGCTTGCGCGCCGCAGCGACAGACGCCGCGAGCACCAGCAGCCCGAAACCGGCGACCACCAGCCACCAGGCGTTCACCGCCGTTCGTCACCCGGGACGACGACAGCGGCGAGGCGGGTGCGCACGTCGTCGAGCGCACCTGGTCGGGACTTCAGCGCCGTTCGTGTCGCACCGGCGAGAGCCCATGGGCGCAAGCGGCGGAGCGCCCGTGACAGCGTCTCGTCGTCGACGCCGGCCACCGCATGGGCGACGGCCCGCTCGGGCCCGACGCACATGCTCGACGAGGCGATCAGCTCGGCGACGTCGGTCGCCAGCAGCATGTCCGAGGCGGCCAGCTCGCTGAAGCCGAAGTCGATGAGCCACACCTCACCATCGTCGTCGAGGAAGATGTTCGCCAGCCGCAGGTCCCGGTGGGCGATGCGGCGTTGTCGGAGTTGTGCGAGGAGCCGCCAGACGGCAGCCAGCACGGCGTCGGTGACCATGGCCGGGTCGACGCGATCGAGGGATCTGCCGGCGATCTGTTCGTACACCAGGACGAAGCCGTTCGGGTCGACCGCCGCCAGGGCCCGCACGCGCGGCGTCCTGAGCGGCAGGTCTCGCGCCGCGAGCGCGACGAACGCCTCGTGCTCGACGGCACGTCGCAATGTGGAGAACGGCTTCTCGTCCCCCAGTCGGCGGCGCTGGATCCGTCGGTACAGGCGGAACAGCAGATCGGCGCTGCGCTCGTCCGCACCGAGCGCCTTGACGAACAGCAAGTCACCGTTCTCCTCGACGCCGAAGTACGGCGTCGATCCGCGGGCGTCGACGCTCGCCTGTCGTAGGTCGCGGACCGGCAGACCGACGCGGCGGAGCCCGTCGATCACTCCCTGGGCCGTCGGGCGACGCGAAGGCGCCCCGGCGGCCACCAACACCGCCGCGCCCGCGACCCATCCGACGACAGCGGACCACAGCCATGCGAACGACACGGGCGAATCGATGAAGGCCGAGATCATCGTGCCGAGCAGCAGGGCCCATCCGGCCCGCCGCCACCCACGGCTCATCCACGGCGCCGCCGCCGTGAGGCCCGCGGCCACCGCGCCGACCCCCCACACGGTCGGGAAGCCGTCGTTGCTGAGCGGCCCGAGATTCGCACCAACGTCGACGAGGGTGCGGCCCTCGTCACGTTCGATGATGGTGAGCCCGATGAGCACGAGCAACTCGGCCGAGGCCGCCGCCACCACCACGGTGACGAGCAGCCGCCACCGTCGTCCCCACAGCGCCCAGACGAGCCCGGCGGTGGTGACGACCACCGCGAGGATCCGTGTCCCGACGACGACGACGTCGATCATCCATGACGGCAGGGCATCCAGTCCCCGCAGCAGATCGGACGCGAATCCGACGAGCGCCCCACCGAACAGCCACTCCACGACCAGCAGCGCCAGCGCGACGGCGATGGCGACAACGAGCCGCAGCACATCGGCCGGCGAGCGTTCGATCTGTCCCTCCATGGCGCCGGCCATCCCGCTCACAGACTGTTGTCCGACGATGCCGGTCACCGTAGTGGCGCCCGACGGCGCTGTCTCGGAACCCGTCCGCCCGGACCAGCACAGCGTTCGCTCGGGTTCCTGCGCGTCGACTCCCAGCCGACTCTCAGGAACTCGTGCGAAGCTGACCCTCATGGCCGGCCATCGTCTGCTCATCGTCGATGACGAGGACAACCTGCGCTCGATGCTGGCGGCGGCCTTGCAGCACCACGGGTTCGCCGTGGCGACGGCCGACAACGGCCGGGACGCGCTGGCGATGATCCCCGAGCAGCGACCCGACCTCGTGCTGCTCGACGTGATGATGCCGGACCTCGACGGGTTCGAGGTCTGCCGCCGGCTGCGCGCCGGCGGCGATCACACCCCGGTCCTGTTCCTGACGGCACGTGACGCGACCGAGGACAAGGTCCGCGGGCTCACGCTCGGCGGCGACGACTACCTCCAGAAGCCGTTCAGCCTCGACGAGCTGGTCGCCCGCGCCGAGGCGGTGCTGCGGCGGACGAGCAACGGCCAGGGCGCCTCGACGACGTACGAGTGCGCGGACCTGCACATGGACGATGATGCCCACCGGGTGCTGCGGGCGGGTGCCGACGTCAGCCTGTCGCCGACGGAGTACAACCTGTTGCGCTACCTGCTCGTCAACCAGGGCCGGGTGCTGTCCAAGGCGCAGATCCTCGACCACGTGTGGAAGTACGACTTCGGCGGCGATGGCGGTGTCGTCGAGACGTACATCGGCTACCTCCGGCGCAAGGTCGACAACGTCGAGCCGAAGCTGATCCACACCATCCGTGGCGTCGGCTACACGCTGCGCCGCCAGTGATCGCCGGCGATGTCGCTCCGAGCCCGCCTCCTCGCCGGCATGGCGTTCGTGGCCGCCATCCTCGTCGTCGTGTCGGTGGTCATCACCGTCACGACGCGTGACCGGCTGATCGCCGAGGTCGACGGCCGGTTGGAGTCGTTCGCCCCGAGCGGGCCGGACGGCGCGCCGGCGCGTGGGCCGGATCACGATCAACCCTTCCGTGACGACCCGCCGGGGTCCCCGGACGGCGCGCCGGAACGGATCAGCGACGCCTACGAGGGATTCGTCGACGCCGGCGGCACGTTGCGCACCCGCTTCGCCCCCAACGTCGGCGACGAGGACTACAGCGCCCCGGCCATCGACACCGCCGACCTGCCGGCGACCGGCAGCCGGACGTTCACCACCGACAGCGTCAGCGGCGACCAGACCTACCGGGTACTGGCCCAGCGCGACGGCGACGTCACGCTGATCACCGCGTTCCTCCTCGACGACGTCCGAGCGACGATCTCGCGGCTGGTGGTCGTCGAGGTGCTCGGGTTCATCGTCATCCTCGCCGCCCTGGGACTGGTCGCCTGGTGGGTGGTCCACCTCGGCATCCGGCCGGTCAAGGAGATGACCGAGACGGCGACGCGCATCGCCGAGGGCGACCTCGCAGTGCGCGTGCCGGAGACGGCGCCCGGCACCGAGTCCGGCGCGCTCGCCGTGGCGCTCAACCAGATGCTCGGGCGCATCGGCACGGGCGCTGGACGAGCGCGCCCAGTCCGAGGAGCGCCTGCGGCGATTCGTCGCCGACGCCTCGCACGAGCTGCGCACGCCGGTCACCACGATCCGCGGCTACGCCGAGCTGTACCGCCGCGGCGGGCTCGGCGAACCGGCGGCGCTCGACGACGCCATGCGGCGGACGGAGCAGGAAGCGGTGCGCATGGGTCGCCTCGTCGAGGAGATGCTGCAGCTGGCCAAGCTCGACGAGCAACGCCCGCTCGACGTGCGGGCGGTCGACCTGGCGGGCCTCGGGCGCGACGCCGTGACCGACGCCCGCGCCGCCGCCCCGCGGCGCACCATCGACCTCGAGGTCGACGCTCCGACGGCGATCGTCGAGGGTGACGAGGACCGGCTCCGGCAGGTGATCGCCAACATCGTCGACAACGCCATCGTGCACACGGAACCCGACGTGCCGATCGTGGTCCGCGTCCGCGGCGACGGCAGGGACGTGACGCTGGAGGTCCAGGACCGCGGTCAGGGCATGCCGGCGGAGGTCGCCGAGCGCGTGACCGAGCGCTTCTTCCGGGCCGACCCGGCCCGCTCCCGGCGTCGCGGCGGGAGCGGCCTCGGGTTGTCGATCGTCGACGCCGTCATCGCCGCCCACGGCGGCACGGTCACCGTGGAGAGCGCACCGGGCGCGGGGACCACGGTGCGCCTCGTCCTCACCGCAGCCGGTCGTAGCCCGCCCGTTGGAGCGTTCTCCGTGGATTTCACGGCCACATCTGGCCTTGACTTTGGTTCAAAACCGATGGGGGGCGGGTCACACGGTCGCGCAGAGTTGTCACGGTCTGGCGGCGCGTGCGATGCTGTCGGTCGTGGGCGGGGGGGTCGAGGGGCGAACAACGGCGAGCGCATGCTCTGTCGTCGCGGTTCCGAGCGGCCTGAGCCTGCCTGGAGTTCACCGACCCTGAAGGAGTCCCGAAATGCGCAGTAATCGACGACGGGCGACGCGCCCGCGTCGCCATCGCCGGAGCGATCGTCCTCGTGGCGACGATGACCACGTCGAACGCCTCGGCCCAGGCGGCCGTTCGAGGTGGTGGCGTCGGGCCTCGACAACCCACGGCACCTCACCTTCTCGCCGACGGGCGACCTGTTCGTCGTCGAGGCCGGTCGCGGTGGCGACGGGCCGTGCGTGGAGCACCCTGCCCTCGGATTGTTCTGCATCGGCGACTCGGGCGGCGTGACCCAGGTCGACGACGACGGTCCCGACCTCCGGGTGGTCGATGGCCTGCCGTCGATCCTCGGCCCCGAGGACGCCCTCGGCCCGTCCGACATCGCCTTCACCGGCAGCAAGAAGTTCGTCATCAGCATCGGGCTGGGCGGCAGCGACCAGTTCAAGGCCGGCTTCGGTGAGGAAGGGGAGCTGCTCGCCACGCTCGTCACCGGGCGCCTCGACAGGCCCGGCGTCTCGCTGTTCGCCGACGTGATGGCCAGCGAGATCGCCAACAACCCCGAGCCCGAAGACATCGACAGCAACCCGACCGGGCTGCTCCGCCGCGGCGGTGGTTACTTCCTCACCGACTCCGGCGGCAACGCCGTCCTCGAGGTGTCCCACCACGGTGACATCGACACGCTCGCCGTGCTGCCACACGGCAGCGCGCTGGCGCCGCCGTTCTTGGGCCTGCCCCCTGGCACGCAGATCCCGACCGATCCCGTGCCGACCTCCGTCGTGCGCGGCCCGGACGGGGCGTTGTACGTCAGCCAGTTGACGGGGTTCCCGTTCGAGCAGGGCGACTCCAACATCTGGCGCATCGACGGCGACGGCAACCTCACCGTGTTCGCCTCCGGGCTGACCAACGTCACCGATCTGGCGTTCGCCGATGACGGCTCGCTGTATGCGGTGCAGATCTCCGCCGCCGGCTTGCTGACCCCGGGCTGCCGATCGGTTCGCTGGAGAAGGTCACCCGGGTGCGAGCGACCACGAGACCATCGTCGGCGAGCTGGTCGCGCCGTACGGCGTCGCCCTCGACGGTGACGTCGCCTACGTCAGCACGTGCGCCGTGTGCGTCGGCGGTGGCGAGGTGATCAAGATCCCGCTCGGCTAGCGGCGGGTCGGCCGCCCCACCCTCCGGACGCGATCCCCGGCCCCTCGGTGTCGGGGATCGCGTCCTGGCGCGCTCGTCTGCGGGCGGCGCCGGGAGGCCCCCTACGATGACGACGTGGTCGAAGGCAGAGTCGCAGCAGAACCGCAGTACGAGGTGATCATCGTCGGGGCTGGTGTCTGCGGCATCTACCAGCTGTACCGGCTGCTCGAGCTCGGCGTGAGCACGACGGTCCTCGAGAGTGGCGACGACCTCGGCGGCACGTGGTACTGGAACCGGTATCCGGGCGCCCGCTTCGACTCCGAGAGCGTCACCTACGGCTACTCCTTCTCCGCGGAGCTGCTCCAGGAGTGGGACTGGAAGGAGCGCTTCTCCGGGCAGCCGGAGAACCACCGCTACCTCAGTCACGTCGCCGACAAGTTCGACCTCCGCCGGCACATGCAGTTCGGGTGCACGGTGGAGTCGGCGCACTTCGACGACGAGGCCACGATGTGGCGGCTCGACCTCGACGATGGTCGCCAGCTGACGTCCCGGTTCTTCATCCCCGCCATCGGTCTGCTGTCGGCACCGACGCTGCCTCGCTACGAGGGGATCGACACCTTCAGCGGGCAGTCGTTCCACACCTACAACTGGCCGCAGGAGCCCGTGGAGCTGACCGGCAAGCGGGTGGCCGTGATCGGCACCGGCGCGACCGGCGTGCAGGTGATCGGCGAGATCGCCGACAAGGTCGGCGAGTTGACGGTCTTCCAGCGGCGACCGAACTGGTGCGCACCGTTGCACAACGCCGAGATCTCGCCCGAGGAGATGGCCGAGATCAAGGCCGGCTACGACGAGATCTTCGCCACGTGCGCCCGGACGCCCGGCGGCTTCATCCATGAGCCCGACCGGCGACCGTTCTTCGAGGTGCCGCGCGAGGAGCGCGTGGCGAAGTGGGAGAAGCTGTACGGCGAACCAGGGTTCGGCATCTGGCTGGCCAACTTCCGCGACATCTTCATGGACGAGGAGGCCAACGCCGAGTTCTCCGAGTTCATCGCCGACAAGATCCGGGCGCGCGTGCACGACCCCGTCGTCGCCGAGAAGCTGATCCCCAAGGACCACGGCTTCGGCGTCCAGCGCGTCCCCCTGGAGACGAACTACTACGAGGCCTACAACCGGCCCAACGTGCACCTCGTCGACCTCTCGGAGACGCCGATCGAGCGGATCACCGAACAGGGCATCCGCACGACCGAGCGGGACTACGAGTTCGACATCATCGTCTACGCCACCGGGTTCGACGCCGTCACCGGTGCCTACGACCGCATCGACATCCGCGGCGTCGGTGGCCAGTCGCTGCGTGACAAGTGGGCCCGCGAGCCGGTCACGTTCCTCGGCATGCACGTCGCCGGGTTTCCCAACATGATCATGCCGACCGGGCCGCAGAGCGGCTCGGCGTCGACGAACTACCCGCGTGGCATCGAGCTCGGCGTGAACTGGGCCACCGACCTGCTCCAGTACATGTGGAAGCACGACTACGTCCGCGAGGAGGCGACGCCCGAGGCCGAGCAGGCATGGGGCGCCCACGTCACCAAGCTCTACGGCATCATGCTGATGCGCAAGGCGCAGGGCTGGTTCACCGGGTACAACTCCAACGTCCCGGGCCACGAGCAGGGCACGATCCGTCACCTCGTCTACAACGGCGGCACGCCGAAGTATCGGGCCAAGCTGGAGGCCGTCGCCGAACAGGACTACGAAGGTCTGGAGCTCCGCTAGCACTCGCGCCGACGCAGCTGCACGGCCCTCGGTGAGCGGGTGACAAGATCGACGCGCGAGCGACCCGAGGAGAGCAACCCATGACGCAGCGCGATGTCTCGATCCCCACCCCGGACGGCACGATGGACGCCAGCCTGCAGACACCGGCGGGATCCGGACCGTGGCCGGCGGTGATCATGTACCCCGATGCCGGCGGCGTGCGGCCGACGTTCCACGACATGGCCCAACGGCTCGCCGACGTCGGCTACGCCGTCCTGCTCCCGAACATCTTCTACCGGCTCGGGGACTTCGAACCGTTCGACATGAAGAACGTCTTCAACGACGCGGCAGAGCGCGACCGGCTGATGGCCATGGTGTCGAGCGTGACCAAGGAGAACGCGACCGTCGACACGGCGGCGATGCTGGACTTCCTGGCCGAAGCGCCCGAGGTGGCTGATGGGCCCGTCGGCACCACCGGCTACTGCATGGGAGGCGGGCTCGCCCTCAACGCCGCCGGGCGATTCCCCGACCAGGTCGGCGCCGCGGCGTCGTTCCACGGCGGCCGCATCGCCACCACGGCACCCGACAGCCCCCATCTGCTCGCCGGGTCGATGAAGGCCACCGTGTACGTCGCCGGCGCGGAGAACGATGCCTCCTTCGACGACGAGCAGTTCGAACGACTGAACAAGGCCCTCACCGACGCTGGCGTCGACTTCACTTTGGTGACCTATCCCGCGGCCCACGGCTTCGCCGTCCCGGACAATCCGACCTACGACGAGGCCGCCGCGACGGACCACTGGCGGGCGATGGAAGCGCTGTACGCCTCGGCCCTCGCCCGCGCGTAGGCGAGCGAGCCCGGCCGCCGGGTCACTTGTAGTCGTTCTCCCGGAGTTCGACGATGTAGGCGCGCCGCTCGGTGATCGCGCCGTCGCGCATGACGAACACCTCGCTCATCGCGGCGCGCATCGGCTCACCGGTCGCCCGCCGCGCCTCGAGCGTCATCTCGGCCATCACGACGTCGTCCTCCTCGACCATCCGGGTGATCGTGACCGTGGGGCTCCCGGTGAAGGCCGGGTTCTCGATCTCCCGGTCGTAGGCCTCCTTGCCGTGCAGCCGGAAGTACCCGAAGACGGTCCACTCGATGTCGTCGGCCAGGCACGACAGGATCTGGGTGTGGTCGGAGCGGTTGAATCCGTCGATGTACCGCTCCACGGTGTCCTTGTTGCGTGACATCGGACCAGTCTGTCGAGCCGCGCCCGTCCGGGACTCGCCGCAGAACCCGGTGGGCATCGCCCGCCACGGGTCCGTACGGTGAGTCCGATGCAGGTCACGTTCGTCAAACCGAGCGAGAAGCATCGGCTGTGCGCGTGGACGGCCGTCCGCGGGCGGCGGACCGTCGTCCCGGGCACCGTCATGGCCGCCGGCGCCGGGCTGCCGCACGATCTCGCCCAGTACGTCGTCGAGGCGACGTTCGGCGTGGCCACCGGGTTCTGGGGACTGGTCGCCCGGGGCGCGACGTTCAAGAGCACCGGACGCCGCGTCACCAAGCCCGGACGGGCCCTCGTCATCGCCCACCGCGCCAGCCTCGACGCGGCCGAGCGATTGGCCGGCGAGCACGTCGCCCGATGGCAGGAGGGCCGACCGACGGAGGCCGCGGCGCCGCTGTCGGCAGCGCTGGATGCGTGGCAACGGCTCCAGCTCGGCGACGCGCTGGTCTTCCACTGGCCGGAGCCGACTGGCGTGATCGTCCCCGAGGCTGACGCCCCGACGACCCGCCCGTCGCCCCGGAGAGTGGGACGCCGTGCCTGACGCCGAGCCAGGCGCCGCCGATGGGGTGTTCCTGGAGAGCGAGCGGCTGGTGTTGCGCGAGTTCATTCCCGACGATCTCGAGCTGCTCGTCGAGCTGGACAGCGATCCGGAGGTCAAGCGCTACATCGACAACGGCGCGCCGGTCGACCGGGACGAGCTCGCCTCGATGTTGCAGACGTGGATCGGCTGGTACTGCGCGCTCCCCCGGCTACGGCACCTGGGCGGCGATCGAGAAGGCGAGCGGCCGGTTCCTCGGCTGGTTCCACCTGCGACCCGGCGACGGCGCCGGGCCGTCGGAGCCCGAGCTCGGCTACCGGTTGCGCCGCGACGCCTGGGGCCTGGGGTATGCCACGGAGGGATCGAGGGCGCTCGTCGAGAAGGCCTTCGGCGAGCTCGGCGCCGAGCGCGTCTACGCCTCGACGATGGTCGTCAACACCGCTTCGCGCCGGGTGATGGAGAAGGCCGGACTGTGCTACGTCCGCACGTTCCACGCCGAGTGGCCGGTGAGCATCCCCGGCGATGAGGAAGGCGATGTCGAGTACGCCGTCGAGCGTGCCGAATGGCAGCGATCACGCACGTCGTCATGATCCAGCCACGGTGATGACGACGTTGCCGACCTTCTGCCCGGTCTCCACGAACCGCGTCGCCGCGACGACCTCGTCGAGCCCGTACTTCCGGTCGATCACGGGGCGGAAGGCTCCGGCCTCGACCAGGTCGAGGAAGAACAGGACGTGCTCCTGCGTGTACCGCGGGATCGGCACCATCACCCGCCGGCGCCCGAGCCGGGAGAGCAGAGTCAGTGGCGGGTTGTGCCAGAGGAACCCGAGATCGGTGGAGGCGTAGATGCCGTCCCGCTTGAGCAGCCGCCGGCACCGGCGGAAGGAGCTCTTGCCGACGGCGTCCAACACGACGTCGTAGTCGTCCCCGTCGCGGGTGAAGTCGACGGCCGTGTAGTCGATGACCCGCTGGGCGCCAAGGGCCCGCACCAGTTCGAGGTGCGGCGTCGCGCAGACCGCGGTGACGTCGGCCGCGAGGTGGGCCGCGAGCTGGACGGCGGCCGAGCCGATCGCCCCGGTCGCGCCGTAGATGAGCAGCTTCGTGCCGGGCCCCACGTGGGTCTTGGTGAGGCAGGTGCGTGCCAGCACGGCCCCGTCGCACACCGCCGCCGCCTCGTCGAAGCTCAGCTCTGCTGGCATCCTCGCCACGGGGGAAGCCTCGGCCACGCGCAGCAGCTCGGCGTGGGCGCCGAAGCGATCGGCGTTGACGCCGAAGACGCGGTCGCCGACCGCGAACCGGCCGGCGCCCGGTCCGACCTGGACGACCACGCCGGCGAACTCGGTGCCGAGGATCCGGTGCTTCGGCCGGACCAGGCCGCTGAAGATGCGGACGAAGAACGGCTTGCCCTGACGGAACCCGCAGTCGGTGCGGTTGACCGTGGTGGCGTGGACCTCGACGAGGATCTCGCCGGCCCGAGGTACCGGTGCCGGGACGTCCTCCAACCGGAGCACCTCCGGCGATCCGTACGCATCGTGTACCACTGCCCGCATCACGTCACCGGTTCCTGTCTACACGACCTGCGTTTGTGTAGCGTCCCGGCGGTGTCCGGGCTCGGTGTGTGCTTCCCGCGCGAGCTCGAGCCGCGCCTGGTCCGCGAGGTCGCAGCGCGGGCCGACGCGGGCGGCGTCGATGAGCTGTGGGTGATCGAGGACTGCTTCTACACCGCCGGGATCTCGCTGGCGGCGACGGCGCTCGCCGTCACCGAGCGCCTGCAGGTCGGCCTCGGGATCCTGCCGGCCGTCGGCCGCAACTCGGCGATCGTGGCGATGGAGCTGGCGACCCTCGCCGGTCTCGCCCCTGGACGGGTCATCGGCGGGCTCGGCCACGGCGTGCAGTCGTGGATGGCCCAGATCGGTGCCCGCCAGCCGTCCCCTGTGACCGCCCTCGAGGAGGTGCTGACCGCCGTCCGCCGGCTGCTCGCCGGCGAGACGGTGACGACGGCGGGGCGCTTCGTCACCCTCGACGACGTCACCCTCGATCGCCCGCCGCACCCACCACCGCCCGTGCTGGCCGGTGTTCGCGGCCCGGTGTCGTTGGCGATGGCCGGCCGCTGCGCCGACGGGCTCGTGCTCGCCGAGATGACCGGCCCGACCGCCGTCCGCGAGGCCATCGCCTCGGCGGCGGCCCGGCACCGGTTCGAGGTCGTCGTGTACTCGGCGATGTCCATCGATGACGATCGCCGCGCGGCGCGGCGAGCGGTGGCCGGGTGGATCGTCGAGCTCGTCGAGGCGGGCGCGCCGCCGGGACTGCGCGCCAACGCGTTCTACGACGAACTGGCCGGCCTCGTCGGTCGGCGCGGTGTCGACGCCGTCGACGACTTCCCCGACGACTGGTGGCCGCACCTCGGGGCGATCGGGACGCCCGACGACGTCGCCGCCCATCTCGAGGCGCTCGCCGACGCCGGGGCGACGACCATCGCCTGCTTCCTCCCGCCAACGGTCGACGCGGCGATGACCCAGCTCGACCGGCTGATCACCTCCGTCGTCGCGCCGCGCTCGGCAGACACTCGACCGAATGGAGTGAGCGAGCGAAGCGAGTGAACGAATGAGGTCGAAGCGCTACGAGAAGAGGCCGTCGCCCATGCCGACGCCGATGTCGTCTTCGCTCATGCCGACGAGGTCGCGATAGATGTCGAAGTTGTGCTCGCCGATGTAGGCGCCGGAGAACAGGTACGGCTGCAGATCCGTCGTGCTCCACAGCGCCGGGAAGCGGTCGAAGGGCCGCTCGCCGAACACCGGGTGGTCGGTCGTGTGCCAGAAGTCGCGAGCGCGCAGCTGGAGGTCCGCCATCAGCTGGCCACCGTCCTGGACGGTGCCGGCCGGCACCCCGTTGGCCTGCAGCGCCGTTGCCGCCGCCTCCGCCGTGCGGCTGGCGCACCACCGGCGCAACCGGGCGTCGATCTCGGCGACCCGGGCGATCCGTCCCGCCACCGTTGACAACTCGGGCTCGCTCGCCAGGTCGGCGATGTCCCAGGCGACCGTGTCGCACAGCCGCTCCCAGTCATCGTCATCGCGACACGTGATGGCGATCTCGTACTGATCGCCGCAGCGGTACACCTCGTTCGGGCACCACTGGGCGAACGGGTCGGCGTTGCCGATGGGGTGGGCCTCGCGACCGTTGGCCAGGTAGTCGAGCACCGCCGGTCCGATGAGATAGGTCCCCGTCTCCATCTGGGCGATGTCGATGTGCTGGCCCTCGCCCGTCCGGCGGCGGGCCTCGACGGCGGACAGCACGGCGACCGCCGCGCACATCCCGGCGGCGTGGTCGTTGAGCGAGAAACCGGGCCCGACGTCACGCCGGTCGGGCGGGTTGGAGAGGTACGTCAGCCCGCACAGGGCGTGGATCGTCGGGGCGTAGGTGATCATCTTCGACCACGGTCCATCGTGGCCCGGTCCGCTCATCGTCACGTAGATGATCTCCGGGTTCCACTCCCTGACCTGGTCGTAGCCGATGCCCCAGCGGTCGAGGACGCCGGCGGAGAAGTTCTCCATCAGGACGTCGGAGTGCTCGATCACGCCGCGGATGATGTCCAGCGCCTCCGGGCGCTTCATGTCGAGGGACACCAGCCGCTTCGATCGGTTCCACACGTAGAAGTACGGGAAGTCGGGCGAGTTGACGAGCGTCGCCCGCTCCGCCGTCTGGAACTTGAGGATGTCGGCCCCGAGATCGCCGAGGATGCGGTTGGCGAACGGGCCGGCGAGGACCCACGTGAAGTCGACGACCCGGAGGCCGGCCAACGGCTTGCCGGCGGCGAACGGTCCCTCGTGGCGCCGGTCCTCGGGCGTGGCCGGGGCGGCCGCCACCCGGCCCCAGTCCGCCACGAGATCGTCGAGCGCGGCGGGCGCGTCCGGCGGCGGCTGCTGCTCGGGCGAGGGGGTGGAGTGGAAGCGGGCGAACGGCCCCGGCATCCGGACGTCGGCGAACCCCTCGACGGGACGGAACGTGCCGCGGAACTCGTACTGCGGGTTGGCGGCGACCTGGGCGACGGTCTGGACCTCACCGAAGGCGATGTGCCGGCGCTGCGCCTCGAGGAACAGCTCGCCGGAGTCCTTCGTCCGAGCGAACCGCCGGATCGCGTTCATCACCCGCGGCATCTCGGCGAGCGCATCCTCGATGGTCATCTTGGCCAGCTCGGCGCCTTCCGGATCGCCCTCCTCGGCCATCCACTCGAACAGCGCCGCCGGCTGCGGGACGGGGGCGATGTTGCACGCCCCCTCCTTGGCGTTGGCCACCACGTAGGCGCCGAGCCAGTGCAGCGAGCCCTGGCGCAAGGCGCGCTGCGGGATCGGCAGGAGGTCGGGGAACCACCACTGGAAGAACAGGTTCTCCACCGACGAGGTCATCACCTCGTGCAACGAGAGGTCGACGAGGCAGCCGTCCCCCGTCTCGCGGGCGGCGTGCACGCCGGCGAGGCCGCAGATGCACGCCATCAGCGAGCCGAACGTCAGGTTCTGGCGACCCCACGCACCGACTGCCTGGTCCGGCGTCCCGGAGATGCTGAGCACGCCGCTCATCGCGCCGGCCACCAGATCGCTCGTCTGCCAGTCGGCCCGCGGCCCGGTGCGCCCGAACGGGGTGAGCGAGACCTGCACGAGCGACGGGTTGGACGCGGCGATGTCGTCGCGATCGACACCGAGGTCGGCGAGGCGGCCCGGTGGTTGGGTCTCGATCACCAGATCGGCGTTCTCGGCCAGGCGCCGGTAGGCCGCCACGCCGTCGGCCGTCGCGAGGTCGGCGTCGATCCAGTGCTTGCCGCCCTCCAGCCACCAGTCGAGAAGGCCACCGCGGGCCGCGACGCCCGCGTCCGCCATGGCCGGACCGGGCGCCGGGCGCCCGATGCGGGCCACCGAGGCGCCGCTCTCGGCCAGCAGCTTGCCGGCGAAGCGGGCGCTCTCGTCAGTGAGCTCGACGACCCGCAGGCCGTCCAACGGTCCTCGGCGTGTGTTGGCCACGTTTCACGTCCTCCCCGCGGTGGTGGTCCCGCCACTCGATGCCCCCGCACATCATGGCAATTCCCGACGACGTGGCTCCACGCCTGCGCGGGGACTGGCGCCGAGAGGTCAGCGAACTCGGTGCCGATCGCGGCTCACGACGAGAAGCCGAGGCGAGCCCGCCACACGAACCACCACGGTCGTCGGTCGCCCCCCAACCGCTCGGTCACGATCGTGGTGAAGCGGGTCACGCCGAGGACGTCGTCGTCGAGCCCGTGGCGAGCGAGCGTCTGGTAGTCGCCCTGGCTCCGCAGCAGCCCGACGAAGCGTTCGGCGTCACCGGTGGTCGACGATGTCAGGGCGAGCTCGCGGCACCAGGCGAACCGGCCTGACCCGGCCATGCGCTCCAGGTGCTGCGACTTCGACCAACTGCGCACGCCCTCGGCGAGCCGGCGCTCCCGGTGGGCGTCGATCCCCGAGTACCGCGCGGCCTCGCTGTCGTCCGTCCCGACGGGTGCGCGCAGGTCGTCGCCGGTCATCCCCGCGGCGAGCCGCGTCTCGAAGACCCGAAGCGTGCGCCGGCAGTCGTCCCAGGCCTGCTCGACGATGGCGTCACCGAGGACCGGAGGCCAGTCGCAGTCGAGGGCGGCGAACACACCGCCCGGACGCAACAGGCGGGCCACCTCGCCGAACGTCGGCGCCGGCTCCATCCAGTGCAGGGCCTGGACCACCATCACGACGTCGGCGCAGCCGTCGGGCAACCCGGTGTCGTGCGACCAGCCGCGGCGGAACGCGACCTTCCCGCCCTCGTGGCGGCGCGCCGTGGCCAGCATGTCCTCGCTCGGCTCGACGCCGATCACGCGGTCCGCCCACTCACCGGCCCACCGCGTCGACAGGCCCGTGCCACTACCGAGGTCGACGACGAGGTCCGGCGGCCGGCCACAGTAGGTGACGAGCAGATCGGCGAGGTCGGACGGCGGCGCCGGCCGCACGGCGTCGTAGAGATCGCTGTAGCCGTGGAACCGGTCGGCGCCGGCCTGCAACGAGTCGCCGTGTCTCTGGAGCTCGCTTCGCTCGCTCACCGTGTGAGCCTCCGGCTGCCCGCCCGGTCGTTCGGCGCCTTCACCCAACGGGCCACGCCTGCAAGGTCTCGTAGCGGGCGCCCTGCGGGTCGAGCCGGCTCTGGACCAGGGTCACCTCGTCGACATCGAACGCCGCCTCGACGAGCATGCCGAGGGCGTGGGGCATGCGCGCGTGGCGCTTGAGACGGGCGAGCGTCAGATGACCGGTGAACCGCTTGCGCGGCGGCCGGCCGATGTGCTGCGTGCACGAGATCACCGCCCTGGCGAGGCCGTCGAGCCCGTCCACGGGGACGACGAGCGCTCGTTCGGCCAGCACGTCGACCGCCGGCCCGAGCCGCACTCGAGCAGCGGGGAAGGTGGCTCCGTCGAGCGCCTCGATCACCTCCTCGGGATGCGCCTCGCCCAGGAAGCGCAAGGTCACGTGCCAGTTGTCCGGCCGGACGAAGCGCACGCCGCGCTGGTCCTTGCGCGGCAAGGCGGTCAGCGTGGCCGTCACCTCCTCGGGCGGCCACACGGCGACGAACAGACGCGCCATGGCGACAGTCAACCGCCACGCGTCGACCTACTGCATGGCGACGGCGGCCTGCTCCTCCGCCGGTGGATCGCGGTACTCGAGTCCGTCGGGCTCGACGACGACCCGGCGCAGCACACGATGGTCGATGGCGAACGGCGGGTGATAGGTGGGCGACACGGCCGTGCCGCGCTGGTAACCGACCGTGAAGCCGACGATGCCGTAGGTGACGGGTGTCGTCGCGGCGACGTGGCCTTTGCCGATGGGGATGTCGTCGCACGACAGCGTGACGTCGCCCTCGAAGCGACCGGTCGGGACGAACGTCATGCCGACAGCGCATCGGCCCGCGGGCAGGTCGCTCTCGCTGGAGATCGTCGTCAACTCGGCGCCGAGCCAGTTGTACGTCCAGTGCAACCGTCCACCTTGGAGGTAGAGCGCGTAGCCCCCCGAGGCGCCGCCGTGGGTGACGATCACGCCGTCGGCGCCGTCGGCGGGGAGATCGAGTTCGGCCGTGATGCGGAAGCCCCGGTTGCGCAGGTTGGGGGCGACGGCCGCCGGGAGGACGCCGATGCCGGCGTGGTACTCGTAGCGGTCCTTGCGATAGCGACGGTCGCCGTGGCGGCCGGGTTGGTTGTTCAACGGCAGCACCTGGTTGCGTTCCGCTTCCGACCACCACAGGTCGACCAGCTGGCGGAGGCGTTCGGGCTCGGCCGCCGCGAGGTCGGTGGTCTCCGAGAAGTCCTCCGCCACGTGGTACAGCTCCCACGGGTCGTCATCGAAGGGGCGCGTCGGGTCGCTGCCCTCGTAGGCGAACCCGAGCATCGGGTGGAACGTGACCGCCTTCCATCCGTCGTGGTAGATCGCCCGGCACCCGAGCATCTCGTAGTACTGGGTGGTGTGGGCGCTCGGCGCGTCCGGGTCGACGAGCGTGGGGCGGAAGCTCACCCCGTCGAGCGGTCGCTGCTCGACACCGCCGAGGTGCGACGGCGGCGCGATGCCGATGATGTCGAGCACGGTGGGCAGCACATCGATGGCATGGACGTACTGGTGGCGCACCTGACCGGCGGCGCCGGCCCCGGCCGGCCAACTGATGATCAGCGGGTCGGTGACCCCACCCTCGTGGGTCTCCCGCTTCCACCGCTTGAGCGGTGTGTTGCCGGCCCACGCCCAACCCCACGGGTAGTGGTTGTGAGCGTCGGGACCGCCGAGGTCGTCGATGCGCCGCAGGTTCTCCTCGAGGCTCTCCGGCACCATGTTGAAGAAGTAGTTCTCGTTGAACGAGCCGCGCGGCCCACCCTCGGCGCTGGCGCCGTTGTCGCTCATGATCAGCACGACCGTGTTGTCGAGCTCGCCGAGGCCGTCGATGAAGTCGAGGACCCGGCCGATCTGGGCGTCGGTGTGCTCGAGGAAGCCGGCGAAGACCTCCATCATCCGGGCGTACAGGCGGCGCTCGTCGTCACCGAGCGAGTCCCACGAGGCGATCCACGCTGGCCGCTCGCTGAGCGCCGTGCCCGCCGGGAGGAGGCCACTTTCCTGTTGGCGGGCGAAGACCTCCTCCCGCCATCGATCCCAGCCCTGGTCGAAGCGCCCGCGGTAGCGCTCCCGGTACGGGCTCGGCACCTGGTGCGGCGCGTGACACGCGCCGGGTGCCAGATAGAGGAGGAACGGCCGGTCCGCGGACATCGCCCGGAGGTCCTTGATGTAGCCGATGGAGCGGTCGGCGAGGTCCTCGGTGAGGTGGTATCCCTCCTCGGGCGAGCGCGGCGGGTCGATCTGATGGTTGTCGTGCACGAGATCGGGGTGGTACTGGTCGGTCTCGCCAGCCATGAAGCCGTAGAACCGTTCGAAGCCACGGCCGAGCGGCCACCGCTCCCGGGTCGCGCCCATCGCCATCTCCGGCGCCGGCGCGAGGTGCCACTTGCCGACGGCGAACGTGGCGTAGCCGTGCCGGAGGAGGATCTCCGAGAGGAAGCCGTTGCTGCGCGGGATCGTCGCGTCGTAGCCGGGGAAGCCGGAGGAGAACTCGACGATGCGCGCCATCCCGCTGACGTGGTGGTTGCGTCCGGTCAACAGGCACGCTCGGGTGGGCGAGCACAGCGCCGTCGTGTGGAAGTTGCTGTAGCGCAGCCCGCGGCCGGCGAGCCGGTCGAACGTCGGGGTGGCGATGTCCGATCCGAAGCAGCCGAACTGGGCGTAGCCAACGTCGTCGAGCAACACCATGACCACGTTCGGCGCGCCCGCCGGCGCGGACGGCAGCGGCGGCCACCACGGTGTCGAGTCCTCCAGGCCTCGGCCGACGATCCCCTCGAACTGTCCCGGTTCCATGTCAACCCCCAGTCACCGACGGACAGGCACTGTACGTGACCAGCCCGAACGGCCCGGCTCGTCAGGGTTGCGGCCAGTCCGGCGGGTCGAACTCGATGAACCCGAGGTCCTCCGGGAACGCCGCCGGCTTGGTCCCCGTGATGATCCACTGCTCCATCGCGGTCACCGCGGCCAGCAGCTGCTCCGTGGTGAAGTTGCAGTGCCCGATGCCGGAGGTCCACGCCTCGGCCAGCAGAGCGGTGCGCCCGGCCTCGGCCACGGTCTGTTGGTACCGCGCGATGTGGGCGGGTGCGACGAGGGCGTCGACCTGCGTATGCAGCGTCAGCACCGGGCGCCGGAGCCGGCCCGTGTAATCGGCGAACCGCTCGAGGTAGTGACGCGAGCGCGATGGCGCATCGAAGCGGGACGCGTCCATGTCCGCCAGCCAGGCGTCGACCTCGGCGGCGTCCACCCCGAGGGCCTCCAGGTCCGCACGGTCCTCGGCGCTCAGGTCGTAGGTGTGGTCGAGGTTCTGGACCACCGGACCGCCTGCCCGGCGCTCGAGCTCGGCCCGACCCTCGGTGGTGAAGAACCAGATCGAGAACGGCCACTCCGGACCCTCCGGGACACCCGTGACGCGTCTGATGAACTCGAACCCGGCTGCTCCGCCAGGCGCCGTCAACTGCGGGATCAACACGGGCAGGACGTCAGTCTCGAAGTCGAGATCATCGACGACGTCGCCGGGCGTGCCCCACGCGGCTGGCCAGCCGAACACGGCGTCGTAGGCGGCGGCGATGGCCATCGTGCCGTCGAACGCCCGCGGTGCGCCGGCCCCGACGGCGCACGCCGGGATCGCGCCGTCGTAGACGCCCGTGTAGCGCTCGATGCTCTCGAAGGCCACCAACGAACCCATCGAGAACCCGACCAGGATCACCCGCTCGGGCTTTCCAACGCGTGCCCGGAAGTGGTTGACGAGCTGGCGGGTGTCGGCGATGCCGTCGGCGACAGCCCAACCATTCGAGGCATAGGCAGAGCCGGCGAGGGCGTAGCCGGCGGCGAGCATCTCGTCCTCGACCGCGTCGTCGATGAAGGCGTCGGCCGAACGATCGTCGACCTCCCCAGGATGGTCGGCGGCGTCGCGATAGCCGTGGGCGTACACGAGGAGGGTGCCGTTCCATTCCTCAGGCACCCGGATCTCGTAGGGCGCGCCGCCCAGCTCACCCGTCTCCTCCACAGCACCGTCGTCGCCCGGTTTGGCTTCCGCCACGGTCGCCGTCATGGTCGTGGCTGCCAGCATCGCGGCGATGAGAACCTTGCGCATCCTGTACCCCCGTTCACGGAAACGCGTCCGACCATAGCCCCGTCGTCCTGGTCATCTCATTGCCACGGCGTGGCGCCGCGACTCGTCACATTTCTCGGCCGTCACGAGTCAAGAGAGGTGACATCGCAGTACCACCTGAGACGAGGAGACCGACCGATGAACGCCCGCATGCCGAACCCCGCCGCCGTCCTTCCGGATGCCCTGCAACCGATCCAGGCTTTGATCAAGGCTGCCCACAAAGGTGGCGTGCCGCAGTCCACGATGGAGCTCGTCCACCTGCGGGCCAGCCAGATCAACGGCTGCAGCGCCTGCGTGACGAGTGGCGCACGCAGTGCCAAGAGCGCCGGCGAGACCGACGACCGGCTGTTCGCCGTCGCCGCCTGGCGGGAAGCGCCGTTCTTCACCGAGGCCGAGCGGTCCGCGCTGGCCCTGGCCGAGGCGGCGACCCGCCTCGCCGACCGATCCGACCCGGTGCCTGACGAGGTCTGGGACGACGCCACGCGTCATTACGACGAGACCCAGCTCGCGGCGCTCGTCCTGTGGATCGCCACGACCAACCTCTTCAACCGCCTCAACGCGACGACCAGGCAGGTGGCGGGTGCAGCCTGGTGACGACAGCGAGAGCGGCCAGACGCGGTCAGCGTCGTTCCATCAGCCGCCGGAGCGTCGCGAGGTCGGTGGTCACGGCCTCCACGTCGGCGGCGAACTCGCCGGCGCTCACGTCAGGACGCCGGCGGACCGTGAAGATCACGTCACACCCGTCGCCGTTGGCGAGGACTCGCAGTGGGTTGGTCACCACCTCGCCGGACGGCAAGGTCACGTCGTGGTCGGCGACTCCGAACTCGTTGGGTGGCGCGAACGCCACCTTGACCCGGCCCATCGGTGACTCGGCGATCCACTCGCCGTCGACCTGTTCCACGTGCTGTTGGGCGAGTCCCGCCGCCCACGCCGGCAGGTTCAGGGGATCGGACACGAAGGCGTAGACCTCCTGCGCGGGGCGGTCGATCGCCGTGGCCACGTGCGTGCTCTCGAGGATCATGCCCGCCAGTGTGCCCTGCGTGACGTGTCCTCGTTGTCTCGAACGGACGTGTCTTCCTCCCTCGTTCGCTCGATGGCGACGCGAGGCTCAATGGAGACAACCTGATGCGTTGACGGCACGTGCGCCTCGGCGTACGGTGCGGCGATGTCGCGGCGGGTGATCTGCATCTCTCGGGTTCTCGGTGCCGGCGGAACCGAGGTCGGCCACCTCGTCGCCGACGCCCTCGGGTACGTGCTCGTCGACGAGGAGATCGTCCAGCAGGCGGCGGCGTCCCAAGGCATCTCGGTGGATGAGCTGGCCGACGTCGAGCGGCGCACCACATTCATGGATCGCTTCCTGCAGAACCTCGCCGCCGGCGGCGGGGGCGACGGGTACATGCTCGGCATCGCCGCCATGACACCGCCGACCACCGGGCCGAGCGACCGGAAGTCGCTGCGGGGATTGATCCGCACATCGATCGAGGAGACCGCTGACCGGGGCGACGTGGTCATCGTCGCCCACGCCGCCTCGTACGCCCTCGCCGGCCGCGACGACGTCCTGCGCGTGCTCGTCACGGCGTCCCCGGAGACGCGGCAGGCCCGCGCTGCCGCGGACGGATCACTCGACGCCAAGCGGGCCGCCAAGGTCGTCAACCAGGACGACGCCGGCCGGGCGGCGTACCTCAAGCAGTTCTACGGCGTCGACAACGAACTGCCCACGCACTACGAGCTGGCGCTGAACAGCGACTCACTGTCGACGACGGTCATGGCCGACCTCATCGTGCGAGCCGCATCGGCCGACTGACGGATCAGCTGGCGCCCGCCGTCAGGCCGACCGCGCGACCGTTGCGGAAGATCGTCACCGGACCGTTGTCGCTGATCACGGCGATCGTCGTCGACGGGTGGTCGTAGCTGAACCGCTGCGCCGAGCGATGACGCATGCCGCGGTCGCTGTCGACCGCCCGTTCGGCCTCGGCGCTCGAGCGCAGGCCAACACCGAGGTACTCGACGCTGCCCTCCGCCGTCACCAGCGTGGCCAGGTCATGCTGCTGCAGTGAGGCGAACAGGGCCGGAAAGTGCTGCCGGTTCTTGATCGACAGCTTCGGCGCGTGGAACTTCGTCGCCACATCCATGGAGGCCCACTGGAAGCCCTGCTCGTGGACGACGATCGTGGCGCCGACCCGCGCCGGTGAGAGCCAGTGCACCGCGAGGTCGAGCAGCCCGTGAGCGACGGCCGGATCGAGGTCCGGAGCGCACTGCTGCAACGCCTTGAGGAGGGCGGCCGCCGTCGGGCGGTCGGACCACCGCTGGCCGTCCCAGGCGATGACGCGGCGCTCCGCGAACAGGCGGACCTGACCGAACACCACGGTCCGCTGCACGATGCGGGCGCCGGTCAACTCCTGCAGCTCGACGAGCTCGGCCTCGTACTGCACCGGACGGTTGAAGCAGACAAGGACCGGGCTCTCCTCGTGGCGGTTGACGACGAAGGTGGAGCGCCCGTCGGCGAACGTGCGGGCCATCTCCCGCGGTAGGCCGTCCAGGGGCACGAGGTCGGCGATCCCTCCGGCCGTCGTGATGCTCATGCCGGGCGGCATCGAGAACGAGCCGTACAGCGGGCGTCGCCCTTCGAACATCGGGATCCGCCGGGCGTAGTCGAGCTCCTCGAGGAGCAGCTCGCGCACCAGCTCATCCTCCTCCAGCTTGATGCCGTCGTCCTCGAGCTCCTCACCCAGGCGGCGAGCCGATCCGGAGAGCATCTCGTCGACGACCATGCGACCACGCTACGTGCCAGACCGGAAACCCGCGCCTGCACGGGGTCTCCCTGATGCGCCACCGGACCGCCGACGACATGATCGTGGTGGTGATGGCGCTCGGTACGCGAGAGCACCGGTAGACGGGCCGAGCCAGCGCTCCAACGCCATTCACCAGGCCTGGTCCGGGCTGGTGGTGTGGCGGCACCCCAGCCCGACCAACCTCGATGCCCAGCGTAGGCACGGTCGGTGCACGGCGGTCACCTGACCCCTCTGGGCCATCTAGCCTCGTCGTGAGCTCGTCGAGCACACCCCGGTCGCCGGTCTGGACGGCGCGTGCGCGAGCTGATGGAGTGGCCGTGACAGACGACGATGCCGCGACCGGTGCCGGCATGGGCGACGGGCGAGCGATCGGGCCCGACAGGTCGGAGCAGCCTCGTCCGGCACTGATCGCCCGTCGCCGGGCGACCGAGTATGACCTCTCGACGCGGCCACGTCGCGGCGTGCTCCAAGCCCTCGCCCGGGCGGCCCCGGGGATCGGTGTGTTGCGGCGGTACCGACAGGAGCTGGCTGCGATTCGACGTGTTCGCCGGGATCTCTGTGGTCGCCTACCTGGTGCCGCAGGTGATGGCGTACACGGCGCTCGTCGGCGTGCCGCCCGTGGTCGGGTTGTGGACCGCGCTGGTGGCGCTGGTCGTGTACGCCGCGTTGGGCTCGTCGCGGGTGCTGTCGGTGGGTCCGGAATCGACGATCGCCTTGATGACCGGGACGGCGATCGCACCGCTGGCCGGCGCCGATGCCGAGCGGGCGGTGGCGCTGGCTGCCGCCCTCAGTCTGATCGTTGGCGGGTGGTGTCTGGTTGGCCGGATCGCCCGTCTCGGCGTGATCTCCGATCTGCTGTCGCAGCCCCTGCTCGTCGGCTACCTGGCCGGCGCGGCTGCGCTGATGGTTGTCGGGCAGTTGGGCAAGATGACCGGCACGAGCGTCGAGGGTGACAACCTCGTCGCCCAGCTGCGGTCGTTTGCCGAGGTGGTCGACGACACCCACCTGTTGACCCTGGCGGTCGGCGTGGGCACACTCGGGCTGCTCCTCGCGATCCACGTCATGCGGCCCCGTTGGCCGGCGACGCTGATCGCTGTGGCGGCGGCCACCGTGATCTGCGTGGTGGCCGACCTGGAGGATCGCGGGGTCGCCGTCGTGGGCGCCGTGCCGACCGGGCTCCCCATGCCTGGCCTCCCGGACGTGACGTGGGCCGAGCTCAGGACCCTGGTGCTCGCCGGGCTCGGCATCGCGGTGATCGCTTACAGCGACAACATGCTGAACGCCCGCGCCTTCCCCGCGCCCCGCGAGGAAGACGAGCCGCCCGTCGAGGCAGCGGAACCCCAGCAGGAGTTGCTCGGCCTCGGCGGGGTGCATCTCGCCGTCGGTGTGATGAGCGGGTTCCCGGTCTCCTCGTCCGGATCCCGCACCGCGCTGGCCATCACCGCCCGCGCCCGCACCCAGCTCTATTCGCTCGTCGCCGCGGCGTTCGTGGTCCTCGTCTTGTTCGTCGCCAGTCCACTGATCGAGAACCTGCCCCAGTCTGCGCTCGCCGCGGTCGTGTTCTATGCGGCCAGCAAGCTGGTGTCATGGTCGGAGATCGTGCGACTCGCCAGGTTCCGCACGACCGAACTGCTGCTCGCAGTCACGGCCGCCTTGGGCACCGCCCTGCTCGGCGTTCTCATCGGCGTCGGCGTGACGATCACGCTCAGCCTGCTCGAGATCATGTATCGCCTGGCTCGCCCTCACGAAGGGGTTCTCGGCCGCGTGCCGGGCCTCGCCGGCATGCACGACGTGGACGACTATCCCGAGGCCGAAACCCTGCCGGGGCTCGTCGTCTACCGCTACGACGCGCCGCTGTTCTTCGCCAACGTCGGCGACATGCGCCGACGCGCCGTGCTCGCCGTGGAACAGGAGAACACGGCATTTCCCGAACAGCCCGTACGGTGGCTCGTCCTCAACGTCGAAGCCAACGTCGAAGTCGACATCACCGCCGCCGACGGCCTGCGGGACCTCCACCGCGACCTCGCCGCCAGGGGCGTCCGGCTCGGGCTGGCACGGGTCAAGCGTGACTTGCAGATTCCACTGGAACGGGCCGGGCTGGCCGAACTGATCGGCGAGGACATGCTGTTCCCCACCCTGCCCGTCGCCGAGAAGGCGTATCTCGAGTGGGCGCTGGCGAATCCGGAACCGCCACCCGGGGCATCGGGCGACACGTCGACGGACGTCGAGTCCAAGCCCTGATCATCGGCCCTGACGGCACGGTCCGAGCGGGCTACATGTCGGCGCGGCGGCGGCTGCGGGCGTCAGCCCACGACGCAACCGAGAGCAGCGTGTACACGATCGACAGGGCGATCGGCACCCAGCGCTGCGCCGCTGGCGTGATCGGGATCAGCACCACGCAGATGATCGCCGCCCCGAGGAAGAACACCGCTCGCCGGTCCATCAGCTGAAGCTCGCCACGACGGCGTAGGTCAGAGCGGCGATCAGCCAAGCGCCCGGGATGGTGAGGATCCAGGCCCACACCACTCGTCCGGCCACACCCCAACGAACCGCCGACAGCCGACGGCTCGCACCAACACCGACGATGCCGCCGGTGATCGTGTGCGTGGTCGACACCGGGATGCCGGCGTACGAGGTGAAGAACAACGTGGCCGCGGCGCCGGATTCGGCGGCCATCCCGCCGACGGGCTGCAGTCGAGTGATCTTGGATCCCATTGTCTTGACGATCCGCCAGCCGCCGGTGAGCGTGCCCAACGCAATCGCGACGTGGGCCGACAGCACCACCCACAACGGGACGTCGGAACCGCTCGGAAGATGATTCGAGGAGATGAGCACGGCCAGGATCACTCCCATCGTCTTCTGGGCGTCGTTACCACCGTGGCCGAGGCTGAATGCGGCGGCGGAGAACAGCTGGCCGACCCGGAAGCCACGGTTGAGCCGGTCGACGCTGCGGTAGCGATGGACGGCCCACATCACCCCGATCGTCAGGAGCATCCCGAGCGCCAGTCCGAGCAGCGGGGACAGGATGATGAACACGCCGATCGTCTGCAGCCCGGACGTGATGAGCACGTCGAAGCCCCCTTTGGCGACCGCGGCGCCGGCGATTCCGCCGACAAGAGCGTGTGACGAGCTCGTTGGGAGCCCGAGGTAGAAGGTGATCAGGTTCCATCCGATCGCCCCGATGAGGCCGGCGAACACCACACCGATCGAGAGCACGTCGGGGTCGACGACACCGGTGGCGATCGTCGCCGCGACCACCGTGCCGAACACGAGGAACGCGACGAAGTTGAACACCGCGGCCCAGACGACCGCGATTCGGGGTGAAAGGACCCGCGTCGACACCACGGTCGCGATCGAGTTGGCGGCGTCGTGAAAGCCGTTCACGAAATCGAAAACGAGGGCGATCGCGATGACCACGATGACCGCGAAGGTGTCCATCGGTTCAGGCGTGCTTCAGGACGATGCCCTCGATCACGTCGGACGCGTCCTCCAGTGCATCGAGCGCCGCCTCCATCGTGTCGACCACGTCTTTCCAGTAGAGCGTCGCCGAGGCCGTGAGCTCGCCCGAGTACAGCCTCGCGAGGGCCTGGCGATACACCACGTCGCCCTCTGACTCCAGGCGGTCGATCGCATTGAGAAAGGGCTCCGTGCCCTTCATCGAGCCGAGCCGGGCCACGAGCGCCACCGTCTCGTCAGCCATCTGCACCAGCAGATCGGCCTGCTGCTTCAACTCCGGCATCGCCGCCACATCCCGGTTCCCCAACTGCAGGCGGTACCCGACCTCCATCACATCGTCCACGACATCGTCGAGTTCCTCCGCCAGCGCATGAATGTCCTCACGATCGAACGGCGTGACGAACGACGAGTTGAGCCGCCGCAGGATCTCCCGGATCAGCTCGTCACCGCGCTGCTCGCAGGCGACAACCGCCTCCAGACCCCCCGGTGCCCCGTCGAGCAACTCCCGCAGGCGAAGGGCGCAATCCGCGACGTTCGCCGCGGCCTGATTGAACAGCTCGAAGAAGCGATCGTCGGTTGGCAGGAGACGAAACCGCACGCTCCGACCGTAATCCCGCGGACGGCGCCCAAGACGACACCCACGGCCGCCCCAACCGGCCCGGATGGCGTCCGGGGCATGAAGTGGGCGCGGCATGCAGACAACCGCGGCCGGGTCAGTTCAGCGGCGGCCGACCGGTATATGCGAGCAGCTTCTCTTGCGGTGACGCGTCATCGGGAACATCGATCGCGGGCTTGAACAGGCCTTTGCGTTGCTCGTCGGTGAAGCGCCCATGGATCATGCTGTAGGCAGCCTCGGCGAGTCCCTCCGGCATCGTCGCTTCCTGGTGCGTCGCACGAGCGAGATCCCAGGAGTGCAACAGCTGGTCGCTGAACGCGATGCCAAGTGACGGCCCGGTCTTGTCGATCACGCCTGGCTCGCCGAAGACGTCGAGCATGTCGTGCTGTGCCCGTTCGAAGTCGGCTCCGGGATCATCGCTGATCAGGGCCGGTGGATTCGGCGACGGCGGCGACACGTCCTCACCTCGCGCCGACGCCGCGAAATATCGCTGTGTGTCGAGCATGTGGTTCAGCAGCGCGCGCACGTCCCACTCGTCGCATGGTGTGCGAGCGTCGAGACGGTTCACCGCGCCCGCGACCTTCTCGCCGGTCCACTCGCTCGCACGCCGGTACAGCAGCAGCAGGTCATCCACGTGGATCTCCTTTCCTTGCCGTGATGTCCCTCATACCCGTGACAATGATCGGGCACACCCCGGGCTCATCCAGATCCCGAGCGACCCGTCGATGACCGCGGGCGGCCGGCCGGCGGTTCGGCTGGAGGTGGGATGCCCTTGGCATCATCGAGCAGGTGATCGCCGATCTCCACGGATGAGTCGTGCGACGGCAAGGCGTAGTGTCGTTCACGGAGGCGGAATATGGCGAAGAGCCGACGCGTCGATCTCATCGAGATTCCCACGGAGCAGCTCTCCTACCTCCCCGGCCCGCACGCCGACCGATCGGCGATCTTGGGCCGGTGGTCGGGGGCTTGGCGCGGTGCGGTGGTCGCCGTCGGCCGGCCCACGGCGATAGCGCCCACGACCGGGTTGGTGGAACGGGTGCCGAGCACGGCCGGCGCTGGGGCCGCGACGTTCCGGCGGATGATCGAGGTTCCGGGTTGTCGACTGCGGGCCGTGCTGCGTGCCTGGTGGCAGCAAGCCGAGCATGAGGACGGCTATCTGCGCCTGGACGTGCCGCGTCCGGTCGGCGACGCGTGGTCCTTGAGCGGGGTCTTCCGAAGGAGACTGATCTCACGACGGCTTCCGGTCGAGCTCCTGCTGTCGCCGTACAAGGGCCAGTGGACCCTGTTGGAGCTGATGCCGCGTCGGATGACCCGCCCGAACCGCGTCTACTTCCGGGTGGGCCACCGTTCGCTCGATTGGTTCGAGGCCGCGATCCGCGCCCAGGACGTGCTCGCCAGCAGGTGACGCCGCCGCTGGACGAGGTCGACATCCGCGACACGACATACTTCAGCTCGATGACGCTCGCACCGCTCGGCGAAGTCGACCAACTGATCGGACACTCGCCGGAGGATGAGGACCGATGAGCTCCCCCTCGCCATCTGACTGCCTGTTCTGTCGAATCGCCAGCGGAGAGCTGGCGACGGAGTTCGCGTACGAGGACGAGCAGGTCGTCGCGTTCCACGACACCAACCCCCAGGCGCCCGTCCACGTGCTCGTGATTCCGCGGCGCCACATCGCCGACATCGCCGAGCTGCCATCGACGGATCCGTCCGACGTTGGCGGCATCATGCGTGGTGTTGCCCGCGCGGCCGCCGCCGTGGCACGCCCGGGTGGCTATCGGGTCGTCGCCAACCGGGGCCCGGATGCGGGGCAGAGCGTTTTCCACCTCCACTTCCACGTCCTCAGCGGCCGCCAGCTCGGATGGCCTCCGGGTTGACGGTCGGCGCGGAGGCGATGTCCGTCGAGCCGGCAATCGTCGAAGCTTCTGGTTCTGGCACGCTGTTGCGTCATGTCGAGCGCGACGCGCCATCTCAGCCCCCTTCCGCCGGTCGAGCTGGTTCGACCGGGTCTGTGGAGCATCCCCGTTCCCATTCCCAACAACAGCCTGCGGTACGTGTTCGTCTATGCCTTCGAGACCGCCGGCGGGCCGTATCTCGTCGATGCCGGATGGAACACCGACGAGGCGTTCGCCGCGCTCGAGCGACGGGCTCGCCCACGCCGGCTTCCAGATGAGCGACGTTCAGGGCGTCCTCGTCACCCACATCCACCCCGACCACTACGGGCTCGCCGGCCGCATCCGTGAAGCGTCGGGGGCATGGATCGCGTTGCATCCCGCCGATGCCGCCCTGATCCACGACCGTTACGAGGAGCCCGACGACCTGCTCGCTCGAGTCGGTGGCTTCCTGCGGCGTGTCGGCGCTCCCGAGGTCGAAGTCGCCACGTTGCAGAATGCGGCGATGCCGGTGCGTGGGCTCGTCGACGCGGTACGTCCCGACGTGCTGATCGAGGACGGCGACAAGCCGGAGGTGGCGGGCTGGGATCTCGTGGCGCTGTGGACGCCGGGCCACTCGCCGGGGCACGTGTGCTTCTGGGAGGGGTCGAATCGGCTGATGCTGTCGGGCGACCACGTGCTGCCGCGCATCACCCCGAACATCTCACTGCATCCCCAGTCGGGTGACGACCCGTTGGGCGAGTTCCTCCAGTCGTTGGAGCGGGTGGCCACGTTTGACGCCGACGAGGTGCTCCCCGCCCACGAGCACCGCTTCGTCGGTCTGGACGCCAGAGTCGCCGAGTTGGTGCGGCATCACGAACAGCGCTTCGCCGAGGTGGTGGCAGCTCTCCGCGACGGCGTGGAAACCGCTTGGGACGTCGCGGCTCGGATGGGCTGGTCGCGACCGTGGTCGCGCATCGAGGGGTTCATGCGCCGCGCCGCCGTCGCCGAAGCGATGGCCCACCTGCGAGCCTTGGAGCGCAGAGGCGTCCTGCGCGAGCACCTCGGCGAACCTTCCACCTGGGAGCTCCTGGCCGATTGAACCGCCGCAGCGATCTCGAGGAGGGGCGGGCCGGCATCTTCCCGGCCGGACGGTTGCCTGCCGAGTACGGTCCACTGATCACGTCGGCGCCGGCCTCGCGATGTACACGGTGCACCTCGTGAGGCGCGACGCACAGCCGCAGCTCGTGACTGTCCTCGCGGCGGCCGGCAGCCTCGCAGCCATCTCGGTCATCTTCGGCTCGCCGATCGTGTCCGCGGTGCTCGTTGTCGAGGCCGCAGGGCTCGGTGGCCCGACACTCCCCCTGATCGTGGTGCCGGGCCTGATCGCCGCTGGCGTGGGTTCGCTCGTCTTCATCGGCATGTCCCACTGGAGCGGTCTCAGCACCACTGCCTACGCCCTTGCGCCGATCGAGCTCCCGCAGTTCTCGAGCGTCACCTGGGAGGAGATCGGTTGGGCGATCGCGATGGGGCTCGCCGGGGCGCTCATCGTCTTTGCCATCACGAGTCTGGGGGTCCAGGTGTCCCGGCTGGTTCCGACGTTGCCGTTCGTGCTCATCCCGCTCGTCGGGCTCGTCGTTGCGGCCCTGGCAATCCTGTTCGAGCAGACGACCGACCACGGAGCGGATCAGGTGCTCTTCTCCGGCCAGGATGCCCTGCCCGGACTGGTGTCCGGCGCCGGCACGTGGTCAGTAGGGGCCTTGCTCATGCTGATCGTCTGCAAGGGACTGGCGTGGGGCGTGGCGATGGGCGGCTTCCGCGGCGGACCGACGTTCCCCGCCATCTACCTCGGCGCCGCGGGCGGGATCGCCGCCTCCCACTTCCCGGGCTTCTCCCTGACCGCCGGCATCGCTGTTGGCATCGGCGTCATGGTCGTGGCCGTCCTGAAGTTGCCGCTCTCGGCGATCGTCATCGCGACGGCGCTGACGGCCTCCGCCGGCCTGGGGGTGGGCCCGCTCATCATCCTCGGTGTCGTCACCGCCTACCTCGCCACCCTGGCGCTGGAGGGCCGGCTCGGCCCGCCCGGATCGTTGTTCGGCAGAGCCGCAGAGGAGACCACCGCCGCCCGTGTCATCCAGGACCGGCGAGGGTCCTGAAGAGAAGCCCAGCCAGCGACGCGATGCCCGAATCGTGCCGTCCGTCTCGACCACGGGCCCTCTGCGGAGGGCGGCTCGGTCCGGCCGAGCGTGGGTGAGGTGCGTAGGGTCGATCACTGTGACAGCCGAGCCCACCGTGCGTGATGGCTTCCTCGCCGACGCCCGATCGCGTCGGCGGCTGCTGGTCACGATCATCTCGTCCGTGGTCGTTTTCTCGTCCTCGATGACGATCGTCTCGGCCTCCCTGCCGACGATGGCTGACGACCTCCACAGCACGGAGGCGGTGCTCAGCTGGGCCATCACCGGGCTGTTCCTGATGATGGCCGTCGGCACACCGATCCTCGGACGGCTGGGCGACCTTCATGGCCACCGACGGGTGTTCCTCGCCGGTGCCGCCGTTCTCGCCGTCGGGACGATGCTGTGCGGCTTGGCTCCGAGCGCGTTGGCGTTCGTCGGCGCCCGGATGATCGTCGGCGTCGGCATCGCGGCGACGTTGCCGAACGCCATGGCGCTGATCCTGGAGGCCTACCCCCCGCACGAGCGGCCCAAGGCGATGGGCTGGTTCCAGATGGCCATGACCGGGGCGCCCGTCGCCGGCCTCGTCCTCGGCGGCCCCCTGATCGAGGCGTTCGGGTGGCGAGCCGTGTTCGCCGTGCTGTCACCGATCGCCGTGGTCGGTGTGATCGCCGCATGGCGGGTCATTCGCCCGTCTGAGCGCGTGGAGCCGTTCCCCCTCGACTGGGCCGGGGCGGCCTGCCTGGCCGTGGGCACGCTCGGTCTGCTGCTGTTCCTCCAAGTGGGTGGCTCGTCGGGCTTCGCTGACCCGCGGGCCGTCGCGCTCATCGTCGTCGCCGCGATCGCCATCGTCGCCTTCGTACAGGTCGAACAGCGCGCCAGCCACCCGCTGCTGCGGCTGGATTACCTCCGCCGGCCCAACTTCACCGGCCCCTTGATCGCCCAGCCGCTGGCCCAGTTCGCCTACATGGGCAGCTTCTTGATCGCCCCGATCCTGCTCGACGATCTGTTCGGCTTCTCCGTGAGCGCCATCGCCCTCGTGCTGCTCTTCCGGCCGTTGGCGTTCAGCGTGTCCTCGCCGCTCGGGGGCCGACTGGCCGTGGTCGCCGGGGAACGGGCGATGATGACGAGCGGGTCGCTGCTGCTGGCCGCCGGCATGGGCGCTTGGGTCGTCGGCGCGCTCTGGGAGAACCTCATGTTGGTCATCCTCGGGCTCGTCTCTTCGGGGCTGGCCATGGGCTTGGCAACGCCGTCGTACTCGACGGTCATCGCCGCCGCCGTCGAGCCGGGCGACCTCGGCGTGGCCACTGGCATGAGCACGACGATGATGAACATCGGCGTCATCGCCGGCATCCAGACCATGTTCACCGTGCTCGGCGATGGTCGCCAGCCTGAGGACTTCGCCCGGGTCTTTGCCGTGGGCGCACTCGCCGCCGCGCTGGGGTTGATCGGCGCGCGGATGGTGCGGTCGACGCCGGGCGGCGCCCGCGTCGAGGCGCCGGCGGTCGTGGCCGGTGCCGAGCTGGCCTGAGTGGAGCCGAAGCGGGCTTCACCGGACGCGACTACTGCGGGCCGGCGAGGAACGCGAACACGTCAGGCAACGCGGCGGGGTCCTGGATGAAGAAGAGGTGGCCGCCGTCGTACAGCCGCAGCTCGGCGCCCGGGATGCGCGCCGCGATCGCCGCGCTGTTGGCCGGTGGTGCGATGCCGTCATAGCGCCCGCCGGCTACGAGGGTAGGGCACGTCAGCCGGTGCAGCCGGTCGCCCACGTCGTGCTCGCTACGGGCCCGTAGCTGGCCGAGCTCGCCCCGCCGTTGCTCGGCCGAGCGCGGTACTCGCGCCGACTGAGCCCGCGCCTCGATGATCGCCCGATCGAGTGGGTGCGCCGCCAGCCACTCCGGCGTGAAGCGGGTGTCGAGCAATGTCATTCCGATCGCCGTCTGTTCCGCGGCCGGCCGCGTCACCAGCTCGTGCAGCGGGTAGGACGACAGCTCTGCGCCGCCGGGCGAGGTGCACAGCAGGGCGAGGCGGGTGATCCGCTCGGGACACGTGACGGCGAACTCCTGGGCGACCATCCCACCGAAGCTGATGCCGACGACGGCGCACCGATCCCAGCCGATGTGATCGAGCAGCGCCGCGCCGTCGGCGGCGTACTGCGCCATGGTGAACGGCTCGGCAGGAATCGTGGTGCGTCCGAGGCCGCGCTGATCGTGGGCGACGACGTCGAAGTGGCGTCTGAACTGCTCGATGAGCGGCGCGCTCGACTCGAGCGTGGCCCCGGAACCGTTGAAGAACAGCAGCGGCGGGCCTTCGCCGGCCCGCTCGTAGTACACGTCGATCTCGTTGACGTGAGCGATGGGCACGCGGTGACGTTAGGCGGCCGGGCGCCACCGCCACTCGACCCGGTGGCGCAGGGCAGGTGGACGACGAGGGTACGAGTCACTGAGACGCGTGCTCCGCAAGGCGATCGGGGTGCCCCGTATCGTGAAGGATGGTGACGGTGTTGCTCGGCTTGACGGTCACGCTGCGCCCGGCGACCCCGGCGGACGTGCTCAGCCTGGTGACGATTCGAGCCACCCCCGAGGTCCAGCAGCGTTGGGGTGGGGCTGACGACCTGACAGCCGAGATCCTCGATGATCTGGTCGCTCCCGAACTGCACCTGATGGTGATCGAGGAGGCAGACCGGATCGTGGGTGCCATCCAATGGCAGGCGTCAGAAGACCCCGTCTACCGTCACGCCGGTATCGACCTCTACGTCGATCCAGCCCGCCACGGACGCGGGCTCGGCACCGACGCCATGCGAACGCTCGCCCGCCATCTTCTCCACGACCAACGCCACCACCGGCTGGTCGTCGACCCGGCCGCCGACAACGTGGCAGCCATCCGTTGCTACACCAAGGTCGGGTTCCGACCAGTCGGCGTCATGCGGCAGTACGAGCGCGGGCCCGACGGCACCTGGCACGACGGACTGCTGATGGATCTGCTCGCCGACGAACTGATCGGCTGACCGGCGAGCGCCGGTCGCCCGGCAACCTCACACATCGCTGCGCTACGGCGTTGACCAGACATGCGCTTCAACGTGACCGCCCTCGACTCAACGGCAGCCGAGACCTACCGCCACGAGCTGGCGAGGGGCACCCGCCCCGGACGGCGGGTGATGCTCGCCGAGTCCGGTGCACCATGCCGGCACTGTCTTCGCCCCGGCACCGCCGGGGAGGAGCTGCTGCTGCTCACCCATCAGCCCTTCACCGGCGACAGCCCGTACGCCGTGCCGAGCCCGATCTTCATCCACGCCGACGCCTGTGCTCGCTACGAGACACCCGACGAGCTCCCGCTGCTGCTTCGCAACGGCCTCCGGGCCGTCCGCTCCTACGACAGCCGACACGATCTCATCGATGGCGAAGTGGTCGCCGGCACCGACCTCGAGTCATCGATCGAGCGACTCTTCGAGAACGAGCGCGCCGTCTACTTGCACGTCCACAGCGCCACCGCCGGCTGTTTCACGTGTCGGGTTGACCGCGCCGCATGACTGGGCCTTGCGACCAGATGGCGTTCCTCGACCGGAGCGCACTCACACGAACACCTCGTCGAGGAGGGCGAGCATCGAGGCCCAGGAGCGTCGATCGGCCCGCTCGTCGTAGGCGAAGTGACCCGGAAGCCCCCTGCTGGCGATGTCCGGGTTGGTGAAGCTGTGGCCGACACCCCCGTACACCTCGAGGCGCCAGTCGGCGACGTGGGCCTCACGCATCTCATCCTCGAACTGGCGCCGATCGTCGGCGCTGACCACCGGGTCGTCGGCCCCGCAGATCATGAGGACGCTCGCTGTGATCCTCTCTGATTCGGCTGGGCGCGACTTGGCGAAGCCGGGGTGGAACCCGACCGCGGCGCGGAGGGGAACGTCGCTGCGCGCGAGCTCGAGCGCCATCACGCCGCCGAAACAGAACCCGACCGCGGCAACACGATCCGCGTCCACGCCAGGCTGTGCGACGAGCACCTCGTATCCGGCCAGCGCCAGTCGGCGGGTCGCGGTCGGGTCCTCGAACAGCTCGCCGAGACGAGCCTGGGCGGTGGCCAGCGGGTGCGCGCAGCCGCCTCCGAGATAGTCGAGGGCGAACACGACATTCCCCAGCTCGGCGAGCCGATCGGCACGAGCCCGAACATTGTCGTCCTGCCCTCCGCCCTCGTGCATCAACAGCACACCAGGTCGTAGGTCGTCCGCGGTGTCCTGGTGTGCGGCGAGGTAGCCGATCATCGCCACGCCGAGCGCTTCGTACTCGATCCGCTCGGTGTGCACCATGGCTCGCACTGTAGATACCCATCGGGCCCTCGATGACCCGAGGGCCGACGCCCGAGCGGGGTACGGTCCGGGGGTGTTCGCAGCGCTCGGCCGCGATCGGTCGGCGGCCGTCGAGGTCGCCCGAGCCATCAGCGGTGTCGCGCTGGTCGACTCCGACCACGACCTCCGCGATCGCCCGTTCGACACGTTGGTCATCGGTGACCGTCGTCTCGCCGTGGAGCGGGTGGCTGACATCGGCCTGTACCGGGTTTCGGTGCGCCGCATGCGTTACCAGCGCCGGTCCTGGCCACCCGAGAGTGTGACCCCGGGGGTGACGGCGGTGTTCTCGATGGTCCGGCGGCCTGATCTCACCCATGAGCAGGCTGATGCCCACTGGCGGGAGGTTCATGCGCCGTTGGCGCTGCGACACCATCCGGGGATGTGGCACTACCTGCAGGTGAGCGTCGATGAGGTCGTGGCTGGGCCGGCTTACGACGGCATCGCCCTGTGTGGTTTCCCGTCGGAGCAGGAACTTCGGGAGCGCTTCTTCGGCGGGCCCGAGGATCGGGACATCATCAGTGCCGACGTGGCCCTGTTCGCCGACGTCGTCCGATCACCGCGCCGCGTGCGCATGGCCGAGTGGAGGTTCGGCGAGGAGTAGCGGGCTGGCGCGCATCGCGTGCGTCGGTGAACGACCATCGCCGCGCGGTCAGGTGTGCGGCGGTCGGCGGCGTCGGGTGATGACACGGTTGGTGACGCGCCAGCCGGCGGGAGTCTTGATCACGTCGTCGTAGTACGAGGCGGTGCCGACCTTGCCGCCGCCGAGGAGGGCGATGATCCGGAACCTGAGTTGAACACCATTGGGCGTCTCGTCGACGTAGATGTTGGTCATCAAGTGGGTCCTGGGGTGCTCTGCCTCTGCGTCCATGAACTGCTTGATGGCTGCGAGGCCTTCACAACGCGGAGCGCCGAGGTCGGTGAGGTCGAAGACGGCATCGGTGGTGAAGATGCCGTCGAGACGGTCCCAGGCGCGGTCGTCGATGGCATCGCCGTAACGGCCGGGGAGCTCGAGGAGCTCGAGCCGATCTGCAGGGTCCATGGCGATCTACCTTGCCATGACCCGGCAGCGTCTCCGGCCACGGAACCCGTCCCGAACCTGATCCGTCATTGCCCTTGATGATGCCCGCTGCGGCGAGTCCCGTCGGCAGGACACCGCTCGCGACGTTGGCAGCCTGTCCTTTGGAGATCGATCATCCGACCTCGGGATCAGCCCAGGACGGCACGGGTCCGACATTGTCTATGTTGAGCGGCGGTGGCGACGAGCTCCTCTGTCCCGGGTTTGACCAACGCTCGCTTGTGGGCGGTGCTCGGCTCGCTGATGCTGGCGGTGCTGCTGGCGTCGATGGAGATCTCCATCATCGCCACGGCGTTACCGACGATCGCTGGCGAGTTCGACGCCTTCGAGAGCTTCGCCTGGGTGGGCACGGCATATATCGCCGCCGCCGCGATCGGCACGCCGATGCTCGGCAAGCTCTCCGATCTGTACGGGCGCCGACGCGTGTTCCTGACGACGATGGGTCTGTTCATCGTCGGCTCGTTTCTCTGCGGCATTGCCCAGAGCATGGGTCAACTCATCGCCGCTCGGGTGGTTCAGGGCTTCGGGGGCGGTGCCATCCAGGCGCTGGCGTTCGCCATCCTCGGCGACATCCTCCCGCCACGGGAGCGGGGGCGCTACATCGGCTACTTCACGCTCGCCTTTGTCGGCGCCGCCCTGCTCGGGCCGCTCATCGGCGGGTTCATCATCGACCACTGGACGTGGCCGTGGATCTTCTTCATCAACATCCCGCTGGCCGGCATCGCGACCGTGGTCAGCTACTACGCGTTGCGTCTGCCGTTCCCGCGTCGCAAGGCCCGCCTCGACATTGCCGGCGCGCTGTTGCTGTCGCTGATCATCGGGACGTTGATGATCGGGCTGGAGGAGGGCGGTGACGGGTGGACGCAACCTCACGTCGTCGCGCTCTTCGCCGTCAGCGCCGTCGGGCTGGCCGTGTTCATCGTCATCGAGCGGCGCGCCACGGAGCCGATGATCCCGCTCCACCTGTTCGCGAACCCGGTCGTGCTGGCCTGCCTCGTCGCTGGCATGTGCGCCGGCACGATCGCGTTCGGGGCCGGCCAGTTCCTTCCCCTCTACTTCCAGGACTCACTGTTCGTGTCATCCACCGAGTCCGGTCTGCGGTTGCTGCCACAGATGCTCGGGGTCACCATCGGGACGTTCGGCATCGGCCGGTTGATCCTGTGGACGGGCCGGTACAAGATCTTCCCGGTCGTGGGGACGGCGGTCGCCGCCGGCGGGTTGTTCGCCATCGGCCACATCACGGGCACGACGCCGTACCCCTGGCTGGTCGGCCCGATGATCGCCATGGGCTTCGGGATCGCGTCGGTGTTCACGACGACGTCGATCGCCACCCAGAACGCCGTAGAGTTCCACGACCTCGGCGTGGCCACCGCCACGATCATGTTCTTCCGCATGCTCGGCGGGTCAGTCGGGCTCGCCGCCTTCGGCACGATCCTCAATGCGACCGTCCGGGCCGAGATCCCCGACCGGCTCGGCGTCAACCCCGACGATGCCGCCAGCCTGATCCGCGAGCCGGCCGAGATCGAGGCATTGCCGGCGGCCAGCCGCGCCGCCGTCGCCGACACGCTGGCGCTCGGCGTGGGGCGCATCTACCTCGTGTGCGCAGTCGTGATGGTCGTCGCGTTCGTCGCCTGCGTGCTGCTGCCGGAACGGCCGCTGCGGCCACGAGCGGGGATCTCCGACGCCCTCGAGGAGCAGGCTGCCACCGTGGCCTGACACACGCACACGGGTGTGCCGCGAGCCGTAGGGGTTGGCTAGGGCGTCGGGGTCGACCGCTGGGCGATGCGGATGTTGTTGCCGAACGGGTCGCGGAGGCCGAAGTCGATCCCGTAGCTCTGCTCAGTCGGCTCCTCTGCGAGCTCGACGCCCTTGCCCTTGAGCTCGGCGTGGGCCTTGTACGCGTCGTCGGTGTTGAAGAACAGTGTGCCGCCGGAGGCGCCTTTGGTGACCATCTCCCGCACCGCGTTGGTCGTGTCCGGGTCGTACACCGGTGGTTTGGGTGCCTCGAGCAGGATCTCGCGCGCCGGGTCGCCGGGCACGCGAACGGTCAGCCAGCGCATGAAGCCGAGGTCGACATCGGTGGCGACCTCGAGGCCGAGCTTGCCGACGTAGAAGTCGAGCGCCTCGTCCTGGTCGAGGACGAAGATCTGGGAGATGGCGAGTGAGGTGATCATGGTGTTGACCGTAGGGAATGGTGCCGGGTGCGCGCTTCTCCGGAACTGCTCGCTTCGGGGTGGGTATGCGTAGCTCGGCCGGGTCCAGGCCATGGCGAAGCACGATGGCACCGGGTGCACGACGCCGCGCCGTCGGTAGGTGGTCGGCGACTCCCCGACGATGGCGGCGAAGGTCCGGCTGAACGTCCCCAGGCTGCCGAACCCGGTCTCGAAGCAGATGTCGGTCACCGGGCGCTCCGTCGTGCGGAGCAGGAACATCGCCCGCTCGACTCGGCGCCGCTGCAGGTAGCGGTGCGGGGTTTCACCGAAGACGGACTTGAACGTGCGGATGAAGTGGGCCTCGGACACGACGGCGATGGACGCCAGAGCGGGAATGTCGAGCGGCTCCGCGTACGCGCGATCCATGGCGTCGCGGGCGCGCAGCATGCGCCTGTTGGTGTCCTCCGTTGCCCGGCTCATCGATCATGCATCGGATCACATCGACCATGCGGACGTCCATCAGCATGAACGCCTGGCCGCTCGCCCGGCGGACCCGTTCGCCACCTAGGCAGCCAAGCCTCGCGGGGCGACCTGCACGGATCGCGAGGTGGTAGGAAGGACCCACCGACGACGGGGGGACGGTGGCGATGATGGACACGACCGGGGCAGTCGACCGCCTCCTCGCTGACGCGGCCGAGGATGCGGGACTCGACGACTTTGGAGAGACCTGGTTCCTCGGCCCGCTGTCGGCGTACGCCGCCGATCTCGAGCAGCCCAATCTCACCGAGTTCGGGCGCCGGTTCCTGCGATCGCGGGCGGTGTTCGACCTCGCGCGGCGGTTGCGCGTCCTCGAGACGCTGCGGCAACACCCGGAGATCGCGGCTGTGCCGATCCCGCCGATCGTGTACATCACCGGCCTCGAGCGAAGCGGGACCACGTTGCTCCACAACCTGCTCGCCCTCCATCGAGACGCCCGAGTGCTGCGCCGGTGGGAACTCCTGGAGCCCGTGCCGCCGCCGGAGACGGAGAGCTACAACACCGATGCCCGCATCGCACGAGTGCAAGGGCAGGCCGACATGCTCCGCGGGACGTTGCTCGAACACATGCACTGGGTGAACGCGACGGAGCCCGAAGAGTGCGTGTGCGGCTTCATCGACTCGGTGTCGATGTTCGCCTGGGCCGCGGGCCCGTGCATGCCCACGTGGTGGCGATTCCTCACCGAGGACGACCTCTGTCCTGCGTTCGAGAACTACCGGCGCGTGGTGCAACTGCTCCTCTGGAAGCACCCCGTCGAGCCCGGCGGGTTCCTCGTGCTGAAGGCACCCCAGATCTCGCGTCATGTCGCGCAGTTCGCGGAGGTCTTCCCCGAGGCGCGCTTCGTGATCCCGGATCGCGACCCGTATCGCTGCATCGTGTCGCTGGCCGTGCTCGGTCACGCCATCGTCGAGTGGTTCTGCGAGATCAACCCGCTGACCGACGACGGGCACCGTTCGAAGATCTGCAGCGCGGAGGTGCCCAGCAAGCTGGCGAGCATCGCAGACTTCACGACGGATGCACCGTCACGCGCGCTGCACATCTCGTACCCGGAGCTCGTGCGCGCTCCCGTCGACGTCGTCGAACAGGCGCTGGAAGCGAACGCCACCGATGGCGAGCTGTCCGCCAAGGTGGTCGCGTACCTCGAACGCCAGCAGGCGGGCGAACGCGCCGCGCCCCCGGCAGCCCTCGATTCGATGGGCTACGACCAGGCGGGTGTGTGGGGTGACCCGGTGATCAGGTCGTACTGCGACCGGTTCGGCATCGAACCCGAGCGGAGACGCTTGACCGGCGCGGCCCCGGCTTCGTGACGCCGCGATCAGGGTCGCGCAGACGCCGGGGGAGACGGGGCGCACAAGTACGCTCCAGTGCGTGGAGCCGGCGAGGGCAGCCCGTGTCCTGAACCGGATCCGCGTCGCCGATCCCGGACAGGTCAGGCTGCACTTCGCCGTCGGGTTCGTGGTGTGCATGGCCGCCGGGGTGCTCGCCGTGTGGCTGTTCGCCCGCTGGACCGACCAACTGAGGTTGACCGTCGAGCTGCCCGACGGCGGCTCGGTGGCGGCGGTCAGCCACCCTTCGGCCATGGTGCTCGGCGGGATCGCGACGATGGTGACGCTCACGTCGGTTCGCTCGACCGAACCCCGCCAGCACCTCGTCGGGATGCTGCGAGTGGCACCGATGATGGTGCTGGGAGCCGTGCTCGGCATCGTCGTTGGCCACGGTCACCTGCTGGCGCTGGTGGCGCTATGCCTGGTCGCCACCGGCGTCGTGCTCCTGCAGCAGTGGCCGCGGCTGGCCCCGCTGGGCTCTCCGGTGGTCTTCGGCACGTACCTGGCGGTCCTCATCCACATCCGGCTGGGACAGCTGCCGTGGGTGGTGGCGATCATCGCCGTCGCGTCGGGGGTCTGCATCCTCCTGCAGGCGCTCTACTTCGGACCCCGACCGAAACGGACGGTGCGCCGTCTCCGGCGGACGTTCGAGCAGGCCTCCGACGTGCTCCTCGACGACCTCCTGGCGCTGCTCGCCGACGCCGGCACCCGCCGTCAGCCCGCTCGTTTGGCCACGCTCCGAGCCTCGGCGACGCGCCTCCAAGTCGTCGCGCTGACGCTGGAGATCCAGCTCGGCTCACCGTTCACCGGCCTGTCGCCAACGGAGGTCGATCGCCTCCACGTCGAAGTGTTCGACCGCGAGGCCTGCCTGCACTCCTTGGCCAGAGCGGTCGGCCGGGTGGTGCGTGAGGACCCGGATCCTGAGCTGCTTGCCGAGGTGACCCGGACCGTCCAGGCGCTTCGGGCCGGCGAGGTGGACGTGGCGCACGCCTGGTCGGTCGCCGCGATCCGCGCCGTGCGGGCTCGCCCGCCTCAAGAGGCAGGCGGCGAGCGTGCTCCGGCCCCGCCGGTCTACGGCGTCGCCGTGGCGGCATACGAGCTGTCTCGTGGGCCGTTCCGCTCCGGTGGCGGCCCGTCGGCGAACGCTCGAGGAGCGGCCGACGTCGAGGAGGACACCTACCGCCCGACCGTCCTCTCCGTGGGCGGCGCCCTCCTCGGCAGCGCCGCGATCACCGCCCGATCGCAGGCCGACGCCGGCATGATCGGACCGTTCTCGCGGCCCCTCGCCCGCCGGGCCACGCGCATGCTCGCCGCCACCGGGCTGGCCGTCGCCGGCGGCTACGCGATCGCGCCGAACCGGTGGTTCTGGGCGTTCTTCGCCGCCTTCGCCGTCATGGCCGCCGCCAACACGGCCGCCGAGCACGTGCGGGCGGCGATCGAGCGCGCCGTCGGCACCGCGTGCGGGGTCGCCGTCGGCGTCCTCGCCGCCCACGCCTTCGAACGCCAGCCGGTGCTGTCGTTCGGGCTGCTGTTCGTGGCGATGGGCATCTCGTTCTACTACCAGCGCGCCTCGGTCGGGCTCTACGCCTTCGCCCTCACCGTGATGCTCGGCCAGATGTACCTGCAGCTGCGCCAGTACTCCGACGACGTCCTCCTCACCCGCCTCGTCGAGACCGCGATCGGGACGTCGGCGGCGATCTTCGTGTCCCTGCTGGTGTTCCCGGTGCGCCGCTCCCACGTGACCCGCAGCGGGATCGCCCAGCACCTCGCCGCACTCGACACCGTCGTCCAGGGATCGGTCGCGTGGTGCCGGGGTGACCACTCCATCGCGCTGCGCAGCGAGGTCCGGCGGCTCCAGGACATCCTCCAGCAGCTCCGCGCCACGGTCCGCCCGGTGGTGGGGCGGCGGCGGGCTGCCGCGGCGGACGAGATCGAGTTGACCGTGGTCTCGATGACCACCCACGACGCCGCCACCCTCGCCCGACGCAGCGCCGCCGTCACGTTCGAGCCCGAGCACCACGCCGAGCTCGATGGCATCGCCGAGCACCTCCACGACGCCATCGACGACGTCGCACGGTGGCTGGCGAGCGATGACGCCGAGCCGCCGGGCCTCGAGCCGTCCCCGCTGATCGACGTCCTCGATCTGGCCGTGCGCCAGGACGAGTCGGTGACGACGGCGCTGCGCCTCGCCGTGCTGCGTCAACTGGCGATGATCGAGGAGCACCTCGCGGAGCTGGTTGCCGTCCGCGAGGCGAGGACCGTGATCAACGACCAGCCGGTCGTCGCGCCGATCGGGGGATGAGCGAGCCCACCGAGAAGCCGTCACCATCACCTGTATGTGGCCGTCACCGATCTTGCTGAGCTCAGCTCTCGCGCCGAACACGTCGGCGTACCGGAGCTGGCCCTCGACTGGTGGATCTGTGCGGTGGCCGGCGCGAGCCCCAGCCGGCTCGGCGGGCGGGCGATACTGATGGCATGGCGCGCTCGGTTGGGCCTCTGCCATCGGGATTGGTGACCTTCGTGTTTACGGACATCGAGGGCTCGACGCGGCTGTTCCGGCGACTCAGTGATCGTTACCCGGCGCTGCTCGCCCGTCATCACGAAATCCTCCGCGAAGCGTGGGCGGTCAACGGCGGTTGCGAGGTGAAGACAGAGGGCGATGCGTTCTTCGTCGCGTTCAGCGACCCAACTGCCGCAGTCGTCGCGTGCGCGCGTGCGCAGCAGGCCCTCACCGAGGAAGCGTGGCCGCTCGACGGTGTGATCCGCGTGCGGATGGGCGTCCATGAAGGGCTTGCCGCGCCGCGAGACGATGACTACATCGCCTTCGCCGTCCACCAAGCGGCCCGCATCGTGAACGCTGGTCACGGTGGGCAGATCGTCGTGTCGGCCGAGACGGCGGAGCGGGTCACCGCCGGCGAGGGGCTCTCACTCCTGTCACTCGGGCGTTACCGCGTTCGGGACTTCGACGACCCCGTTGAGCTGTTCCAGGTCATCGGTCCTGGTCTGCCGGCCGAGTTCCCGCCGGTGCGGGTGCTGCCGGCCGACCGACACAACCTGGTTCCCGCAGCGAGCCCCGTCGTGGGACGTGACGACGACCTCGTCCGGTTGGCCGAGGGCCTGGGGGCGGCGCGGCTCGTCAGTGTCGTCGGCCCTGGCGGTGTCGGCAAGACGACCTTGGTCACCGAGTACGGCGTGGGGCATGCCCAAGAGTGGGAGCACGGCGTGTGGTTCGTCGATCTCGCCCCGCTGAGCTCACCGTCGCTCCTCATCAAGACCGTCGCCGAAGCGATCGGTGCGCCGCTCGGCGCCGCACGAGATCCTCAGACGGCGGTCCTCGACCATCTGCGGCACCGCCGCGCGTTGTTGATCATGGACAACTGCGAACAACTGATCGTTGACGCCGCCGTGCAGATCGATGAGATCCTGCGAAGATGTCCGGCCGTCGCGGTCATCACCACGACGAGGGAGCCGCTCGGGCTGCGGAACGAGCGGATCCTGCGACTCGCACCACTGCGCCCGGACGACTCTGCCGTCGACCTGTTCTGCGACCGGGCAGGCCTCGACCGAGAACTGGAACCGTCGCTGCGGTTCAGCGTCGTGGAACTCTGCCGTCTACTCGATGGCCTGCCGCTGGCCATCGAGCTCGCCGCCGCGCGGTGCGATGTGCTCAGCCCTACCGAGATCCGCGGTCTGCTCGGTAGCCAGCGAGACCTCCTACGAAGCCGGGATCCGACCCTGCGCGCTCGCCAGCGGAGCATCGACGACACAATCGAGTGGAGCCATCAACTGCTCAGCGACAACGAGCAACGTGCCTTTCGTCGACTCGGCGTGTTCAGCGGTGGGTTCGGGCTCGAGGCAGCGGCCGAAGCGGCCGCCGATGGAACAGTGGGTCTCCATGATGTTCCTGAGCTGGTGTGGTCGCTCGTGTCGAAGTCGGTCGTGACCAGCGAGCCGGCCGCCGGCTCGACCCGCTACCGGATGCTCGAGACCATCCGGGCGTTCGCTCGGCGACAGCTCGACCAAGCCATCGAGTTGCCTGTGGTGGCGGCTCGTCTGTCCCGCTTCTACCGCGACGCCTACGGGCCGCAGGTCGACAAGCTCGACGTCGATTTTCTCGCCGAACGGGGCCAGGAGATCGACAACGTGCGAGCGCTCATTCCGATCGTCGCCCCTGACGACCCGGAAATGGCGCAGAACCTGGCCTGCATCGTCGTCGACATCGACGGTCGCGCCTCGCCAAGCGCGGCTGTCGAGGAGGGCCTTCGCCTGCTGGAACAGTTGGCGGCCGCGACCCCCATCAGGGTGGCCCTGCTGGTCGAGGTTTGTCGGTCGGCCCTTGATCAGGGGCTGCTCGATACGGCATCGGAACTTCTCAATGAGGCGCAGGTCCTCGTCAGCGAGGTCGGGAGCCCACCTTGGATCGACGGCCGCCTCGAGCAAGCACGCGGCATCATCGCCATCCACCGCGGTGACCTCCAGCAAGCCCGCGAGATCGCTCTTGCCGCACTCCGCGAACCCGCCGGACCCATGGGCCGGGCGCGGGTGCTCAACCTCCTCAACATGGCCGCAACAGAACTCGGCGCATTCGACGAGGCCCGCGCCGCCGCCGAGGAATCCCTCGACCTCGTCACCCAACTCGGGAACACCGCGGCACGGGCCAGCCTCCTCTCCACGTTGGCCGAGACCGAGCTGCGAGCCAGCCGCCCTCGCTCAGCCGCACGACGCCAATTGGACGGCTTGGAACTGGCCCTCGAACTCGGATCACTCCAGTACGTCAGCGATGCGCTGATCGTCGCCGCCCGACTCGCTTCCACGGCCAACGAGCCCCGAACGGCAACACGTCTCCAGGCCACTGCCGACGCAACGATGTCGCGCATCGGGCTCTCGCTTATCCCATCAGACCGAGCCCTTTGCGACACGCTGCTCGCAACGGCGCTCGATCAGCTCGGCGAAACACAGTTCGGTGAGCAGCTCGAAGCCGGCAAAGCCCTCACCATCACCGACGCCCTCGATGAGGCTCGCCGAGTCCTCACAACGGTCGCTCACACCGGCCCGGGCTGACTGCAGCCCTCGAGGACCAACCACCGCCCTCGTTCGTGCCGACTGAGTCCATGACGCCACCAATCATCGAAACCATGCGCTCACTGCTGGCCGAGGGCACCACAGGCCCCGACCTCTGGGCCGCCTTGGCATGGGCCGCGGGCATCCTGGTTTTCTCTTACACGCTCGCGCTGGGCGTTTATCGCCGCAGCGCATCTGTCCAGGCAGCCCAGTAAGGCCACGCTCAACGTCCGCTCGCCGAGACACGATGGCCCGCCGCTGCCGTCGCCTACATTCCGTCGTCGACGAGGCTGTGAACGAGGAGGACCAATGACCGACGTGTTGCAGCAGGACGGACACGCGCAACGCTTGACGGGTGAGGGCGTCGGCTGGCTGACGACGGCTGGCGCGAATGGTCAACCCCAGTCGTCGCCAGTGTGGTTCATCTGGGACGGAGCGTCGCTGTGGCTCCGTAGCCAAGCTGGCGCCGGCAAGGTGCGGAACATCAAGGCCAACCCCCGAGTGGCCTTTCACCTCGCCGACGACGGTCACGGCGGCAACATCATCACGATCGAAGGCACGGCGTCGCTGGACGCCGAGCCACCGGACCAGCTGCTCGAGGGTTACTTCGCGAAGTACGGCGAAGCGATCCGCACCGCCCTGCAGACGACGCCCGAGCAGCTCGCCGCCGACTATCCGATCACGATCCGCGTCACGCCCACCCGAACCAGAGCCTGGTGACCCGAGGCAACCAGCTCGCGCTGTTTGAGGCGTGACTGCACGCCCGAGTCGTCGGCCGCCGACCGTCGACACCGACGTGCCAACCGAGGATGGCCGTCGCCGGCCACCCCGACGCGACCCATCCTGACGCGCCTATCGACTCCCACCACGCCGAACCGGAAGCCGGTATCCGAGGACGGCCGGCGTCGCGATATTCCCCCGGTATTCGGACTGGGCGATGTGAAGTCCCTCCCGGCCGGGATGCCAGCGCCTGGACCGGCGATGCTCCCGTGCCGGGAGGGCAGGTTCGTTGATCCTGACGGCCGCACGGACCGAACGCTCCATGCGGCCCAGGATCTGTGTCGTCAGCTGACTGGCACCACGACCGTGTCCGAAACGAGGCCGTCCTCGAGAAGGGTGAGTGTGGCAACGGTGAACGAAACGTCCACGACGTGGGGAATCCACCGGTCATTGGGGCATGTCGGCGTCGGCGGCAACGGCTCCGGCGTGTCCGTCGTGATCGTGAACAGGGATTGACCGTTCCTCGGTGTCGCCTGTGGGCCGGTGGAACCGGCAACATCGATCGCCGTGTCCTGTCCTGGAGCGACGTTGCCGCCGGGGTTCTCACACTCGACGGATGCGCGGCCGGGGGCCGAGATCGTGATCTCGAACGTCGTGCCGCCGAGCCCGGCAACCTTTCCGGTACAGGTCACCTGTAGCCCGATGTCGGTGCACTCCGGTGCGCCGGCACCGTTCTCGATGAAGTGCCCACTGTCTGCGAATGCGGGCGTACCGGTCAGCCCGAACACCGCGCCCGCCGCGGCCACGGCGATGAGGGGTCGTCTCAGTTTCATGGATTCTCCTTGTTGTCGGCGCGAGCGCAACCGCTCGCCTGTCATCTGCTTCATGGCTGCCCCCTCAGCTTCTGCGTCGAGCACAGCTGGTCGGTGAGAGCGTCGGCCCCGGCTCTATCGAGCGACCGGTTACGCGCGCACCGCCACGTCAGCCGTTACGCTCCGACAAGCCGACTGGTTCGCACTCGCGTTACTCCGTGCGGGCACGTTCTCAGGCGAGGCGGCCTCGGACAACGGCATCGAGCGGCGACGAAACGTCGGCCCCGAGCGCTGCACTTGCCGAGGCAGAAGCGCCCGCGAGAAGGTCTGCGGTAGCCCGGTTGGCGGCGGCCACCATGTCCACGCCTGCTGGCACGGCGTAGGTCGCCATGAGATCGTCAGGTACCTCGAACGGCGGGAAGTCGAGCAGGCTGGTGAGGCCGAAGGCGGCGTAGGGCACACCGCGTCCGGCGGCCCACAACCGCAAGGCGTGGGTGCGGGCTTCGTCAATGGCCTGTAGCGCTTCGAACAGCGAGCGGCGGCGCACGTACTTGTCGGCGGTGGCGATCGCCCACCATCCCAGCACCACCCACTCGCGGGCCACCTCGACGGATGGTGGGAGACGAACGGGCGGTGTGATCACAACGCCGAGGCGTTGATCCTTGTCGACGACGGCGATCGAACGGTCGGGCAGACCCCGTCTGCCGTCAGCAGGCATCAGCACGAGGTCGAGCTGCAACCCGTCGGCGTACTCGGCGGCGACGCGGCAGACGTCGTCGGGCCGTCCGTCCATTCGGTGCACGACGAGATCCACGGGGACGCCGATCTGCACCGCGAATGCTCGAGCAGCGTCGTACAAGTCGGTCGCACTGATGCCGTCATACCCGACGCCGGCGTCGATGTCCGAGAGCTCGTCGCCGCCACCAGCACCAAGCGAGCACCCGACCTCCAAGAACCGCCACCGATCGTCCCGTGCCACCACGTCAGACATCGAGTCCAGCAATGCGGCATGACGCGGCAAACGCGGCCTGAGAGACGCCAGCGCGTCGCCTTCAGTCATCCTCGGATCATCGCGCCGACCCTGTCGCTGTTCGATTGGAGTTGGGTGCTACGCCGAGCTGGAGCGGGACCAGATGTTGACGTCGGCATCGGTGGCGTGACCGTCGATCTCGGCGAGCTCGGCGGCGGTCACGTCGAGGTGGTCCAATGCGGCGACGTTGTCGTCGAGTTGGGCGACGCTGCTCGCGCCGATCACCAGCGAGGTCATCCGCGGGTCGCGCAGTGCCCAGGCGAGTGCCAGTTGGGCGAGAGTTTGGCCGCGTCGTGCGGCCACGTCGTTGAGGGCTCGCACACGGTCCAGGCGATCTTCGGTGAGCATGTCGCGGCCCATCGCGCCCCCGGTGGCGACCCGCGAGCCGGCTGGCACACCGTTGAGGTAGCGGTCGGTCAGCAGGCCTTGAGCCAGCGGTGAGAAGGCGATGCATCCGGCGCCGACTTGCTCCAGCGTGTCGAGCAACCCGTCGTGTTCGATCCAGCGGTTGATCATCGAATACGACGGCTGGGAGATGAGCAGCGGGGTGCCGAGCTGGCGGAGGATCGCCGCCGCCTGCTGTGTGCGCTGGGAGTTGTACGAGGAGATCCCCGCGTACAGCGCACGACCGGAGCGCACCGCGGTGTGCAGTGCGCCCATCGTTTCCTCCAGTGGCGTGTCGGGATCGAGACGATGGGAGTAGAAGATGTCGACGTAGTCGAGGCCCATCCTGGCCAGCGACTGGTCCAGCGACGCCAGCAGGTACTTTCGCGAGCCCCACTCGCCATAGGGTCCCGGCCACATGTCGTAGCCTGCCTTGGTCGAGATCACCAACTCGTCGCGATACGGCCGGAGATCGTTGGCGAGCATGCGCCCGAAGTTGATCTCCGCGGCACCGTAGGGCGGGCCGTAGTTGTTGGCCAGATCGAAGTGAGTGATCCCGACGTCGAGAGCCCGTCGGACGATCGCTTGCTGGGTCTCGAACGGCCGGTCGTGGCCGAAGTTGTGCCACAGGCCCAGTGACAGGGCGGGCAGTTTGAGCCCGCTTCGCCCGCAGCGACGGTATTGCATCGATCGATACCGGTCGGCTGCCGCGGTGTACGCGGTCTCGGTCACCGACGGCACCATACGAGACTCAACGCCGGTGAACGCGCTGCCGCTCGCGCCAGCCGCAGGGATCTTCAGCGTGCCAGCGGCGTGTGCGGGATCGTGTGGTGTCGTAGAAGAGCAGGTCGCACTCCGGACGAGCGCAACACCGCAGCCGGTCGGGTTCGAGGGCGTCGAGCTCGTCGACGAGGCGTCTGGCCAGCGCCGCAGCCAGCGACGCGTCGGTCCAGACCAGCTGTCGCCGCGGAACGCCCGCGGTCCAGTCGAGCTCGACGCGCGCGGTGCTGTGGCCGGCGAGCGAATTGATCTCTGCACAGTCCACGGCCGCGCCGCCGAGAAGTGCCTCGGCGGCGTGGACCGCCGCCTGTTGAAGTCGGCGCAGGTCGGTCAGGTCCGCCGCGGCGACCGGCTGGTCGACCACCTCCGCCAACTGGGCGGACGCAACGGTGACGTCAGGCAGGATCGGCTCGGCGTATGCGGCCGCCATCCCGGCCGGCCGCCGTGGCCGCCCCAGGTTGGCCAGCACGAGCAGCAGCTGGGGGTTCGCCGTCAGCTCAGCCCTCCGCCCGGGTGGCAAGGATGCGACGCCGAGGCTCGGCGACCAGGCTGTTCGCGGCGCGGGCGTTCGGATGCTCGGCGTAGAGCCGAAGAGACTCGTCGGCGTGCTCCCGGCTCGCCCACTGGCTCACAACCAGCAGGTGCCCCGGATCGTCGGCGTCGACCAGCAGCTCGTGGCACAGGTAGCCCTCGAAGCACGGCATGTCCCGCCAGATGGCTTCGGTCACGGCGCGCCCCTCCGCGGCTCGCCAGGCGGGGAACCTCGACTCCCAGATCGCGTAGGTCGGCATGGCTTCTCCTTCCCTGTCACGGTCTATAGCTATGATAGACCGTAGAGCAGAGAATCGAGCGACTCGTTGGTGAGTTGATTGGTCGACATCGTTGGCGGTTGGCCGTCGCTCGGGCGGCGGGGACTCGATCAGACGGCAGGCGTGACGTGGGCGCTGTCGACATCGAGCGAACCAACCACACTGCTGGCCAGGTTGACGAGCTCGTTGGCCGGCGTCGCTGCGGCCCTGAGCACTTGTTCGGTCCACGAGGTGATCGCCGCCACGGTTGACGCATCGGTCATCCGGCCCTCGTTGTCGGACTTCGTGCGGGGCGACGCGATGCCCAACTCGGCAACGACGTACGCGCCCTGCCACGTCAGTGTCTGAGCCGTCGTCTGCCGCGCATGCCGCCCACCCGTGGTACCTGCACTGACCACTCCCACCGGCTTGCGGTACATCGAGCCCGAGCCGACCAGCCAATCGAAGGCGTTCTTCAGCGCACCGGCCATGCCGCCGGCGTACTCGGGGGCGGCCACAAGCACGACATCTGCTGTGTCGAGCCGTTGCCGCCAGTCCTCGACGACGTCGAGGACCTCGGCTTCGCGGTCAGGATCGAATGCCGGGATCTCGGCCAGCCGGTCGAAGTCGTCGACGATCGCGCTCCGTGCCACAGCGACGGATGACGCAACCTCCAGCGCGGCACGGTTCGCCGACCGTTGCTGCAGACTGCCGCATATCGTCATCACTCGGACTCGTGACTGGTCCTCACTCCGCATACCAGAAGCAACACTCCGACGGCCGAATTCACTCCGACACCGACCAGGAACGTCGATCCGTCGCTGATGCGCTTCGGCGTGCCCGGTGGGGTTCGTCGGCACGGCCACGTCACCGAGTGGCAGCTCGGCACCGAAGGCGATCGGCTCGGGCGATGGCATTTACGTCGTCTGTCGAGAAAGCGGAACGGTGGAGGTGGATGAACGTGAGTCAGCCGTTCACCTCTCGTTTGCTCTGTCGTCGCCCGGCCGTCCATCGGCAGCGTTACGTTCCGCCGCACTTCAGGTCCCCTCCACGGTCCGGACGCTCGGGTTCAGGTCGGTGTGCTTCGCTCCGTCGCCATGCGTGGGCACACTCTCCTCGGCGCGGCGACCGCGACCGTGATCGCCATCGGATCGGCGACGCCGAGCTCCGCCGTCGAGCTGATCGCGTTGACGCCGCTCGGGACGTACTCGACCGGGCTCGGGGAGGGCAGCGCCGAGATCGTTGCGCTCGACGGTGACCGGGCGTTCGCGGAGCGCGTCGGAGGGGTGCTCACGTACGACATCACGAATCCATTGGCCCCGGTGTTCGAGTCGTGGGCCAACAACCGCACTTACGCCGGCGACGACGTCACCGGTGACTCCGGGCCTGAGGGACTGGTCTTCGCGCCCGCCGAATCGTCACCGACCGGTGCGCCGCTTCTGCTCGTGGGCAACGAAGTCTCGGGAACGGTCACCGCGTGCGGATGACGGGCCGCCGCGGTGACGTCGTCGCGGCGGTTCAGGCCGTCGATGCGCGCCGTTGGTTCGGTGATTTCCTGTCCCGTCAGCCGAGGCGGAGCCGACTCAAGGACTGCTCCTCGGCCATGAGCGCCACCTGGTGTTGCACGCTGACGACGAGGTCCGGCGCGGTGAAGATCCAGAAGCGGTCGTTGCGGATGGCGTCGAGCACCAGGCGGCCGACCTCGTCAGGTTCCACTCCACCGCCGATGGCGCCGACGGAGTCCGCGGTGTCGTCGGCGGATCCAGTCGCCTGCCGTCGGTTCTGCGAGCTGTTGGCGAGAATGCCGGTGTTCACCGCCCCGGGGCAGAGGACCGAGGTGCGCACGGGAGAGTGGGCGGCCCGCAGCTCTCGCTCGAGCGTCGCCATCAGTGCGACGACGCCGTGCTTGGCGACGTTGTAGGCGCCGAGGCGGGGCACGGCCAGTAGGCCGGCCATCGAGGACGTCGAATTGATGTGGCCCTCGTCCTCCCGTTCGATGATCGGCAGGAAGGTCTTGACGCCGTGGATCGGGCCCCACAGGTCGATCTCGAGCGTCCACCGCCAGTCGTCGATCGTCGTCTCGGCGATGCGGGTGAAGAGGCCGACTCCGGCGTTGTTGCACAGCACATGCACTGCGCCGAACTCGGCCAGCGTGGCTGCCGCCAGCGCCTCGACCTCGTCCAGTCGCGTGACGTCGGTGCGCACGGCGATGGCCTGCCCGCCGCTGTCACGCAACTCGGCCGCCGCCTGCTCGAGGGGCTCCTCGCGCACGTCGGCCAGCACCACCTTCATCCCGGCGGCCGCGAACGCACGGGCGATCCCCAACCCGATCCCAGACGCCGCCCCCGTCACCACGGCCACGCGGTTCTCGACTCGCTGCATCGGACCCTCCTCGTTCGGCGTTCCGTTCATAGCAGGGCCCGCCCACGCTGAACGGCCCGGCGAGCAATGACATGCCTGGTCGGAGCGACCGGGGCGTTGCCTGAGGTTCGGTGCTGCAGTTCGGGTGCGCCACGAGGCGCCAGGTACCGGGTTGTCGACCGCCAGCTTGATAAGACCCGCTCAGCGCCAGTGCGACGGGACCAGCCGAACCCTGACGCAGGTTCGGCCGTTTCCGATGTCCCGAAGATCGCCCGGGCACTCGGCACGAATGAGAACGCCGGCCCGACGGTGGTGTGCTCGATGACAGCGACCAGGGCGGCCAGGTGCTCGGCGAGCACGTACGACAGCATGTGCCCGTAGCTGTGCGCGTTGCGCACGGGCTCCAGCCAGTTCGGGGCGCTCCAGCGGGTTTCAGCAGCCAGCTCTTCGATCGCGTTCGAGTGCGCCCTGGGGAGGAAGCCATGGATCTCGCTCTGGCTGGCCCATGACAACGCCCAGGTTGAGAGCGCCTGCGCAAGGGGGCGCTTCTGCTCGGTGAACTCTTCGTTCGACATCGGCGGCGGCGGAAGCTTTGGACATCGTCATCGACCATACGGAAGCGGTGTCACATGAAGATTGGCGCCTCGGCCAGGCCGTTGACACGCCGGCGTCGGCGTTTCCTCCAAGCAGTATCGGCAGACGACCAAGGGCTCACTCGAACACAATGGCCTCCAGCCGACGTCGGACGTCCGGCGGTAGATGACCCGGCTGCTCGCGATAGTCGGCGTCATTATCGGATTCCAGCTGGCCGCTCCGGGATCGGGCAACACGTCGCGCTCGCGCAGTTAACGAGAGGTGCGGTGGCGTCCGCCGCGGCGATGGGGGATGGGTGGCGGCGCCGCATGGTCGCGGGGCTCGACGGTGCCACTCCGGCCGGGGCCACGTCGTCGATCGAGCGCGCTCAGGCGGCGCTTCGGCCGATGCGGCGCAGCCACTGCTGCGGGTCGCGGATCTCGTCGATCGAAGGCAGCATCGCCGGCGAGGTCCAGCACACGTCGATCGCCCGCGGGCCGCCGACCGCCTCGACGGCGGCGATGAACCGCTCCCCGGCGGCGTACTGGTTGAGCTTGCCCTCCATCCCCGTCAGGCGCATGAGCAGCCTGTTCAGCGGGTTGCCCTTGGCCCGACGGGCGGCGAGTACCCGGGCGTAGCGCTCGGCGTCGGGCACGAGGTCGCCGGCGGCCCGGGTCATCGTCACGTCGCCGTGGCCCTCCAGCAGTGACATCAGCCCGCCGAGGCGGCCGATCACGGCGCGCTGCTCAGGGCTGGCGATCAGCCCGGCGAGGCCGGTCTCACGCAGCTGCTGGCGGGCCTCGTCGGGCCGCGTGAGCGCATCGCGCAGCGCGCCGAACAGCACCTCGGGGCGCGGGTCGACGGCGCCGAGCAGCTCCTCGACGAGCCCGGTGAAGTGGGCCCGCATCCACGGCACAGCGGTGAACTGCGCACGGTGGGTGAGCTCGTGGAGCAGCACCCAGGTGCGGAACTCGATCGGGTCGAAGCCGAAGCGCTGCTCCAGCGTCGCCAGGTTCGGGCCGACGAGGTAGACGGCACCGTCACCGCCGGCGTCCGCCGCGTCGCCGCGCACGAGGAGGTCGTACTGGCCGAGCACGCGGCCGCCCATCCATCCGAGCATCGTCCCGAGCTGGGCGCCGGCCATCTGCTGCGACCACGAGTTGAGCGCCCCGGCGGCGAACCCCGACGTCGGTCGTTGCGTCGCCAGCTTCGAGAGCACCGGGTCGAGCAGCTGGCGGAACGAGGTGATGTTGGCCCGGATCCACGTGGGCCGGTCGATCAGGTCGGCCGACGCCGTCCCCGCCGCGGAGCGCAGCCCGGTGACGTCTTCGATCTGCTGCTCGATCAGCCCGATCGGCGGATCCCACCCCTCGACGTGGGCATCAGGCGCCCGTGAACGGCCGGCCACCTTGATCGCCACCTGCTCGGCGCGCGCCCAGTCGACGACGGGGGCAGCCGCGCTCATGCCCGCCTGCTCGTCGGGGTGGTTCTGGCCCGGGTGCTGCGGGGCGACGACGCCGCGGATGGCGGGCGGCCGCCGCCGCGCACCGCCGCGAGGATTGGCTCCACCACGTCGTGGAGAGCCTCCGGCGAGCGGCCGAGGCGCTCGTGACCGTTGTGGGTCCCTGCACACGCGCGCACGTCGAGCAGCGAGCAATCGTCCGGTGGCAGGGTCGCTTGATCCACGAACGAAGTTAAGCGCGACCTGCCCGACCCTGCGTCCGATCGCTCCGCCGCACGACTTGAGCAGGAAGCATGACGCGGTCTTACCCGCCTGGGTTGCCGGCGGCGATGCGGTATCGGCGCGGCTCCGGATGCCCACTCGACGTCCGAGAAGTCTTGCCTCCACTTGATGACGGTCGGTGCACCACACGTAGAGGTTGGACCCGTCGATGAGGCGGTCGTCAGGCGCGACGTTCGGTGCTCGGCAGATGCGTCAGCCGTTTCGCTGACGGCGGACGACGAACGCTCGCGTCAGCGAGCATCGCCGAATCGACCGCGCTCCACGGGCGCCGGATAACCGGCGTTAGGTCGCGCGTCCGTGGAGTGGTAACCCCGCGTTACTAGGACACCCTTGGCGGCCGGTGGCAGCTGGGGTTGCGCCGCGCCGAGAACGCCGATCCGTCTGATCTGTCGCGGTGCGCCAGCGGACCCCCCGTTGTTCATCCGACTCGTGCGTGGTCGTCCGATTCCGCTGATGCACGGGATCTTGTGCGCTTGTTATGTGCTCGTCGCGACGCGCACTTCGCCGGTCATCAGCGGGCCGGGCCATCCGCCGTCCTCGCCATTATCGGGCCCTTGGCCTGGACGAGGTCACGAGCATCGGCGCGCTCAGAACTGAGGTGGCTCCGTTCTGCGATCAGCCCTCGGGATCCAGTCCGTCGCGGTCGAGTTCGGCTCGGAGTTCGCTCAGCCACTCTCTGCCCAGTTGGCGCCCGTTCGGGAATTGGTCGTCTCGATCCCAGCGCCACGTCGTGATCATCGCCAGAACGAGGATCCGGCACACGCGGAGCAGGTCTTGATCGGCACCCGGGTAGCGTTCGCTGACCTCATCGGGCACGTGGGCAAGGTCGAACTCCACAGGTCCACGGCAACACGTCTCGAGGTCGACGAACAGCAGCCCATTCCCGGTGGCGAGCACGTTGCCTGGGTGCGGCTCGCCGTGCAGCAGCTGCTCAGGAGCGCCACGGTCCTCGATCGCGCCTCTCATGCGTCGCAACGTGTTGCTGAGAAGGTCACGGTCCGAGTCGGCGAGCCCCGGCGTGTGGTCGCGGCTCGCCACAAGTTGTGCAGCCTCCGCGACTCGATCGGTGAAGTGCGGCGTCGTCACGTGGACCGTCTGCATGCCGGCGTGCAGCCGCTCCAGCGCCCTCGCGTAGTCGGCCGGTGAGACCTCGTGCGATGTCAGCGGTTCGTAGTAGGTCCACAGCGTGACAGCGAAGCCGTCACGCCGGTAGACGAGCGGCTCGACTCGGGGCTCGAGCGCAGCCACCGGACTCCCGACGTCCGTGAGTCGAGTCGCAAGCTCAACCTCGAGGCCCGCGACCTCACGGCCCGCATGGGCGACTCGGGCAAAGACGTCGCACGGGAGCAGACGCACAGCGAGCTTGTTCGAGTTGTGGAGAACAATCGAGTCGTTCGTTGGGAGGTCGAGCGCAGTGGCGATCGAGATTGCCGCCGCTTTCGCGCGAGACGTCGCGCGCTTCCATCGGACAATCGTGGCATCGGGCGCGCGGCGGCCGATGCGAACGTCGCTCCTCCACCCCCAGCGCTTCGGCTGCTGAGACACTCGCCGTGGACGTGCCGGTGATCCGACCCACCCACCCGCATGGCCACCGTCACTCCACACCGACGGCGCGGGCGTGACCGCCAACGACAATGCACATCCGGTCGTGCCGCCACAAGCCGGCGTTCGAGGGCACCCGGCGACGCGACGACGGGTGCCGTGTGCGGATACCCGCCGCAACCGCGCCGGTGCTGGTGCGACGCGAGGAGCGAGTCCACTCACCCGAGCGCAGCGAGTGCCCGCTCCACGACGCTGTCCCACGGGCGAGAGTCGACGACGGGTACGCCGTGGCGGTCACACTCAGAGCGCAAGAACGCGTCGAGCAGCCAACTAGCCCTCGCCCGCTCGGGCTGCGCACCGCCCTCGCGGGCGACGTAGTTGGCGGCGATCTGGGCCTCCACAGGCTCGGACACGAACAGCGCCCGAACCCGACCATCGTTGGGCTCATCGCCGTAGGTCAGCATCGTCGCCATCTCCGGCAGCAGGAAGTCACCCTCCAAGACCACCGGCGTGCGCGTCGCGAGGTGGTCGGCGATGACCGCCCGCATCACCGGCCCGAACACCTCACAGCACACCCGAACGTGGTGCTCGAGGCGCCGTTCGTCGGTCCACGACAAGTACTCGTCGAAGTTGGTGCGCCAGAAGTGCAGCAACGGCAGGTCTCTCGGCACGGTCGCCGTCTCCAGCGCGATCTGGAGGTCATCGACCGCCGTGAGGTTGACGCCGAGCTGGCGGGCGAGCCGGTAGCTCAACATTGACTTGCCAACGCCGCTGGCCCCGCCGATCAACAACACGATCCACTCGGATACCGGACCGGACATCGACCCATCGTAGGAACGGGATCGGTGCCCGTGACCCGGCGTTCGTGGGCGGTGTCAGCGCGCATTGTCGGCGGCAGTATTCGAACGGCGTACTCGAACTCAGACGGGTCACACGCACCGGGCAGGCGACGATGCCATCGAGGTCTGCACGGACCATCCCGACGCGGTGGCGGGCGATGATTCCCGCCGGCCAGACCCGTCTCCATTGCGTGGCCACCACGTTCGCGACCGTCGACGACTACATCGCCTCCTTCCCGCCAGCCGTGCAGGAGGTGCTCCACGACGTACGCCGCACGATGCACGCCGTCTGGCCAGATGCCGGCGAGACGATCAGCTACAACATCCCCACGCTCACCCTCAATGGCCGCTCCCTCGTGTACTTCGCCGGTTGGAAGCGCCACATCAGCGTGTACCCAATCCCCGACGGCGACGACGCCTACGAGGCGCAACTGGAGCCATACCGGTCGGGCGCCTCGACGGCAAAGTTCCCGCTTGGCAAGCCGATCCCGCTCGACCTGATCGCCCGCATCACGAAGCTCCTCGGCGAGCAGCACGAGAACTGACCAGAACCTTCGGAGTCGCAGAACCGGTGTGTCGTACGGCCGGCGGTATCGGCGCTTGGGCGGCGCGATTCCCGGACGCGGATATCGGATGGCTGTGCGTTCAGCTCGTCAGTGTTCGCTTCGGGCGAACGACGCAGAACTCGTTGCCCTCTGGATCAGCGAGCACGATCCACGTCTCGTCGCCTCGCTGACCGACGTCGACCGGTCGTGCTCCGAGGGCGATGAGGCGCTCGATCTCCGCTTCACGTTCACCGCCGCTGGCGTCGGGACCCGGGTTGAGATCGAGATGCACACGGTTCTTCACGATCTTGTCGTCGGGGCTCGGCATGAAGCAGATGCCGACGGGACCATCGTCGGCCGGACCGATGACGACCTCCCGCTCGCGTTCGGACAGTATGGGCCAGTCGAGCACCTGGCTCCAGAACCGGGCCAGCCCTGGGAGATCGTGGGCATCGATGACGACGTGGTGGAGGGACACTGGCACAGCCTCATCCTGCTACGGCGCTGTCGGGTCCGCGGACGAGCCGGCGTTGGAGAACGCGGGAGCCCGGCATTATCCCCGTTGATTTCGGATACACCGCGTACGCGTTCTGTGCCGGTCGCGGCTGACTCCGCGACGACCTGAGCACGGCTCAGCTCGTGGCGGCGATGCTTGCGAGGCCGGCCGATGCCGCGCCACTACCGTCGTTCTGGGCGGTCTCCCCAAGGCACGCGCGGGCGGAGTGACGCGAACTCCTCACCTCGCGCGGCCCCACCTCGGCGCTGAGTCGTGGGCTACGTTCTGGAGAGCCGAGCAGTCCTCGATCCGCGGGGCGCTTCGAGACCCACGAACCAACAACGCCAGACATTCCGGCAAGGCCCCCCGAGCTCCGACGCTGGCGTCACGAGGAGGGAATTGGTCATGGTGAGCGACCTTGCGCTCGTCGTCCGATGTGCGGGCTGTCCCGACAGCACCGCCGGCGCGCGACATCAACTCTGCGTCCGGCGCGGGCGGCGAAGATGACGGCCTCGCAGGCGGTGGGTGGCGGCCGGATGTCGCCGGCGCTGCGCCGGGCACTGTTGCCGCTGGCACTGGCGCAGTTCATCTGCAGCTTCGCCGGCTCGAACATGAACGTGATGATCAACGACATCAGCGAGGATCTCAACACCACGGTGCAGGGCGTGCAGACGGCGATCACGCTGTTCTTGTTGGTGATGGCAGCGCTGATGATCCCGGGCGGCAAGCTCACCGATCGCTGGGGACGCAAGCGTTGCTTCACCGTCGGCCTGACGATCTACGGGATCGGCGCGCTGATCAGCGCGGTGTCGCCGAACTTGGGTGTGCTGATCATCGGCAACTCGATCCTCGAGGGCGTCGGCACGGCGATGCTGATCCCGCCGGTGTACATCCTCACCACGCTGCTGTTCGAGGACACCACGTCGCGCGCCCGCGCCTTCGGGGTGGTCAGCGGCATGGGTGGCATTGGTGCCGCGGCGGGGCCGTTGCTCGGTGGGCTGATCACCTCGGCGATCAGCTGGCGGGCGGCGTTCGTGTTCCAGGCGGCGATCGTGCTGGCGATCGTCATCTTGAGCCGCCGGTTGGAGGACCCGTTGCCGGCCGACCCGACGCGGAGGCCGGACACCCTCGGCGCCGTGCTTTCGGCCGTCGGACTGGTGCTGGTCGTGTTGGGCATCCTCGCCGCCGACGACAACGGATGGCTGACCGTCGGCCTCGTCGCTGCCGGCGCGCTGGTGCTCGCCGCCTTCTTCGTCCACGTGCGCCACTGCGAACGCGACGGCAAGGAGCCGCTGCTGTCGACCGCCCTGTTCCGCAACCGCATCTCCAACCTCGGACTCGTCACGCAGAACGTGCAGTGGCTGCTGCTGATGGGCACCTCGTTCGTCGTGTCGGCCTACCTGCAAGTCGTGCGCGGCTACGACGCCATCCAGACCGGCGTCATCTTCACCGCCGCCACGGTCGGCATCCTGGTGTCGTCACTGGCCGCCGAGCGGCTCGCCAAGCGGCGGCCGCAGCGGACGCTGATCGCCGGCGGGTTCGTCACGACGATCATCGGGGTGGTCGTCCTGCTCGCCCTGGTCAAGGGTTCGCCGTCGGCGTGGGCGTTCGCCCCCGGGCTGCTGCTCATCGGGTTGGGTCTCGGCGTGATGCTGACGCCGTCGGTCAACGTCGTGCAGTCGGCGTTTCCGGAGGTCCAGCAGGGCGAGATCTCCGGCCTGTCGCGCAGCATCTCCAATCTCGGCTCGACACTCGGCACTGCCGTGGCTGGAACGATCATGGTCGCCGGCCTCACCGCCGACCCGAAGCAGGCGTACGCGCTGGCGATGATCGTCCTCGCGGTCGTCGGGCTCGTCGGCCTCGGTGCCACGATGTTCCTGCCCCGCCAGCCTGCGGCCCAGCCCCTGACCGGCCCAGCGTTCGGACCCGCGGCGAGCTGAGCCCGGCCTCCGCTGGTCGGCCGGTCGGCTCGCTCGACGCTTCCTCAACGGATTCGCAGGCGGGTCCCGGCCCGAAGAATCCGGGCCTCACGGCGAGGTGGGCGCGGTGCGGTCTCGGACTTCGTCAAGGAGATCGTCGAGGAGCGGCCAGTTGTTCTGGGTGGCGGCGGCGTCGGCGACGATGACGCTGCCGTTGAGCATCCGTGCCGCTGGTGAGCACAGGAACAGGGTGATCGCCGCCATGTCCTCTGGCTCGGCGTACCGTGATCGGCTCGGCTGGGCTCGCCATTCGTCCTCCGTGAACCCGTAGTTGGCGGCGGCCGCCGGGCTCACCGTTGTTCCGGGGGCCAGCGCGTTGATCGTCACGCCACGATCTTCGAGGTACGGCGCCAGGCTGCGCGTCAGGTTGATGACACCGGCGCGGGCGGCGCCGGAGTGGGCGAACATCGGCGCGCCGCGTTCGAAGCAGAAGATGTGCACGATGTTGACGATCGAGCCGCGCCCGCGTTCCATCAGGTGCGGAATGAATCGGCTGCACACGTTCCAGGTGCCGTTCAAGTTGAGGTCGATCACCGCCCGCCAGCCGTTGTCGCTGATCGCCAACGGGTGGGCTTGGAACTGTCCGCCGGCGTTGTTGATCACGAAGTCGACCACACCGAACCGCTCCAGCACGGCGTCGCGCATCGACTCGACCGAGCCGACGTCGCGGATGTTGACGTCGACCGCCAGGCTGTCGCGGCCGAGCCCACGGATCTCCTCACCGACAGCCTTCAGTTCGTGGGGCTCGTTGCTGGCCACCACGACGTTGGCGCCGAGCTCGGCGAAACCAACAGCGATCGCCCGCCCGATACCCCGGCCGGCGCCGGTGACCAGGGCGGTGGTGCCGTTGAACAGTCCGGGAGAGAAGACCCGCCGAGGATCGGAGTTATCAGGCACAGCAGACCTCCCCAGTCGCGGTGATCGACGGGGCCGACAGAACGACAGGTGAGAGCCCCGTGTCCCTCTTGTAGTAGCACGGTGGGAGGTGTGAGCGGTCAGCGCGAGCGGCTCGGCCGCGTGATCCTCTTCCGTGCGCGCGACAGCCGGCGCCGCGTGATCGAGCCGAACCGCGGCGGTTCGGTCGGCAACAGCGGCGCGTCGCGGTCGACGGCGGCGGCCAACGCCGCGGCGTCATCGACGTCACGATGACGACACCGCCGGTCGGTAGGCGTCGAAGGCCAACGTCGGGCCACCCCGGACGAGCTCCTCGATCACCCGCAGCTCGGCGTCGCGGGTCATCTCGTTCCCGAGGGCATTCCCATAGCGCAGCAGCCGTTCCTCGGTGGCGAAGTACGAACGGCAGCCGGTCAGCAGCACGACGAGCATCTTGAGTTCGATGAACACCCGGTAGAAGGCCAGCGCGACACGGTCGACTGGGAACCCGGTCGCCCTCTCGTACCTGGCGATGAGGTCCTCGAGCGGCACGAGGGCCTCGAGCGACCACAACGGCCAGTACATGAACGCCAGCTCTTCCAACGGATCGCCGAGGTGCACCTGCTCCCAGTCGAGCATGGCCACGAGCTCGTCGCCGTCGTACATGAAGTTGCCGAGCCGGAAGTCGCCGTGGACGATGCTGACCCGACTGGCCATTGGCTGATGCTTCTTGAGCCAGCGGATCATGTACTCGATCGCCGGGAAGTGCTCCAGACGCTGCTTGTGGTAGCCGAGCTCGAACAGCTCGATCTGCTCCAGGGCTGCCGTCTGGCACGTTGGCGCACCCAGGAAGTCGATGCCAGCGTCGGCAGGATCGAGGGCGTGCAAACGGGCGAGCACGTCGACGTACTGGTCGACGATCGTCGCGGCGCGCCCCGTACCGACCAGTGGAACCACGTCAGCGGTGCCGGGCAACCATCGGCCGATGGAGAACGGACGCTCCAGCCAGGTGCCGTCCGGGTCGACCCACAGCATGTGCGGCACCGGGATGCCTTGGGCCTCCATCAACCGGATGACGTTGAACTCCGTGCCGGTGAGCCGGCGCGAGCCGGTGATCTTCCCGTAGGACTCGTCACTCTCCAGCACGCTGGAGACCGGGTGGCGCAGCATGACGCACCGCTCGGCATGGGCTTGGCCGCCGACAATCCATGACACGTCGAACGTCCACGCCTCCCGTGATGCTCCCCCGTCCATGCGACGGACATCGGTGACTTCGATCGCCTTGGCGTCGGGCATCTCGCTGGCCAGAAACCGGCGCAGCGCCGTCTCGACGGCCTCCGGAGGATCGCTGACGCCACCGGATCCGGCGGTCGGATTGAGCCGACTGGGCGCCGGTGGCTCAGCGGCGACCTCGCGGTGCAGGATCCGCCGCAGCAGCTCGAGCACCTCTTGATCGGCGCGCCGCACGGTGTCCGGTGCATCGGCGTCCGCTGGCAGGTCGAGGGCAGCGATGACCTCGACAACGGCTGCCTTCAGGGCCCGGTTCTCGTCCTCCAGGTCGAGGACGGCCAACGGCTCGACGGCCGGGACGCCGACATCGAGCGCGACGCCGGTGATCTCCTGCACTCGGCTCAACGAGGACCGGATGTCGGCGTTGTCTTCGGCGAGGTGGCGGACGTGCTCGGGCCACGCGCCAGCGATACGGTCGATGACCCCGAGCAGCTCGGTCAGCACGCCGCCGGACGCTGTCGGGTCGGGTACCACGACCCGCTCCAGCGTGAGGGTGACCCCCTCGAGAAGATCGGCGATCGAGGGCTTGGTGATCATGGATGGCTCCCTTCGGGCGGCGTTCGACGAGCGCCCGCAGTTGCCGCGGACGGCGAGGCGCGCCGTGGGCTCGAGCAGGTGCCGACCCCATCGGCGCTCGGCTCGGCTGTCGATCAGGCGGGTTCTTCGGCGTTGGCGAGGATGTCGGCGATGAGCGGCCGCATGTCCGGGTAGCCGGTCTGCTCCCAGCCGCCATCGACGAACAGGTTGACCCCTGAGATGTATGAGGCGTCGGCGCTGGCGAGGAACAGCGCCGCGGCGGCGATGTCCTCGGGTGTCGCCGGACGTTGCAGCGGGATGCGGTCCATGAACGTCGCGTAGACCTCGGGGAGGCTGGTCATGGGTTGGACGAGTGGGGTGTCGGTGAGCCCGGGTGACACGGTCGACACCCGGATCCGGTGCTCGCCCAGTTCGAGCGCCGCGCTCTGCCCGAGACTGACGACACCGGCCTTGGCGGCCGCGTAGGCCGATCCGAAGAACATCGGGACCCGCGAGTTCAGTGAGGCGATGTTGACGATCGCCCCGCCACGGCCGGCGGCGATCATGCGTCGGGCTACGTGCTTGATGCCGAAGAAGACGCCTTTGAGGCAGAGGTCGACGGTGAAGTCCCAGTCCTCTTCGGTCTGGTCGACGATGAGCGCCGGCCGGGACGCGCCGGCGACGTTGAACGCCGCGTCGATCGAGCCGAACTGGTCGAGGCATGTCGCGACAAGGGCGTCGACGTCGGCCTCTGATGTGACGTCGCCCGGGACGATCACGGCGCGGTCGCCGAGCTCGGTCTGGAGCGAGCGGAGGCCGTTCTCGTCGATATCGCCGGCGGCGACCCTGCCGCCCTCAGCGACGAAGCGTCGGGCGATCGCCAGACCGATCCCGGATGCCGCGCCGGTGACGACGGCGACCTGCTGATCGAAGCGTGTTGTCATCGGGTCTCCTTCGAACCGGCGAGCTCCGCGCCGGGCGTGACGAGAATCTTGCAGTGGACGTCGGGAGAGCGCAGGTCGTCAAAGGCCTCGGTGACGCCGTCGAGGTCGCACATCCCGGTGATCCACGGTGAGACGTCGACGGAGCCGTCGGCGATGAGGCGCAACGCCGTCGCGAACTCCTCGGGACGGTAGGCGAACACGAACTTGATCGTCAGCTCTTTCTCGATCGCCCGCACGGGAACGAAGGAGTCGGGTGTCGCGCACACGCCGACGACGACGACACGGGCGTGCGATGGCACCGCCTCGATGTGTCGGGCGAGCAGGCCCGGCGCGCCGACACAGTCGAACACGACCGTTGTCGCGTCCGGGTGGCCGGCGGTGAGCAGTGGGGACGGCGGGAGGGCCGGACCGCTGAGGGCGAGCCAGGTGTCGTACGGACCGCCGAAGGATGGGTCGACGACGACGTCGGCGCCGGCCCGTTCAGCGAGCGCGCGGCGTGGGGCCGAGAAGTCGGCGGCGACGACCGGACCGTGGCCGGCCACCTTCAACGCGGCGATCACGGCAAGCCCGATCGGGCCGCAGCCGAGCACGAGCGGGACGTCGTCCGGCGCCAGGTCGGCTGCGGACACGGAGTGGACACCGACGGCGAGTGGCTCGGTGACTGCGGCGCTCGTCGCGTCGAGCCCGGCGGGAACGACGAGCAGACGATGCTCCTGGAGCACCATGCGGTCGCTGAAGCCCCCAGGGAAGTTCGGGGTGAGGCCGACGAGCTCCGGGCCGTCGGCACCTTCGACGAAGGGCACCGAGCACACGAGCGATCCGACCGGCACGCGCTTGTCGGTGCCCGGACCGTGATCGAGGACCTCGGCGCAGAACTCGTGGCCGAGCACCATCGCCGGGAGCGCCTCGTGGTCCTCGGCTTGGGCGTCGAGCGTGTGGATGTCCGAGCCGCAGATCCCGGTGGCTACCGGCCGCACGAGCACCTGTCCGGGGCCCGGTTGCGGTTCGTCGACCGTCTCGACGTACAGGTTGCCCTCGCGGGCGACGACGGCGCGCACGTCAGCTGCTCAGCAGCGGCGGGGCAGCTTCGCCGCGCTCGCTGGCGTACGACTGGCGGGACTTGTCGATGGCGGCCAGCGTCCGCTTGACGAAGGTGTGGTCGGTGCCGACGATCCAGTCGTAGGAGGCCTGCGGCGGCCCCAGCTGGTCCTGGAAGTGCGGCATCACATACTGCGCCATCAGCTCGTAGGAGCGCAGGGTCGCCGGCCAGTCGGCCAGATCGCCGCCGAACACGAGGTAGGCACCGAACCCGCCGGACTGGTCGATGAGTCGTTGGATCTGGGCGATGGCCATGTCCGGCGTGCCGATGACACCGGCTCCGCTGGCGTTCATCTCCTTCACCCGGCCCTCGTAGTCGGTCGCTTCGATGGGGGGTGTCGGGATGACGTGGGCGAGGTAGTCCATGACCCGCTCGAGCCCGTACCGGCAGTCCTCGAGGGCCTGCTCCTCGGTGGCGGCGATGTGCATCGGGCCCATCATCCGCCAGCCCGACCGGTCGACGGTGCGTCCGGCCTCGGCCGCCTGCTCCTCCATCACCTTCCAGTGACCAGCGAGGTTCTCGAACCCGGCCGGGTTCGTGGCTGCGACCGAGAGCAGGCCGACACCGTGGCGGCCGGCGAGCTTCGGTCCCGACGGCGAGATCGAGGCGGCGACGGCGATGTCGAAGTTGGAGTACGGGCGCATCTGGAGCCGGCCCTGGTCGACGGTGAACCAGTCGGTCTTGGCCGTCACGACCTCGCCGCGGAACAGCTCCATGATGACCTCGAAGCTTTCCTCCATCATGCGCCGCTGCTCGTCGACTTGGATCCCGAGCATCGCCGCGTCCGACGCCAGCTGGCCCGGCCCGACACCGAACATCATCCGGCCGCGGGTCAGGTGGTCGAGCATCAGGATGCGGTCGGCGAGGATCAGGGGGTGGTGGTACGGGAGCGAGCTCACTCCGGTGCCCAGCTTGATGTGGCTCGTCAGGGCGGCGCAGTGGCCGATGAACACCTCCGGCGACGCGATCGTCTCGTAGCCGCTGGAGTGGTGCTCGCCGATCCACGCCTCGTCGAAGCCGAGACGGTCGAGGTGGCGGATCAGCTCCACGTCGCGTTGCATCGTCAGGGTCGGGTTCTGTCCCGTCGGGTGCATCGGGGGCAGAAAGATCCCGAATCGCAGCGGATGCCGCGATCCGTTGGGGCCGTTGAAGTCGTTTGACATTGGTCGTTCCTCTCGATCATTCACAGCAGTTGCTCGGACTCGGCGGCCGCGATCGCCCGTTCATCACCGAGGTAGCTGGCCTCGAGCAGCTCGGCGTCGCGCCGCAGGTCTTCGGCCGTGCCTTCGGCGACGACGTGGCCGTGGGCGAGCACGTAGCCGCGATCGGCGATCGCCAGGGCGGCGACGACGTGCTGCTCGACCAGGAGCACGCCGATCGAGCGCTCGTCGGCGATGTGGCGGACAGTGGGGAGGAGTTGCTCGACGATGATCGGTGCCAGGCCGAGGCTCATTTCGTCGATCATCACGACCTGCGGGTCGGCGACGAGCGCGCCCGCCAGGGCGAGCATCTGCTGCTCGCCGCCCGACAACAGCCCGGCGCGGCGGTCAAGCAGCCGGCGGATTGTCGGGAACGTGTCGAGGACGTCATCGATGGTGACCTTCGACCGGCGATGGCGCCGCAGCCGGAGGTTCTCGGCGGCTGTGAGCCGATAGAAGAGGCCGCGGCCCTCGGGCACGATGGCGAGGCCGCGCTGGGCCACCTCGTGGGCCCGACCGCCCGACACCGGGGCGCCGAGCACGGACACGGTCCCGCCGAGCGCCGGCAGCGCACCGGCGATCGTCAAGAGCGTCGTCGACTTGCCGGCACCGTTTGCGCCGAGCAGGCAGACGACCTCGCCGGCAGAGACGGACAGGTCGAGACCGCGCACGACAGCCGAGTGGCCGTAGCCAGCGACGAGGGCGTCGGTCTCGATCAGGGTTCGGTGTCCGTCGTCGATCCGCTCGACCGGTCGCTCGTTCATGCGTCGATCCCTTCCTTCGCCGCGACGGCGTCGCCGGTCCCGTTCGCGCCGTGTCCGGAACCGAGGTAGGCGGCGATGACGGCCGGGTGCGACCGCACCTGCTCCGGGGTTCCGTCGGCGATCGGCTTCCCGAACTCGATGGCGTAGATCCGGTCGCAGACCCCCATCATCAGGTGCATGTCGTGATCGATGAGGAGGCAGGCGACACCGGTCGCGGCGATCTCCTCGAGCAGGCGGCCGAACTCGGCGCTCTCGGTGGTGTCGAGTCCCGCTGCCGGTTCGTCCAGCAGGAGGACGTGGGGGCGATGGGCCAGGGCGCGGGCGACGCCGACGAGCTTCTGGCGCCCGAGGGAGAGCTCCGACGGTTTGCGATCGGCGACTTCCTCGAGCCCCATTCGTGACAACGCGTCGACCACCGAGGCGTCCGGCGGACGCTGCGGACGCACGGCATCGCGCAGGAGCTTCATGACGTCGTTGCCGACGTCGGTCGACACCTGCACGTTGTGCCGCACGGAAAGATCGTGGAACAGCTCGACGGACTGCCAGGTGCGCACCAGGCCACGTCGCACCCGGCCGTGCGGGCTGACGTCGTCGAGGGTCGTGCCCTCCAACTCGACCTGACCGGTGTAGGAAGTGAAGCCGGTGATGCCGTCGATGAAGCTCGTCTTGCCGGCGCCGTTGGGACCGATCAGGCCGACGATCTCCCCGGCTCGGATCTCCATGCTGACCCGGTCGACGGCCTTCACGCCCCCGTAGGTGACGCTGACATCGACGGCGCGAAGCATGACGGGCCCGGCGGGCGGTCTGGCGACGGGCCGGGTCGGGGCCTCGGCGTCGGCGAAGGCGTCGCCGGTGGTCGGTGGTTCTTCGGTCAGACGGCGTCCGGCCCGCTTCGCCCGCCACGCGTCGACGTCGGCCCTCGTCTTGCCGGCGATGCCGACGGGGTTGAGGATCACCGTCAGCACGAGGCTCAGGCCGCTGAAAAGGGCGTAGTAGTTGCCCAGCTCGAGCACCCGGTCGAGCAGCACGAACACGATGCCCAGGGCCGCCAGGGCCCCGGCGACCACGGCTCCGCTGAGGCTGGTGATCCCGCCGAGGTAAGTGATGGCGAGGAAGCTGAGGCCGACGAAGACGCCGAATGACTCGGGTGAGAGCTGGCCCCGGCTGTAGCCGATCAGCGCGCCGCCGAGCCCGGCGAGGAACGAGGCGAGGGCGAATGCGGTGATCTTGATCGATGCGACGCCGATCCCCACCGACGCTGCGGCGCGCTCATTGGAGCGCACGGCCAGCATCTTGCGGCCGGTGCCCGAGCGCATGATGTTGCCGACGAGGACGAACGACACGACCACCACGACGAGCACCATCAGCCCGAACGGCAGGCGGGCGATCGTCGTGCCTCGTCGCACGGCGAGGTCGATGCCGAACAGCGACGGGTCGGGGATGCGGTTCGATGTTGCGGACACGATCGATGGGTTGGCGAAGACGAACTTCTCCAGTGACAGCGCCGCGGCGAGCGTGACGACGGCGAGCTGCGCGCCCCGTATTCGCAGCGCCGGGAGTCCGACGATGATCCCGGCCGCCGTCGCGATGAGGGCGGCGAGGATGAGGGAGATCGGGAAAGGGATGTTGTCGCCGATGCGATAGACGGCGATGCCGGCGATCCCGCCGAATGCCGCCTGGGCCAAGGAGATCTGCCCGACCATCCCGGTCAGCACGACCAGCGACAGGGCGATGAGGGAGACCGCGAGGCTGGTGATGACACCGAAGCGGTACCCGCCCGACGTGACCGCGAGCGCCAGCACCCCGGCGATGGTGAGCAACGCGACGGTGGTCGGCTTGTTGCGCGGCAGGATCACGGGCGGCAGCCCGGCACTCGTCTCGTCGCCCCGGCTCGGGATCGAACGACCGAGCAGGAACAGGGCGGCGACAATCACGAGGAACGGCACGGCATCGAGGAGGCCTTGCTTGGCCCACTCCGGCCACCACGACTTCGTCGACGAGAGGAACTGCAGTTCCGACTGCACTGCGCCGAGGGCCAACGCTCCGACCAACGCTGCCCACAGTGAGCGCAGCCTGGCGATCAGTGCGGCGGCGAGCGCCGGCACGACGAGCAGGGTGAGGTTCTGTGGGGTGAGCACCCCCACGCCCGGCCCGGCGAGGATGAGGATCAGTGCGGTCAGGACCGTCGCCAGCACCCACGTGGTCATGCCGAGTCGAGATGGCGAGAGGCGAGCGAACGATGCCGCCCGCTCGTTCTCCGACGCGGCCTGGATCGCCAGGCCCGTGCGTGAGCGGCGGAACCACACCGCCACGGCGGCGCCGAGGGCGATGGTGAGCCCGATCAGCCACAACCGATCGACTGGCAGCGGGGCACCGAACACCTCGACCGTGCCGGTGGGCAGGATCGTCTCGAGGGGACGGGCTTCGGTTCCGTACTTCATCGCTATGCCCGCCTGGAGTGTGAGCATGATGCCGACGGCGGCGACGACCTTGGCGAGCACGGGCGCTGTCCGCAGGGGCCTCGAGACAAGGATCTGCACCAACGCTCCGAGCACTGCCGCGGCGAGCAGGGCGATCCCCACACACACCCAGGTCGGGAGGTCGCCGACGTCGATCGACGGGACCCACGGCAGCGGCAGCGTCAGCTCGCCCTGCCGCAGGTCGCTGTAGATGTAGAGCGGCACCGTCGCCATGGCCGCGGCGGCGAAGTTGATGACGCCGGTGCCCTGGTAGGTGACCACGATGCCCAGGCTGAGCCCGGCGTAGACCGCGCCCAGCCCGAGGCCGAGGACGATGAACAGGATGTGCTCGCTCATCGGGTCCGTTCCTGATCGTCGTGGGTGGTGATGGCCATCAGTCGGGGACGACGGCGCTGACGTCGACGGGGGCGAACTCGAGGATCTCCAGATCGCCGTCACCGAGGTTCCTGGAGAACAGCACCTCGCTCCCGCATGCCGAGGTGCCGGGCCATGTCGGCGCCGAGCAGTCGTACGGGCTCTCGGTGAAGAACTTGATGCCCGCCGCGGCGGCCAACGCTTCCTTGACCGCGGCGGGCGTCAGGTCGTCGCCGGGGACCTGGCGGAGCATTCCCGCCGCATCGACGGCGATCGAGAACCCGAGCGGCCCGTACACGGTGTCGACGGCGTCGGGGGCGCCCTCCTCCATGTACTCGCGGTAGATGTCGAGGTCGCCTTGCACCTTGGCCGGGATGTCGTTCATCTTCGACTCGTAGAAGTTGTTGTGGTTGATCACGCCCTCGACGACGCCAGCGTCGAGCGCGGTCCGGAACTCGACGCACGAACCGGCGTGAAGGATGCCGTCGAAGCCGGCGTTCCTGAAGGCGGCGACCGCGGCCGTGCAGTCGGCGTCAGTCGGAGCGACCATGTCGATCCCGTCCGGGTTCGTCGCCATCACCGTGGCGGCGAACGAGGTCCAGTCGACCGATGCCTGCACGTAGTAGAAGGGTGTGACGTCGAGCCCGAGCTCCTCGGCGACCGGCGCGACCGCCTCCTCGTAAGCTGCCTTGCCCGACGGCAGGTCGACGATCAACTCGGCGATCTTCGTCGCCCCGAGCTCCTGCTGGGCGATCAGGCTGGCGGCGTACACCTCTTCCGTAGAGAACAGCGTGACGAACGCGTCACCCGCCGCCTTGTCGAGGGTCGGGCTGAACGGGAAGAAGGCGATCTCCGCGGTATCGGCCTGCTGGAGGACCGGCAGCGCCGCATCGGCGGCGACGTCGACACCTTGCACGGCGGCCACCACGCCCTCCTCCACGAACTGGTTGGCGCAGTTGACCGACGATTCGGGCGTGACGTCCACGTTGCACGACTCGATCTGCAACGGACGGCCGTTGATGCCGCCGAGCCGCTCGTTCACGTAGCGCACGCCCTGCTCGAAGCCCTCCCGGATCTGCGGCAGCGAGATCGCTCCGCCCTCGAGGTTGTGGAACCCGACCACCACCGGCTCGAGGCTGTCGTCCGCGGCACCCTCCGTGCCGGTGGGCGCGGCTCCGGCGTCCGTTTCGGACGGTGCGGTATCCCCGCTCTCGGCTGGCGCCGTCGTGCCCGACGTGCCGGACGCGCCTGTCTCGGCCGTCGTGGCCTCAGTCTCGCCCACGGTCGGCGCTGCCGAGGCGTCACCACCACCATCACCGGCGTCGTCGTCGTCTCCGCAGGCGGCGAACACGAGCACCGACGCAGCGGTCAGCGCGACGAACTTCCTGGTCCTGGACATCCCTGCCCCCCTTCTGATCGCCGCACGACACGCCGGGCGGCCCTCGACTCGCCGATCGGCAAGCGCCGACAACCGGTCTAGCGGTTGCATCGCGCATTGCAAGAGGTGCATTATGCAAACACCATGACTCGCCCGTCCCCCCAGACGGACCGCATCCGCTGGACCCTGAACCTCCTCGCATCAAACCCGCGCGAGGCGTTCAACCTGGCCCAGATCGCCCGCCACCTCGGCGTCTCGAAGGCCACCTGCCTCCCGATGGTCGCCGCCCTGACCTCCGCCGGCTGGCTGGTCCGGCACCCCGTTCACAAGACGTATCGCCTCGGCCCGGCCCTCGTGACGTTGGGTCGAGCGGCCGAGCGGGCCGCCAGCCTCGACGACCTGGCAGTGCCGAAGATGGTGGCGATCGCCGCCGAGTCCGGGCTGCCGTGCATCTCGTGGATGCTGTCCGGTGACCGCTTGGTCCTGGCCGAAGTCGTGAACGCCAGCGGGCCGCAGGCGGCGTGGGCCGGATTGAAACGGGGGCATCGCCTGACGCCGGCTCCGCCGATGGCCTCGAGCCTGGTTGCGTGGTCGGATGCGGCCACGCTCGACGCGTGGTTGCGACGAGCCCAACCCACCAACCTGGACGTAGCCCGGGCGCACTATGCGCCGGCCCTCGAGGCCACCCGCGCCCGCGGCTACGTCGTCGAGCTCCGCCACCCGCTCCAACACCAGATCTTCCTGCTGACCCAGCGCCTCGGCGCCGAGCACCCCGATTCCATGGACGAGCTCCTGCGACTCGTCGCCGACGCGGTGAATCGCGAGATGGGTGAGCTCGACGTGCTCGCCGCCGAGATCCATCCCGACGAGACGTACCTCCCGGTCTCGATCAACGCGCCGGTGTTCGGCGCAACCGGCGACATCGAGCTCGTCGTCTGTCTCACCGACGTACCCGAGCCGATTCCCGGGAGCGAGGTCGGCTGGCTGGGCCGCATGGTGCGCGACACGTGCATCGAGCTGAGCACGCTCATCGGCGGCGTCTCACCGCTCCCGCAGTACGCAGCCGGCTGACCGGCGTCAGCGGGACGCTGGCGCGTGTGGTGCCTTGGGGGTGTACACCGGCTTGCGACGGATGCGGTACAGGAAGCCGAGGAGACGCGACCACTCGCGATTGCAGTTGAAGATCACGGGGTCGCACCGATCTGCATGGCGACCGGACGGAGGGTCAGCTCCGTGAGGCCGTCGACTGTGGCGTCGACGCTCCCTGTTCCGGCCTTGTCGGCGTCGACGGCGGCGAGGACGCGGCCATCGGCGTCGACGAGTTCGTATCGCCAGCCGGGCGTGAGTTGCCCGAGCGCGAGCGTGGCGATGACCGTCGTTCCCTCGACGACCGGTTGCAGTTGCAGGTCGAGCGTGCGGCCATCGGCGCTACGGGCGACGAGCACCATCACCTCGTCCCACGGACCGTCGCTGACGATCGGACCAGACGGCGGGACGTACCCACGGATGTTCAACGCGGCAAGGTCGAGAGGGGCCGACCAGCGCAGCAGCATGTAGCTGCCCAGACCGGCGCCGCCGACGTCGAGCGGCGATTCCGGCCAGCGCTTGCCGGTGGCGCAGCGGTCGGCTGACGTGCGCATCGCGGCATCAGCCAACGCCTTCTGGCCGGCCATCTGGGCACCCCCGATGACCTTGATCCACGGCAGCAGGGTGCTGGTCCTGACGAGGTTGCGCTCCGGTTCGGCCGGCAGCTCGAGATCGTCGATCCGGCCGCCTTTGACCATGCGCGGCGAGGGCGGCCATCTTCGGCGCCGCGCCGCGCAGGTCGAGCGCCTTCGCCCGGCGCGCGTACGCAGGGAGGATGTCGGCGAAGCGGTGCGTGCCCTGAGCGAAGTAGTGGCCACCTGGCACCTCGCCCGTGTCCCATGACAGCCCGACGTGGTTGGAGCGGATGTGGGCGTAGGACCCGTCGGGCGCGTGGTACTCCTCGTCGAGCGTGCGCTGCCAGCCATCCCGGGTCTGGTACCAGTGATCGGTGCCGTGCGTGGTGTCGTGGCCCTTCAACGCCTGGGCGCCCATGATGTTGCAGACGGTGAACGACCAGCCGGGTTCGCACGGAAAGAAACCGAGCTTGCTGCGTTCGAAGTTGGCGCGCACGGCGGCGACGATCGAGTGGTGGTCGTAGGGGAAGGACCGCCCGTCCTTCCACACGAACGTGAGGGAGCCGGGCTCGTCGAAGTGCGTGGAGCCGGTCGCCGCCTCGTAGGTGTTCAGGGCGTCGGCGAAGAACGCCGAGAACATGATGTTGTCGCGGCGGATCGGGTCCGGGTCGGGGTCGAAGTTGCCGACCAGGTTGAGTGTCCGCCAGTACTGCCACACACGTAGGTCGGTGTGCTTGTGCACGATCGACCGCAGCGCCCGCTCGGTTTGGCCCGGGGCGTTCGGCACGAAGTTGGCGGCGAACAGGGACATCGCCCACACGAGTCCGTTGAGCTGGTAGCGGACCTGCGTGCCGCCGTGATACTGCTCGCCCCAGTCGAGACCGTCGAGCCCGTCGTCAGGCTGGCTGGCAAACGACAGGCACCACCGCAGCAGCTCGGCGTCCATCGCGTCGGGCCGGCGGAACTCGCGAATCGGTTCCGGAAGCCGGACGTTGGCGAGGTACTCGTTGATCTCCGGGATGACGGCCCGCTTGGCCCGGTAGCGCCGCTCAACGCGCCACACGGCGAACGCGGCGCTGGCAGCGACGAGGCCGTAGACAACGGGGATGGCCCAGTTCCAGTGCGTGCCCTCGTCGGTCCACAGGCGCGGTCCGCTGGCGAGCACGACGGCGCCGCCGACGCTCGCCAACCACACCAGCGGGATAGCGAAATGGGCGCTCATGCCCCACCACAGAACGATCGCCAAGGCGCACAGTGCGACGGTGGCGATGAACAGGATCGGTGCGGCGTCGTAGAGGAGCCCGCCGCCCGGAAATGCCAGCGACAGGCCCGCGGCCCGGGCCCGGTCGCCGCCGGCAACGAACACGAGAAGCGCGGCGACGATCTCGACGAGGAGCAGGACTCCAACGAAGCGGGCCAGGAGGCGGCGGCTCTTCGGCCCGAACCGCGGCGGATCGACGGGCAGCAGCAGTGGCTCGTGCGTCACCTCGCCCGATGTCGTCGTAATGGTGTCGGTTGTCATGTCCCCTCCGAGAGCCGCGTCCATTGGATCAGAGCCCGAGATGGTGCGGCGAGTCCGGCGGAGGGTGCACCGCGGACGGCGCCCGCCAGCCCGGCGATAGCTGCTGCCAGGCCGTCGTCTCTCGGGTCGCGTTGGTCGATCAGGCGCCGCGCCGGGACATCGTCGACGAACGACAGCCAGAGCTGCGCGGCCGCGACGAGGCGCAGCGCGCCCGGGTCGTCGTCGCGGCGGCTGGCCGCCCCGAGCGCGGCCTTCCGCACCGCCTGCCAGTCGTCGTCGGCGACCCATCCCCGCATCCGGCACAGCGCCGACATCGTGGCGTGCTCCCATGCCGGCGCCCGCCCGCTCGCGATGCCGAGCGGCTCGTACCACCAGGCGGGCCGGCGGCCACGCCCGAGACGCCAGCTCGTCGCCAGCAGCACACGAAACGGTGCCGTATCGCCACTGAGCCGCTCCAGCGCCAGCGCAGCCGAGCACGGCGTCGAGCGGGCGCACCCATCCGGGCTCGCTGGCCAACACACCGGCGGCGCGCCGTTGCGACTCGTCCACGAATCGACGCGCCGCGTCGTTGTCATCCGGTCCGCACAGTACGGCTGCTGTGCGTGCCGCAGCCTGGTCATGACGGAGCGGGTCGCCGCGCCAGCGCCAGCGGGCGACGCCTCCGACCAGCCGAGCGCGACGCAGCACCCGCACGTCCTCGTGCGGGCGGCTCGGTGCCGGATCGCGGACGACGGCGTCGCTCGGCGCGGTTGCGGACCGATCGTCGAACGCGGCGGCCAGGGCGGCGATCGAGGCGGCCCGGCAGGTGTCCACGGGGCCGAGCTCCGGTCGGGCCGCCAGCCGGCGGCGACGCTGGCGGGCGGCGCGCCAACTGGGCGACGCCTGGGAGGTGCCACAGCACGCCTCGGACCCAGCCGATGGCGGCGACCACGGCGATGACGAGCGGGAACTCGTGGGCGCTGCGCGCCACGCTCGGTCCCGGCAGAGCGACCTCGTCGTGTCGGGGCGTCGCCCACGCCAGCGTGGCCAAGAGAGACGACACCCACAGCGCGGCGATCAGCCACTCGGCGCCCCAGGCCATCCACACCACTGTGGCGGCGATGGTGGCGCCGGCGAAGCCGATTGCCAGCCACCGGTGCGACTCGAACAGGCCAGCGCCCGGGAAGAGGGCGCTCTCGGCCAGATGCACACCGTGGTGGCTGGTCAACACGGCGGCGATGATCGCCACCTGCGCGACGACCGCGACGATGACCGTGGCGACACGACGCCGGCGCAGCCGCCGTGCCGCGTCTCCGGCGGGGATCGCCGCGTCGCTCAGCTCGCCGTCTCCAACGTGGAGCGGATCGGCAGGCATTTCAGCCTGCCGACGAAGAGATCGTGCTGTGGTTCGCTGCTCGCCATCGTCATGCGGTCCAGCTCGGCTCGTTGCAACGCGGCGCGCCGTCTGTTGCCCTGCCCGGCTTCGTCGGCGGTCATCGGCGTGGTGTCCGCAGCAGTCACGTCCGTCTCCTTCGAGCGGTGCCCCGGCGCGTGTATAACGTAGGCCCGCTCACCGACCTGCGTCGGCCGCCGCCGGGGTCAGCGCGCATTGTGCACGAGGGGGTACGAGTTGGGGGCAAGCGTAGTTGGCGACCCGAAGGCGATCGACGCCGCATGGATGAGTGAGGCGCTCGACGAGGCCGGAATCGCCGACGGGGCGACCGTCACCGATGTCGAGTTTGCCGGATACATCGGCACGGGCCAGATGAGCCGGAACGGTCGATTCCGCCTGACGTGGGATCAGCCGGAGGGACGCCCGGCCAGCGTCGTCGGCAAGTTCCCGTCCGACGACGAGAGCACCCGTGTGGCGGCGTTCCAGAGCGGCACGTACCTTGGTGAGTACTCGTTCTACGCCGAGATCGCCAAGACGGTGGACGTCTGCACCCCGCACTGCTGGGTGGCGCGTATCGACGAGGAACAACAGAGCTTCGTGTTGATCATGGAGGACATGGCGAGCTCTGTGCAGGGCGACCAGTTCACCGGCTCGACCCTCGACGAGGTGGCCCTCGCCCTGGAACAGGCAGCCGGGTTGCACGCGCCGCGCTGGGGTGACCCGAGCGCTGGCCAGCCTGCCGGCGTTGCAGCCGGCCGACGAGGCCCGCGCCGAGATGGTGACGAACTACTACGCGGCCACGTACCAGCCGTGCCTCGACCGACTCGGTGGCAAATTCTCAGCCGGAGGTCGCCGGACTGATCACGGACTTCAAGGACGTCATCGGGCGCTGGTGCGCCGGGTCCGGCAGCCCCCACACGCTCGTCCACGGCGACTTCCGACCCGACAACTTCCTGCTCGGCCAGACGTCGGACGCACCGCCGCTCGCGGTCGTGGACTGGCAGACGATCCACAAGGGCATCGGCCTCAGCGACGTCGCCTACCTCATCGGCGGGGCGATGGACCAAGCGACCCGGCAGGCGAGCGAGCGCGATCTCCTCGAGCACTACCGCCAGCTGATGGTCGCCCGCGGCGTCGAGCTCAGCGCCGAGCAGGCCTGGCGGGACTACCGATGGGGCACGCTGCACGGCGTCGTCATCAGCGTCATCGCCGCCGTCCTCGCCGACGTCACCGAGCGCGGCGACCAGATGTTGACGTTGATGGCCAACCGTCACGCCCAGCACGCGATCGACCTTGACGCTCTCTCGCTCGTCGACTGATGCTGAGCGCTGGTAGGCGCAGCCGAACGAGCGGGCGCCGCCGGCAGCAGATTCAGCGCGGCGTCACGAGCCGGGGATGAGGACCGGCTTGATGACACGGCCCGACAGCGAGGCCTGCTCGGCCTCGTTGATCTGACTCATCGGGAACTGCTCGATCATGCGGTCGAACGGCAAGTCGCCGGCCTGCCACAGGTCGATCATGCGCGGGATGAACTGCTGCGGGTCCACGCTGCCTTCGAGGATGCCGAGCATCGTCTTGCCGACGATCGACATCGAGTCGAGGACGAGATCGCCGAGCTGCACGCCGACGAAGCCGCACACTCCGGTCATCCGCAACACGTCCATCGCCGTGCGCATGACGTCTGGCACGCCCGTCGTGTCGAAGGTGTAGTTGGCGCCGCCGGCTGTGATGTCCCGCAGCTGCTCGGCGAGGTCCTCGGCGTCACCGCGCACGGTGTGGGTGGCGCCGAGCTCCGCGGCGGTACGGAGGCGATGGTCGTGCAGGTCGACGGCCACGATCTGTGCGGCCCCCGCGACCTTGGCCGCCATCACCGCCGACAGGCCGACGGCGCCAGTGCCGAACACGACGACGCTCGTCCCGGGCTGCACGTTCATCGCCACCAGGATCGATCCCGCGCCCGTCTGTACGCCGCAGCCGAGCGGTCCGAGCTTCTCGAGCGGCAGGTCCTTGTCCACCGCCACGACGTTGCGAGCGGTGCCGATGGCATACGTGGCGAACGACGACTGCCCGAACCAACGGCCGAGCACCTCCTGCGCCGTTCTCGTCGGTGACCCCGGCGCTGCCGTCCACGTTGCGGCCGGACAGGTTGCGGGCCATGAACTCGTCGCAATAGGCCGGGACTGCCGGCCATGCAGGGGCCGCACCGGCCGCACGAGTCGAACGACATGCACACGTGGTCGCCGACGGCGACCGTCGTGACGCCATCGCCAACTGCCTCCACGACGCCGGCGCCCTCGTGGCCGGTGATGATCGGAGGGCCGACCAGGTCCAGCCCTGCACGCGGCACGACATCGGTGTGGCACATGCCGGCTCCGACGACACGGACGAGCACCTGTCCCGGACCGGGGTCCGACACGTCGACCGATTCGATGGCGTAGCCGCCGGCGGCGTCACGAAGTACGGCTGCGTCGACCTGCATCACGAGACCCCCTTCGGGCCAGCCCCGGCGGACTGCCCATGGCCTTGGCGTGGACGGAACGTATACGACCTTCGTCGCCGTCATGCGGCGGACGGTGCCGTCAGGCTGTCTGTGCTTGGATCCACCGGTCGTGGTTGGCCGCGGCGGCGGCGAGGATCGGCTGCCAGCGTTCGACGGTCTGGTCGAAGATCTGCATGTCGAATCCAGTGGCGGCGCGGAACTCGAGGATCTGGATGCCGTCGGGACCGGCCGTGTAGGCGTAAGGCTGGCCGGCGCGGACGACGAAGCCGTCGCCCGTCTTGATGGTGCGGTTGCCCATGACGGCCGTGCCGGCCACCACGTAGTAGAGGCAGTCGGCGGAATGGCTGTGGCGGGGCAGCCGGTATCCGGGGCCGAACCAGGCGTGCACGAGACTCATCCCGTCGGGGTCGGGTCCTTTGAACAGCACAGTGACCTTCGAACCGGCAGCGAGAGGGGTGAGATCCAACGTGGAGGTGACCGCCTCGTCGATCTCGGGTGGCGTCATGATGCCGTCGTCGTCGAGCAGCGGCGCGTCCGCAGCCGTGTAGAAGGTGATGCCCTTCGTGGAGCTGGCCGGCGCGGCTGAGGTGATGGTCATCGTTGTGTTCTCGATTCTTCGAATGGGCGGACCGTCATTGATACTTGAGCTGAGACCAAGTATCATATTGTCCTCTTGCCGTGTCAAGAGGAATCTGAGACGTCGTCTCATAAACGGAGGGCACAGGTATGAGCAGTCGCATGCAGAATCGCCTCGACACCGAAGCGGCGATCTTCGACGCGGCCGTGGCGCTGATCGAGGTGCAAGGCTACGAGCACACCTCCGTCGAGGAGATCTGCGAGGCCGCTGGCGTCGGGCGGGCGACCTTCTTCCGGCACTTCGAGACCAAGGCAGGTCTGCTGCGGGAGTACAACCGACGGCTCACCGCGGACGCCCGGCACCGCCTCGAAGCGCTCGTGACGACCGACGCCCGAAGCCGGCTCCAAGTCATCGCCGACGCCGTGCACGACACATGGAGCGCGGCGGGCCCCGGCGTTCGGCGCCTCGGCGCCGACGCCGCCACGCTGTCGGACCCCACCGGCAGCCGTACCCATCCCGAGCTTCTCGCGCTCGTCCTCGACGTCGTACGGGCCGGAAGCGCCGCTGGCCAGCTGGCGACCGAGCTCCCGCCGCCGCTGACCGCGTACCTTGTCGTCAGCCATCTCGCCGGGGCGACTGCCTGGTGGTTCAACCACCCCGACGACGACCTGCGACAGCTGCTCGACCACTCGCTCAGCCAGTGCCTCCAAGGCATCGGTGTCCCAGCCAACACGACGAACGGCACCGGCCACCGCTCGACCTGACGGCTCGACAATCCTCCATGTCCCGCGATGCGGATGCCATCGAATTGCCGTACCCGGCGCCCTGTGGGGGACGGCGACGCGATGGCTGATTCTCGCGTCCTCGAACGCTCAGCGAACGGCCGGCGGCGGTCAGGGGCATCCAGAAAGCGCCTACTTCGTTAGAGGATGGGCTCCACCGGGTCGAGGCCGAGCAGGACCCGGCCGGCGTCCTCGATGAAGTGGGGCGCCACCATGACCTGCTGGGGGACGACCTGCACGTCGCGCAGGCACCGTCCGAGCAGCGAACCGTCAGAGTTGGGGGTCGTCCCGGCGGCGTCGCACACTGTGCGCACGGCGCGCATCGCCTCCTGGCAGGCCCACGAGCTGGCGAGGCGGACCATGGCCCGATGCTTGCGGTCGGCCACCCCGCCGGCCGCCACCAGGTCCCATTCCTCCTGCACCGCTTCGAAGCAGAACGCCCTGGCACTGCGCAGGATCGCCTCGGCCTGGGCGATGGCCAGCTGTGCCCGGGGCCGCTCGCGCAGCGGCCGGCTCATGAGGCGGGGCACCTTGCCCTCGGCGATGGCGGTGAACTCGTCGAGCGCGGTGCGGGCGATCCCAAGGCTCACGCCCACCTTGTTGTAGGCGAGGCGGGAGTACGGCGGTAGCCGGAACAGCGTGCCCTCGTGCTGTGGCTGGTGGGACCGGGTGTCGGTGGTCATCGCGTCCGGCACGAACAGGTCGCGGACGGCCACGTCGTGGCTGCCCGAGCCCCGCAGCCCGTTGACGTGCCAGGTGTCGAGGATCTGGTAGTCGGCGCGGGGGACGAGGATCTCGACGAAGCTCGTGGGCGACGAGCCGTCGACGATGCACTGGCCCCAGAAGAAGTGGGCGTAGTGGCATCCCGATGCGAACGGCCACTTGCCGTCGACGATCCAGCCGCCGTCGACCCGGCGGGCGCGGCCCTGGGGGTTGAGGGCGCCGCACATCACCAGATCGGGTTGCTCGGCGAACAGCTCGGCCGCCGTCTCCGGGGCCATGAGCGAGCCGCCGATGCCGACGGTCTCGATGCCGATCATCAGCGCCCAGCCGGTGGCCCCGTCGCCGGCCGAGATGGCCTCGATGACCTTGATCGTGGTGATCGGGTCGGCTTCGGCGCCCCCGAAGACCGCGGGAGCGCAGAGCCGGTACAGGCCAGCCTCGGCCAGGGCCCGCACCACCAGCTCAGAGACGTAACCCTGCGCTTCGGCCTCGTCGGCGTGCTCCCGCACGAGCGCCTGCAGCGCCCTCGCTGCCTCGATCGGGCTCAGGTCGGTGGCCGTCGCCATCACTCCCCCTCGGTCGTCGCTCGACGACTGTCCGCGAAGCTGACACATCGCCGTTGGCCGATCGCCGACAGCTGCAGCTGCTGGCACCCACGCGCCGTCCCGATCAACGGGGAAGCTACTCGGCGGGGAGAGCGCGCCAGTTCCATCAGACCATGACGAGAGGATGCAGCTCGAGACGTCTGATGGCGTCGGGGTAGTCGCCGATCTCGGCTACAGGCTGGCCCTCCGTTGGACCCGCTCGGCCGCACGGCGCTGTTGCCGGTTCATCTTCTGGAGCGCCGTCCGTGCGGGCCTCGCTGCCATCAACTGCTGGCTCTCCCCAGCAGGCCGCGAAGCCTCGGCGAGACGACGCTCGAGTTCCTGAGCGCGCCACCTCAGATCGTCGAGGTCCTTGATCGCGCCGTCGAGCCTGAGCTGCAGATCGTCGGCGAGGCCGTCAGACGGACGACGTCGTCGAATGCCTCGGACGTCAAGTGCGTCTTTTTCGCAGCCGGCGCTTGGCTGCCTCGTGCTCCCGGCGAGCCGCTTCGGAAGGCCACTTGCGGGGCCGACCACGGCGGGGCCCGGTCGCCGGTTCGCCCTGCTCGGCGGTCACGGCAGATTTGTCGCGCATTTCCGCGCACGAGTCATGCCAGGGTGTGATCGGCCTTTCGTGGTGCCCCCGGCAGGATTCGAACCTGCGACGCACGGTTTAGGAAACGTCCGGGAGGGGTGCGGCGACGTTCGTGCTCGTTCGCGAAAGTGCGTCTGAGCAGGTATGTCGCGGCTTCGAAGTTCGCCGTCGTTCGTCCTGATTCGCCCCAATTCGTCACCGATGGTTACCACGGCGTTACCACGGAGGCCCTTTCGACTTGGACAGTGGTCCGCCGCGTCGAGCGCCGGCCGACCGCACGGCTGGGCGATGGCGGCCCGGTCGTTCGCACGCGAGCGGTGTCCTCGGTGGTCGTCGACGTAGTGCGATCGACCCGGCGTCAATGACGCGTCGGGTCGCTGCGGTGGGCGGAGTATTCGGACACGGCCGCGCGCCACCCCAAGACCTCTTATACATCGGCGCATACACCTGGGCCATGGTGTCGGCGGATCCACGAGCTGGCGATAGCGGCTACTTGGAGGTCACGCTCTCGACCGGAATCATCGGGCATCGCATAAGGGCCGAAGTGCTCTGCCGCCGGCGACCTCTGGGCCGACGTTATGCACGCTGATATGGCGCGGCCCGGGCCGCCCGCCGCCCCGTCGGCCGCACGCCGATCGGCAGTTTGGCGCTACGCCGTGTCAGCGTCGTGCTTTGTCAGACTTGGGGCGGGGCCAGCACGTGCCGAGCGCCGGCGGCGGACCGCCGGCGAGCGTGCACAGATCGCGGTCCAGACCCAACCGAACCACCGCGAATCGTAAGTCACCCACCGACTTCATCGCCTCGGCGGTCCGAGGCCGGCCTCTCTAGCTCAGCGTGTGAAGGTGAGGGGTCGAGCGCGTCGACGCGGACGCCTTCGGCTACCGGAAGACCGTCGGGTTCGACGGCGACGGTCCACTCGCTGGGGTCGACGCCGAGCGCGTCGGTGATGGTCACCGGCCCGGCGAAGACCTCGATCGACGCGGCGTCGAGCACGACGCACAGGGCGATGTCGATCGGTGGCACCCGCACGCGCCGGACGAGGCCCTCGGCGGGTCCGAAGCCGGCGACAGCCTGTGGGATCTCGACGAGGAGCTCGCAGTTCGCCCTGTCGACCGTGATGAAGGCGTCTGCGCCGCATCGCGATGCGACGACTCGCACGCTGGCGTCGATGGTGAGCGGGAGCGACAAGTCGAGTGCCCCGCCGCGCCACACTCGGCGACCGTCATCGGCGACGGTCGACTCGTCGGCAGCGTGGCCGAGCCGGCCTGCGAGTTCTCGCACCGGGCGCTGCTCGAGCACGTACTTTGAACCGACGGCACGCAGCGTCACTTCGCGGGGGACGGACATCTGGCCCCGCCATGCGCTATCCGGCTGCGGGGGCGGCGCGTGCTCCGCCCAGTTGCCCATCCAGGCGATCCACACGCGGCGCCCGTCGTCGAGGTCGTTCCACGACTGCGCGGCGTAAAAGTTCGCCCCGTGGTCGACCCATCGGGGCCCACAGCGCGCCGTGAACCGCAGCCCGTCGAAGTCGCCGATCAGTAGCGCCGTGCCGCTTCCGCCCGCCGGTGCGCCGGCCATCATCCCAATCGTCAGCACCCAATGCGTCGTGCCATCGTCGGCGACAAGCGGGAACAGGTCGGGCGTTTCCAGCGACTCGCCGGCGTAGTCGAACCCGCCGACGGCATCGGTGAGCTCCCACGTCCGCAGGTCGGGCGACGTGAAAATCCGGATCTCCGACGTGGCGCTGAGCACCATCACCCAGTGCTCGCCGTAGCGGAACACCTTCGGGTCGCGGCTCATCGGACGTTCGGCGTCGACAGGGATCACCGGATTGCCGGCGAACTTTGTGAACGTGCGCCCGCCGTCGGTCGACCAGGCGATCGCCTGCGACTCGAACGCCTCGTCGCTCCCCGGGCCGTCGATGTCGTGGTATGTGAACGCCGCGACGACCGCGCCGGCGCCGAAGCCGGCCGTGTCGTCGCGGTCGATCGCCGCCGACCCGGAAAAGATCAGACCGAGCTCGTCGGGCGCCAGCGCCACCGGCAGGTGCTCCCACGTCACGAAGTCGCGGGACGCGGCGTGGCCCCAGTGCATCGCCCCGAACTGGGTGCTGTACGGGTGGTGCTGGAAGAACAGGTGGTGCTCGCCGTCGACGGACACCAACCCGTTCGGGTCGTTCATCCAGCCGACCGGCGGCGTGAAGTGAACCAGCGGTCGCACGGGGTCGTCCGTCATCCCTCACCTCCGGGGGCCGCGCCTTCGAGCCCCATCGCTGTCCCGCCCGCTGGCGCTCGGCAGCAGGTCTTCGCTTCCCTCATCCCTTCGCCCCAGTCTCGGCGATGCTCTGGATGTAGACGCGTTGGAGGGCGAGGAACAGGACCAGGATCGGCACCGTGGTTCCAGATCGGCAGGCACGTGATCGCGAACACCGGGCCCGACAGCGGCACGATCAGCTTGCGGTAGATGTAGAACCACGACGCCCGGTCGAGCCGCGCCGCCTCGACGAGCTCCCGCGGGATTGCCTTGAAGAGCGCTTTGTCAGGTTGTCGAGCATCCAGATCGTGGTGTCCGGTGGGAGTCCGTCGGCGGCGAGCGGTCCGCTGCTGTGGAGCAGCTGCCCGTCAGGCAGGGGAATGGCCGAGGCGCCGAGGTTGACGTAGCACCGCAGCGCGCGGCGGCGGAAGCCGATGCATGTCGCCGTCGATGTCGAGCCATTCGAAGTCGGGGTGGAGCAGATGGTCGCGGCGCAGCGAGAGCGCACGTCTGGTGGTCTCGAGGGGTGAGCCGTCGACGCCCGTCTGCGCCTGCCGCGGACAGCTCTCCCCACGTCGGCGGTAGCGGCAGCCACGGGGCGCCCGACGTGAAGCCGAAGCCCGGTGCGGTGGTCGTCCACGGAATCGGCACGCGACAGCCGTCGCGACCTTTCATCGTGTTGCCCGAGCCCGCCCAGATCGGATCGTCGAGCACGTCCGGTGGGAGGTCATGGACCTCGGGGAGCCCGAGTTCTTCTCCCTGGTAGAGGTAGACCGAGCCGGGCAACGCCATCGCCAGCATCGAGGCGGCGAGTGCCCGGCGACGTCCGGTGTCGGCGTCGAGGAGCGCCCGATCGCCGCTGACGACCCACTCGGACACGCTGTGTCGCTCGAGCCCGTCGGGCAGGCCGAAGCGAGTGGCCGGCCGCATGACATCGTGGTTCGACAGCACCCAAGTGGGCACGTTGCCGACCGCTGCGGCGGTGGTGATCGAGGACTCGATCACCGAGCGCATGGCGTCCGCGCTCCATGGCGTTTCGAGGAAGAAGAAGTTGAACGCTTGGTTGAACTCGTCGGGGCGTACGTACTTCGCGAGGCGTGGCGCGGTCGCGGCCCACGCTTCGGCCACCATGATCGGCTCGCTCGGGTACGAGTCCAGGATCCGGCGCCACCGGCGGAAGTGGTCGTGGGCGTCGGATCGCTCCCAGTATGGATGCTCGCCGCCTCCGCGGTCTTGGGTGACGTCGGCCGGTTCGACGAGATCTGGGTAGTCCGCATCCTTGGAGAGCCCGTGGGCGACATCGGTGCGGAACCCGGCCGCGCCGAGTTCGATCCAGAAGCGGATCGTGTCGTCGAACTCGGCGCAGACGTCGTCGTTGGCCCAGTTGAGGTCCGGCTGGCCCGGGTCGAACAGGTGGAGGTACCACTGGCCGTCGGCGACCTGCGTCCAGGCGGGTCCGCCGAACAGGCTGCGCCAGTTGTTCGGCGGCTGGTCCCCGTTCGGGCCGCTCCCGTCACGGAAGTGGTACCGCGCGCGCGCGGCCGACCCGGGGGCCGAGGCCAGGGCTTGCTTGAACCAGAGGTGCTCGGAGGACGTGTGGTTCGGCACGAGGTCGAACATGACACGCAGCCCCGCCGCGGCCGCGTCGGACATGAGCAGTCGGGCGTCGTCGAGCGTGCCGAACATCGGGTGGATCGATCGGTAGTCGGCGACGTCGTAGCCGCCGTCGCGGAAGGGGGAATCGAACCAAGGCGAGAGCCAGACGGCGTCGACGCCGAGCCCCGCGAGGTAGTCGAGCTTGCTGCGGATCCCGGCGAGATCGCCCGTGCCGTCGCCGTTGCCGTCGGCGAAGGAGCGTGGGTAGATCTGATAGAAGGCTCCGTAGCGCCACCACGGGGCAGGCGCGTCGGTCGTGGCTGGTGCTGGTCGGCGATCGGTCTCCAACACGTGGTCTCCCCAGGCTGTCGGTGTCGAATCGTTTCGACGGCGAAGTATGCTCCCGTCGTGCCAGACTTGCAAGCAGGTCGACCGCAGGCTGATGGACGCGTCGGTGCTCGCACCGCCGGGCACGAACGAGCGAGGAGGTCAAGCGACGTGGCCACGATCTCGGATGTCGCGAAGCACGCCGGCGTGGCTGTCAGCACAGTGTCCTACTCGCTCAGCGGCGCCCGTCCGATCTCCGCAGCGACGCGGGCGCGGATCGCGCGGGCGATGGAGGAGCTCGACTACACGCCGAACGCGTTGGCCCGCGGCTTGAAGGAGCGCCGCAGCCGGATTCTCGCCTTCCTGTTGCCGACGGACCGGAACGCGATCGATCTGTTCACCATGGAGATTCTCGTGGGCGCGGCGGAGCGTGCTCGTGGCGCGGGGTATCACCTGTTGCTGTGGACGGAGACCGGGGCCGACTCCGTTGAGGTGCGCGATCTGGCACGTGAGGGACTGGTCGACGGCGCGCTGATCATGTCGGTGCTCATGGACGACGCACGCATCGACGAACTGCACGCTGGCGGGATGTCGTTCGTGACGATCGGCAGAACGCAAGTTCCGGGAACCCGACCGTTTGTCGACACCGATGATGTCCAGACCGCCGAGCTGGCGATCGCCTGCCTGGCTGATCGCGGTCACGAGTCGATCGTCTTCGTGGCTCCACCCGCGTCGGAGTTCGAGTTGGGGGTGGGCATCGTGCTGCGCCTCGACGAGAACCTTCACGCGGCGGCCGATCGCGCTGGGCTCAAGCTGGTCACCACGCGATGCGAGTGGTCGCCGGCTGCCGGCGCCGACCTGGCACGGCGCGCACTGGACGACGATCCCGAGTTGACGGCGATGATCGTGCTCAACTCGCCGGCGATCGCAGGAGTGCTGTCAGGGATCATCGACAGTGGCCGTGCCGTGCCCGAGGATGTCTCCGTCGTCGAACTGCTGCCGGCGCCGCGTGCGACGACGCACACACCCTTCCTGGTCACGTCGATCTCGCCGCAGCCGGCGGACCTGGGAGGCGAATCCGTCGCGATGATGATCGACATACTCGAAGGTCACCCGACCGCGACGCAGCGCCTCCTTCCCAGCGACCTCACCGAGCGTGGATCCGTGTCGCGCCGCGGCTGAGGTATCTCGGGGCCCTTCGAGCGACGCGTCGACGCCGAGTATTGACGATTCAGTGCACATGTGCTTAGGTTGAGTCGAATCGATTCGACGAATCGATTCGACAAGGGGCACTTGGCTCAACGGGGTTGCCGGCTGTCCGACGGATCCGCATGGGGTCGCGACCGTTGCCCGCGGGCGAGGCTCCCGTGCCTGAATTCTGGGGGCCTCTTCGCATGGCAACAGTGACGTTCGAGCGTGCGACGCTGCAGTATCCGACGTTGGATCGTCCGACGATCAAGGATCTCGACCTGTCGATCGAGGACGGTGAGTTCGTGTGTGTCGTCGGCCCGTCGGGTTGCGGGAAGAGCACGACGATCCGGATGCTGGCCGGGCTCGAGTTCATCACCGGCGGACGCGTGTACATCGGCGGCAAGGACGTCTCAGCGGTGATGCCGCGAGATCGCGACATCGCGATGGTCTTCCAGAACTATGCGCTGTACCCGCACATGACGGTCGGCGACAACATCGGGTTCCATCTCAAACTGAAGAAGACGCCCAAGGCAGAGATCCAAGAACGCGTGAAGGAGGCGGCGGGGCTCTTGGACCTCACCGAGTACCTCGACCGCAAGCCGGCCAACTTGTCGGGTGGGCAGCGTCAGCGCGTGGCGATGGGACGAGCGATCGTGCGCCACCCGTCGGTATTCCTGATGGACGAGCCGTTGTCGAACCTCGATGCCAAGCTCCGCGTGCAGACGAGGTCCCAGATCAAGCAGATCCAGCATCGTCTCGGCGTCACGACGATGTACGTCACCCACGACCAGGTCGAGGCGATGACGATGGCCGACCGCATCGCCATCCTCAAGGACGGGATCCTGCAGCAGTGCGCCTCGCCGAAGGAGTGCTTCAACCGTCCGGCCAACGCGTTCGTCGCCGGCTTCATCGGGTCGCCGGCGATGAACCTTTTCGAGTTCGCGGTCGAGGACGGCCGGATCATGTACGGCGACTTCCCGATCGACATGGCTCGCCGCCAGGTCGCCGCCCTCACCAGCCCGCGCGTCATCGTCGGCACGCGCCCCGAAGGATTCCGCTTGCTGGACCCCGGCGCACCGGGCTACCACGCGACCGTCCAGGTGGTCGAGGAGCTCGGCACCGACACGTTCATCTATCTCACGTCCGACGATGCGGAGTCGAGGAACATCACGATGCGCCGCGATCCCACCGAGCACCACTCCGCCGGTGACAAGATCTCGCTGCGCACGAGCCGGGCGGCGATGCACCTGTTCGATGCGGCGACGGGCGAACGCCTCCCCGAGTACGACGAGGCGGGCTGAGCGGTGGCCGAGATCAAGCTCGATCGGCGGACGCTGCTCATCGGCGCGGGAGGCGTCGGCCTCGCAGCCGCGCTCGCACCGGGCCTCTCCACGCTGTTCGGCGGCGGCAGCAGCAGCGGCCTCCGCTACGTGCAGGCCAAGCGTGAGGTCGTGGACTACTTCACCAAGGTCGCCGCCGACTACAACGCCACCGGCCCCGCACACCCGGTCCGCATGGAGTCACAAGCCGGGTCGTTGACGAACGGCTTCGTGCGCAACTCGAACCAGCCGGCGGTGGTCAACTCGAACTTCAACAACGAGATCAAGTTGTACGTCGAGGCGGGCTCGCTGCGCGACCTGAGCGACCGGCCCGCCGTGGAAACCCTTCGGCCCGACCACATCGAGTTCTTCCGGAGCCTGGCCAACTTCAACGACGAGATGAGCGTGCTGCCGTTCTCGGTGACCGCTGCCGGCACGATCTACAACAAGGAGCTGTTCGCGCAGGCCGGCGTCGAGATCCCCACGACGTGGGACGAGTTCATCGCCGCGTGCGAGACGTTCAAGAGCAAGGACATCGTGCCGATCCTTGGCACGTACGCCGACACGTGGACGATCGACTTGCAGTTCGGCTACCACATGTGCTCCACGATGGACGTCGCCGCGTTCTTCCAGGCCGTCGGCGACGCGGGAGTCGACCTCGGCCCCGATTCGGCGTACTCGTTCGAGAAGGACCTGCCGCCGGCGTGCGAGCGATTGCTGACGCTGTTGTCGTACTTCCAGGACGGGTTCCAGCGGGTGGGCTACGACCAGGGCAACCAGCAGTTCGCCGGAGGAGCCGCGGCGATGTACTTCCAGGGGCCATGGGCGTTCACGGCGCTGAACAACATCAACCCCGATGCCAAGGAGGTCTTCGGCACGTTCGCCACGCCGGGGGCGAGCGCCGCCGACACGAAGGCGAGTGCCGGCCTCGACCTGTGTGTCTGGATCCCGCGGTCGATCAGTGGGTCGGCGCTCGACGGAGGGTTGGCGTTCCTCGACCACCTGATGTCGCCCGCCGTGATCGACGACTACAACGCGGTCAACCTCGCGTACTCCTCGCTGGCCGACGCGCCGCCGCAGGATGACCCGCAGGTCAGCGACATCACGCCGCTGATGGACGCCGGCCAGTTCGCACCCCAACCCAGCATGCTGTTCCCGGCCGGGATCCCCTGGGTGAACCTGTTGCAGCAGATGACGCTCGACGGCAACGTCGGCAAGTTCGTACGACGGATCGACGACGAGTACCGCCGCCGCGCGATCAGGACATCGGCCTGAGGAGGGCGTCATGACATCGACCGAAATCCCAGCCGTCGCCTTCGACGAAGCGGCGAACCTCACGGACGCCGTCGCACCACGCGACGACGCGTTGCCGCGCCGCCGACCGGCGAGGGCGCACTACTTCATGGTGCTTCCGCCGGTGATCCTGTACACCATCTTCGTCACCTGGCCGGCGATCCAAGGCATCTTCTACAGCTTCACGAACTACGCCGGGTTCGGTTCGTGGCACTTCGTCGGCCTGGCCAACTACCGGGCGATGTTCAGCGACCCCGAACTCGCCCACGCCTACTGGTTCACGTTCGCGTTCGCGATCCTGTCGACACTCCTGTCACAGATCTTCGCGCTCGCCATCGCCATCGGCCTGAACTCGCGCATCAAGTTCAAGAACGGGTTCCAGACGATCTTCTTCCTGCCGATGGTGCTGGCCGGCCTCGTCGTGTCGTACAGCTTCAAGTACATCTTCAACACCACCCTGCCCTACATCATCGGGTGGGGCCCGATCGGCGACGGCTTGCTGGTCAACGCGTCGACCGCCTGGATCCCGATCGTCATCGTCGCCACGTGGATCGGCACACCGGCCGCCATCATCATCTACCTCGCTGGACTCGCGTCGGTGGGCACCGACGTCTACGAGGCGAGCGAGATCGACGGTGCGAAGCCGTGGAAGACGTTCCGGTACATCACGTTCCCGCTCCTTGCCGGATTCGTGGTCATCAACACCGTCCTGGGTCTCAAGGGCGCACTCAACGTGTACGACCTCGTCATCGGCCTGACCGGGGGCGGCCCCGGCAACACGACCACGGTCGTGTCGCAGACGATCATCGGCGGCTTGAACACCGGTGAGTTCGCCTACTCGGCGGCGAAGGCGGTGGTGTTCGCCGTCGTCACCATTCTCATCTCGATTCTTCAGCTGGCGATCATCCGTCGCCGGGGGCAGGGGGGCCTGTGAGCACGATCTCGACGACAATCCCGGCGGCCCCGCCACCACCGGACCACCAGTCGGCCGCGACGGACGTCGAAGGGATGCGCCGGAAGGCGACGCGCTCGAACAAATGGGGAACGATCGGGCTGATCCTTCCGGCGCTCGGGATCCTCATCCCGTTGTACTTCGTGGTCGTGATGTCCCTCAAGTACCAGGCCGACTCCGGCGGATCGGGCCTCGAGTTCCCGACGCGGATCCGCTGGGCGAACTTCAGCGACGCTTGGGAGCTCGTCAACGCCCCACGAGCACTCGCGATGAGCATCACGATCTCGACGATCACGATCATCGGCAACCTGCTGCTCAGTTCGATGATGGCGTGGGCCGTCGTGCGCAACTGGGAGAGCCGGCTGTTCCGCTGGTCGTTCGTGTACCTCCTCGCGGCGATGTTCCTCCCCTTCACCGTGCTGGCCCTGCCCCAGGTGAAGCTGATGTCGCAGCTCGGCCTCGACAACCCGATCGGTGTGGGAATCCTGCACACCATGTTCGGGCTCGGCTTCAACACGCTCTTGTTCTCGGCGTACATCCGGTCATTGCCGGTCGAGCTCGAGGAGAGTGCGACCATCGACGGGTGTAGCACGTTCGAGGTTTACCGCAAGGTCGTCTGGCCACTGCTCGCCCCCATGGCGGCGACGATCGGCATCTTCTCGTTCCTCGGGTCGTGGAATGACTTCATGATGCCGTCGCTCATCATCTCCGACATCCGCAACCAGACATTGCCGGTCGTACAGAACTCGTTCAACGATCAACTGACGCTGAACTACAACGTCGCGTTCGCGTCCTATTTCCTGGCGATGGCGCCGGCGCTGATCGGCTATCTGATCGCCCGGCGCTGGATCATCTCCGGCATCATCCGCGGCGCCATCAAATAGCTCGGCCGCGGATCGGGGACAGCGACGGTAAACCCGAACAAGGCAGGCGGCCCCTGCTGCCCCCCACGCTGAACGGTGATGAGTTCAAGGGGTGAAGCGATGGAAGAAAGCGAGAACTGAACGCGTGGCCAAGCAGTCGGTCAAGGTGGCGGCAAAGGCGGCAAAGGTCCCTCGCGGGGTGTACGAGCAGGAGCTGTACCGGCTGCAGGCGGAGCTGGTCAAGGTCCAGGAGTGGGTGCGGACGGGGGGTCACCGGTTGATCGTGATCTTCGAGGGGCGAGACGCCGCCGGCAAGGGGGGTGCGATCAAGCGGGCCACTCAGTACCTCAACCCGCGCGTGGCCCGCATCGCCGCCCTGCCGGCGCCGACCGAACGCGAGCGCGGCCAGTGGTACTTCCAACGGTATATCGCCCAGCTTCCGGCGGCGGGCGAGATCGTCTTGTTCGACCGCTCCTGGTACAACCGCGCCGGGGTGGAGAAGGTGATGGGGTTCTGCACGCCCGACGAGTACCACCGCTTCCTCCATCAGTGCCCGATCTTCGAGAGGATGCTCGTCGAGGATGGGGTGTTGCTGCGCAAGTACTGGTTCTCGGTCAGTGACGCCGAGCAGGAGGCCCGCTTCCACTCCCGCCTCTCCGATCCGATGCGTTATTGGAAGTTGTCGCCGATGGATCTGCAGTCGATCGCCCGGTGGGAGGACTACTCGCGTGCCAAGGATCAGATGATGGTGCACACCGACATCCCCGAGGCGCCGTGGTTCGTCGTGGAGAGCGACGACAAGCGGCGAGCCAGGTTGAACATGATCGCCCACTTGCTTGGCTCGCTCGACTACCGAGAGGTCGATCGGCCGGCGTTGCAGTTGCCCAAGCGGCCGAAGTCCTCAGGCTACGAGCGCCCACCGCGAGACACCCAGACGTACGTCCCCGATCACGCCGCTAGCCCTGGCGCCTGAGCGGCGGCGAATGGCCGTCGACGGGTCGCCCGGACCGGATGCCAAATCTGTGAGCCGGCATCGCGCCCGAACTCGGGCCACCAGCCGGTTCGGCGTCATCGCGACGAGCAAGAGCGCGCGCACGTCGCTGTACGTCACCAAGCGAAGGTGGCTGACCGAGGCCGGACAGTCGTTCTGGTTCAAACCGTTCGTGGCCGTCTTGCTGGCACTCGTACTCGGTGCCGTGGTGTCGCAGATCGACGTCTCGCCGGGCTCGCGACTGTGGCCGCTGTCGTTCCACGGCACCTCCAACGATGCCCGGCAGGTGCTGACCGTGATCATCGGCGCGCTGATCCCGGTGACCAGCCTGGTGTTCGCCCTCACCGTCGTCACGTTGCAGATCGCCTCCACCCAGTTCTCGCCCCGCCTCTTGCGCACGTTCCTCCGCGATCCCCGCACGCAGCTCGTGCTGGGCGCGCTCGTCGGCACGGTCGCCTACTGCGTCGCCGGCCTGTTCACCGTGAACACCGAGACGGACAGCGGTCACGTGCCGCGGATGGGGATCACCGTCGCCGTGGCGCTCGCCATCGTGTGCATCGGCCTTCTCGTCTACTACTTCGGCCACATCACCAACGCCGTGCGGATCGACACGATCATGCGCCAAGTCGAATCGGACACTCGAACCATCGTCGCGCGTTCCCACCCACGACTGGACGGCAGCGAGGTCGATGCCGACTCGGCCGGGCCGATCGCGACTCCGGCCCACGCCGTGGTCGTGCCGGCCCTGATCGACGGCTACGTGCAGGGCGTCGATGCCCGCCTTACCAGCGCTGACCGTACGCAAGCGTGTCACGGTGCAGGTGGTCCCTTTGATCGGCTACTACACCATGGCTGGGCGACCACTCGCCTTGGTGTGGACCGACGACGAAACGCCGCTCTCGCCGACGACCCTGGACGCCATCGCCAACCTCGTCGAGATTGATCCCGAGCGACGGGTCGAGCGCGACGTCGGACTCGGTCTGCGGCAACTCGTGGACATCACCAACCGAGCGATGTCCACGGGCCAGAACGACCCCTACACCGCGACCCAGGCTGTGCACCACCTGACCACCGTGCTCGCCGACGCCATCGGACGATCCTTCGCCACTCAGGCCTTCCGGGATTCGACCGGGCTTGCGCGGGTCATCGTGCCGGTCATGGACTTCCCGACGCACCTCAAGGTCGTGTGCGGGCACATCCGCCAAGGCGGGCTCGAGCGCCACCCGCGGGTCGTGCTCGAGCTGCTCCGCATGCTCGGCGCCCTCGCCGAGATCACTCCAACGGCTCGTCGCGCCGACGCCATCCGCCGAGAAGTCGACCTCGTCATGGAGGACGCCCAGCGGATCATCCCGTGTCGCGCTGACCTCGCCGACGCTGTCACCCTCGGCGACGACGTCGTTCGCACACTCGACGCTTCGTCACGACGAAACCCCATCCCGCCGACCATGCCCCAGGCGAACTTGCCCGGCTGAGACGAAACGTACTTCGACGCTCGACCGATGAACATCCCGAGATCAG
>CAVZPA010000023.1:0-188208 GCA_963776995.1 uncultured Acidimicrobiia bacterium
TCAAACGCCTGCCAGTCCGGGTGCAATTGGGTTGACGTCGGGAGGCGGTTGGGGCCTTCACCAAAGCCGCAGCTCCCACAGAGCCGCAGAGGTCGCCGGGCTGCGACCCAGATGGGGGGTGGGTGGCCCCGATGGAGGGATTCATCGAGGATCATGTTCGCTGGTTCGTGCAATGGGTAGGCGCCGGTGTAGGGCGGCTTTGTTGGAGGTAACTGTGAAAAAGGCGATCTGGACTTACCCGGACCGGACAACGTGGAGTGATGCTGACATCACCGGCTTCGACGTTGAAGCGACCGACGGCAGCATCGGCAAGATTGACGAGTCCAGCGTTGCTGCCGGCAGCGCGTACATCGTCGTCGACACCGGCTTCTGGATCTTCGGCAAGAAGCGGCTCGTGCCCGCCGGCGTCGTCGATCGCATCGACCGTGCGAATGAGAAGGTCTTCGTCCGCATGACCAAGGACCAGGTGAAGAACGCACCTGACTTCGAGGACACGCATCGCGACCGCCGAGGCACCGAGTACGACACGTACTACGACCCGTACGTCCGCTGACCGATCCACGCAGCTTCGGCTGCGTTGATTCGAGAGAGGAGCCCGCGCAACGTGGCGCGGGCTCCTCTGGTTTCGCCGGGAGGAACGATGCAAGTTCCTGACGAAGATGTGGCGACCCGCGCCACCACTGTGGTCAGGCCGCGGCCAGTGCCACGGCTGCGGTCGACGACGCGCGTGATTCGTCGCCGGTTGGGCAGTGTGTGCTCGGGCGCTGTCACCGCCTTCGGGACGATCGTGAACCACAGCGCCGGCAAGGATCCGTTCGCTGACCCGTCGGCATCGGGTCGTCACCAGTTCTGGGGTGATGAGGAATGAGCGCGACCACCACGCGTGGAGAATTCGTGGCGTGAGTGAGCGGCGGGCGCGGTGGGTAACGGTCCGGCGGTGGCGACTACTTCCATCGACCCCAAGCGCGCTGCGACGACCAGCCTGTGCGGGTTCGTCGTCCTCCTCGGATCCATGGTCGCCTTGGGCGTCCTCGCCGAGCTCCTTCTGTTCGACTCGACGATCGGACGGCTCGAGCTCGACTGGACGGACTGGATCGCCCGGCACCGGGTCGGCGTGCTCGACACACTGGCGGCCGTCGGGTCGTCCTTCACCGACACCTGGACCGTGATCGGCGTCGCATTCGGCGCGTCAGCCATGCTGTGGCTCACCGGGTACCGCCGTCAGGCGTGCATGTTGCCGATCGGGTTGGCCGTGGAGCTCGCCGTGTTCCTCACCGTGTCGACGATCATCGGACGAGAGCGTCCCGACGTCACGCCGCTCGGCTCCGTGCCGTCGACGTCGAGCTTTCCATCGGGCCATGTCGCCGCGGGCGTGGTGCTGTACGGGGGACTCGCGCTGATCGCCGCGTCGATCAGCGGGTCGAAGACCGTGGCGCGGGTCGCCACGATTGCTGCGGCGGTCCTGATCGCGTTCGTCGCGTCGTCGAGGGTGTACGAAGGCGTTCACCATCCGACCGATGTCATCGGCGGTGCGGTGCTCGGCATGGGCGCGCTGTTCGTCGCCGCGGCGAGCACCGGTCTGGTCGTGCCGACACGTCGAGCGAATGGCCCTCGAGCGCCGGTCGGACGTCGAGGGGTGGAGGTGACGAGATCGTGATCGTCGCTGGCGTCGTCATCGGCGTCGGCGTCATCGCCGGCGTTGCGGCCACGGCGACCGCATGGCGGTGGTCACGCCGCGACCCGACCGACCCGCACCTCGAACGGCGAACCGTCCGCCGATTCCTTCGCCAACACCCGCTCGTCAATCGTCTGGCCCGCCGCCATCATCCGACGCCGTCGGCGGCCACCGCCGAGGCGCTTGGTCTCGCGGCTGCGGCCGTGGTGATCGGCACCGCCACGGCCGGCGCGATCCTCCTGATGATCAAGACACGCAGCGGCTTCGCCCGTGCCGACACGCCGTTCGCGACGTGGGCGGCCGAACACGCGACCGAGGCGTCCACCGAAGTCATGCGGGCGATCAGTGAGTTCGGTGGCACGACGTACGTCGTCGTCGCGGCGCTCGCCGTGACCGGCGTCGAGTTGCTGCGCGACCGGCGTTGGACCATCCCCGCGTTCGTGGCGATGACGATCGGCGGACAGTTCCTCCTCTCCAACGGCATCAAGTGGATCGTCGACCGGGCACGTCCCACGATCTCGCCGCTGACCGGGTTCGCCGGCACGTCATTTCCGTCGGGTCACGCGGTCGCGGCCGCGGCGACCTGGGCGTGTGTCGCGTTCCTCCTCGGCCGGCGCCGGCCCCGGCATGCCCGTGCGGTGCTGCTCGGCGGCGCGGTCGCGATCGCCGTCGCCGTCGCCGCCACACGCGTTGCCCTCGGGGTGCATTGGACGACTGACGTCGTCGCAGGACTGTTCGTGGGGTGGACGTGGTTCGCGCTGTGCGCGATCGCGTTCGGTGGCCGTGTGCTGCATTTCGGCGAACCGGTCGAGGTCGTCGAGGCCGAAGCGGACGGGTCGGTCCCAGCCGGCGCCTCGTGATCCACGGGCGAGCGCCGACGGCGACCGTCGCCCGTCACCACACCGTGAGACGGCGATGTCTCATGATGTGTGATCCCTGTCTCGTCCCGTGTTTGGGGGTCCGGGTCCGGGGGTAGCCGCTGGCGAAACGCCTATCGGACCTACCGCCGTGCAGAACGGTGGTGGCGGGCGCCACATGAGTCCGGGGGCTGAAATCCGCTCCTACTCCAGACAAGGAGATTCGTCATGTCGTTGGACATCGTCATCCCCGCGCACGACGAGGAGACTCGCATCGCTCGAACACTGCAGGCCTATCGGGCCGGGTTTCCTCAGGAGGACGTCCGCTTCCACGTCGCCCTCGATGGGTGCACGGACCGGACGGCGGAGGTTGTGCGCGACCACGCCGCCGAAGACCCGCGGGTCCGTGCGCACGAGTTTCCCAAGCTGGGCAAGGGCGGCGTGCTGATGGAGACGTTCCGTCGCTGCCGTGCGGACCTCGTGGCGTTCGTCGACGCCGACGGCGCCACGCCACCCGCCGAGCTGGCCCGCATGACGCTCGCCGCTGGCGGCGCCGACGGCGTCATCGCCAGCCGCCGGCTGCCGGCGTCGTTCACGCCGTGTCCCCGAGACGTCGGGCGCACGGCGACGTCGCGTGGGTTCGCCTGGGGGATCCGGCGGCTGTTCCGCCTGCCCTACGCCGACACGCAGTGCGGCGCCAAGGTGATCCATCGGCGCGTCGCCGAGCAGGTCGTGCCGTTCATGTCGTCTCGCGACTTCCTGTTCGACGTCGACTTGCTGATCGTGGCCCGGCGGTTGGGATTCGACGTGGTGGAGGTGCCGACCGTCTGGCTGGACCAGCCCGGCTCGAAGCTTCGGCCTGGCCGTGATGCGGCGCAGATGCTGACCAGCGCACTGCGACTCTGGATCCACCATCACACGATGCCGGTCGAGGTCCTCGCCGTGCCCGCCTCGTCGGGAGCGGCCCGTGCGGCCTGACGTCGCACTCATCAGCGCTTACCCACCGAGCGGACAACACCACGGCGGGCACAGCGGCGTTGCGCCGTACAGCGCCAACCTGGCTCGCTCGCTCGTCGCGGCGGGGGCCCGGGTCGTCGTTGTCGCACCCGAGCTGGACGGCGAACCTGAGCGATTCGAGGACGACGGTGTCGAGGTGTGGCGGGCGTTCCGCTCCGGTGCATGGGCTCTGCCCAGCGCCTTGCGGGCTGCCTCGTCTGTGGGCGCCGACATCACCCACCTGCAGTACGAGCTGTTCCTCTACGGCGGGTCCCGCTCCCTCGTGGGGCTGTTCCCGGCGTTGGCGCGCTACAGAGGCTCCCCACCACTCGTCACGACCATGCACCAAGTCGTCGACCCGTCGACCGTCGACCGCGCATTCACGCGACTGCATGACGTCGCCGCGCCGGCGCCGCTGGCCCGCACGGGCATCGCTGCCGTGCAGTCCGCGCTCACGCGAGCGTCCGCGGCCACCATCGTCCATGACTCGCCGTTCCGTCGGATGCTCCCCGGTGCCACGGTCATCCCCCACGGCATCGAGAAGGTCGAGCCCGTGGACCCAGCGGAAGCCCGTCGCGCCCTCGGCCTCGGCGATCGCCTCGTCGTGCTGTGCTTCGGGTTCCTCGCCCCGTACAAGGGCCTCGAGCTCGTGCTCGAGGCCGCTCGTCACCTCGAGGGCGGCGTCGACGTGGTCGTCGCCGGCGGTGACCATCCCCGGTTGCTCGCGGCCGGGCGTAGCTTCGGTACCGAGTTGCAGGCGCGGTACGGGGATGTCGCTCGCTTCACGGGCTGGGTGCCCGACCGCGACGTCGGCGCGTGGTTCTCCGCCGCCGACGTGGCCCTGTTCACGTACCCCAAGCCGTTCTCGTCGAGCGGGGTGCTGGCGTTGGCCATGGCGTACGGCACCGGCGTCCTCCTGTCACCGACGCTGGCGCGCTCGGCCGGAGCGCCGAGTGTCCTCACGGCGGCGATGGATCCGGTCGGGCTTGCCGCCCAGATCGAGGCGCTGGCCGCTGACCCCGTCGGCCTCGCCGAACTCCGGCATTGGACTGGCGTGCTCGCCCGAGGGAGGTGCTGGCCCGCCGTCGCCCAGCGCCACCTCGCCGTGTACGAGGAGGTGCTCGATGTCCAACGTGATGCTCGTCGGACCTTTCGGGCAGGGTGACCTGGCGGCGGAGGCGACGGCGTCCGCCCTGTGCGCCACCCTCGCCGACCACGAGGTCGTCGTGGTCTCGGCCGACCCCGCCGAGACGCGCGCCCGCCACGGCGTGCCGGCCACGGGGATGGGCGTCGGCACGCTGCTCCGTCGTGTGCGTCGCGCCGACCTCGTGCTGTTCGCCGGCGGGAGCGTGTTCACGTCCGGACGATCGAGCGGTTCGCCCGACGGCGCCACCGTGCTGCGCGACGCCGTTGCAGTGGTGGCCGCGGCCAATATCAGCCGGCGCCGTGTCGCCCTGCTGGGCGTTGGTGCGCGGGAAGTGCGCGGCACCGTGGCGCGAGGGATGGCGCGCTGGCTCATCGAGCACGTCGACTTGCTCGTCCTGCGCGACGAGGAGTCGGCTGCTGTGCTCGCCGATACGGGCGCGCCCACACCCTTTTGGATCGGCGCCGATCTCGCCTGGATCCAGCTGGACGCCGTGGCGGCACGGCGCTCGGCTGGCCGGGCGGAACCGACCGTCGTGCTCGCCCTCGAGGGTGAGCAGCGTCGCCTGGTCGAGGCCCTGCGGCCGGTCATCGCCCGCCTGGCCGGCACGCACTCGGTGCACGTGCAACCAGGCGGCGGGCGCGACGACGGCGAGTCGGCGGAGGTAGTGCGGGGAATCCTCGGCCCCGAGGTCAAGCTGCTCGATCGGCCGGTCGACCTCCTCGAGGAGGCGGCCGCGGTGGCCGCCGCAGATCTCGTGATCGGGACGCGCTTCGACACCCTCCTCGCTGCCGGGATGGTCGGCTCGCGCTTCCTCGCCGTGGCCGACGAGCCGCGGGTCGCCGGGCTCGCCCGGCGGCTTCGGCAGGTCGCCGTGCCGCTCGACGCGTCGCCCGACGTGCTGGCCGGTGCCGCCGACCAGGCACTGGCCGGCCCGCGGGTGACCCGGTCGGCCGCGCGCGAGCAGCAGCTCGAGGCGGCGCGGTCCGTCGAGCTGATGCGGCTGCTCCTGGCCGACGGTGTGCCCGAGGATCCGTCGCACGTCGCCGGACTACGGCTGTCAGACGGGAGCGGCGCCTGGTGACCGACATGACGACCACCGTCACCCAGCCAGCCGTCACGCGGGCCGCCCAGCGCGACGTTCGTCCCCAGCTGACCATCCTCGGCGGGCAGCTCACCGCTGGACTCGGCAACCTGGCGTTCGCCGTCCTCATGGCACGGATGCTGCGGCCGGCCGAGTACGCGTCGATGGCCACATTCCTGGCTCTGTTCATCGTCGTCGCCCTACCTGCCGCGGCCCTGACGGCCGCCGGCGCGCTGGCACCCGACCGGCTTGCTCGACTCGCCCCCGCGATGACGTTCGGCGGCGCGGTCGCGGGGCTCATGATCGCGGCACTCTGCATACCCCTTGGTGGGCTGCTCGGGCTGCCCGCTGGCCTCATCGTGGCCCTCGGGATCGCCGTGCCCGGCTCCGTGCTGCTCAACCTCCGGCGCGGTGTGGCGTACGGCCGTGAGGAGCACCGCCGCGTCACGGGCAGTCTGCTGCTCGAACCCGCGGTGCGCCTCGTGGCCGGGACGGCGCTCGGCGCGGCCTTCGGCGTCGTCGGCGCGGCCTTCGGCACGGTGATCGGCGGATACGCCGCGTTGGCGGCCATCGGCACCGGGCTCCGCCCGGTCGCTCGGGAGGCCTCGTCAGACACGGCCGGCCAAACGGCGTTCAGCCCTGCCGCCGTGCGTTCTGCGGGTGCTGCTTTCGTCGGGCTGGCCGTCCTGCAGACGATCGATCTCGTCGCCGCCAACCGCGCCCTCGCCGCGCCGGCTGCGGCCGAGTTCGGCGTGCTGTCGACCATCGGTGGGGCGGCCTTCTTCGCCACTGCGACGATCCCGCTCGTCCTGATGCCGGCGGCCGCGCGCGGGCGTCCGCACGTCGGTGGCACGGCGGCGGCGATGACGGCGGTCGTCGGCGTCGCCATCGCCGCCGGCGGAGCTCTCATCGCCCGCCCGCTGGTGCACCACGCCTTCGGGGCGGACTACGTGCGCATCGCCCCTCTCGTCGGTCCCTATCTGCTGGCCATGGCACTGCTCGGCCTGATTCGGCTGCAGATCGCCAGGCGCGCCGCCACCGGCGCCGCGCTTGCCCGGACCATCGTCGTCACGCTCGCCGCCGTCGCCGTGGAGCTCGTCGCCATCACGCTCTGGGCCCAGTCGGTCGAGGCTGTCGTCGCCACCACCCTGTTCACGACGGCTGGGCTGGCCACCGTGCTCGAGCTCCCCCGCGCTCGCTCCGCTCGTCACCACCCGGGTGCGCCGTCCGACCGCCGCAGCGACGGCGGCCATGGTCGCCCTGTGCGCCCTCGCCGGCACCGCACGCGTGGCGACCAACCGCGGGCTGTGGGTCGACGAGGCCATCAGCGTCAGCCAGGCCAGGCTTCCATTCGGCGAGATGATCCACCAGCTGACGTCGACCGACGTCCACCCCCCTTGCACCACGCCGTGCTGTGGGTGACCGTGCGGCTGCTGGGCGCGTCGGAGTTCGCTGTTCGCCTGCCATCGCTGTTGGCCGGTGTGGCGCTCGTGCCGGCCCTCTACTGGGTGGGCTCGGTGATCTACGACAAGCGCACCGGTTGGGTGGCCGCCCTCCTCGCGTCCATCGCGCCGTTCTGCGTCTGGTACTCGCAGGAAGCCCGGATGTACGCCATCTTCATGCTGCTCGCCACGCTGGCGGTCGGCGCTGTGGTCCAGGCCATCCGCCTCGGAACGACGGCGTGGTGGGTGGTGTACGGCGTCCTCACCGGGCTGCTCCTGTGGACCCAGTACTTCGCCATCCTGCCCGTCATCGTCCAGCAGGCCGCCATCGCCTGGGTGCTCTGGCGGCACCGCCACGATGTGCAGCGTCGGCGTTCCCTCGTGTTCGGGTGGTTCGTCTCGTTCGCCGTCGTGCTCCTCATCGTCACGCCGATGCTTCCCCTCCTTGTCGACCAGATGCGGGCCTACGGGCAGCGCACCGAGGCGCTCGTGCCCGGCCAGGCCGGTCTCGGCAGCTCGAGCTTCGGCGGCGGCATCTCGATCTACGCCGTCGGCGCCAACTTCATCTGGGCCCTGCTCGGCTACCACGCCGACGGGGCAATGGTCCAGATCGCCGCCCTGTGGCCGCTGCTGCTGCTGCTCGCGCTGATGATGCTGGGTCGAGGACGCTCGGGGCACAGTGTGCTGCTCCTGGCGCTCGTCGTCGTGCCGTTGGCGGCGCTGTTCGCGGTCGGGTCGGTGAAGCGCGACCTGTTCGAGCTGCGCTACTTCTCCGGCGCCGTCCCGGTGATGCTGCTGCTCGTCGCCCGCATGGTGACGTCGACCACGGTGCGGCGCTCCGCCTCAGTGATTGCCACCTCGGTCCTCATGGCCCTGATGCTGGCCGGCCTCGTGGACCAACAGGTCAACGGCGCGAACCCACGCGTGTACGACTTCCAGGGCGCCTTCGACCGCATCGCCGAACAGGCCGAGCCCGGTGACGTCGTGCTGTACGAGCCGGTGTACCTGGCCGCCGTCGCCGAGTACTACGCGCCCGACATCGAGTCGCGGCCCGTGGGAGCCAAGGTCCCGGCCGGGGCGGGGGTGTGGGTCGTCGCCACCGACCGCGTCGTCAACGCCGAGGACACGGCGGCTCGCCTGGGCACCGAGCTCGCCCATTTGGAGCGTGACCGCGCCGTGGTCGACTCCTTCGATCGGCCCAACGTGCGGGTCTGGGAGTTGCGATGAATGCGACGGACGAGCGGCTGGCTGAGCCCACCTGGGACGCCGTCGCGATCACCGGCCGGGCCCGGCGGCGGGCGATCGCCCTGGCTCTCGCCAGCGCATGCGGGCTGGTGCTCTACTTCGGCTGGCTGCTGCAGCCCGGACGTGTCGGCAACCCCGTCCTGTTCGGTGTGCTCATCACGGCTGAGCTGTTCAACATCGTGCAGGCAGTCGGGTTCTGGTGGACGTGCCTCGGTGGCCGACGGCAACGGTCGGGGCGTTTGATGCGTGCCAAGCGCTTCGCCGCGCCGGCGTCGGTGGACGTCTTCATCCCCACCTATGGCGAGCCCGTCGAGGTGGTCGAGGCGACCGTCGCCGCGGCGACCCGCCTGCGCGGGGCCGAGATCCGCGTTGCCCTGCTCGACGACGGCGACCGCGAGGAGATGGAGCGCCTGGCCGCCCGCTACCGCGTCCGGTACATCCGCCGAGCCCGCCACGAGGGCGCCAAGGCGGGGAACATCAACCATGCCCTCGCCCGCACGAACGCCGAGTTCGTGCTCATCCTCGACTGCGACCACGTGCCCCGCCCCGAGCTGCTCCTGCGGATGCTGCCCCGATTCGCCGATCCATCCGTCGCCTACGTGCAGAGCCCGCAGTATTACGCCAACAGCGACACCAACCGCCTGGCCGGCGCGGCCTGGAGTCAACAGGCCTTGTTCTTCGGGCCGATCGCCTGCGGCAAGGACGCTCACGACGCGATGTTCTGCTGCGGCACCAACGTCGCCATCAAGCGTCGGGCCCTCGCCCAGGTCGGCGGGTTCCCGACCGGGTCGCTGACCGAGGACTTCGAGCTGTCCGTGGACCTGCACGAGCGCGGCTGGTCGTCGGCCTATGTGCCCGAAGTGCTGGCCTGCGGGCTCGGCCCGGAGGACCTGGCCTCGTACGTCAGCCAGCAGCACCGCTGGGCCAGGGGCTGCATCGGCGCGATCCCGCGGGTGCTGCGCTCCTCGCTGCCGATCCGGCGCAAAGCGCAGTATCTGCTCTCGGCGTCGTACTTCCTGTCGGGGTGGACGGTGCTCTTCTACTTGTCCCTACCCGTGATGTACATCGCCACAGGGGCCCAGCCCCTGGCCGGCGCGACCGCCGACAACTTCCTCGCGGCATTTGCGCCCTACTTCGTCCTTTCGCTGGCGACGGTCGCCAGCGTCGGCAGTGGGACGTACACATTCGCCGCCTACTCGCTCGCCACATCGACGTTCTGGGTCCACCTCCACGCCACCTTGCGCTCCGTCCTGCGGCGGTCGGGATCATTCGTCGTGACGCCGAAGGTCGGCGCCACCGGCCGACAATGGCGCCCGGCGGCCCCGACGTTGGTCGCCGTCGCAGTGCTCGTCACCGCGGCGGCCTGGGGATTGTTCCGCAGCCGTGACGCGGCCACGTTGAACAACGTGGCCTTCGCGCTGCTTCACGTCTCAGTGCTGACGCACGGCGTGTCGACCGCCGTCGTCCCGGCGCTCGCCGCCGTGACCGTGACCGAGGAGGACGCCAGGGAGGCGGCCTGACCGGTTCTGACACGAAGTCACGGCCAGAAGTGGCCGCGGAATCCACGGAGAACTCGGTCGGGGACGTCGATCGTTCGGGACCGAACGACTCGGCGCGACGGGATAAGGTGCGGCCGAAGATCAAGGGGGACACATGGGCAAGGCACTGGTGGTGGCCGTGGCCGCCGCGCTGGCGGTCGCCGCGTGCGGTGGCGATGACGACGACGAGGCGGACACCGGCGACTCTGCGTCAACCGAAGCAACGGCCGGGGCCACGGCGACCACGGGGGCCGCTGCGGCATCGACGACGCCAGCCGGGTCGACGGCGGGCACCGCCGGCGGCGACTGCGTCCTCGACGAGCCGTTGACGATCGGCTACGCCGCCGACTTCAGCGACCTCGGCGGCTTCGCCGACGTCCCCGGATCGGAGGCCGCCCAGGTCCAGGTCGACCTCCTCAACGCCGCGGGCGGTGTCGGCGGCCAGGACATCGCCTACGTCGTCAAGGAGCTGCCCGGCGACCCGTCGGGCGCCCAGCGCGTCGCCCAGGAGCTGCTCGACGACGGCGTCGATGCGATCATCGCTCCGCCGTTCGCCTACAACGGCGTGCCACTCATCGACACCATCGACGGGCAGGTGCCGGTCATCTCCAACGCCTCGACCGACCTGGCGCTCGCCGACCCCAGCCGCGGGGCGTTCCTGATGAGCTTCAGCGACCCCGTGCAGGCCGCCGCCGCCGCCGAGTTCGCGGCGTCGGGCGGCGCCACGACCGCGGTGACCTTCTCGTCGCCCGACGATCCGTACTTCACCAACACCACCGCCGCGTTCGCCGACGCCTTCTCCGAGGCGGGAGGCGAGGTCGTCCGCGACTTCACGTTCGGCATCACCGACGAGGACTTCTCGGCGCAGGTCAACGAGCTCGCCCAGCTCGACCCCGTGCCCGACGTGCTCTACACGGCCATGGTCATGCCCGGCGCCGGCGTGCTGCTGGAGCAGCTCGAGGCCGCCGGTCTCGGCGACATCCAGGTGATCGGCGCCGACAGCTTCGACGCCACCGTCGTCTGGGATGCCGGCGACGTCGCCGAGGGTGTCGCCTTCACCGCCCACACGTTCCCGCGCGAGGACAACCGGGTGCAGGAGTTCCTCGACGCCGCCACCGACGCCGGCGTGGCGATCGAGACGGTCAGCTTCGGCGCGCTGGCGTCCGACGTCGTGCAGGTGTTCGCGACGGCTGCGGAGCAGGCGTGCTCGCTCGAGGGGGCCGCGCTCATCGACGCCATCGCCAACCTGAGCGACGTCGAGGTGACGACCGGAACCGTGACCTACGCCGGGACGAACGGTGTCCCGGCGAAGGATGTCGTGATCCTCACCGTGACCGACGGCGCGCCCGCCTTCACCGACGCCTTCCAGCCGACCTACGTGCCGTGACGACGGAGCGCTCGCCTGCCGGCGCGGACTCGTGAGCCGATGCTCGTCGTCGACCGCGTCACGGCGCGCTACGGAGCGGTCGTCGCCCTCCACGCCGTCTCGGTCACGGTCGCCGAGGGCGAGCTGGTCGCCCTCGTCGGCCCCAACGGCGCCGGGAAGACGACGCTCCTCAACACGGTCGCCGGTCTCCTCCGCCCGAGCGGCGGCCGCGTCCAGCTCGACGGCGTCGACGTCACCGGAGCCGAACCGGCCCGCCTCGTGCGCGCCGGTCTGGCGCTGGTCCCGGAACGGCGCCGGATCTTCCGCGACCTGACCGTCGGCGAGAACCTGCAACTCGCCGGTGTGACGGCCCGCCCCGGCGACCGGAGACGGCGCCTCGACGAGGTCCGCCAGCGGTTCACCGTGCTCGCCGATCGGTGGGCGACCGCGGCCGGCTACCTCTCGGGCGGCGAGGCGCAACAGCTCGCCGTGGCCCGCGCTCTGATGAGCGACCCGCGGATCATCCTGCTCGACGAGCCGACACTGGGCCTGGCACCGATCATGGTCGACGTCGTGTTCGACCTCCTCGTCGAGCTCCGTGACCGCGGCCGCACCGTGTTCGTCGTCGAGCAGAACGCCAGGCGGGCATTGGAGATCGCCGACCGTGGCTACGTGCTGCGCACCGGCCGGATCGCCATCGAGGGCCGCGGCCCCGAGCTGGCGGCCCACGAGGATCTCTTCGGGCACTACATCGGCGGCCGGTCGGACCCGTGAGCACGCTGATCCAGAACCTCGTCGACGGCATCGGACGGGGCAGCACCTATGCCCTGCTGGCGCTCGGGATCTCGCTGATCTTCGGCGTCATGCACCTGGTCAACTTCGCCCACGCCGAGCTGATCACGGTCGGTGCCTATGTCGCCTACTTCCTCTCGACCCGCGGGCTCGGGTGGTGGGTCCTGGCGCCGGCGATCGTGATCGCTGCCGTCGTCACCTCGGTGACCACCGAGCGCGTGGCGTTCCGGCGGGTCCGCGGCGCCAGCCCGTTCACGTTGCTGCTCACGTCGTTCGCCCTCGAGCAGCTGTCGCACGCCATGTGGGCCATCTTCGTGTCCCCGTCGCCGCAGTCGTTCCCCGGTCCGGGATGGGTGTTCAACACGGTCGAGATCGCCGGGATCCGCCTCGAAGTGATGGACCTCGTGACCATCGGCGTCACCGGCGTCGTGCTCGTCGCCACGGCATACGTCTTCCGTCGCACGCTGTTCGGGATCTCCGTGCGGGCGGCGAGCGAGGACTTCGACGCCGCCCGGCTTGATGGGCGTCCGGGCGAACGGGGTGATCTCCGGCGCGTTCGCCTTCGCCGGGCTGCTCGCCGGGGTGGCTGCCGTGCTGATCCTCATGCGCAGCCCGAGCGCCGAGCCGACGCTCGGGTCCGACTACCTCATCAAAGCCGTCGTGGCGGCGATCATCGGCGGGCTCGGCAGCTTCACCGGGGCGGTCGTCGGGGGCCTCGCGCTCGGCGTCGCCGAGGTCTTCCTGCGCGGTTACCTGCCCGAGGGGGTGTGGGAGCGGATGACCGACGCCTTCGTCTTCGTGCTCATCGCCGCGCTGTTCGTGATCCGCCCCCAGGGGCTGTTCACCGTCCGCTCCGCGGAGCGCGTCTGATGGGTCGAGCGTTCCCAATGACGCTCCTGCGCACCGTCGTGGCCAGCGGGGTGCTGTTCGCCGCGCTCGTCATCGGCAGCGTCGCCTACACGGCCACGGGCGGGGCGGCGCGGGACCTGCTCGTCCAGGAGCTGTTGATCAACCTCGTGCTCGTCCTCGGTCTGCAGGCGTTCACCGGCACGACCGGGATCCTCTCCTTCGGCCACCTGGCGTTCGCCCAGATCGCTGCCTACGCCACGGCGCTGGCCGCGATCCCCGTGGCGACGAAAGCGTCGACGCTCCCCGATCTGCCGTTCGGCATCGGGGACGTCGAGCTCGGCTCGGTCGGCGCCACGGTCGTCGGCGTCGTCGTCGCCGTGGTGCTCGGCGCGGCGGTCGGCGTCGCCGTGGCCAGGGCCGGCGGGCTGGCGGCGACGATGATCACGCTGGCCGTGCTGTTCGTCGTCGACCAGGGCGTCAAGAACTGGCAGGAGTTGACGCGCGGCGCCGGCGGTCTGTCGGGCATCCCCCGCCACGGGACGAACACCTGGCTGTGGATCGCGGTCCTCGCCATGCTGATCGTCGTCAACGGGTTCCGGGAGACGCGCACCGGTCGATTCGCCATCGCCACGCGGGAGGACGAGATCGCCGCCCCGGCGATCGGCATCGACCGCTTCTGGCCGCGGTGGACGGCGTGGGTCCTGAGCGTGGCGATCGTCGGTCTCGCTGGCGCGCTGCGGGTGCAGGCCGTGGGCAGCACGAACCCGACGCAGTACACGCTCGACGTCGGTGTCCTGCTGCTGGCGATGCTGGTTGTCGGGGGGATGCGAACCGTCACCGGTGCCTTCGTCGGGACCGTGCTCGTCACGGCGGGCAACGAGATCGCCCGGCAGTTCGGTGACCGTCACGGCATCCCACGGTTGCCGCAGCTGTTCATCAGCCTCGTCCTGCTCGCCGTGATGTTGGTCCGCCCCGGCGGTCTCCTCGGCGACACCGACGTCGCCATGTGGCTGCGGCGCCGCTGGCGCCGTCCGCCCCGCTCCGAGCGTCCATCGGGCCCCGCCCCGGCCGCGGCGCCGGGCGATCTGGTGGCCGCCGGGATCGTCGTGCGGTTCGGCGGGTTCGTCGCCCTCGACGGCGCCGGGGTCAACGTCGGGCCTGGCGAGTTCGTCGGGCTGATCGGGCCCAATGGCGCCGGCAAGACGACGCTGTTCAACGTCGTCACCGGTCTCGTCGTCGAGCAGGCCGGCTCCGTCCACATCGGTGATCGGGATCTCAGCCGCGAACCGCCGCACCGCATCGCCCGCGCCGGCCTCGCCCGGACGTTCCAGAACCTGCGGCTGTTCCCGACGCTCTCGGTTCGCGAGAACGTCGAGCTCGCCGCGCTGAGCGCTCGCCGCTACCGCCGCGATGTTCGCGCTGTCCACCCGGACGTCCTGCTCGCCGACGCCGGCCTCGCCGACGTCGCCGAGCGGCCCGCGGCGACGTTGGACTACGGCAACCAGCGTCGCCTGGAACTGGCCCGAGCGGCCGCCCTCGCACCGGCGTATCTGCTGCTCGACGAGCCGACCTCGGGGATGAGCGACACCGAGAGCGTGGCGATGGTGCAGCACGTGCGGGCCACGGCCCAGCTCGTCGGGGCCGGCGTGCTCGTCATCGACCACGACCTGGCGTTCATCACGCGCATCAGCGACCACGTCGTCGTGCTCGCCGGCGGACGGGTCCTCGCCGAGGGCACACCCGCCCAGATCCGCACCGACCCCGCCGTCGCCGAGGCCTACCTCGGCCGCCACGCCACGACCTGACCCGAGTGTTTGCTGCGAGCGAGTGTTTGCTGCGGGGCGTCCCCGCAGCAAACACTCCGCCGGCAGCAAACACTCGGGTCAGTAGAACTTGAGGTAGCTGTCGAGCTCCCAGGCGGTGATCTTCTCCGGGTCCCAGTCCTCGCCCGAGGCCTCCCACCGGTCCGCCTCGTGGCGGCGCAGGGTGAGGTAGGCGGCGACGAGGTCGGGGCCCATCGCCTCGGTGAGCACGGTGTCGGCCTCGACGGCGTCGAGCGCCTCGGCCAGCGTGTGCGGCGTGTGGCGGTCGGTGTTCGGCGCGGCGTCGGCGTCGCCGACCTGCGGGTCACCGCAGTCGGCCCCGTCGACGACACCCAGGAGGGCGGCGTTCAACGTCGCCGCGGCGGCGAGGTACGGACTGGCCGTGGCGCACGGCAGGCGGTTCTCGATGCGCGTCGCCGGACCGCGGTGGGCGGGCACGCGGTACGTGCTGAAGCGGTTGTCGAGGCCCCAGTTCGCCCAGTACCCGGCGATCAGCCCCGGCATCAGCCGCTTGTAGCTGTTGACCAACGGAGCCGAGAGCCCGGCCACCGCCTCGTGGTGGCCGATCAGCCCGCCGATGCTCTGGCGGGCGAGCGTGCTCAGGCCATCGGGCCGGCTCAGGTCCTCGAGGGCGTTGGCGCCGCCCGACACCGGCACGAGGGAGAAGTTGACGTGCAAGCCCGAGCCGACGGCCATGGCGTCGGGCCGCCCGAGATACGTCGCCCGGTACCCGCGGCGGGCGGCGACCTCACGGGTCATCTCCTTGACCAGTTGGGCGGCGTCGGCGGCCGCGACGGCCGGCCCGTACGTCAGGTTGATCTCCATCTGCCCGGGCGAGAACTCGGTCAGCACGCCCTCCAGGCCGATCTCCATCGCCTCGACGGCGTCGAAGAACTCCAGCGCCAGGCCGGTCGGGTCACCGCCCAGGCCGACGCCGTACACCCGGTGGCCCTCGCCGCCGGCCCGGCGCCAGCCGCCGACCGCAGACTCGTCACGCTCCAGCACGTACAGCTCGAGCTCGAAGCCGAGCTGCGGCTCGAAGCCGAGCGCCCGCCAACCGTCGACCGCACGGACCAGCGCACCACGCGGGCACAACGCCAGCGGCTCGTCGTCGCGGTAGCGCAGTTCGCAGACCGCCACGTCGGTATCCGGCTCCCAGCCGGGGCGGCGGGTCTCGGCGAGCGGCACGGCGCCGAGATCGGGGAAGCCGACGTCGGCGGCGTAACCCTCGATCGCCAGGATGTCGCCCTGCGGGGTCATCGCCATCGTGGTCACGGCGTGGTGGGTGGCGTGGTCGAACCGCGCCGAGGGGATGTAGCGACCGTGGGTGAGGCCGTTGAGGTCGGTCCAGAGCGTGCGGACGCGGCGCTGCATGGTCACACCCGCCTGGCGTCTTCGACGAGGTTGATCTGGTAGAGCACCTCGTCGAGGGCATCGGCCGCGGTGATCGCGGCGAAGCGCTGGGGGTGCTCGGGCGTGCAGCAGCTGGGCACTGGCGAGAGGATCGTCCACGGCCGCGGATGGCAGAACTGCACGACGCTGTAGCGCTCACCGTCGTAGCCCGGGGCGGCGACGACGCGGTGCCAGCCCATCGGGATCTGCCCGTTCGTCAACCGCTCGAGCATGATCCCGGTGTTGATGATCACCTGGCCCTCGGGGGAAACGGCGTCGACCCACTCGCCGTCGACGAGGACCTGCAGACCCGGCGCCGTCGCTCGCGGCAGGGCGGTGATCAAGTTGATGTCGCCGTGCTGGCCGGCCCACTCGTATGGGCCGTCGTCGGGGACCTCGCGCATCGGCGGGTAACGGATCGCTCTCGTCAGCGTCGGCCCGTCCTGGACCATGTCGTCGAAGAACGTTTCGTGGCAGCCGATGCCCTCGGCGATGATCCGCAGGAAGCGCCGCTGGAGATCGGCGATCGTGTCGTGGAAGGCGTACAGGACCTTGGCGATGCCGGGAACCGTGGCCTCGGGGATGACCTGGTCGGGGTAGGCGGTGGGGAACTTGCGCTTCAACGGGTGGCCCGACGGGATCGGCGTGGCCCAGTTGAGCATCTCCTTCCAATCCGGGTGGTCACTCGACGCCGCCGTCTCGACGAGCAGGCCCGTGTATCCGGTCTGGCCGTTGGCGCCTGGCTGGACCCAGCGCTGCTTCTCCTCGTCGGGGGAATCGAAGAACTCGACGAGCATGCCGTAGGCCGTGTCGAGGAGCTCCTCGGACAGGTCGTGGCGGGTGTACACGAAACCGGTCTCGAGGCTGCGCCGCACGCCGTCGACGACCGCCCGCCGCTGGGCGCCGCTGCCCCGTTCGAACGCCAACAGATCGACCTCGAGGATCTCGCTCACGAGCGCACCGGTGGTTCCGCGGTCATGCGCTCACGCTAGTGGCGCGGCCGGCGGGCCGAATCAGGATGGGGCGATGGCGAGCGACCTCACGGCGGCCCGCGAAGCACTCCGCCAGCTGGCGGTGTACGTGCTCGGACGACGCCGCCACGACGTGACCGGGCGCTTCGGCCTGCGACCGACACCGGACGGCTTCGGCACGCCGGCGTTCGGCGGCGACCAGCTCGAGGTGGTCCGCCTGAGCGGTCGGCTCCTCGTCGTGGAGCGCGGTCGGGATGTCGTGGTCGAGCCGGTCTCGACGCTCCGCCGGGCGGCCGAGCTCGTCGGCGTCGAGCTCGACCCGTCGTTCTCCGTGGGCCCCGACACGCCGGCGCTCTGGGACCCCGACGCCCTGCTCGACGTGGACGACGGCGCCGCCCGGCGCCTCGCGTCCTGGTGGGGGTTCGGCCTGACGCTCATCGACGATGTCGAGGGCACGGATGCGGCGATCACCTCGGCCACGGTCGCCCAGCTGTGGCCCGAGCACTTCGACCTCGGGTGCGCCGTGGAGCGCGGTGGCGAGCACATCAACCTCGGCGCCTCACCGGGCGACTCGTTCAGTGACGACCCGTACCTCTACGTCGGTCCGTGGTCGGCCACCCGGCCCGGCGACAGTGCCTACTGGAACGCCCCGTTCGGTGCGACGCTGACGATGTCCGATCTCGACGCCTTGGCGCCCGACGACCACGCCGCCCGGGCGAGGGCCTTCTTCGCCGACGGCCTGTCCCGGTTCTGACCCGCTCTCTGGGCGGGATCCGTATCGAGCGATGCGAGGGCTCAGCGCGTCGGCGCCCCGTCCTCGGTGAAGACCGCCGGCAGCCCGCCGGTGTGGAGGAACACGACCTCGTCGCCGGGACGCCACCGTCCTGTCGCCGCGTTCCCCAGCAGGCCGGCGAAGCCCTTGCCGGTGTAGGTCCGATCGAGCACCCAGCCGCCGTGCAACGCCGCCCAGCGGATCGCTTCGTCCCCCGGCGCCGTCGGCACGCCGTAGTCCGGTCCGAGCCAGCGGGTGTCGATCTCGATGTCATCAGCGTCGACGGCGGCGTCTGACCCGATCGCGGCGAGCGCCTCGGCAGCCAGCTGGCGGATGTCGGGCACCCCGACGTTGACACCCTTGGCGACGCCCACGGCGAGCACCTCGGGCAGATCCTCCTGGCCGAGATCGCGCAGCAACGCCCGCCCGGCGACCAACCCGGCGTGGGTACCGCCGCTGGAGGAGGTGTGGACGACCGCCGCCGGCTGCATGCCGAGCTCCTGGCACTGCTGGACGAGCTCGATGTAGCCGACCAGGTAACCCAGTGCTCCGGTCGCGGTGCTGCCACCGATCGGGATCGAGTGCGGGGCCGCTCCCGCCGCGGCCAGCTCGTCGTGGAGCTGCTCGCGGGCGATCTCCAGCTCGCCCCAGTGGTGCGGCGGACAGCCCACGAAGTGCAGCTGGGCGCCGAACAGCTCCGCGAGCAGCTGGTTCCCCGTCGCGTGGACCGGGCGCGTGCCCGACAGGACGAGGTGCACCTCGAGGCCGAGAACGGCGCCGGCGGCGGCCGTCATCCGGCAGTGGTTGGACTGGCTCGCTCCGACGGTGACGAGCGTCCGGGCACCGGTGCGCAGCGCCTCGGCACACAGGAACTCGAGCTTGCGGGCCTTGTTGCCGCCGGCGCCGAGCCCCGTCAGGTCGTCGCGCTTGACCCACAGCCTGGCCCCGCCGGGCAGGCCAGGCCCCCGCTCGAGAGGGGTCGGCAGCGTCGCCAGGCGTGACCGCGGGACGGCATCGAGGAGCTCGAGGGCGGCCACGGGCCGATGGTAGGCGGGGCCACTCGGGGCGACGCCGCGCCGGAGCGCCAAGATGGCAGCCGATGACCACCGACTGGAACCCGGTGCTCCGCGGCGAGTTCGCCAAGCCCTACTGGCCCGAGCTGCAGGCGTTCGTCCACACGCGAACGCCAGCACCACACCGTGTACCCGCCGCACGACGAGGTGTTCGCCGCCCTCCACCTGACGCCGTACGCGACGACTCGGGTGTTGATCCTCGGTCAGGACCCGTACCACGGCCCACAGCAGGCCCACGGCCTGTGCTTCTCGGTGCGCCGGGGCGTGGCCATCCCCCCGTCGCTCGTCAACATCCACAAGGAGCTGCACGACGACGTCGGCGTCGAACCTCCGGGCCACGGCAACCTCGAGGCGTGGGCCCGCCAAGGCGTGCTGTTGCTCAACACGACGCTCACCGTGCGCGCCGGGCGGGCGGCGTCGCACCAGGGGCGCGGGTGGGAGACGTTCACCGACGAGGTGATCTCGGCCGTCGACGCCAAGGCGCACCCGGTCGTGTTCATCCTCTGGGGCAGCCACGCCCGCCGCAAGAAGGTCCTCGTCGACACGTCCCGGCACACGGTCATCGAGTCGGCGCACCCGTCGCCGCTGTCGGCCCACAACGGCTTCTTCGGATCCAAGCCGTTCTCCCGGACCAACGCCGCCCTGGAGGCCGCCGGGCTCGACCCGATCGACTGGCGGCTCTGACCGCCTCGCTCAGGCTGCCGTGATCGCGCCGACCGGGTGGAGGTCGCGCGACGAGCGGCCGACGAGGATCGTGTAGTCACCGGGCTGGACGACCCATTCGCCGTCGAGCCACGAGGCGAAGACCCGGGCGTCGAGCTCGACGGTGACCCGCCCCTGCTCGCCGGGGGCGAGGTCGATGCGGCCGAACCCGCCGAGGTGGCGCAGTGGTCGGGCCTCGTCACCAGCGGGCGGGGCGACGTACACCTGGACGACCTCGCCGCCGTGCCGATCGCCGGTGTTGGTCACGTCGACGTCGACGGTGACACCCTGCTCGACGCCGCCGGCGATGGCGACGGGCTCGATGGTGAACGTCGTGTACCCGAGCCCGAAGCCGAACGGGAACAGCGGCTCGATGTCGTGGGCGTCGTACCAGCGGTGACCGATGAGCAACCCCTCGCCGTAGACGGCACGGCCGTCGGTTCCCGGGTGATGGGCGAACGCGGGCGTGTCGTCGATGCGCCGGGGGAACGTCACGGGCAGGCGGCCGCCTGGCTCGGCGGCGCCGGTCAGCACGTCAGCGAGGGCGTCGCCGATCTCCTGGCCCGGGAACCACAGCTGGACGACAGCCGACACGTCGTCGAGCCACGGCATCGTCACCGGCGAGCCGGTGTTGAGGACGACGACCGTGTTCGGGTTGGCGGCGACGACGGCGGCCACCAGGTCGTCCTGGTCACCGGGCAGCGTCAGCGAGGTTCGGTCCTCACCCTCGGTCTCCCAGTCGTCGTCGGTGCCGACGATGACGATGGCCAGCTCAGCACCGGCCGCCGCCGCGGCCGCCCGCTCGATGTGGTCGCCGCCGGGATCGGGGCGGGCCCCGACGACCAGGCCGCGGATCAGCGCGCCGGAATCGGCCGGGTAGTCGACGTCGATCGCGTAGGTCCGGCCGCCTTCCAGCTCGACCGTGCCGCGTACCTCCGGGCTGCCGAGGCCGAAGAACGCCCCACCCCGCTGCCCCTCGGCGATCTCGACGATCACCTCGCCGTCGACGCGCAGCGTCGCCGGTCCGACGGCGCGCACGCCGAACTCCCACGTCCCCGTCGTCTCGGGCACGAACGCCCCGTTGACACGGGCGGCGAACTCGATGGCCTCGATGCCCGGGGCAGGCGGCTTGTCCCAATGCCAGGCGAGGCGGCCGGCCGGCACCTCGGCCGACGCACCGGAGGCGTCGGTGAACGATGCGGTGAAGTCGCCGCGCACCGTCGGTAGGTACTTGGCGATCGAGCCGCCCGGCTCGAACGTGACGTCGAGCCCGCGCTCCTCCAGCGCCTCGAGCGGACCGCGGCCGTGGTCGGCCTGCACCCGCGCGCTGCCGCCACCCTGCAGGCGGCCGTAGCGGGCGTAGGGGCCGATCAGGGCCACTCGGCGGGTCTCCGGCGAAAGTGGCAACAGGGCCGGCTCGTTCTTCAGCAGCACGATGGCCCGGGTGGCGGCGCGGTGGATGACCGCACGCGTCTCGGGGTCGTCGGCCGTCACCTCGGCCGCGCCGGTCGACCCGGAGCCCGTCCACGCCCCGAGCGCCAGCAGCCGAGCCACCGCCCGGTCGACGTCGTCCTCGCTCACTTCCCCGGCGGCGATGGCGTCGAGGAGGTGCTTGCCCCGCTGGCGGGGAGGGCCGGGCATCTCCAGGTCGAGCCCGGCCAGCAGCGAGGCGGCGGCGCTGTGGCAACCGAACCAGTCGCTGACGACGGCGCCCTCGAAACCCCACTCGCCGCGCAGCACGTCGGCGAGCAGCCATCGGTGCTCGCTGCAGAACGTGCCGTTGAGCTTGTTGTAGCCGGTCATGATCGAACGGACGTCGGCCCGGCGCACCGCCGCCTCGAAGGGCACGAAGTACAACTCGCGCAGCGTGCGCTCGTCGATCTCCGACGAGATCGTCATCCGTTCGAACTCGGTGTCGTTGCCGACGAAGTGCTTGATGCAGGCGGCGACACGCTCGTGCTGTAGGCCGCGCACGTAGGCGACCGCGACCTCCGCCGTCAGGACCGGGTCCTCGCTGGGGCACTCGAAGTTGCGTCCCCCGGTCGGGGTGCGGTGGAGGTTCACCGTCGGTGCCAGCAGGACGTGAGCACTCTTGGCGTGGGCCTCCCGGCCGAGGGCCCGTCCGACCTGCTCGACGAGCGCCCGGTCCCACGTCGCCCCGAGCGCCGCGCCGCAGGGGAACGACGCCGAGGCGGCACCCGTCCACGATGTCCCGCGCACCCCTGCTGGGCCGTCGGACATGCGGATCGCCGGCACCGGCGGTTCGTCGAACTCGGCGGTGTGCCACGTGTCGGCACCGGCCAGGAGCTCCACCTTCTGGTCGAGCGTGAGCTGGTCGAGGAGGTCGGTCGTCGTCACGGACGCACTGTACCGATCGCTGCACGGCCACTCTTCCGGCGAACACCGTGGATATGACAGATGTGTGACGAATAAGATGGTCGGGTACGCGAACATCTGCGGGCGGAAAGGAGATCTCGATGTCCACGTTCCCAGATGATCCCAACCAAGATGCTCAGCCTCCGCAGGGTGAGCCGACGAACCTGACCGGGCACGCCGTCCTCGACGATCACCACCAGAAGATCGGCACGGTCAGTGACGTCCTGTACGACGACAGCGGCGAAGCTCGCTGGGCCGTCGTCGATCCGGGGCCGCTGCGCTCCGAGAAGTTCGTCCCGGTCGAAGGCGCCTACGTCACCGAGGGAGGTGACATGGTCATCCCCTACGCCAAGGAGCAGGTCAAGCAGGCCCCGAAGGCCGGGCGCGACCATGTGCTCGACGCCAGGACCGAGGTGGAGCTCGAGGACCACTACGAGCTGCGGTAGTCCGTAGGGCTACTACGGTCACGCCGTGACCGAGCTTCGAAGGGTCTTGCTCGACGGATACCCGGTGGCGGTCGAGCGATCCGGAGGGAAGCTCATCGCTGCTGACGGGAGGTCGGTGGCGGTCGATGAGGCCGTCCACCTGCCGCCCGTCGAGCCGACGAAGATCATCTGCGTCCACCTCAACTACGCCAGCCGCGTCCGCGAGTTCGGCGCTCGCCTGCCGCCGGCCCCGACCTACTTCCACAAGCCGGTGACGGCGCTCAACGCGCACGGCGGCGACGTCGTCCGACCCGAGCGCTGCCACTGGTTGAACTACGAAGGCGAGATCGCCATCGTCATCGGGCGCACCTGTCGCAATGTCGCGCCCTCGGACGCGGCGGACTTCATCGCCGGGTACACGATCGCCAACGACTACGGCCTGCACGACTTCCGAGACACCGATGCCGGTTCGATGCTGCGGGTCAAGGGATCCGACACGCTCTGCCCGATCGGGCCGGCGCTCGTGACCGACTGGGACTTCCGCGGCAAGCAGATCCGCACGCTCGTCAACGGAGAGGTGCGTCAGGACGGCACGACCGCCGAGATGGAGTGGGACATGCACTACCTCGTCGCCGACATCGCCCGGACGATCACGCTCGTGCCGGGCGACATCCTGCTCTCCGGCACGCCGGCCAACTCTCGGCCGGTGGAGCCGGGCGACGTCGTGACGGTCGAGGTGGAAGGGCTCGGGGCGCTGACCAACCGCATCGTCAGCGGACCGGCGGCGATCCGCGACGACGTCGGTGCCCAGCCGAGCGAGTCGGAGGAGGTCCTGTCCACGGCGCTCGGCGGCGACTGGGAGTTCCGCGGCCAGCGCGCCCCCCGCCGAGCAGGCAGATGACCGAACGACGGCCGAGCGTCGCCGTCGTCGAGGGCGTCGAGGTCAACACGGAGCACCTCATCGGCGGCGAGCGGGTGCCGTCGCCCGCCACGTTCGAGGACCGCTCGCCACTCGACTGGTCGTGGAAGCTCGCCGACATCGCCCGTGGTGACGCCAACACGGCTCATGCCGCGGTGACGGCTGCGGTGATGGCCTTCCGCGAGTGGGCCGACCTCGGCCCGCAGGGTCGCGCCGAGCACCTGCATCGGCTGGCCGACCTGATCGACGCCCACACCGAGGAGATCGCCATCGTCGAGACGGTGGACATGGGCATGCTCCACGAGTCGATGCGGGCCCGCCTCGTTGCCCGCGGGGCCGTCAACATGCGTACCTACGCCGACCTCGCGGCCTCCTACGAGGAGCGCCAGTGGTCGTCGAAGGGGACGCGGAACACGGTCGTGCGCATGCCGGCCGGCCCGGCCGTGATCATCACACCGTGGAACGCCCCGTTCATGCTCTCGACCTGGAAGGTGGCGCCCGCCCTCGCCGCCGGCAACACGGTGATCCTCAAACCGGCCGAGTGGTCGCCGCTGTCGTGCTCGTTGCTCGCCGACCTGACGGTCGAGGCCGGGTTCCCGCCCGGCGTGTTCAACCTCGTCCAGGGCATCGGCGAGGAAGTCGGCCCGCCACTCGTCGGCGACCCGCGGGTCAAGCGGATCAGCTTCACCGGGTCCCCGGAGACGGCCCGGATCATCGGTCGAGCCGCAGCTGAGAACATCGTCCCGTTCACCGCCGAGCTCGGCGGCAAGGGACCGCTCATCGTGTTCGCCGACGCCGATCTCGATGCGGCCGCCGCCAAGGCCGCCGGCCAGTACGACGACTCGGGTCAGGTCTGCCTCGCCGGCACGCGCTTGCTCGTCGAGGCCTCCGTCCGCGACGAGTTCCTGACCCGCTTCCACGCAGCCGTCGATCGCCACGTGCTCGGCGACAGCCGCGACCCGACGACGACGATCGCCCCGATGATCCACCCGGACCACGTGGCGCGCGTCGAGGGGTTCATCGAGCGGGCCCGCCAGCACGGCGACCACGTCGTGCGCGGCGGGCACCGCGTCGGCGACACCCTGCACCTCGAGCCGACGCTGATCGAGCCGTCGTCGAACGACAGCGAGATCGTCCAACGCGAGGTCTTCGGACCGGTGCTGACGCTGCAGACGTTCGCTTCCGAGGAGCACGCCATCGAGCTCGCCAACTCGACTTCCTATGGGTTGTCAGCGATCGTGTACACCAGCTCGCAGGAGCGTGCCGAGCGGGTCGGGCGGGCCGTGCGCACCGGCATCGTGTGGGTCAACACGTTCCTCGTGCGCGACCTGACGGCGCCGTTCGGCGGCATCGGCATCTCCGGCATCGGCCGCGAGGGCGGCGACTACGCGCTCGACTTCCACAGCGATCTGAAGACCCTGCAGATCGCCGAGGACACCACCACCTGACCGATCAGGCCGACGTCCAGCCGGAGGCCGGCCGGGAGAACCACATGTGCACCTGACCGGTGCCGACGGCGTTCTCGTAGTCGCTGTACAGCTCACCCGGCGCGACGCAGTCCCGGCCGCCGATCGCCCCGACCATCATCAGGTAGTGCCCGAACATGGCCTCCGGTTTGACGCGCAGGAACGCCGGCATCGTGTCGATGACCCGGGCGTGGTCGCCATGGGCCAGCCACGCCATGCGCTCGAGATCGGCGTGGCGCGCCTCGGGCGTGCGGATGTGGATGGGGTCCGACGCCTCATGGGCTCGCAGATCCTTGAGCTTCCAGAACGTGTGGCTCATCGCGCCGCTGGCCAGCAGGACGACGCGCCGCCTGCTGCGCGCCACGGCGCGGCCGATGGCCGCGCCGACGAGCAGGAAGTCGTCGGTCTCTGCGGTCTGCGCCGTGCTGACGCTGACCCACCGCTCGTCGCCCTGGAGGAACGGCAGCAGGTTGGTCGTCGGGTAGTGGATCGGCAGGTACGGGTCGTCGATCGGGGTCATCCACGACCCGGCGGCCTCGACCTCTTCGGCGATCAGGCCGGCGAGCTCCGGGTCGCCCGGGAAGTCGTAGGGCATCCGACACATCCCGCGGGGCAACTCGTCGGACGTGAACAGCCCGGCGCGCCGGGCGTGCGCGGCGACGACGAACTCGACGGTCGTGTGCCAGTGGGCGTCGAACACGACGATCGTGTCCGGCCGCAGCCGGTCGAGCTGCTCGGTCCGCATCCGGTGCAGGCCGGGCACGAGGCTGATCTCATGCCCGTCGTTGAGCTCCCGGCGGGCTTCCTCGGGCAGCACGATCGTCGGCACGTGAGCGACCAGCGCGGCCCCGACGACATCACCCGATGCTGGCATCGTCGAGACCTTCCGTCGTCCGCAGCACCTTGCGCAGCAGGTGCGCCAGCTGCTTGGCCTCATCGTCGTCGAGCCCGGCGACGATCCGCCGCTCGCCGGCGTTGAACCGGGCGAACAGGCTGGCCATCAGGTCGTCCCCGGGCGTGGTGGTGGACACGAGCACGAGCCGCCCGTCGACGGCGTCACGTCGCCGAGACACGAGGCCCCGTCGCTCGAGCGTGCCGACGACGCCCGTCAAGGTCCCCTTGGTCACGCCGGCGTCGATGGCCAGCTCCCGGGACTCCATCTCGCCCCACACCCACAACACCCACATCACGGTGAACGCGGTGAACGACAGGCCGGCGTCGGCCAGCACGGTCCGTTCGAGGTGGCCACGCGCCGCGCTGGCGACGCGGAACACGTTGGCCACCGCAGCCATCGAGACGAAGTCGAGGTCGACGTCGATGCCGAGCCCGTGGAGACGGTCCTGCACGTCGTGCTCGGCACGCAACAGGTCGCCGGCGTCCGTCGAGGACAGCGCCCGGCGCACGGCTCAATTCCTGGCCGCGACCATCGCCCCGGCCCGTTCGACGAGCCAGGCGAACAGCGGGTCCGTCGCCGCCCCGGGCAGCAGCTCGGGGTGCCACTGCACGGCGATGATGTCGTGATCGGGCCACTCCAGGGCCTCGATCGTGCCGTCGGGGCTGCGCGCCGTGACGATCCATCCGTCGGCGACGCGGTCCACGGTCTGGTGGTGCAGGGAGTTGACGCGGTGGTGCGGCCCGTAGAGGTCGTGCAGGCGCGTGCCGGGCTCGACGGTGAGCTCGTCGGTCCGCTCGTCGGCGGGGACGTCGTAGCGGGCGTGCTCGGGTACGTGCTGGTGCAGCGTGCCGCCGGCCCACACGTTGAGCAGTTGCAGCCCGCGGCAGATGCCGAGGACGGGGATCCCGTCGGTGAGGGCGACGTCGATCATCCCCAGTTCGGCCTCGTCGCGGGCCGGCTCGGGCGGGTACAGATCGTTCTCCGCGAGGGCGCCGTACCGGGCCGGTTCGACGTCGGCGCCGCCCGAGAGGAGCAGCCCGTCGAGGCGGCCGGCGTACTCGGCCGGATCGACGTGCTGGGGCAGGTGCACCGGCAACCCGCCGGCGGCGGTGACCGCCCTGGCGTACTCGCTGACGTAGACGTCGAGGTCGGCCTGGCCGAGGCTGCGAGGGAAGCCGGCGAGGTCGGCGCCGCGCTTGCGGCGACCCGACAGGCCGATCATCGGGCGTCGTGGACGAGGGGCCGGTCGGGAGGTCATTCGGGTCCGAACGATACAGCGTCGGTCGTTGCTCCGGGCACCGTCGCGGTGCCTGGTGGCCGGCGGACGGCCGGCGCGTCATCGTCGTCGCCGGCGCAGGGGCGGGACATGCTCCTCGGACGCACGGTGTGCATTGGGCGGCTCGAGGTCCCAGGTGTTTGCATGGTCGACATGAGGTTGCGGCGCTTCCGCGACCGCGCCGAGGCCGGACGCCTGCTGGCCGAGGAGGTCCATGCCCGGATCGGGGACGGTGATCCGCCGCCGCTCGTGCTCGGACTCCCCCGTGGCGGCGTGCCGGTCGCCGCGCCCGTGGCGGCGCGGATCGGGGGTGACCTCGATGTGTTGGTCGTGCGCAAGATCGGCGCCCCGCACCACCACGAGTTGGCCATCGGAGCCGTCGCGTCAGGCGGTCTGCGGGTGCTCAACGAGCAGGTCATCGGGCACCTCGGCGTCAGCGCCGAGGAGATCGAGCGGCGCACCGAGATCGCCCGGCGCGAGCTTGTCGAGCGCGAGCGCCGACTGCGCGGGGATCGTGAGCGCCCGTCGTTGGCCGGACGGACGGTGGTCGTCGTCGACGATGGCCTGGCGACCGGCGCCACGATGCGCGCAGCCGTGCAAGCCGTGCGCACGGCGGGTCCGGCGCGGCTCGTCGTCGCCGTCCCCGTCGGGCCGCCGGACTCGTGCGCCGAAGTCGGCGCGCTCGCCGACGAGCTGATCTGCCCGTTGCAGCCGGCGACGTTCGGCGCCGTCGGCGAGTGGTACGCCGACTTCTCGGCGACGACCGACGATGAGGTGCTGCGGCTGCTCGCCGATGCCCGCTGACTGCCGCTGCGACCGCGGCCGACGCGTGCCCCGGTTCTCCGGAGCCTTCGTCGCGCTGAGCGGGAGCGAGGAGCGTCAGAAGCGGGACATGCCCTGCAGCAGGTCCTGCTTGAGGGTGAAGAGGCGGTCGGTGATCGAGACGTGGTACGTGTGGGGGCGGACGAGGCGGCGGACGCCGGGGTCGAGGGCCTGGATGTCGGCGGTGCGGCGAGACGCCACGGCGGCCAGGTCGGCGAGGCCGTCGGCGCCGCCCGGGGCGACGATGACCCCGCCGTCGACGACCGGAGCCAGGAGCTCGTCGACGCGACTCGCCGTGATCGTCCGGGCGACGTCCGGGCGGGCATGGTGGTGGACGTGGAGCTGCTGACCGGCGGCGACGGCCTCGTCGGCCGTCGACAGCACGTCGGCCGACGCCTGGCCCCGCTCGTCGTAGACCCGCCACAGGCGCTTGGGGCCGGGGTTGAGGACCTTGATCGGCGAGTCCGACCGCTTCATCGCCGGCCGCCAGGCGCCCGTCCCCTCGTCGACGGCGACGAGCTTGAACACCCCGTCGAGGCTCGGATCGCCGTCGCTGGTCGCCAGCCGCGAGCCGACGCCGAAGACCAGGCGGCCGATCACGGCGTCGGGGTCCACACCGATGCGGGCGGCCTCGTTGGCGATCTGCGTCGTGATCTGCCAGATCGTCAGCTCGTCGAGCTGGCTGGACAGCACGATCGCGGTGTCGGCGAACCCGGCCTTGTCCAGCTCGTTGGCGGCCTGCACGGCGAGGTAGGCGAGGTCGCCGGAGTCGAGGCGGATGCCGACCGGCTCGTGGCCGGCGCGGCGCAGGCGCTCGAACGTGGCGATGGCATTGGGGATCCCGCTCTCGAGCGTGTCCACCGTGTCGACCAGGAGCAGCGTGTCGTCGGGATACACGTCGGCGTAGGCCTCGAACGCGGCCTGCTCGCCTTCGCCAAGGGCGAGGAACAGCTGGACCATCGAATGGGCGTGCGTGCCCGCCGGCGTGCTCCCGAGCTCGTAGGCGACAGCGGTGTTCGACGTCGACACGGCGCCGCCGACGATCGCCGCGCGGGACGCGGCGTCGGCGCCGTCCCCGGCGGCCCGGCGCATGCCGAACTCCAGCACCGGTCGTCCCCGCGCCGCCTCGACGACCCGAGCCGCCTTGGTGGCGATCAGCGTGGCGAAGTTGAGCTGGTTGAGCAGCGGCGTCTCCAGCAGCTGCGCCGCGGCGAGCGGGCCCTCGACGACGGTGATCGGCGTGTTCGGATGGACGACGCGGCCCTCGGCCACGGCGTCGAGACGAAGTCCGCCGAAGTCGAGTGATCCGAACCAGGCGAGGAAGGCATCGTCGAACAGCCGGCTGCCGGCGCGGGAGCGGTGACGGCGCAGCGCCTCCACGTCGGCCGGGGTGGCGTGCGTCGACGTCACCCACTCGGCGAACGGCGCCAGGCCGGCGGCGACGCAGTACCCGGCCTGGTGCTCGCCGTAGTCCGGGTTCGAGCGGAAGAAGTGCTCGAAGCGGACCTGCCGCTCGTGCAACCCCATCCGGACGTACAGCTGGGCCATCGTCAGCTGGTAGGCGTCCGTGCGGAGGAGCCCCCGGCGCAACATCGGGTCGAGGCTAGGCGGGTACCGTGACGCCGATGACGGTTGCCTACGACCAGGGCACGGCGCTCGTCGTGGTCGACGTCCAGAACGACTTCGCCGATCCGGGCGGCTCGCTGGCCGTGCACGGCGCCACCGAGGTGATCAGCGCGGTCAACGACGAGATCAGCCGCGGCGACGGCGGCTGGTGCCACCGTCGTCTACACCCAGGACTGGCACCCGCCGCGCACGCCGCACTTCGTCACCGACGGCGGGCCGTGGCCGGTGCACTGCGTGCGCGACACGTGGGGCGCCCAGTTCCATCCCGACCTCACCGTTGTCGGCGAATCGGTGCGCAAGGGCACGGGCGGCGAGGACGGCTACTCCGGCTTCACGATGCGTGATCCGGTCACCGGCGACGACACCCCGACCGGGCTCGACGATCTGCTGCGCAGACAGGGTGTCAGGCGCGTCGCCGTCGTCGGGCTGGCCCTCGACTACTGCGTCAAGGCGACCGCGCTCGACGCCGTGCGCCTCGGGTACGACTGCATCGTCCCGCGCGCCGCGACAGCCGCGGTGGAGGTCGCCCCCGGCGACGGGGCGGCCGCCGAAGCCGAGATGGCCGCCGCCGGGGTCGCCGTCACGGCCTGACCACCCGAGGGTCTCCGGCGGGGAGGCCCTGCAGGAGACCCTCGATCGGCAGCAAACACTCGGATCAGGGGCGGCCGGCGAGCTCTCGGTCGAGCGGGGTCGGGAAGCGGGGGATGACGCGGACGCCGTCCATCCAGGCGGTCAACCGCTCGGCGGCGGCGTCGACGCGCTCGGCCGTCGGCGTGTCCACGGGCTCGAGCAGACGGGTGACGACCTCGCCGCCCGCCCGCTGGCTCCACGCCCCGACCGCCCTGCCGCCGACCCACACCGTCGGCCCGGCGTTGCCGTTGCGGTCGAACAGCGGGCCGCGGTGGGGTCCCAGGTACCACCCGCGCTCCTTCCAGCCCATGATCGTCGGGTCCAGCCCCGGCAGCAGAGCCACCGGCTCGCAACCGTTGGGCGCAGCCAGCGCGGCCGGCGTGTCGTCGAGGTCGTCGCCGAGCACCCAGGCCGGCGCCGCCGCCTCGCACCGATGTCCGTCGTCACCTCCACTGCGCCCACCGTGCGCAGCGCGGCGCGCACGTCGGCCTTCGTCCACTTCGTCCACCAGGCCAGGTCATCGACCGTGCCCGGTCCGTAGGCCCGCAGCCACCGCTGCGTCAGCGCGGCGCGGGCCTCGTCGGCGGGCAGGGCCGGCAGTTCGCCGATCCAGTCGGCCATCGGCACCCACCGGTACTGGCTCGACAGCCACGAGCCCAGCGGTCGAGCGCGGGCGATCCGCCCCTCCGTCGAGAGCAGGAAGAGCATCCGGGTCGACACCCCGACGAGGCCCTCGTAGGCCTTGCCCACGGCCATCCGCAGCTGCCGCGACAGGTCCGGCACGAGCTTGGTCAGCTGGCTCGCCGGCAGCGGTCCGGTCTCCCGCAGCGCCGCCACCGTCTCGTCGCCGACCCGCTCGATCCACGCCTCGACGTCGTCGCTGACGCCCGCCGCCTCGAGCATCGATACCAGCCTCCGGCGTTCGCCCGCCACGAGGGCCTTGGTGCACGCGGCGTCCATGACCGCGGCGAGGTCGAGTGGGACGACGAACATCGTGCGGCGCATCGCCAACATCCGCAGCAGGGTGCGCCGCTCGTACAGGGCGTCCTCGATGTCGGCGACGGCGAACGGGTCGAGGCGGGCGCGCAACGACAGGATGACGGTGGCCGGGTCCGAGGAGTGCAGCCCGACGAGGTCGCCGGCGACCTGCTCCACGGTTCCCGCCGGGGCGGCCAGGTGGTGGCGCACCACGAGGCGGCGGCGGCGCTCCCCGGCGTCGATGTGGCGCATCGCCGGACCACCCTAGGGACCGGCGGGTTCCTCCACCTCGACGGCTTCCTCGACCTCGCCGCCTCCGCGGGCGCGGTTCCACGGGATGAGACCGAGGCCGACGACGAGCGCGCCGACGGCCACCCACCACCCGCTGTCGTCGTCGATGCGGTGCAGCGTGTCGGTCATCACGAGGATCCCGGCGGTGACGGCCACGGCGCCGAGCGCCGCCGAGAGGGTGTCGATGGGGTGACGGTGCACGGTCATCCTCCGATCGTGGTGGGCGCGACCGGCTCCGTCGGCTCCGTCGGCTCGGCGGTTCGGGCTCCAGCTCGGCGCGGATGGCCGCGAGGTCGAGGACCTCGCCCGATGGCGTGATGAGCAGGCTGCGCGGCAGCAGCTGGAAGTCGCCGGCGAACGTCGGGATGACGGACACGCCCGACTCGGTGACGACCGCCCGACCGACGACGAGCTGGTCGTCCGCATCGATGACGGCTGCACCGTCAGCGAGCACGAACCAGCCGTCGTCGGTCGCCGCGACGAGGTCCCCGACTGGCGTCAATGGCCCGACCTCGGGCCGGGGTCCGCGGGGCGTGAGGATCGGCAGGTCGGGCACCAGGTCCTCGGTCACCCGGTACTGCCCGACGACGACGTCGCCGCGCCCGACGCGGGCGTTGACGACGACGTCGGGGTCTCCGGCCGGGCCGATCCGCACGACGTTCGCACCGGCGACGGAGCCGTCGCGGCGCAGCTCGCCGTCGTCGATCCGGCTGCGGACCTCGACCGTCACATCGCTGGCCACGTCGACGTCGACGCGCACGTCGCCGATCGCCACCCGGGCGTCGACCGCGACCGGCCCGTCCGGCACACCGCCGACGTCGATGTCGATCGTCCCGAATCCGACGTGCTCCGCTCGACGGCCGCCCGACGTGCCCTCGCCGATGAACACATCGCGATCCCCGGCCAGGTCGTCGAGGTCGATGCCGAGACGGGCGACCGGAGCGGCGAGCGCCCCGGCTGCGGCGAACACGGCCGCCGGGACAACCAGCCAGCGGGCGTGACCACGCACCGTGCCGACCAGCAACCCGAGGCCGCACACCACCGCCGCTGCGCCGAGCCACTGCTCGGGGTGCATCCGTCCGCCGTTGGCCTGGTCGACGAGCGCGCCGAACGCCGCCACGACCAGCGCCAGCCCGAAGGTCGCCCGCCCCAGGACGGAAGGCGGCGGTGGGGGTTGCAGCGCACGTGGCGCGGGCGCCGCGGGCTGCGCCGGCGCCGAGTAGGGCCGAATGGCCATGGGGCCGGAAGTGGCGGCGAGGCGGGGCTGCCACAGCGCCAGCATCAGCCCGATGAGCAGGAGGATCACCGCCAGCGGGCCGGTCATCAGGTCGAAGCTGCCGCCGCTGAGGACGAGGGGCAGGACTCCGAGCAGCAGCACGGCACCGGCGTACCGGGGCCAGCGCCGCCCGGATGACCGGCCGGCGATGAGCGCGAGCCACAGCCCGGCGTAGACGAGCACACCGATCCCGCCGGCCAGCGCCAGGAGCACGAACGCAATGCGGATCCACAGCGGGTCGATGCCGAGCCGATCACCGATCAGGGCGGCGACGCCGCCGACGATCCGCGGCGAGCCGCCCTCCGGCGGCCGGTCGACCGTCGGCTCGGGGAGCGGTGTCGGGTTGCTGCCAGCTGGCGGCGCGGCGAGGTCCACGGCTCCGACGGTACGGACAACATCGCCGCCGCACCATCGGGGATGTCCCTGGTCTGTGCATGTGCACGGGCGGGATGATCCCGATGCTCACTCGGCGCGCGGTGTGCGACGATGCAACGGATGGCTCGCCGCCTCGAGGTCCCGCGCGTCCCGCGCAGCAACGATCGCATCGTGGCCGGCGTCGCCGCGGGCTGGGCCGATCGGTGGAACGTCGAGCCGACGATCGTGCGGGCCGCCCTCGCCCTGCTGGCCCTGGCCGGCGGGATCGGGGCGGTGTTGTATGGCCTCGCCGCTCTGGCCTCGGTCGCCCCGGTGCCCGCCGATCGGGCCCGCGCCCCGGCCGCGCCGCGTGATCTGCGTCGGGGCCTGGCGGTGCTCTGCGCGACCGGGGCGGTCCTCGTCGCGGCGCGCGCCATGGGGTTGTGGCCCGGCGACAGCATCATGGTGGCGGCCGCGGCGGTGGCGACCGGTGTCGTCGTCGTGTGGTCGCGCCGCGACGATCGCCCGCCGGGGTCCGGGCGGGCGTGGTTCGGTCGCGGCCTGCAGGTCACCGCCGGCGTCGTCCTGCTCGCTGCCGGCGTGATCTCGCTGGCCGACCGCACGGGCGGGCTGGCGAGCGTCGGCGAGTCGGCTGGAGCCATCGCCGTGGTCATCGGCGGGCTGGCGATGTTCGCCGCCCCGGCCGTCGGCCGGTTGCTGGGCTCGCTCGACGAGGAGCGGGCGATGCGCATCCGGGAGGAAGAGCGAGCCGCCGTGGCCGCTCACCTGCACGACTCGGTGCTGCAGTCGCTCGTGCTGATCCAGCGCAGCGACGACCCGCGGCGGATGGCCAGCCTCGCCCGGCGGCAGGAGCGCGAGCTGCGGGGGTGGCTGTACGGCGCGACCGAGCAGGGCGACCCGACGTCGCTGCACGCGGCCATCGACGTGCTGACCGTGGAGATCGAAACCGACCACGACATCCGCGTCGAGGCCGTCGTGGTCGGCGACCAGCCGCTCGATGCCGCGGCGCGCACGCTCCTCGGCGCGCTGCGGGAGGCCCTCGTCAACGCTGCCCGTCACGCCGACGTCGATCGGGTCGACGTGTTCGTCGAGGCCGACGAGGCCGAGCTGACCGGCTTCGTGCGCGACACCGGTCGCGGCTTCGACCCGCAGGTGATCCCCGACGACCGCCGGGGCATCAGCGATTCGATCGTCGGTCGCCTGCAGCGCGCCGGTGGCGTCGCCGTGCTGCACTCCCAGCCGGGCGCCGGCACGGAGATCGAGCTGCGCGTGCCGCGGAGTCGCCGGTGACCGTCCGCGTCGTGCTCGTCGAGGACCACGCCCTGTTCCGTGCCGGCGTCCGCGGCGAGCTCACCGAGCTGACGCGCGCCGACCACCCGCCGCGCATCGACATCGTCGGCGAGGCCGCGGCGGCCGAGGACGCGATCGACGTGATCCGGGCCACCAAACCGGATGTCGTGCTGCTCGACGTCCACCTCCCGGGCGGCGGCGGGCACACCGTGATCACCGCCGTGCGCAACGACCCGTCGCCGCCGCGGTTCCTCGCTCTTTCCGTGTCGGACGCCACCGAGGACGTCATCGCCGTGGTGCGCGCGGGCGCCAGGGGCTACGTCACCAAGACGATCAGCGCGGCCGAGTTGCTCGACGCCGTCGAGCGGGTGCACGGCGGCGACGCCGTGTTCTCACCGCGCCTCGCCGGCTTCGTGCTCGACGCCTTCTCCGGCGAGCTGCCGGCACCCGCCGACCCCGAACTGGACCAGCTGACGGCGCGCGAGCACGAGGTGCTGCGGCTGATCGCCCGGGGCTACACGTACAAGGAGATCGCCGGACGCCTGCACCTCTCGGTGAAGACGATCGAGACGCACGTCTCCGCCGTCCTGCGCAAGCTGCAGCTCTCCAACCGCCACCAGCTCACGGCGTGGGCCAACGAGCGGCGACTGATCTGAACGATGGCGCGGCTCCGCGACATCGTCGTCGACTGCGTGTCCCCGGCGACGGTGCGGTCAGTCCCCGGCCGTCAGCGAGGCCGGCTCGTGGACCGTGACGATCGAGTCACCCGTACGGATCGTGCCGGGGATGACCACCTTGGCGTTGATGCCCCGGAGGTTCAAGCGCCGGCCGGCCTCTGAGTTGACGAAGCGCATGGCGTCGAGGCCGAAGCGCTGGGTGAACTTGGCGCAGCCGCGGTGGGGGATCGCCGTGATCTCGATGACGGCGGCGCCGATGCCCAGGCGCGTGCCGGGCGGCAGCTCGTCCGTGCCGAGGTGCAGGTCGACGTACAGCTGGTCGCCGGCGAGGGGCATGCGCTCAGCGTCCACGGCCACGAGCGCGGCGGCCCGAGCGTTCATCACGTTCAACTGCATCTCCGGGTGCGCCGACCGATCGGCGGTCCGGGAGCTGGGGCGCTCCCGCCACGTGTCACCGACCAACCCGACCTCGAGGTCGAGCTCGCCGACGTCCAGCACCTCGCGCTCGCCGACGGCCGGCCGGCAGACGATCAGCTCGAGCCGGCCGCTCCCGATCGGCGAGCCGGCGACCTCCGGCAGCCCGGCCTCCAGTTCCTCCGTGGTGCGATGCAGCATGGGCGCCATTGTCATCGCTCGGCACCCCTCGACGACGGCCGATATCCACGATCCGGGCGGAGCCCGCCCAGATGCGCTGACGGCGGTCAGTCGGCCGCGGCGATGACGGCCTGGGTCTGGGTGATCTGGGCGACGCGCTTGCCGCGGTCGTCGGTGACGTCGGTCTGCACGACGATCGTCGTCCGCCCGACGTGCAGGGGGCGCGTCGTCGAGTGCACGGTGCCGTCGCGCACACCGCGGAAGAAGTTGGTCTTCGACTCGATCGTCGACGTCGTCGCGCCGGCCGGCAGGTTGAGGAAGGCGCACACCGCGCCGGCGCTGTCGGCCATCGCCATCAGCACTCCACCGTGCAGTGCACCGAACGTCGTGCACAGGTCGGGACGCCATGCCAGGTGGCCGACGACCTCGTCGGGCGATGCCGCGCTGAGCTCGAGACCGAGGCCGGCGGCGAACGGCATCATCGCCACCATGTCGGTGGGGCTCGGCGCGGCGGCAGGGGCGGCGGTGTCATCCGTCATGGATGCCTACTGTGGCCGCCGCGGGCACCGGCGTCCATGACCTGCCACGTCATGGCGGCCTCGTCGGAGGACCACGGAGACGGGCCAGGCGGTGTCACTGCGTGCCGTCACGGGTACCTAGGGTTCGCAACGATGCCCAGCACCTCCCCCGCCGCCACCCGCCCGGCGTCCCGGCCCAGCCGGGTCGTCGTCGAAGCTGTCGCGCCGCTCGTCGACGGCGGCGCGTTCCCCGCCAAGGCGACGGTCGGTGAACTCGTCACCGTCACGGCCGACGTCTTCACGGACGGACACGACCGCGCCGCCGCCGCGCTGCGCTACCGCGCCGGGCGCAAGGGCTGGCGAGAGGTCCCCATGGAGCCGCTCGGCAACGACCGCTTCCGCGCCGCCTTCGTGCCCGACGCACTCGGGCGATGGCAGTACCAGGTCGTCGGGTGGCTCGACCACCTCGGCACGTGGCGCCACGGCATGGAGCTCAAGCTGGCCGCCGGGGTGGACGTCGCCGTCGACATCCAGATCGGTCTCGGGCTCATCGACCGGTCCCTGGAACGGGCGAAGGGCAAGGACGCCACCGCCCTGCGCGCCCTGCGTGACCGCCTGGCTGCCGGCGACACCCGCTCCCTCGGGCTGCTCGCCTCCGAGGACGAGCCGCGCCACGGTGACGGCCACGTGCCCGACCTCGCGGACGTCGAGCCGGAGCACGAGCACCTCGATCTGGACGCCTTGATCTGGCGGACCGGCGTCCGGGAGCCGGTCGCCGAGCTGCCGCGGCCGGTGGACATCGAGGTCGATCCCGAGCGGGCCCGCTTCAGTGCGTGGTACGAGTTCTTCCCTCGCTCGACGATCGCCCCGGCGACCGGGCACAGCACGCTCCTCGACGCCATGGGGCGCCTCGACTACGTCGCCGCGATGGGCTTCGACGTGCTGTACCTACCGCCCGTCCATCCCATCGGCATGACCCAGCGCAAGGGCCGCAACAACACGACCACGCCGACGTCCGATGACACCGGCAGCCCGTGGGCCATCGGGGCGCCGGACGGCGGGCACACCGCGGTGCACGCCGAGCTGGGCACCGTCGACGACGTCACCAAGCTGGCGTTCGCCGCCCGCGATCGAGGCATCGAGCTGGCGCTGGACCTGGCGTTCCAGTGCACGCCCGACCACCCCTGGGTCACCGAGCACCCGGAGTGGTTCGCCCACCGCCCGGACGGCACGATCCAGTACGCCGAGAACCCCCCGAAGAAGTATCAGGACATCTACCCGCTGGACTTCGAGAGCACCGACTGGGAGGGCCTCTGGAACGGCTTGGCCGACGTGATCCGGTTCTGGATCGACGCCGGGGTGACGATCTTCCGCGTCGACAACCCGCACACCAAGGCCTTCGCCTTCTGGGAGTGGGTGATCGCCACGATCCGCCAGGAGCACCCCGAGACGATCTTCCTCGCCGAGGCGTTCACCCGCCCGCGGGTGATGGAGCGGCTGGCCAAGATCGGCTTCAACCAGTCGTACACCTACTTCACGTGGCGCCAGTCGTCGTGGGAGCTGCGCCAGTACTTCGAGGACCTCGCCGAGCGCACCGTCGACTACTTCCGGCCCAACGCCTGGCCCAACACGCCCGACATCCTCACCGAGCAGCTGCAGACGGGCGGCCCGACGATGTTCGCCACGCGAGCCATCCTGGCCGCCACGCTGTCGCCGGCGTGGGGCGTGTACGGCCCGGCGTTCGAGCTGATGGAGCACCTCCCCGTGCGCCCGGGCTCGGAGGAGTACCTCGACTCGGAGAAGTACCAGCTGCGCCAGTGGGACCTCCACCGGCCCGCCAGCCTCGCTCCGCTGCTCGGCCGGCTCAACCGCATCCGCCGCGAGCAGCCGGCGCTGCAGCACCTGCGCACCCTGACGTTCCACAACGCCGACAACCCGGCGTTGCTGTGCTTCTCCAAGACCGATCCCGCCGGCGCCGGCCCCCCGGTGCTGGTGGTCGTCAACCTCGATGCGCACCAGCGCCAGCACGGGTGGGTCGACATCGATCTGCAGCCGCTCGGGCTGCCGTACGAGTCCACCTACGACGTCGTCGACCAGCTCACCGACGCCCGCTACCGCTGGCTCGGCAACAGCAACTTCGTCGACCTCGACCCGTCTTTCCCGGCCCACATCTTCCGGGTCGAGTCCGTCTCGTGAGCCGGGGACAACGGGGAGCCCGTTCCTCCGCCCCGACCCGCGTCGAGGGCCCACCGGACTGGTACCGCGACGCGATCATCTACGAGCTCCACGTGCGGGCCTTCGCCGACTCCAACGGCGACGGGATCGGCGACTTCAACGGGCTGACGTCGCGGCTCGACTACCTCGCCGACCTCGGCGTCACGGCGATCTGGTTGCTGCCCTTCTACCCCTCGCCACTGCGCGACGACGGCTACGACATCGCCGACTACGGAACCGTGCACCGGGACTACGGCGACCTGCGCCAGTTCCGCCGCTTCCTCGCCGCGGCCCACAAACACCACATCCGCGTCATCACCGAGCTGGTCGTCAACCACACCTCCGACCAGCACCCGTGGTTCCAGCGGGCCCGCCATGCCCCGCCCGGTTCCACCGAGCGCGACTTCTACGTGTGGAGCGACCACACCGACCGCTACGCCGACGCCAGGATCATCTTCTCCGACTTCGAGACGTCGAACTGGACGTGGGACCCCGCCGCCGAGTCGTACTTCTGGCACCGCTTCTACTCCCACCAGCCGGACCTCAACTACGACAACCCCGACGTCGAGGCGGCCATCTTCGACGTGCTCGACTTCTGGCTCGACATGGGCGTCGACGGACTGCGCCTCGATGCCGTGCCGTACCTCCACGAGCGCGAGGGCACGAACTGCGAGAACCTCCCCGAGACGCACGACGTCCTCAAGCGGCTGCGCAAGCACATGGACGCGCGGTACCCGGACCGGATGCTGCTGGCCGAGGCCAACCAGTGGCCGGAGGACGCCGCGGCCTACTTCGGCGACGGCGACGAGTGCCACATGAACTTCCACTTCCCGGTGATGCCCCGGCTGTTCATGGCCCTCCGTCTCGAGCACCGCACACCGATCGTCGACATCATGGAGCAGACGCCAGAGCCGCCGGCCGGCGGGCAGTGGGCGACGTTCCTGCGCAACCACGACGAGCTGACGCTGGAGATGGTCACCGACGAGGAGCGCGACCTGATGCTCCGCGCCTACGCCACCGACGTCGAGATGCGGATCAACCTCGGCATCCGCCGGAGGTTGGCTCCCCTGCTCGGCAGGGACCGCCGCAAGATCGAGCTGCTCAACGCCCTGCTGTTCTCGCTGCCCGGCACACCGGTCATCTACTACGGCGACGAGATCGGGATGGGCGACAACGTCTACCTCGGCGACCGCAACGGCGTGCGCACCCCGATGCAGTGGTCGGCTGATCGCAACGCCGGCTTCTCCTCGACCAACCCGCACCGCCTCTACATGCCGCTGATCACCGAGCAGGGATACCACTACGAGAGCGTCAACGTGGAGACGCAGGCGGCCAACCCCGCGTCGCTGCTGTCGTGGATGCGCCAGCTGATCGGCCTGCGCAAGCGCCACCGCGTGCTCGGCCGGGGCTCGATCGACTTCCTCGAGCCGGACAACTACCACGTGCTGGCGTTCGTGCGGTGTCCGACGAGTGACATGCGTGCCGACGAGCGTCCGATGCTGTGCGTCGCCAACCTGTCCCGCCTGGCCCAGCAGGTCGAGCTCGACCTGCGCCAGTTCGGCGGGGCGACACCGGTCGAGGTGTTCGGGCAGAACCGCTTCTCGCCGATCGGCGAACGGCCGTACTCGCTGACGCTCGCGCCGTACGGGTTCTTCTGGTTCTCCCTCCAGGCCGACACGGCCGCCCCGGGCGGCTCGACCGACGGTCCGGCGCACCTCTCCGGCTCCTGGCCCGACGTCCTTCGCCGGCGAGCTCGGCTCGGCCGGGCCATCACCCGCTGGATCCCCGACCGCCGCTGGTTCGTCGGCAAGGGTGCCGTCGTCCGCGACGTGACGGTCGACGACATCGTCGACCTCGGCGACGGCGTCGCTCTCGCCATCGTGCGCACGTCGTTCACGGAGGGCGACGACCACCTGTACTCCGTCCCGCTGTTGCACACGACGGCGGGCCACGCCGAGGAGCTGGAGGACCGCCGGCCCGGATCGGTCATCGCCACCCTGGACGACGGCGCCATCGTCGATGCCATGACGCTGCCCGAAGGGGCGGCCGTGGTCGCCGGCTCGGCGCTCCGCCGGCGCAGCCGGCGCGGCCGCTCCTCGACGGCCACGGGCCACCCGCGACGCCCTGGCCTGACGCGGCTGGCGACCGACCCGCACGACGTGCACGTCGTCAATGCCGAGCAGACCAACTCCTCGGCGACCGTCGGCGGCCGGGTGATCGCCAAGCTGATCCGCCGGCTGACCCCCGGTGACAACCCCGACGTCACCCTGCCGATGCACCTCCGTGGGCGGGGGTTCGAACACGTGCCCGGTGTCGCCGGGACGCTCGACGTGCAACTCGGCAGCGACGCCCCGGCGAGCGCCGTCGTCGTCCACGACCTCATGCCCAACGAGGCCGACCTGTGGGAGTGGAGCCAGGACCTGCTCACCCGCGAGGTCGAGCGGTTGGTGTCCGAACCCGACTCGGCGCCGGACGACGCCGTGATGGCTGCCGTCACGAGCCTCCTCGGCCAGCGCACCGCCGAGATGCACCAGGGGCTCGCCGGCGGTGCGCCGGGCTTCGAGCCGGAGCGCTTCTCGTTGCTGTGGCAACGGTCGACCCTGCAGAGCCTGCGGGCGTCGTTGCGCGAGACGCAACGACTCGTCCGGCGCAACCGCTCGTCGATGACACCGGAGGCCGACGCCCTCGCCGGCGTGCTGCTCGACGACGGAGACCGCCTGCTCGAGGTGTTCGACGTGCTGCGCACGCGCAAGCTCGACGGGGCGCGGATCCGCGTCCACGGCGACCTCCACCTCGGCCAGGCGCTGTGGACGGGGCACGACGTCGTGTTCATCGACTTCGAGGGCGAGCCCGGGCGGCCGATCGGCGAACGGTCGATCAAGCGCGCCGCGCTCACCGATGTCGCCGGGATGGTCCGCTCGCTCGACTACGCCGGGCGGGTCGCTCTGGCGACGTCGATCGAACGGGGCCGGGTCGGCGAGGGGCAGATCGACGCCCTGGAGCGGTGGCGGCGTGCGTGGACGCAGCGAATGACCGGGCTGTACGTCGACAGCTACCTGGCGACCCTGCGGGCCGTGCCCGAGGGTGCCGGCCTCGTGCCGCGTGACCCCGACGACACGGCGTTGCTGCTCGACGCCCACGTGCTGCTCAAGGCGCTGTACGAGGTCCGCTGGGAGATCTCCATCCGCCCGCCGTGGGTGTCGTGGCCGCTCGCTGCTGTCGCCCAGATGCTCGACCGCCCATGACCGTCGTCCGCAGCGGGCCGTGGTAGCCAGGCTCGGCGCCCACCCGCTCGGCGCCCACTCGACGCGCTTCGAGGTGTGGGCACCGCGGGCCCACAGCGTCGAGGTCGTGCTCGACGACGGGGGCGGCGGCACGCGCACGGTCGCTCTCGGGCCCGACGAGCTGGCCGAGACGTGGGTGGGCGTGGTCGCCGATGTGGGGCACGGCGACCGCTATCGCCTTCGTCTGGACGGCGGTGAGGCGATCGCCGACCCGGCGTCCAGCTGGCAACCCGACGGCGTGCACGGACCCTCGGCCGTCGTCGACGCCCGCCGGTTCCGCTGGACCGACGACGGCTGGCGAGGTGTCGAGCTCCTCGACACCGTCCTCTACGAGCTGCATGTCGGGACGTTCACTCGCGAGGGCACGCTCGACGCCGCGGCCGGGCAGCTCGATCGCCTGGCCGCGCTCGGCGTGACGACCGTCGAACTGATGCCCGTCAACGCCTTTCCCGGCGAACGCAACTGGGGTTATGACGGGGTGTTCCCGTCGGCGGTGCAACAGTCCTACGGCGGACCCGAGGCCCTGGCCCGCTTCGTCGATGCCGCCCACGCCGAGGGCCTGGGTGTCGTCCTCGACGTCGTCTACAACCACTTCGGGCCGGAGGGCAGCGTCCATGCCCGCTACGGGCCGTACGTCACGGACGCCTATCGCACGCCGTGGGGCGACGGCATCAACGTCTCCCAGGCCGGCAGTGACCACGTGCGCCGGACGTTCATCGAGAGTGCCTGCCGCTGGGTCGAGGACTTCCACGTCGATGGGCTGCGCCTCGACGCCGTCCAGTCGATCATCGACCCGACCGCTCCGCCGTTCCTCGAGCAGCTGACCGGCGGCCGTGCACCTCGCCGGCCGGTGCGCCGGGCGCACCGTGCTGGTCATCGCCGAGAGCTCGGCCAACGACCCGGCGCTGGTGCGCTCGCCGGCGATGGGCGGCATCGGCTGCGACGCCGTCTGGAACGACGACGTGCACCATGCCCTCCGGGTCGCGCTGACCGGCGATCGCCGTGGCTACTACGTCGACTACGACGGCGTCGGTGACCTGGCCGTCGCGCTCGAGCGGCGCTGGGTGTTCAGCGGTCGACGGTCGATCTACCGCGGGCGCCGCCACGGACGGGACGCCGACGACGTGCCCCCGGAACGCTTCGTGGTGTTCACCGGCAACCACGATCACATCGGCAACACACCAGCCGGCGCCCGCCCGCCGTACGACCGCTCGCAGCGCCTCGTCGCCGCGACCACCGTCCTGCTCGCGCCATTCACGCCGCTGCTGTTCATGGGCGAGGAATACGCGGAGGTCGCCCCGTTCCCGTTCTTCGTCGACCACGGCGATCCCGAGCTGCTCGAGGCGACCCGCCGCGGCCGGCTCGAGGAGTTCGCCCGCAGTGAGTGGAGTGACCAGGTCGCCGACCCGGCCGACCCGGCGACGTTCGCCGCGGCCGTCATCGACCCGTCACTGGCAACCGCCGGGCCGCATCGCCAGGTGCTGGATGCCTACGTCGAGCTGCTCGCCCTGCGCCGCCGTCACGGCGTGCTGCGCGGCGGCGACGCCGAGCACACCGTCACCCGCCACGGCGACGCCGTACTCGTCCGCCGCGCGCTCGAGGGTCGGCGCGCCGTGCTCGCCGTGAACCTCGGTCGGTCGCCGGTCGACGTCGACATCGACGGTCGGGCGCGCTGGACCGTGGCCTTCGACACCTCCGACGAGCGGTGGGGCGGCGACGGTCGCGGTCTCGAGCTGGCATCCGACCGGCTGACGGTCGCCGGCATCACCGCCGCTCTCCTCGTCGCGGGCTGACAGCCGTTCAGTTCGCCCGAGGGTCAGCGGCGGGCGAGGACGATCGCCGGGAAGGCGGTGAACGGCGGGTCGACGTCGAGCCGTCCGGTTGCATCGGGCTCGCCGTCGATGAGCACGTGCCGCCACGTCCCGGGCGGCAGGTCGACGGCCAGGCCGGACGGGCGCTCGACGGCCCGCGGCACGATCGTCACCAGCACCGGATCGCCGGACGCGTCCAGTCGACCGAAGGCGACGAGGCGCTCGTCAGCCGGGAGCGGCTCGTAGCCGGAGAGGGGCTGAGCGTGACGGACGGCGAGGAGCCGCTGGATGACGACCGCCCTGGCGTGCGGAGAGCCGGGCTCGGACCACGCCACCCGACCGTCGAGCCCGGCCGCCTCGGCGACAAGGGCGTCGAGGGCGTCGTGGTCGGGGGTCGTGCGGTTGTCGGGATCGACGAGCACGTGACGGAACGCCTCCGTGCCCTGGTACACATCGGCCACGCCGGGCGCGGTGAGGCGGACGGCGAGCAGCGCCAGGCTGACCGCCCGACCGGGCTCGTCGAGCTCCGCTTGCAGCGCGGCGGCGGGCGGCCACTGCAGGAGGACGTCGGCGAGCCGGCCGAGCTGGCGTTCGTACGACTCGTCGGCATCGGTCCACGCCGTGTGCTGCGCGGCCTCCCGCCCGGCCTTGACGAGGAACGCCGTGAGCCGCGGGCCGTCGAGGCCAGGCGTGGTGACGACGGTCTGCAACGCCAGCCACTGGATGGCCAGGTCGATCGCGAAGTGCGAACCGGGACCGTCGAACCAGGCATCGACCAGCTCGACCCAGCGCCGGGACACTGCGGCGAGCGCCAGTCCCGCCGCCCGTACGTCCTCGGCCCGTTTGGTGTCGTGAGTGGTCCCGGCCAGCAGCGTCATGGGCCACCGTGCGGCCATCGACGCGTGGTGCTCATGGAGCGCGGCGACGGGGTCGATCGTCTCGTCCGGCTCCGCCGCACCACCCACCTCGTCGAGCGACGCCAGCGGTACGTAGCGCCAGAAGGCGCGGTCCTCGACGCCCTTGGCCGTGGCCGGACCGGTGAGCTGCTGCCAGCGGGTCCGCCACTCGACGGCCTCGGCGTCGTCGGCCTCGCAGAGCACGGTGACGAGGCGGTCGAGCACGCTGGCGAGGTCGGGGTGGGCCGTTGCGGCCTCGGCGTGGGCCGCCGTCAGCGCCGGTGTCCCCTCGTCGTCGGGCAGGTACGTGCGGTAGCGATCGAGGTGCACGCTGAGGGCGGCGACAGCCGCCTCGACCATCGGCTCGTCGGCCTCCAGCCGGTCGGCGGCGATGCGGGCGACCCGTTCGAGGTCCGGCCGCAGCCCGGCCTCGAGGACCTCGCGGCGGGCATCGAGCTCCCACGCCCGGAACGGCCGGCGGTCGCCGGTCTCGGCGACCCAGCGCCGCCGCAGCAGGTCCCAGCCGGCACGGTCGAGCATGGCGTGCTCGAGCGCCGCGGCGTGCTCGTACCCGCTCGTGCCGTCGACCGGCCAGGCGTCCGGAAGGCGCTCGCCGGCGGCGAGGATCTTCTCCACGAGCAGCCAGCGATCGGATCCGATCGTGGCGCGCAGCCCGCTCAGGTAGGTCAGCGGGTCGGCCAGTCCGTCGACGTGGTCGACGCGCACCCCGGAGAACGCCGGGTGCTCGGCGAGCAGGCGCGGGATGGTGTCGACGGCAGCGGCCACCTCGGCGTGCTCGACGCGCACGGCCACGAGGTCGTCGATGGTGAAGAAGCGGCGTACGTTGCGCGCCGGATCCTCCCAGCGCTGCAGGCGGTAGTGCTGGCGGGCGAGCAGCTCGTCGATCGGCAGCTGCTCGGTGCCCGCCCGCAGCGGCCACCGTTGCGCGCCGAGGCGCAGCTCGCCGTCGCGCCGCTCGAGGCGATCGACGTCGAGCGGCTCGCCGAGGACCGGCAGGATCACCCGGCCGTCCGCCGCCTCCCAATCGACGTCGAACCAGCGGGCAGCCGCGCTGTCCGGACCATCGCGCAGCATCGCCCACCACGGTGCGTTGAGCTCCGGCTGGCCGACGGCGACGTGGTTCGGCACGTGGTCCACGAGGGCACCCATCCGGCGTACCGCCAACGCGTCGAGCAGCGCCCACATCCCGTCGACGCCGCCGAGCTCGGCGCGCACCCTGGTGTGGTCGATGACGTCGTAGCCGTGCGTGCTCCCGGGCACCGCCTCGCTGATCGGCGACAGGTAGACGTGACTGATGCCGAGCGCCTCCAGACGGTCCAGCTGCGCGATGACCTCGGCGAACCCGAACGACGGAGTCAACTGGCAGCGGTAGGTGGCGACAGGTCGCGGCGCGAGCACCGTCACGCCCTCCCCATCCGAGTGTTTCCTGCCACCCGAGGGCCTGCCGCCGGACATCCCCGCAGCAGACCCTCGGATGGTCGCGGCCGGCGGAGCATCAGCCGTTCGGCGGCAGGCGTTCGGCGCGCGGGATGGGGAAGTAGCGGTGGTGGTGGGCTCCGGTGAGCTCGTAGATGCCCGTCCCTCGACGGCCGTCGTCGGTGACGACCTCCACCTGGTTGAGCCCCCCGCCGAGGTCGCCGTAGCGCTGGGCCCACCGACCAGTGGCGTCGACGCCGATCTCCCGCCCGCCCTCCAGCGTGATGTCGACGTGGCCGGCGATGCCGGCGACCTCGAGACCGTCGCGGGCGTAGCTGACCGCGCCGCCGTCGCCGTCGACCCACTGCAGCTCGTGCTGGAGGTCGACGATGGGGATCGGCGGGCCACCGTCGGCAGGGGCGAAGCACCCATCGGTGAAGATCCGGGCGCCGTTGGTCAGCTCCCAGTGCCACGCCCCGAGCATCCCGTCGGGCAGCTGGATCGCCAGCCACATCCAGAACGGGCACCTGGCGTGGTCGCGGATGCCCCAGGAGTGGTCCCGCTGACCCCACCAGTCCTCGACCCGGTGGACCCGACCGTCGCGGGTGTAGGTGCCGGAGTACGTGCCCGACTGCAGCATGTGGCTCTGATCCCAGATCAGCTCGTGCCCGGCGCGCATCGTGCCCCGCCGCAGCCCGTAGGCCGCGGTTCGGGCGGTGAACGTCAGGTCCAGCGCCACTGGGACGTCGATGCCGTCGGAGACCTGCAGCCTCACCTGGTGGAACGGCTCGACGATCTCGATCTGCACCGGGCCGACGGAGAACGTGTGCGGGTCGTCACCGGCCTCCCGGGCGTGGCGAGCCATCGCCGGGGTGCCGTCGACCATGCCCAGCTGGAGGCTGTCGAGCTCACCGCGTGCCGGGAAGTGGGCCATCGTCAGGATGACGACGTCGCCGAGGCGGTCCGGCGGGTGCATCACGAAGAACAGGCTCTCCCGCCAGTGCTGGTGGTGGGTGACGACGTTGGGCAGCGGTTCGGGGATCTGGTGGACGAAGTACTCGTCGAGGGCGGTGAGCCGCGGCATGGGTGTCCCTTCCTAGGCGAGGAGCCTCTCGGCGTCGAGATCGAGGGCCTGGCGGGCGTGCCGCTCGGCCATCGTCACGAACATCTCGTCGCCGCGATCCGTGCGGCGCACGAGAGCCGAGGCGACGATGGCCATGATCAACCCACCGAACGAGTACCGGCGGTACTGCTCCCAGATCGCCTCCCGGTCGAGGGCGACGCCGTGCACCCCGAGCCCCTCGACGTAGCGGTCGACGAGCTCGGCCTCCGCCGCCTGTCGGGCGGCCGGCGTGAGGCTGGCGCCGAGCAGGTAGCTGAGGTCGGACACGCCCGGTCCCAGCCCGACGGTCTGCCAGTCGACGACGACGACCCGCTCGCCCCCGAACAGCAGGTTGTCGGCCCGGAAGTCGCCGTGGACGATGGTCCACGGCCGCGGCCGCTCGCGCAGGTAGGCGTCGAGCCGCGGCACCAAGCGATCGACCAGCCCCACCGTGTCGGCGTCGAGGCGCTCGGTGTAGTGCTCCTTGAACGGGTCGACGGCGTAGGTGATCAGGCCGATGATGCCCTCGACCTGCTGGGGCTTGTTGCGATGCAGCCACCGCATCTCGGTCAACGTCTCGTCGCCCCATCGCGGTCCGTGCAACAGCACCAGCTCGTCGATGGCCGCCGCCACGTCGGCGACCGGGCACCCGGCCATCTGGTCGCCCTGACGGGCCGGGGCGACGTCCTCGAGCAGCACGACGTAGGCGTCGGTCACCGGATCGTGGGCCGCGTGGTGGCAGTACGGCGTGCGCACCGGCAGCACCGGCGCCAGGTCGCGGTAGAAGCTCGCCTCGATCTCGTAGGTGCCGGTCAGGCGGGCGCCGGTCCGGCTCGTCTCCTCGGATGCCGGGACCTTGGCGACCAGCGTCGCCGGGCCCGCCCCGGGCGGCTCGTACGTGAGGTGCAGCCGCACCGTGTCGGCGACCTGGCCGGTGCCGACGGCCTCGGTGCGCACGTTCACCACCCGCCCGACACCACCCGTTGTGCGGCCGAGGGCTGCGTTGCACCACTCGACGGTCAGGTCGTCGGCCCCCTGGACGGGCGGCACGGTCACGGACTCCATGGCGCACCGAACGTAGCCAGTCCCGTCACCCGGTCCGGCCATCGAGCGCTCGATCACGGCAGCCCGGACGCGCACTACCGTGATCCCATGAGCTCCGGGCAGGCCACGCCGACGAAGATCGTGCTCGACGAGTCGGCGATCCCGACGCAGTGGTACAACGTCATCCCCGACCTTCCGTCTCCCCCGCCGCCGCCATTGCACCCGGGTACCCGGGAGCCGGTCGGCCCCGAGGACCTGGCGCCACTGTTCCCGATGGCGCTCATCGAGCAGGAGGTCACCGGCGAGCGCTACGTCGACATCCCCGGCGGCGTGCTCGACGTCTACCGGCTGTGGCGGCCGAGCCCGCTGTACCGGGCGCACCGCCTGGAACGCCTGCTCGACACACCAGCTCGGATCTTCTACAAGTACGAGGGGGTCAGCCCCGCCGGCTCGCACAAGCCGAACACGTCCGTGCCGCAGGCCTACTACAACCACCAGGAAGGGATCCGCAAGCTCACCACGGAGACCGGCGCCGGGCAGTGGGGCACGGCGCTGGCGTTCGCCGCCGCGCAGTACGGCATCGACTGCGAGATCTGGCAGGTCGCCGCATCGTTCCGCTCGAAGCCGTACCGCCGCACGATGATGGAGATCTACGGGGCCACGTTGCACTCCAGCCCGTCGGAGGTCACCGAGTACGGCCGCAGCCTGCTCGCCGCCGACCCCGGGCACAACGGCAGCCTGGGCATCGCCATCTCCGAGGCGGTGGCGGTGGCCGCGGCCGACCCCGGCACCCGCTACTCGCTGGGCAGCGTGCTCAACCACGTCCTGATGCACCAGACGATCATCGGCGAGGAGGCACTGCTGCAGACTGGACCGCGCCGGGGAGACACCCGATCTGCTCGTCGGGTGCACGGGTGGCGGTTCGAACTTCGGTGGCCTCGCCTTCCCGTTCCTGCGCGAGAAGCTCGCCGGGCGGATGGATCCGACGATCCGCTGCGTCGAGCCGGCTGCCTGCCCCAGCCTGACCAAGGGCGAGTACCGCTACGACTTCGGCGACACCGCCGGGATGACGCCACTGCTGAAGATGCACACGCTCGGCCACGGGTTCATCCCCGAACCGATCCACGCCGGCGGCCTGCGCTACCACGGCATGGCGCCGCTGGTGTCGCACCTCTACGAGCTCGGGCTGGTCGAGGCCATCGCCATCCCCCAACGGGAGTGCTTCGCCGCCGCTCTGCAGTTCGCCCGGACCGAGGGCATCGTCCCGGCGCCCGAGCCCACGCACGCGCTGGCCGCCACGATCCGCGAGGCGATGGCGTGCAAGGAGGCCGGTGAGTCGAAGGTCATCCTCACCGCCCTCTGCGGCCACGGCCATCTCGACCTGGGCGCCTATCAACAGTTCCTGTCCGGGGAGATGGTCGACTACGAGCTGCCGGACGCCGAGATCGCCGCGGCGATGGCCGACGTGCCCGTGCTCGCCTGAGTGCCGGACGATCCGCCGACGCTGCTCATCCGGCGCGCCGAGCTCGATGGGCGACGTCGTCGACGTGTCGTGTGCCGGCGGTGTGATCACCCAGATCGGAGCCACGCCGCGCCGCGTCGACGTCGTCGTCGACGCCGCCGGCGGGGCCGTGCTGCCGGGGCTGCACGACCATCACATCCACCTGCTGGCGCTCGCCGCGGCGCGGCAGTCGATCCGCCTCGGCCCACCGGACGTCGGCGATCGCGCCGCCTTCGACACCGCCCTGCGCGCCGCCGCTGCCGCAGGGACGGGCTGGCTGCGCGGGATCGGGTACCACGAGTCCGTCGCCGGCCCGCTCGATCGGGATCGCCTCGACGCGCTCGTGCCAGGCCGGCCGGTGCGCGTGCAACATCGCAGCGGGGCGATGTGGGTGCTCAACAGCCTCGCCTTGGCGGCCACCGGGCTCGACTGATCTCGACGAGCCGGGCGTCGAGCGCCACGACGGGCAGCCCACCGGTCGCGTGTACCGCCTCGACGACGTCCTGCGGCGGCGCATCGGCGCGGCGCCACCGGACTTGGCGGCCGTCGGGCAGGAGCTCGCCGGGTACGGCGTGACGGCGGTGTGCGACATGACGCCGACGGAGGATGCGGACGAGGTCGACCTCCTCGCCGCGGCGCGGTTGCCGGTCACCGTCGCCGTGAGTGGCGGTCCGGCGTTGCCGCCGACCGCCGGCGCCGATCTCACCCGCGGGCCGGTGAAGTTCGTCCTCGACGACGCCCGCCTGCCGCCGATCGACGTGCTGGCGGCACGGTTCCGCACGGCCCGCCGTCTCGGGCGGACGATCGCCGTGCACTGCGTGACCCGCGCCGAGTTGATCGTCGCCCTCGCCGCGTGGGAGGAGGTCGGCACCGTGCCCGGTGACCGCATCGAGCACGGCGCGGTGATCCCCGCCGAGGTGATCCCGACGCTTCGCCAGCGCGGCCTCGCCGTCGTCACGCAACCCTCCTTCGTCGCCGAGCGCGGCGACCAGTACCGCGCCGACGTCGACGCCGATGATGTGCCGGACCTGTGGCGGTGTGGCTCGCTGATCGCCGGCGGGGTCGGCGTCGCCGCCGGGACCGACGCCCCCTTCGGTGACGCCAACCCGTGGCGCGCCGTCGCCGCCGCCCGCGACCGCACGACGCCATCGGGTGCTGTGCTCGGGCCCGACGAGCGCATCCCCGCCGCCCGCGCCCTCGACCTGTTCCTCACGCCCGTCGACGACCCGGCCGGCCGGCCGCGCCGCGTCGCGGCCGGCGTCCCCGCCGACCTGTGCGTCCTCGCCGCCCCACTCGCGGAAACCCTCGCCGATCCCGCGGCGGCGATCGTCACCACCACGGTCCGCGCCGGCCACGTGGTCTGCGTACGGTGACGGGCCATGGATCTCGGGGTGTGCGTCGCCAGCAAGGTCGACGACATCGACCACGCCGTGCTGGCCGAGCAGCTCGGCTACAGCCACCTGTGGTTCGCCGACAGCCAGATGTTGTGGTCGGACTGCTACGCGACGATGGCGCTGGCGGCCAGCCGCACCGAGCGCATCCGGATCGGCACAGGCGTCGCTGTCGCCGGGACCCGCTCCAGCGCGGTGACCGCGGCCGCCCACGCCACGATCAACCGCCTGGCGCCGGGACGAGTGTTCTGCGCCGTCGGCTCCGGTAACACGGCGATCCGCGTGATGGGCGCTCGGCCGATGCCGATCGCCGAGTTCGAGCGCTACATCGAGGAGCTGCGCCTGCTGCTCGACGGCAGCGAGGCGGACGTGGCGTTCCGCGGCGGCATCCGCCCCGTGCGCCACGTGATGCCGGACGACGGTTTCGTCGCCTTCACCCCGCGCATCCCCCTGTACGTGTCGGGGTTCGGGCCGCGGGCGATGGCTCTCGCCGTGCGTCACGCTGACGGGCTGGTGATGTCGATCCCGCCGACGACCGACGGCCTGGAGCGGATGTGGTCCCGCGTCGATGCCGTCGCCGCCGCGGCCGGTACGACCATCGACCGGGATCGCTTCCTCACGTCCACGCTGACGACGATGGTCGTCCTGCGCCCCGGCGAGGACCTGGCCACCGAGCGCGTGCGCCTGGCGTGTGGGGCGTTCGCCATCGCCGCCCTGCACTACCAGTACGAGCAGTGGAAGGAGGCCGGCCGTCCGGAGCGCCACCCGCGCATCGCCGGCTGGGACCGCTACGTGGCGATGCTCGACGCCACCGACCCCGAGCGGCTGCACCAGCGGATCCACGCCGGGCACAACTGCTGGGTGATCGACGAGGAGTGGGAGTTCGTCACGCCGGAGCTGATCGACACGACGTGCATGGTCGGCACGGCGCCGGACCTCGCCGAGCGCCTGACCGAGCTCGGCGCCGCCGGGCTCAGCCAGGTGATGCTCCTGCCGCCACTCGCCGTGCGTGACGAGGTGCTGCGCGACGTCGCCGAGCACGTCATGCCCCTCCTGCCCTGACGCGCGCCGATCCGAGTGTCTGCTGCGGGGCCTCCCCGCAGCAGACACTCGGTCGGCAGCAAACACTCGGATCGGTCAGCGGCGGGCGAAGCGGCGGGTGGCGAGCGGGAGGAAGATGGCCACGATCAGGACCGACCAGGCGAGCGCCCGCACGGCGAACCACCCGGCGCTGTGGCCGAGGACGGCCTCGGCCTGGTCGCCGAGCGTGAGGGCCCGCACCGCACCGACCATCGGGGTGATCGGCTGGTGCTCGGCGATCGGTTGCAGCCAGCCGGGCATCGACTCGACGGGCACGTAGGCGCTGGAGACGAACACGAACGGGAAGGCCAGCATCGACATCCCGTTGGCCGCCTGGGCGTTGCCAGCCACCAGGCCCATGAAGATGAACGGCCACGAGAACGCCGCCCCGAAGACGAGGCAGAGGACGACCGCGGCGACGGCGTCGAGCGCCGAACCATGGAACCGGAACCCGGTCGCCACACCGACGGTGACGGTGACGAACAGCCCCCACCCGACGAGCGCCGTGTCGGCCATCGACCGGCCGATCAGCACCGCCGAGCGGGGGATCGGCAGCGACCGCAAGCGGTCGTACAACCCGCTGTCGACGTCCTCGGCGACGCCGACGGCGCCACCCGTACCGGAGAACATCGCCCCCGCCGCAGCGAGGCCGGGGATCAGGAAGTCGACGTAGGCGACGTCGCCCGTGTCGATCGCTCCCCCGAACACGTAGCGGAAGATGAGCAGGAACATCGTCGACACCAGGGCGCCGACGACGATCAGTTGCGGCGTGCGCACGAACTGCCGCAGCGTCCGCCCGGCGTAGGTCGTCGCCGTGTCGATCATCCCGGCCCGGCCCGTCGGGGGCGCGAGCACGGACGTCGTGAAGTCAGCCGTTGTCACGGCGGTCGTGTCGAGGGTCAGGGTCATCACGGGCTCCAGTCAGGCGGCCGCGGCAGCGGCGTGATCGGCGGTGTCGGTGTCGTATGTCGGTCTCGGTCGCCGGGCGACCGGTCAGGGCGAGGAAGACCTCGTCGAGCGTCGGGCGGCGCAACCCGATGTCGTCGATGGCCACGTCGGCGTCGGCGAGCGCCCGCACCGCGTCGGCCAGGCGCGCCGTGCCGTCGACGACGGGTACGGCGACCCGCCGCGCCGGCTCGTCGACGCGCGGCGCCTCGCTGCCGAGCGGGGCGAGCAGTTGGCGCGCCCGCTCCAGATCGGCGGCGTGGCGGACCCGGATCTCGACCATGTCCTGACCGGCGCGGGCCTTCAGCGCATCGGGCGTGCCCGTGGCGATGGCCCGCCCGTGGTCGATGATCACGACGTGGTCGGCCAGCTGGTCCGCCTCCTCGAGGTACTGCGTCGTCAGCAGGACGTCCGTTCCGGCATGGACGAGGGCCCGGATGGCGTCCCACAGCTCGATCCGGCTGCGTGGGTCGAGCCCCGTGGTCGGCTCGTCGAGCAGCAGCAGGCGCGGCGTGCCGACGAGGCTGGCGCCGAGGTCCAGGCGCCGGCGCATGCCACCGGAGTACTGGCGCACGAGGCGATCGGCGGCGTCGGTGAGCCCGATCTGGGCGAGCACCGTGTCGGCCGCTGCGGCGGCGGCCTTGCGGCCGTGGCCGAACAGGCGGGCGATCATGACGAGGTTCTCCCGGCCCGTCAGGGCCGGTTCGACGGCCGCCGACTGCCCGGCCAGACCGATGACCCGGCGGACGTCCTGGGGTCGGGCCACGGCGTCGATGCCGGCGACGTCGAGCGACCCGGCGTCCGGTCGCAGCAGCGTGGCCACCGAGCGGACGAACGTCGTCTTGCCGGCGCCGTTCGGGCCGAGGACCGCGGTCACGGCCCCACTCGGGGCGACGAGGTCGAGCCCGTCGAGGGCGTGGACGGTGCCGAAGTGCTTGCGCAGCCCGGTCGCCACGATCGCAGCTGGGGTGGAGGTGCTCATACGACCAGCATCCGCGCGAGAAGTAGACATCCTCTGACCACTTCGGGTGCAACGATGGCGGTATGCGTGCCGATCGCCTCGTCGCCACCCTCCTCGTGCTCCAGGCCAGGGGCCGCGTCACCGCCGCGGAGGTCGCCGACGAGTTGGAGGTGTCCGTCAAGACCGCCCGCCGCGACCTCCTGGCGCTGGCGATGGCCGGCATCCCCGTCTACTCGCAGGCCGGCAAGGGCGGCGGCTGGTCGCTGATCGGCGGCGCCCGCACGGACCTCAGCGGGCTGACCGCGGCCGAGGCCCGCACCCTGTTCATGGTCGCCGGGCCGTCGTCGACCGCCACGCCAGAGGCCAAGGCGGCGCTGCGCAAGCTCGTCCAGGCGCTGCCCGAGACGTTCCGCGCCGACGCCGAGGCCGCCGCCTCGGCCGTCGTGCTCGACCCCGCCGGCTGGGGCGGTTCGACGGCACCCCGGCCGCCCCATCTCGACGACCTGCAGCGGGCCGTCGTCGAGGGGCGCCAGGTCCGCCTGGGGTACGCCGACCGGACGCGCTCGGAGACCGAGCGCGTGATCCACCCGCTGGGGCTCGTCGAGAAGAACATGGTCTGGTACCTCATCGCCGACACCGCCAAGGGCCTGCGCACGTTCCGGCTCAACCGCGTCCGCTCCGTCGTCGTGACCGACGATCCCGTCGTGCGCCCACCGGACTTCGACCTCGCCGAGACGTGGCGCTCGGTGGTCGAGACGATCGAGGAGCGGCGCACCGTGGCCAAGGCCGTCGTGCGTGTCGATCGGCGGCTCGCTCCCGGGTTGCGGGCGCAGTTCGCCTCCAGCTTCACGGTGCTCGGGGAGGCCGGCGACGGCCGCCTCGACGTCGAGATCGGCGCGCCCAAGCTCGAGCGGATCGCCGAGCAGCTGGCCGGCTGGGGCGCCCTGCTCGAGGTCGTCAGCCCCGACGAGGTCTGCGCCGAGCTGGCCCGCATCGGCCGCGAGCTCGTGACCCGCTACGCGGCGACGGCCTGAGCCTGAGGAGCCGAGCCGAGCGACGTATCTCGGTGCGGCCGGCCGGCTCTTGATCGTGCGCTCCCCCGGTCGGAGGAGCGTGAGGGAGAACCCCGTGTCGCGTTACCACTACGACGACTTCCGGCTGACGTTCTCGTGCCGGGACGGTGATGGCTACCCGTTGCGGGCCGACCACGCCGGACGGCACTGGGACGGCCGGTTCACCCCGCCGCTGCCGGCGGACGCCCTCGAGGCGGCGGTCCTGTCGGTCGCCAGGGGCTGCCGGGCACGTGGCGGCCCGACCCGGGACGTCGGCGGCGGAGCCCCGCGGGAGATCGACGCCGCCGAGCTCGGCAGCGCGCTGGCGGCGGCGCTGTTCACCGGTGAGATCGGCTTCGCCTACGCCGCTGCCGTCGACGCCGTCGACCGACGTGAGGGCCGGGGCCTCCGACTCACCCTCTCCCTCGCCGAGACGCCGGAGCTGCTCGACGTCCCCTGGGAGTTCCTGTACCGCCGGCCGACGTTCCTCGCCGTGCAGCCGCACCTGCCGTTGGTCCGTCACGTCGAGGTCGGACCGATCGTCGACCCGCCGGTGATCGAGGACGCCGTGCGCATCCTCGGTGTGGTCGCCAGCCCGCAGGACCTCGCTCCGCTCGACGTGGCGGCTGAGCGGCGGCGCGTCGAGCAGGCCATCGGGGCGATGCACACGCTCGGCCGCGTCGAGCTCGACTGGTTGCAGCCGGCCACGCCGCGGCGGTTGCGCCAGGCCCTGCGCGACGAGCGCTACCACGCCATCCACTTCGTCGGTCACAGCCAGTTCCAGGCCCGGGCCGACGGGTCGGGCGAGGGCGTGCTGTTCCTCGAGGATCCGACCGGACGGGCCACCCGCCTCGACTCGACGATGCTCGCCAACCTCGTCGACGACCAGGTCCAGCTCCAGCTCGTGGTGCTCAACTCGTGCCAGGGCGCGCGCACGACGATGGCCGACCCGTTCGCCGGCGTGGCGACGACGCTGATCCAGTCCGGCGTACCGGCCGTCGTGGCGATGCAGTTCGAGATCTCCGACGACGCGGCGATCGTCTTCGCCGAGGAGCTGTACACCAACCTGATCGGGCGCCAGGACCCCATCGACGCCGCCGTCGCCGAGGCCCGCAAAGCGATCTTCGTCGAGATCGACGAGGTGGAGTGGGCCACCCCGGTGCTGTTCCTGCGCGATCCCGACATCCAGCTGTTCACGTTCGCCGTGGACGCCGCGCCACTGCCGCCACCGCAGCCGATGGACCTGCTGATCCCGTCGGTCGCCCCGCTCGGCCCGCTCGGCACGGCCGCATGGCCACCGCCGCGACGGCCCGACGACCTCGCCACGCTGGCCAGCGCGATCTGATCAGGCCCGGGCAGCGAAGAACGTTCGCTCGGCCTCGGTGCGGGCGCACGACGTGGCGTCCGCCCACGCCTCCGTGGCGTCGGCGGCCCGACCGAGACGCTCGAGCATCTGGGCTCGGGCCGCGTGGGCATAGGGGTAGCGGTCGAGACCACCGACGGCGATGACGTCCTCGACGTCGGCCAGCCCGGTCGCCGGGTCGATGAGGTAGGACAGGGCGACGCAACGGCCGAGGGCGATCGTCGGGCTCGGCTCGAGCGTCAGCAGCGCGTCGTACAGCCGGACGATGGCCGCCCAGTCGGTGTCGGCGAACGTCGCGGCGCGGGCGTGCTCGGCGGCGATGGCCGCATGGAGGACCAGCACGCCCGGCGTTGTGTCCTTGGAGATCGGCCCGATCGGGCCGATCCCGAAGGACAGCTCGGAGGTCAACCACCAACGCCAAGCCCTCGGCTCGCTGGGCACCGTCCCAGCGGTGGCGATCGGCGTCGGCCAGCAGCACCTGCGTGCCGTCGGCGTCGAGGCGCGTGCCGGCCCTGGCCTCGGTGAGCAGGATCAGCGCCAGCAGGCCGCCGGCCTCGGTGTCGTCGGGACGCAGGCCGTGCAGCTGGCGGGCCAGCCGCAGGGCGTGCGCCGTGACGTCGTCGTTGCGCAGCTCGCGGCCCGACCCGGCGGTGTGGCCCATGGCGTAGGCGAGGTGGATGGTCCGGCGGACCGCCGGCATGCGCTCCTCCACCGCCAGGTCGTCGGGCAGCTCGATGCCCGTCCCGGAGCCGGCGATGCGCTTCTTGGCGCGGGTCAGGCGAGCCGCCATCGTCGGCTCGGTCACCAGGAAGGCGGCGGCGATCGACGCCGTCGGCACGCCGCAGCCGAGACGCATCGTCAAGGCGACCTGGGTCTCGATGTCCAACGCCGGGTGGCAGCAGAGGACGACGAGGCGCAGCTCGTCGTCGAGCACCGGCGGCCCGTCGATCGCCTCGTCGGCGGCTCCGGCGGTCAGGTCACCGGTGGCGGCGATCATCGCCAGCCGCTGACGGAACCGCCCGAGCCGCCGGATGCGGTCGATCGCCCGGCGCCTGGCTGCGGTCAGCAGCCACGCCTCGACGGACGCCGGGACGCCGCGCTCGGGCCACGTCTGCAGCGCCAGCACGAAGGCGTCGGCCGTGGCCTCCTCGGCGATGTCGAGGTCCCGCGCCATGCGCAACGTGGCGCTGAGCACGCGGCCCCAGTACTGCCGTTGAGCATCGGCGGCCGCCTGGGCGGCGGCGGCGCCCGCGCCCGGCTCAGGCATACGAGTCGGGGATCTCCCAGATCGGACGCATCTCGATGTAGCCGTTCGGCGCCGGGCAGCGCTCGGCGATCTTGCGGGCTTGGGCGTCGTCGGCGGCCTCGATCAGGTAGTAGCCGCCGAGGACCTCCTTGAGGTCCGGCGCCGGGTTGTCGACGACGGTCACGGTGTCGGTGCGCGTGCCACGGAGGAAGGTGGCAGTCGGCACCGGCTGCAGCGCCTCGCCGCCGAGGTTCTTGCCACCGAGCTCCTCGACCTCCCTGGCGAACGCCATGTGCTCTTGCATCGTGGCGTTGAAGTCGGCCTCGGTGATGTTCATGTAGTCGCCGACGTCCGATTCGATGATCAGCATCAGGTACTTGGGCATGTCCTCATCCTCTCGCACGTCCGCCACCGGATGTGGCGGACACCGCTTCAGTCGAACGCCAGGCCGCCGAATCGACAGCTTCAGCGGAAGTCTCTGCTGGCGTGGATCGTGCTGCCGGGGAGGGTCAACGGGGCGAGGTGCTCGGCGACCAGGTTGATGACCCCCTCACTGCGTTCCAGGCGGCCGCGGATCGTCATCGCCGGCGCCTCCCTGGCGACCCGCCGGAAGCGCGACCAGCAGCCCTTGGACACGACCACGTTGATCAGCCCGGTCTCGTCCTCGAGGTTCAGGAACGTCGTGCCCTGGGCCGTCATCGGGCGCTGACGGTGGGTGACGACGCCGGCGACGGTGACCCGGGCACCGGGCGTGACGTCCCACAACCCCTGCGCCGTGACCACGCCGAGCTCGGCGAGCTGGGCGCGCAGGAACGTCGTGGGGTGGCCGTCGGGCGCCATGCCGGTGGCCCACAGGTCGGCGACGGCTTCCTCCACCGGCGACATGCCGGGCAGGCGTGGGGCGACGGCGCCGGTGACCACTCCGGCCAGGCGGTCGGGGCGCGACTGGGCGACCGCCCCCACCGCCCACAGCGCCTCCCGGCGCTCGAGCCCGAAGCACTCCCCGAACAGCCCACCCGTGGCCATCGCCTCCAGCTGGGCGAGGTTCAGCGACGGCACCCGCCGTACGAGGTCCTCCAACCCGGTGTACGGCCCACCCGCCAGGCGCACGGCCTCGATCTCCTGCGCCAGGTCGTCGCCGATCCCCCGCACCGACCCGATCCCCAACCGCACCGCCGGCTGCGGCGTGGCCGGATTCCCGAACTCTTCACGTATGCGGACACGTTTTGACCGCATGTGTGAAGAGTTCGGGATGGCGGACAGGGAAACGGGTTCCAGGGTGGCCGCCGCGAGGGATGCGTTGAGGTCGGGGGTGCGGACGATGACGCCGTGGCGGCGGGCGTCGCGCACCAACGTGTGCGGGCTCCAGAACCCCATCGGCTGGGCGTTGAGCAGGGCCGCGCAGAACGCCGCCGGCTCGTGGTACTTGATCCACGACGAGGCGTACACGAGGTAGGCGAACGACACCGAGTGCGACTCGGGGAAGCCGTAGTTGGCGAACGCCTTCATCTTCACGTACAGCTCGTCGGCGATGTCGCCGGTGATCCCGCGTTCGGCCATCCCGGCGTACAGCCGCTCGCGCAGCCGCTCCATCCGTGCTGCCGAGCGCTTCGAGCCCATCGCCTGGCGCAGCTCGTCGGACTCGGCCGGGGTGAACCCGGCGACGTCGATCGCCATCTGCATCAGCTGCTCCTGGAACAGCGGGACACCGAGCGTCTTGGCCAGGGACCGCTCGAGCAGCGGGTGCAGGTAGGTGATCTCCTCCTGGCCGTTGCGCCGGCGGATGTAGGGGTGCACCGACCCACCCTGGATCGGCCCGGGACGGATCAGCGCCACCTCGACGACGAGGTCGTAGAACGTGCGCGGCCGGAGCCGCGGCAGCGTCGCCATCTGCGCCCGCGACTCGATCTGGAACACCCCGACGGTGTCGGCCCGGCACAGCATCTCGTAGACCTCGGGCTCCTGGGGGATCGTCGCCAGCTCGACCTCGTAGCCGCGGTGCTCGCGGATCAGGTCGAAGGCGTAGTGCAGCGCCGACAGCATCCCCAGCCCGAGAAGGTCGAACTTCACCAGCCCGGCCGCGGCACAGTCGTCCTTGTCCCACTGCAGCACCGAGCGGTCCTCCATCCGCCCCCACTCGACCGGACACACCTCGATCACCGGGCGGTCGCAGATGACCATCCCCCCGGAGTGGATGCCGAGGTGCCGCGGGGCGTCCTCGACCTGGGCGGCGAACTCCAGCACCGGCTCAGGAATGCCGTTGTTCGATGCGGCCGGCGAAGCGCCTGGAGGCGCCGCCGTGCCGGACCGGGTCTTCGCCTCTGAACGACGCGACTCGGCTTCTTGTTCACGTTTCGTAGATGCGACCGTCCCCCAGCCGTCGACCCGCTTGGACCACGCGTCCTGCTGGCCGGGAGCGTGACCGAGGGCCTTGGCCATGTCCCGCACCGCCGACTTGGCGCGGTAGGTGATGACGTTGGCGACCTGTGCCGTGTGGTGCCGGCCGTGCTTGCGGTACACGTACTGGATGACCTCCTCCCGCCGGTCGCTCTCGATGTCGATGTCGATGTCCGGTGGGCCGTCGCGCTCGGGCGACAGGAAGCGCTCGAACAGGAGGCCCAGCTTGACGGCGTCGGCGGCGGTGACGCCGAGGGCGTAGCAGACCGCCGAGTTGGCGGCGCTCCCCCGGCCCTGGCAGAGGATGTCGGCCTCGTCGCAGAACCGCACGAGGTCCCACACGACGAGGAAGTAGCCGGCGAAACCGAGCCGCTCGATGATCGCCAGCTCGTGGTCGATCGTGCGCCACGCCCGGTCGCGATGCTCGGGATCGTCGTGGGGGCCGGTGCGCTCGCCGTAGCGGTGCCGCCCGCCCGCCTCCACCAGGCGGCGCAGGTACTGCATCTCGCTGAGACGCACACCATTCTCGGCGGGGCAGGGGAATGGCGGCAGCGACGGGGCGACGAGCGACAGGTCGAACGCCGCCGCCCGCCCGATCTCGGCGGCCAGCTCGACGGCACCCGGGTAGCGGGCGAAGCGACGGCGCTGCTCGGCGCCCGAACGGAGATGGGCCCCCGCCGCTGCCGGTAACCAGGGGTCGAGCTCGGTCAGGCTGCGGCGGGCCCGCACGGCAGCCAGGGCCGTGGCCAGGCGGCGCTGGGCCGGCGTGGCGTAGTGGGCGTTCGTCGTGGCGACGCAGCCGACGTCATGGCGGGCGGCCAGCTCGGCGAGGGCGTCGTTGCGTGCCGAGTCGAGCGGGTCGCCGTGGTTCCACAGCTCGACGAGGACCCGGTCGCGCCCGAAGGCCTCGATCAGGCGCTGCAGTTCACGCCGCGCCGCTGCCGGGCCGTCGGCCACCAACGCCGCCGGGACGGCACCCTTGCGGCACCCGGTGAGGACCCACACGTCGCCCGCCGTGTTGCGGGCCACGTCGCCGAGCGTGAACTGCGGCGCCCCCTTCTCCCCTGCCAGGTGCCCGAGGCTCAGCGTGCGAGACAGCCGCGCATAGCCGGTGGGACCGTCGGCGAGCAGCAGCAGGTGCTCGCCGTGGGGATCGGGAGCGTGGCTGTCGGGCACCCGGCCGGTGGCCACCTGGGTCAGCGTGTCGATCTCCTCGCGGGCCACCCGCTGAGCGGCGCCGAGGCCGGGCGTGAGCGTGATCTCCGTGCCGAACACGGTCGGCATCCCGACGGCTCTGGCGGCCTCGGCAAAGCGGACGACGCCGTAGAAGCCGTCGTGGTCGGTGAGCGCGAGGGCCTCCAGGCCGAGCCGCTCCGCCTCGATGGCCAGTTCCTCGGGATGGGACGCGCCGTCGAGGAAGGAGAAGTTGGAGTGGCAGTGCAGCTCGGCGTAGGGCACCGAGCCGACGCGCCGCTCGACACCGGCATCGGGGGGTTGGAACGGTTGGCGCCGGCGGCTCCACGCCGGTCCGTCGCCGCCGGCGTTCCACGATGGGCTGCCCGGCGCCCGGCCGTCGCGTCCGCGACCGGAGAGCGCGGCCTCCAGCTGGCTCCACGTCCACGATGGGTTGTTGAAGCCCATCGCGCGAGTATCGAACGCCCGTGCGACGAACGCAAGTTCGAGATGGCTACCGGGTGGCCGACCACCCGGCGTCCCGCCCGAAGCCCGCGAGGAGTTGCGAGGCGGCGTCGTCACGGTCCGTGTCGACGCGCGGACCGGTCACCCCGGCGGCGCGGTAGAGCTCCTCGCGCTCGGCGAACCACGGGGCCATCGCCGCCACCAGCTCCGGGTCGAGGCGCACGTCGCCACCGGTCGCCACGGCGAGGTCCCAGGCGTGGATGAGGTGATCGGCGGACAGCTGGTGGACGTACTCGGTCATCTGCTCGTCGCCATAGGACAGGTGCACCGTGCCGCCACCCGGCAACCGCTCGGCGACGCTGGCCACGGCCGCCGCCGCAGCACCGCGGGCCGCGGCAACCGGGTCGGCGCCGAGCAGATCACCGTCGAAGCGGTCACCGACCTCGGCGATCGTCGCCCCCTCGAGCATCGGCGGCGTCCAGCGGTCCTCGCCGACGACGTGGTTGACGAGCGCCCGCACGTCCCACTCGGTGCACGGCGTGGCGCGGTCCCAGGCGTCCTCGGGCACGGTCTCGACGCGGGTGACGAACTCGGCGACCGTCCGTGCGTGCAGCGTGGCCAGGTCCATGGCACCTCCCTCCGCGGCGCGACGCTACTTCCCGAAGCGCTCGGCCAGGACCCGCAGGAGGCCGCGCATGCCGGGCTCGGCGACGGTCATCGCCGTGTCCCAGTCGAGCCAGGCGACGTCCTGGCTCTCCCCCGGTGGGGGCGCCGGATCGGCGTCGTCGGCGTGGACGCGGTAGCGCAGGTCGAGGTGGGTGTGGCCGCGCGGCCCGGGATGGACGTCGACGTGGACCAGCTCCGGCCGGTCATCGGCGAGGCGGGCCGGGATGCCCGTCTCCTCCGTCGTCTCCCGCACGGCCGCGTCCCACGGCGTCTCGCCGTGGTCGATGTGCCCGCCCGGCTGGACCCAGATGTCGAGCGTCTTGTGGCGGTGCAGCAGGATGCCGCGCGGCCCGACGACGATCGCCGACCCGGTGACGTGGACGGGATCGGCGTGCTCGTCGAAGGGCTGGTCGAGGCGTTGGACCTCGGCGCGGAACCGTTCGATGCTGCGCCGTTCGCGCTCGTCCACCGGCGTCCTCGCCGCGACGTCGGCCAGGACCTGGCGCAGCACGTCGTCCTCGGACATCGACCGGCGACAGTACCGGCGGCCTGCCAGGTTTTCCGGAGACTTCGTCCCGCTGGGCGGGAGCGAGCAGCGTCAGAACCGTCAGTTGCCGGCCGGGGTGGGGGCGATGGGGTGGCCGGTGGCGACGATGGCGATCGGCTTGGCGTCCTCCGGGCGCTGCGACCGGTCGGCGACGCGGTCGGCGTAGCGATCGAGGATGGCCAGGATCTCCTCGCCGACGGTCCGCATCTCGTCGACCGTGAGGTAGCTCAGGTGGTCGAACGTGAAGGCGGCCTCCCGCCACGCCTTCGGGTACGACATGTTGGTGGCCTCCCACGTCTGACGGCGGTCGAAGGCCCGCTGGGCGAAGAAGCGCGACAGGCCCAGTGCCGCGGGCATGGCCGCGTCCTCGTCGTCCACCTCGAGGACGTGACCAGCGGCCACGCGACGCCACGGCCGCTGGCGCCCGGTTCCGCCCGGCGCCTCCTCGACGAAGCCGTACTTGGCCAGCGTCCGCAGGTGGAAGGACGTGTTGGCCGGCGATTCGCCGAGCACCTCGCCGGCCTGGGTCGCCGTCATCGGGCCGTCGCGCCCGAGCAGCTCGAGCAGAGCCACGCGCACCGGGTGGGCGAGGGCCCGGATCTCCTTGGCGTCGGTGACGTGGCGCCGTCCGGCTGGCTGCTGCTCCGTCACGGTCATCCCGTCATCGTCACGGACGGGCCGCGACGGAGGAGCGATGGCGAAGAAGCGGGACGGGCGAGGCGATTCCCCAACCGCACGAGCGTGCGTCCGACGTGCGCACGCAGCGGGGTGCGGGACGGCCGCGCCCGAGCTCGCAGGCTCTCGACGTCCTGGGACATCTCGGCCATCCGCTGGCGGGCGAGGGCGGCGGTGAGATCCGGGTGCATCATGGCGTCCTCCTTCACAAGAACTATTTCGAAGCATAGATTTCGCAACAACCATTGTCAAGAGTCGATGGCCTACGATCATCACGTGGCCGAACACCTGCCGCTCATCGATGTCGCACCGCTGCTGGCGCCGGACGGCGACCCGACCGAGGTGGCGCGACGCATCGACGACGCCTGCCGGGAGGTCGGCTTCTTCCGCATCACCGGCCATGGCCTGCCGCCGGCGCAGCTCGCCGCGCTCGATCGCCTCGCCCGCCGCTTCTTCGCCGAACCGGAGGGCGTCAAGGCGGAGATCGCCATGGCCCACGGCGGCTCGGCATGGCGAGGGTGGTTCCCCCTCGACGGCGAGCTGACGTCCGGACGGCCGGACCACAAGGAGGGGCTGTACTTCGGCACCGAGCTGCCGGCGGACCACCCCGCCGTGGCCGCCGGGCGGCCGCTGCACGGCGCCAACCTGTTCCCGGCGTCCGTGCCCGAGCTACGTCCTGCGGTGCTCGGCTGGATCGACGCCATGGCCGCCCTCGGCGCGGCCCTGCTCCGGGGGATGGCCATCGGGCTCGGCCTCCCGGCCGATTGGTTCGCCCGCCACATCACCGCCGACCCGACCGTGCTGTTCCGGATCTTCCGCTATCCGCCCGATCCCGACCCGGCGGCGCGCCGGCGCTGGGGCGTCGCCGAGCACACCGACTACGGCTTGCTGACGATCCTGGCGACGGACGACCACGACGGGCTGCAGGTCCACGGGCCCGACGGGTGGATCGACGTGCCGTCCGACCCCGCCGTGTTCGTCGTCAACCTCGGCGACATGCTCGACCGGATGACCGAGGGCCGGTACCGGTCGACGCCGCACCGGGTTCGCAACACGAGCGGCGCCGATCGGCTGTCGTTCCCGTGCTTCATCGACCCCTCGTGGGACGCCACCTGCCCCGTGCTCCCGCTGGCTGGAACGGCACCGGCCGACGACGCCGACCGGCGTTGGGACGGGCGCAGCGTCCGTGGGTGGGGCGGGACCTACGGCGAGTACCTCATGGCCAAGGTCGCCAAGGTCTTCCCGTCGCTGATGGCTGAGTCGTCGCCGCCGACCGACCTCACGCCGTCGGTTGACGGGCGCTGATCACCGTCGTCACGGGCAGGGCGAAGCGCTGCTCGACCCGACGTGGCAGATCCCGGTTGAGCCAGCGGGAGATGCCCGGTGGCAACGTCGAGAGGATGATCTCGTCGTGAGGGTGCTCGATCAACGCGTCGTCGATGGCTCGCACCGGGTTGGGGTCACCGATCAGCCCCTCGACGGCGATCCCCTCGCCGAGGAAACGCTCCACCGCCTCGCTCATGCGGGCCCTGGCGATCGCCTTGGCATCACCTTCGGTCCACGTGGCGTGCTCGGCCGGCGGCGTCGCCGGCACCAGCAGGGTGAACCGGCACGGTCCCAGCGCCGTTCTGGCCCGCACGGCCTCCAGCAACTCGTCCCCACACGCGGTCTGGTTGGCGACGACGAGGATCCTGCTCGGCTCCATCACGACCACCTCCTCGCCGTCCGTTCTACTCCCGCCCGTGCGGGCTGACCAGGAATGTTCTGTGGAGACTTCGTCCCGCTGGGCGGGAGCGAGGAGCGTCAGAAACGTCAGCCGTAGGAGGCGGCGACCCACCAGTGGCGGTGCTCGGCGAGGACGAGGTGGGCGGCGCCGTCTGCGGTGACGACCTGGAAGCGGGCCAGGCGACGGTGCGGCGGGACTCCCACCAGCGCTCGTCGAGGGGCCATGGACCGGCCCACCCGGTGATCGCCTGCGGCGGTCCGCCGGCGATCGCCAGCATCGCCGGGATGCCGCTCAGCTCCCCCCGGCCGCTCACCTGCACCGCCCGCCCGCCGGCGTCGGTGAGCTCGGCAGGTTGCGCCGCCGGGGGGACGACGGCCGGTGACGGGGCCGGCAGCGAGCCCGGCCAGGGAGCCCGTTCCACCGGTCGCAACCGCTCGACGGTGTCGTCGGTGTCGGTCAGATCGGTGGTCGACGCCGGCACCCAGTCGTAGCGATCACCGGGGAGCCGCCCGCCGCGCCACGCCGGCACCAGCACCGCCTGCTCGCCGACCATGCCGGTCAGGCGGGCGACGGCCCGGGTGGCCCGCTCGTCGGCCGCCGAAGGCCCGCCCCACAGGCGCAGCTGATCGCCGTCGTCGCCGCGCACCTCGGAGGGGACCAAGCGCAGCAGGACCACCCCGGCGGACAGCTCCCCCGAGGCCATCCAGGCGTCGAGCTGCCAGCGCACCCGTTCGACCATCGCCGGCGCCGACATCCCGGCCGCCCGGTACCACGCCCGCTCGCTGCGCTCACCGTGGTCGGTCTCGGCCATGACGAGGAGCCGGGTGCACACCTGACCCTCGGCAGACAACCCGGCGACGAGCTCGTCGGCCAGGTGCTTGCCGACGAACACCAGCGGGTCGAGCATGACGACGGGGTCGTCGAACGTCTGCTGGGCGCACCGCTCGAGTGGCGGTTCCGCACCGCCGGCTGGACGATCGTCGTCGCCGCGGGCGAGCCGGTGGGCGTCCCGGCCCGGTGGCCCGAAGCGGGCCACCACGTCGCCCTCCGGCAGCCGGGCGAGCTCGCCGAGGCGGGCGAGGCCCATCCGGGCGAACAGCCCGACCAGCTCGGCGTCGACCCCGCCGACGTGGTGGAGCCAGGCGATCGGGAGCGGGTCGAGGAACGCCGGCGACCCGCCGGTGGCGACGACCCGGGGCGCCCGGACGCCCCGCCACGCGGCCACGGCGGAGGCGAAGCGGCCATCGGCGATCCCCACGCCGACCGCCGTCCCGGCCGCCCCGCCGTCGCCGACCGCAGCGACGAGCTGCTCGGCGAGCGCTCCATCGCCACCGAAGTAGCGCGACGGGCCACGGGCGCCCAGGCACAACCACCCTGGCTCGACCACCTCCAGGCGCGGGGCGAACGCCCCGACGGCCCGCACGACCGGCTCGAACACCCTGGCGTCACGGGCGGGGTCGTGGTCGAGCAGCACGACCTCGGGGCAGCGTTGCTGGGCGACGCGGCGGCGGTGCCCGATCGCCACCCCTTCCCGGGCCGCGGCCGGTGACCGGGCGACGACTCTGTTGGCGTGGAGGACGACCGCCGGCACCTCGGCCGGGATCCCGGCGGCGGCGACCGGCCAGTCCGGGCACCACACCGTGACCATCCGGGAGGGCACGGATCACCCCGCCGCCATGCCGATCGGCACGTCCACGGGATGCAGCACGGCCACCGGTTCGGCGGCCGGGGCGACCGCGCCATCGGGCCCGGGCAACCAGAGCTCGGCCCGGCGCGGCCGGGGCACCCGACGCCCCGTCGCGGCGACGGTGACCCGCCGACCGCGCAGGCGGCCCCACCCGTGCTCGACGCCCACCCACACCGGGCTCGATGCCTCCATCGTGATGTCGGCGGCGAGGTGCCCATGGTCGCCGACGACGATCAGCACCGCTTCGCGCGCCTGCACCCTGGCCTGCACCCGGCGCAGGAGGGCCGCGTTGACCCGCTTCGGCACGCGGGTGATGACGACCTCGAAGCCGTCGAGGACCGCGGCGACGAGGTCGGCCCACGACCCGCCGTCGGTTGAACGGCCGGGATCGACACGCACCAGCCGCTCGAGCGGCACGCCCAGCTCGGCCACCGCCTCGACGCCGAGCCACGGCACGTCGACCACTGCCAGCCAGGCGCCGGCGACAGTGGCTTCGGCGGCCAGGGCCACGGCGAGGGAGGTGGCGGCGATGCCGCCGCACGCCACGGCGCGACCCCGGGGCAGGGCGCCGTCGGGCAGGAGCGGGATCAGCGGGTCGGCAACGGGCAGGGTGCGCTGGCGGGCGAGTGTCGTGGGAGCGACGGCGGCAGCCAGGTCCATGCCGGGATTCTACGAACGAATGTTCGTGACATCAAACGGATGTTCGTAGGAGGTGGCGGCTCAGCCCTCCTTGGCCTTCCACCGCTCGCGCGCCGCGCGACCCCGTTCGAGGAGGTGCATCGGCACCCGCTTGGCGGCCTCGGCGAGCGCGGCGTCACCGCCCGCATCACCACCGGCCGCCGCGGCGTCACCGCCGGCCGACTCTTCCTCCTCCGGCTGGAGGTCCTCGAACGTCGGCGGAGCCATGCCCGGCTGCCAGTACTGGTAGAGGTGGCGCACGATGTCGGCCAGCCCGTTCGACGTGGCGCCCTTGGCCAGGTCGACGGTGACGATGTTCGAGTAGACGTGCACGCCGGCGGTCTGCCCGGTGGCGAACAGCCGCCTGGCCAGCTCGGCCGCCGGCCGCGGGCCGAAGGCATCGGCCGCCGACTGGAAATGCTCGTGGCCCATGCCGGTCAGCGCCCGGTTGAGCTCGAAGCGCACGACCCCCGGCGACGAGCTCCGCTTCTCCGTCACGGCGACCATCTGACCCACAGGACCGAGAACGTACAACGCCAACCGGACAACGGGAGAAGGACGTCGGACGACGCGGCCCGAACCCCTGCGTGGCGGGCATCAGTAGGCTCGAGGTGAAACGCCATGCGTCTGCCCCGCTCCCCACTGCTCCGCCGACTCACGGACCCGGACCTCCCCTCGGTCGTCCTCCTCGAGGCGCCGCCCGGGTACGGCAAGTCGTGGCTCGTGCGGCGCGCCGCGGGACAGGACGTCCTGCGCCTGCGCGGCGAGCTCGGCCCCCTGGCGACATCGGCCGAGCCGCCGCCGTCTGTCATCATCGACGACGGTCACCAGCTGTCACCGGCCGACGTCGAACTGCTCGTCGAGCGCATCGAGGACGCCCCTGGGGAGTGGAGGTTGATGATCGCCGGCCGCATCCTCGCCGACACGGTGCACGAGGCGGCTCACCTCGTCGACGGACTCATCATCGACGCCACAGCGCTGGCCATCGAGCCCGAGGAGGTGGCCGACCAGCTGCCCGCCCACTCGATGACGCTGGCTCGCCGGATCGTGGATGCCGCCGACGGCAGCGTCCGCGTCATCGCCACATCGCTGGACCAGACCCAACGAGACCCGTCCGCCGACCCGATCGCGGTCGTCTCGCGCATGGTGCGAGTCTCCAGCGCGGCGGCCGTCCAACAGCTCAGCGCCCGCGAGCAGGCCGTCGTGACCCTCCTCGCCAGAGCACCCGGCATCGACCGCCACCTCCTCGACAAGCTCGGCGGCGCCGGGTTCGTCGATCGGGCGATCGCCGCCGGCGTCCCGCTGCGGCGTCAGGTCACCGGCGCCCTCGACCTGGCCACGGCATCGGCGTTCCGAGCGGCGCCCGTGGATCCGGAGACAGCAGCGGAGCTCGCCCAGGAGCTGCTCGAGCGCGGGCGATCGCTGGAGGCCGTCGGGCTGCTGCTCGACGCCGGCCAGCAAGACCGAGCGACGCACATGATGATGGGCCTCAGCGAGTCGATCACCGACACGGTCGAGCCACGCCAGATGCTCAGCCTCCTCGCCCGGCTCGGACCGATCACCGACCGCCAGCCGGCGCTGCTGCTCCTGCGGGCTTCGGCCACCGAAGCACTGGGACGGGTCGACGAGGCGGGCTCGGACATCGACCAGGCCATGACGATGGCCGTCGATGCCGAGCCGGCGCTGCGCCGGCGCGTCGCCATCGAGTCGGCCAGGGCGGGCCTCGCCCACGGCCGGCGGGACGAGGCGGCCCGAATCGCCGAGCAGACGCTCGCCGAGCTGGGAGACGGTGAGAGCAGGACCTACGCCCGCGCCCACGAGGTGCTCGCCGAGTGCGCCGCCACGTCCGACGCCCGCGAGGATCTCCAGCGCGCCGCCGAGAGCTACCGGGTGGCGGCCGCGGCGTGGGAGTCGTGCGGGGAGTTCGCCCGCGCCAGGGGCTGCCGGCGCGACCTGGCGATGGGAGTGCTGGCGCCGCTCGGCCGCTTCGACGAAGCGCTCGCCCAGGTCAGCCAGCTGCTCAGCGCGCCCGACCTCTCCGACGCCGAACGCTCGTGGACCGTCCTGGTCGAGGGGTTCGTCCTGCTCAACGCCAACCGCCTCGACAGCGCCGAGTCGCGCTTCGCTCGCGTCGCCGACCTCGGCTACGTCCACGACAACCCCCGGCTGATCGCCGCTTCGGCGTGGGGTCGGGCCCTCGCCGCATCCCGTCGGGCCAACGTCGACGACACACTGCGCTGGATCGCCAGTGCCGAGAACACCGCCCTCGGGGAGGCCGACGACGTGCTCGGGGTGCCGTTCCTGTGTGACGTGGCGACGATCCTCGGGGCGCTCGGCGAGCTCGACCTCGCCTCCCAGTACCTCGAACGCGCCGCTGAGCGCAATCCGGTGTTTCCCGGCCAGGTGCTCTCCACATCGTTCGTCCTCCGAGCCCGCCAGGGCGTGCTCGGCGACCTCGACGAGGGACTCGCCAACACCCTCCCGGCGGCATGGTGGCGGGTCAAACTCGTCGCCGCCCTCGCCGCCGCCCACGGCGGCGACATCGCCCGGGCCCAGCGGCTCGCCGACGAGGCCAACCGCGAGCTCCTCACACTGGGGTTCAGCGACTTCGCCGCCCTCGGGGAGGGCCGGACCCACACGGAGCTCCAGGCCACCCTGCAGCAGGCCGCCGAGCCGCAGCCCGTCGCCGCCGCCACCGTGGTGTCGGCGTCCGCTCGCAGCGCCGGGCGTCGGCTCGTCGTGATGGGCGGGCCGATCTCGATCCACGACGGCTCGTCGATGATCCTCGTGCCACCGGGCAACCCACAACGCTTGATCGGCGTGCTCGTGGCTCACGGAGGATCGGTCACCATCGATCAGCTCAGCGAGGCGCTGTGGCCCGGCGAGGATCTGGAAACCAGTCGAAGCAGGCTGCGCAACGTCCTGCTGCGACTCCGGCGGGCCGTCGGCGACGTCGTCAACCGCACAGGTTCCGGATTGCGCCTGACACCAGGCCTGACCTGCGACCTCCATCAGTTCCAGCGTCAGGCCACCGATGCCCTCGCCGCCGCTCGTGCCGATCCCGAGCTCGCCGGACAGCTGGCGGCCGATGCGGTCGCGCTCGGTGACGCACCGATCTTCATCGACTTCGAGTACGACGACTGGGCGGTCCAAGCCCGCCGCGGCGCCGAGCAGCAGCTGATCAGCCTGCTCGACCTGCTGTCGGTGCAGGCCGAGGACGGCGGCGACCTGCCGGCCGCGCAAGCACTCGCCGAGCGCGCCCTCCGCCTCGACCGCTACACCGACTCGCGGTACGTCCGCCTCGCCGAACTGCTCACGCTGCAGAACCGTGTTGCTGCGGCCATCGCCGTCCTCGACGACGCCGCCGAGGTTGCCAGGGACATCGGCGACGGCTCCCCGGGCGCGACGAAGCGCCGCCGCGACGAATTGCTCCGCCGGGCGGCGACGGGGGTGTGAGGGCGGCGCCCGCCGGCGTGTCGCGTCAGAGGATTCGGGGCCCGTCCGCCAAGGCGACCGATGCCGTCTGGGCGAAGCACGCCAGCGCGGCCAAGGGGATGACCCGGGCCGTCACCGAGATGATGCGAAGTGCGCGTGTCTTCATGCCGTCACATGATGGAAACGTGCCGTCCAACGCGCGTCCCACGCTCGTCGTCGGACGTCATCTCACGGCGCTGTTACCGCCCCCGCGCATCGTCTCACCATGACGCTGATCTCAGGATCCTCGACGGTCGGGAACGTCGCCGAGTCACAGCCATGGGAGCGTGCCCTGGCGCCCACTCGGTTGCCGACGATCGTCACGGGAGACGGGCCCGTCGCCGCCCTCCGACGGCGGCCGGTGGTCGCCTTCGGATCGCTCGTCGAGCGCCTGATGCTCGACACTCCGCGCCTGGTCAGCGCCCTCGACCTGGGCGGGCGGGCGTGGTGGATCCCGGCGGCCGCGGTGTGGGCGGATGCCGAGGCCGGTGCGCACCCCCAGCATCCGCGAGCCATCGGCCTGGCGTCCGGCCGCAGCCGGGAGGCCGCCGTGCTGGCCGGTCTCAGCGACCGCCTGGGCTGGGAGGCCAACGCCGCCCGGGAGCGCGGCCGGGTCCTCCCCGAGCTCGAACGACGTCGGCGTCGACCACGGGGACGGCACGACGGTCTTCGACGGCCGCCTCGGTCACGGCATCCCGACGGTGGTCGTGGTCCGGGACGCCGTGGCCCTGTGGGGCGCCGGGTCGACGTTCGCCGCGGCGTACCACCGGGCGCTGTTCGGCCACCAGGGAACCAGCGGTCCGAGCGGTGAGCTGGACATGCTGCGGGCCTGGTTGACCGCCGTCGGCCTCGACGTCGTGGTCGTCGACCTGGGCAGCCCGGTCATCGAGCAGGCCGGTGTGCAGCGTCTCCAGGTCCAGCTCCTGGCGTCGTCTCACGATCAGGGACGGCCGTGGGACGGCGATCCGATGAACTGATCCGTGTGGCGGCGGTGGCAAGTGACCAGCCGATCCGCTCGTGCCTTGTGTGAAGTTGTCCGCCCGCCCTTCGCATGAGACACGAGATGGGGGAAGGTCGCGACCCTCCGCCGTCACCGCAGCGTGTCAGGGACGTCGTGTCCACGTCAGTGGGCACGACGTCTGTGATTGTGCTGGCCTCGCTCGCTGCGCTCGCTCGGCTGTCTCGCTGCGGCTGGCGCCGCCGGCCTTGTCTGATTGCCTCGCTCGCTCCGCTCGCTCGGCTGTCTCGCTGCGGCTGGCGCCGCCGGCCTCCGGCCGACGCTCGACCTGACACTTCATGCTCGCTGCGGCACGGGCCGAAGCGGTCGCTGACTTCCTTCGTCTGGCGACGGACTTCTTGCGTCGTCGGTTCGCGTGGCTCTCGTGTGCTCGGTAGCGGGGTGATCTGGCTGGCTGATCTACGGTCGGTCGGGTGATCAGCATCGAAGAGTTCCAGGCCGAAGTCACCAACTTCCTCAAGGCCAACGCCGACGAGAAGGCCGAAGAGAAGCGCTTCGTCTGGGGCGAGGGCACCGACAAGGTGGCGATGTTCGAGGAGCGCGACCGCGAGGCCGAGACGGCGTCGCTGGGCCAGGCCCAGGCCTGGCGGGCCAAGCGCTTCGACAACGGCTTCGGCTGGATCACCGGACCGGCCGCGTACGGCGGCCGTGAGCTCCCGGCCGCCTACCAGCGGGCCTACGACGCTCTGGAGTCGAAGTTCGCCGTGCCCAACCAGAGCTTCTTCACGATCGGCCTCGGGATGGTCGCCCCGACGATCCTCGCCCACGGCACCGACGCCGCCAAGGACGCCTACCTCAAGGCGATGTACCGCGGTGACATCGTCGGCTGCCAGCTGTTCTCCGAGCCCGGCGCCGGCAGCGATCTCGCCAGCCTGCAGACGCGCGCCGAGCGCGATGGCGACGAGTGGCTGATCACCGGGCAGAAGGTGTGGACGTCCGGCGCCCAGTACAGCGACATCGGCGAGATCATCGCCCGCACCGATCCTGACCTGCCCAAGCACAAGGGCTTGACCGGGTTCGTGGTCGACATGCGGGCGCCGGGTGTGGAGATCCGCCCGCTCCGCCAGATGACCGGCGGGGCGAGCTTCAACGAGGTCTTCTTCACCGAGCTCCGGGTGCCCGACTCGGATCGGCTCGGCGACGTCAACAACGGTTGGAACGTCGCCCTGACGACGCTGATGAACGAGCGGGCGGCCATCGGTGCCGGCGGCGGCGGCGGTGGAGGTGCCGGGCTGCTCACGAGGGCCATCGAGATGACCAGGGCCTTCGGCCTGTCCGGCGACCCGCTGGTCCGCCAGCAGCTGGCCGACCTCGTCGTCCACGCCCGCGTGGCGCAGTACACCAACCAGCGGGCGATGGACAAGATCCGCTCCGGGCAACTCCCGGGCCCCGAGCTGAGCATCGCCAAGCTGGCCAGCACCCAGCAGGCAACCCGCCTGGCCGAGTTCGTCGCCGGCATCCTCGGCCCGAAGATCACCGCCGACACGGGTGAGTGGGGCACCTACGCCTGGTCCCAGCTCGTCCTCGGCACGCCGGGCGGCCGCATCGCCGGCGGCAGCGACGAGGTGATGCGCAACATCGTCGGCGAGCGCGTGCTCGGCCTCCCGAAGGACGTCGGCATCGACACCACCAGCCCGTTCCGCGATCTCAAGGTCGGCACCCAAACCTGACTGTCTTCGTCCCGTCCGTCTGCAGGACAGAACGGGTCACAACAGGGTCGCCAGCACCTCCGGGAACTCATCGGGCGTGCACGACGTGACCGTGGCGCCGAGCGCCGAGAGGGCCTCGGCCTCGTGGTGGTCGTGGGCCGGCACACCCTCGTCGGACAGGGCGAGCAGCACGAGCACGCTCACGCCGTCACCGACCAGCTCGGCGACGGCGGACCGCATGACCCCGGGATGGCCGCCTTCGAACAGGTCGCTGACGAGGATCACGACGGTGTCCTGGGGACGCGTCACGAGGCTGCGGCAGTAGCCGAGGGCGCCGCCGATGTCGGTGCCGCCGCCGAGCTGGACGCCGAACAGCACGTCCACCGGGTCGGCGAGCAGCGGCGTCAGATCGGCGACCGCCGTGTCGAAGGCGACCATCGACGTGCGCAGCGTGGGCAGCCGTGACAGGACGCAGGCGAACAGCGAGGCGTGGACGACGCTCCCGGCCATCGACCCGCTCTGGTCGACGGCGATGATCACGTCGCGGGCCAGGCTGCGCTGGTGGCGTCCGAACCCGATCAGCCGCTCGGGCACCACGGTGCGGTGCTCGGGCAGCCAGTGCCGGAGGTTGGCATGGATCGTGCGCGGCCAGTCGATGTCGGCGGGCCGCGGACGCCCGGTGCGGCTCGACCGGGCCAGCGCGCCTCGAACCGCCTGGCGGGTGCGGTCGGCGAGTCGCGACTCGAGGTCGGCCAGCACGACGGTGATCACCTGGCGTGCCGTCGCCCGGGTCTCCTCCGGCAGGGCCCGGTTGAGCTCGACGAGCAAGGTGACCAGATGGAAGTCGGGCTCCAGCTCGCCGAGCAACTCCGGCTCGAGCAGCAGCTGGCGCAGGTCGAGGCGCTCGACGGCATCGCGCTGGAGGACCTGCACGACGGGTATCGGGAAGTAGCGCCGGATGTCGCCGAGCCAGCGAGCCACCGACGGGGCGGAGCGGGCGAGCCCACCGGCCCGGCCGGCCCCCCGGCCGCGAGCGGCCGTGCGGTCGTACAACGCGCCGAGGGCGCCGTCGATGCGCCGGTCGTCCCCACGCAGGTTCACTCCGGTGCCGTCGGCGTCGCCTCCGCCGAGCACCAACCGCCACCGCCGCATCCGCTCGGTCGACGACACCCGGGCCGTCACGGCTGGCCCCCGGATGCGCCGGGCAGGCCGAGCATCGCCCGCACCGTGGCCAGGCCGGCGCGGGCCCGGGCCTCGTCGACGTCGTCGCCCATCGGCGCCACGCGCTCGATCTGACCGGTGGCGAGGAGCGCGCCCAGCTGCCGGCGCTCGGCCGGCTCGAACGCGCCGAACGTGCGGCGCAGCAGGGCGACGACGGTCTCGAACGTGTCGGCGCGCAACGACGCGATCCACGCGTCGACGATCGCCAGGAGGTGGTCGTCATGGAGCAGGACGGTGCCGCTGCCGGCGAGGAAGCCCTCGACGAACGCCGCCCCGTCGGCCGCCGGCGTGCCCGGGGTGAGCGCCCGCCCGAGGCGCGCCTCGACACCGTCGGGCGACCACCGGCCGGCATCGTGCAGCAGCCGGGTGGCGCGGCCCTGCACGAGACCATGGATGCGCCTGCCGTCGGCGAGCCGCTCGAGGACCGGAAGCCAGTCCGCATGGCGGGCCGGGTGGTCCACGACGGCGAGCGCCGCCTGCACCGCGCTCATCCGCTCGATCATCGCCCGGGCCGCGTCATCGTCGAGGCCCGCGGCCGCCCGCCCGAGGCCGGCGACCACCCTGACGACGAGCTCGTCGAAGACGACCCGCAACGACCGCGCATCGGTGCCGCGCACGTCGCCGTAGCGCAGCGCGCCCGCCAGCGGCCCGAGGGCATCCATCAGCTCGGCGACATCCGGCGCATGAGCGGCCAACTCGCCGAGCACGCGCACCGCCGACCCCAGCGCCTCGCCCAGATCGGCCAGCAGCGCCAGCTCGACCGCCGCGGCGGCGTCGGCCAGGCGCCCGACCTCGAGGACGTGCTCGACGTGCTCGACGAGCCGGGACGTCGCCGCCGCCTCCACCGTCGTGCCGTGGCCGGCCAGCTCGACGACGCGCACGGAGAGCTCGGGCTCCCACGTCAGGCTCCACGTCTCGCGGAACGTGCCGCTCGACCCCCGGCCCTCCTCCAGCGTGCCCCACGGCACGCCGAGCGCCACGAGGCGGTGCAGCAGCTGCGACCGTCGCAAACCGTTCGCGGTGCGCAGGTCGAGCTCGATCCGGCGCGTCGAGGACTCCGGCTTGAGCCGCGCCGCGCGCTGGGCAGCGGCGAGGTCGCGGGCCAGGGGTACCTGCGGCGCCTCCGGGGGCACCTCGCCGATGGCTTCGCCGACGACGAGCTCGTCGAGCACGAGGGGGAGGCCGCCGAGCACCGACTCACTGGCGTCGAGCACCTCGGCGAGGCCGGCGCGCGGGCGTTCGCGCAGCGCCGCCAACGACGACGCCAGGCGCGAGGCAGCGATCACGTGGTCGGGAGACGCCGGCATGCCCTGCCGGCGCAGGGCGTGGGCAGCCTCGACGAAGAACCGGGACACACCGTCGGCGCCGGGATGGCGGAACACGTGGTCGTACCAACCGGGGCTGACGACACCGGCGCCGTAGCCCGTGGCACGGCCCAGTCGCCGGTGCGTCCACGGGACCCACGTCACGGCCACCTTGACCCTCCGTCGGCCGCGCAGTGTCGCCCCGTCGACTGTCGCTGCCGTCACCGCCGGGTCGAGGGCGGGCACGTGCCACGCCCCGCACACGACGGCAACGGTCGCCCCGCCGGCGCACGCGGCCCGGATCGCCCGGCGCATGTGCGCCTCCCGCAACGCGTCGAGCGGTGACGTCGGCGTTCCTTCCCGCACCGCGGCCATGGCCTCACCGACGGCCTCGAACACCGGCTCGCCGTCACCGCGGTGCTCGACGAGGTCCTCCCACCAGCGTTCCGGGTCTGGCTCACCAGCAGCCGCGGCAAGGGCAGCGAGCGGATCGGGCGCCGCCTCGCCGGTCACCGGATGTGGTTCGAGGCGGTCGGCGAGGGCCACTGTCAACGGGAGGTCGATGGCCTCGAGGGGCACGCCGCGCGCGACCGCCCACGACAGCGCCTGCCACTCCGGGCTGAACTCGGCGAAGGGTGCGAACACGGCCAGCTCCGGACGATCGACCGCGTAGCCGAGCAGGGCGACCGGCGGCACGAGACCGGGATGGCCGATCCACCGCAGCGCCGGACCGGCGTCGGCCGGGGCCTCGACGAGGACCACGTCGGGCCCGATGGCCTCGAGGGCGCGCCGCACCGACCGCGCCGAGCCAGGCCCGTGGTGGCGAATGCCGAGCAGGTGCAGCCGTCTCGGCCTCGACCCGTCACTGCCGTCAGGAGAGATCGCGGCAGGCGTCGTAGAAGTCGCCCCAGCCATCGCGGTCGCGCACCACCCCCTCCAGGTACTCGCGCCACGCCACCTCGTCGTGCAACGGATCGCGCACGACAGCACCGACGATGCCGCCGGCCAGATCGGTCGGGAGCAACGTGCCGTCGCCGAAGTGGGCGGCCAGCGCCAAGCCGTTGGTGACGACGGAGATCGCCTCGGCCGTCGACAACGTGCCGGTGGGAACCTTGAGGCTCGTGCGACCATCCGCAGTGACCCCCTCGCGCAGCTCGCGGAAGATCGTCACGACGCGGCGGATCTCGTCGGAGGTCGCCGGCACCTGGGGCAGGGCCAGCGCCGTGCCCAGCTCCGCGACGCGCCGGGCGACGATGGCCATCTCCTCCTCGGCCGTCGCCGGCAGCGGCAGGACGACGGTGTTGAACCGCCGGCGCAGCGCGCTGGACAGCTCGTTGATGCCCCGGTCGCGGTCGTTGGCCGTGGCGATCAGGTTGAAACCCTGGACCGCGGCGACCTCGGTGTCGAGCTCGGGCACCGGGAGGACCTTCTCCGAGAGGGTCGTCACGAGGGCGTCCTGCACCTCCGACGGCATGCGGGTGAGCTCCTCGATGCGCACCAGCCGCCCGGCCCGCATCGCCCGGTACACCGGGCTCGGCACGAGGGCCGCCTCAGTGGGACCTTCGGCGAGCAGGCGGGCGTAGTTCCACCCGTAGCGCAGGGACTCCTCCGTGGTACCGGCCGTGCCCTGGACGAGGAGCGTGGAGTCGCCGCTGATCGCCGCCGCGAGGTGCTCGCTGACCCATGTCTTGGCGGTACCCGGCACGCCGAGCAGCAGCAACGCGCGGTCGGTGGCCAGCGTCGCCACGGCGATCTCGACGAGGCGGCGCTGGCCGACGTACTTCGGCGTGATCGCCGTGCCGTCCGACAGCACCCCGCCCAACAGGTAGGTGACGACGGCCCACGGCGACAGCCGCCAGTTCGGCGGGCGCATACGGTCGTCGACGGCGGCGAGGGCGGTCAGCTCATCGGCGAACTGGGTCTCGGCGTGGGGGCGGAGGACGGCCACCGGCTCAGTCACCGCTCCAGCTCCTGGCGCATCTGGCGACGGGTCGCGGCGAGGTCGGCGAGGGAGTGGGCCAGGCCGGCGTGCTGCGTCGGGATCTCCTCGCCGCCCAGGGCAACCGACAGCGCCTGGAGGGAGTCGGGGCGGGCCCGGGCGATGAAGTTGACGAGCACGGCGCGATGGGTCAGCCCGAACGTGCCATCGACGAAGCCGCCCACGACGGCGGCCACGACCGGTGCCGGCGGCGCCGAGAGCAACGGCAGCAGCGTCGGCGGCACGGCCAGCGCCGGCAGGTCGTCGTCGACGCTCGGCGGGCGTGGCGACGATGGTGGCCGCAGGGCGGGTTGGTGCTCGTACAACCAGCCGGCGACGGGCCCGCCGAAGCGGAGCGACGCGTGCCAGGCGGGCGACGTCGGTGCGGTGCCGCCGCAACATCTCGACGAGCACGTCCGGCGACGGTCGCCACCCCGCACGCTCGGCCTCGAGCACCCACTCGTCCTCCAGCACCGGCCAGTCCCTGACGATCGTCCGCCATCGGCGGGCCGCTGCAGGCGGCACCATCGGGCGTTCGTCGTCGTCGGGCGGCGAGAGCCCGGTTGCCGGCGGCAGTGGGATGATGCCGGCGCGGCGCGCCGCGACGCACGCCCCGACGGCGGCGAGCATGCGCTCCGAGGGCGAGACCGCCGCCACATCGTCGACCACGTCGGCGAGCGGTCCCGGCGGCGGTTCGGGCGGGTCGCGGCGGTCGGTGCCGAGGAGCGACACGGTGACGAGGTCGTGCCAGTGGTCGGCGACCGTCATCTGAGCAGACCTCGGCGGTGAACCACCGGTCATGCCGCGCTCACGAACGACGGATCGGCCCGCGGGCCGATGTCGATGGCGCGATCGTCGAGGTGCACGGTCAGCGGGACGGCGCCGTCGACCGTCCACTCGACCGTGACCGCGACCGGCCGGCCACCGGATGCGGCGAGCAGCGTGGGCAGACCGGGCGGGTCGGGCGCCATGGCGATCGAGCCGGAGTCGTCGGTCAGCACCCAGCGTCCGGCGTCGAGTGCCGGGGCGGCGACAAGCGTCGTCGGAACGCGGTCGGCCCACGGCTCGGCGGCGAGCCCCGTGCCGATCTCGGCGCAGGCCCCGGCCACCGTCCCCGCTGGTGGTGTGATCGGGCCGCCACGTGCCTCGTGCACCGTGCCGACGAGGGCCCTCGACGAGGGTCCCGGGTAGCGGTGGAGGTCAGCGGTGATCGCCTCGCCGACGACCAGCGAGTCGTCGAGTGACTGCCGGTAGGCAGCGAACGACAGGACCATCGCCCACCTCCCCGTACCCAACCCACGTAACCATGTTCGACGGACCTCGATGCGGTCCTCGCGTGTGTCGCTGCGCCCCGCCACGACCCACGTGTCGGTGTCGGGCACGCCGGCGAGGACGTCGGCTTGGCGCACCTGCCAGCCGCACGCTGTCGCCACGGCATCGGCGAGGGGGCCCGGGAGGTCGGGCACCCGCTGGCCGGCCTGGGCGAGGAGGTGCAGGACGCCGAGCTCGGCCAGCACGACCTCGTGCCAGTCGGACCGTGCCCCGACGACGCCGGCGAGGCGGCGGACGCGGTTGGCGAGCGCGCCGGCGCGGGCATCGACGAGGCGAGCGGCGACGTCGTCCCACGTCGCATAGCGAGCGAGCGCCGGATCGGCCAGCCCGGTGCGCAGGCGGTCGTCGAGCCAGCGATCGAGGTCGATCAGCCCGCCGCGGAGGCGTTCGACGCGCTCGTCGCGAGAGCGCTCCCGCTCGGCGGCGTCGGGCATGTCCGCCTGGTCGGGCTCGTCCGCGGTGACGGTGTCGTCGACGCCCGGCGCGGCGCCCGCTCCGGATCGCTCGCGCGGGACGTGACGGTCGACCCAGGCGGAGACGCCAGGAGGTGCCACCGCCGCCGGGACCTGACCCCGCACCCACATCACCAGCAGAGCCAAGGCGTGCTTGCACGGCTGGGAGCGGCTGGGGCACGAGCAACGCCAGGCGGCGTGGGCGTGATCGACCATCGTCTCGTACGGCTCGCGACCCGAGCCACGGCAGCGTCCCCATGCCGACCGGTCGTCGGCGCCGAGCGACAGCCACCGCGACGGGACGGCGAGGCCTTCGCCGGCCGCGTAGCGAGCCGGCGTGGGGGCCAGCGCCACCACCTGTTCGATCGTCCAGGTCACCCGGCCGACTGTACCGAGGGGGTGTCGCTGCGGCATCCGGGACCCTCGACCCCGCCCCGGCGCCGGCCACGGCCGGTTGAATGATCGACCGTGCACCCAGCCACCATCGTCACGGCCTTCGCGACGATCTTCGTGGCCGAACTGCCCGACAAGACGATGCTGGCGACGATCGTGCTGTCGGCCCGCTTCAAGCGCCCGCTCCCGGTGTGGATCGGCGCCGCGTCCGCGCTGACGCTGCAGATGGGCATCGCCGTCGTCGCCGGCCGGTTGCTCGGCCTGCTGCCTGACCGCCTCGTGAGCGTCGCCGTCGCCGTGCTCTTCGCCGTCGGGGCGTTCATCCTCTGGCGCACCAGCGAGGACGCCGACGACGAGGCGGCGGCGGCCGACGCCGAGGCGCGCGACTCCGAGGCGGCGGCGCTGCGACCGACGGCGTGGTGGCGAGTGTCGGCGACCGTGTTCGGCATCGTCTTCCTGGCCGAGTGGGGAGACCTGACGCAACTGGCGACGGCGAGCCTCGCCTCGCGCGGCGAGCCCGCATCGGTGTTCGTCGGGGCCGCGGCGGCGATGATGACCGTGGCCGCCATCGGCGTCATCGCCGGGCGGGCGTTGCTGCGCGTGCTGCCCGAGCGCGTGCTGCGCAAAGTCGCCGCCGGCATCTTCGGCGTCCTGGCGATCCTCGCTGCGGTCGCCGCCGTCCGCGGCTGATCCGGGTCAGGCGGCGCCGTGGTCGTGGGCGTGGTGGTCGTGGCGGTGCTGGGGCAGCAGGTCGGCTGCCTCCGGCTCGCCGTCAGGGCAGTCGTCGTGGGCGTGGCCGTGCTCGTCGATCACCACCGTCGAGCCGTCGGCGCGCACGAGCCGGCTGCCGAACGCCTCGGCCAGCAGCTCGGGACGGAGCACCTCCGCGGGCGGCCCGATGGCCAGCAGACATCCGGCGAGCAACATCACGACGTCGGCCCGCTTGGCCTCGCCGAGGTGGTGGGTGGACAGGACGACCGTCGTGCCGGCGGCGGTCTCCTCCTCGATGATCTGCAGGATGCGCGACTGGCTGACGAGATCGAGGCCCGTGATCGGTTCATCGAGCAGCAGGAGGTCAGGGGCTGTCGCCAGCGCCTGGGCGACGAGCACACGCTGGCGTTGACCGCCCGACAGCTCGCCGTAGGCCCGCGTGCGGAGGCTGCCGACATCGAGCCGCTCGGCCGCCTCGGCGATGGCCCGGCGATCGGCGGCGCGCAGCCGGCCGAGCAGGCCGCGCTCGCCGTAGCGCCCCATGCGCAGGACGTCGGTGACGCTCAAGGGCATCCACGAGTGCTGGTGCTGGTGCTGGGCGACGAAGGCGATGCGCGTGTCCGGGGCCACGGTGATCGTGCCCGACGTCGGGCGCACGAGACCCGCCAGCAGGTTGAGCAGGGTGCTCTTGCCGCTGCCGTTGGGACCGACGAGCGCCGTCGACGTGCCGAGCTCGATGCGCAACGAGCTCGGGGCCAGGGCGACGACGGACCCGTAGTGCACGCAGACGTCGGAGGCCACGGCGATCGGACCGCTCGAACGGCGGGCGGGAAGCGGGTTGATGGCCAGAGCCAGCCACTGTAGCGTTCTAGGAATGATTCTCAGTGTCGCCAGCCGGGTGACACCGGCCCTGGCGGCGGTTGTCGCCCTGGCCGCGTGCGGCGGCCAGGCCGGCGGGGACGCGGGCGAACGACCCTACGTCGTGGCGACGACCGGGATCTGGGCCGACATCGCCGGACGCGTGGTCTGTGACGGCAGCCTCGACGTCCGCACGATCGTGCCGACGGGCGGTGATCCACACTCCTTCGAGCCTTCCCTCGCCGACCGCGAGATGCTCGACGGGGCGACGCTGGTGGTCGCCAACGGCCTCGGCCTGGAAGAGACGCTCGACGACACGTTGCAGCAGGTCGAGGCCGGCGGTGTGCCGGTGTTCCGCGCCGGCGACCACGTGGAGACGATCCGCGGTTCCGATCAACGAGACGAGGACGGCGACGGGGCCGACCCCCACATCTGGCTGGACCCGACCCGCGTCGCCGCCGTCCTCCCCGCCCTCGGCGCGGCGCTCGTCGAGGCGGGCGTCGACCAAGCCACGGTCGACGACTGCGTGACGAGCGCCCAGGCCGACCTCGCCGGACTCGACGAAGAGCTGGCCTCGACGTTCGCCGCCATCCCGGCGGCGCGCCGCAAGCTGGTGACCAACCACGACGCCCTCGGGTACCTCGCCGACCGCTACGACCTGGAGATCGTCGGCTCCGTCCTGCCGTCGACGAGCACCCTGACCGAGGCGAGCACGGGCGAGCTCGAAGAGCTCGGCACCGCCATCGAGGAAGCCGGTGTGCCGGCGATCTTCACCGAGCGCCTCGGCAACTCGGCGGATGCCGAAGCCCTCGCCGACCGCCTCGGTGTCGAGCTCGTCGAGCTCTACAGCGACGCCCTCGGCGAACAGGGATCAGGTGCCGACACCTACGAGGGCATGTTGCGTACGGACGCCACTTCGATCGCCGACGCCCTGTCGTGATCGTGCCGGCGCCGCAGGCTGCGGACCGGGCGCGATCATCGACGTCGCACCAGGGTGACCCGACGCCCGCCACGCGAGACTCACGCCCGTGAACTGGCTCACCGACCCGTGGTCGTGGTGGGTCGAGCCATTCCTCGACAACCCGGCGATGGTGACGGCGCTGTGGGCCGTGCTGCTGACGGCCGCGTGCACGTCACTCGTCGGCACATGGGTCGTGCTGCGCGGCATGAGCTTCCTCGGGGATGCCCTCGCCCACGGCGTCCTGCCGGGCATCGCCATCGCCTTCGTCATCGGGGCCGACACCACGCTCGGGGCCTTCATCGCCGCCGTGCTGATGGTCGGCGGCGTCAACGTCGTGCGCGCCGCCTCGCCGCTTCCTGACGACGCCTCGATCGGCATCCTGTTCGTCGGCTTCCTGGCCCTCGCGGTCGTCGTCATGTCCAGCCAGCGAGCCAGCTACACCGGCGATCTGACCCGCTTCCTGTTCGGGTCGATCACCGGCGTCGACAGCGCCGACCTCACCCGCCAGGCCGTCGTCACGGCGATCACCGTCGTGGCCGTGGTGGTGCTCTACCGGGCCTTGCTCGTGGGCACGTTCGACGAGCGACAGGCGACGTTGCTCGGCCTCCGCCCGCGGCTGACGCGGCTGATCCTGCTCGTCCTCGTCGCCCTGGCGATCGTCGCCTCGTTCGGCACCGTCGGCAACCTGCTGGTGTTCGCCTTCCTGATCGCCCCGCCAGCGACCGCCACGCTGCTCGTGCGCCGCGTGCCGGCGATCATGGCCGTCGGCGTCGCCATCGGCGCGGTCTGCGGCCTCGTCGGCCTGCTGATCAGCTACCACCACGCGACCGCCGCCGGGGCCACGATGGCCCTGTGCACGGTGGTCGTGTTCTTCACCGCCCTGATCGCCCGGTCGACGCTGCTCCTCGTCCAGCGACGCCGGCGTCACTCCTTCTGAGATCGGCCTCCGCAGGTACGCTCCCAGCATGGTCGATCCCCGACTGAACGGCACCGCGGTTGCCGACTCGGTGCTCGACCTGATCGGTGACACGCCGCTGGTCGCCATGAAGCGGATCATGGAGGTCGAGCGGATCCCCGGCGTGCTGGCCATGAAGATGGAGACCAACAACCCGGGCGGATCGTCGAAGGACCGGCCGGCGCTGGAGATGATCGTCGCCGCCGAGCGCGACGGCGTGCTCCGGCCGGGCGGCACGATCGTCGAGCCGACGAGCGGCAACACGGGTGTCGGGTTGGCGATCGTCGCCGCCCAGCGCGGCTACCGCTGCGTGTTCGTGATGACCGACAAGGTGGCCCCGGAGAAGATCTCCCTGCTGCGCGCCTACGGCGCCGAGGTCGTCGTGTGCCCCGTCGCCGTGGCGCCGGACGACCCGCAGAGCTACTACTCCGTCGCCGAACGCCTGACCGCAGAGCGCGATGCCTTCCGCCCCAACCAGTACGCCAACCCGGCGAACCCGGCCGCCCACGAGAAGACGACCGGCCCCGAACTGTGGGCCCAGACGGCCGGTCGGATCACCCACTTCGTCGCCGGTGTCGGGACATGCGGCTCGATCACCGGCACGGCGCGCTTCCTGAAGGCGCAGAACCCGGACATCCGAATCGTCGCCGCCGACCCGGAGGGTTCGGTGTTCTCGGGTGGGTCCGGTCGGCCCTACCTCGTCGAGGGTGTCGGGGAGGACTTCTTCCCCGCCGCGTGGGCGCCCGACCTGTACGACGAGATCATCGCCATCAGCGACGAGGAGAGCTTCCTGACCGCTCGCCGGGTGTCGGAGGTCGAGGGCATCCTCATCGGCGGCTCGGGCGGCATGGCCGTCGCCGCGGCCATCCGGGTGGCCAAGCGAGCCGGGCCGGACGACCTCGTCGTCGTCCTCAACCCGGACTCCGGTCGCGGTTACCTGTCGCGGGTCTTCGACGACAACTGGATGGCCAACTTCGGCTTCCTGCGGGAGTGTGACGAGTGCGTCGGGGCGGTGCTCGATGCCCGGGCGGGGATGGCCGAGCTGCTCTACGTCAACCCCGGCCAGACCGTGCGCCAGGCGATCGAGCTGATGCGGGCCAACGGGGTGAGCCAGCTCCCGGTGTGCAAGAACACCCCACCGTTCGCCGCCGCCGAGGTCTCCGGATCGATCGACGAGCTGGAGGTCATGGAGGCCATCGCCCGCGACCCGTCGGTGCTGACCACGCCGGTCGAGAAGGTGATGGGCCCGCCACTGCCGACGATCGGCATCGGCCAGAAGGTCGACCGGGCCGTGAAGATGCTCGAGGTCGCCCCGGCCCTCCTCGTGCTGTCGGGCGGCCGCCCACTGGCCGTCGTCACCCGCACCGACATCCTCAGCTACTTCCAGGCCGTGGCGGCCGTCGACGATGCGGTCGGTGGCGCCCGTGGGTGAGCAGCAGGCGGGCGGCGGGCAGGGCTTCGACACGCGCGCCGTGCACGCCGGGCAGGGCCCCGACCCCTCGACCGGGGCGGTGATCACGCCGATCTCGCTGTCGACGACGTTCGCCCAGGACGGGGTCGGCGGCCACCGCGGCTACGAGTACTCGCGCTCGGGCAACCCGACGCGGGAGGCCCTGGAGACGTGCGTCGCCTCGCTCGAAGCGGCCCGCCACGGCCTGGCGTTCGCCAGCGGTCTGGCCGCCGAGGACAACGTCCTGCGCCTCGTGCCGCCCGGTGGTTGTGTCGTGCTCGGCAACGACGCCTACGGCGGCACGTTCCGGCTGATCGCCAAGGTGTGGGGGCCGTACGGCATGGCCTGGAGCACGGCCGACCTCACCGACACCGACGCCCTCGCCACCGGCTGGCCCGAGGGCACGTCGATGGTGTGGTTGGAGACGCCGACCAACCCCCTGTTGACGTGCATCGACATCCAGGCCGTCAGCGACATCGCCCATGCCAAGGGAGCGCTCGTCGTGGTCGACAACACGTTCGCCACGCCGTACCTCCAGCAGCCCCTCACGCTCGGGGCCGACGTCGTCGTGCACTCCACGACGAAGTACCTCGGCGGGCACAGCGACGTCGTCGGCGGGTTCGTCGCCGTCGACGACGACGAACTCGCCGACCGGTTGCGCTTCACGCAGAACGCCGCCGGGGCCGTCCCCGGCCCGTTCGACTGCTTCCTCGTGCTGCGCGGGGTGAAGACGCTCGGCGTGCGGATGGAGCGGCACTGCTCCAACGCCCGGGCAGTGGTCGACCTCCTCGTCCGCCACCCGGCCGTCGAGCGGGTGCTGTATCCGCAACTCCCCGACCACCCCGGACACGCCGCGGCGGCCACGCAGATGCGCGACTTCGGGGGGATGGTCAGCTTCACCGTCCGCGGCGGCGCGGAGGCGGCCAAGCGGGTCGCCGGGGCCACCGAGCTGTTCACGCTCGCCGAGTCCCTCGGGGCGGTGGAGAGCCTGATCGAGCATCCCGGCGAGATGACTCACGCCTCCGTGGCCGGGTCGCCGCTGGAGGTGCCTGACGACCTGCTACGGCTCTCCGTCGGCATCGAGTCGTCCGCCGATCTCGTGGCCGACCTCGAGCAGGCACTGGACCGGGCATGAGCGAGCGCAGCGAGCGAAGGCCGGCCGGCCGAGCGACCGCCAGGGAGCCGCGGCGGCGAGTGCCGCGCGAGCGACGCCGCATCCAGGCGGCGAGCTGCACCAGGTGAGCCGCGACCACTGGCCGGAGGACACGGCCGAGCTGCCGGTGGTGAAGCCCCGCGAGGAGCGCTTCGCCATCCCCGGACGCCCCATCATCGTCGCCGCCAACCGCCTGCCGGTCACCCGCTCGCCGCACGGCTGGGTCCCCAGCCCCGGCGGTTTGGTGCGGGCCCTGCTCCCACTGCTGCGATCGAGCGGCGGGACATGGGTCGGCTGGACCGGCGAGGCCGACGACGTTCCCGAGCCGTTCACGCTCGACGGCGTGAACCTGCAACCCGTGCTGGTGAGCCCCGACGAGGTCCAGGACTACTACGAGGGGTTCGCCAACGACACACTGTGGCCGCTGTACCACGACGCCCTGCGCGACTCGACCTACAACGGCCAGCACTGGGACGCCTACCAGCGCGTCAACCAGCGCTTCGCCGACGCCCTCGCCGAGGTCGCACCAGACGGGGCGATCGTGTGGATCCACGACTACCACCTGCAGCTCGTGCCCCAGATGCTGCGCGACAAGCGACCCGACCTCGTCATCGGCTTCTTCTTCCACATCCCGTTCCCGCCGGTGGAGCTGTTCATGCGTCTGCCGTGGCGCACCGAGATCGCCGCCGGTCTGTCCGGCGTGCGACCTCGTCGGCTTCCAACGGGCCATCAACGCCGCCAACTTCGTCGTCGTCTGCGACGAGCTGCTCGGGCGCAGCGCCCACGTCGGCTCGTACCCGATCTCCATCGACGTCGAGGAGCTCGAGGCCGTCGCCGCCGGCCGGGCGACGCGTCAACGCTCCAACCGCTACCGGACACGCCTCGGCGAGCCCGAGGTGGTGCTGCTCGGTGTCGACCGCCTCGACTACACGAAGGGGATCAGCCAGCGTCTGCGGGCCTTCCAGGGGTTGCTCGACGATGGCACCCTGGACACCGAGCGCTGCGTCATGGTGCAGGTCGCCACGCCGACGCGCGAAGGCGTCGAGCACTACCAGAACGAGCGTCGCGAGATCGAGCAGCTCGTCAGCGAGATCAACGGCGTGCACGGCCGCCTCGGCTACCCGGTGATCCACTACCTCTACCAGTCGCTGCCGCTCGACGAGCTCGTCGCGCTGTACCGCACCGGGGACGTGATGCTCGTGACGCCGCTGCGCGACGGGATGAACCTGGTCGCCAAGGAGTACGTGACGACCCGCCTCGACGGCGACGGCGTGCTGGTGCTGTCGGAGTTCGCCGGGGCTGCGGACGAGCTGACCGACGCCGTGCTCGTCAATCCGCACGACGATCGGGCGCTGCGCGAGGCGATCGTCACCGCCGTCGAGATGCACCGCCACGAACGCCGGGCGCGCATGGCCCGCCTGCGCGAGGTCGTGCGCGGCAGCGACGTGCAGGGCTGGGCCGAGCGCTTCCTGAGCCGACCTCACGGCGACCACGACGACGACACCGTGACCGCGGCCGAATTCCCCGTGGCCGATGATCCGGCGGCACTGGCGGCGATCGCCGCCTCCCTGCCCCGCCCGCTGCTCGTCGGCCTCGACGTCGACGGTGTGCTGGCGCCGATCGTCGCCCACGCCGCGGACGCCGCTCTCCTGCCCGGCATGCTCGACGCCGTCGGTGAGCTCGCCGCCCGCACACCGGTCGCTGTCGTGTCCGGCCGCACCGTCGAGGATCTCGGCCGCTTCGGCTTCCCCGACCACGTCGAGATCTTCGGCCTCCATGGCATGGAGCGGCGGGCCGAGCGCACGGTCGAGCTGGCCGAGCACGAAGCGGTGCGCCTCGAGCGGCTGGCCGACTTGGCGGCCGACGCCGCCAGCCGGGCCGGCGACGGGGCGTGGGTCGAGGTCAAGCCGGCGAGCGTCGTCCTCCACGTGCGCGAAGCCCACCCCGACCATGGGCCGCGCACGGCCGAGGAGCTGCGACGACAGGCGGAGGACGTCACCGGCGCCCACGTGATGCCGGGACACGGCGTCGTCGAGCTGCTGACCCGGGCGACGAGCAAGGCGATGGCCATCGCCGAGCTGCGCTCGGAGCTCGGGGTCGCCAGCGTCGCGTTCCTCGGCGACGACCGCACCGACGAAGAGGTCTTCCGGGCGCTCGGCGACAGTGACTGCTCGATCCGCGTCGGCCTCGGCGAGACCGCGGCCCGCCACCGCCTCGCCGGTCCCCCCGAGGTGCTGGCGTTCCTGACCGCCCTCACCGCACGTCTCTGATGATCCGAGTGTTTCCTGCCATCGGAGTGTGTGCTGCGGGAGGGCCCTGCAGCACACACTCCGATGACCGCCGCTCGGTCCGACCGATCGGGCCGACGCTGCCTACGCTCGGGCGATGGAGCTGGTCCGCACGTTCTGCCGGATCTGTGAGCCGAGCTGCGGTCTCGTCGCCCAGGTCGACGGCACCACGCTCGTCGCGCTGAAACCCGATCGCGAGCATCCGGTCACCAAGGGCTTCGCCTGCCACAAGGGGCTCGCCGCGGTCGACGTGAACCACGATCCGGACCGCCTCGACCGTCCGCTGCTGCGAGGCACCGACGGGTCGTGGACGACCGTCGGCTGGGACGACGCCATGGCCCACACCGCCGCGCGGTTGCGGGCGATCAGCGGCGAGCACGGCCCGAACGCCGTCAGCGCCTACATCGGGAACCCGACGGCGTTCAACGCCCTCGCCTCGTTGCACGTCGGCGCCCTGCTGCGGGCGCTCGGAGTGCGCCGGACGTTCTCCTCGGGCACCCAGGACTGCGCCAACAAGTTCGTCGCCAGCGAGGCGGTCTTCGGATCCTCGACCGTCCACCCGATCCCCGACCTCGAGCACACCGACCTGTGCCTGATCATCGGCGAGAACCCGCGGGCGTCGCAGGCGAGCTTCTACTCGATCCCCAACGTGCTGGGTGAGCTGCGCCGGGCGGCCGGCCGCGGGGCGCGCCTCGTGTTCGTCAACCCGCGGCGCATCGAGACCCCCGAGCGCGGGGTCGGCGACACGGTGCTGATCCGCCCCGACACCGACGTCTGGTTCCTCGCCGCCCTGCTCCAGGCGATCGATCGCCGCGGCGGGTTCGATGCCGGCGTGCTCGCCCGCCACGGCCGCCACGTCGAGGAGCTGCGGGCCTTCCTCGCCGCCTACCCCCCGGAGCGGGTCGCCGCCGTCACCGGTGTCGACGCCGACGTGATCGAGGAGCTGGCGGCGGCGTGGGTCACCACGCCGCGGGCATCGGTGCACGCCTCGACCGGGCTCAACATGGGCCGCCAGGGGACGCTCGCCTACTGGCTCGTGCACATGCTGGCGTTCGTCACCGGCCGCCTCGACACCGAGGGCGGGAACCTCAAGAGCGACGGCTTCTACCCCAACGCCCGGTCCGGCGCCGGATCACCCGAGCAGGCCTACGTCGACACGGAGTTCGGCCGGCTGCGACGGGGTGCCCTGCCGGGCACGCTGATGGCCGATGCGATCCTCGACAGCGCCGACCCGGTGCGGGCCATGATCGTCGTCGCCGGCAACCCGCTGCTTTCGATCGCCGGCGGCGACCGGCTGCGCAAGGCGTTCGAGCAGCTCGAGCTGCTCGTCGTGATCGACATCTACCCGAGCGCGACGGCCGAGCTCGCCGACGTCGTCCTGCCGTCGACGGACATGTACGAGCGCGACGACCTCAACGTCGTCAACATCGGTACGAGCGCCCGGCCGTTCGTGCAGTACACGCCGGCGGTCGTCGAGCCGGCCGGCGAGCGGCGGCCGGAGTGGTGGATCGCCCACCGTCTGCTGCAGGCGCTCGGCGAGCCGTCGATCCTCGACGACGACGAGCCGGATCCGTGGTCGAAGTGGCGGCACATGCTGGCGCGGGGTAGCGGCGTCGTCCTGTCGGACCTGCAGACGACCGGTGATCCCGTCGTCCTGCCGGCGCCGGCGCCCGGTGAGTTCTACGAGCGCCAGGTGCACACCGCCGACGGCCGCGTCGACTGCTGCCCGCCGTCGTTCACGGACGGCGGTCGAGCGGTGCCACCGCCTGTTCACGGAGGCCGAGCGCGAGATCGGCGACGGCGGGCTGCGACTTGATCCACGGGCGCGACGCGTGGATGCACAACACGTGGTTCGCCAACGTCGCCCGCATGAAGCGCGGTGGGCGGACGACGAACCCGCTCGGCATCCATCCCGCCGACGCCGCCGAGCGCGGGCTCGCCGACGGCGATCAGGTCGTCGTGGCCAGCGCGCACGGCGCCGTCGAGACGGTGGTCGCCCTCGACGCCGAGCTCCGCCCGGGAGTCGTGTCGATGGTCCACGGCTGGGGCCACGCTGCCAGCCCGGGCCTGCGGGTGGCCAGTCAGCACCCCGGCACCAACCCCAACGTGCTCCTGCCGAGCGGCCCGGACAGCTTCGAACCGCTCTCCAGCCAGGCCCACATGACCGGCATCCCGGTCACCGTCACGCCGGCCTGATCGGAGTGTTTGCTGCGGGGATGCCCCGCAGCAAACACTCCGACAGCAGCAAACACTCGGGTCAGAAGAGGGCGGGCTGGTCGGGGTTGGGCCGGTAGATGCGGGGGACGCCGGGCCAGGGGACGTAGTGGTCCATGAAGACCCACGTGCGGCGGTGGATGCCCGACGGTCCGTACGCCTGCAGGGCGGCCTTGTGCACGGGGCACGGGTAGCCCTTGTTCGTGTCGAACGACCACGGTGGGTAGTGCTCGGCGTGCTCGCGGATCTCGCGGTCGCGCACCACCTTGGCCAGGATGCTGGCGGCGGCGACGCTCAGGCAGTGGGCGTCAGCCCTGACCCGGCGCTCGACGCGGCCGACGTGCGGCGACACGAAGTCCCAGTTGCCGTCGACGACGGCGACGTCCGGCGTGACCACGAGTCCGGCCAGGGCCCGCTGGGCGGCGAGCCGCTGGGCCGCCGACATGCCGAGCTCGTCGCACTCGGCCTGCGACGCCGATCCGACCCCCCACGCCACGCACCACGCGGCGATGCGGGCGAACAGCCGCTCGCGTTCGATCTCGGTGAGCAGCTTGGAGTCGCGGATCCCGTTGACCCGGCGGTCGCGCGGCAGGACCACGGCGCCGACCGTCAGCGGCCCGGCCCAGGCCCCCCGACCGACCTCGTCGATGCCCACGACGTGGTCGTGGCCGAGCTCCCACAGTTCGCGTTCCATCGAGCGTCGGGGCCCGCTTCTTGGAGATCCGCACCGGCGCGTCATCGGAGAACCAGCCATGCGAGCGAGCGAGCGCCAGCGAGGGAGCGGCACGGCCTGCGTGGCCGGGGAACGCATCACAGTCATCGGAGGACCACGCCGGCGTCGCCGGCCTCGATCGTGCCGACGGACCAGAACCCGGACGCCACCAGCTCGGCGGCGGCGTCCGGTTCGACGGCGGCCAGCAGCCCTCCGGAGGTCTGCGGGTCGAACACCAGCGCCTCGGCGCCGGCCGAGGCGGCCGAGTCGATGTGCCCGGCGAGGTAGTCGCGGTTCCGGGCGTCGCCGCCGGTGCGCACGCCGCGCTCGGCCGCGGCGACCGCGCCGGGATAGGCGACCAGCCCGGGGGCATCGATGACGAGGCGCACGCCGCCGCGCTCGGCGACCTCCCACCCGTGCCCGGCCAGCCCGTAGCCCGTGACGTCGGTGACGGCGTGCACCGACGACCCGAGCGACTGCAGCAGCTCGGAAGCGCGACGGTTGAGGGTCCGCATCCCCGCCGTGGCGGCGGCCTTCTCCTCGGCGTCGCCGCCGGCGAGCGTCAACCCGGTACCCAACGGCTTGGAGAGCAGGACGGCGTCGCCGGGTCGGGCGCCCCCCTTGCGGAACACCCGGTCGGGATGGACGACGCCTTGGACGGCGAGGCCGAACACGGGCTCCGGGTTGCGGATCGTGTGACCGCCGGCCACCGTGCCGCCGGCTTCGGCGACGACCGTCGCCGCGGCCTCGAAGATGGCGGTCATGGCCCAGCGAGGGAAGTGCTCGGGGAACGCGGCGACGTTGATCGCCAGCACGACCCGGCCACCCATGGCGAAGACGTCGCTGCACGCGTTGGCGGCGGCGATGGCCCCGTAGTCCGACGGATCGTCGACCAGCGGGGGGAAGAAGTCGGTCGTCGACACCAGCGCCGTCGCGTCGTCGAGCCGGTAGATGGCCGCATCATCGAACGGCGCCAGTCCGACGAGCAGCGCCGGGTCGACCGAGCCCGGCAGGTCACCGACCATCTCGGCGAGCACGGTGGCGCCCCACTTGGCGGCACACCCGCCGCACGACGTCCACTCGGTCAGCCGCAGGCTGCCGCTGTCGAGCGGAGTGTCGAGTGCCATGGCGGTCAGATTACGGGTCCAGCGGTGGTCCGCATGCGACCAAGGTCACAGCGCTCCGGCTGCTCGCCAGCAGCAGCGACGAATACGATACTGGTCCGTTCAGTATCGTATTCGGACCGGGAATCGGACGAGGAAGAGGCACGACGTGGTGACGGCAACAGTGGACGGCGAGGTGGCGCTCGACGAGCGCATCCACGCCCGGCGGTGGTGGACGTTGGGCGTGCTGTGCCTGTCCTTGCTGATCATCGTCATGGACAACACGATCCTCAACGTGGCGATCCCCTCGCTGATCAGCGACCTCAACGCCTCGAACAGTGAGATCCAGTGGATCATCGACGCGTACACCCTCGTGTTCGCCGGACTACTGCTGACCACCGGGAGCCTCAGCGACCGGTTCGGCCGCAAGGGCGCGCTGCAGATCGGCATCGTCCTGTTCGGCCTCGGCTCGGCGTCGGCGGCCCTCTCGACCAGCACCCTGCAGCTCACGGCCAGCCGGGCGTTCATGGGCATCGGCGGGGCGCTGATCATGCCGGCCACCCTGTCGATCCTCACCAACGTCTTCCGTGACCCGCGTGAGCGCGGTCGGGCGATCGCCGTGTGGGCCGGGTTCTCCGGGCTCGCCGTGGCGCTCGGCCCGGTGACCGGTGGCCTCCTCCTGCGCCACTTCGAGTGGAGCTCGGTGTTCTGGGTCAACCTGCCGCTCGGCGCAGCTGGCGCTCGTCGCCGGCTACTTCCTCGTCCCCACGTCGCGCGACCCGAACCAGGGCAAGCTCGACCCGCTCGGTGCGGCCCTGTCGATCATCGGCCTGGGATCGCTGCTGTTCGGCATCATCGAGGGGCCGGCGAAGGGGTGGACCGACCCACTCGTCGTCGGCGGCTTCGCCGTGGGCATCATCGCGCTGGCGTCGTTCATCACCTGGGAGCTGCGGACGCCGACGCCGATGCTCGACATGCGGTTCTTCCAGAACCCTCGCTTCACGGCGGCCAACAGCGCGATCACCCTGACGTTCTTCGCCATGTTCGGGTCGATGTTCCTGATGACCCAGTACTGGCAGTTCGTCCACGGCTACAGCCCGCTCGGTGCGGGCCTGCGGATGATCCCCTACGCGCTGACGATGATGGTCGTCGCTCCACTGTCGGCCCGGATCGTCGAGCGCCTCGGCACCAAGCGGGTCGTCACGATGGGGCTGCTGATCATGTCCACATCCCTGGCGGCGCTGTCGTTCATCGGGGCGACCACGGCGTACCCGATCGTGATCAGCATGTTCTGCGTGATGGCCGCCGGCATGGGCATGACGATGGCCCCGGCGACCGAGTCGGTGATGGGTTCCTTGCCGCGGGAGAAGGCGGGCGTCGGGTCCGCCGTCAACGACACGACGCGCCAGATGGGCGGGGCGCTCGGCGTCGCCGTGATCGGCAGCGTCGTGTCGAGCGTCTACGCCGGGCACGTCAGCGATCTGGCCGAGCGGTTCGGGCTGTCCGGTGGCGACCTGGCCCTGGCCCGCGGCTCACTCGGCGGCGCGCTGGAGGTCGGCAGCGGACTCGGTGCCGAGACCGGCACGTTCCTCGTCGAGGTCAAGGACGGTTTCGTCGACGCCCTCAGCAATGGGCTGCGTCTGAGCTCGCTGGTCATCCTCGGCGCGGCGTTCGTCGCATGGCGCTTCCTGCCGGCGCGGGCCCACGATTCCCTCGCTCGCGATGTCATCGTCGACCGGGCGACGGCCGACACGGCGACCGTCGGCGTCGCCGTGGGTGGAGGCTGAACGATGGCCACCGGTGCGCCGGCGACGATCGAGCCGACGCGTGTCGCAGCCAAGCGCGGTCGGCCGCGCCGCGCTGACGCCGACGAGGCGATCCTGAAGGCGACGCTCGACCTGCTCGCCGACGCCGGTGTGGCGGGGCTGTCGATGGACGTCCTCGCCCATCGAGCCGGGGTCGGCAAGGCGACGATCTACCGCCGGTGGGCGTCCAAGGAAGCCCTCGTGCTCGACGCTCTGCGGACGGCGAACCGGCCGATCCCCGTACCGGACACGGGCACCGTCCGCGGCGACTTGATCGCCTACGCCGAGGCCCTGGTCGAGCGCTTCGGCATCGGGCGGGCGTCGGACGTCCTGCCCCACCTGATCGAAGCGAGCTGCTATGACGACCAGTTGCGCCGCGCCCTCGACGAGTACCTGACGAGCCGGCAGGCGACGATCCGCCTCATCCTCGGCCGGGGCATCGAGCGCGGCGAGCTCGCCGCCGACACCGACGTCGATGTGGTCGTCGACCTCGTCCTCGGCCCGTTCTACTACCGCCACCTGCTGACCGGCGCCCCGGTGGACCGCGACTTCGCCCACGGCGTCGTCGACGTCGCCCTCCGCTGACCGCCGCTGCGGATTGGCCGGATTCCCGAACTCTTCACGTATCCGGACACTTTCTGTCCGCATACGTGAAGAGTTGAGGAAACGGACATCAGCGGCGGGGGCGCCAGAGGGTCTCGCCCTGCGTGGCTCGGGTCCGCCAGGTGGGGTCGACGGCGGGGGCCGTGAGCTCGACGGGACTGCCGGCGACCTCCCACAGCACGGCCGGGTGCTCGCCGTGCCACCGCACGGCGAAGGACAGCGTCGACGACGGTCCGGCGGGCAGACCATGGGCCTCGACGTTGACACCCCGCCAGGCCGCGGGGATCCCGGCGGGGAACAGCACCGGCCCTGCCGCGAGCGTCCGCTCGACGGCCGCCACGGCGCGGATGCCACCGGCTTCCGGCGGCACGGGCGCGGCGGCCGGCCGGCGGGCGACGATGCGCCTGACATCGTCGACGGCGCGCCGCTCTCCCCCGGCGGCCAGCACGAGCGCCCCGGCGGCGAGCGCCGCGTCGACGTCCCATCCGGGACGGCTGGCGATCTCGTGGACGGCGCCGGCGATCTCCGGCGCCAGGTCGGCGATGTCGCCCGCGGCGAGGTCACCCATCCGGACGAGCTCGGCGACGCCGAGCAGGTAAGCCGGAGGGATCCTCGTCCGCGTCGGGCGGTCCGGCCAGCAGCACCTCCGCCCTGGCCGCGACGACCACCTCGGCGAGATGCGCCTCGGGAAGGTCGAGGCGGCTCGCCCGCTCGGTCACCGCAACCCAGCCGCGCGCCGTCGCCTCGGCGCCCGGCAGGCCGGGCGGCAGCGGCCCGGATCCCCGGCCGTCGTGCGCCAAGGCGACGGTGACCGACGTGCGGTGACCGATCGGTAGCACGACCGTCTCGTCCGCCGGCAGATCGATGCCCTGGATCGGCACGTCGGTCGGCGGACGGGTCGTCAGCACGTCCGGTCGGGTGAAGGCGCAGGCCACGGGCAGCGGCGAGTCGTTGGCGACCTCGACGACGGTGCACCCACCGCCGTCGGCGACCGTCCACACCCGGTGCACGACGTCGCCACCCGGCACGCGCAACCTGGTCTCGAAGACCGGCGCGCCGAGCAGGCGTCGCTGGCGGACGGTGCGCTCCTCCGCCGGCGTGTGCCAGCGATCGTCGGCCGCGACGTGCCAGCCGAGCGGCGCCGACCCATCCCACGGTGCGACCGCCCCCCACGGCGTGACGTCGGCCCGCCAGCGCTGACCGAGAGCGCCGGTGATCCCGCTCGTCGTCACGGCCAGCAAGCTACGGCGCGGGCGTGCGGATCCAGCGGTCGTCGCGGACAGCGGGACCGCCCGTAGTGTGGGCGGCAGTGGAGCTCGCGGTCCTCATCCCGGTGAAGCGGTTCGCTGCGGCGAAGCGCCGCCTCGCCGGGCTGCTCGGCGACGCCGAGCGCGCCGAGCTCGCCCGCTGGCTCGCCGATCGCGTCGTGCTGGCGGCCCGACCGTTGCCGACGTATATCGCTTGCGACGACGACGAGGTGGCGAGGTGGGCCGACGGGATGGGTGCCGAGGTGCTGTGGAGCCCAGGGCTGGGACTCAACGGTGCCGTCGATGCCGGGCGCACGACCATCGCCGGCAAGGGTTTCGACCACATCGTCATCGCCCACAGCGACCTCCCGCTGGCGCACGACCTGGCGGCCGTCGCCGTCGACGGCACCGTCACCCTGGTACCGGACGGACGGCGTGACGGCACCAACGTGCTGGCGCTGCCGCTGCGCACCGAGTTCCCGGTCGCCTACGGCGCGGGGTCGTTCCAGCGCCACCTGGCCGCGGCGATGGCCGCCGGGTGCCGGGTCGAGGTCCGCCGCGACCCGCGGCTCGCTTTGGACGTCGACAACCCGCACGACCTCACCCATCCGATGCTGCGCCCCCTGCTCCCTACGTGGCTGCGAACGAGCCTGGACAGCCACCGCTGACGGGCGTCGCCTCCTGGACGCGCGACCGGCCGGCGCCGTCGTCCGCGCTCGCCATCGGCGCCCATCCCGACGACGTCGAGTTCGGCGCCGGCGGGACGCTCGCCAAGTGGGCGGCCGCCGGATGTCTCGTCCACCACCTCGTGTGCACGGACGGCTCCAAGGGGACGTGGAACCCGTCCGAGGACCTCCCGGCGCTCGTTGCCCGCCGCCACGACGAGCAACGCGAGGCGGCGCGCCGGCTCGCCGGCGACCGTGCCGGCGAGGTGCGCTTCCTCGACCGCGTCGACGGCGAGCTCGTCGCCGACCGGAGGACCGTGTCGGAGGTGGTGCGAATCATCCGCCAGTTGCAACCGGAGGTCGTGCTCGGCCACGACCCGTGGAAGCGCTACCGGCTCCACCCCGATCACCGCCACGCCGGCTGGTTGGTCGGCGACGCCATCGTCGCCGCGCGCGACCCCCACTTCTTCCCCGAGCACGACCTCGCCCCGCACCGCCCGGCCGCCCTGTTGCTGTGGGAGGCCGACGAGCCGAACCACGTCGAGGACGTGACGGCGTTCATCGACTGCAAACTCGCGGCCCTGGAGGCCCACGAGAGCCAGTTCGAGTCGACGATGTACGCCGCCGACGCCGGTGAGCTGGAGGCGTTCCGCCAGCGCGTCCGGACCCGTCTCGGCGAGCTCGGTGCGCCCTTCGGCGTCGCCTTCGCCGAGGTCTTCGCTGTCCTCAGCGACCTCTGACGACTCTCGCGGAGAGGTCGGCGAACTCGCTGCGTCATGGTTTGCTTCGGCTGCTCCGCAGCCGAAGAGGCGGCCGTCTTTGATTGGTCGCCTCGCCTCTCGGCTCGGCTCCTGACCCGGCGATCGATCAGGCGAACTGGCCGGGGCGACGGCCCGGCCCCGGTGGGCCGGCGAACGCCTGGGCGATCCCCAGCCACTCGTTCGCCGCTTCGCCTTCCGCCTTCACGTCGACGTCGTCGCGATGGCGGCGTTGCGTGACCAGCAGGCAGAAGTCGAGCGCCGGACCGGTGACCCGGTCGGGAGCATCGTCGGGCCCCCACGTCCACCGCTCTTCGGACGGTGCGGTGAGCTCGACCCGCACGGGCGCGGGGTTCGGCTGGCGGCCGTTGGCGACGTAGCTGAACGGACGGGCGCCGACGCCGATGTGGGCGATGTGGCGGAGGCGCTCGGTCGGTGGCCGATCCGCCCCGAGGGCGTCGACCACGTCCTGCCCGTGCGCCCACGTCTCCATCAGCCGAGCCGTGATGAACGAGCGGGCGCTCATCGCTGGGCCGTACCACGGAACCCGCGCCCGCGGGTCGAGGGTGCGGGCATGGTCGACGAGGCGGGTTCGGTCGCGTCGCCAGTGCTCGAGGAGCTCGTCGGGAGCGAGGGCGCGGCCCTGTTCGACCGACGGGTCGCGGCCCGAACCGGAGAGGGCGGCGTGGATCTGCTCGGCGTCGCGCGCGAAGCCGTCCGGGTCGGTCAAGGCCAGCATGGCTCGCTGGTCGAAGAACCACAGGTGACTGATCTGATCACCCACCGTCCAGCCGGGTGCCGGCGTGGCGACACTGAGGTCGCCGGCCGACACGACGCGGTCGAGGTCCTCGTGCTCAGCGTTCAGATCGTCACACAGCGCATCCACGGCGCCATCTTCATCGCTCGGCGGGGGGCCGTCAGAGTCGGGGGGCTACCGCCACGCCCCGACCGGGTTCAGCTGGCCGCGGCCCTCGCCGACGCCTTCTTCTTCGCCGGCGCCCTCTTGGCCGTGGCCTTCCTTGCGGGCGCCTTCTTGGCGGCGGTCTTCCTCGTCGTGGCCTTCTTCGCCGGGGCCTTCTTGGCGACGGTCTTCCTCGTCGTGGCCTTCCTCGTCGTGGCCTTCTTCGCCGTGGCCCTCTTCGCCGGTGCCTTCTTGGCGGCAGTCTTCCTCGCCGTCGCCTTCTTGGCCGGCGCCTTCTTGGCCGGCGCCTTCCTGGCGGCGGTCTTCTTGGCCGTGCCCCTCTTTGCCGCCGCCTTCTTGGCCGGCGCCTTCTTGGCCGTAGCCCTCTTCGCCGGCGCCTTCTTGGCGGCGGATGTCGTCGACATAGCCATCGTCACTTCTTTCTCTTCGGGTTGAGCGCGGCTTTGAGCGTCGCGCTCGGGGTGAACTTCATCGCCGTCGAGGCGGCGATCTTCACCGGCGCACCCGTCTGCGGGTTCCGACCCTTGCGGGCGGCCCGCTTCATCGTGGTGAACGAACCGAAGCCGGGCCAGGCGATCTTGTCGCCCTTCTTGGTCGCCTTCGTGACGTGATCGAAGAACGCACCGAGCGTGCGCTCGGCATCAGCCTTCGACACACCCGCCGTCGTCGCCACTGCGTCGATGAGCTCTGCCTTGGTTGCCATGGAACCTCTTTACGTGGTCGTCCCGAGCGCCGCTCGGCCTGTCAGCGGGGCGGTCATGCCCCCTTACCCAATGGGCTGTGGCAAATCGAACCGGTCACACGTCGACGGTGCAAGCATCGATTAAGTTGCACTTGCAACTGACCGTCCCGAACCCCTTGCAGGGCGCAGCGCGGAGCGTCAGCGCAGCGCGGCAACGGCCTCCCGGAGGCGTTCGGCGACCGCCGCCGCCTCGCCCTGGCCGTACCGCGTCCGCGGCCAGAAGAAACCGCGCAGCCCATCGCCTTTTGTCCGCGGCACGACGTGCACGTGCAGGTGAGCGACGCTCTGGCTGACGACGTTGTTGTTGGCGACGAACGTGCCCTGCGCCTGCACGGCCACGGGGACGGCGGCGGCGATCATCTGGACGCGCTCGAAGAACGGTCCGACGTCCGAGAGCTCGGGCAGCGTCACGACGTGCTCGGTCGGCACGACCAGCACGTGGCCGTGGAACAGCGGGGTCCGATCGAGGAACGCCACGGCGACGTCGTCCCGGTACACGACGTCGGCCGGGTGCTCACCGCCGACGATGGCGCAGAAGACGCAGCCCGAGCTCATCGCCGGCTCACGGGTTCGCCTCCTCGACCATCGTCGCGAACGGTACTGCTCGCCGCGCAGGAGCGTCGGGGACCCGATTTCTCGCCGTTCATCCACCATCGGTACGGGGACCCGCGATACAACAGGGAGCCGTTGGGTACAGCGCGGGTTCGACCCCTTCCCCTCTTCCCGGACAAGGAGTGGCGGTGACCGATCGACTTTCGGCGGCGGTGTCGATCGGGGGTGAGCGCAGCACGTCGAGCCGCACCCGGGTCGTGCTCGACACCTCCGTCCTCATCGCCGACCCCTCGTGCGTCACCTCGTTCGACGATGTCGACGTCGTCATCCCGCTCATCGTCGTCGAGGAGCTCGACGGTTTGAAGACGCGGTCCGACGACGTCGGGCGGGCGGCGCGCACCGCGCTGCGGACCATCGAAGATCTGCGCGTCCGTCACGGGGGCTCGCTGGCCCAGCCGGTGCCCGTCGGGCACGGCGCCGGCCGTTTGCAGATCGAGCTCAACGGCATCCAGAAGCATCTCCTCGTCGAGCACGGGCTCGATCCGCACAGCTCCGACAACCGGATCATCGGTGCCGCACTCGGACAGGTCGAGCAGGGTCCAACGACGATGCTGTCCAACGACGCCGCGCTGCGCATCAAGGCGGCGCACCTCGGTGTGACCGCCGCCGAGCACCTCCTGGCGCGGCGACCGGTGTCGACGCAGGCGACGGGGTGGTCGACCATCGAGACGACACACGAGATCGTCGACTGCCTCTATGCCGCCGGGGTCGTCGACGCCCAGGCCGTCGAGGGGGCGAGCGCCGTCGGCGAGAACGAGTTCGCCGTGCTGCGCTCCGGGTCCCAGTCGGCGCTGACGCGACGCATCGGGCACGAGCTCGACCTGCTGCCGCACACCGCGCCCGAGGCGTGGGGCCTCCGGGCGCGCTCGAAGGAGCAGCGCTTCGCCCTCGAGCTGCTGCTCGATCCGGCGATCGAGGTCATCGCCCTCGACGGCCGGGCCGGGACGGGCAAGACGCTGCTCGCCGTGGCGGCCGGCCTCGAGCAGGTCGTCGAACAGAACCGCTACGAGCGGCTGGCGATCTATCGACCGCTCGTGCCGGTCGGCCGGGCCGACGTGGGGTTCCTGCCGGGCGGTCTCGATGAGAAGTTGGACCCGTGGATGGCCGCCATCCACGACGCCGTCGTCGCCCTCACCGACCACCGATCGAACACCGACGCCCGCCATCTGATCGACGAGTTGACGGCGCGGGGCCGGCTGTCGCTCGAATCGGTGACGTTCCTCCGCGGCCGGTCGCTGCAGCGGCAGATGGTGATCATCGACGAGGCCCAGAACCTCGAGCCGACGACGTTGCGCACCATCCTGACGCGCGTCGGCGAGGGCACCAAGGTCGTGTTCACGGGCGACACGAGCCAGATCGACGCCCCGTACCTCGGGGAGTCGAACAACGCCCTGGCGGTGCTCACCCAGGCGTTCAGCGGGCAGACGTGCTTCGGGCACATCACGCTGACAGCCTGCGAGCGCAGCGACGTGGCCAGCCTCGCCGCAGAGCTCCTTTGAGTCGCCTCGCTCGCTCCGAAGACTCCGCTCACTCGGCGGTGTCTCGCTGCGCCTGGCGGCGCCGGGCCTCCGGCCCGACGTTCGACCTGACCATCCATGCTCGCTGCGGATGGGGGCCGAAGCGGTCACTGACGCCTGTTCACTCCGCCGGCACGGGTCGGACCGCGTGGGCCGCTCCTGACGTGACACCCCTGGTTTATGGTCGGAGCCGTGGGACTGCCTCGGTTCGCCGTCGTCGACGTCGAGACGTCCGGCTTGTCGAGCCGCCGCCATCGAATCCTGCAGATCGGCGTCGTCACCGTCGAGGGCGACGGCGCCGTCGTCGACCAGTGGTCGAGCCTGGTCCGCTTGACGTGGCCATGGAGCCGCGTGGGGCCGCGGCGGGTGCACGGCATCACGCGGCGGGCTCTGCGCGGTGCGCCGCCGGCCGCCGAGGCGATGGCCGAGCTCGGCCGACGGCTCGACGGCGCCGTGTTCACGGCCCACAACGCCGACTTCGACGCCGCCTTCATCGCAGCCGCCGCGGCCCGCTCGGGCGTTCGCCTGCCGCTCGACAAGCGGCTGTGCACGCTGCAGCTGTCGAGACGGCTCGACCCCGACCGCCAGCTGACCCACGGCCTGGTCGACGTGTGCGCCCGCTACGAGATCACCGTCGAGCGCCATCACGACGCCCTGCACGACGCCCGGGCGACCGCTGCCGTGCTCCCCCATCTGCTTCGAGCCCACGGCGTCGCCGACGAGTTGGACCTCGCCGCGTTGTACTCCCACAGTCGCCGCCCGGCCCTCTTCGGCCGGGTGGCGTCCTGACGCGCCGGAGCCAAGAGCGCCGTTTCTGACGCTCCTGGCTCCCGCTCGGCGCAACGAACGCTCCGAAGAACCCGTGGGTGGTGGATCAGCTGACGCCGAGCTGGATCGTGCCCGGCGCCAGACCGGCGCTGTTCACGGTGTCGTCGCCGCCATTGCCGACGATCGCCAGCGTGTCGGTCGGCTCGACGTCCCTGAGGTCCACGCTCGTGGCCAGCCCGCCGACCTGCACGGCGCCGTCGGCACCGGCGACGCTGATGGCGTCGTTGCCAGGCGTGCCGAACACAGTCACAACATCGTCCGCGCTGTCGCCGCCCTCGCTGCCGATGACCGCCCCGAGGTCGGCGAGGAACGCCGTCACATCGGTGCCGGCGAGGTCGTTGACGACGACCTGGTCACCGCCGCCGAGGGCGTTGACGTCGACGCGCTCGACGCCGTCTGTGTCCATGACGATGTTCCCGACGTTGCGGGTGAACCGCAGGCGGCTGCCGCTGGCCGTCGCCGTGAAGATCTCGGCGCCCACGGCGCCGTTGAACGTCATCACGTCCTCGCCGCCGCGGCCCTCGATGGCGTCGCTCCCGTCGCCGGGATCCCAGATGAACTCGTCGTCGCCACTGTCCAGCGTCGCCACGTCGGTGCCGCGGTTGCCGTCGACGACATCGTCGCCGCTACCGCCGCGCATTTCCTCGCTCCCGGAGCCGCCGAGCAGCGTGTCGTCGCCGGCGTCGCCGCGCAGCGACGTCGGGATGGTGTCGCTGAACGGCACCGCCACGCCTGCCGTCTCGTCGATGCGTACGACGTCGTTGCCGTGGCCGGCGCGCACGACGACCGCGTCGAACGTGGCCCGGTCGGCGCTGCCATCGACGCTGCCGTCGTCGCCGAGGTCCACGGTGACGAGGTTCGGAGCCGTCGCCGGCGAGCGCAGCGTGAGCAGGTCATCGGCGCTTCCGCCGTCCACGACGAGCGTGCGGTGTCGGACGCGTACCGTGACACGCGGTGGATGACCGTCGGCGGACGCCGGGTTGCCGCCGACGGCGGCGCCGGCGGTCGTGACGCAGCCGGCGAGGGCGAGGATGGCGATGGCGCGCCGGGCGCGCCGGGTCGAGGTGTGCATGTGCGACTCCTGTGGTCCTTGCAGCGACCCGCGGGAGGTGCGGGCCATGCTCGGGGTACGTCGGACTCGCGCAGGCGGTTCGCGATGTCCGCGCGGGGCGCGGTCAGCGCTGCTCAGGCGTCCACGGCTGCAGCCAGTCGGTGGCCGGCCAGCCCTCGGCGGCGGCCATCAGGGCGAACATCGTCGCCCCGTCGATCGACTCCCGGACGATGTCGGCATGGCCGGCATGGCGGCCGACCTCCTCGATCAGGTGCAGCAGCACCCAGCGCACGGTCCACGCGTCGATGTCCTGTGGGAACCACGGCACGCCCTTGGGGATCGGTACCGCGCGGTCGAGGTCGATGCGGTGGACGGCGTCGGCGGTCTCGGCGGCTACCCGATCGAGGGCCTCGAGGGCTCCGGCGAGGGTCTCGTCGGGACGGAGCGTGAACCCGTCCTCGTAGGCCGCCTCGCCCGACTCCGCGTCGGACGCCAGCGTCTGCCGCTCGAGGAGCAGGTCGAGCCACGACTGCTCCATCGCCGTGACGTGCTTGACGAGCCCGCCGATCGTGAGCGTGCTGACGGTGGGCGCTTGGCGCGCCTGCTCGTCGGTCAGGCCGTAGGCAGCGAACCGGATGCCGTCGCGCTGCTGGTCGATGTAGGCGAGCAGCAGCTCGCGCTCGTCGGTGAGGACAGGGGCTTGGCCGGGCACAGTGCGCTCCATTCACGAGGCGGATGGGACCGCCCCATGATGATGCGCGCCAGACGTGGTCAACCGCCGACCACGTCAGCGGCTGACCCGCCTTCAACTGAGCTCGGCTACGCCGGCACGGACGCGCCGAAGAACTCCTGCAGGGCCTCGCCCATCTCCGCCCGCGCCCCGACACCGGAGAGCACCACGTCGACCATCGTCAGCGAGGTGTGGGTGTGGCCGCGCGCCGTCAACCGGCGGACCGGCACACCGGCGGCCTCCAGCGCCTCGGCGTAGGCGACGCCCGAGTCGCGCAGCGGATCGAACTCGCACGTGACGATGAACGCCGGTGGCAAGCCGGAGAGGTCGGCGGCCCGCAGCGGTGACGCCTTGGGGTCGGTGCGATCGGCCGGATCGGCGTAGTGGTCCCAGAACCACTCCATCAGCGGCGTCGTCAGGATGTACCCGTCGGCGTTCTCGACGTACGACGGGCGGCTCAGGTCAGCGTCGGCGACCGGCGTCAGCAGGAGCTGGCCGACGATGGCCGGTCCCCCGGCGTCGCGGGCCAGCTGGCAGACGACGGCGGCCACGTTGCCGCCGGCGCTCCAGCCGGCCACGGCCAGCTGACCCGGCACGCCGCCGAGCTCCTGGGCATGGGCGGCGATCCACTGCACGGCGGCGAACCCGTCATCGGCGGCCGCCGGGAAGCGGTCCTCCGGGGCGTGGCGGTAGTTCACCGACACGATGACAGCGTCCGTGCGCACGCACAGGTCGCGACAGAACGGGTCATCGGACTCCTGGCTGCCGAGCACCCACCCGCCGCCGTGGAAGTAGGCGACGATCGGATGCGGGCCGTCGCTCGCCGGTCGGTACAGCCGGTAGTCGAGATCGCCGGCGGGCCCGGGCAGCACACCGTCGACGATCTCGCCGACGTCCGGGCCCGGTGGCCGCAATGCCGCTGACTCGGTCATGAACTGCCGGGCTTCGGCCACCGACATCGTCTCGATCGGCGGCAGCCCGAGGTCGGCCATCATCTTCAACACCAGCTCGACGTCGGGCTGCAGGCGGCGGACGACGCCGTCGTTGCATTGCGTGCCCTTCGGGCCGCGCAACTCGAAACCGAGGTGGCCACGCTCGACGACCTCGTCGCACGTCCCCCGGTACACGTCGACACCGCCGATGTAGGGCAGGAAGACCCGCGGCTTGCCCGGCACGTTGGCGCCCATGTACCACGAGTTCGCCGTCGGATACAGCGTGATGTCGGCGCAGTCGTTGACGTGCTGGACCCACCCGGCCTCCGCCGTCGGGGTCGGCTCGATGCTCTCGAACCCCTGCTCGCGCAGGTGCACGAGGCAGTCGGCGATCCACTCCACGTGCTGTTCGATGGACACGGTCATGTTGGACAGCACGGACGGGCTGCCGGGGCCGGTGATCATGAACAGGTTGGGGAACCCCACGGTCGTCAGCCCGAGGTACGTGATCGGCCCGTGGTCCCACTTGTCCTTGAGGGTGATGCCGTCCTTGCCCGTGATGTCGACGGACACCAGCGCGCCGGTCATGGCGTCGAAGCCGGTGGCGTAGACGATGGCGTCGAACTCGAACGACTCATCGACCGTGTCGATGCCGCGCTCGGTGATCGTCGTGATCGGCTGCTTGCGCAGGTCGACGAGGCGGACGTGAGGCAGGTTGTAGGTGGCGAAGTAGTTGGTGTCGAGGCACGGCCGCTTGGTCCCGAACGGGTGGTCGGTCGGGCACAGCGTCTCGGCCGTCTCCGGGTCGTCGACGATCTCGCGGATGCGCTCGCGGATCATCTCGGCGATGATCTCGTTGGCGTCCCGGTTCGTCAGCACGTCGGCGAACGTGCCGAGGATGGCGAACAGCTCCCCGGCCTCCCAGGCCCGTTCGAAGCGGGCCCGCTGCTCGTCGGGCGACAGCTGCCGCGCGGCGTCCAGTGTCGGCTCGACCGGGACGCCACCGCGGGACCACCGGGCGGACTCACGGTAGGCGTCGGGATCCTTGTCCAGCTCGGCCTTGCGTTCTGCCGGCGGCGGACCGTTGTGGGCCGGCAGCGAGAAGTTCGGTGTGCGCTGGAAGACCGTCAGCTCGGCGGCCTGCTCGGCGATCAGCGGGATCGACTGGATGCCCGACGAGCCGGTGCCGATGACGCCGACCCGCTTGCCGCTGAAGTCGACGCCCTCGTGGGGCCAGCGGCTCGTGAAGTAGACCTCACCGGCGAAGCGGCCGGCGCCCTCGATGTCGGGTTCCTTGGGCATCGACAGGCAGCCCGAGGCCATGACGTAGTAGCGACAGGCGATCTCGTCACCGCGATCGGTCGTGATGTGCCACAGCGCGGCGGCGTCATCCCACGTGGCCGTGGCGACACGGGTGGCGAACCGGATGTCCCGCCGCAGGTCGTGCTTGTCGGTGACGTGCTGCAGGTAACGGAGGATCTCCGGCTGCGTGGCGTACTTCTCCGACCACGTCCAGCCGGTCTCCAGGTCGCGGTCGAACGAGTAGCTGTAGTCGGTGGTCGGGATGTCGCACCGGGCGCCGGGGTAGCGGTTCCAGTACCACGTGCCACCGACGTCGTCGGCCGACTCGATGACCGTCGCCGAGAAGCCCAGCTGGCGCAGCCGCTGGAGCATGTACAAGCCGGCGAAGCCGGCACCCACGACGACAGCGTCGACGTCCGGTTGCGATGAGCCATTCGTTGTTGCCATCAGGCACCCCCGTTGAGATCCGTGCGCCGACCGGCCGATCGCGCGCCGCCGCCATTCTCACGCGCCGGAGCGGCGCCGCTCCAACCGTGCGGGCCGAATGGGTCAGTCGGACGAGGCGTCGATGATCCCCGTGGCCGCGGCGATGAGCTGCTGAGCGCGGACGTCGGCGGCCAGGTTGGGGGCCATCTTGTTCATCGCGTAGGCGAAGGCGAGGTCGCGTTCCGGCTGGGCGAAGGCGACCGACCCACCGGCGCCGGGATGGCCGAAGCTGCCCGGCCCGGCGTAGGGGGTGAACGTCCCGTAGGTCATGAAGCCCATGCTGAACGTGGTCGGCATCAGCAGGCACAGGTCGTTCTCGCCGGTCGGAGTGACCCGCGTCGCGGCGCGGTCGCGGGTCGCGGCGTCGAGCAGCCGCACCCCGTCGACCGACCCGAGGGTGGCCGCGTAGACCTTGGCCAGCGATGCCGCGTTGGAGATGCAGTTGGCAGCCGGGATCTGCGCGGCGTGGACGTCACGCCGGTTCCACGTTCCCTCGACGGCGAAGGCACCGCTCAGCGACAGCGCCCGCCCGCCCCGGGTGGCAGGGCCCATCATCAGCTCGACCATCTGCTTCATCGCCGGATCGAGATCGTCGGACACCAGGCCGCCGATGATCGGCGACACCCGGTGTTCCTGAGCCTCCGGCAGCCCGATCCACAGGTCGACGCCGAGCGGGGCAACGATCTCGTCGGCGACGAACTGGCCGAGCGACCGTCCGTCGACGCGCCGCACGAGCTCACCGGCGAGCCAGCCGAACGTCAGGGCGTGGTACCCGTGGCCACTGCCGATCGGCCAGTCCGGCGCCGTGGCGGCCAGCCGTCCGGTCACGGTGTCCCAGTCGAGCGCCTCCTCGAGGGTGATGCCGTCGACCGTGATCAACCCGCACTGGTGGCTGAGCAGCTGGGCCACCGTGGCTTCGCCCTTGCCCTCGGCAGCGAACTCCGGCCAGTACGTGATGACCGGCGCGTCGTAGTCGAGCAGCCCCCGCTCCACGCACATCGCCACGGCCAGCGCGGTGATGCCCTTGGTGGTGCTGAACACGAGCTGCAGGGTCTGGCGGTCGTAGTCGCCGCCGTCGGCGTGGAACGACCCGCCGGCGACGTCGAGGACGCACTGGCCGCGGTGGTACACGGCGACGGAGGCGCCGACGTCGTCACCGCGCTTGATGCTCGCCGCCAGCAGGTCGGCGACCGCCTGCCAGCCCGGCGCGACATGTCCATGGATCTCGATCTCGTTGCCCATGGCGCACAACGTCGCACGCCGAGCGACCGCTCGGCGAACCGGGCTCACGCAGCTGTCGTGTAGCGCGCCAGGATCCGCCGGGCGACGTCGGCGCCGAGGTCGCGCCACTCGGCTGGCTCGAGGACCTCCGTCTCGGGGCCCAGCCGCACCAGCAACCGCTCGAGCCAACGCTGGCTGGCGACAGGGAACGTGGCCCGCACGGCGCCGGAGCCGAGCTCCGTCACGTCGTCGACCGGATAGCGCTCGACGACCCAGCGGGCCGCCGCGCTGAGGCGCAGCACGACTCGGGGCAGCCCGCCGTCGGCGAACCACTCGGGAGGACGTGTCGGGGCATCGGGATCGCCCGTGGCAGGTTCGTGCTCGCCCGTCGGCTCGATCGACTCGAAGCGGTCGATGCGGAACGTGCGACGTTCACCCGAGCGACCATCATCGGCGATGACGTACCAATCGCCGCGATCGTTGAAGACCCGCCGCGGGGTGATCGTGCGGGTCGTCACCTCGTCCCGCGAGGGCGTCCAGTACTCCACCTCCAGCCGCTCGGCATGCTCCGCAGCGGCGGCCACGACGGCGATCGACTGCTCCAGGGCCGGACCGACCGGGATGTCGACGACGACGCCATCGTCGCCGAGCGCCGCGGCGAGCTTCTGCAGCCCTCGTCCGAGTGGACCCTCGGGGTCGGCGCCCGGGAGCTGCATCGCCGCTCGCCCGGCGGCGACGAGCGCGAAGCCCTCCGGTGCGGTGAGCCGGAGCGGCCGAGTGAACAGCCGCGGAACGCCGACGACCACCGTGTCGTCGTCGATGAACACGTCGATCATCTCGTCGACGAAGGGCGGCAGCCCACACATCGCCGCCAGCTCGAGGTCGGCGACGACCTGCTCCGGGGCCATCCGGAAGTGGCGGGCCACCTCGGCGAGCGGTACCTCACCACGCTCCATCAGCCACGGCAGCATCACCAGGAGGCCGCCCAGGCGATCCTCCGCCGTCCGCCGACCGGTCGACGTCATCGGCCACCCACCAGTGCGCCCAGCCAGGCGACGACCTCGGCGCGCACGTCGGGAGGACCGACGACCTCGGCGTGGTCGAGCAACCCGAGCACCCACGAGCGGAACGCCGGCACGTTGGCACACGGCACCTCGATCTCGACCGAGCCGTCGGCGCCTCGGCGCAGCACCCGGCCGGACCCGAGCTCCCGCTCGACGCTCGGTGCCCGATCGGCATCGACGCGCACGACCGCCACCGCGTCGTCGGCCTCTGCGCCGAGGCGCTTGGGATCACTGGGGAACGCCGCCCGCAGGTCGAAGTCCGCCGGGCGCTCGAACGCCCCGCTCTGCAGCGCCTCGACGGGCCCCGTGATCCGGTCGACGCGGTACGTCCGCTGCTCGCCGTGCTCGTGGTCGTGGCCGACGACGTACCAGAACCCCGTACGGAGCAACAAGCCGTAGGGATCGAGCACGGCGCCGCTTGCCGCGGTAGTCGAACGTGACGGTGGCCCGCCGGGCCGCCGCCTCGCGCAGCACCGGGAGCCCGGCCAGCTCCGGCACCACGGCCGTGACCGACACGCCGCCGTCCACGTCGTCGAGGCCCAACTTCCACAGCGCTTCCCGACCGCGCGTCGGGCGCACCGCCGCCACGGCCACCTGCAGCGCCCGCATCTCGTCGGGCTCGAGGTGCAGGTCGGTCAGCTCGTAGCGGTCGCGATCGATCCAGTAGGCACTGGCGCCGGCCTGCCCGCCGGTCAGCACGACGGACTCGATCGGCACGCCGATCTCCCGCAGCGCCGCCTTGTCACGCTCGAACGCGGCCCGCCGCGTCGACTCCTTCTCGGCGTACTGCCCGCGCAGCTCGCCGGCGATCTCCACCAATGTCAGTGGGCGCGTCGTCTCCAAGAGCAGCGCGAGGAGGTTGGTGAGCCGCTCGACGCGGTCGACGCCTGCCACTACGCGCGCGACGAGATGGCGTCGCGCATCACCGCGACGACCTGGTCGCCGGTGGCGCCAGGGGTCAGCACGCCGGCGACTCCGGCTTCGAGCAGCTTGGGAACGTCGATGTCGGGCACGATGCCACCGACGATGACGGGAATGTCGGCGCCTCGCTCGCGCACCTTCTCGACGACGAGGGGGGCGAGCGTGAGGTGGGCACCGGACAGCATCGACAGCCCGATGGCGTCGACGTCTTCGTCGACGGCGGCCGCGGCGACCGTGTCCGGCGTCTGGAACAACCCGGTGTAGATCACCTCGTAGCCGGCGTCGCGCAGGATGCGGGCGACGACCTTGACGCCGCGGTCGTGCCCGTCGAGGCCCACCTTGGCGACGAGCACCCGTCCGTGTTCGGTAACCGTCATGCTGTGGCCTCCCCGGTCACGTCTTGGTGTAGTCGTAGAAGCCCCGTCCGGTCTTGCGGCCCAGCAGCCCGGCCTCGACCATGCGCGACAGCATCGGCGGCGGCGCGTACAGCGGTTCCTTGAACTCCTCGTACAAGCTCTGGGCCACGGCCTGCGTCGTGTCGAGGCCGATCAGATCGGCGAGGTGCAACGGCCCCATCGGGTGGTTGCACCCCTCGACCATGCCGGTGTCGATGTCCTCGGCCGTGGCGAAGCCGGACTCCATCATGCGGATGGCCGAGAGGATGTACGGGATCAGCAGGGCGTTGACGACGAACCCGGCGCGGTCCTGGCTGCGGATGACCTTCTTGCCGAGGACCTCCGTGGCGAAGCGATCGGCTGTGGTGATCGTCTCCGGCGACGTCATCAGGCTGGTGACGAGCTCGACCAGGCGCAGCACCGGCACGGGGTTGAAGAAGTGGATGCCGATGACCCGCTCCGGCCGCTTGGTGGCGATCCCCAGCTTCATGATCGGGATCGAGCTGGTGTTGCTGGCGAGGATCGCCTCCGGATCGGTGACGATCTCGTCGAGCGCCCGGAACACGTCGACCTTGGCGGTCTCCTCCTCGACCACGGCCTCGACCACGAGCTGGCGGTCGGAGAGCTCGCCGAGATCGGTGGTGAACTGCACGCTGCGCAACGCCTCGTCGCGAGCGTCCTCGGTGAGCTTGCCGGCGCGGACCCCGCGGTCGAGCGAGGTCGTCAGCCGTTGCTGTCCGGCTTCGGCGGCACCGGCGTCGATCTCGCGGACGACGACGTCGAGGCCGGCGCGGGCGCACACCTCGGCGATGCCCGAGCCCATCAGTCCGCCACCCACGACCCCGACGCGCGTGATGTCACTCATCGGTCGCGGATGGTATCGGTCTGCCGGCCGGCGCCAGGCGCCGACCTGCCTCGACGCCCACGGCACCAGGGGTGGATGATGTCGCCCATGGTCGACCCCTATCGCCCGACGTCTCGCCAGCTGCAGGATCGCTTCGACACGCGGCGTCTCGCCGACCGCCTCGAGGGCATGTTCCGGTCGCGATGGACGCTGCAGGAGGTCCGGGCGTTCATCGAGTCGGTGCCGATGTTCTTCCTGGCGACGGCCGACCGGGAAGGGCGCCCGCAGTGCTCGTACAAGGGCGGCGCCCCGGGCTTCGTCCGCGTGCTCGGCGACATGGAGCTGTGCTTCCCGAACTACGACGGGAACGGGATGTACCTGTCGTTGGGCAACGTGCTCGAGAACCCGGCCGTCGGGCTGCTGTTCATCGACTTCACCGCGCCGAACCGGGTGCGCGTCTCCGGCCGGGCGTCGATCTCCGACGACGCCGAGCTGGTGGCGTCGTATCCGGGCGCCCAGCTCGTCGTGCGGGTGGCCGTCGACGAGGTGTTCCCGAACTGCCCGCGCTACGTCCACCGGATGGCGCTCGAAGAGCCGTCGCGGTTCGTGCCGGCCGCCGACGGCTCGGCGCCGGTGGCGGACTGGAAGCGCGAGCCGTGGGCCTGCGACGTGCTCCCGGCGGACGACCCCGCCCGGGCCTGACCTGTCCGGCCGCGCCCGACGGGCGCCGCCCGCCGCGTTCTGGATGGATTTCGCGGCCACTTCTGGCCTTGACTTTGGTTCAAAACCGGTCGGCGGCGCGCGAGCATGGGCGGCCGACGCAGGATCGGGGGATCAGGATGCAACGAGCCAGCGATGCGGGACCGACCGACGTCCCGCTGCTCGACGAGACCATCGGCGCCAACCTGGCCCGCACCATCGCCGCCCACGGCGACGGCGAGGCCCTCGTGGCCCGGCACCAGGGCCTGCGCTGGACGTACGCCGAGCTCGGGGAACGGGTGGCCCGGTGCGCCAGGGGCCTGATGGCGCTCGGGCTCGAGCCCGGGGATCGGGTCGGGCTGTGGAGCCCCAACTACGCCGAGTGGACGCTGCTGCAGTACGCCACGGCGGAGATCGGCGTCATCCTCGTCAACATCAACCCGGCCTACCGCACCCACGAGCTGGCCTACGCCCTCAACCAGTCGGGCTGCCGGATCCTGTTCGCCGCCCCGTCGTTCAAGACGTCCGACTACGTCGACATGGTCGAGCAGGTCACCCCGGATGTACCGGGGCTCGAACGGTCGGTGTTCTTCTGGGAGGACGATTGGGACGAGCTGGTGGCCGGCGCCGGCCGGACCGTCTCGGACGACGACCTGGCGGCTCGGCGGGCGGGCCTGCGACCCGACGACCCGATCAACATCCAGTACACGTCGGGGACGACCGGGTTCCCGAAGGGCGCCACGCTGACCCATCGCAACATCCTCAACAACGGGTACTTCGTCGCCCGCCTCCAAGGCTTCACGGCCGACGACCGGCTGTGCATCCCGGTGCCCTTCTACCACTGCTTCGGGATGGTCATGGGCAACCTCGGGTGCACGACGCACGGAGCGACGATGGTGATCCCGGCGGACTCCTTCGAGCCGACCCACGTGCTGGAGACGATCGAGGCGGAGCGGTGCACCGCGCTGTACGGCGTGCCGACGATGTTCATCGCCGAGCTCGGCCACCCGGAGTTCGACCGCTTCGACCTCTCCAGCCTGCGGACCGGCGTGATGGCCGGCTCGCCGTGCCCGGTGGAGGTGATGAAGGCCGCCGTCGACCGCATGCACATGAGCGACGTGACGATCTGCTACGGCATGACCGAGACGTCGCCGGTGTCCACGCAGACGCTGCCCGACGACTCCCTGCACCATCGCACGGCCACCGTCGGCCGCGCCCACCCGCACGTCGAGATCCGCATCGCCGCCCCGGAGACCGGGGAGACGCTCGAGCGCGGCGCCACCGGTGAGTTCTGCACGCGCGGCTACTCGGTGATGCAGGGCTACTGGGGGGACCCCGAACGGACCGCCGAGGCGATCGACGCCGACGGCTGGATGCACACCGGCGACCTCGCCGTGATGGCCGACGACGGGTACGTGAACATCGTCGGGCGGATCAAGGACATGGTCATCCGCGGCGGCGAGAACGTCTACCCGCGGGAGATCGAGGAGTTCCTGTACACCCATCCCGACGTCGAGGACGTCCAGGTCATCGGCGTGCCCGACGCCCGCTACGGCGAGGAGCTGATGGCCTGGGTCCGCCTCCGGCCCGGCGCCGGCCTGGACGCCGATGGCTTGCGCGAGTTCTGCCGCGGCCGCATCGCCCACTTCAAGGTCCCCCGGTATTTCAAGTTCGTCGAGGAGTTCCCGATGACCGTGACCGGCAAGGTGCAGAAGTTCAAGATGCGCGAGGAGGCGGTCGACGAGCTGGGGCTCGCCGATGCCGCCGCCACCGAGATGGCCTGACCGTCACGCGGGACTCGACGCGCTGAGGAGGCACATCGACGATGACCGAGCAACCGTCACCGCCGTGGGGGCACTGCTTCGTCGATCCGGTGACCGGACGGCCGGCGACGATCGAGCTGACCCAGCTCGACGTCAAGAAGTTCGCCCTCCGCTCGTCGCTCCGCTACGTCGGTCCGTCCAGCGTGCGGGCGCCACGTGACGTCGGACCGGACACGCTGCCAACGACCGACCTGACGTCGGTGCCGGGCCCACTGCGGTGGTTCGTCAGCCCGTACGGCCTGCACTCCCCCGCGGCCCTGCTGCACGACCGCCTCGTCGGCGACGAGGCGCCCGAGGGCTTCGCCCGCACCGATGCCGACCGGTTGTTCCGCCACGTGCTCGATTGCCTCGGCGTGCCGTTCCTGCGCCGATGGCTGATGTGGGCGGCCGTCGCCTACGGCACGCGGTGGTCGGCGAAGGGCATCCGCCGCGTCGCCATCGTGCTGTGGACGGTCATCGCGCTGGTCGGGATGGTCGTGCTCGGACTCGCCGTGGCGACAACGTCCGTGACCCTGCTCGGGGTCGCCGCGGCGTTGCCGTTCCCGGCCGCCCTGCTCTGGGGCCGGCAGTACGGCGGCGGCCTGATCGCCGCGGCCAGCGGGCCGTGGCTGGCCCTGCCGGCGATCATCGCCGCCACGGGCTACGGGGTCTACTGGCTGCTGGAGAAGGCGCTCAGCATCCTCCCGCACCGCCGCCTGGACCGGGAACCCGCCCCGCCCACCGACTTCTGAACCGAGTGTTTGCTGTCGACCGAGGGTGTGCCGCCGGGCCTCCCCGCAGCAAACCCCCGGATGGACCGGGCTCAGTCGCTGCCGGGCCGGCGGGCATGGCACGCCCAGGCGAACGGGTTGGCGCGGACATCGATGTCGACGTAGCCGATCGCCGTCAGCCGATCGGTGAGCGTCGACGGGTCGACCGGGTTGTACACGTCGTCGGTGTGCAGCGCGGCCAGGTCGTCACTGGCGACGCTGTCGTTGGCGACGAGCAGGGCCCCCGGCCGCAACACGCGTAGGACGTCGGCGAACACTCGGTCCTGCAACTCGACCGTCGGCACGTGGTGCAGCATCGTGAGCGTGACCGCGCCGCTGAAGCGGCCGTCGGCGAACGGCATCGCCGTCGCGTCGGCCTCGACGACGTCGACGTTCGAGCCGGCCATCCGTGTGGCGAGGGCCGCAGCCAGGTCGCGGTCGAGCTCGACCGCTGTCAGCGCCGGCACGAGGGTGCGGAGCAGGTCGGTCGTCAGACCCGGTCCCGGGCCGACCTCGAGGACGTCCTCACCGAGGTCCCCCGGACCGAACTGCCCGAAGGCGAACGGCAGGACGAGCTCCTCGAGCGTCTGGCGCCACTCCTCGGACGCGAGGAGTCGGAGGTGCACCTCGTTCACGGCACGGACCGTAGGTCACGTCGACGCCTGATCGGTACCGAGATCCGAGGGTGTGCCGCCGGGCCTCCCCGCAGCACACCCTCGGTCGCAGGAAACACTCGGATGGCAGGGCGGTCAGCGCGTCGTGAGAGAGGCGATGTCGGCGGCGCTGTAGCCGAGCTCGGCGAGGACCTCGGCGGTGTGCTCGCCGAGCGCCGGCACCGGACCCGGCCGGTGGCCCTGCTCGTCGATGTCGATCGGGGTGGCGACCGCCCGGAACGGCGCCTCGCCGTCGCCCGGCACCATGTCGACGAACGCCCCGGACGCCTCGACCTGCGGGTCGGCGAGCGCCGACCGCGCCGTGTTGATCGGCGCCCACCAGACATCGTGGGCGTCGAAGCGCGTCGCCCACTCGTCCATCGGCCGCGCCGCGAACGTGACGTCCAACTCGGCGATCAGCTCGGCGGCGTGCAACACGCGGGACCGGGCGCTGGCGAACCGCTCGTCGGCGGCCAGATCGGGACGATCGATGGCGGCGGTGACGCCCGGCCAGTGCCGGTCGGCCTCCAACCCGAGCAGCCAGAACCCGCTGCCGTCGGCCGCGGCGTAGCAGTTGACGAGCGGCGTCTTCGACTGCTCGCGGTACCTCGTGCTCTCCAGGCGTCCGAAGCGCATCAGCACCCCCAAGTCCCACGCCGCCGAGTACAGCCCCGTCCGCAGCAGGCTCGTCGACACGAGGTGACCACGCCCGGTGCGCTGGCGGTCGAACAGGGCGCCGCAGATCCCACCGGCCAGGGTCATCCCGGTGACGTGGTCGCCGAGTCCGCTACGGATCGGCGGCGGCAGCGTGCCGGGCGGGACGACCGACGACGCCAGCGACGAGCGGGCCCAGAACGCCCCGATGTCGTAACCGGGGCGATGGGCGTCGGGCCCTTCGAGCCCGTACCCGGTGATGATCCCGTAGATCAGGTCCGGGTGCCGCCGCCGCACCGCACGATGATCGAGCCCGAGCCGTTCGAGCGCCGCCACCCGGGTGTTGGTGATGAAGACGTCGGCCCGCTCCAGGAGCCGTTCCATCGCTGCCGACCCCGTCTCGCTGCGCAGGTCGAGGACGACGCTGCGCTTGCCGCGGTTGTCGACCTCGAACGGCGGGACGGCGGTCTGCTCGTTGGCTCCGATGGCGCTGAACACGCCGCGCTGCGGGTCTCCCGCGGGCGGCTCGACCTTCACGACGTCGGCTCCCCAGTCGGCGAGGACGCCCCCGGCGGCGGGCCCGGCGACCCAGGCCGCCAGCTCGACGACGCGCACACCGCTGAGGATCATCAGGTCTCCTGTCGGGTGACCGGCGGACAAGGGTTGAGCTGAACTGGCGTTGGCTGGCCGTGCAGGATCGAGTGAACCTGACGTCTCTGTCAAATTGTGCGTTGATTCACGAACCAGATCGCCGCAGATCCGACCACAATGCCCGGATGGCCCGTCGTCCCCGCGCCCCTCAGCCGCCGAAACCCCGCCAGTGGGTCGGGCGCCCCTATCCGCTCGGCGCGACCTACGACGGCTCGGGCACCAACTTCTCGCTGTTCTCCAGCGTCGCCGAGGGCGTCGAGCTGTGCCTGCTCGGGCCGAGCGGCGACACGGACCAGGCGCGCCTCGAGCTGACCGAGGTCGATGGGCACTGCTGGCACGCCTATCTGCCCGACGTCCGCCCCGGTCAGCGCTACGGCTACCGCGTCCACGGCCCCTGGGACCCAGCCAACGGGTTGTGGTGCAATCCGGCCAAGCTGCTCCTCGATCCCTACGCCAAGGCCATCGACGGCGAGGTCGACTGGGACGAGGCGTGTTTCGGCTACGACTTCGACGATCCCGACAAGCCGAACACGGATGACAGCGCCCCGCACGTGCCCCGCGGCGTCGTCAGCGACCCGTTCTTCGACTGGGGCAACGACCGCCCGCCCGAGCACGGGATGCACGACACGATCATCTACGAGGCCCACGTCAAGGGCCTGACGGCGCGCCATCCGGCCGTGTCGGAGGAGATGCGGGGCACGTACTCGGCGATCGCCCATCCGGCCGTCGTCGAGCACCTCACCGACCTCGGCGTGACGGCGATCGAGCTGATGCCCGTGCACCAGTTCCTCCACGACCACCACCTCGTCGAGCGCGGTCTGCGCAACTACTGGGGCTACAACTCGATCGCCTACCTCGCCCCGCACAACGGCTACAGCGTCGCCGGCCGCGGCCCGGCGCCCGGGCAGCTGGTCAACGACGGCCAACCGCAGAGCCAGGTGCAGGAGTTCAAGACGATGGTCAAGGCCCTGCACGCGGCGGGCATCGAGGTGATCCTCGACGTCGTCTACAACCACACCGCCGAGGGCAACCACATGGGCCCGATGTTGTCGATGCGGGGCATCGACAACCACGCCTACTACCGGCTGATGGACGACGACCCGCGCCACTACCTCGACTTCACCGGCACCGGGAACAGCCTCAACGTGCGCCACCCCCACGTGCTGCAACTGATCATGGACAGCCTGCGCTACTGGGTCACCGAGATGCACGTCGACGGCTTCCGCTTCGACCTGGCGTCGACGCTGGCCCGTGAGCTGTACGCCGTCGATCGGCTGTCCGCGTTCTTCGACCTCGTGCAGCAGGACCCCGTGGTCAGTCAGGTCAAGCTGATCGCCGAGCCGTGGGACATCGGCGAAGGCGGCTATCAGGTGGGCAACTTCCCGCCGCTGTGGTCGGAGTGGAACGGCCGCTACCGGGACACGATCCGCGACTTCTGGCGCGGTGAACCGGCGACGCTGGCCGAGTTCGGGTACCGCTTCACCGGCAGCTCGGACCTCTACCAGGCCGACACCCGACGGCCGACCGCATCGGTCAACTTCGTCACCGCCCACGACGGCTTCACCCTGCGCGACCTCGTCTCCTACAACGACAAGCACAACGAGGCCAATGGTGAGGAGAACCGCGACGGCGAGTCGTACAACCGCTCGTGGAACTGCGGCGTGGAGGGAGAGACGGACGATCCCGACGTGCTCGCCCTGCGCGCCCGCCAGCGCCGCAACGTGGTGACGACGCTGTTGCTCTCGCAGGGCGTGCCGATGCTGCTCGGCGGCGACGAGCTCGGCCGCACCCAAGGCGGCAACAACAACGCCTACTGCCAGGACACCGAGATCTCCTGGTTCGACTGGGACGACGTCGACAAGGACTTCCGGGAGTGGTGCCAGACGGTTGCCAGGATCCGCCGCCACCACCCGGTGTTCCGCCGTCGCCGATGGTTCCAGGGCCGGCGGATCCGCGACATCGAAGACCTCGCCTGGTTCCGTCCCGACGGAGACACGATGAGCGACGACGACTGGGACAACGGCTACGCCCGAGCGATCGGTGTGTACCTCAACGGCGACGCCATCCCGACGACGGACGCCTATGGTGGCCGGATCGTCGACGACAGCTTCTTCGTCATCTTCAACGCCAGTGAGACTGGCTTGCCGTGGACCGTCCCCGGCGGCAAGTGGGCGCGCGACTGGGAGGTGGAGCTGGACACCGATCTCGCCCACGAGCCGGGAACCGAGGTGGCCGCCCGATCCATCGTCGAGCTGGCGGCCCGGTCGATGGTCGTCCTGCGCGCCGTGGTCGCCCCGACGTGACGTGAGCGAGCTCGACGCCCTGCGGGCGCGCGCCGTCGAGCTCGGCGTGGAGCCGTCGTACTGGGACGTCAAGGGCCACTACCACGAGGCGCCGGAGTCGACGCTGCGGACGGTCGTCGAAGTCCTCGACGCCGATCGCCACCACACCGCCACACGGCACCTGGAGTCGGTCCTCGTCGGTCGGCCGGCGCGGCTCGACGTGGGACCGCTCACCGACGTCGAGCTGGCGCTCGCCGACGGCACCGTCATCGAGCTCGCACCCGACAACGGTTCCATCGACCTGCCACCCGACCTGCCGTTCGGCTGCCACGTCCTGCGCGGCTCGGCCGGGGCGGACGAGGAGACGTCGACGATCGTCGTCGCACCGTCGACGATGCCGCGGTCGGACGCGCTGGCCGGGCGCGCCGGGCTGTTCGTACCGGTCTACGCGCTCTGGGAACCGTCGTCGCCGTTGCCGTCCTACGGCCACCTGGCGGCGCTCGCCGCCAAGCTCCCGCACCTCGGGATCGACGTCGTGTCGACGCTGCCGCTGTACGCCGCCTTCCTCGACGAGCCGTTCGACGCCAGCCCCTACGCGCCGGTCAGCCGCGCCCACTGGAACGAGGTCTACCTCGACGACGCCTCCGTGCCGGCGGCTCCCACACCCACGGTCGGGGACCTCATCGACTGGCAGGCGCTCGCCCGCCGGCGCCGACGCCAGCTCCTCGCCGCGGCCAGCGATCTCGATCCGTACATCCAGTCCGGGGTCGACCGCTTCGTCGCCGCGCGTCCGGACGTCGTCGACTACGCCCGGTTCCGTGCCGGCGCGCCCGAGCCCGCCGACGCCGGCCACCCGGCCGTGCTGATCGAGCGCAGTCACCTCCTCGCCCAATACCTCGCCAACCGGCAGCTGTCCGCCGTCGAAGGTCCCGGCCGTGCCGCCCTGGCGCTCGACCTGCCGATCGGCAGCCACCCGGTACGGTTACGAGACATGGGCGTTCGGAGGGCTGTTCGCCGATGGGATGACCGTCGGCGCACCACCGGACGAGTTCTTCGACGAGGGACAGGACTGGGGCTTCCCACCGCAGCTGCCGGGCGCCTCCCGGCGCAGCGGACACGCCCTGTGGCAACGGGTCGTCGCCCGGGCGGGCGAGCACGCCTCGCTGTTGCGCATCGACCACGTGATGGGCGTGCAGCGCCTGTGGTGGATCCCCGACGGCGCCGGCGCCCCGGACGGCGTGTACGTGCGCTACCCGCGCGAGGAGTTGCTGGCCGTCATCGCCGCCGTGGCCGCGCAGACCCGGACGGCGATCGTCGGGGAGAACCTCGGCACGGTGCCCGAGCAGGTCATCGAGGCGCTCGAGCGATGGGACGTCGTCGGGCTCTACGAGGAGCAGTTCAACCTGTACCACCACGGCGCCCGCCCGCTGGACCCGATCCCGAGCCGCGCGGTCGCCGGCATCCGGACCCATGACATGCCGGCGTTCGTCGCCGCCTTCGAGGGCGACGCCACCGGCGCCGTGTACGCGTACCGTCGTCGCCTCGCCGAGGCCGTCGGGCATCCGGTCGGTGACGAGGCCGCCGACGTGCTCGACGCCGCCCTCGAGCGGCTCGCCGGCAGCGACGCCTACCTCGTCGTGGCCGACCTCGACGATCTCGTCGAGGAGACCGCGCCGCACAACGTCCCGGGGCAAGTGCTGCACTCGACGTGGCGGCGTCGCTTGCGCCGGCCGACATCGGGCATGCTCGCCGAAGGCGACGTCCGTCGCCGGCTCAAGTTGCTGAGCACGCGATCCGGAAGAGGTGCTACGTGACGTCAGTCAATCCCGTCGGGGAGATGGATCTCCACTTGTTCAACGAGGGCACGCACCGGCACCTGCACAACATCCTCGGGGCCCATCCCGATGCCACCGGCACGTGGTTCGCCGTGTGGGCGCCGAACGCCGCGGCGATCGACGTGCTCGGCGACTTCGACGGGTGGACGGGCCAGCGACTCCAGCCGATCGGGATGTCGGGCATCTGGTCGGGCCATGTGCCGGAGGCGGTCACGGGGCAGTCGTATCGCTATGCCGTGACGACGCACTACGGCGAGCGGATGGAGAAGGCCGACCCCGTCGGCGCGGCGACGAACGAGCCGCCGTCGACGTCGTCGGTCATCGCCGACCTCGGCCACGACTGGGACGACGACGAGTGGATGGCCTCGCGCGGCCCGCACCTGCTCGCCGACGCGCCGATCTCCATCTACGAGGTGCACCTCGGGTCGTGGGGCCGCCACGCCGAACCGGGACGGCGCTTCGCCCGCTACGACGAGATCGCCGACCCGCTCGCCGAGCACGTGCTCGCCCACGGCTTCACGCACGTCGAGCTGCTGCCGATCATGGAGCACCCGTTCTACGGATCGTGGGGCTATCAGACCACCGGCTACTTCGCCCCGACGGCTCGTTACGGCACGCCGCAGGACCTGATGCGAATGGTCGACCGGCTCCACCAGCGGGGCGTCGGGGTCATCTTCGACTGGGTGCCGTCGCACTTCCCGAACGACCCCCATGGCCTCGCCCGCTTCGACGGCACACACCTCTACGAGCACGCCGATCCCCGGCAGGGCTACCACCCGGACTGGACCTCGGCGATCTTCAACTACGGCCGTCGCGAGGTGCGGTCGTTCCTCATCTCGAGCGCCCTGGCCTGGCTCGACCGCTACCACGTGGACGGGCTGCGCGTCGACGCCGTGGCCTCGATGCTGTACCTCGACTACTCCCGGGCCGACGGCGAGTGGATCCCCAACCGCCTCGGCGGCCGGGAGAACCTCGACGCCATCGACTTCCTGCGCCAGCTCAACGACGCCATCCACGAGGAGTTCCCGGACGCCGCCACGTTCGCCGAGGAGTCGACGGCATGGCCGATGGTCACCGGGCCGACGGCGCACGGCGGGCTCGGCTTCTCCTACAAGTGGGACATGGGCTGGATGCACGACACGTTGCAGTACAGCCGGCGCGAGCCCGTGCACCGGCGCTTCCACCACGACGAGATCACGTTCCGCGGCGTGTACGCCTTCACGGAGCGCTACGTGATGCCGCTGTCCCACGACGAGGTGGTCCACGGCAAGGGCTCGTTGCTCGGCAAGATGCCCGGCGACGAGTGGCAGCGCTTCGCCAACCTCCGGCTGCTGTACGGGTTGATGTGGTCGCAGCCGGGCAAGAAGCTGCTGTTCATGGGCGGTGAGCTGGCGACGCCGTCGGAGTGGAACCACGAGGCGACACTCGACTGGAGCCTCCACGACGCCCCGCTGCACGACGGCGTGCGGCGCTGGATCACGGCGCTCAACGACGTCTACCGTCAGCGAGCCGGCCCTGGCGCGCGGCGACGCCGACCCGGCCGGGTTCAGTTGGATCATCGGCGATGACGACACGCACAGCGTGTTCGCCTGGCTGCGTGCCGATCCGACGGGCGCTGCGTCACCGGTCCTCGCCGTGATCAACGCCACCCCCACGGTCCACTACGGCTACCGGGTCGGCGTGCCGCAGGGCGGCCAGTGGAGCGAGCTGCTCAACTCCGACGCCGAGGTCTACGGCGGCAGCGGCATGGGCAACCTCGGCGGCGTGGCGGCCGAGGACCAGCCGTGGCACGGCTCCCCCCACTCCCTCCCCCTGACCCTCCCCCCACTGGCCGTCGTCCTCCTCCGCCCCGACGAGCCCCCTACGGCGGACTGATTCTGACGCTCCTCGCTCCCGCTGAGCGGGAGCGAGACTCCGGAGAACCCACGCCGGCCGGGCCGGGTCACCGCCGGGTGGCGCGGTACCACTCGATCAGGGCCCGGGTCGAGGCGTCGTGGTCGGCCGAGACCTCGGCCTCGCCCGTCAGCTCGGGCGTGATGCGGTTGGCCAGCTCCTTGCCGAGCTCGACCCCCCACTGGTCGAAGCTGTTGATCCCCCACACGGCCCCCTGGACGAACACGATGTGCTCGTAGAGGGCGATCAGCTGGCCGAGCACGGACGGGGTCAGCTCGGGGGCCACGATCATCGTCGAGGGTCGGTTGCCGGTGAACGACCGCCAGGGCTCGTCGGGCCGGTCGCGCCCGAGCGCCAGCGCCTCGGCCTGGGCGATGAGGTTGGCGACGAGCAGGTCGTGGTGGTGGCGGTACGGGTGGTCGGGGTTGGCGAAGCCGATGAAGTCGGTGGGCACGACACGGGTGCCCTGGTGGAGCAGTTGGAAGAAGGCGTGCTGGCCGTTCGTGCCCGGCTCGCCCCACACGATGGGACCGGTGTCGACCGTCACCGGTGAGCCGTCGAGGCGCACCGACTTGCCGTTGGACTCCATGTCCAGTTGCTGGAGGTAGGCCGGGAAGCGGGCGAGGTCCTCGGCGTAGGGCAGCACTGCCTTGGTCGCCATGCCGAGCACGTCGTGGTTCCAGATGCCGATCATCCCGAGCACCACCGGCACGTTGGTGGCGAACGGCTCGTCGCGGAAGTGCTCGTCGACGGTGCGGAACCCGGCGAGGAGCTCGCCGGAAGCGCTCGGGGCCGATGGCGATCATCAGCGACAGGCCGATCGCCGAGTCGACGGAGTAGCGCCCGCCGACCCACTCCCAGAACTCGAACATGTTGGCGGTGTCGATGCCGAACGCGCCGACCTCGTCGGCGTTCGTGCTCACGGAGACGAAGTGGCGGGGGACGGCGTCCTCGCCCAGGGCGGCGACGAGCCAGTCGCGGGCGGTACGGGCGTTGGTCAGCGTCTCGATGGTGGTGAACGTCTTCGACGACACGACGAACAGCGTCTCGGCCGGGTCCAGGTCGGACAGCGCCGCGAGGATGTCGGCGCCGTCGACGTTGGACACGAAGCGGGCCGAGATCTCGGGGTGGCGGTACGCCCGCAGCGCCCGGTAGGCCATGGCCGGACCGAGGTCGGAGCCGCCGATGCCGATGTTGACGACGGTGCGGATGCGCCGCCCGGTCGCTCCCGTCCACGAGCCGTCGCGGACCTGCTCGGCGAAGGCGCCGGCGCGATCGAGCACGGCCTGGACCTCGGGCACGACGTTGCGACCGTCGACCTCGATGGCGGCGTCCGCCGGGGCCCGCAGCGCGACGTGCAGCACGGGGCGTCCCTCGGTGACGTTGATCGGCTCACCGGCGAACATCGCATCACGACGTGCCGCCACCCCGGCCGCGTCGGCCACGGCAAGCAGCGCCGCCATCACGGCGTCGTCGATGCACTGCTTGGCGTTGTCGACTCGCAGATCGCCGACGTGCAGCACGTAGCGCTCGGCGCGGCCAGGGTCAGACGACAGGAGCTGGCGCAGGTGGGCCGGGCGCGGGACGGACAGCAGGGCGGTCCACTCGGGTGTCGTCGTGATGTCGAAGGTCATCGCCGCCGACGTTAGGCGTCGGGCCTCGTGCCATCGGCGGACGACGGTGCCACGTGCACGGCCATCGTGATCATCTCCAGCGGCCCGAACTGGGTGACGAGCGCGACGTCCGCGGCATCCCGCCCGTAGGCGACCGCCACGCGGTTGCCCTTGGGGAGCCGCTGCGTCGCGTCGAACGTGAACCACCGCCCGCCGACGTAGGCCTCGAACCAGGCGTGGAGATCCATCGGGTCGAGGTCGTGGAGATAGCCGACGACCATGCGCGCCGGGATGTCGAGGCACCGGCACAGGGCGATGCCGAGGTGGGCGAAGTCGCGACACACACCGTGGCGGGACTGCAGTGTCTCCACGGCCGACGTCGAGGGCGAGCTGGTGCCGTACTCGTAGGTGATCTCCCGCTCGATCCAGGCGCGGACCGCCTCGACCTGCGGGTAGCCGGGCAGGGCGCCCTCGGTGATCTCGACGGCGCGCTCGAAGACGAGGTCGGACTGGCAGTAGCGGCTCGGCAGGAGGAACTGCAACGCCCAGTCCGGCACGTACTCGATCGGCACCCGCGGCGCGGTGTCGTCGACGTCGATCTCGTCGGCGGTGTCGACGGTCGCCTCGACGCTGATCGTCATCGGTCCGGCCGGCACGAGGATCCGCTGGCACAGGTTGCCATGGGCGTCGGTGAACTCCGAGATCGGCACCTGCGGCTCGATCTCGTAGCGCTCGGCGGTCACCCACTGGCCCTCGCCGCTGCGGGGTCGGAGCATCAGGACGGCAGGCGTGTCCCACAGCGCCTGGAACTCCATCGAGCAGCCGACGTCGAGCCTCATCCGGTTCCCGTCGAGGACAGCCCGGCCGCCGCATGCGGGTCGAGCACGACGACGGTGTCGGACCGCCGGAGCCGGGCGATCGGCAGCTCCTCGGGCGAGGCGCCACCCTCCAACCAGGCCGCCACCGGGCGCGCCTTCTCAGCGCCGGTGATCAGCGCGACCCGGCCGCGGGCGGCGTTGACGACGGGTGGTGTCAGCGTCATCCGGACGCGGCCCTGGTACTCGCCGGAGACGTCGACAGGACGGGTGCTCTCGATCACGGGATCGCCGGGCGGCCACGATGCCGTGTGCCCGTCGGCGCCCATGCCGAGGTGCACGACGTCGAAACGCTCCGGGAGGGTCGCCGCGTAGTCGGCGGCCGCGGCGCGGAGGTCGGGCGCCGTGACCGGCATCAGGTGGTGGTGGCCGGGGACACCGGCCAGGTGACCGGCGTTGCGGTCGGGGTGCCTGTCGGGTGCGACTCGCTCGTCGACCTGCCAGATGTCGATGTCGTCCCATGGGAGGTCCATCCCGGCGAGCGCGGCGAGCATCGGCGGCGCCGTGGAACCGCCGGAGACCGCCAGCGAGGCACGCCCCCTGCGGCGCACCGCCTCGCCCAGCCGCCGGCCGATCGACCGAGCGGCGCGCCGGCTCGGGTCATCATCGACCCGCACGGACAACCCAGCCACGCCGCTGATCATGCCCCACCCCGGCCGCCACTGCGCTCCCATCCGAGTGTTTCCTGCCGACCGAGTGCCTGCTGCGGGGAGGCCCCGCAGCAGGCACTCGGGTCGGCGCGAGGGCGCGCACCCCGGACGGTACCGTCGGCGGCGCCGACATCCTCCGCACCCGCCGCTCCACACGGAGGATCCATGTCCGATCTCACGCCCGCCGCCCAGCGCTGGCTCGCCGACCACCACGGCGTGATCACCGCGGCCGCGCTGCGCGACGCCGCCGTCGGTCGCGCCACGATCTCTCGCCTCGTCGACGCCGGGACGTTCCGGCGCGCAGCCAAGGGCGTCTACGTCGTCGCCAGTGCACCTCGTACTGTCGAGCAGCGTTGCGCCGTGCTGTGCGCGGCGCACCCCGCCGGGTTCGTCACCGGACCGACGGCGGGTCAGCTCGCCGGCCTCCGCCGAATGCCGCAGACCTCGGCGTTGCACCTCTCCGTGCGGCACGGCGCCCACCTCCCCCAGGAGCCCGGCGTGCACTTCCGGCAGACCACCGTCCTGTGGACGATCGATCGCCAGCAGCGTCGCGACGGCATCGTGGTCGCGTCATGGGCTCGCTTGGCGTTCGACCTGGCCGCCGATCTCCGGGCCATCGACCACCTCTCGGTGGTCAACCAGCTGCTCCACGAGCAACGCGTCACGCCGGATGAGCTGCAGGCGGTCGGGCGCCGCCTCGCTCATCCGGCTCGATCAGGTTCGACGACGTTCCGGCGGACGCTGGCCGCCGTCATGGGGTCAGCTCCCTGCGAGTCCCACCCGGAAGTCGTGCTCGCCGACGTGTTGCGGCGGCGCGGCGTACCGGTCGAGCCGCAGGTTCGCGTCATCCGTCCGTCGAGCGGCCTTCCGGCGCGGATCGACCTCGCCGTGCCTACTGCTCGTTGGGGCATCGAGCTCGACATCCACCCGGAGCACCGCTCGCTCGACGGGCACGCCGCCGATGCCGCGCGCCGGCGGGACATGCACCTCATGGCGTGGCAGATCGAGACGGTCACGGAGGCCGACATGGAGGACCCCGAGCGCCTTGCCGACGACCTCGTCAGCCTCTACCTCATCCGCCGGCGCCAGCTGCTCGATCATCCGAGTGCGTCCTGAGGGGAGGCCCCGCAGCAGGCACTCCGACGGCGGCAAACACTCGGATGGGGGAAGGTGGAGGTCAGATGGTGGGGACTTCGGTGTGGCGGCCGAAGACGTCGGCGAGGGCGTGCATGATCTCGCCGAGGGTGGCGTACTCGTTGACGGTGTCGATGAGGACCGGCATCAGGTTGACCTCGGGGTCGGTCGCCTCGGTGCGCAGGCGGGCCAGCGCCTCGTCGACGGCGGCCTGATCGCGGTCGTGGCGGACGCGGTCGAGGCGCTTGAGCTGGCGGGCCTCGTCCTCGTGGGTGATCTGGAGGATCTCGAGCGGGTCATCGTCGTTGCCCTCGGTGTAGCCGGTGACGCCGACGATCGGGCGGCGGCCCTCGTTGAACGCCCGCTCGAGCTCGTACGCCGAGTCGCCGATGCGCCCCTGGAACCAGTTGTCCTCGATGCCGCGGATGCACCCTTCGAGCATCGACCCGCGGCCGAGGTCGTCGAGGTGGGCGAACAACTCCTCGGCGCGGCGCTCCATCTCGTCGGTCAGCTCCTCGACGAACCACGACCCGCCGAGCGGGTCGGCGACGTGGGCGACGTTGGTCTCGTGGGCGATGACCTGCTGGGTGCGCAAGGCGATGCGAGCCGCCTTCTCGGTCGGCAGGGCGAGCGCCTCGTCCATCGAGTTGGTGTGCAACGACTGCGTCCCGCCGAGCACACCGGCCAGCGCCTCGATCGCCGTGCGCACGATGTTCACCTCCGGCTGCTGCGCCGTCAGCGACACCCCGGCGGTCTGGGTGTGGAAGCGCAGCTGCATCGATCGGTCGAGCTGAGCGCCGTAGCGGTCCTTCATCCACCGGGCCCAGATCCGCCGGGCCGCCCGGTACTTGGCGATCTCCTCGAAGAAGTCGATGTGGGCGTTGAAGAAGAAGCTCAGCCGGGGGGCGAACGCATCGACCGGCAGGCCGGCCTGGAGCGCCAGCTCGACGTAGGCGAAGCCGTTGGCCAGGGTGAAGGCCAGCTCCTCGGCGGCCGTGGAGCCCGCCTCCCGGATGTGATAGCCGGAGATCGACACCGAGTGCCACCGCGGCATCTCGGCGGCGGTGAACGTGATCGTGTCGCGCACGAGCCGCATCGAGGGCCGCGGCGGGAAGACGAACTCCTTCTGCGCCTGGTACTCCTTGAGGATGTCGTTCTGCAACGTGCCGCCGAGGCGCACCCGGTTCGTGCCGGCCTTCTCGGCCTGGGCGACGAACATCGCCAGCAACACGGCGGCCGGCGAGTTGATCGTCATCGACGTGGTGATCGAGCCGAGGTCGATGCCCGCGTAGAGGTCCTCCATGTCGGCCAGGCTGTCGATCGCCACGCCGCACCGGCCCACCTCGCCGAGGGCCATCTCGTCGTCGGAGTCGATGCCGAGCAGCGTCGGCATGTCGAAGGCCGTCGACAACCCGTCTCCACCGGCCTTGATGATCTCCTTGAAGCGCCAGTTGGTGTCCTCCGCCGTCCCGAAGCCGGCGAACATGCGCATCGTCCACAGCTTCGAGCGGTACATCGACGCGTACGGCCCACGCGTGTACGGGTACACACCGGGGAACTCCGCATCGTCCGGGCCGTACACGGGTTCCAGCGGGATCCCCGACATCGTCGTGAAGGGCGCGTCGCGGAGGTTCGAACCCTCGTACGCCTCCCGCCACTGCTCGCGTGCGTTCATGGCTCTCGATGTTAGTTGGACGTCAAACGTTTTGCCAAGGGTCTGGGACGTCGTCGGCGACGTCGCCGGCCGCCTGGCGCACCCGACGCAGCACCGCGTTGATCGTGCTGGCGTCGGCCTCGGCGAGCATCGCCAGCCCGAACTGCACCTTGTTCAGCGGCTCCGTGGCCTCTGCGGCGACCCGCCGTCCGGCTGGCGTGATGGCGGCGAGGATCCGGCGCTTGTCGTCGTCGTCGCGTCGCCGCGCGACGAGGCCCCGCTCCTCCAAGCGGTCGACGGTGTTGGTGATGCTCGCCGGGTGGACCATCAACCGCTCGCTCATCTTGCCCAGCGGCAGCTCGCCGCGCCGGGAGAACGACAGCAGCATCAAGGCCTCGTAGCTGGCGAACGTCAAGCCGAACGGTCGCAGCTCGTCCTCCACGGCGGCGAGGACGAGCTGCTGGGCCCGCATCAGTGACGTCGCCGCAGCCATGTGCTCGCCCACCGCCCACCGATCGATCCAGTGCCGTCGTGCCTCGGCGATCGGATCGAGCGGCAGGGGATGCGCGGGCACCGCCGAAACGTTAGGCGAGCCCACCGTTCTGTCCTTCAGCACCGGCCGGAACCCAGCGGTTCCGACGGACACAACGCTCGGTAGCGTCGTCGTGCGTGCAGGACGAGACCTCCACCGGCGTGCGCGCGGCCATCGCCGCGTACGTCCTGTGGGGCCTGCTGACGATCTACTGGAAGCAGCTCGCCGGGTTCGACCCGATCGAGCTGATCGGGTGGCGGATCATCTGCGCCACCGTCGTGATGGCCATCATCGTCACCGCCCGGGCGCGCTGGCCCGTCCTCGTCGCAGCGCTCCGCGATCCTCGCACGGTGCGGCGCCTGCTGGTCGCTGCGCTCCTGTTGACGGCCAACTGGACGGGCTACGTCTGGGCGGTCTCCAACGACCGCGTCATCGAGACCGCCCTCGGCTACTTCATGGCGCCGCTCGGCACCATGTTGCTCGGCGTCACGGTGCTCCACGAGCACGCCACCCGCCTGCACAAGCTGGCCCTCGTCCTCGCCGCGCTCGCCGTCGTCGTGCTGACGATCTCCTACGGCCGTCCGCCGCTGGTGGCCCTGATCCTCGCTGCCACCTGGAGCATCTACGGCTTGCTCAAGCGACAGATGCCGCTGACCGCCATCGAGAGCCTGGCCGGCGAGACCTTCCTCCTCATCGTCCCCGCCGTCGTGCTCGTCACCGTGATGGCCGGACGCGACAGCAGCATCCCGAGCACCGCCACCATCCCCGACTGGGTGCTCATCCTGCTCACCGGCGTCGTGACGGCCGTCCCGCTGCTGCTGTTCGCCGTCGCCGCCCAGCGCGTCCCGTTCACGCTGCTCGGCGCCCTGCAGTACCTCGTGCCGACGATCAACCTGCTGCTCGGCTGGGTGGTCTACAACGAGCCGATGCCCGCCGACCGCCTCGTCGGCTTCGTCCTCGTGTGGGCCGCCCTGGCGGCCGTGACGGTCGACCAGGTGCGCACGGCGACGCCCGGCAGGCAGGTCGCCGCAGCTGCCCGTTTCACCCCCGCTGGCGGCGATTAGCGTGCCGGCGCATCCCCCGCTGTCCCGAGGAGTGCCCGCCATGCGCCGTCGTCTCGCCATCCCTGCTCTCGCCGTGCTCGCCGGGCTCGGCGTCGCCGCCTGTGGCGGCGATCCGAGCACGAGTGACTTCCAGAGCGAGGCCGAGGACTTCATCGAGGACGAGGACGGCGAGCTGGCGTCCCAGCTGCAGAGCACGTTCACCGACGCCCAGTGCGCCGAGCCGGAGTCGACGGAGGTCGGGACGACCTACACCTGCACGGCGACCGATGCCAACGGTGCGGCTGTCGAGTTCGTCGCCGAGATCGCCGGGGAGACCTCGATCCTCGTCAGCACCCCCGGTGCCGCGACCGGCACACCCGCATCGACCGTGCCGGCGACCACCGCCGCCGGCTGAGCCACGCGCTAGCGAGTCAGCAGCGTCCCGCTGAGGAACCGCTGCAGGGCGTCGACCGCCGCGGCGTGGCGGCGGGCATCTCCCGTGATCGCAGAGAGACGGGCCAGCCCGGAGACGACGGCGTTGAGGAGGTCCTCGACGGCGCGCAGGTCGACGTCGGCGCTGAGCTCACCGCGGTCGGCGGCCGCCGTGACCAGCCGGTGGAAGAACCCGTTGTTGCGTCGGCGCAACGGGCGCAACATCTGCTCGAGCTCGGGATGGCGTTGGGCGTCGCCCGCTACACCGACGACGAACGCCGGCAACGTCGGATCGGCCCGGTTCAACCGCGCCGCGGCGTCGAGCACGGCGGCGTACTGGGAGACCAGCGTCTGGTGGTCGACGATGGCCCGCTCGAACTCCGAGAACACGCGGTCGAACACCGACTCGTACACCGCCGCGTAGAGCTCGGCCTTGGAGGCGAAGTAGTGGTAGATGGCCGGGCTGGTGAGCCCGCACGCCTCGGCGATCGAGCGGTTCGTGGTGGCCTCGTAGCCGTCGCGGGCGAAGAGCTCGATGGCCGCATGGAGGATGCGTGACCGCGTCTCCGCCGAGTCGTGGTCCCGTGGACGGCCGCGTGGGCGCGGTAGCTCGACGTTCGGTACCGCCGGCGTACAGGCCATCTCCGGACACTACCCAGGGTCGGTCGCGATGGACGGAGTGGACCGCGACGTGCCGGCCCGGCGGGATCGGCTGGCACACTGCTGCGGTGGACGGTGAGGTCGAGCACGACGAACCACGGACGACAGACGGTGGTGTCGAGGTCGTCGAGACCGCCGACGACATCCCCGACGAAGACGATGACGTCGTCGTGCTGTCGTGGTGGCAGCACCCGGCCAACGTCATCGCGCTGATCATCGCCACGGCTCTGATCGCCGGCATGGTCACGTGGCTGATCATCGACGCCAACGACGACCAGCAGGGCAGCGAGGTGGACGTCGGCTTCCTGCAGGACATGCGGATCCATCACGAGCAGGCGGTCGACATGGCGTTCACCTACCTCGAGCTGCCCGACACCGACCCGGCACTGCAGACCGTCGCCCGGACGATCCTCTTCGGGCAGAGCTTCGACATCGGCCGGATGGTCCAGCTGCTGCGCAGCATGGATGCGCCCGAGGCCGCCGAGACCGACCAGGCGATGGCCTGGATGGGCATGCCGACGACGCACGAGGCGATGCCGGGCATGGCGACCGAGCAGCAGCTCGCCGAGCTGGCGGCGGCCAGCGGGGCGGCGGCCGACCAGCTGTTCGTCGACCTCATGGTGGCCCACCATCAAGGCGGTCTGCACATGTCCGAGTACGCCGCGGCCGAGGCCGACAACAGCCAGGTCCGCCGGCTGGCGCAGGGTTTCGTCGACGGCCAGCTCGGCGACATCGCCGAGCTGCAGGCCCTCGGCTACGACGTCTAGGTGCTGTGGCCTGCCGAGAACCTCCGTCTCGGCGGGAAACTCGGGCAGGTAAGCACTCGGTGAGGACCAACGGACGGCCGTGGGCCGCGCGGAGCGCACTCCTACACTCGGACCACGGTGAACGCACGATGGCTCGCCGCGGCGGGCATGGCAGCTCTGCTCGGGGTCACGGCATGTGCCGGCGATCCCGGCGTGGCCACCGAGTCGGCCCGTCGTAGCGTCGCCACACCCACCGAGTCGTCGACCGGCCCGGACCCGTCCGCTCCCCCGTCGAGCGCCGACCCGTCAAGCCCCGATCCGTCGACCACGGAGCCGGCACCGACCTCGCCCGCGCCGACCGATCCGCCCGCCGCGCCCTCGACCGACCCGGCACCTGCCCCACCGAGCGATCTGCTCGACCTCGGTGACGCCAAGCCGGCCCGCGACTACGACGGGTTCCTCGCCGCCGCCCTTGCCGACCTCCAGCGCTGGTGGTCCGAGCTGTACCCGCAGCTGTACGGCAGCCCGTTCCAACCGCTCGAGGGAGGCGTGTACGCCGCCTATCCCGAGCGCACCGATCCGATCCCGGGATGCGGCACCGGCCAGGGGACGACGTACGAGGAGATCCGTCAGTACTCGGCCTTCTACTGCCAGCAGGGCGACTTCATGGTCTACGACGACGGCGAGGAGGGTGTGCTGTACGGGCTGGCCGAGGAGTTCGGGCCGTCGATCCTCGGAGTCGTCCTGGCCCACGAGTTCGATCACGCCATCCAGGCCCGCGTCGGCGATCTCGATCGTGGCCTGCCGACCATCACGACCGAGCAGCAGGCCGACTGCATGGCCGGAGCGTGGGTGGCCCGGGCGGCGAACGGCGAGGCCGAGGGCGTGACGTTCACCGATGCCGAGGTGCGCACCGGCCTCATCGCCATGATCACGGTGCGCGACCCGATCGGCACCGACCAGTTCAGCCCTGGGGGCCACGGCTCGGCGTTCGATCGCGTCGGCGCCTTCCAGGTCGGCTTCACGAGCGGCCCCGAGCGCTGCGCCGAGCTGATCGACGACCCCTTGCCGCTGGTGCCGAACACGTTCCGACAGGGCGGCTTCACCGACGGCAACGCCGCCTTCGGCTACGGGGACGAGGAGATCATCGGGTTGATCATCAGTGATCTCAACGCCTTCTGGCCGGGTGCCCTGGCGACGATCGACGCCACCCTGCCGACCCTGACGGTGGTGCCGGTCGCGTCATCCGAGGAGATCACGTGCGCCGAGCCGTCCGGTGATTTCGCCGCCGGCGCGGTGTACTGCGCGTCGAGTCAGCAGGTCTTCTTCGACGAGCCGCGGGCTCGCGACCTCTACGACCGCTTCGGTGATTTCGTCGTCGGCTACATGCTCGGCGGCGCCTGGAGCGAGGCCGCCCAGCAGGCGCTCGACAGCCCCCTCGCTGGCGAGGAGCGCAACCTGCTCAGCGACTGCCTGACCGGCAGCTGGGTCGCCGACATCATCCCCGACGAGAACGGCACGACGGAACGCGAGGCGGCGGTGATCGAACCCGGCGATCTCGACGAGGCGATCCAGACCGCGCTGGTCATCGGCGACGAATCCTCGTCGGACGACATCCTCGGTAGCGGTTTCGAGAAGATCGCCAGTTTCCGCGAGGGTGTGCTCGGTGGGATCGACGTCTGCAACGCCAAACTCGGCGACTGACACGGTGGCCGGCGCCGTCGGACCGCTGGCGGCTCTCGACATCGGCACCAACAGCTTCCACCTCGTCGTCGCCCGGCCCGTCGGCCGTGATCGCTTCGAGACGCTGACGAGGGAGAAGGAGGTCGTCCGCCTCGGCCATGGCGGTGGGGACATGAAGGTGATGACGGCGGAGGCGATCGATCGCGGCATCGCCTGCCTGCGCCGGATGCGCCGCATCGCCGATACCTACGACGCCACGCCGCGTGCCGTCGCCACGAGCGCCGTGCGCGAGGCCGCCAACGCCCAGGCCTTCCTCGACCGGGCGCGGATCGAAGCGGGCATCGACATCGAAGTCATCTCCGGCGCCGAGGAGGCCCGCCTGATCCACCTCGGTGTGCTGCAGGCCGTGCCCGTCTTCGACTCCCGCCTGCTCCTCGTCGACGTCGGCGGCGGTTCGACCGAGCTGCTCCTCGGCCAGCGCGGCGAGACGTTCGCCTCGCGCAGCTTCAAGGTCGGTGCGGTGCGCCTCACCGATCGGTTCTTCCGCGGCGGGGTCGTGACCCCGCGCGCCGTCAACGCCTGCCGGGCGTACGTGCGGGACATCATCAGCCACTTCCAGCGGGCCGTCGACGCCCACGGCTTCGACGTCGCGGTCGCCTCGTCCGGCACGGCCGAGGCGATCGCCCACGTCGTCCACGCCGCCACGGGTGCCGAGCCGTTGCGGACGTACAACTGCTTCGAGTTCACCCGCAAGGAGCTGACCCGGGCGGTCGCCGAGCTCGCCGGCCACCGCACCGCGACCGGCCGAGCCAAGGTGGCCGGCCTCGAGCCGGGACGGGCGGACATCATCGTCGCCGGCGCCCTCATCCTCGAAGCGGTGGCGACGATGTTCCGGGTCGAGCGCTACACGTTCAGCGAGGCGGCGCTGCGCGACGGCGTGCTCGTCGACACCGTCAGCCGGATGAGCAGCGCTCTCGGAGGCACCACCGGCACCCTCCACCACCTGCGCGACGTGTCCCGGCGCAGCATCGCTCAGCTGGCCGAACGCTGCGACGACGACCCGGCCCACTCGGCTCACGTCGCCCGCTTGGCCGTCGAGCTGTTCGACGAGCTGGCGCCCCTCCACGGCCTGGACTCGACGGCCCGGGAGTACCTCGAGGCTGGGGCGCTGCTCGCCAACGTCGGCCTCGTCGTCGCCCACAGCAAGCACCACTTGCACGCCTACTACGTGATCCGCAACAGCGAGCTGGCCGGGCTGACCGACCTGGAGATCGAGATCATCGCCCAGATCGCCCGCTACCACCGCAAGAGCGAGCCGAAGAATTCGCACGCCGAGTTCGCCTCCCTGGAGGCCGGCGACCAGGCGCTGGTCCGGACGCTCGCCGGCATCCTGCGTGTGGCGATCAGCCTCGACCGCAGCCACGAGGGCCTGGTGCGTGGTGTGCAGGCGGAGATCCAGGCCAAGCGCGTGGTGGTGCACACCGAGGCAGTCCCCGCCGCCGACATCAGCCTCGAGCTCTACGCGGCCAACGAGCGCAAGTCGTTGCTGGAAGCCGTCCTCGACCGCCGCGTCGAGCTGCTCCCGGCCTGACGCGCCCACCCCGCGGAGGACATCCCGGTCGCGGCGATCAGGGCGCGACGGGTGTCGTCGTCACCGCAGGCGGCGCCGCGACCGTCGTCGGCGACGGGCCGGTCGTCGGCGGCGGGGTGGTGGGCGCGCGGGTGGGCGGCGTCGTCGTCGTCGAAGGCGGCGCCGTGGTCGTCGTCGTGTAGTTGGGGTCGCGCCAGTTGAACGTCGGCAGCTGCGCGCCGTACGCCTCCGGATCCTTCACGCCGTCGAAGACGTAGACCTGATCCCCGTCGGCGACGAGCTGCTGGAAGGACTCGGAGAGCGTGAGGGGGATCCGGATGCAGCCGTGCGACGCCGGCTGCAACGGCACGTTGAGGGCGCCGTGGATGGCGATCCCGTAGTTGAAGTACACCGGGTTCCACATCCCGCCGAGGGCGCTCTCGCGCACCCCTTCGACACGCCGGTAGTACTCGAAGACGCCACCCGGTGTGTTCGACCGCCCGCACTCGCCGCGCTTCAGCGGCTCGGTGCCGGTCTCGTTGCCGATCTCGCCAGGGCTGATCGTGACCTCGTCGCACCACTCCTCGTCGTTCCCGCTCGACATGTGGCTGATCAGTGCCGGCTTGTCGTCGATGAAGAAGATGACGACCTGCTCCGGGAGGTAGAGCTCGGTGTGGTTGGCGCTCGACGCATCGGGGCGCCGGGGCAGGATGACGAGGGGGTCCTGCATCCGCTGCCACATCTCGTTGGTCAGCTGCCCGGTGGCCTCGTCGCGAGGCGTCTGCAGGACGAGCTTCTCGAACGCCCACACGGCGGCTCGCGTCAGGCCTCCGAACTGTCCATCGATCGGACCGGGATCGAACCCGAGCGCCTTCAACCGCTCCTGGACCATCCGCACGTCGTTGCCCGCCGAGCCCTCGCCGATCGTCTGGGCGAGCGTCGTCTTGACGATCGGGGCCGTGGTCGGTGCGGTCTGCACGACGGCGGTCGTCGTGACGGCCACCGTCGTCGGCGTGCTCGTCGCCGTGGGCGTGCCACCCGACGTGCCGCCGCCGCCGAGCCCGCCGGCGACACCGGCGACGACGACGGTGCCGAGCAGGGCGGCCGCGGCGAACGCGGGCAGCATCCGCGTGGTACCGCGGTCGGGGCGGGGGATCGGCTGGCTCACGAGAAGGGGGACGCTCGGGTCGGTCCGTCACGCTACCGGCGCCGACCGCTCGGGCCCCGCAAGTGCTCTTCAGCGCTCGATGGCCACCGGCTGGAGGCGCTGCAGCTCGCCGCGCAGCGTGGCCATCTCCCGGAGGATCTTGACGATGATCATCGGTGAGCTGAGCGTCGACTCGCCTCTGGTCCGGGGGAAGTAGTCGACGCCGATCTGGAGGATGTCGAAGCCCATGCGTGTGGCCCGGATGATCAGCTCGGCGTCGATGAAGGACCCTTCGCTGCGCAGCTCGATGTGGTCGAAGACACGGCGGTGGCAGAGCTTGAAGGCGAAGTTGATGTCGCGGGCCTTGACCCTGAACATCCACCGGATCATGAGGTTGTAGAAGAACGTGTAGATCGCCCGCAGGTAGCCCTCACCGGTGCGGTCGAGCCGGTAGGCGCTGACGATGTCGACGTCGTACTCGGTGAGCAGGCGTACGGCGCGCGGGATCTCGGCCATGTCGAAGGGCAGGTCGGCGTCGGAGTACAGCACGAAATCACCGCGGGCGTTGCCGAAGCCGGTCTTCATCGCCCCGCCGAGCTTGCGGTTGCGCTCGTGGTGGATCACGCGCACCCGCCGATCGGCGGCGGCGAGGGCGTCGGCCAGCTCGGAGGTGCCGTCGGTCGAGGCATCGTCGACGATCAGCAGCTCGTAGTCGGCGATCTGGCCCTCGGCGACCATCGGATCGCACACACGGCGCGCGGCCTCGACGGCCCGTTCGACGTAGTGCTCCTCGTTCCACATCGGGAAGAAGATCGAGAGCACGGGACCCGCCGCTGACACGCCGCAGGAGGGTAGCGGGGCCGTCAGCCGCTGCCCGGGCGGCCTGCATCGCACGTACGATGCGGACCCGTGGAGACATCGACCCCGGCGCCACCGCCGCCGTCGGCCGCGACGCCGGTCGCGCCGCGGGCGTCGGGACCGCGGGCCGGTCAGCTGTCCCCCGGCTGGCGCCTCGTCACGGGGGCAACGTGGGTCATGGTGTTCGTCGCCTTCACCGGCGTGTGGAAGGCCAGCCGCGAGCTCGGCCTGGCGACGTGGTGGTTGGGGCCGATCAGCGAGCCGCGGCCGCTGCTCGTGATGCTGCTGCCGTTCCTGGCCCCGGTGGCGATGGTGGTCGCCACGCTGAACAACGCCCGCCGCCTGCCGTGGTTCGGGCTGGCGGCCAGCGCCGCGTGCGCGGCGATCGGCATCGGCGATCTCGACCGCGTCCGGCGCCTCGCCTACGTGGAGCTGGCCATCGCCGCCGCCGCGGCGCTGGTCTCGGTCGCCAGCTTCAGCGGTGTCTACCGTGCTGTCCGCCCGCGTCGTCCCGATCCGGCCGATGTGGAAGGACAGCACGGCGCCGGTCGGTAGGTTCGCCGCCTGTGACCAACGTCTTGACCTCGCTGCCGGTCGGCGAACGGGTCGGTATCGCCTTCTCCGGTGGCCTCGACACGTCCGCTGCCGTGGCCTGGATGCGCGACCGCGGCGCAATCCCCTACGCCTACATCGCAGACCTCGGGCAGTACGACGAGCCGGACCTCGGCGGCGTCCCCGGCCGAGCCGAGCAGTACGGCGCCGAAGCGGGACGGCTCGTCGACTGCCGCCCGGAGCTCGTGCGCGAGGGGCTGATGGCCCTGCAGTGCGGCGCCTTCCACATCACCACGGCCGGCAGGACGTACTTCAACACGACGCCGCTCGGGCGAGCCGTCACCGGGACCCTGCTGGTGCGGGCGATGCACGAGGACGGCGTCGACATCTGGGGCGACGGCAGCACGTACAAGGGCAACGACATCGAGCGCTTCTACCGCTACGGACTGCTCGTCAACCCCAAGCTGCGGATCTACAAGCCGTGGCTCGACCAGCAGTTCGTCGACGAGCTCGGCGGCCGGGCCGAGATGAGCGAGTTCCTGGTGTCCCGCAACCTGCCCTACCGCGACCCCAAGGAGAAGGCCTACTCCACGGACGCCAACATCTGGGGCGCCACCCACGAGGCCAAGGCGCTCGAAGAGCTGGCCACGGGGATGGAGATCGTCGAGCCGATCATGGGCGTCGCCCATTGGCTGCCGGAGGTCGAGATCGCCACCGAGGACGTCGCCGTGCGCTTCGAGGGCGGATGGCCGGTGGCGATCAACGGCCGGCAGTTCGCCGACCAGATCGAGCTGGTGTTCGAGGCCAATGCCATCGGCGGGCGCCACGGGCTGGGGATGAGCGACCAGATCGAGAACCGCATCATCGAGGCCAAGAGCCGCGGCATCTACGAGGGTCCGGGGTTGGCGCTGCTGCACATCGCCTACGAGCGCCTGGTGACGGCGATCCACAACGAGGGCACGATCGAGAACTACCGGACGATGGGCCGGCGCCTCGGGCGGATGCTGTACGAAGGCCGGTGGTTCGACCCGCAGAGCCTGATGCTGCGCGAGCCGCTGCTGCGCTGGGTCGGCTCGGCCGTCAGCGGCGAGGTGACACTGCGGCTGCGCCGGGGCGACGACTACTCGATCGTCGACACCACCGGCCCGAACCTCACGTACGCGCCCGAGCGCCTGTCGATGGAGCGCGTCGACGACGCCGCCTTCGGACCGCTCGACCGCATCGGTCAGCTGACGATGCGCAACCTCGACATCGAGGACTCGCGCCGCAAGCTCGACGTGTACCGCGCCGCCGGCACGCTCGGCCACGGCGGCATCCTCGAGCTCGACCCGACCCGCGACCCCGATCCCGACCCCGACCCCGACTCCTGACCATCCGAGTGTTTGCTGCCGACGGAGTGTCACCCGCCGGGCCTCCCCGCAGCACACCCTCCGATGGCGAAGGGCCCGGCCGGTACCGTGGGACGATGACGTTCGAGCTCGATGAGTTGCTCGGGGACCTACGGGCGCTGGTCGAGGTGGAGTCGCCGTCGCACGACATCCCGGCCGTGCGGGCGTCGGCGTCCGCCGTGGCGGCGATGATCGAGCGCCGGCTCGGATCGCCGGCGACGCTCGTCGACAGTCCGGCTGGTCCCCACGTCCACTGGCGCGGGCCGGGTCAGCCGCGGGTCCTGCTCGTCGGCCACCACGACACCGTGTTCCCGCTCGGCGCCCTCGCCACGCGCCCGTTCACCGTCGCCGACGGGCGGGTCACCGGGCCCGGTGTCTTCGACATGAAGGGCGGCATCGTGCTCGGTGTCAACGCCGTCGCCTCGCTGTCGGACCGCTCTGGCGTCGAGCTGCTGTTCACGGCCGACGAGGAGGTCGGCTCGGCGGCCTCCCGGGCGCTGATCGAGGAGCGCGCCGCCGCCTGCGGGGCGGTGCTCGTGCTCGAGCCGGCGGCGGCCGGCGGGGCGCTCAAGATCGGCCGCAAGGGCACGGGCGGCTTCGAGGTGGTGGTCCACGGCCGCGCCGCCCACGCCGGGCTGGAGCCGGAGAAGGGCGTCAACGCGCTGATCGAGGCAGCCCGTCAGGTGCTGGTGATCGCCGAGCTGGGCCGACCCGAGCGGGGCACCACCGTCACGCCGACGGTCGCCGCCGCGGGGACGGCCGACAACGTGGTGCCGGCCGAGGCGCGCATCCGCGTCGACGTGCGGGTGACCGAGCTCGCCGAAGCCGAGCGGCTGGAGGCGGCGATGGCGGCGCTGACGCCGGTCGATCCGGCTGCCCGCCTCGAGGTGCTCGGGGGTCTCAACCGCCCGCCGATGCCCGAGTCGGCGACCGCCGAGCTGTTCGCCCTGGCGCGCAAGGTCGCCGTCGATGCCGGACTTCCCGAACCCGACGGCGTGGCCGTCGGCGGCGGGAGCGACGGGAACTTCACCGCCGCCCTCGGCGTGCCGACGCTGGACGGCCTCGGCGTCACCGGCGACGGCGCCCACGCCGACCACGAGTACGCCGACACGGCGACGATGCCGGACCGGGCCAGCCTGCTCGCCGTCCTCGTCACCGCCCTGCAGTCCCGCTGACCATCCGAGGGTGTGCTGCGGGGAGGCCCCGCAGCACACCCTCCGTCGGCAGCAAACACTCGGATGGGAGGCGGCGGGCGGTGTGCTCGACTGTCGCCGATGGCCGACCAGCAGCAGCGCGCCGAGCTGGCCGCGTTCCTGCGTGCCCGGCGCGAAGCCCTGTCGCCCGAGCAGGTCAAGCTGCCGCGCGGCCGGGCCCGGCGCACGCCGGGTCTGCGGCGCGAGGAGGTCGCCCTGCTCGCCGGCGTCTCGGTCACGTGGTACACGTGGCTCGAGCAAGGACGCCGCATCAACGCCTCCACGGACGTGCTGCGCTCGATCGGCCGGGCGCTGCGCCTCGACGACGTCGGCCAGGAGCACCTGGTGTCACTGGCCCAACCGACGGCGCCGCCCGGTCAGCCGCTCGCCGCTCCGGACGCGGTGCCCTCGGCGCTGCGCCGGTTGATCGAGACGTTCGAGCCGGCGCCCGCCTACGTGCTCGGTCCGCACTGGGAGTTCGCCGCCTGGAACGCCGCCGAAGCCCGGCTGTACCCGCCACTCGACCAGCTCGACGGCGTCGAGCGGAACCTGATCTGGGTGCTCTTCGCCCATCCGGCCGTCCGTCAGCTGATCGTCGACTGGGACATCCACGCCCGCCAGGCGCTCGCCGAGTTCCGCGCGGCGACCATCGCCGTGCGGCGCGACCCCGAGATGGTCGACCTGGTCGACCGGTTGTCGGCGGTCAGCGACGAGTTCCGTACCTGGTGGCCGGAGCATGACGTCTCACGTTTCGAGACCCGCCTGCGCCGCTTCAACCACCCCCGCGCCGGCCTGTTGACGTTCGAGTACCAGCAGCTGACGCCGTCCGAGTGGCCGTCACTGCGCGTCGTCGTGCAGCTGCCGGTGCCCGGCGACGACTCCGCGCAGCGCCTTGCGGTCCGCCACGACGCCTTCTGACCCCGGTTCACCCGCTTCTGTCCTGCCGAACCGGCCGGATCGGGCCGGTCCCGAAGGACAGAACCCGGTTCAGGGCCCCCACTCCGGCGGCAGCTCGGCACGCCGGGGCGGGTCGCTGCCCCGCCGGCCGACGACGACGGCCGCGACGGTGTGGGCGGCGCGCACCGCGGCCTCCAGGGCGTCGACGTCGCCCAGGGCGTCGCGGCCACGGCCGTTGCCGTGCCACCACGCCACGAATCCGGCCGTGAAGGCGTCACCGGCGCCGATCGTGTCGACGACCGCCACGGCGTCGACCGGCACGGTCGACGTGCCGTTCGGCGTGACGATGATCGTCGCCATCCCACCCGCCGTCACCAGCACGGTCGTGACGCCGGCGGTGAGCAGGCGCTCGGCCGCCGTGCTGAACGGCATGCCGGGGTCGAGATAGGCGAGGTCCTCGTCGCTCGCCTTGACGACGTCGGCCCGGCGCAGCACGCGCCTGAGCCGGGCGCGGTAGGCGTCGCGGTCGTCGATGGCGGCCGGTCGGCAGTTCAGGTCGACGAGCACCAGCACGTCCGGTCCGGCGGCCAGCACCGTGCTCTCGATCGCCGTGGCGATCGGCTCCAGCACGAGGCCGAGACCGCCCGTCACCAGCGCCCCGACACCTTCGGGGAGGCGGCCGGGTGTCAGCGCCGGTGCGCTCGTGCCCTCGGTGTAGAAGCGGTAGCTCGCCGTCCCGGTGACATCGACCTGGGCCACGGCGAGCGTGGTCGGCCGGTCGGTCCGCTGCAGCAGCTCTCGGTCGACACCGGACTCGGCCAGCCCGGCGGCGAGTCGGGAGCCGAAGCCGTCGCTCGACAGCGTCGCCAGCAGCGCCGTCGGCGCCCCGAGCCGGGCGCATCCTCTCGCCACGTTGTACGGCGCCCCGCCGGGTGCGGCCGTCACCGCCTCGCCACTCACGACGAGATCGACCAGTGCTTCCCCGGCGACGACGATCACCTGCCCATCGTCGCGGAATCACCTCCTCGTGTTGGCCATGGCAGCGCAGCGGGTAGACGAGCACCGCGTCCGGCCGCGTCGCCGGAGCGGTACGGTCCCCCTCACGATGGATGGAGATTCGATGGACACGCTGTCCGACGCGGTGCAGCGGTTGCAGGCCGACGGCTACACCGGCAACTGGTTCGCCACGCCCGACCACAACCTCGCATGCGACGAGACCGGCGAGGTGGTCGACCCGGCCGACGTCGTGATCGATCACATCCTGCGCTTCGAGGGCCAGTCCGATCCGGGCGACATGACGATCCTGTTCGCCCTGCAGGCACCCTCCGGCGACCGCGGCCTGTACAGCACGGCATTCGGGGCCCTCACTCCGACCGACGACTCCGAGGTGATCGCGCGCATGCAACACCGCCCGGCCGACGGCACACTGGACGAATAACCAGAGAGGTGCCATGACCATCATGGGGGGAACCTGCAACAGCCGCTCCACGCCCGAGCTCGCGTGGGGCGAGGGAGGGACGTCCCGATGACGCTGGAGATCGACCACCCGGACCTTTCGGCGTACGAGCTGCCCGACCGCTTCCGCCTCGAGGATGGCCGCGTCTTCCTCTCCGGCGTCCAAGCCCTCGCCCGCTTGCCCGTCGACCAGCTGCGCATCGACCGCCGCCGCGGCCTGAACACGGCGGCGTTCGTCTCCGGGTATCAGGGCTCGCCTGTCGCGACGTTCCAAGAGGAGGCGTCCGCCGCCGCGGCCACGGTGCCGGACCTGCCGATCGTCGTCCGTCCCGGCCTCAACGAGGAGTTGGCGGCGACGTCGGTGATGGGCAGCCAGCTCGTCGACTCGCTCGACGACAAGCGCTACGACGGTGTCGTCGGCGTGTGGTACGGCAAGGCGCCGGGGCTCGACCGAGCCGGTGACTCGATCCGCCACGGCGTGTTCGCCGGCACGGCACGGCACGGTGGCGTGATGGCGATCGTCGGCGACGACCCTGCCGCCAAGTCGTCCACCCTGCCGAGCTCCAGCGACGCCACGTTCGTCGACCTGCACATGCCGATCCTCTTCCCCGGTGACGTGCAGGAGGCGCTCGACCTCAGCCGCCACGCCATCGCCCTGTCGCGGGCCAGCGGGATCTGGGTCGGCCTGAAGCTCGTCACGCCCGTCGCCGACGGCACCGGCACCGTCGACGTGCACCCCGACCGCGTTCAGCCGGTGATCCCGACGATGGAGTTCGACGGCAAGGTCTTCGTCCCGCATCCGAGCGGGCGCCTGCTCACGCCGTACACGCTCGACATGGAGCGGGAGTTCCAACAGGTCCGCTCCGAGCTCGCCCGCCGCTACGGCGTCGCCAACCGCCTCAACCAGGTCACCGTGTCGACCGAGCACGACTGGATCGGCATCGCCGCCAGCGGTCACACCTATCACGAGTTGCGCGAGGCGCTCGGCCTGCTCGGCCTCGGCGACGACGACGCCCTGCGCGCCGCCGGCATCCGTCTCTTCCACCTCCTCATGCCGGTGCCCGTCGACGAGCAGCAGGTGCGCGACTTCGCCCACGGCCTCGCCGAGGTCCTCGTGATCGAGGAGAAGAACCCGACGCTGGAGCTCCTCGTGAAGAGCGCGATGTACGACTCCGACGAGCGCCCGAGGGTCGTCGGGCGCCACGACGAGTCCGGCGCCCTGCTCGTTCCCGGCACCGGGATGCTCGACGCCGACCGTCTCCTCGAGCCGCTGCGGCGCCGCCTGGCGGCGCGCCTCGGCGACGACCGCCTGCGACCCCTCCCGGTCCGGCGCGAGCCGTCGAAGATCGCGCTGACCGTGAACCGCACGCCGTTCTACTGCAGCGGCTGCCCGCACAACGTGTCGACGCGGGTTCCCGAAGGCACGCTCGTGGGTGGCGGGATCGGCTGCCACGCGATGGTCGCCCTCATGGAGCCGGAGCGCGTCGGGGACATCGCCGGGCTGACGGCGATGGGCAACGAGGGCGCCCAGTGGATCGGCATGGCCCCGTTCCTCGACCGGCAGCACCTCGTGCAGAACCTGGGCGACGGCACGTTCTTCCACTCCGGTTCACTGGCCGTCCGCGCCGCAATCGCGGCCGGCATCGACATCACCTACAAGCTGCTCTACAACGGCACGGTGGCGATGACCGGCGGCCAGGACCCGCAGGGTCAGATGACCGTGCCGGAGGTGGTGCAGTCGCTGCTCCTCGAGGGGGTCAGCCGGATCGTCGTCACCTCCGACCAGCCCGACAAGTGGGCCGACGCCGACTTCGGCGGCGAGCTCGCCGCTGGCAAGGTCGAGGTCCGCGACCGGACGCGGCTGATGGAGACGCAGGTCGAACTGGCCGACGTCCCCGGCGTCACGGTGCTGCTGCACGATCAGCGCTGCGCGGCCGAGCTGCGGCGAGACCGCAGCCGAGGTCGGATCGCCAAGCCGGGCTTCCGCGTCGTCATCAACGAGCGGGTCTGCGAGGGCTGCGGCGACTGCGGCGACAAGAGCAACTGCCTGTCCGTGCAACCCGTCGAGACGTCCTACGGGCGCAAGACGCGCATCCACCAGACGAGCTGCAACTTCGACATGTCCTGCCTCCAGGGCGACTGTCCGTCGTTCGCCACGGTCACCGTCGACGACGCCGCTGCCACGGCTGCCCGGCCGACGGTCGGCACCACCGGCGATCCCGGCGCCGGTCTGCCCGACCCGACGCCGGTCGTCCCGCCCGACAGCTTCACCGTGCGCCTGTCCGGCATCGGCGGCACCGGTGTGATCACGGTCAGCCAGGTGCTCGGCACGGCGGCCATGCTCGACGGGTGGATCGTGCGCGGGCTGGACCAGACGGGCCTGTCGCAGAAGGCCGGACCGGTGGTCAGCGACCTGCGCCTCAGCCGCGACGAGGTCCCGGCGTCGAACCACGCCAACAGCTCGGGTGTCGACTGCCTGCTGGCGTTCGACCTCCTGGTCGCGGCGAGCGACACCCATCGTGTCGGCGCCGACCGCGACCGGACGGTCGTCATCGGTTCTGTCGCCGCCACACCGACGGGGGCGATGGTCGCCCATCCGACGACGCCGTACCCGAACCTCGACAGCCTGACCGGCCGCCTCGACGAAGTCTCCCGCGCCGACCACAACCGCTACGTCGACAGCGCGGCGCTGGCGGCGGGCCTGTTCGGCGATGCCACGACGGCCAACATCCTGTTGCTCGGCGTGGCCGTCCAGCAGGGGGCGATCGCCGTCGACCCGGCGCACATCGAGCGGGCGATCGAGCTCAACGGCGTCGCCGTCGGACGCAACGTGGCCGCGTTCCGGTGGGGACGTCGGTGGGCGGCGTTCCCCGCCGAGGTCGAGCAGGCCGCCGGCATCGCCACGTCCGTCGTCCCGGAGACGACCGACGAGCTGATCGACCGCCTCGCCGACGACCTGGTCGACTACCAGTCGCAGCGCTATGCCGAGCGGTTCCTCGACCTCGTGGGGGTGGCCCGCGAGGCCGAGGGGCGCGTCGATCCGACGAGCACGGCGTTCACCGAGGCCGTCGCCCGCCACGGTCACAAGCTGATGGCCTACAAGGACGAGTACGAGGTCGCCCGCCTGCTGCTGACGCCCCAGGCCCGGGCCGAGTACGAGGCGGTCGGTGGGCCGGGCACCAAGGTCACGTGGCGGCTGCATCCGCCGATGTTGCGGGCGATGGGCATGAAGGAGAAGATGCGACTCGGGCCGCGGACGAAGCCGGTGCTCGCGGCGCTGGCCCGCTCCAAGCGGCTGCGCGGCACCGTCGCCGATCCGTTCCGCTGGGCCGAGGTCAGGCGCCAGGAACGGGCGATGGTCCCCGAGTACGAGCGGGCCGTGAAGCGCCTCGCGGCGCGCCTCGACGCCGCCAACCTCGATGAGGCCGTCGCCATCGCCTCGCTCCCCGACCAGGTCCGCGGCTACGAGCACATCAAGCTGCGGCGCGCCGCTGTCTACCGCGCCGAGCTCGCCGAGCGCCTCGCCGCGTTCCCCTGACAGCCGGCTCTCCGGGAGGAGCCCCGGGGAGGCTCAGGGTGTCCGGGTCAGGTGAGGGGCTCGGGCATGGCGCCGACGAGGGCGGCGCCGACGACGCCGGCCTCGTTCGTCAGCGTCGCGGGCACCAGCTCGGTGTCGATGTCGATCTGCGGGATCCACTTGTCGGCCTTGCGACTGGCTCCGCCGCCGACGATGATCAGGTCCGGCGAGAGCAGCCGCTCGATCGTCCGCAGGTAGCGCTCGACACGCGCCGCCCACTCCTTCCACCCGAGATGCTCGCGGTCCCTGGCGCTGGCCGCGGCCCGTAGCTCGGCGTCCTGGCCGTCGATCTCGAGGTGCCCGAGCTCGGTGTTGGGGACCAGCAGGCCCTTGCGGAACAATCCCGACCCGATGCCGGTGCCGAACGTCAGCACGATCACCGTGCCGGGGTGGTCGCGCCCGGCCCCGTAACGGATCTCGGCCAGGCCGGCAGCGTCGGCGTCGTTGACGACGTGGACATCCTCCCCGGACGCTTTGGTGAACAAGGCGTCGGCATCGGTGCCGATCCACGACGGGTCGACGTTGGCCGCGCTGTAGATCACCCCCTTGCGGACGACGCCCGGGAACGCGACGCCCAGGGGGCCGTTCCACCCGAAGTGCCTGACCAGCTCGGCGACGACCTCTGCCATGCGCTCCGGGGTCGCCGGCTTGGGCGTCAGGATCTTGTACCGCTCCGCCAGCAGCTCGCTCGTCGCCAGGTCCACCGGCGCGGCCTTCATCCCCGACCCGCCGATGTCGATGCCGAACGATTGCACGCCGCTCATTGGCGGCACGGTATCCGGTCGGCCTCGGCAGCTCGGCGACCGGCGCAGGAGCCGAGCCGATAGGCGAGGCGACCAATCATGACGGCCGTCTTCTTCGGCTGCGGAGCAGCCGAAGCAAATCGTGACGCAGCGATTTCGCTGACCTCTCCGCGCTCGTCCACGGAGCCGAGAGTGGTCAGGACGGTCCGGAGACCCGCGCCGCCGGCCGCTCGCCCGCCGGTGCCGGTGTGACCACCGTCCGCGCCGGATCGCACGGATCGACAGCGCGGGGCACGGCCCGCCCGGACACGTTGCTGTCGAAGGCCTGAGCCTGGGTCAGCACGTACTGCGGTGCGCCGACCTGGCCGACGTCGACGACGACGGTGCGGCACGTGGCCGAGGTGTCCACCGCCTGCCAGGACGCCGGAGTCGTGCCGACCCAGGCCTCGGGCCGGCCGAGGAGCTGGGCGTAGCGCTTCATCCAGCGGTCCTGGTACTCCCGCGGCGTGAGCCGGTTGCCCGGGTACGCCGGCACGGTGTCCCATTCGGCACCGACGGGCACGTGGCCCAGGTACCAGGACACGGGAACCGTGGAGACGTCGCCGCCATTGCGGGCGAGGATCGATGCCGCCAGCTCGGCGGCCTTGGCGTCCTGCACGGTGGGCGGGGCGTCCTTGGCCCTGGCGTACCCGCCGTAGCCGCCCCAGCTGGTGTCGAGGAACTGGTACGCCCCCGACGCCGTGGACGTCGCCGCGGCGACCGTGTAGTCGCCACCCGACTCCATCGCCTTGATCGTCGACAGGATGGCGCCGAGCTCGGCCGGGATCGGACTGTGGACCTGCGGTTCCAACGGGAGCGTGCAGTCGACCCCGCTGTCGTAGCGCGGGTCACCGGCGCGCAGGGCGGGTCCGTCGACCGGCGTGTAGCCACCGGGACTGATCCACATCCGTGCCGCGGTGACCCCGGAGCCCGGCGCACCGCCGGTGAGGGACAGCGGCTGCCACCCGGCCGGCAGCGTCGCCGCCGCCCACCCGGTCGCCAGCCATTCGGCCTCGACCGCGGCCGCCGGGTCGAGGGGGGCCGGAACCGGTTCGGACGCCGCAGGCTGCGCCGCCGGGGGTTGGGCCGGAGCCGGTCGGAGAGCGGCCGGGACCGGAACCGCTTGGCTCGGTACCGGCTGGCCCGCGGCCGGCTGGCCCGCGACCGGCTGGCCGGCGGCCGCTTCGGCCGGGTCGGGGAGGGAGACGACGGCGCAGTTGACGTCGCGCTGCGCCTGCCTCAAGCTCCAGTAGGGGTTGATGGCTGCGCCGTCGGGGCGGTGCAGCTCGACGTGGGCGTGGGGCACCGAACCTTCCGAGTTGCCGCTGTCGCCCATCCAGGCGAGCACCTCCCCGGCGCGCACCCGGACCCCGGGAGCGATGCCGGTGGCGAACCGCCACGTGCCGTCGTCGGCACCGTCGTCGGTGCCCGGTGTGTCGTTGTTGACGTGGTAGAGGTGGTATTCCCACCCTTCGTCGTCACGGACCACGATGCCGAAGCCGGCCGTCGGGTGGTCGAGCACCCGGTTGACGACACCGTCGTGCATCGCCAGCAGCGGCTGCAGGCGGTCTCCGATCACGTCGTTGCCCTTGTGCGCCCTGGCGCAGCCGTCGCGGCAGGCACCCCAGTCGTTGAAGTACGTCACCGGCCCGGCCACGGGGAACGTGATCGGCCGGGTCATGCCGGTGTCGACGGCACCGGCCGGGAGCACGACGCGCCCGGCGGGGGCCTCGACGGGCGGCAGGACGGGCTCCGAGTCGAGGTCCTCGGGTGGCGGCGGCGGCACGGTCGTGGTCGTCGCGGCGTTGGGATCGACGACCGTCGTCGTGGTGGCGTTCGGGTCGGGGGTCGTGGTGGCCGCGACGACGGTCGTCGTCGTGGTGGCCGGATCCACCACGGTCGTCGAGGTGGCCGGATCGACCGTCGTCGTGGTGGTCGGGGTGACGGGTTCGGTCGTCTCCGTGGCGCCGCCAGGCACCGTGGTCGACGTCGGAGCCTCGGTGGTCGGAGCTTCGGGGGTGGGCGGGCGACGTCACGGACGCCACCGGCTCGACCGCCGGGGCCGGTGCAGCCTCGACGCAGTGCGGATCCGCGGCGTTCTCGACGGCGGTGCAGTCGATCGGTGGCTCGGGCACGGCCGCGGCCGCACCCCAGGCCACGAGCGGGACGGCCGTGGCGATGGCGGCGAGTGCCAGGACCCGTCTCACGGCGCGCCCCTGCCGAGGTCGGTGACGAGGGTCGACGGCGGAGCAGGGACCGGCCGCCGATCGACGGACACGGCCAGCATCCCGGGCGCCACGGGGGCCCCGATGGCTCGCAGGCTCAGCGTCGCCGACGTCGATCCCGAGCGGAGGTAGCGGTCGGGGATGCGGACGACGTCCATGTCGACGGCCGAGCCGGATGTCGGCGTACTGCCGTCACCGGACGCCCGGTAGGCCCCTGGACCCGGGGCCTTGGTCGCGACGGGCGTCCCGAGCACGCAGATCGAGTCGTTGAAGATGTCGGTGATGGCGTTGCAGGCAGGGTCGGCGCCGAGGACCACCCCGGCCGGTGGCGGTCCATCGCTCGGAGTCACGTTGTTGCCCAGCGGCCCACCGTCGAGGAGCAGGTTGTCGCCGCCGCGAGCCTGGGCGTGGGCGACGAGGTGGAAGCTCTTGGCGAACACCGGCTGGCCGGCCACGATCTCGTACCCGCTGATCGGCACGTCGATCGACCCCTCGCTGCGCACGACGAACCCGTCGTACCAGGAGATCGCGCGCGAGGCGAAGCGCGGCTGCTGTTCGGGCGGCACGTCGGCGAGGTCGACCTCCGGATCGCGCTCATAGGCCACGACGATGGCCCACGACGCGTACGGGAGCCAGGCGCCGGACCGTTCGTGGACGATGTCGGCGACGGTGTAGTCGCCCGCGCCGGCGGTGGTCACGAGGCTGGTGATGTCCCACACTGCCTGGCGCATCACCGGTTCGCCCCGTCCGCCGCCCGACGCCTCGTAGACCTTCGGGATCCCCGGCGTGGCAGCTCCGAGCTCGACGTACTCGTAGCCCGCGGCGGGACCGTCGAGGCGGACCCGCACGGCGCCCACCGCAGCCGTCAACGTCGAGTCGACGTAGAGACGGGCGTGGACGACACGTGCACCGGCCGGGATGTCGACGGTGGCCGAACTGGAGTTGTCGGTGCACGCCGCCGGCACGTAGCGGCGGCCGAGGCACAGCAGCGTCTGGTCGCTATCGATGTCGGCGGCAGCCGCGCCGTTGGCCCGCCAGCCGCCGGCGGCCAACACGTTGGAGTTGCCGGCCATCACCAAGTCACCGTCGAGGACGTCGACGAGCACGGGCGCGAACGGCACCTCACTACCGACCGGCGGGGCGGCGTGGGCGACCGCGGGGAGCGCAACCAGTGCCGCGGCGCCGAGCAACCACGGCGTGCTCCGCCGCCGAAAACGGCGTCTCCCTCTCTCACCCCTCATGATGAACCCTCGCCAACGAGTGGACGTCCTGCCCGCTCGGTCCACCGACAGGCTACCGGAGAAGTCGACGGCGGGCCAGGCGGCTTCGAGGAGTCGGATCGGCGCCACATGGAAGAAGTCAGATCCCCAGCGACTTGCCGATGATCTCCTTCATGATCTCCGTCGTCCCGCCGTAGATACGGGTGATCCGGGCGTCGGCGTAGGCCCGGCCGATCGGATACTCGGTCATGTAGCCGTAGCCACCGTGCAGCTGCACGCCCCGATCCACGACCCGACCCTGCAGTTCGGTGCACCACCACTTGGCCATCGCCGCCTCGTCGGCGGTCAGGTCGCCGGCGTTGAGGGCGAGCACGCAGCGGTCGACGAAGCTCTGGGCGATCTCGATCTCGGTCGCCATCTCGGCGAACACGAAGCGGTTGTGCTGGAACGTGGCGATCGGCTGGCCGAAGGCCCGGCGTTCCTTGGCGTACGCCAGGCTGCGCTCGAACGCCGTGCGGGCTGCGGCCACGGCGGTGACGGCGATCGACAACCGCTCCTGGGGCAGGTTGGTCACCAGCGAGAGGAACCCCTGACCCTCGTCACCGAGGCGGTTGGCGACCGGCACACGCACGTCGTTGAAGAACAGCTCGGCGGTGTCCTGGGCGTGCATGCCGAGCTTCTCCAGGTTGCGCCCCCGCTCGAAGCCCTCCATCCCGCGCTCGAGCACGAGGAGCGACATCCCTCGGTGCCGCTGGGCCGGATCGGTCTTCACGGCCGTGATCACGAGGTCGGCGTTGATGCCGTTGGTGATGAACGTCTTCGATCCGTTGACGATGTAGTGGTCGCCGTCGCGGATGGCCGTCGTCGACATCGATGCGAGATCGGAGCCGATGCCCGGCTCCGTCATCGCCACCGCCGTGATCTGCTCGCCGGCGCAGATGCCGGGCAGCCAGCGCTGCTTCTGATCGTCGTCGGTGAGGTGGAGGAAGTACGGCAGGCAGATGTCGTTGTGCAACGTCAGCCCGAGCCCGGCCGCGTTGACGTCGGCCCGTTGCAGCTCTTCGGCGATGACGACGTTGAACCGGAAGTCCTTGACGCCCCCGCCGCCGTACTTCTCGGGCACCTCCATGCCGAGGAAGCCGCTCGCCCCGGCGACGGAGAACAATGAGCGATCGACGATGCCCTCGGCCTCCCAGCGGGTGTTGTGCGGCACGGCCTCACGCTCGAGGAACGAGCGGAACGCCGAGCGGAACTCGTCGTGGGTGTCGTCGAAGAGGGTGCGCCGCACGGTGGCCCAGCCTACGGTGCGGGCCCCCTCGGACTAGCCTCCCGCCATGACCACCGAGTCGATGGACACCCGTCGCGCCACGTTCCATGCGATGACGGAGGGCAGCGCCGAGGACTGGAGCGTGATCGCCCACCACAACCTGACGTTCGCCGCCGGCCTCGCTGATCGCGTGCTCGCCCATCTGCGCCTGCTCGAGGGCGACGCCGGCGGGTTCGCGGTGGACCGACTCGAGCACTCCCTGCAGACGGCGACGCGCGCCTACCGCGCCGGGGAGGACGACGAGTACGTGGTGTGCGCGCTGCTCCACGACATCGGCGACACGCTCGGTTCGTACAACCACGCCGACGTCGCCGCGGCGATCCTCAAGCCATTCGTCTCCGACGAGAACCTCTGGCTGGTCGAGAAGCATGCCGTGTTCCAGGGCTACTACTTCTTCCACTACCTCGGCCTCGATCGCGACGCCCGCGACCAGTACCTCGGCCACCCGTTCTACGACCGCACGGCGACGTTCTGCCACGAGTACGACCAGCCGGCGTTCGACCCGTCGTACGCGACGCTGCCGCTCGAGCACTTCGAGCCCGCCGTCCGGGAGGTGCTCGCCGCCCCGCGACGCAGCATCTACATGCGCGACGACGGCGCCGTCATGGAGTCGGCGGCCGGCAAGGGCTGAGCCGCCGCGGCCGTCGTGGTGATCGTCGGGTGATCTCCACGAGAGCCCGTGGACGAGCGCGCCCGTACCCCGTGCCGGCGCCGGCGGCGCGGCCGCTCAGTCCGACGCGGGCAGTGGCTTGGCGTCCTTGAGCGGGATCTTGATGCCGTCGCGGGCGAGCGTGCCTGCCCCGCCCTTGGTGGCCAACAGCTCGAGTCCGGTTTCCTCGTCGGCGAAGCGCTTGCCGATCGGCGTGCCCTCGGCGAACGCCGGGTCGAGCGTGACACCGGACGGGATGTCCGAGCCGGCCGGCACCATCGGGTGGCCACCGCATTGCAGGACGACGTCGCTCGAGGGTGGCCGCACGACGATCACCTGGGTGTCGCACACCGCGCTGCTCCACCGTGAGCCTGGCTTCAGTTCATCGGTCATAGCCCCTCCATCCTTCCACGGCGACGCACTTCGCAATCACCGACGTTCCGTGGCCAGCATCCACAGCAGGGCGGTCAGCGAGAGCCCGTCGCCGATCATTCCCGACTGCATGGCGGCCACGATGTCCGGCCAGGGCACCCACTCGACCCGCTCCGCCTCGTCGGTGTCATGCGGTTCCTCGACGTGCTCGGCGCCATCGGCGGCGAAGAGGTGGAACGTGGCGTCCGACGTCCCGTTGTGCGGGAAGTACGTGGTCAGGTGGCGGAGCCGGCCGGGCCGCCACCCTGTCTCTTCGAGGGTCTCCCGCCGCGCCGCCTCCTCCGGGGTCTCGCCGGGGTCGATCCGGCCGGCCGGGACCTCCCAGCCCCACGTGTCGGTCGTGAAGCGGTGCCGCCACAGCAAGAGGACGCCGCCGTGGGCTTTGTCCTGGACGACCACGCCGGACGCCGCCGCCGGCATGCGGATGACGTGGTGCTCGAACCGGCTGCCGCTCGGCAGCTCCACGTCGACGAGCGTCAGACGCACCCAGTCGCTGTCGTAGAGCGATCGCTCGCCGTGGACGGTCCAACGCATCGCCGTGACGGTACCGGCGGGCGCTCCCTGGCGCCGCGGAGCGACGCGTCTGGTAGAGGTTGCCCCGTGGACCACGAGCAGCTCACCCCGTCGACCCTCCGTGACGAGGTCAGGGCGTGGCTCGAGGAGCGCTGGCCGACCGAGCGGACCCGCACGGCGTGGCTGGCGGAAGTGGTCGACGCCGGCTACGCCGTCCCGACGTGGCCGTCGGCGTGGTTCGGTCGGGACCTCGATGCGGACATGGCTGCCGTCATCGCGGCCGAGTTCCGCCGAGCGGGTGCTCCGGGCGCCGGGCAGGACGTGCACAACCTGTGGGCCAACACCGTGCTGGCGTTCGGGACCGAGGCCTTGAAGCAGCGCGTCATCCGGCCGTTGCTGCTCGACGACGTGAAGATGTGCCTGCTGTACTCCGAGCCGGGTGCGGGCTCCGACCTCGCCGGCCTGCAGACCCGCGCCGAGCGCGACGGCGACGAATGGGTCGTCACGGGTCAGAAGGTGTGGACCTCGGGCGCCCAGCGCGCCGACTACGGGATGCTCGTCGCCCGCACCGACTGGGACGTCCCGAAGCACCGCGGCATCTCCTTCTTCTGGTGCCCGATGAAGCAGGACGGTGTCGAGGTCCGGCCGATCCGCCAGATCACCGGCGAGGCCCATTTCAACGAGGTCTTCCTCGACGGGGCGCGGATCCCGGCCGATCACCTCCTCGGCGGGCTCAACGAGGGGTGGCGGGTGCTCCAGACGGCGCTGGCGTACGAGCGGTCGGTGATGGGCGACCTGGCCCGCGGGCCGCGCAGCGCCGAGCGCCGGCGCGCCGACGCCGAGCCCGACGGGGCGACAGATGATGCCGAACCGATCCCCGACGGCCCTGGCGCCGAGGTCGATCTGGGCGCCCTGGCGCGGGACGTCGGCGTGAACGGCGACGTGGTGCTCCGCCAGGCGATCGCCCGTGTGCACGCGCTGCGTACCGTCAACCGCTGGAACGCCCAGCGGGCGAAGGCCCAACTGGAACAGGGATCGTCGTCGCCGATCCTGTCGCTCGGCAAGCTGGCGATGTCAGGGATCCTCCACGACGGAGCCCACGTCCAGCGGCTGATCGTCGGGGCCGACGCGCTGCTCGACGGCCCGGACAACCCCCGTGGCGACGACGCCAACTTCCTGTCGCTCAACGCCTACTTCACCTCGATCGGCGGGGGGACCGACCAGATCCAGCGCAACATCATCGGCGAGCGCGTGCTCGGCCTGCCGCGCGAGCCGGAAGTCGATCGCGACGTGCCGTTCCGCGACGTCGCCAAATCGACCGTCACGCGCCGCTGACCAGGCGTTCCGCCACGACAGGCGGCCCTCACCTGCTCCCCTCACAGGCTCCCCTCATGCCGGTCACATGACGGTCTCCGCATGCTCGGGGGTGACGACCAAGGAGTCCCCCCGACATGAGCCTCACCCACCGCCCGTGGACGCTGCCCACCACCCCCGCCGACGACGTCGCCGGGCAGATCGACGCCCTGCGCCATCGCCTCGACGGCGACGTCCTCCTGCCCGATGACCCCGGCTTCGCCGACGCCGCGGCGACATGGAACCGGGCGGCCGCCCACGACCCTGCGGTCATCGTGGTGGCCAACGACGTCGGCGACATCCCCGCCACCGTCGCCTTCGCCGCAGCTCTCGGGCGTGGGCTGGGCGTCCAGGCGACCGGCCACGGCGTGGTGTGCCCTGTCGACGGCGTGCTCCTCGTCACCGCTCGACTCGATGCCGTGGAGATCGATCCCGAGGAGCGCACGGCGTGGGTCGCGGCGGGGGCCACGTGCGGGCCGCTGCTCGCCGCCGCCCAGCGCCACGGGCTCGCTCCCCTCGTCGGCTCGTCACCGACCGTCGGGGCGGTCGGCTACACGCTGGGCGGCGGGCTGGGCTGGCTGGCCCGTCGCCATGGCCCGGCCTGCGATGCCGTGCGCTCGTTCGAGGTCGTCACGCCGGACGGAGAGCTGGTGCGCGCCTCCCCGAGCGAGCACCCGGAGCTGTTCCGCGGCCTGCGCGGAGGCGGCGGATGCGGCGGCGTGGTGACGGACATGGAGATCGAGCTGTTCCCCCTCCGCGACGTGTACGCGGGCAACCTGTACTACCCGGCTGCTGCCGCGGCCGACGTGGTCGAGCGGTGGTCGGCATGGGTGGCCGACGTGCCCGACGAGCTGACGTCGGCGGTCGTGCTGATGAACGTCCCCCCGGCACCCGACGTCCCCGCGGCGGTGCGCGGCCGCGGGTGGACGATCCTGCGCGGCTGCTGGAGCGGGCCCCTCGATGAGGGCCGGGCCCTGCTCGACGAGTGGCGGGCAACGATGCCACCGGAGGTCGATGCCTGGACGGACATGCCGTTCAGCGAGGTGGCGCGGATCAGCATGGACCCGGTCGATCCGCTGCCGGTCGTCGCCACGGGCGGCTGGTTGGCGACCGTGGACGCCCACGTCGGCGCCACCCTGGCGGCCGGCACGTTCGCCGGGAGCGCCGCCGCGCCGATGCTGTTCAGCGAGATCCGCCACGTCGGCGGCGCGGTGGCCGAGGCGGACCGGGCGCGCTCGACGATGGGCAACCGCGACGGGGAGTTCCTGCTCCACATGGTCGGCATCCCGAACGGCGCCACCGGCGGGGCCGAGGTCGCGGCGCACCAGCGGTCGATCAAGGTGGCACTGGGCGACCACCTCAGCGGCCGCAGCTACATCAACTTCCTCGATGGCGACGAGCGGCGTCGCTGCGCCCGGACGGCGATCGACGCGGCCGACCTGGCGGCGATCCGGCGACTGCGCGACGAGCTCGACCCGGACGACGTGCTGCGCTTCGGCATCGACCACGACGCCTGACCGATCTCGGCTCCTACGGTCGCGGCAGCACCACTGGCCGCTTCCCGTTGTGTCCGTGGAGATCGGCCCAGACGGGCCGATCCCGACGGACGGGCGTCTCGTTGAACTGGGTCCGGTACAAGCCGGCATAGCGGCCGCCGGCAGCGAGGAGCTCGCTGTGCGTGCCCTGCTCGACGATGCGCCCGGCCTCCACCACGAGGATCGCGTCGGCGGCGCGGACCGTCGAGAGGCGGTGGGCGATGACGAGCGCCGTTCGCCCCTCGAGGGCGGCCTGCAGCGCCTCCTGCACGGCGACCTCGGACTGCGAGTCGAGGTGCGCCGTGGCCTCGTCGAGGATCACGACGCGTGGCTTGGCCAGCAGCAGTCGGGCGATCGTCAAGCGTTGCCGCTCACCGCCGGAGAGTCGGTAGCCGCGCTCGCCGACGACCGTGTCGAGGCCATCGGCGAGGGAGCGCACGAGGTCGGCCAGCCGGGCCTGCTCGAGGACGGCCCACAGCTCGGCGTCGGTGGCGTCCGGCGCGGCGTACCGCAGGTTGGCCCGGATGGTGTCGTGGAACAGGTGCCCGTCCTGGGTGACGACGCCGACCGTGTGGCGGATCGTCTCGAACGACAGGTCGCGCACGTCGACACCGGACAGGCGCACCGTGCCCGCGTCGGGGTCGTACAGACGCGGCACGAGCGAGGCGAGCGTCGACTTGCCGGCTCCCGACGCGCCGACCAATGCGACGGTCTGGCCGGGTTCGACGCGGAACGAGATGTCGTGGAGCACCTCCTCGCCTGCCCGGTCGTCGAGCACGGCGACCTCCTCCAGCGATGCCAGCGACACCCGGTCGGCCGACGGGATAGGAGAACCGGACACCGGCCATCTCCACGGCGACGGGCCCCGTCGGCAGCGCCACGGGGCTCGCCGGCTCGGCGATCAAGGGCTCGATGTCGAGCACCTCGAAGACCCGCTCGAAGCTGACGAAGGCGGTCACCACGTCGAGGCGCGCCGTGCCGAGCGCCGTCAACGGCCCGTACAGCCGGTTGAGCAGCAGGGCCATCGTGACCACCGTGCCCGGGTCGAGACGACCCTGGACGGCGAGGTAGCCGCCGAGGCCGTAGACCAGCGCTTGAGCGAGACCGGACACGAGGGTCAGCGAGCGGAAGAACACCTCCATCGCCATCGCCGAGCGGATCCCGATGTCGCTGACCCGCTCCGCCCGGGCCCCGAACTCGGCGGCCTCGGCGCGCGGGCGCCCGAACAGCTTGACGAGCGTCGCGCCCGGGGCGGAGAAGCGCTCGGTCATCTGCGATGTCATCGCCGCGTTGTGCTCCGACGCCTCGCGCTCGAGGTGGCCGACGCGGGAGCCGACGCGGCGGGCAGGGATCACGAACAACGGCAGCAGGACGACGGCCAGGACGGTGATCTGCCACGACAGGCTGAGCATCACTGCCAGCGTCAGCACGAGGGTGATGACGTTGGTGACGACCCCGGAGAGGGCGGACGTGAACGCCCGTTGGGCGCCGATGACGTCGTTGTTCAACCGGCTGACGAGGGCCCCGGTGCGGGTGCGGGTGAAGAAGGCGATCGGCATCGACTGCACGTGGGCGAACACCCGGCGACGCAGGTCGAGGATGAGGTGCTCGCCGAGCCGGGACGACTCCAGCCGTTCGAGCACTCCGACGACGGTGTCGACGACGGCGACGACGGCGAGGAGGACGGCCAGACCGATCACGACGTTGACGTCGCCACCGTCGACGATGGCATCCACGGCGCGGCCCGCCAGCACCGGGGCGAGAACGCCGAGCAGAGCGGCCAACGTGGCGAGGGAGAGGAAGGCGACGATCGTCCGCCGGTGCGGACGGGCGAACTCGGCGACCCGGCGCCAGGTCCCCCGATCGACGCGACGTCGCGTTCCGTCGTCCTGCATCGCGCTCCGCAGCGCACTCCACATCTGGAAGTCGGCCACGCCGTCACGCTAAGACTTCAAGGTCCCTTGAAGTCAAGACGCCGCCGTGGCTCCGGTCACCTCATGGCAGCAGGCGGCGGCGTCAGCTGGCGACCCAGGCCGCGGCCTGGTCGAACTCGTGGTTGGCGAAGCTGCGCACGTGCCCGTGCAACGCCCAGCGCAGGACGGAGAGGCCCGTGCGGATGTGTCCATCGTCGGTCACGACCGCCCCCTTGTGGAACGGCGTGTGGCGGAGCTCGTTGGTCAACTCCCCCCACTCCCCCGCCCCGAAGCCCTCGAACTGCGGTCCGAGGTGCAGCAGCAACCGCAACTCGATGTCGGCGGCCTCCAACCGGTCGACCTCCGGTTCGATCCGCCGGACGTAGTCGTCGACACTGAACGTGCCGATCGCCCGCATCCCGATGACGCCGTCGGCCAGGCCGCTGATGCGTTCGATCACCGCGGCATCGTAGGCCTCGAGGGTTCTGACCTCGGCGGCAACCACGGCCGCGCCCACCGGGGTGGCCGGAACGGCGCCCACCCGTTCTCCGGAAGGGCGAGGCGGTCGGCGACGACCACGAGCACGGACGGGTTGTGCCCGAGCCCGAGATGGCTGCCGCGCACCTCGATGTTCTCCCGCCGCGGGCCGGCCGCCAGCTGCGACGCCCGCCACGGCACGATGGCGTCGGAGCGGCTGTAGATCGATGTGGCCGGGATGTTCGGCGGCATCGTCGTCGCCGCCCGCAGCGGGCTCCCCAGGGTGATGACCTGGCGGACACGGTGCGGGGTGTATGCGGCGAGACCGCTGGCGTAGACACCGCCGAGGCTCCACCCGACGATGCTGACCCGCCGCTCCGCCGCAAGGGCCGCGACGAGGTCGACCAACTCGGCCGACAGCTGGCGGCTGGGCCCGGTGTTGGTGCCGAGCCCCCACCCGTGCGTCTCGTACCCCAGGCGGGCGAGGAACCAGCGCATCGGACTGGTCGACCCGTCGCCACCGCCGAGCCCGGGCAGGACGAGCACCGGATGACCGTCGCCGCGCGGCGCCGTCGCGGCGAGCGGTCCCACGGTGGCGACGAACGCCGCGAACTCGGGGGCGGCGCGCGCCTCCATCGCCCACTGCCTTCCTTCAGACTGCGTCATCGCCACTCCATGGCCGCCCAGTCTGCCGGTCGACGAGGGTGTTCGACGAGAACCTGGGAGACTGCCCGGGGAAGGATGGCGAGGTGGGGCGAGGACGCACGATCGTGATCGGGGTGGCCGCGGTGCTCGTCGCCGCCTGTTCCAGCAACCGCGAGGCGGGACCGATCCAACGACCGGGGGCGCCGACGACCGAGGCAGCGGTCTCGGAGACCACCGAGGAGACGTCGTCGAGGACGGCGTCGTCGGACGACACGGCGACGTCCGCGGCCACGTCGACGACGAGCACGACACCCTCCTCGACATCGCCGACGCGGGTCGTCAACGGGACGGCCGTGGCCGGCGCCGCCGGCGGTGTCGAGGCGGGAGGACCCCCCTTCCCCCAGACCGACCCGTTCGCCGAGGCCGTGCGCCTCGGCGACGGCACGTGCGTCGGTTGGGCCGACTCACGAGGTGGGTCGACCGCCGGCCTGGCGGTGGGCGCACCTGTCGTCATCCTCGACGCCACCGCGAACGAGGAGATCGGCTCGGGCACGATCACAGCCAGCCGCTGGGAGGACATGTCGGCGGGCGGCGGGCAGTGGAACTGCCTGTTCGACTTCACGGCGACGATCACCGGAGCGCCCGCCGAGTTCCGCGTGCGGGTCGCCGCCCTCGAGCCGTGGCTGGCCCGTCCCGATCCCACCGCGCCGGACACGTTCGTCGCCTCCGTCAGCACGGACGCCAGCATCGGCCTGATCCCGTCCTGCCCTGCGGTCCCCGAACCTCCGACCACGGCCTCGACGACGGCCACCACCGCAGCGACGACGACGACGGTGGCGACAGCGGCTCCGCCTGTGTCCGGCTGGAACGCTGTCGGCCAGTACTGGTCCACCGGCGTCAACGCGCTGTGCTCGGCCGGCCTGCCGGTCACGGCGATCGCCCGCCCGTGTCGCCCGGCCGGCGCCGGGAGCGAGTACATCACCGCGGTCGTCGACTCCTCCGATTCCGATGTGACCTACGCCAACGGCGCGCCGATCCCCTTGGGCACGGCGCTGACCGTCGTCGTCGCCACCGGGCGACTCTGCGGATGAGCGAGCGAGTCTGCGAGCGAGCGAATCAGTGTTGCGGCGCCGAAGGCTCACTGGTGCACCGGGCCCGAGCCGTGTACGACCTCCTCCCCACATCGATGGTGCACCAGTAGCCGTGGACGACGAGGTCCTCGCCGCCAACGCCGCCTTCTACGACGCCTTCGAGCGGCGCAGCCTCGACCGAATGCGTGAGGTGTGGGACCACGGTGACGACGTCGTGTGCGTGCACCCCGGCTGGCCGGTGCTGCGCGGCTGGCCCGTCGTCGAGGACTCGTGGCGACGCATCTTCGACGGCCCGGGCCGGATCCAGTTCATCGTCACCAACGAGGCGTCGCGCGCCGCCGGCGACGTTGCCTGGGTGACGCTCGACGAGAACCTGGTCGACCGCGCCGCGACCGGCACGATCGCCGCCACCAACATCTTCGTCCGCCGCGCCGACGGATGGAAGTTGGTGCTGCACCACGGTTCGCCGGTCGGCAGCTGACGCCGCCCGGCGCGACGCTGGACCCGTGCCGACGCTGCTCCTCGTCCATCACACGACCTCTCCGGCGATGCACACGTTGTTCGAGGCCGCCCGCGCCGGCGCGACGGATCCGCAGATCTCCGGGGTCGACGTCGTGGTGCGACCGGCCCTCACCGCGGGGGCCGCCGACGTGTTGGGCGCCGACGGCTACCTCCTCGGGACGCCGGCCAACCTCGGCTACATCTCGGGCGCCCTGAAGCACTTCTTCGACCAGATCTACTACCCCTGCCTCACCGCCACGATCGGCCGGCCCTACGGGCTGTACGTGCACGGCAACAACGACACCGGCGGCGCCCTGAAGGCCGTCGAGGTGATCACGACCGGGATGCGCTGGCGAGCGGCCCACCACCCGGTGTCGATCATCGGCGAGCCGCGTCGGGACGACATCGACGCCTGCTGGGAGCTCGGCGCCACGCTCAGCGCTCTGTTGGCCGAGGGACTCGCCTGAACCGGCGTTCGTCCGGCAGTCAGTCGGCTGGCGCCGAGACCTGCCAGAGGTCGACCTGGCCGTCGCGGACGACCGCCCGCCACACCGCGGGGCCATCGAGTGCCGGCACGCTGCACGTCGAGCGACCGCGCACGTCGACGACGCCGTCGTCCGTCTCGTGCACGTCGTCGAAGTCGTTGCGGTAGTCCGGGAACGCGGCGAAGAAGCCACGCCACGCCTCGACGCATGCCGCCTTGCCGTCGACGCTCGCGCCGGCGGCGTCGACGAACCGATGCCCGTCGGTCATCAGCGCGCTCAGGGCGGTGAGGTCGCGATCGTTGATCGCCTCGTTGAACGCCCGCACCACCGCGACGGCGTCGACCTCCAGCACCGCCGCCAGTATGGCGGCCCGTAATCTGGGCCGATGTACACGCTGCGAGAACCGGTGCGTCGTGGGGAACGACTGTTCGGCGCGCGCGAGGCGGTGGTGTGCGGCGACACCCGCCGGACCTACGCGGAGCTCGCCGAGCGGGTGCGCCGCGTCGCCGGGCTCCTCGACGCCATCACCGCGCCCGGTGACCGGGTCGCCCTGTGGGCGCTCAACTCCGACCGCTACCTCGAGCTGTTCATCGGCATCCCGTGCGCCGATCGGGTGATCGTCCCGCACAACACCAGGTGGGCAGAACCTGAGTTGCGCTACGCCACGGCCGACGCCGGTGCCGCCGTGCTGATCTGCGACCGCGACCCGGGCGGCATGGCGGACGACGTCGGTCGCGTGATCCGCCTGGACACCGGCGACTACGACGAACTGCTGGCGGGCGCGCCGGAACAGGAGCCAGTCGTCACACCCGAGAGTCTGGCCGGGCTCTTCTACACGGGCGGCACGACCGGCACCTCCAAGGGCGTGATGCTCACGCACGCCAACTTGATGGCCAACGCCGTACACACCCAGCTCGCCCAACCACTCGTGGCCGAGGACCGCTACCTGACGATGGCGCCGATGTTCCACGCCGCAGGCGTGTACTCGGCGCTCGTCATACCGTGGATCGGGGCGACCAATGTCATCGTGCCGGCGTTCGATCCCGACGCGGTGCTCGACGTCATCGCCGACGAGGCCGTCACGTGTGCCATCGCCGTGCCGACGATGCTCGCCGCGCTCGTCGAGCGACAGAGCGTCGACCCGCGCGACGTGTCGACCCTGCGGTGGCTGTCGCACGGCGCGTCACCGGTCGCCATCGAGGTCTTGCGCCGCGCCGCATCGCTGTTCGGGTGTGAGCTCATCCATCTCTACGGGGCGACGGAGCTGTCCCCGCTGGCGACGGTCTTCCGCGACGAGCAGGCGCACCTCGACGGCCAGCGAGCCAAGAGCTGCGGCCAGCCGGTGCCGGGCGTCGACCTCGACGTCGTGGACCCCGCCGGCCGGCCCGTGGCACGCGGCGACGTCGGCGAGGTGGTCGTCCGCGGGCCGAACGTGATGGCCGGGTACTGGAACAAGCCCGACGAGGCTGCGGCCGCCATGCTCGACGGCGGGTGGTACCGCACGGGTGATCTGGGCCAGGTCGACGCGGACGGCTACCTGTACCTCGTCGACCGGGCCAAGGACATGATCGTCACGGGAGGCGAGAACGTCTACTGCACCGAGGTCGAAGACGTCCTGTACACCCACCCCGCCGTGCTCGAAGCGACGGTCTTCGGCATCCCCGACGGGCGGTGGGGGGAGGCGGTCCACGCCGTCGTCGTTCCCCGATCCGACGCCGACGGGCTCACCGACCAGACCCTCATCGAGCACTGCCGCGGGCGGATCGCCACCTACAAGATCCCCAAGAGCATCAGCTTCCAGGCCGACCCGCTGCCGAAGTCCGGGCCGGGCAAGGTGCTCAAGCGGACGCTGCGAGCGGCGTACTGGGAAGGTCACAGCGAGCAGATCAACTGAGGACGTGCGCGGCGGCGAAGTCGACGACGGCCTGGGCGAAGGCCCGCGGCCGTTCCACGTGCACGTTGTGGCCGGCATCGGGGATGTCGAGTGTCGGCACGCCGAACGACGCCAACTCGGCCGCGCTGACCATCGGGTCGTCGGCGCCACGGCACAGCAGGACGGCGCAGCGCGCGGCGGCGAGCGCGGCGGCCATGTCCGGGCCGCCGAGTGCCGCGGCGGGGTCGTAGCTCAGCCGGAAGCGTCGCTCGACCTCGACGATCCCGCGGGCCAGGTCGGCGGGATCATCCGTGACATCGGCGGTGAGTCCCGACGCCCTGCGGTAGCGGTCCTCGGCCTCCTCCCGCGTGTCGAACCAGCGCACCGGTCTCGTCGCCAACGCCTCGAAGCCGGCCAACTCCTCATCCGACCACGTGACCTTGACGCCCGCCGCGACGACGGACGCCGGCTGGACGCCGTACCGCCCGGACGCCAGCAGGGAGGCGATCACCCCGCCGTAGGAGTGGCCGACGACGACCATCACCTCGCCGTGCGGCAGCACGCCGGCCACCGCCTCGGCAACCGCCGAGTAGGGATACGCGGGCAACGCAGGCGACCCGCCGTGTCCCGGCAGGTCGCACACGATGATCCGTCCGCTCCACAGGTCGCCGAGCTCGCCCACCGTTCGTCGCCACACGGCCCCGGTGGCCCCGAAGCCGTGCAGCAGCACGATCGCCCGGTCACCCGCACCGTGCTCCTCGACGTACACGATCGAACCATACGGCGAGTCGATGCACGACTCGACGACGGCGAGGTCGGCGGCACGGAACACATACGAGACGACGCCGCGGCACGTCGACGGCGGCTGTCCACCGCGCGGTAGGCGTAAGGTGCGGCTCGTGGTCGCTCGGTCGGAGCTCCAGGAGTTCATGCGGGCCGTGCCGCTCTTCGCTGGCCTCCTGCCCTCCGAGCTGGAGCGCATCGCCCTCGTGATGAACCCCGTCGACGTGGCCTCCGGTCAGGTCATCTGTGCCGAAGGCGACCTCGGTCGGGACTTCTACCTGCTCGCACGTGGCGAGGCGACGGTCGAGCGGGCCGGTGCGATCGTGGCCAAGCTGCACGCCGGAGACCACTTCGGCGAGCTGGCACTGCTGGACCGGGGCCCCCGATCGGCGACGGTCCGAGCAGCCGGCGACTGTCGGCTGTACGTGCTCGGCGACGAGAGCTTCGCCGCCGTCCTCAACGAGGTGCCGGCGCTGGCGCAGAAGCTGTTGGCGGCGCTCGCCCGGCGCCTCCGCCAAGCCGACACCCAGGATCACGGTGGCGATCCGACCGACGTCGTCACGCCGCGGCGGTCGGAGCCGCGAACGTCGCGCTGACGGGCAATCGGGGCCGCGTAGGGTTCGCCGATCATGGTGACGACCGTGACGGCGAGGGACTTCCATGGTCGGGCTGACCGGCCCGACTGGCGGTACGCGCTGGGCCGGATCGAGGCGTCGTACCGCTGCGGTTCGTTCGAAGATGCCGCCGCACTGGCGCGCGAGATCGCGGCAACCGCCGAGCGGGCCGGTCACCATCCGGACCTCGACGTCCGTTACCCGGACCGGCTGCACGTGGCATTGAGGACCCATGCCGTCGATGCCGTGACCGACCTCGACGTCGACCTGGCCGGTGAGATCTCAGCCCTGGCGGCGGCGGCCGCCGCGACCAGCGAGCCCGCAACGGTGCAGGCGCTCGAGGTGGCCATCGATGCCGTCGACATCGAGGCCGTGCGCCCGTTCTGGAAGGCGGTGCTCGACTACGACGATGCCCCCGCCCTCACGGACGGACGCGTCGTGGCGATCGTCGACCGGTTCCGGATCGGGCCGGCCTTCTGGTTCCAGCAGATGGACGAGCCCCGCCCGCAACGCAACCGCATCCACGTCGACGTGACGGTCCCCCACGACGCCGCGGAGGCGCGGGTCGCTGCAGCCCTGGCCGCCGGCGGCACGCTGGTGAGCGATCGGCGGGCTCGAGCGTTCTGGGTCCTCGCCGATCCGGAGGGCAACGAAGCCTGCGTCTGCACGTGGCAGGATCGAGACTGAGCGCGGCCGCGCGACAGGTTCGGCGGCGAGCAACCGCCTCACTCCGCGGCTTCGCCCTGCTCTCCCCGTCCCTCGATCGAGGGGCCCGAACGGGTCGGGTCGGGCTCGCCGGTCGAACGCCGATCCTCGTCGTCGTCGACGCCCCTGGCGACGGGCCTGCACACGTGTGGCGCGCCGGCGTCTGGGATCGCCCCGCAGGCGTCGCACACCCGCTCGAGCCAGCAGGCGTCCTCGCCACCCACGTCGGTCACACCATCAGCTTGCCGCGAAACGAGCACAACCGCAGCAGGATCCCGGGTCCGCCCGACCCCTGGATCCCCGGTCGTGTCATCGGCTTCTCGAGCCGCGTGTGCCGACTGCGGCAACGTTGCATGAGTCGGCGGCTCGCCCGCGCACTACCCGCACGAGGGATTGTAGTCCTTGCTCGCACGGTCTGTCGACGCGCCTCGGCTACAGCGCGGCGAGTTGCCACGCGGTGACGAGCAGCCACCCCATCAAGGTCAGCCAGAGAAGTCGTTGGCTCAGACCTGTCCACACCGTCCCGTGCAGGACGGGGCTGACGGCGCCCAACGCCAGTGCCGCGCCGGCCAGCAGACCGGCCGGGCCGATCGCCCGTCGGGGCCGGAGACGTCCGAGGAGCGAGTACGACACCGCCGCGCCGATCAAGGCCAGGGTGGCCGACCCAGACGCCAGACTGTGCACCCGTTCGGTCGTCGTGGGCGCCCCCGCTGGGTCGGTCGGGTAGACGCCCGACACGACCATCCCGCACCCGGCGGCGATGACCGCGAGCGGAACCACCCGTGACCAACCCGTCGCCGGGCGGGCCGCCCACACGGCCGACCCGAGCACCAGCAGGCCGGCGCCGAGCAAGAAGAACGAGAGCGTCATGACCACGCCGTACGAGCCGTTGGCGTACTCGCTGAGGCGATCACTCACCGGGCTGAGATCGGCGCGCAGCACATGGAGGACCACCAACCCGGCCGCACTCGTCAGGAGCAGGGCGATCGCCACCGGGCGGAGGAGGGCGCTCAGGGCGCCTCCTGGTGCAGCGCGGCGTCATCGGTCCCAGGATCGGCGGAACGGGACCGACGCAGACCGCCGAAGCGGATGTGCAGTGCGCACAGCAGCAGCCACGACACGACAGTGAGTCCGAGGACACGCTGCGCCAGTCCGCTCCAGGTCGTCTGACCGGCGAACGGGCTGAAGGCGCCGGCGGCTGCGGCGACGATCGCCAGCACGGACGCGATCACCCGGAAGTCGCTCCACCTCGGATCTCGCCGGCAGACGATGGCGAAGAGGAGCATCGCCGTGATGATCAACGTGAACGCGGCGAGGGTGGCGTCGCTGTGGATGATCTCGTTGACGGTGTCCGGGATGGCCGGCCGCTCGACCTCGAACACCCCGGCCAGGATCAGGCCGAGCCCACCGAGACCGAGCAACACCCGGACGGCGACCGACAACCGGGAGCGCAACATGGCGCGGCCCAGGCGCACCGCCAGGGCGATGCAGGCCAGCCCCATCGCATAGAAGGCTGCCGTCATGAACCACCCGAAGCGCCCGTTGGCGTACTCGCTCATCACCTGACGGACCGGATCGAGATCGGTCCGCACGACGTGCAGGAGCACCATCGCACCGAAGCAGGCCAGCACGAGCAGGATCGCCGCGAGCGAGACCCCGGTGGCCCGACCGGTCCCCTGTGGTGGTTGCGTTCTCGGCATCGTGCGACCTCGGGATCAGGGCGGTGGGTCGAGCCGCAGACGCCCGTCCGAGCGTTCGTCGAGCGCCAGCGCCAACTCGGCCCGGGGGACGAAGTCGATCACCCGCGCGGCTTGCGCGGTGACCTCCTCCAGCACCTGCGCGTCGGTCTCCCCGGAGCTCAGGTCCATGGTGGCGCACCCACCAGGGAACAGCTCGTACCAGGTGAGGATCGTGTCGGCGGTGTCGTCTGCACTGCGCTCGAAGCGACGGGCGCCTCGGACGTCGGAGGCGACCTCGGTCGCGCCCGTGACATCACAGGTACCGGCGAAGAGCACCTCCAACGCCTCGGCGCCGGCGCGGTCGTGATCGAGCGTGATGGTCGACACCCCGTTGTTGGCCGTCAGGAGGCGGAACGACCACCCCACGGGCAGGGAGGTCACACAGGGCACCAACTCGGCGCTCTGCACCGCCTGGGCCTGCAGCCACATCGGTTCCATCGCATCGCACCGGGCGTCGGCGTTGACCGGCGTGCGGGTGTTGGTCTCGTTCCCGAACAGCCACGCCGTGTTGCGGACGAGCACGACGAGCACGGCAGCGGTGCCGACGGCGACCGCAAAGCGCCGGAACGTCCATCGCTGCACCTTGATGGGCCGCGGTCGTTCGGGCAGGAGGCGCAGGAACTCGCCGTGGAGGTCGCGTCCTTCGGACCGCAGTGCCCGGCGCAGCTGCGACGGCAGCGCCAGGCCGCGGGCGGCCGCGAAGGCCTCGGAGATCTCCTCCACCGTGAACTGCCGGAGGGCTCGCTCGTAGACCTGCTGCGGGCTCGACCGCAGGCCGAGGCACAGCATCATGTTGGCCAGGTCGACCGCCTGGCGCCACGGTGTCGGCCGGAGCTCGGCGAAGGCGACGTCGATCAGCAGGATCCGGCCATCGCGCACCATCAGGTTGGCCGGCTTGATGTCGCGATGGGCGACGCCGGCGTCCCACAGGAGCCGCACGACATGGAGGGCCTCGTCGATGATGGCGTCGTCGACGACGGCGTCGCCGAGCTCGACGGCGCCCTCGAGGAACTCCGTCACCAGCATGTACTCCCGCTCGGGCGTGAGCTCGACGAACCCGTACGACCTCGCGCCGGGCACGCCCGCCTCCCGGATGACGCGCAGCGCGTAGTCCTCTTGTTGCACCAACCGACGCACCGTGTTGAAGGGCTTCTCGTCCTCCAACCGTCCGTACAGCAGCTCGCGACCGAGCTTGTACCAGCGGTCCGACCGCAGGTGGGTGCGTGAGTACAGCTTGCCGAACAGGTACGGCGACGTCGCGCCGTCCACCTTCAGACGCAGCGGCGTCGACCCGGCCGACTCGCTCAACCCGAACGGTCTGATCTCGGTGACGGTGAATCCGAGTTGCTCGGCGACCGCCTTGCGAATCGCTGCGCCCCGCGCGCCGCCGACGTCGAGGTGCGCGGACCGCCCCCGGCGGTACGTCACCGGGAACACTTCGCTGGGCGCGAAGTAACGGAAGCCGCTCACCGCGAAGCCGACGCCGATGAGCACACTGACGACGATCCCGCTTGGAAGGTCCACGCCGAGGTGCAGTCGGGCCAACGCGACCGCCGTGACGAGCACCGCGACCGCCCACTTCAATCGATTGCGCAGCTTCCCCTCGGGGACCAGCGTGTACAGGGCCATGACCGACAGCCCGGCGACGGCGAGCATGTGGAACGAGGGCATCGCCCATCCGCCCCAACTGCCTCGCAGGGGCACCCCGAACGGACGCGGCTGGATCGTCGCTTCGATCAGGAGCTCGACGACGATCTGCACCACCTGCGACACGATCAGGTAGATCACCAAGTGGCGCCACCGCCGGAGGACGATGAGCGCCACGGTGAGCACCCAGACGGTGATCTCGATGACCCACCACGAGCCGGCGTAGCTCACGCCCCGGGCGATGCCGTGGATGCCGGGAAGGTCGACGCCGCTCACCCACCGCACGACCGTGTCGTCGACGACCCTCGCCGTGATCGCCGCGCCCGACACGCCGTTGCCGTAGATCAGCACGGTCAGGACCATGGCGACGACGGCGCCGATGAGCCAGCCGGCCCCGGTTCTGCGCAGGTGCCGGGGCAACGGCGGCGCGGCGCCCGACGGGCGTCGCCGCGTTGCTCGCCGCCCAGCACGGCCGGATGCGCCCCGCTCGACGGTCGGCACCGACGCGGCGATCGTCGACTGCCCGAGATCCGGCGCGACGTGCTCGCTCACGAGTTCACCTGGGGGCTGGGCTCGAGAATCGGTGGATCCGCCACGTCGATGTCTCCCCGGCTCAGATGTAGTTGCGGCGTTCGAGCATGTGGAAGCTGATCCAGCCGGGCAGGATCGGCAGCCAGTACGTCGCCAAGCGGTAGCTGAGCACGATCGCCACGGCGATCGCCCCGTTCATGCCGATGGCCGTGAACCCGGCGACGAGCGCTGCCTCCATCGCGCCCAGCCCGCCCGGCGTGGGCGCGGCGGCGGCGATCATCGACGCTCCGAGGTACACCGCCCCGACCTGGGCGAAGCTGAGCCCACCATCGAAGGCGTTGACAGCGCACGTCAACGAAGTGATGTAGGCGATGGTGACAAGAATCGAGCCGCCGAACAGGGCGAACAACCGGCGAGGCGACCGCGTGAGCGAGCTGATGCTGGCGAGCGACTGCCTCACCCCGCCGAGCACGTGCACGCGCAGGAGGTGGCGCCCACGACGGGTGGCCGCGACGATGCCGATCAGGGCGAGCACGACGGCGATGACCACGAGCAGCTTGCTGCTGCTCGGCAGCGCGAACCCGGCCCCGTCCTGGCCGGCCCAGGCGAAGAAGACGATCAGCAGCACGATGTGCACGACGCCGCCGGCGAGGACGTTGAGCCCGATGCCGGTCACGGCCTCCGCCGGCGGGACCCCCGCCTTCTGCAAGTAGCGCACGTTGAGTGCCATCCCGCCGACATTGGCCGGCGTGACCCTGTTGACGAACGACGAGGCGAGTTGCGCCTGCACGGTCGGGCCGAGTGGCAGGCGCTCGGACACGCCGCCGAGCATGCCGATCCCGGCTGCGACGTAGGTCACGCCGGACGTCACGACGCAGGCGGCGAGCCAGCCCCAGTTCGCCGAGCGAAGGGCCTCCACGCTGTCGTCGACGTTGGCGAGTTGGGGCAGCAGGAAGTAGAAGGCGCCGCTCAGCGTGGCGATCATGATCACCGTGCGCGGGCGCACGCGGACCAGGCGCTCGAGCGGTTCGGGTTCCTGCTCCGTCGTCGCGGCGATCTCGTCGCGCAAATCGCGGAGGAGGCGCTTCGAGGCCTGGCGCCGGGTCGCCGCCGACAGCGCCAGCGGTTGCAGGTACGGGGAAGCGGCGGCCAGCTCTTCCGGGGCGAGCACGCGGGAGGCGGCGGCCGTCGCTTCCTGCGGACCGACCTTCTCGGCGAGCGAGACGAGCAACTCGGCCCGGTCGATCGCCTGCAGTCGGGCGTCCGCCGGCGACTCGGCGGCGCCGAAGTCGATGATCACCGGACCCTCGTCGGTGACGAGGACGTTCGCCGCCCGCAGGGCACGGTGGGCGACGCCACTGCTGTGCATCGTCTGCGTCGCGCGCCAGACGGCCTCGACCACCGCTGGATCGAGCTCCTCGAGCTCGTCGAGCCGGTGTCCGTCGACATCCTCCATCGCGACGACCATCGATCCGTCGGGCAGAGCGGTCAGGGCCTGGAGATCGGGGCAGCGCACGCCGCCCCGGCGGGCGAGCAGGAGGAGCAGGCCCTCGTGCTCGACGTCGCGCTCGAGCGATGCGACGGGCCACTGGTCGGCGGCGTCGCGCAGGATCGCCGCGCGATAGCTGCGGTACAGCAGGTCGGCATCGCGGGTATCGCGGGCGTACACCTTGACGAACGTCGACCGGCCGTCGGCCAACGTCGCCCGGTACAGCTGCGCCCGGCCGCCGACGGCGCGCTGGAGGCTGAGCCCGGTCACATCGAGTCCACTGCGGCGGAGACCGGCGGCCACGGCCAGCGGGCTCGGCCGGCGGTTCGGTGCACCGACGATGACGAGCACGGCGGCGCCCGCCAGCCCACCGGTGGCGGCCGCCAGGAGCAGCTCGGCGAGCCCCGACGTCCCGGCGACGAGCAACGTCACGACGAGACCGACCAGGCCCCGGTCGGCGGTGCGGCGCCACGACCGGCCCAGCCACGGTTTGCCGACGACCGTCACGGCCGCGGCTGCGGCGAGGTAGGTCGTCGACGGGAAGCGGGTCGAGATCAACCAGGAGTCGTCGCCGATCGACTCCGGCACCGGGCCACCGAGCCCGACGGCGCGGTCGAGCAGGAGGAACACCGCGGCACCGGCGACCGCCGACCCCACGAGCACGATGATCCGTCGCCAGCGCCGCTGGAGGACGAGGATGGCGGCGACGACCACCGGGACGAGCAGGGCCCCGACCTGGGCGACGGCCAGGGCCAGCTGACGAACGGCACGCGGGATCAGGCCGGCGACCTCGCCGAGGTCTTCACGCAGACCGGCGTTCGTGCTTTCGGCCAGTTCGACGAGGAGCACCAGGACGATCGTGACGAGGCCCCACAACACGAGCCGGACGACGTCGCCGGGATGGCGGTAGTAGCGCTCACCCGCCGGCCGCTGGTCGAACAGCGGCGGAGCAACGGTCTCGACGACCGCCATCGGTGATACCTCGGTCATGTCGTACCGTCCCTCGCGACAGCGGCGACCACGCGCAGCACCAGGATCGCGCCGATGAGCATGCCGCCGTAACCGAACACATCGAACAAGCCGGTTTGTCCCGCGACCTGCGGCCCCTCGTCGACGGCAACGAGGAGCCACGCCGAAGTGACGAGGAACGAAGTCCCGGCGATGACGAGGAGAAAGCGGTTGGCGAGCGTACGCAGGATCCGCCGGCTGTCCTCGTCCACCACACTGCGCACGCGCAGGTCCCCGCGGCCCGTCAGCGCGAGGATCCGATCGACCCGATCGGGCAGGCGGCGAAGGTGCGGCACCATCGCCAGCAGCTCCTCGCGCATCAACTCCTGACGGTCGACGACTGCTGTCCCCTCGCGATCATCGAACATCCGGGTGGCCGCGGCGACGAGGGACATGTCCGGGTCGAGAGCGCGCAGCGTGCCATCAACGGTCACGAGCGCCCGCGAGAGGAGCACGACATCGGTCGGTATGCGCATCCCGAACCGGGAAAGCGTCGCCACGAGGTCTTGCATCACCGCCGGGTCCACGTTCCCCGAGGGCCGGACATGCTCGGCCATCAACCGGGCGAGCGCCCGCTCCAGCTGTTCCGGCGAGGTCGACTCGGCGATCTCGGTGACCCGCTCGACCCCGTCGCGCAGCAGGTTCACGTCGCGGCGGGCGAGGGCGACCATGACGTCGATGATCGCCGACTGTTGGATCGGGTCGAGGCGGCCGACGGCGCCGAAGTCGATGAGACCCAGCGTGCCGTCAGGGAAGGCGAAGACGTTGCCCGGGTGCGGGTCGGCGTGGAACAGCCCAACCCGCATCACCTGATCGAGCGTTGTCCGCAGCAGTTGGTCCGCCAGCTTCTGGCGATCGACCTCCCCATCGTCGAACCGCCGCGTGTCCGACACGGTGAAGCCTTCGAAGCGCTCCTGCACCAGCACCCGGCGGCTCGACACGTCCCGGTAGACCTTCGGGATGCGCACCGGCGAGCGGTCCTCCAACATCGCCGCCATCTCCGTCATCGCGTCGGCCTCGTGACGGAAGTCGAGCTCGGCGCGTAGACCGGTGGCGAACTGGGCGAGCATCTCGCCGGATCGGAGGCCCTGACCGAACGGGGTGCGACGCTGGGCAAGGTCGGCGACCAACGCCAGCGCCGCGAGGTCCCGCTCCATGAGGGCCTCGATGTCGGGGCGCTGCACCTTGACGACGACGGGCTCCCCCGAGTGCAACCGGGCCCGGTAGGTCTGGCCGATCGACGCGGCGGCGAGCGGCTCCCAGTCGAACTCGGCGAAGACCTCCTCGACCGGTGCGCCGAGCGCGCCTTCGAGGACGGGGGCGACTCGTTCCCGGGACTCGGCCGGCACCCTGTTCTGGAGCTCGGCGAGCTCGTCGCACACCTCCCGGGGCAGGAGGTCGACCCTCGTGGCGGCGATCTGGCCGAGCTTGATGTACACCCCACCGGCCTGCTCGAGCACGCGCCGCAGGCGGATCCCAGGCGCGTCGACGGTGCGCTCGGCCCGCTCTGTGGCGGTGAGGAACGGGCCGAAGCCCTCCTGCCGGCACAAGCGGACGAGCTCGCGGTAGCGGCGCAGCACGGACACCCGTTGGCGCACGGCGCGCACCGGCCGGGGCGTGATCACGAGGCCGGCCCGCTCGCCGAGGGCGAGCGATCCGGGTCGCGCCAGCAGGTCCAGGACGACGGCCGTCGCCATCGTCGTGGGGACGCCGATGGCGAGCATGTGGATGATCAGCCCGTCCGCACCCCAGTCCCAGTCGTTGACGCCGAGCGCGACGAGCGCCGCGAAGCCCCAGCCGATCGCCCCGGCGAGCAGCGCGGTCCCCCACCCCCGCCGGCTGCCGAGCAGGCGCAGCGACAACAGCGTCGTGGTGATGGCCAGCACGATCACCAGCAGCAGCCGCAGCACGGCCGACCCGAACGAGGCAGCCAGCGCGGCGATCATGGCGCACCGCCGACGCACGGCGGCGCACCGGCGCCGCACAGGCTCAGGCCGGAGCGGTCCTCGACAGCGGCGACGAGCTCGCGGCGCGGCTGGAACGCCAGCGCGCCGTCGAGGTCGCCGATGAGCGTGGCGGACTCCTCGCCTTCGAACGCGATGTCGTAGACGACGCACTGGCCGTCCGAGAGGTAGGTCCGTGTCACCCGCAGGTCGGGTGGCACCGCGATGACGCGCTCGAAGCGCCGGAAGCCGACCTCGTCGCTCGGCACCTCGTCTTCGCCGCGGACGACGCAGGCGCCCGCCGGGCGCAGCGTGACGTCGACCCGATGATCACCTGTGTGCAACCCGAAGCGAGCCCGATCGCGGCGGATCCTCACTTCCGTCGGATCCCATCCCGCCGGGAAGGAATCGATGCACGGGAGCGCGGTCGCCGTCGGCACCGACTGCGCCATGAGGATCATCACGTCGCCGGTGCCGCATTCGGGAGATGCCGAGATCGGCAGGTCGGCCGGCGTGAACATCCCGTAGATGTTCTGACCGACGAGGAAGGCGGCGAGCAACAAGCCGACCACGATGAGGATCCGCCGTGGCCCCCATCGTTGCAGCGGGATCGCCGGGCGCTCCGGGGCCAGGGCGCGGAACTGCGCCAGCAGGTCACGGCCGTCCTGCTTCATGACGGTGCGCAGCTGTGTCGGGCTGGCGATGCCTCGAGTAGCGGCGAAGGCCTCGGCGATCTCGTCCGGGGTGAAGAAGGCGAGGGCCCGCTCGTAGACCCGTGAAGCGTCCGTACGCACGGCCAGACAGAGCATCATGTTGGCGAGATCGATGGCCTCCCGCCACGGTGATGGCCGGACCTGCAGGAAGGCCACGTCGATGACGTGCAGGTGCCCGTCCTGCACGAGCAGGTTGGCGGGCTTGATGTCGCGGTGGGCGACGCCGGCGTTCCAGAACTGCCGGATCAACGCCAACCCCTCATCGATGATCTGATCGTCGACCTCGGCGTCACCGATCTCGACGGACCCGTCGAAGAACTCCCCGACCATCAGGTACTCACGCTCGGGCGTCAGTTCGACGATCCCGATCGGGTGAGCGGTCGACACGCCGGCGTCGCAGAGCAAGCGCATCGCGTAATCCTCGTGCTGCACCAGGCGCCGCACGGACTGGTATGGCCGCTCGTCCTCCAGGCCGCCATAGAGGATCGTCCGTCCGAGCTTGTACCAGCGGTCGGCACGCACGTGGTTCATCGCGTAGAGCTTCCCGAAGACGAACGTGTCGGGGTCGCCGGCGATCCGCAGCCGCAGCGGCGTCGACCCTCCGGAGCCGGCCAGGCCGATCGGCTTCATCTCGACGACGGTGAGGCCGAGCTGGTCGCCGACAGCACGACGGATGGCCTCCGCCCGGGGCCCGCTGACGTCCAGGTGAGCGGTCTTGCCCCGCCGGTAGGTGACCGGGAACAGCTCGTTGGGGGTGAAGAAGCGGAAGGCCAGCAGCGGGATGGCGACCCCGATGGCGAGCCCGGTGAGCACATCGAAGGGATGGTCCACGCCGAGGTACAGGCGGGCGAACACGGCGAGGCCGATGACGACGGCGCCCACGGCCTTGGCGATCGTCCGCGGCCGTCCGGGCACGACGAGCGCGTAGATGGCGCCGACCACCGTGAAGCTGACGACAGCGATGGTGGCGGAAGGCAGCGAGAAGCCCGTCCACCGGCCGATGATGGTGACGTCGTAGGGACGTGGACGCCTGTACGCCTCGATGAGCAGCAGTCCGAGGATCTCCAGGAGGATCACGCTGGCGAGGAACGTGAACAGGTGTCGCCACCGTCGGAACACGATCATCGCGACGAGCAGGGCGAGCCCGGCGAAGAACATCGCCCACCCGGTCGCCACACGGTCGACCGCCCGCGACAGCTCGGTCAACCAGTCCGTCCGCGCCCGGGCGAACACCCGCAGCACGGCCGCATCGACCTGATCGGTGAGGCGACGTGCGCCCTTGGACAACAGCGTCACACCGACCCAACCGACGAGCAGGAGGAGACCGATCAGCCACCCTTTCCCCGACGTGCCGATCTTCCGCGGCAACGGCGGCGGCGCACCCGTCGGCCTCCGCCGGAGCCCGCTCCGACGGGCCGTCGGGGGCACGACCGTGGGGATCCCGCGACGGTCGACCTCGCCGTCGAGGGGCGGCTTCTCGCTGGTGGTCATGAGAGCCCCGCCGTGCGCAGCCAGCCGCGAGCGATCGCCGCGGCGTCGACGGAACCGGGCTCCGCGGCGTCGGCCGCGTTGAGCTCACGCAGCGCCCGGGTGTCCAGGCTCGCCGAGACGCCGTCGATGACATCGACGACGGAAGCTCCCCACCGCTCGATGACCTCCGCCCGGACCAGCGGGGTCACGTTCTCGGCCGGTTGGAGCTGCCGATCATCGGTGAGCACGACGTAGTCGTCGAGCGTCGGGTCGGTGGTGAACAGCAGCGCCACGTCGACGGTGCCGTTGCGCAAGGCTTGTTGAGTCGCCGGTCCTCCGACGTCGAGCGGCACGAAGTCGGCGAACGTCGTCCCGTACAGTCGGCGCAGCCCGACCTGGCACAGCGGACGAGCCGGGCACTCGGGTGGACCGCCGAGGGTGAGCTGGCCGGCGACGGCGGACAGGTCGCTCAGCTCGTCGAGCCCGTAGGCCGCGGCCGTCTCCCGGGTGACGACGAAGGCATTGGCGTTCTGCCCCGGCGCCGAGTCCAGGGCGACGACGCCGACGTCCGCGAGGACCCGCTCGAGTTCGGCGTGCGTCGCCCCCAGGTCGGCGCTCGGCGCGGTGGCGCCGAGGCTGGCGAAAGTGAGCGCGGACCCTGCGTACTCGGGCACGAGCTCGACGAGACCGGCCCGCATCGCCGGACCGACGAACTCGCGAGGTCCGAGGCTCAGCGCCCGCTCGACGGCGAACCCCTCGTGCTCCAGGGCCTGACCGTAGATCTCAGCGATGAGCACGCTCTCCGGGAAGTCGAACGAGGCGACGGTGATGACGTCGTCGTCCAACACGGTGGCTGAGGTTGCCGGCTCCGCGTCCTCATCGGCGCACGCCGCCACGGCCAGCAGCGCGAAGCCACCGAGCACTGCGCACCGACTGAGCATGATCCCTGGCGCCCTCCCTCGGGAAACCTCCCCGGCACCCTTGCACAGACCTCGCCGCATTGAAAGGGGACAGCCGCGCAGGCCTTATGGTCGTGGCGTGGTGCGGCGCGACGAGCTGACGGCAGTGGTGGCCGGGCTCATCGTGCTCGCCATCGGCGCCGCTGGTGGTGAGGAACGGCTCCGTCCCTGGCGCCGAGGAGTCACTGTTCCGCTCCGTCAACGACCTGCCGGAGGTCTTCTATCCGGTGCTGTGGCCGTTCCAGCAGCTGGGCTCGCTCGTGATCGGTCCGATCGTCGCCGTCGTCGCGCTGGTCATGCGCCGCTACAAGCTGGCGCTCGCCGCGGTGCTCGCCACGGTGGCCAAGCTGGTGGTCGAGCGGGCCGTCAAGGCGACCGTCACCCGGGAGCGGCCGGGAACGTCGATCGGTCCGGACATCAACGTGCGCGGCGACGTCAGCATCGCCGGCGAGAGCTTCGTGTCGGGACACGCCATCCTCGTCGCCGCGCTGGCGACCGTGATCACCCCGTACCTGCCACCACGATGGCGACCGGTCCCGTGGGTGCTGGTCGCGCTGGTCATGATCGGCCGGGTGTACGTCGGTGCCCACAACCCCCTCGACGTCATCTGCGGCGCCGCCCTCGGCGTCGCAGTGGGCGCGGCGATCAACATCGCGCTCGGTGCTCGGCGCGATTCCCGCGACGTCGCCCGGCGGTAGCGACCACGACCCGACTCCGTGGAGCGTTGATCCCGCTGAGCGGGAGCAACGCTCCGAAGAACCTGGGTGGCGGCGCTAGGTCACGCCGAGCCGATCAGGACGCCGAGCTGCTCGAGGACGGCGAACTCGTCCCAGTACTGGCGCAGCGAACAGATCCGGTCGCCGTCGAACTCGGCGACCGTGACGCCGTGCAGCGTGACCCGGATGTCGGACGGCTCGATGATCTGGTCGTCGGCGAGCGTGATCGTGCCGGTGTGCGTCATGTCGACGGTCCACTCGACACACGCGTGGTCGCCGCCCACGTCGAGCGGCGTGACGTCCAGCACGATGTCGGAGAAGGCGTCGTCGCGGCGAGCGAGCTCTTCGATCAGCTCGCTCACCGAGGCGGTCGACAGCACCGGCGTCCAGGCTCGAACGTCATCGGTGAAGACGGCCCGCAGCTCCTCCTGGTCGCCTTCGATCCCGGCGCGCAGGGCGCGCACCAAGGTCGTCGCCCTGTCCTCGTTGGATGTCATCCCGCCAGGAACTTCGCTTTCGCTGCCGCGAACTCGGCGTCGCTGAGCACGCCGGCCTCGTGCAGCTCGGCGAGCTCCTGCAGATCGCGCACCGGATCGCGAGGCGGCGCCGGCGCTGGCGCCGGCACCGGCGGCGCGACACGGCGGGTCGAGTTGAACTGTTGCTGCAGTTGTCGGTTGTAGGCGGCTTGGTGCGTGCGGTTGCGCGGCAGGCCGAACGGCATCCAGGTCTGACGCGGCCGGTACAGGAACAACATGCGCGGAGCTCCGCGCCCTAGTAGGTCGCGAGGATCTTCGCCTTCTGCGCCGAGAACTCCTCTTCCGTGAGGATGCCCTTGTCCTTCAGATCGGCCAGCTCCTTGAGCTGCTCGATCGGGTCCGGTGCCGCCGGCGGAGCAGGCGCCGGCGGCGGCTCGTAGTACTGCTGTGGCGGCGGTTGCTGCTGCGCGTACTGCGCTTCATTCTGGTCCGACCAGCGATTGGCCTGTCGACGTGAGACACGGTTGGAAACCGCTGTCGCTGTGCCCGCCACGACCGCCGTGCGGGCGACTCCTCTCATCAATCCTGGCATCTTCCCGTCTCCTCTTTCCGTTCTCGTTCCGGTTCAGCGTGCGTCGGTGGCGTCGAGCGAGGCCGCGATGTCGTCCAGCGGGATGTAGCCCGCCGCCACCAGCTCGGCCCCGCCTTGGCGCATCCCCTGCACGAAGGGGATCGCCCACCGATTCTCGAAGATCAAGATGCCGGCCGACGAGCCCGGCTGGACTGCCTCCGCGGCATCGTCGAAGTCGGACTGATCGAGCATCCCCGACGACGCGCCCTCGAAGATCGTCATGTCGAACTGTCCGTCGGCGTCGAGGTCCCGCAGCTCGATCCCTTCGATCGAGCCGTCGTCGTGCCGCGTGACGAACGACAGGTCGAGGATCCGGATCACTCCACGGTCGACCAGATCGACGAGAGCAGCAAGTCCCGCTCCCGTCATCTTGTTGCCAGGGAACTCGACGATCAGATAGCTGATCGGTCCCATCGGCTCAACGTCGTCAGCCACCTACGGCCTCCTTCTCGGATCATCTGCGCACCCATGGCCTCACGGGCAACGTCCGGAGCATCGTAGGCCACGTCGACACGCCGAGTCGCAAGAACGCGGCGATCATCCTCGTTTCGGAACCGTCGTCGGGAGCCTGCTCCCAGCGACCGATCAGTCGTTGCAGGTGTTCGGCACGACCTCATCGTCCACGAGACCGGCATGCAGCAATTGAATGCCATCACCGAGCCCCGGATGGTCGGTGTTCGGGTCCTGAGCGAAGCTCCTGGTGCCGGCTCCGAACGCACCCGGCGCGTCCTGGTTGCGCGCCAGCACCGAGATGCTCTCGCCGTGACATGCCTGATTCGCTGGCGGGCCAGCATCCGCGACACCGCCGGCCGATGCGATCACCGCGACGGCCGCCGATGCGACGACGATCAAACGCTTCATTGCTGACTCCCTCATGCGTGGCGTTGGCGTCAACGTGCAACGCGTTGACAGCCAACGATTGTGTCGCCACCATGCACGAGCGATTCCCTGTGTGTCAATCAACGATCCAGGAACGTCGTTGGGCGCTCTGCTCGCAACCGAGTTGCTCGCTTCGCCTGCCGAGCTCGCCGCGTCCGAACTCCGATTCGGCGTCTCCCGTCCCAAGGCGACGGCGGCACGCCGCCGTTCGTGCCCGGGGTGGGATTCGAACCCACACGAGTCTCGGCCAGAGGGGTTTAAGCCCCCCGCGTCTGCCAGTTCCGCCACCCGGGCGCCGCGGTGACGCTAGGGCGCCTCACGTGCCGTCGATGCGCGCCAAGAGCTCGGTGTCGACGAGGTCGGCGTACTCGGGGTGATGCTCGATGTAGCGACGGATGAACGGGCACAGGGGGATGACCGGCTCGCCTCTGTCGCGCTCGGCGTCGAGGGCTGCCTGGGCGAGCTTCGATCCGAGGCCCCGACCTTCGAACCGCGGGTCGATCTCGGTGTGCACGAAGTAGGTCCGGCCGCCGCGGCGTTGGTACACGGCGAAGCCGGCGACCTCACCGTCGAGAGAAATCTCGTAGCGGTGGGCGTCGGGGGCGTCGCGGACCTCGGGGCTCGTCGTGTCGCTCATGGAACCAACGCTAGGGCCGACGCACCCCGCCGTTCGGTCCGGGCGCACCGATAGCGTCGAAGGGTCGTGGAGGGTGAACAGGTGATCCAGGAGGCGTCCCGGCGCCGCACGTTCGCCATCATCAGCCATCCCGACGCCGGCAAGACGACGCTCACCGAGAAGTTCCTGCTCTACGCCGGGGCGGTGCAGCGGGCCGGCGCCGTCAAGGCCCGCGACGGGCGGCGGGCCGCGACGTCGGACTGGATGGAGCTCGAGCGCCAGCGGGGCATCTCGATCAGCTCGACGGTGCTGCAGTTCCCGTATCGGGACCACGTCATCAACCTGCTCGACACGCCTGGCCACCGGGACTTCTCCGAGGACACCTACCGGGTGCTCGCCGGCGTCGACGCCGTCGTGATGGTGCTCGACACCGCCAAGGGCATCGAGTCCCAGACGCTGAAGCTGTTCGAGGTCTGTCGCGCCCGCCGCCTACCTGTGCTGACCTTCCTCAACAAGTACGACCGTCCCGGCCGCGAACCGCTCGAGTTGCTCGACGAGATCGAGGCGCAGATCGGGTTGCGGCCGACCCCGGCGACCTGGCCGGTCGGCATCGCCGGCGACATGCGCGGTGTCATCGATCGACGAACGGGCGACTACATCCGCTTCACACGCACCGACCGCGGTGCCTCGCTGTCGCCGGAGCTGCTCGTTCCGGCCGGCGACGCGGCCGTCGACGAGGGCGCCGCCTGGCAGGTCGCCCAGGACGAGATCGGCCTGCTCGACGCCATCGGCGCCGACGTCGACCCGGCGTCGTTCCTCGGCGGCGACTCGACACCCGTCTTCGTCGGCTCGGCACTCACCAACTTCGGCGTGCGCATGATCCTCGACGCGGTCGTCGACCTGGCCCCTCCGCCGTCACCACGCGTCGACGTCGATGGCGAGCCGCGGTCGCTCGACGGCGGGTTCTCGGCCTTCGTGTTCAAGGTCCAGGCGAACATGGATCCGTCGCACCGGGACCGCCTGGCGTTCGCCCGCATCTGCTCCGGTCGCTTCGAGCGCGGGATGACCGTGACCTGCGATCGCACCGGCCGGGACTTGACGACGAAGTACGCCACGACGGCGTTCGGATCGGACCGCGAGACCGTCGAGGAAGCGTTCCCCGGCGACGTCGTCGGCCTCGTCAACGCCACCGGGCTCCAACTCGGGGACACGATCTACACCGGTGGCCATCACGGGTTGCCGGTCTCCTACCCGGCGATTCCGCGTTTCTCGCCGGAGGTCTTCGCCACGGCGCGCCCGCTCGACACGGGCCGGACCAAGCAGTTCCGCCGCGGGCTCGAGCAGCTCGACGAGGAAGGCGTGGTGCAGGTGCTGCGCGATCCGGACACCGGTGATTCGGCGCCGATCCTCGCCGCCGTCGGCGCGCTGCAGTTCGAGGTCTTCGGCTACCGGCTGGCGAGCGAGTTCAATGCCCCGGCTGAGATCCTCAGCGCCGGCTACCAGGCGATCCGCCGCACCGACCCGGAATCGGTGCCGCGTCTACGGGAGATCGGCGGCATCCGGATCCTGAACCGCTCCGACGGGGCGCTCGTCGCCCTGTTCGAGAACCGCTACCGGCTCGCTCGCCTGGAGGCGGACGAGCCCGAGCTGACGCTCGAGCCACTGGTCGCCGGGGCCGTCCCGGTCGCCTGACGTGCGGCGCCGGCACGCTAAGCGACTTGCGCATCCGGGCGCTCCTCGCTCAGCGCGGTGACGGCATCCCACAGCTCGGTGCGCACCCGCGTCGCTCGCGGCGGGGTCAGTCCGTTGACGACGATGACACCTTCGATCATGTCCGCGAGGACCGCCGGCCACGGCCGGTCACGGACGCGGACCGCCACGACGCCGCCGCCTGGCCGGCGCCGCAGGGTGCGGTCGGCGCCGGCCAGCCGGGGAGGACAACGGAAGCTCGGACCCACCAAGTCCCGGCGCCGCGCCTCACGGGTCAGCGTGCGCGCCGCGAGGGCGAAGCGGGCAGTCGACGACGGCTCCATGGCACCAGTGTGAACGGTGGGTGCGCGGGTGCACTGCTCCCCGTTCCGGCGACACCCCGTCGGTACAGTCGCCGACGATGACCGACGCCGTCGCCGCCACGCTCACGCCGCTGCAGCGTCGCACGCTGGAGGCGCTGCGCCGCACGGAGGCGCCGGTCGTCTTCGAGCGGGCCTTCGTCGATGGCCTCCGGGCGGCGGCACGCCAGGGGCTGACCGAGCTCGGCGCCCGCGTCGACGATGACCTGTGGGTCACGAAGTTCAACGTGGCCGGTGTGTTGCAGTGCGAGACGCACTTCCTCGACCCCGGTCCGTTCGCCTGGAGCCCGGCCATCGCCCGCGGCCAGGTGTCGCACCGGGCGATCCAGCTGCTGCTCAACTGGCGCGGCGAGCCGACACCGGCCGACCTCGTCGACGAGGCCATCACCCGCCTCGCCGACGAGGAGCGCGGCATCGGCGAGTGGATGGCCGCCCTCGGCCCGGCCGACGAGGCCGACCTGCGCGGTCGCGCCGTCGAGCGGGTCACCCAGTTCGTGGAGTGCTTCCCACCGCTCAGCCGGACGTGGCACCCGATGACCGAGGCGTCGGTGCAGTGGCCCGGCGACGGGCCGATCCTGTTGCGGGCCCGGGTCGACCTGGTCATCGGACGGCCGGCCGGCGTCGAGAGCCGCAAGGTTCTGATCGACCTCAAGTCCGGTCGTGTCGTCGACCGCCACCGCGAGGACCTCCGCTTCTATGCGCTGGTCGAGACGCTCGCCAGGGAGGTCCCGCCGCGGTCGGTCGCCTCGTTCTCGCTGGAGGCCGGCGAGGCCGTCGTCGACCATGTGAGCGAGTCGATGCTGTGGTCGTCGTTGCGTCGCACGCTCGACGCCATCGACCGGATGATCGAGCTCACCGTCGAGGGTCGTTCGCCGACGCCACCGCCCAGCGCCGGATGCTTCCGCTGCCGCGATCTCAGCTCAGCTGATCACGTGGACCTGGTGGCCGACGGCCAGGAAGTCGTACACCGCCGCGGCATCCTCCGCCCGCAACCGGATGCAGCCCGATGAACCCCCGAACAGCTCCGGCGTGCCGACGCTCTCGGGCGACTGGGCCAGGGTGCCGTCGCCGTAGCGGGGCACGGCGTGGAAGCCGATGCGGGCCCCCTCGTACTTGCCCCGCGTGAAGGCCACGAAGTGGTCGAGCGTGCTCGGCTGCGGCCCGTAGTACGACGTCGTCCACAGGTCCTCGGCGTACACCTCGTAGATCCCGGGGTCCGGTTGGTCGCCCGCCGAGGTGATCGGCATGACCCGGACGATGGCCCCGACCTCGCAGAGCCACGCCCGCTGCGCCTGGCGGTCGATGACGGCGCCGCGGAGGGTCGCCGGGCAGGTCGCCGGGTCGGGGAAGCCGACCGCTCCCCTCGCCGCACTCGCCGCGGCACGGCCGGCGACGACGCCGGGTCGCCCGCCGTCCCGCTCGGCCTGGGCCGGGGAGCCGACGGCGAGCGTCGACACAATGACGACGAGGACGAATGCGACAACCGGACGCCTCATGACCCGCCCAGTCTCCCAGGCCGCGCAACGACGGGGGAGGACCGATCCGAGTGTTTCCGGCGTCCGAGGGTCAGCTGCGGGGCATCCCCGCAGCTGACCCTCCGGTGGCCGGAAACACTCGGGTCAGGAGGGGGCGGTCACGGGGTCATCAGGGCCACGGGGAGGCCGAGACCGGCGTCCTCGCGGACCGTGGCGATCGAGCGGCCGGGTTGCACCGCCGGCTTGGCGGCGCCGATCGACGCCTCGCCGATCAGGGCCACGGCGGCGTCGATGTCCTCGACGTTGAGGACCAGGCCCCACAGCTCCGCCGGGCCGACGGGCAGGCCGGTCCGTTCGACGACCTCGACGATCAGCCCGCCACCGCCGACCCGGTGGAACCCCTGGCGGATCTGGCCGACCTCACGCACCCGCTTGAGCGGGGCGCCCGTGGCGTCCTCGACCGCCCGGCACGTGCGCTCGAGCGAGTCGGTGGCCACGACGACGTGGTCGAGGCCGATCGCCCCGACCGGGTGCTCGGCGAACACCGGCGGCGCGGCGTCGACGACCTCGGTCGGCACGCCGTCGATCGAGGTGATGTCCGCATCGACGCCGGACAATGCCCACCCGACGAGGCCGGGAGGCTGCGCCGGATCGATGCGCACGCCCGTGCCGAACAGCGGGACCAGCCCGTCGACCACCGTCAGGCCGAGACGTTGCCACGGCTCGACCGGTCCGCCGACTGTCAGCCACTCGACGCGCGCCATCAGGTGGCGTCTCGCGGGTCGAGGCCGATCTGCCAGCCGAGGAACGTCAGACCGTCGGCCAGTTCGTCGGCCCGCTTGGCGACCGGCTTGCCGACGCCGTGGCCCGCCCGCCCCTCCTGGAGCAGCAGGATCGGCCGCTCGTCCTGGCCCGTCGACACCGACTGCAGCAGGGCGGCCATCTTGCGGGCGTGCATGGCGTCGACCCGAGTGTCACCCTCCGCCGTCGTGAACAGGGTCGCCGGATAGCCCGTCCCCTCGTGGACCCGGTGGTAGGGCGAGTAGGCGTACAGCCAGGTGAACTCCTCGGCGACATCGGGATCGCCGTACTCGCTCGTCCACAGCCGGGCGATCAAGAACTGCGGGAAGCGCACCATGTCCAGCAGCGGCACGCCGCACCACACCGCCCGGCACAGGTCGGGGCGCTGGGTGAGAGCCACACCGACGAGCAGCCCGCCATTCGAGCGGCCGAGGATGGCCAGCCGCTCGCGGCTGGCGTGGCGCCGTTCGACGAGCCAGTCGGCGGCGGCGTGGAAGTCGTCGAACACGTTCTGCTTGTTGGCGCGGCGCCCGGCGTGGTGCCAGGCCTCGCCCTCCTCCAGCCCGCCACGCAGGCCGGCGATGGCGTACAGGCCGCCGCCTGCGCACCAGGCGGCGACCTGTGGCGACCACACCGGCGTCTCGGAGATCGCGAACCCGCCGTAACCGTTGAGGATCGCCGGCACGGCGGGCCCCGGCGTGACGTCGGCGCGGTGGATCAGGAACAGCCCGATGCTCGTGCCATCGAGCGACGGGTAGCTGACGTGGCTGACCGAGAGCGCCGGCACCGTGGCGTCGACAACGGGCGTCGACCAGCGGGTGGCCGGTTCGTCTGGCACGACGCGCCACAGCGATGTCGGGGCATCGAACGAGTCGACGACGACGAACACCCAGCCGGTCACGCGGTCGGCGTCGAGGCCGGGCACGGCGATCACCTGGCCCAGGCCGTCGACCGTGCCACGCGAGCGGCCGGCGGCGTCGTAGCGGCGCACTTCGTCGACGGCCCGGTTCGTGGCCACCAGCAGCAGCTCATCGCCGGCCACCCGGACAGCCGAGAGCACGGCAGCACCCTCGGGGACCAGCGTCTCCCATGCCCCCGGGTCCTCGAACGGGACCCGCACCACACGACCCCGCGGAGCGTCGAGCGTGGTCACGCCGACGAGCGAACCACCGTCGGCGGCGAACACCATCTGGTTCGTCACCTCGACCCCCTCGATGACCGTCGCCCACGTGCCGGTGGATCGGTCCAACAGGTGGACGTCGACGCGCGACCAGCCGACCCGCACGTGGACCAGCAGCCACGCGCCGTCCGGCGACATCGTCACGTCCGGCCACGCCTGCGGATCGGGGTGCTCGGCCCACACGACCGGATCGTCCTGCCAGCGATCACCGAGGCGGTGGTAGTGCACCGTGCGGTGGTAGTGGTCCCCCTCCGGGTACCGGGTGTAGGCGAAACCCGACCCGTCAGGCTCCCAGGCGACGCTGCATGCCCGGGTGTTGGGGATGGTCTCGTCGAGATCGCGGCCGCCGCTGGTCTCCAGCACACGCAGCACGGATTGCTCGGTGCCACCCTCGCTCGTCCCGACGGCGATCAGCTCGCCTTCCGGCGAGGCGTGGAACCAGTCGATGGCGTTGGCCGCATCTGCGGTGCCGACGGCCGGATCGACGAGGATCAGCGGTTCGGCGCCCTGATCGACGGCTGAGCGTCGCGTCAGCACGAACTGCTCTTTGCCCGACGGGCGCTCGAGACAGAAGAGATGCTCGCCACGGACCTGCACCGCCATCACGACGGGAAGGTGCATCAACGCGACAAGACGCTCGTGCCACCACCCTCGTGCGGGATGGACATCGAGCGCCAGGCGGGTGTGGGCGTTCTGCGCAGCCACCCACTGCTGCACCTCCGGCGAGTCACCGTCCTCGAGCCAGCGGTAAGGGTCGGGGACCTCGACGCCGTGGAGAACGTCGACGACGCCGTCACGCCTGGACGGCGGCGGCGCGGTCATCGGCGGCGGTGACCGACGTCAGCCGCGGCCCATGTTGGGACGCTTGCCGTGGTTGGCCTTGGAACGGCGCAGCCGGGCCTTGCGCTTCTTGGTCTTCTTCGACATAAGGCGTCGAGTCTACGGCTGCACCGGCCGGCTCCCTCGGGCCGTCGACGCGACGTCAGCGGTCACGCCGGGAGCGCGGCCTCGATCGCCGCCACGAGCTGCGGGTCGTCGGGGGCGACCATCGGGCTGAACCGCGTGACCCCACCCTGCGGGTCGACGACAAACTTCTCGAAGTTCCAGCGGATGTCGCCATCGTGGCCCTCGGCGTCGGCGACAGCGGTCAGCTCCTCGTAGATCGGGTGCCGCCCCGGACCGTTGACCTCGATCTTCTCGAACATCGGGAACGACACGCCGTAGGACGTGGAGCAGAAGGTGGCGATCTCCTCGGCCGTACCGGGCTCCTGGCCGCCGAACTGGTTGCAGGGGAACCCCAGCACGCTGAAGCCGCGCTCGCCGTACGTCTCGTGGAGCTGCTCGAGCCCGCTGTACTGCGGGGTCAGCCCGCAACGCGACGCCACGTTCACCAGCAGCAGCGCCTGCCCCTCCCGGCCGGCGAGGCTGCTCGGCTCGCCGTCGAGGGTCTTGATCGGGTGCTCGAAGATCGACATCCCGCCAGCATGCCGGGTGACCGGGGTTTCGTGCGCACCGGACTACCGTCGCCGCATGGGTATCGAGGGGACATGTGACGAGCGGTTCATCGCGGTGCGGGAGGCATTCGAGGCCAACTTCCTCCCCCGCGACGACAGCATCTACGACGACGGCGCCTCGATGGCGATCACGATCGACGGCGAGCTGGTCGTCGACTTGTGGGGCGGCACGGCCGACCGCGACGCCGGACCGGCGATGCCGTGGGAGCGGGACACGATCATCAACGTCTGGTCGACCACCAAGACGGTGTCCGCCCTCGCCTGCCTGATCCTTGCCGACCAGGGCGAGCTCGACCTCTACGCGCCCGTGGCCAAGGTGTGGCCGGAGTTCGCCACCGGCGGCAAGGGGGTCATCGAGGTCCGCCACGTGATGAGCCACACGGCAGGACTGTCCGGGTTCGCCGCCCCGATGACGATGGACGACCTGTACGACTGGGAGAAGGTCACCACGCTGTTGGCCGCCCAGGAGCCGTGGTGGGAACCGGGCACGGCGTCGGGCTACCACGCCGTGACCCAGGGCTACCTGGAGGGCGAGCTGGTTCGCCGCGTCACGGGGCAGACGATCGGGGAGTTCGTGGCCAAGGAGATCACCGGGCGGCTCGGCGCCGATTTCCACATCGGCACGGCGCCCGAGCACGACGCCCGCGTCGCCCACGTCATCCCGCCGAACGCGCCGCTGCCGATGGAGGGCGTCGACCAGAGCTCGGTCGCCTTCCGCACGCTGACCAACCCGCCGCTGGTCGCCGAGGTGTCGGCGACGATCCCCTGGCGCCGTGCCGAGATCCCGGCCGCCGGTGGCCACGGCAACGCCCGCTCGGTGGCGCTGATCCACGCCCCGATGGCGTGCGGCGGGGAGGCCAACGGCGTCCGTCTGCTGTCGCCGAACGGCATCGACGTGGTGTGGGACGAGCAGTGCAACGGCGTCGACCTCGTGCTCGGCATCGGACTGCGCCACGGCATCGGG
>CAVZPA010000024.1:0-320146 GCA_963776995.1 uncultured Acidimicrobiia bacterium
CGAGGCGATCGGCGGGTCGCCCAGGGCGTGGCCTCGTAGAAGGCCGCCAGCAGGTCATCGATCAGCACCAGCTTGGCGTCGCCGTGGCGGATGCGGCTCCGCGTCGACTCGACGAACGCCTCCAGCGACCCATGCGCATCGGTAACGGGAGCACCATCGAGGCGATCCCCGCCATCCAGCACCCGCGGATGATCGTGATCAGGCCACGGCTCGTCGGCCCGAGGATCGCCACGTGGTCGCCGGGTCCGAGTCCCCTGGCTTGCACGCGGCACCCACGGCACCGCCCGTCGTGGAGCTGACGCCACGACACGAACTGCGGCTCGCCGTCGGGCATCACCGACGCACCGACGAAGAACACCCCGGTGCCCGAGTCCGCCGCCTGCTCGAGTCGCTCGATCGTCGACTGCGGACGTCCCATACGGTCGATCAGGCTAGCTGGGGGCCCTCGCCATTCGAGTGTTTGCCCCGGGAAGGCCCATCGGGAGGCACTCGGTCGGCAGCGAACATCGGATGGGCGTCGGGGCGCAGCTCGTAGGCTGGGCAGTCGCTATGTCGACCGATGTGCCCGCCCCGACCACCGACGACGACGCGCCGCCCCACCGCTACACCGCCGCGCTCGCCGACGAGATCGAGCTGCGCTGGCAGGACCGCTGGGACGCCAACCGCACCTTCGAGACCCCGAACCCGGCGGGCCCGCTGGCCGACCCCGAGGCCGTCGCCGCCCGCGGCCCAAGCTGTTCGTGCTCGACATGTTCCCGTACCCCTCGGCACGGGGCTCCACGTCGGCCACCCGCTGGGCTACATCGGCACCGACGTGTTCAGCCGCTTCCAGCGGATGACCGGCCACAACGTGCTCTACACGATGGGCTTCGACGCGTTCGGGCTGCCCGCCGAGCAGTTCGCCGTGCAGACCGGCAGCATCCGGCGATCACGACCGCCGAGAACGTCGGCGACCTACCGGCGCCAGATGCGCCGCCTCGGCCTGAGCCACGACCGCGGCGCGCGATCGACACGACCGACCCCGGTTACTACCGCTGGACGCAGTGGATCTTCCCCCAGATCTTCGAGTCCTGGTACGACCCCGACGCCCCGAACGCCACGGGCGGCCTGGGAGGGCCCGGCCGATCGCCGAGCTGCGCGCCGAGTTCGCCGCGGCACCCGCCAGCTCGACGACGGCCGCCGTGGTCGCGGCTGACGCCGTCCGAGCAGGCCGCGTCATCGACGACCACCGGCTGGCCTACGTCTCCGAGGCGCCGGTCAACTGGTGCCCCGGCCTGGGCACCGTCGTCGCCAACGAGGAGGTCACCGCCGACGGTCGCAGCGACCGTGGCAACTTCCCCGTCTTCAAGCGCAACATGCGCCAGTGGATGATGCGCATCACCGCCTACGCCGACCGGCTGATCGACGACCTCGACACGCTGGAGTGGACCGACTCGCTGAAGACGATGCAGCGCAACTGGATCGGCCGCTCGACGGGCGCGAACGTCGACTTCGCGTCGCCGGCCGGCCCGATCACGGTGTTCACGACGCGCCCGACACGCTGTTCGGCGCGACGTTCATGGTGCTGGCTCCCGAGCACCCGATGGTCCCCGATCTGACGACGTCCGAGGAGGCGCCGGCAGTGCTCGAGTACCGCCGGCAGGCGGCGGCCCGCAAGGACGTCGACCGCCAGGACGACGAACCGACTGAAGACCGGCGTGTTCACCGGCAGGTACGCCACCAACCCGGTCACCGGGCAGGACATCCCGATCTGGATCGCCGACTACGTGCTGATGGGCTACGGCACCGGGGCGATCATGGCCGTGCCGTCGGGCGACCAGCGGGACTTCGAGTTCGCCCGGGTGTTCGGTCTCGACATCCCGGCCATCCAGCGCCCGCCCGACGAGTGGTTCGCCGCGCGCGGCATCGAGCCGACGCTCGACACCGAACCGCTGGCCGGAGGCGTTCATCGGTGACGCGCCGTACGTCAACTCCTCCAACGGCGACCTCGACCTCAACGACCTGACCTCCGTCGACGAGGGCGTGGCGGCGACCAACGCCTGGCTGGAGGCCAACGGCGTCGGCGAGGCCACCGATCACCTACAAGCTGCGCGACTGGCTGTTCAGCCGCCAGCGCTACTGGGGCGAGCCGTTCCCGATCGTCTACGACGTCGACGGGCACCCCCACGCCCTGCCCGACGACATGCTGCCGCTGCTGCTGCCGGAGACCGACAGCTTCGCCCCGCGGACGTTCGATCCCGACGACGAGCACTCCGAGCCCGGAGAGCCCGCTCGACCGGCTGACCGAGTGGGTCGAGGTGCGGATGGACATCGGCGACGGCGAGCAGGTCTACCGCCGCGACACCAACGTCATGCCGCAGTGGGCCGGCTCGTGCTGGTACGAGCTGCGCTACTGCGACCCGACCAACGAGCTGACGTTCGTCGATCCCGAGGTCGAGCGCTACTGGATGGGCCCGCAGACGGACGTCCGTCCCGACCACCCCGGCGGCGTCGACCTGTACGTCGGCGGTGTCGAGCACGGCGTGCTGCACCTGCTGTACTCCCGCTTCTGGCACAAGGTGCTGTTCGACCTGGGCCACGTGTCGTCGCACGAGCCGTACAACCGGCTGTTCAACCAGGGCTACGTGCTGGCCGACGCCTACTGGACGAGCGGGAGATCTACGTCGACGCCCGATCGGTGGTGGCCGAGCCGGACGGCACGTTCACCTACGAGGGCCGGCCGGTGCACCGGCGCGCCGGCAAGATGGGCAAGAGCCTGAAGAACGCCGTCCCCGTCGGAGGAGATCTACGAGGCCTACGGCGCCGACACGCTGCGGCTGCACCTGATGGCCACCGGTCCGCTCGACGCATCGCGGCCGTGGGAGACCACCGACATCGTCGGCATGTACCGCTTCCTGCAGCGGGTGTGGCGCAACATCGTCGACGAGCACACCGGCGCCGCCGTCGTCGCCGACGTTCCGGCCGACGACGACACGCACCGCCGGCTGCACCGCACGATCGACGTCGTCCGCACGGAGATCGAGGCCCTGCGCTTCAACACGGCGATCGCCAAGCTGATCGAGCTGAACAACCACCTGACCAAGCGCGGCAGGCCGCTCCCCCGCGACGTCGCCGAGGCGCTGGTGCTGATGGTCTCGCCGTTCGCCCCGCACATCGGCGAGGAGCTGTGGCGCCGGCTCGGCCACGAGGAGACGCTCGCCTACGCCCCGTTCCCGGTGGCCGACCCGGCGCTGCTCGTCGACGAGACCGTCGAGTACCCGGTCCAGGTCAACGGCAAGGTGCGCAGCCACATCACGGTGCCGGCGGACGCCTCGACCGATGCCGTCGAGGCCACCGCCCTGGCCGACCCCAAGGTCGTCGCGGCGATCGACGGCGCCGTCCCGAAGAAGGTCATCGTCGTGCCCGGCCGGATGGTCAACGTCGTCGTCTGACCATCCGAGTGTTTCCTGCCGGCCGAGTGCCTGCTGCGGGACTCTCCCGCAGCAAACACTCGGATCGCCGGTCGCCGGACGCGAGACTCGGACGATGGTGTTGAGTGCCGAAGAAGCTCGGGTCCTCGCTTGCCTCATCGAGAAGGAGACGACGGTCCCGGACAGCTATCCGCTGACGCTGAACGCCCTCCGCCTGGCGTGCAACCAGTCGACCAACCGTGACCCGATCGTGGCCTACGACGACCGCACGGTGGAGACAGCCCTGCTGTCGCTGAAATCGATGGGGCTGTTGCGCTTCGTGCACCCGTCGCACGGTGGTCGCACGATCCGCTACCGCCACGTCGCCGACGAACGGTGGCGGTTGTCGCCGGCCGAGCTGGGGGTGCTGGCTGTGCTCGTGCTGCGTGGACCGCAGACCGTCGGGGAGGTGCGCGCCCGCGCCGAGCGCCATCTCGGCGACGGGTCGACCGGCACCGTCGAGGAGATCCTCGACACCCTTGCGGCCCGCAGCCCGGAGGCCTTCGTCGTGCGCGTCGAGCGCCGCCCCGGCGAGCGCGAGGGCCGCTGGGCGCACGCCCTGTCCGGCGCCCCGGACCTCAGCGTCGGGGACATCACCGCCCCGGATGGCATCGACCTCGACGCGCCGGCGGCGGAGGATCAGGCGGAGTCGGCACCGGCGGCCGCGAACGCCGACCTGGCCCGTGACGTCGCCGAGCTGTGGCTGCGCGTCGAGCGGCTCGAGCGACTGCTCGGCCTGGCCGAGGACCTCAGCTCGTAGCGTCTGCACGGTAGGTTCCCGAACCAATGCGTCACGGTTCTTCGGCTGCTTCGCAGCCGAAGAAGACGGCCGTCATGATTGGTCGCCTCGCCTATCGGCTCGGCTCCTGGGCGTCCGCGCCGTCGCCAGACTCGACCAGCTCCAGCGCCAGGCTGTTCATGCAATAGCGCATGCCCGTCGGCTCCGGGCCGTCGGGGAACACGTGGCCGAGGTGCGAGCCGCAGCGCCGGCAGCGGACCTCGGTGCGCACCATGCCGTGGCCGCGGTCCTCGATCAGCTCGACGGCGTCGGCCACTTTCGGCTCGAAGAAGCTCGGCCACCCACTTCCCGACTCGAACTTCGTCGACGAGTCGAACAGCTCGGCGCCGCACCCGGCGCAGGTGTATGTGCCGTCGGCGTGGCTGTGCACGAGGTCGCCGCTCCACGGTCGCTCGGTGCCCGCTTCGCGCAGCACCTGGTAGCGCTCCGGCGAGAGTCGCTCGCGCCATTCCGCCTCGGTCCGTTCGATGTCCGGCATGCCAGCCACGGTACCCCCGCTTCTGTCCTTTGAAATCGGCCGGAACGGGCCGATCTCAAAGGACAGAACGGGGCTTCAGCCGACGAAGTCGTCGAGCAGGCGGGCCAGCTCCACCGGCGTGTCGCCCTGCACGCTGTGGCCGGCCTCCTCGATCCGCTCGATGCGTGCCGCCGGCTGGCGGCGCAGCAACTCCGCCTCGTCGCTGTCGTCCACCACCGACTGCGGGCGCATACCCCGCACGAGCATCAATGGCACCGTCAACCCCGACACGGCTTCCCACAGCGCGCTGTTGTCGAGCCGCCGCCTTCCTCGCCCTCGCCGGCCTCGGGGCGCCAGCGGGCGTAGCGCCAGACCCACGTCCCGTCGTCCTGCTGGACGGCGTTGTGCAGGATGCCGCGCCGCAGCGACGCCTCGCTGCGCGTCGGGTTGTGCTCCATCGTGCGCGCCAGCAGCTCGTCGAAGCTGGCGAACGAGCGCGGTCCGTTGACGAACGCCGTGATCGCCTTGGCCTTCTCCGCCGTGACACCAGGCGTGATGTCCACGAGCACCACGGCGCGCACGACCTCCGGAGCCTGCTGCGCGAGGGCCAGCGTCGTCAGCCCGCCGAGTGACATCCCCACGACGGCGCGTGCATCCGGCGCCAGCCGGCGGATCAGCTCGGCCACGTCGGCGGCGTTGCTGGCGGCGTCGAGCGACCCGTTGCGGCCGCCGTCGGAGTGCCCGTGGCCGGGCAGGTCGACGGCCACCAACGGGCGACCGAGGGCCATCGCCACGGTGTCCCACGTGTGCGCGTTCTGGGCGCCGCCGTGCACCAGCACGAGCTGCGGCGGGCCTTCCCCCCAGACCAGGGCGCTCAGCCGGCGGTCGGCGTCGACGGCGACGAACTCCCGGCGGACCGTCGGTGGTCCGTCGTAGGGCAGGCCGAACTCCGCGGCGTTGTCGGCGAAGAGGCCGAACTCGTCGTACGGGACGTTCATTGCGTTCCCCGGCCACGCAGGCCGTCGCTGGCCGCTCGCTCGTTGGCGCGGCGACGCGATGCACGCGTCACGATCAGAGGCCCAGCTGGCGGGCCACCCCGCCATCGACGCGCAGGCACGTGCCGGTGATCCACGCCGACGCCTCGCTGGCGAAGAACAACGCAGCACCCGGGAAGTCCTCGGCGTAGCCAGCCCGGCCCATCGGCGTCTTCGCCGCGTTGGCCCTGGTCTCCTCGCTCCACGCGTCGGCGATGTCCGTGAGGATCGCGCCCGGCAGGATGCAGTTGACGCGCACCTTCGGGCCGAACGCATCGGCCAGGGCGACGGTCATCGCGTTGAGCCCCGACTTGGCCATGCCGTAGACGACCTCGTTCTGCGACGGGCGGATCGACCCGACGGTGGAGATGTTCAGGATCACCCCGCCGTCGTGTTCGACCATGTGTGAGCCGAAGCGCACGGCGAGCCGGAACGGGCCCTTGAGGTTCACCGCCGAGACCTTGTCGTAGTACTCCTCGGTGATCGCCGACACGTTGGGGTACAGCGGCGACATGCCGGCGTTGTTGACGAGGATGTCGCAGCGGCCGAACTCCTCGAGCACGCGGTCGGCGAGGCGGTCGCACTCGTCCCACTTCCCGACGTGCGTGCCGACGGCCAGCGTCCGGCGTCCCGTCTTCTCGGCGATCTCCGTCGCCACAGCCTCACAGTTGTCGAGCTTGCGACTGGCGATCACCACGTCGGCGCCATGCTCGGCGTACGCCGTGGCGATGGCGCGGCCGATCCCTCGGCTGCCACCGGTGATCACGGCGACCTTGTCGGTCAGATCCAGGTACGGGCGGTCCATCCGCACTGTGTACCGCGTCGGGTGCGTCGCGGCCGAGCGCTACGGTCGGCGCCGATGTCGACCCAGCTCACAGCGATGCAGGAGCAGCTCTGCGAGCAGGATCGATGGGACTTCTCCGACCTCGCTGCGGTGTTCGTCAACTGCACCCTCAAGCGGTCGCCGGAGGTCTCCAACACACAGGGCCTCGTCGACATCTCCGCCGAGATCATGCGCCGCCAGGGCGTCTCCGTGACCGAGATGCGCTTGGCTGACCATGACGTCGCCACGGGTGTCTGGCCGGACATGACCGAGCACGGCTGGGACCGCGACGAGTGGCCGGCGATCTTCGAGCAGGTCCTCGGCGCGCAGATCCTCGTCGTGGCCACCCCGATCTGGCTCGGCGAGAAGTCGTCGGTGTGCACGCGCCTGATCGAGCGCCTGTACGGCAACTCCAGCCAGCTCAACGCCGCCGGCCAGTACGCCTACTACGGCCGCGTCGGCGGCTGCCTGGTGACCGGCAACGAAGACGGCATCAAGCACTGCGCGATGAACATCCTCTACTCCCTGCAGCACCTCGGGTTCGTGATCCCGCCGCAGGCCGATGCCGGTTGGATCGGCGAAGCCGGACCGGGGCCGTCGTACCTCGACGCCGGCTCGGGCGGACCGGAGAACGACTTCACCAACCGCAACACGACGTTCATGACGTGGAACCTGCTGCACGTCGCCCGCATGCTGACCGACGCCGGCGGCATGCCGGCGCACGGCAACCAGCGATCACAGTGGGACGCCGGCTGCCGGTTCGACTTCCCGAACCCCGAGCACCGCTGATCGAGGCGTCACCCGTCGAGGTGCAGCGGGAGGCCGAACAGTGGGAACACCCGCTGCGTGTCGAGGAAGAACATCATGTCGGTGATCCGCCCGTCGGTGATCTCCACCACCTGCAGTGCCCACGGCTCGAACCCGCCGTCGGGGCTCGGCCGGTACTGGCCGAACGCCGGCTGACCGTTCGCCGTGGTCGGGACGAGCCGGGAGCCTCGGCACTGGGCGCCCGGTCCGACCCAGAAGTCGAGCACGTCCTCGCGGCCCTTGAGCCACATCTCGTACGGCGGCATGGACTGCGTCGCGTCCTCGTGGATCAGAGCCGTGAGCGCGTCCATGTCGTAGCGCTGGAAGGCGTCGAGGTACCGCGACAGCAGCGGCTCCTGGTCGTCGCCGACCTGCTCGGGCCCGTCGGTCGATGACAGGTCGCTCGACTCGATCGTCGCCCTGGCGCGCTGCAGGGCGCTGTTGACCGACGCGACGGTCGTGCCGAGCAACCGGGCGACCTCGTCAGCCTTCCAGCGCAGCACCTCCCGAAGGATCAACACCGCCCGCTGGCGGGGCGGCAGGTGCTGGAGGGCACCGATGAACGCCAGCTTGACGCTCTCGCGAGCGACGGCGACGTCACCGGGGTCGCCGTCATCGGGGACGACCCGCCCGGTCGGGATCGGCTCGATCCACGCCGCCTCCGGCCGCATGGGACCGGGACCGCTCGCCCTGCTCACCGGTTCGGCGCCGAGGTCCATCGGGCGCGCCCGGCGCTGGCGACCACCGAGCATGTCCAGGCAGACGTTGGTCGCGATGCGGTACAACCACGAGCGCAGGGCGGCTCGCCCCTCGAAGCGGTCGTACCCCTTCCACGCCCGGATCATCGTCTCCTGGACGGCGTCCTCGGCCTCGAACGACGAGCCCATCATTCGGTAGCAGTACCCCGTGAGCTCCCGGCGGTGGCGCTCCAGCTGGTGTTCGAGGTCCTCGGACCCGTCGGCGTCTCGGGCCCCCATGCTCGCCACGTCGGTCATCCGACCACCGTACGCCCGCGGACGACTCCGGCGGCGCGGTCGTTTCGCGTCACCGCCGGTGCGGGATGGCCACGAGAGCGCGTTCGCCGATCCGTCACCCGGGTCGTCGGCATGTCACGCCGCGGAAACGGCCGAGGACGCATGTTCACATGCCAGAAACGCAGGCGCCAGCACCACCTCGTACCGTCAGCAATGGCGTCGAGCCGGGCCGATGACCGATCGCCCCCGTTCGGATCGACGGCCGGCTCACGCCACGGAGCGATCGCCGACACGCCGTGGTCACCTCGCGATGGCCACTTGCCGTACCTGCCACGTGATCGCTCCGGAACGATGATCGTCTCGCCGGAGTGAGAGCTCCGACTCGAGCGTGGACGCCGTCGCCGCGTCGAGGCCGGCTGCGGGATCGTTGCGGATCGTCGCGAGGTTCAGGGCGAACATCGTTGCTGCGTCCGATGTGGCGACCGGGTGTGCCACGACCCGGTTGAGCACCACGCCCTCGATGCCGGCGGTCGCGCGATCGACGAGTGGTCCCGCCAGCATCGTCGCTCCCCGTGCCGCGACGACATCTCCCGTGGCAGCAAGGTACGTGCGGAAGACGGGATCGTCGGTGTCGATCCGTTCCGGCTCCTCGAGCACGAGGCGGCCGTCCAGCGCCAGCCACGCGCGCCAGGTGGCGATCGCGCCGGCGACGTCCGGGAGGTGCGCGAGCAAGCAGCGTGCGTACACGAGGTCGGCTCGGCCGGCAGGTAGCGCGCCAGCGTCGGTGACATCGCCGTGAACAAACCTGACACCGGGTACGTGCGACGTCGCCGCGGCGACGAACGTGGCGGATGCGTCGACTCCGATGACTTCGGCCGCCGGCCAGCGCTCGGCGAGGAACCGCGTGGTGTGGCCCGGCCCGCACCCGAGGTCGGCCACGACACCGGGCGGGCGGTTGACCACCTCGTGGAGGAGGCGGTCCGCGAGCGGCACGAACACGTGGTGCACCACCGCGAGTCGCCGAGCGGCGTCGCTGCTGTCACCGAACGCGTACGACACGGCCACACGCCGAGGCTACGAGCCGGCCAGTTCGCCGCGACGGCAAGAATCTGGTGCCGCGGTCGGCGAGGCCGCCGTGGGTCAGCACGCCCGAGTCATCGGTGGTCCGGAGTGCCTGCCACGAGCCTGACGTCTGTGGGCCGCGAGGTTCCGAACGCCGCACCGAGGCGGACGCCGGATCCCGCTACCGTCCCGGCGGTGCATGGTGGACGATGAAGGCGGCAGTCGTCGAGCGCTACGGCCCGCCCGAGGTCGTGCACATCGAGGAGGTGCCCACGCCGGTTCCAGGAGACCGTGACGTGCTGATCAGGGCGTCCGCGACCACGGTCAACTCCGGCGACGCACGGGTGCGGGCGCTGCGGGTTCCGAGCGGGCTGCACCTCGCGATGCGGCTGAAGCTCGGCCTCACCAAGCCGAAGCAGCCCATCTTGGGCTTCGAGTTGGCCGGGCAGGTCGAGGCAGTGGGGATCGCCGTCACCCGGTTCCGACCCGGCGATCGGGTCGTCGCCTCCCGCGGGTTCGACTTCGGCTGCCACGCCGAGTACGCGACCGTGGCCGAGGACGGGGCGATCGCCGCGATCCCCGAGACGCTGAGCGACCAGGACGCGGTGGCGTTGTTGTTCGGCGGTGTGACGGCGCTCCACTACTTCCGGGCAGCGAAGCTGGCTGCTGATGACACGGTGCTGATCAACGGTGCCTCCGGTGCGGTCGGCACCATGGCCGTGCAGCTCGCCAAGCACTTAGGGGCCGAGGTGACCGCCGTGTGCAGCGGTGCCAACGGGGAACTGGTGAGGAGCCTCGGTGCCGATCACGTCATCGACCACACCACGGAAGACTTCACCCGCAACGCGCAGCGCTACGACGTGATCATGGACAACCACGGCAACGCCCCGTACTCGCGGGTCAAGGGGTCACTGCAACCGGGCGGCCGGTTCCTGATGGTCATCGGCAACCTCTGGCAGATGGTCGCCGGGTCTTGGCACAAGGCCGTCATCAGCGCCAACGACAACGATGCCGCAGTGAGCGCCGACAGCTACCAAACGTTGCTGTCCCTGGCCGAGAGCGGAGCCATCGTGCCCGTCATCGATGCAGTTCTGCCGTTTGCGCAGATCGTCGAGGCGCATCGCCGGGTCGACAGCGGCCACAAAGTCGGCAGCGTCGTGCTCACGTTCGGCCCGAACAGTTGACCCACCACCGAGTGCGGGCGCTCGGCGACGATCAGACCGCCGCCGGCGGTGCGCACGTGAGCGCACGCCTGACGATCAGGCCGCCCGCCGCCGTCACCGTCGTCGCTGTCCCTCAGGAATGCCCCGGGACGCCAGCGAGTTGGGTCATGGCATGACCGCTACGCCGTTCGACCCACACGTCCTCATGGCAGAGAGCAGGCTCGGCGTCTTGGCCACCATCAAGGCCGACGGGCGCCCGCAGCTGTCACCGGTCATGCCGTTCTACGACCGACAGGCCGGCGTGATCTATGTCTCCATGCGCGCCGGCCTCGCCAAGACGGCGAACCTCCGAAGGGACCCGCGGGCGACGTTGGAAGTCACCAGGCCCGACGGCCGCGCCTGGGCCACAGCAGAGGGCACCGCGACCCTGACCGGCCCCGGAAGCGACCGTGACGGACCGGAAGTCCAGGCCTTGGTGGACTACTACCGACTCGCCGCCGGTGAGCACCCCGACTGGGACGAGTACCGCTCAGCCATGGTGTCGGACCGTCGAGTACTCATGACGATGACAGTCGACAAGGTGTACGGCGCCGACATCGGTTGACCGCTGTGGCCCGATCGACCGTCACCCGGCGTTCTCGGGCACCGGCCCCGGCGAACTCGGATGCCCATCTCCGGAGCTACCACGCGTCGTCGATCGTTATCGGAGCAACTGACCAGCGGAGCTGGTTGGTCGGGCATCGGCCCGGTGCAAGACGAGAAGCTTCAGTCGGCGACCTCGACGATGAGCTCGATCTCCACGGAGATATCGAACGGCAACTCGGCCATGCCTACGGCTGATCGAGCACCACGCCCGGCGTCACCGAACACCTCGATCAGCAGGTCCGAGCACCCGTCGATCACCTGAGGAGTCCGGTTGAAGCCAGGCGCGCAGTTGACCATGCCGAGCGTCTTGACGATCCGGCGGACCTTGTCCAGCGAGCCCAGTTCGTGCTGCATCACGGCGAGCAACTGCAGTGCAGTCAGTCGCGCCGCCTCGACCCCGGTCTCGACGTCGACCGAGTCGCCGACCTTTCCGGTGACGAAGCTGCCGTCAGCTCGCACTGGCCCCGCGCCTGACAGGTACAGATGGGCGCCCGTTCGGACCGCTGCGACGTAGCTTCCGGCTGGAGGGAAGGGCTGCGGCAGGTGGATGCCCAGTTCGGCGAGACGCTGGTCGGCGGACACGCCCGCACCCTACGACGCCCTCCTCCATCTCACGCCGCTCCAGGACTTGCTCAGACACAAACCCACCGGCCGTATTGGACGCGGTGGGTTGCGTGAACCGGCGGGTCGATGACATCCATGTGACCCATGAGCCAACCCCAGCCGCCGCCGACGAACGACTCGACGAGATCATCGATGGCGCCGGCATGCAGCTCGTCGTGGCACTGCAAGAACTCCACAGCGCTGGCTGGGAACCCGTCGAGTACCCGCGCCCCGACGACCGCCGCGTCCCCGACGACGCATCGCTCGGCAGCGCTTCGGCGGGTCGATGTGAGATCGGGACATGGCACACGCACTCCAAGTCGCACCAGCGAAACTGACAGTCCCGTGGGCGCGCACGAGGCCTCCGTCACGAGATCGCGAGCAGTGCTTCCTCGGCGGCATCGTCGAGTGTCATGGTGGATCCTTCGGTCTCGGCGATCGCGAAGGCGATGCTGCCAGCCGTCAGACGGGCTTGATCGATGAGAGCGTCGCGCAGTTCACGCTCCTTGTGGTCGAGCGGAAGGGCCATGTCGTTGCGGTAGGTCTGGCAGGCAGTGAGGAGACGGGCGGCGTGCGACGGGAGCCCGGCGCGTAACCGCAGCTCTGCGATGGCCTCGACGCAGTACACCGCCCCGACATTGTCGCCCATGTTCCGGTTTGTTCGCAGCGCGTCGGCGAGCAGGCTGGCGGCCCGTTCATACTGCCCGAGTCCTTCCGCGACGTCCGCCAGGTTGACCCGTAGCTTCGCCGCCGCCCATTCATCACCATTGCTGCGGCACAGCTCCAACGCTCGCTCATAGAGGGCTTGCGCCCGTGGGCCATCATCGCTGTACCAGGCGACGACACCGAGGATGAGGAGGGCGAACGCTGCGGTGCGGTCGTCCCCAAGGTTGGTCGCGCCGTTCAACGCAGTCGTGCGAGGCGTGTCGCCTCGTCAAAGTCTGAGTGAAGGACGGCTTGTGTGGCGAGACACATCTGTGACCACGCCACGCCGGAAGGATCGTTGATCGTGTGGTAGGCGAGGAGCGCTTCGTCGTGAAGTCGGGCCGCCTCATCGATGTCGCCCTGCAGCCAGCACAGCGTGGCCAGGCCGCTGAGTGCGGGGGCCCGTAGGCGTTCGGGGATGTCGGTTGCCTCGTCGAAGACGCGCCGAGCCGCCTGGCGGGGCCCGGTGACATCACCGGTGACCTCCCAGTAATGCCACAGGCTGCCGATCAGACGCAGGCCTACGTCGGTGTCGCCGTGATCACTGGCCGCCCAGCTGAGGGCTCTTGTGAGTTCGGCGTCCTCGGCTCGGAGTCGTTTGAACGCCTCGGCTTGGCCGGAACCGTGGAGTTGCTCGGCCAGTTCCTCGGCGAGTGCGAGATATCGGTTTGCATGTCGCCGCTGCAACGCTGCAGGCCCTGCCGAAGCGGCGAGCTGGTCGAAGGCGAACTCGCGGATGACCTGCAGCATCGAGACCCGCGAGTTCCCGAACGGATCTTGGTGCTGACGGATCAAGTTGGCCGCGGCGAGACGCTCCAGCGTTGCGATGATCTGTGCTGCCTCGTGGTTCTCTCCGTTGCAGATGGCGACGACATCGTCGATCAACGCGGCACCGGCGAACACCGCGAGCTGGGCGAAGACTTCCTGATCATCGGCCGACAGGTTGTCGTGACTCCAGGCGATCGTGGCCCGCAGCGTCTGCTGTCGGGCCGGGCGGTCACGTGGACCTCCGACCAGCAAATCGTCCCGAGCCTCCAGGCCACGCATCATGTCCGCCGGGGCCATCGTGGCGGCGTGAGCGGCGACGAGCTCGACGGCCAGCGGGAGACCATCGAGGCGACAACAGAGCTCGGCCACCGATCGAGCATTGTCCTCGGTCAGCCCGAATCGATGGTCGACCAGCCGAGCACGAGCGTGAACAGCTCAACGGCGGGGATGCGGGCGAGACGGTCCCGAGGCGGCAGTGGCGAGAGCCGCGGTACGGCCAACGGTGGCACGTCGTAGCGCTGTTCGCCGCTGATGCCCAGAGGGCTGCGACTGGTGATCAGCACCCTGAGTCTCGGTGCGGCAGCCAGCAAGCGTGCTGGAACCGGCCAGGCAGACAACAGGTGTTCGAAGTTGTCGAGGACCATGACGAGCTGACGAGGCCGCAGAAACGAATGCACCGCTGACTCCAACTCGCCCGGCCCTCGGGCAGTCACCCCCAACGCGCCCGCCACCGCGCTGACGATCTGCTGTTCGTCATCGAGGGGCGCCAAGTCGACGAAGCAGGCGCCGTCGGCCATCGTTTCGGCAAGCTGCTCGGCGACGGCGACCGCGAGCCGCGTCTTGCCAGTCCCGCCCGGACCACACAACGTGACGAGCCGCGCATCGTGTTCGACGACGAGGCCGCGAACTGCGTCGATGTCAGCCTGACGCCCGATCAGGGAGGTGGGCGCCGCAGGCAGATTGTCGACGCGGCGTCGGGTGCGTTGGCCTGTGCGTTCAGATGTCGACCCGAGCAGCGACGGGTCGTGACGCAAGATGGCGACCTCCAGCGTTCGCAGCTCCGGACCAGGCTCGAGGCCCAGCTCCTCGCCGAGCACCCGACACGCATCGCGCACCGCCACTAACGCGTCGGTTTGGCGCTGACACCGGTACAGCGCGACGGCATGCATCGTCCGCAACCGCTCCCGATAGGGATGCTCGCCGATCACCCGTTCCAGTTCGACGACGACGTCGGTGTGGCGTCCCAACGCCAGACCGATCTGCATCGCCTCTTCCAGTGCGGTCAGCCGACGCTCCTCCAATGCAGCGATCTCCGGCTTGGCAGACGGCACATCGACGAGGTCCGGGAACGGGGAACCTCGCCACAGCGAGAGCCCGAGCTCCAGCTGTTGCCTGCCTTCGACCAAGTCACCGTCGGCGACAGCGGCATGGGCCTGTGTCACCAGCGAAGCGAAGTCGATCACATCCAGCTCACCCGCCCCCACCCGCAGGCAGTAGCCGCGGGCGTCACCAACCAGACGACCACTCGCAACTCCAGCCGCCCGACCAGGCTCCAACAGGCGACGCAAATTGGCGACGTAAACCTTGAGCACCGAACTCGGACGCGGCGGCAGATCGTGACTCCAGACGGCCTCGATCAGCTCGTCCGTCGACACCACGCTGGGCGTCCTCAACGCCAGCATGGCCAACACCACGCGTTGCTTCTGACCGCCCAGCGCGGCGGGCTTGCCGGCAACCAGCACCTCGAGCGGGCCGAGAGTGCGAATCGAACATGAACCCACGCAGTGCCCCATCCCTCATGGCCGCTGCAGCGCCGACCGCCCCGTAACCGACAGCGATCGTAGCCAGGTTGGCAGTCCCTGTCCGCCCGCTCCAGCAGGGCTTAGCGATCACTTAACGGCGGCCCCGCACGATGAGCAACACACCAACAGGCAACCACCACCCGTCACGCCGCCGGCGCTGGTGGACGTCACATGGCCCGCTGGTCGTCAAACCAAGGAGATCCTCGTGTTGATCATCGCCAACTTCATCGTCGCCGTCGCGCTCAGCGTCGCCGTCGGCGGCGACTCTCCGGCCGTCGGATCCTTGTCACCGCACCTCAACGACGATTGTGAGCTAACCCTCCGAGCCAGTCACGTCCCTGGCCGCCTCGATCCGTACGGACCGTCAGTTGCTAACCGATCGGACCCAATGCGCAAGGCCCACCGGACCCGGGCGGACCGACTCCTCGGCCCCGACCACGACCTGACGAACCAGCCGCGCGCTCGAAGCAGGATGCTCGTGTGCGCATTTCACCAAGGTTGATGAAGTGCCCGATCAGTCCTGCGGGAACACTGCGGTGGTCGGCCTGGGCCCCGGTCCCGTGGGGTCAATGGTTACCTGACATTCGCTCTGGCAGGTGATCTGGGCTGGCGCGGAGCGCCCCCAACAGGCGGGACCGGGGGCGCTCCGCGAGCGAGTGATTGGGGAGAGCGCTGTCCAGTCGACGCGCGGCGTTGTGTTACCGTGCGGTAACCCAGCGGGCGGTCCCGGTTGAGGCCTCGGCGATCAATGCACCGGGCGAGGTCATTGGTCGCGGCGGCGATCTCGGCAGCTTCCGCGGGTTCCACTGGACGCCGTCCGACGGGATGCAAGACCTCGGCACGTTGGGCGGGGACAGCAGCGGGGCCACGGGATTCAATGCGCGGGGCGACGTGGTCGGGAGCTCCGACACCGCGACCGGCGAAACTCACGCCTTCCGGTGGACACGGGAAGGCGGGATGCACGACCTGGGCACGCTCGGCGGCGACCTCAGTGGCGCCGCGGGCATCAATGCACGCGGGCAGGTGGTCGGGACCTCCACCACCGTAAGCGGCGAGGAGCACGCCACGATGTGGACCCCGTAGGTAGCCCGCCACCGAGCGAACGGTAGACCTGCTCCTGAGTCAGTCTGATTCGTCGGCGACGAGATCGAGGAGAACCCAGTGCCTGCCCTCCGTGGCGCCGACGAGCTCCTCACCGGCGGCGCGCCACATGCCCGGACCCGACGTGACGTGCTGGGTGCCGGCATGGACATCGCGGACGATCCGCTCGATCGGACTGCTCTTGCGAAGCGCCGTCGTGCCGCTTGACAGGTAGACGAAGTTGGCCACATCGGCGAGCGCGCCGGTGATGTTGCCGAGGGCGATCCTGATCAGGGTGTCCTGGCGCACGGTGATCTCGTGCCCCTGCTGGACCGAAGCTTCGACGTCTGCCCATGCCTCTCTGACCAGCGCCGCCGCGGCACGGAAGCTGGCTTCGGTCTTGGCGAGGTCGGTCTTGAACGCGTCTGAGTCGACCAGCGAGCCGGGACGTCCCTGCTTGCTGCGGACCAGCTTGCTGAGCTCGTCGAGCAGGCGACGACCGACGCCCATCGCCCAGCCCGAGTGGCACACGACCGCGAGGCCGATGATGCCGAGTCGATAGAGCGACCCGCCGTGGAGCGGTTCGCGTGTGAACGCGAAGTGGCTGTAGTCCTCGGGGACGAACGCGTCGGTGATGGTGTAGTCGATGCTGCCCGTTCCGCGCAGACCCATGACGTCCCAGCTGTCCGGAAGGAGCTCCGCCTTGTCGACTGGCAGGACGAAGATCCGCGGCTCGCCGGTCTCCTCGACGATGCCGAGCGTGTGGATGTGGTCACCATGCTTGAGGCCGGAAGCGAAGCTCCACTTGCCGGTCAGCAGGTGACCGCCCTCCACCGAGCGCGCCAGGCCGGGTGCCGTGCCCTGACCGGCGATGACCGGGCAGTTGCCGGATCCGAACAGTTCCTCGACGGCGGTCTCACCCAGGTACGAACCCGCCACACCGATCGCGAGCGATGCCGCCATCTGCACCCATCCGGCGGACGGGTCGCCGTACGCGGTGAGGGCGAGCACCTCGAGTGAGTGCAGTGGACCGAGCTCTGACCCGCCCAACTCCTCTGGCACCCACATCTTGAGCAGCTCCGCCTCCAGGATCGCCTCGACCACCTCCGGCGCCAGCTGACTGTGCTGATCCGCGAACACGGCGTGCTCATCGAGCAGCGGGATGAGTGCCTGGGCGCGCTGGGCCAGTGGTGTCGAGGCGGTGAGCGTTGTGTCCATGTGGTCCGTTCCTGTCTGTTGAGGTTGGCGTCTGGTCACACCGAGAAGCGTCGCTGTCATGAGGTGTCCGTGGGCGTGTCGAGGAAGCTGCGCCGGAGTTGGGCCATGTCGACCTTGCCGCTCGGACTGCGTTCGATGACATCGCGAACGACGATCCGCTTCGGCTTCTTGTACCCGGCGACCAGTCCGGCGACGTGGTCGATGAGGTCCTGCTCTGTGACCGTGTCCGGCGGCGCCGCGACGATCGCTGACACGACTTCGCCCCACCGCGGGTCGGGAACCCCGAACACGACGGCGTCGGTGACGGCCCGGTGTTGGAGGAGCGCTTCTTCGACCTCCGCCGGGTAGACCTTCTCGCCACCGGTGTTGATCACCGAGCTGCCGCGACCGAGGAGCTCGATGTACCCGTCGGCCAGGACGCGCACGTAGTCGCCCGGAATCAGATGGCGGACGCTGTCGATGACGGGATAGGTGGCCGCGGTCTTCTCGTCGTCGTTGAGATATCCCCGGGGAAGCGTTCCTCGGTAGGCGACCAGTCCGATCCGGTTGGGCTGGTCGTGGATCTCGTTGAACGATTCGTCGAGCACCAGCGCATCAGGCAGCAACGACATGCGTGCCGGGAGGTCGTCGGCGCTGGTGGAGGTGGCGATCGCGAACGGGCCACCCTCGGTTGCCGCGAGGAGGTCGGCGATCGACACCGAGCCGAGCGCGTGCAACCGCGCCTTGACGGTGTCACTGAACCGCATGCCGGAACTGATCGCCGTCCGCAGCGCAGGAAGATGGCGGATGCCGAGTTCGTCGGCCGCGTCGAGGAGCGGGATCGCAACCGAGTCGCCGGCGACGACGAGGCGGGTGACCGAGCACTCGGTGATCGTGCGAACGGCGACGAGGGCGTCGAACCTCGAGCTCGGAAGGATGACGAGGGTGCCGCCCAGGACGAAGGCGTTCATCGAGTTGAAGAGCGCCGTGCCGTGCATGAACGGGGCGAGTGGGAGCACGACCGGCGCATCGTCACCGAGAGCGGCGGCGACGGCGACCATCTCCTCGACCGATGACGGCACGTCGAGGCCGACGGTGGTGTAGATCGGCATCATCTGGATCGCCAGCAGGGCGTCGATCGGCCAGACGACGGCCTTCGGGTGGCCCGTGGTGCCGCCGGTGAACAGGTACAACTCGCCGTCGAGTGGCGCCGCGCCCGAACGGTCGGTTCGAGTAGCTGGTCGGTCGTCGAAATCGATTGCGTCGAGTCGTCGGAGCGACTCGGGTTGGTCGTCGACGCGCACGAGCGTGAGCGACTGGTCGATCCGCTCGATGGCAGCGACGACTGTCGGCTCGAGACTCGTCGGGAAGATCAATGCCTGCGACTGGGCATCACTCAGCAGCCTGGCCACCTCGTGACCGCCGTAGCGGAAGTTGATCGGGACGATCGTGGCGCCGATCTTGAGCGTCGCGAACAGCGCGATCATGTACTCGAGTCGGTTGTACATCAGCACGGCGACCGGGCTGCGATGGCCGATCCCCCGCTCCGCCAGCAGGTCGGCGAACCGCGCCGATTGCTCGTCGAACTCCGCGTAGGTCAGCTCGCAGTCACCGGCGATGATCGCCGTGCGGTCCGGAACCGCACGAGCGACCCGCGTCCACACGTCACCGTAGGTTGCGATCATCACGCCCGTCGAGTGCGTTATCGGTCATCTGTCGCGTCCGAATCGAACTGCGGCGCCGATCCCGGCGGTGGCGAGCTCCGACGCGATCATCTCGTGCAGCACGCGTCGTGCGGCGAGTCCACCGGTGTCGATCTTGAGGCTGACCTCCACGGGATCCCAGGTGTCACCCAGCCGGGTTTCGATCAGATTGAGCGCGTCGACATCCTGGAGCACGACGGCGCGGTTGGACTGCGCGATGAACCCATCGAGCTCGGTGTCGTCGATCGCGAAGTCACGACACACCGCCCAGAAGTCCATCGTACGATGGTCGTCGATCGGGGTGATCGCATACAACACCTTCAGGTGGGCGGCCTGTGGGTGGTCCTTCTCACCGTCCGGCGTCGATCCGGCGGGGGCGACGCGGACGTGGAGGAGGTAGTACCCGGGTGCGTGAAACTCGATGTCCTGCCATCGGTCGATCGGTGAGCGCAACCCGGTCGCTCCCGAATAGAAGGTGGGGCACTCCGCCGACTCCATCCTTCGGCTCACACGCACGACGGCCCGTTCCTCGTCGATGCTCGTCGCGATCGGGCTCTCTGCCACCTCCGGCGTACCGATGAGGTCGCCGTGCAGGAACGTCTCGTGGGAGAGGTCGAGCAAGTTGTCGACGAGGAGGCCGTATCGCGCATCGAGGAGCTCCATGCCGTGGACGTGTGTCCAGCGTTCGTCGACGAACCATGGCGTGGCGGGGAGCCGGTCGATGTCGGGAGTCGCCGGATCGCCCATCCAGATCCAGACCCATGAGCCGACCTCGCGGAGCGGTCGCGTCCCGACCTTGGCGCGACTCGGAATGCGATCCTGCCCGGGCGCCCACGTGCACTGCCCGTCCGGGGTGAATCGAAGTCCGTGGTAGCCGCACTGGATGTCGTCGCCGCACAACCATCCAGCCGACAGGGGATAGCCGCGGTGCGGACACCGGTCGTCCATCGCGACGGCGGTGCCGTCGGTCGTCCGGTAGAGGACGACCGCTGCACCGCAGATCGTCCGGGCGATCGGTTTCGCGCCGACTTCGTCCGCCGACGCCGCGACGTACCAGTTCTGCTTCGGATACGTCACCCGGCCCCCATCCCCTTCAATCCCAGTCCCACGATACGGACAGAACTGTCTGATCAGTGGGACACATGCACCGTAACGCACGCTGCGCGTCGCGTCCAGATGCAGCGGTGGACGAGCGCCGCGCCGACCCAGGAGCCCCGGCGTCAGTTGGTGGCCGTCGGTTGCCAGTTGTCCAGTCGCGTCAACCGATCGGCAGCCGCTCGCAGTTTGACGAGGTGGTCGCCGGCGAGTTGCTCGGCCGAGGTGCGGTTGGCGTCGGCCAGGATGCCCAGACCTGCCACGACGGTCCCGGCCTCGTCGTAGACCGGCACGGCGATGGTCCGGACGCCCGCTTCGAGCAGGCCGGACGTCAAAGCGAACCCCTGCCGTCGGATCTGTTCCGAGGCGTGTGTGTTGTGATCGTCGATGGTCGAGCTCGTCGACTCGTCCGCGCCGGCCGTCTCCTGGAAGGCCAACAGCATCCGCCCGACCGAGGTCGCGCTCGCCGGGATTCGCCGTCCCAATTCGTGAGGCTGGAGCACGTAGTCGCCGTTCGCCGCGTTCCCGGTCTCGACGGTGACGACCACGTCTCCGTCGAGCACCGCCAACGTGACGCCGGTCTGCACCTGTTGGGCGAGCTCCTCGAGCACCGCCTTGGCGTGCACGCTGATCTGGTTGGCCGCCCGGTAGCCGCCGGCCAGTTTGAGCACCTGCTGACCGAGCTCGAACCGAGTGCCCCGCTTGCGCACCATGCCGGTCCGCTCGAGCGTGCCCAGCAGCCGGTACACGGTGGAACGCGACAGACCGGTGCGCGTGCTGAGGGTCCCGGCGTCGAGGCTCGGCGACCGCGCGTCGAGGGCGAGCAGGAGCGAGATGGCGCGCTCGACGGACTGGACGGATTCGTCAGACATGTGCTCGGTCCGATCACTTGATCGTCGTCGCCGGTTCCACTACCTTGATTTCGGCATCCGGACTTTACTGTCCGGATGATGGGACAGTCAACCGGTCCGGGGAGGCCGTGCGACTGCACACCAACAAGGGGGATTTGAACCATGAGGCCAATGTCAACGACGCGGTCCTGGCGGCGGAGCATTGCCGTCGCGTCCGCCGTCGCCCTCGCCCTCGCCGCCGCGGCGTGTGGAGGCGACGATGACAGCGACGATGCGGGCGGCTCGGCCGACACCGCCGCTCCCGCCGACTCGGCCGCTCCGGTCGACACGGCAGATGCCGCCACCGCGCCGACGGAGCCCGCCACGGAGCCGACCGAGGGGACCGACGCGACGGAGGCGACCGACGACGGGTCGACGGACGCTCCTGAGGGTGGGGTGTCGGCGGAGAAGCTCGCCGAGCTCGAAGCGGAAGTCGCCGCCGCGGCGGAGATGCCCCCGTTCGAGCCGCAGGGGCCGGCGTTCTCCGTGGCCGATCTGGCCGGAAAGAAGATCTTCTCGATGCCCGTGGCGAGCTCGCTCACCGGCTGCGACAACATGGCCCAATGGGTCGTCGGGATCGCCAAGTCGATCGGCCTGGAGGAGTCGTTCTACTTCCAGAACGACGGTGGCCCGGCCGCCTGGCAGGAGGGCATGCAACAAGCCATCAACGGTGGCTACGACGGCGTCGCCCTCGTCTGTGGGATCGATCCCAATGCACTGACTCCGCAGATGGAAGAGGCTCGCGCGTTGGGCATCCAGGTCGTCGACATGCACCTCGCCGACGTGTCGGTCCCGGCCGATCCGCTGATCGCCGGGCAGACCAACGGTGAGTTCAACGAGTCGATGCGCATGGGCGTCTACTCGGCGCTGATCGCCTCCGGTGGCGAACCGATCGACGTCTTCATGATCACGGCGAACGAGAACCCGCCGTCGGTCGGCATGGAGCAGACGGTCGAGGACACCCTCGCCGAGCTGTGCTCGGGGTGCACGTTCGAGTCCCAGAACGTGCCGATCCCCGACTTCTTCGGGGGCGCTGGTCAGTCGACGATCGATGCCGCGCTGGTCGCCAATCCCGAACTCGACGCCGTGTTCCTGTCGTACGACTTCATGGCGCCCGTCGTCGAGGGCTCGATCAAGGCCAACGGTTCGGAGGCCGAGATCTACGCCTTCGGCGGCGACTTCCCGGTGGTCTCCACGATGACCGCCCCCGACTCGGCGATGGGTACGGACATGGGCCCGGACTTCCTGTGGATGGCCTACAGCGGCGCCGATCAGCTGTTCCGCGCGATGGCCGGGGAGCCCGTCATTCCATCCGACGAGGCCTTCGCTCCGTATCGTCTGTGGACGAGCGAGAACGCCGGCGAGAAAGGCGAGGCGGCCGGAGCCGGGTTCGGTGACGACTTCCTGCAGGGCTACTACGACCTCTGGACCGACAACACTGCATCAGAGCCGTACACGCCCTGACCTGACCCGATGGAGTTTGCTCTCGAGCTCGCGAACATCTCCAAGCAGTTCGGGGCAACTCGGGCACTCGACGGCGTGGATCTCTCCGTGGCCCAGGGAGAGGTCCACGCCCTCGTCGGGGAGAACGGCAGTGGCAAGTCCACGCTGATCAAGGTGCTGGCCGGCGTCCACGAGCCCGAGCCGGACGGAACGCTCGTCATCGCCGGCGCGCCGGTGCCGCTGCCGATGCCGGCGGGTGCGTTCCACGACGTCGGCCTCAGCTTCGTCCATCAGGATCTCGGCTTGGCCCGACCGTTGACCGTGCTCGAGAACCTGGTCGGTGCCGCGGCACGCCAGGAGTATTCACGCGTGCGCGTCAACTGGCGGGCAGAAGCGGCGAAGGCCCGCCGGATGCTCGAGTCGTACGGCGTCAGGATCGACCCGCGCACGATCGTCAACGAGCTTCCGCCGGTCGGCCAGGCACTCGTCGCCATCGCCCGCGCCGCCGAGGAGCTTCGCGAGTATCGCCAGCGCACGGGCGCGGCGACCTCCGTGCTGGTCCTCGACGAACCCACGGTCTTCCTTCCCGAGGAAGAGCTGAAGTTCCTCTTCGACCTCATCCGCGAGGTCGTCGCCCAGGGTTCGAGCGTCATCTTCATCTCGCACGATCTCGCCGCCGTGCGCACGATCTCCGACCGCGTGACCGTACTGCGCGACGGCAAGTTGGCCGCGACGGCCGCCATGGCCGAGGTCACCGACGAACAGATCGTCGAGTTCATCGTCGGTCCGTCCAAGTCGCGAGAGCTCCACGAGCACGGCGGCCAGTTCCACATCGATCGAGTGGTCGAGAGGTCGGGCGTACCGCAGCTCGTCGTGTCCGGGCTGGCGGGCAACCGCGTGCGCGAGCTCGACTTCGAGGTGGCACCCGGCGAGATCGTCGGGTTGGCCGGCCTGCTCGGATCGGGCGCCGAGGAGGTCCCCTATCTCCTGTTCGGTGCGCAATCGGCCGTCGCCGGCTCGGCGCGGATCAACGGGCGCGTCGTCGACATCACGAAGCAGCAGCCGGCGAGCGCGGTGGGCATGGGGTTCTCGTTCATTCCCGCCGACCGCAATCGCGACGGCATTGCCCGCGAGATCGAGATCGATCGCAACATGATGTCCCTCGTGCTTCGCCGGTTCGCGGCAGGAGGTGGTCGGCTGCGCAACGGTCGCGTCCGCTCGATCGCCGACGAACGTGCCGCCGACTTCGACGTTCGGCCGCGCCGCACCGATCTCCACGCCAGCACGTTGAGCGGCGGAAACGCACAGAAGGTCGTGCTCGCCAAGTGGCTGGAAACGAGGCCGGCCGTGCTCCTCCTGCACGAGCCGACGCAGGGCGTCGACATCGCGGCGCGAGCCCAGATCTATCGCAAGATCATCGCCGCCGCGGATGAGGGCATGTCCGTCGTCTGGGTGTCGAGCGACTTCGAGGAGCTCGCCACCACCTGCAGCCGCATCATCGTGCTCAACAATGGCCGAGCCACTTCGGAGATGCTCGGCACCGAGCTCACACCCGAATCGATCACGGCGCGGGTGTTCGCCGGCCAGCAAGACGCCGACGCGGCCGTCCGTCCGCCAGAGGGAGCAACATGACCGCCGTCACCGATCAAGCGCGGACGAACGTCGAGCGCAAGCAGTCGTTCGTCGGCCGCTACGGAGAGCAGCTCGCCCTGCCGTTCGCCTGGCTCCTGATCATCATCTTCTTCTCCATCAAGGCACCTGATCTGTTCCCGACGACGAGGAACCTCGGCAGCCTGCTCGGTACCCAGACCGCGCTCTTCATCCTCGCCCTCGCCGCGCTGCTTCCGGCGATGGCCGGCGATCTCGACCTCTCGCTGGGCTGGGCTGGTGCCTTCGCGGCGATGGTGATGGCGGTGTTGAACACGCAACATGGCTGGGGGATCGTCCCGGCGGCGATCGTGGCGATCCTGATCGGGTTGGCATGTGGGATGCTGAACGGCTTCCTGGTGGTCAAGCTGAAAACCGAGCCGTTCATCATGACGCTCGGTACGGGAGCGATCTTCCAGGGTTTCGTGCTGTGGGTGTCCGATTCGAACACGGTGACGAACGTGGAGAGGTCGTTGTCGACGTGGACGTTGCAGACCAAGGTCTGGGTGATCCCGATCCAGTTCTTCTACGCGATCGTGATCATGCTCGTCATCTGGTGGGTCGCTGAGCACACCCCGCTCGGCGTTCGTTGGCTGTTCGTGGGGAAGTCGCGCGACGTCGCCCGGCTGTCAGGCATCAATTCGGATCGAATCCGCTGGGGCTCGTTCCTCGCCGCAGGTGCGCTCGCCGCGTTCGCCGCCGTCGTGTTCGTCGGCAACTCCGGGTCGATGTCACCCGTGTCGTTCTCGCCGTTCCTGTTGCCGGCCTACGCCGCGGTGTTCCTCGGCGCGACGACGATCCGTCCGGGTCGCTTCAATCCGATCGGAACCATGATCGCCGTGCTGTTCCTCGCCACGGGTGTGCAGGGTCTGCGCATCCTGGGCGCCGACGACTACACCCAGTTCTTGTTCTACGGCGTCACGCTCGTCGTGGCGGTCGCCGGCTCGCGGTACCTCCGTGCGAGGTAGCCCATCCGCGGATCGTCGGCACCTGGTGTAGACAGCGAGCGATGAGCTGGGATCTCGACACCCTCGTTGCCATCGACACGCACGTCCATGTGGAGCAGGACTCCCAGGGGTGCTGCTCGATCGACCAGGAGTTGATGGACGCATCCGCCGCATACTTCAAGGGCACCGACAACCGGACGCCGACCGTCGGTGACCTCGCGTCCTACTACCGCCAACGGAAGATCGGCGCGGTCGTCTTCACCGTCGATGCCACGACAGCCACGGGACACCCCGCGTTGTCCAGCGAGGAGATCATCGACCTGGTCGCCGAACACGATGACATCCTGATCCCGTTCGCTTCGGTCGATCCGCTCACCGATGACGCGTCGCGTCACGTGCGATCACTCGCGGCACGTGGCGCGAAAGGCTTCAAGTTCCATCCCAGCATGCAGCGGTTCGAGCCGAACGATCCGCGCTACTACCCGATCTACGAGGCCATCGCCGAAGCCCGCCTGCCGACCGTGTTCCACACCGGTCAGACCGGGATCGGCGCCGGGCTCCCGGGTGGTCGCGGCATCAAGTTGCGCTACAGCGATCCGATGCTGCTCGACGACGTCGCCGCCGACTTCCCGACCCTCACCGTCATCCTCGCCCACCCCTCCGTGCCGTGGCAGGACTCGGCCATCTCCATGGCGACCCACAAGGCCAACGTGTACATCGACCTGTCGGGGTGGTTGCCGAAGTACTTCCCCGCCCAGCTCGTGCGTGCCGCGAACAGCCTGCTGCGCGACAAGGTGCTGTTCGGATCCGACTACCCCGTGCTGTCGCCGGACCGCTGGATCGCCAGTTTCGACGACCTCGACATCAAGCCGGAGGTGCGGCCGCTGATCATGAAGGAGAACGCGATCCGCGTGCTCGGGCTCGCCGACTCGAGTGCCGACACGCGGATTGTTGACAATCCGATCGGGCGGTGATCATGATGCTCCACCATGGTCATCGACTGTCACGGCCACTACACCACCGCGCCGGCGCAGCTGGGCGCCTACCGTGATGCCCAGCGGGCGGCGCTGGCCGTCGATCCGAGTCATGTGGGGGAGAAGGGTTCCCTCTCGATCTCCGACGATGAGCTCGTCGAGAGCCTGGAGAGGAACCAACTGCGGTTGCAGCGCGAGCGCAACATCGATGTCACCGTCTTCTCGCCTCGGGCGTCCTGGATGGGGCACCACATCGGCAACGAGCACACCAGCCGGCATTGGTCCGAGCACTGCAACGACCTGATCAGCCGTGTCTGCGGTCTGTACCCCGCCAACTTCGCACCCGTGTGCCAGCTCCCGCAGTCCCCGGGTGTGGGCATCGAGTCGTCGGTGCGTGAGCTGCGCCGTTGCGTCGACGAGATGGGGTTCGTCGGGTGCAACCTGAACCCGGATCCGTCCGGCGGCACGTGGGACGGCCCACCGTTGTTCGACCCGTACTGGTGGCCACTGTTCGACGCGATGTGCGAGCTCGACGTACCGGCGATGGTGCACGTCAGCGCGGCCTGCAATCCGAACTTCCACTCGACGGGCTCGTACTACCTCGCGGCTGACACGACCGCGTTCATGCAGGCGCTCACGTCCGGGCTCTTCCGCGACCATCCGGGAATGCGCTGGGTGATCCCTCACGGTGGGGGCGCGGTCCCATATCACTGGGGTCGGTTCAAGGGCATGGCCGAGGAGAATGCCGCGTCGGGATGGGCGCTGCTCGACGACTTGATGTCGAACATCTTCTTCGACACGTGCGTCTACCACCAGGCGGGGATCGACCTGCTCGTCGATGTCGTCCCGATCGACAACATCCTGTTCGCGTCCGAGATGGTCGGCGCGGTGCAGGGGAAGGATCCCGAGACCGGCGAGTACTACGACGACACCAAGCGCTACGTCGATCGCGCTGACCTCACCGACGACGAACGCACGAAGATCTTCGAAGGCAACGTCCGACGTGTGTACCCCCGCCTCGCCGTGCCGTCATCAACGACTTGAGAGGCGCCCATGAATCGTCACGTCATCGTCCGCACCTTCGAACGCGCCGATCCGGCGTCGGTCGACGAGCTCGGTGCCGCCGGGACCGCCACCGTCCACGAAGCCATCGGCCGCGTCGGCTACCTCGGTCCGCACATCGTCGCCCGCCAGCAGGACACGAGGATCGCGGGGTCGGCCGTGACGGTGCTCAGCCATCCCGGCGACAACATCATGATCCATGCCGCGGTCGAGACATGCCAGGCCGGCGACCTGCTGGTCGTGGCGAACACCGCGCCGTCGACCCACGGCATGTTCGGCGAACTGATCGCCACGTCGTTGATGGCGCGAGGTGTACGCGGTCTGGTGATCGATGCCGGCGTTCGAGACACGGTGGATCTCCGGCGCATGGGCTTTCCCGTGTGGAGTCAGCATGTGTCGTGCCAGGGCACGGTCAAGAACACACCCGGCTCGGTCAACGTGGCGGTCATCGTCGGTGGCGTCACGGTGCGGCCTGGCGATGTCGTCTGTGCCGACGACGATGGCGTGGTCGTGGTCGAGCGGGCCGACGCGGCGTGGGCCGTGGAGCGGTGTCGGGAACGGCTGAGCAAAGAGGCCGCAGTACGCGCCCGGCTCGCCGCCGGTGAGCTCGGGCTCGACTTCTACGGTCTTCGCAGCAAGCTCATCGAGTTGGGCGTCGAGTACGTCGACTGACATTCATCACGGCCATCACGGCCATCATGGCGACGGTTCGACCCACGAACGGAGCGCTGCTTGCACCGAGTCCAGATGGGCGTGCATCGCGCGCTCGGCGCGGTCACCGTCACCAGCGACGATGGCTTCGACGATGGCGGCGTGCTCGACCAGCGAGTCGCCGGATCGCCCGGGAACCATCGCCAGCCGGTAACGGTGGTGGGCGCCCCGATCGAGGAGATTGGCGACGAGTTCCGCCGCCGTCGAGTGGCCGCTGATCTCGCGGATGCGGCGGTGAAGCTTCTGATTCAGCTCGGAGTAGGTGGTCTGTCGATTCGCCGAAACGGCGCTGCGCATCTGGGCAACGATCTTCGTCAACTCGTCGCGCTCGGTGCTGGTGGCGCGCGCTGCTGCCTGGCGCGCCAGCAGCCCCTCGAGGACACTCCGTGCCTCGGCGATCTCGATGGCCGAGGCGAGCGACACGCGACGAACGGTCGCGCCCCGGTTCGTCTCGTGCTCGACGAGGCCCTCGGTGCTCAGTTCGACGATCGCCGCACGGACAGCGGCTCGGCCGACGCCATAGCGCTCGGTGAGCTGGAGCTCGGTGAGCCGTTCGCCCGGCGGGAACTGACCCGTCACGATGTCTTTGCGCAGCAGTTCGCTGACGTCAGCCATTGGGCAGAATTTACAAGTCCAGCGTGAACGGCTTCCTCAGCCGAAGTCGTAGAGCGTCTCGGGGTTGGTGACCAACACGCGGTGCCGGGTCGCGACGTCGGGGATGAGGTCGACGAGCAGGTCGACGAGGTCACCGTCGTCGGGGATGTGTCGCACGTTCGGGTGCGGCCAGTCGGTGCCCCACAGCACGCGGTCGGGCGCCGTAGCCACCAGCGCCTGGGCAAAGGGGACGACGTCGTCGTACGGTGGCCGACCGCTGGCGGTGAGACGTTCGGCGCCGGAGATCTTCACCCAGGCCCGTTCGTCGCCCATCAGCTCCAGCAGGGTCTGGAATGGTGCCTGGTCGAGGCCGTCGGCCGTTGGCACGCGTGCCATGTGGTCGATCACGTACGGGCACGGCAGCCGATCGAGGAGATCGGCGTACGCCGGGAGGTCCTTGGCGTCGAAGTGCAGCACGATGTGCCATCCGAATGGCTGGACGCGATCGACGATCCTCCAGAACTCGTCGAGCTCAGGGGCGCCACCGAGATGCCTGACGAAGTTGAACCGCGTGCCCCGTACCCCGACGTCGTGCAACGCCGCGATGTCGGCAGCGGAGAACGACCCATCGATCATCGCCACGCCTGCATATCGGCCCGCGCCGCGCTGGAGTGCGTCGACCATCGCCGCGTGGTCGGTGCCATGGCACGACGCTTGGACGAACACCGCTCGATGCAGCGCGAGGCGTTCCTGCAACCGCGCGAACTCTTCGATGCCCGAATCCGGCGGGGTGTACGAGCGGTCCGCTGAGAACGGGAAGCGGTGGGCCGGGCCGAAGATGTGGCAGTGCGCGTCGGTGGCGCCATTCGGCGGTGACCACCGAACGGGCGCGTGCGGGTCGGGATGGGGACCGGGGATCGTCGGCTGGTCGATGGGCTGGTTGGAGATGTGTCGACCGTCCTCGGTCAGTATTCGGCCGGGAAGACGATGCCGTCCATCAACCGGCGGGCGGTTCGGAGGATGCCGGCGCGCCGGACGTCGAGTGCGCCGGTCTCGGCGTCGACGCCGATGTCGAGGGCAACGGTGAACGCCCCGGTCGGGTGCTCGCAGGTGAGCGTGCCGTCGCCTCCGCTGCCGGGCCGGGTCACCCGCGATGCGGGCGTGTCCGGCAGCAGCGCGGCGGTCGCCACCGAGACCGCGCCGAGCACGCCGATCGCATCGTGGCAACGATGCGGGATGAACGTGCGCGTCGAGACGTCGCCGCCCGCCGTGGGTGACGAAACCATCGTCAGCTTCGGAACGGTCGTCTCGGAGACGTCTCCGAGGTGCATCAGCGGGCCGGCCTGGAGACGGATCGACTCGAGCCTCGCTCGCAACGCGTCGTCGGCGTCGAGCTCGGCCGGCGACTCGGCGCCGGTGATGCCGAGGTCGGTCGCCCGCATCACCACGACCGGCATGCCGTTGTCGATCATCGTGAGCTCGACACCGTCGATGGTGTCCACGGCGTGACCAGTGGGGAGCAGCGCGCCGCACGACCCGCCCGCGATGCCGTCGAAGTCGATCCGGATGGGCGCGGCGGTGCCGGGTACCCCGTCGATCGATGCGGTGCCCCGATACACGGGCATTCCGTCGCGCACCTCGAACGTCGAGTCGGCGATCGAATCGGTGTTCACCATGTACACCCGTACGGTTGCCGTCGTCGCGGTCGGGTCGACGTCGACGATGCCGCGCTCCACGGCGAAGGGGGCGGTGGCGGCGAGGAGGTTGCCGCAGTTCTGACGGTCGCTGACCAGCGCCTGATCCACGCTGACCTGGAGGAACAGGTAGTCGATGTCGGCGTCGTCGCGTCGACTGGCGCTGACGACGGCGACCTTGCTGGTGAGTGGGTTGGCGCCGCCGATGCCGTCGATCTGGCGGGGATCGGGCGAGCCCATCACACCCAGGAGCAAGCGGTCCCGTTCGGCGGCATCGGCCGGGAGGTCGTCGGCGACGAAGAACGCCCCCTTCGACGTGCCTCCCCGCATCACCATGCAGCGGATCGCGGTCATCGGCCCATTCTGACGGCGTGGCGACGATTGTCAACAATCTGATGGCCACGTGGCGAGCAGCCAGTGGCGCAGCAGCGCGGTGACCTCATCGGGTCGCTCGAGCGTCACCATGTGCCCCGAGTCGTCGACGACTTCGAGACGCGCCGTGGCGATGGAGGCGGCGATGGCCTCGTGTTGGGCGACCGGGCTCCACTCGTCCTGTCGCCCGACGATCACGAGCGTCGGCACGGTGATGGTGCCGAGCAGCGCGGTGGCGTCGGGCCGGTTCAACAGCGCTCGGATCTGCCGAGCGTGTTGCTCGGGACTCGCCCGCATCACCATGTCGACCAGGGGAGCCATGAACGCCGAATCGTCGCGGCGATCGGGATGGACCATCGGCGGGAGCCAGGCCTCGGCGAGCGCGCGCATGCCCTGCGCGGCGACATCGAGCAGCGGTTGCCGAGTGGCGGGCTCGTCCGGGCCGGCGGGGTGGGCTCCCGTGTCGAGGAGCACGAGTGTTCGAACCCGTTCGGGCGCCAGACGCCACACCTCGAATGCGACTCGGCCACCCATCGAGTGGCCGACGACATCGACGGGGCGATCGACCAGCTCCAGCGCGGCGCACGCCATCGCCGTCAGGTCGTCGAGTTGTGAGAAGTCGGCGATCGTGACATCGGCGATGTCGCCGAGTCCGTCCGCTTGCGGCCGCCAGATGACGTCATCACACAACAGACCTGGCAGCGCCAGGAGATGCCTTCGACTCGAGTCCACGCGATCAGGCCCAGGTGCTCAGGGGTGCACGAGGATCTTCACGTGCGCGTCGCGGTTGTTGACCAGCTCCTCGATGCCGCCGCTGACGATCTCCTCGAACGAGATGCGACCGGTGATGAGCGGCGCGACGTCGATGCGCCCGGTCGCGATGGCCTCGATCACCTCGGCGTGGTCGTTGCAATAGGCGCAGCTGGCGGTCAGGGTCGATTCCTTGAACAGCATCGAGAACATGTCGAACTCGACCGGGTGTTCCCACAGGGCGATGTTGATCACCCGTCCTCGTGGTCGCACCGACGCGAGGGCGAGCTCGATCGTCTTCGAGTTGCCGCCGGCATCGAAGGCGATGTCGACCCCTCGTCCGAACTCGTCGGCGAGGACGGCGGCGATGTCGTCGGTGGTGGGGTCGAGCACGAGGTCGGCGCCCAACTCGGCCGCCTTGCGCTGGCGTGCCGTCGTCAGCTCGACGACCACGGTCTTCCCGGCGCCCATGGCCTGCGACGACAGCAACGTCACGAGTCCGATCGGCCCCGCTCCGACGATGAGCACCGACTCGCCACCGGTGACTCCCGCCAGCTTGGCCGCGTGCCACCCGACCGCCAGCGGCTCGATCACCGCCGCGATGTCGGTGGGTACGTTCGGCGGCAACACGTGGATCATGTAGCTCGGCACGACCGAGAGCTCGGCCAGACCACCGCCGTACCCGCTGATCCCGTTGAAGCCGATCTGTGGGCACAGGTTGTAGCGCCCCTCCGAGCACGTCGGACACGTGTTGTCGCGGATGATCGGTTCGACCGCGACGGTGTCGCCGACCTGGACACCGTCGACACCTTCGCCGACCTCGACCACGGTGCCGGCGTACTCATGCCCGAGCACGATGGGCAGCGATTCACCCGTGATCGGATGCGGTGCACCAGGTGAGGGGATCGTCTCTGGGCCGACGAGGTACTCGTGGATGTCGCTCCCGCAGATGCCGCACCATTCCGGAGCGATCTTGACGAATCCAGCCCGGCACTCGGGTTCGTCGATGTCGTCGATGCGGACGTCGCGGTTGCCGTGGTATCGAACAGCGCGCATGATGCCCGTTCCCTCTGCTCTGCGCCGTCCTCCCCGCCATCCACGGTCCCCGAGGCGACGATCGTCGTCGTGGTGTTCGCCGACCGCACTATCGTGCGCCACACGCACGGTGTCAAGCGATGGCAGATCGTCGGAGCAGCGGGATGAGGATCGGAGAACTGTTCAGCGTCGAGGGCTACGGCGTCGTCGTCACGGGAGGCGCGAGCGGGATCGGTTTGGGCTTCGTCGAGGCCCTCGCCGAGAACGGCGCGTCCGTGACGATCCTCGACGTCGACGGAGCGTCGATCGACACCGAGGTCGCCCGCCTGACCGACGCGGGCCACGACGTGCGTGGTGAGGTCGTCGACGTCACGGATCATGCCCGTCTGGATGCCGCGTTCGACGCCGCAGTCGCCGCGCACGGACGTCTCGACGTGGTGTTCGCCAATGCCGGTATCGACTCCGGCCCTGGCTTCGTCAGCTCGTGGGCGGGCGCCGACAGGCCACGTAACGATGAAGGGGCGATCGAGTCCTACACCGACGAACGGTGGAACCGTGTCATCGACGTCAACCTCAACGGCGTGTTCGCGACGATCAGGTCCGCGACGCGGTACCTCCGACCACAGCGATCGGGCCGGATCATCGTCACCACGTCGCTGGCGGCGCTCAAGAACGAAGCGGTCATCGGTGCGGCGTACATGGCGGCGAAGGCGGGTTGCGCCCACCTGGCGCGCAACGTCGCGCTCGAGCTCGCGGCGTACGGCGTCACCGTCAATGCCATCGCGCCGGGCTTCTTCGTGACCAACATCGGCGGCGGCCACGCGAAGGCGTCGGCCGTGCAGGCCGCGGTGGCCAAGGACATCCCGATGCACCGCGTGGGCTTCCCGGACGACATCAAGGGTCTGGCGCTCTTCCTGGCCTCACCGGCGTCGGCCTACGTGACAGGTCAGCAGATCGTCATCGACGGTGGATGGGGTCTCGGACTTGCCGATTGACGGCGCAACCGAAGACCCCCGACACGGATTGTCTACAATCTTCGCGGACCCGTTGGAGGACGAGTGGCGATCGACAAACCGTACGAGAGCATCCCTGGTACGACCGTCTTCGACGCGGCACAGTCCCGGAAGGGCTACTGGCTGAACCAGTTCTGCATGTCGCTCATGAAGGCCGAGAACCGGGACCGGTTCAAGGCTGACGAGCGGGCCTATCTCGACGCCTGGGAGATGACCGAGGACCAGAAGCAAGCCGTGCTGGACCGCGACATGAACCGGATGATCGCCCTCGGCGGCAACATCTTCTTCCTCGGCAAGCTCGGCACCACCGACGGCAAGAGCTTCCAGGAGATCGCCGGCTCGATGACCGGTATGACCGAGGAGGAGTACGGGGCGATGATGGTCGCCGGAGGCCGTCCGATCGAGGGCAACCGGTTCGTCGGCGAGCGCGACGAGCCCTGATGGCCCGGATCACGTCGTCGATCTACACCTCCCACGTACCGGCCATCGGCGCAGCGCTCGATCTGGGCAAGACCGCCGAGCCGTACTGGCAGCCGCTCTTCGCGGGGTACGAACCGTCACAGGCCTGGATGCGGGACCACACGCCTGATGTCGTCTTCCTGGTCTTCAACGACCACGCCACCGCCTTCAGCCTCGACATGATCCCGACCTTCGCCATCGGGACGGCAGATTCGTTCGCCGTCGCCGACGAGGGATGGGGTCGGCGTCCGGTTCCGGACGTGGTCGGCCATCCGGACCTCGCGTCGCACATCGCCCACATGGTCATCCAGCAGGACTTCGATCTGACCATCGTCAACCGGATGGACGTCGACCACGGTCTCACCGTCCCGTTGTCACTGATGTTCGGCCAACCGGATGCCTGGCCGTGTCCGGTGATCCCGTTCGCCGTCAACGTGGTGCAGTACCCGGTGCCGTCGGGGAAACGCTGCCTCGACCTCGGCAAGGCGATTCGCACGGCGGTCGAGGCGTACGACGAGCCGCTGGACGTGCAGATCTGGGGGACCGGAGGCATGAGCCATCAACTCCAAGGGCCGCGTGCCGGACTGATCAACTCGACGTTCGACCAGGCGTTCCTCGACGAGATCGTCGCCGATCCCGAGACGGCCGCCGCGAAGCCACACATCGAGTACCTCCGTGAGGCAGGTACCGAGGGGATCGAACTCGTGATGTGGTTGGTCGCTCGCGGCGCGATGTCCGACTTGGCGGGCGGGCCGAGGCCGACGGTCGAGCATCGCTTCTACCACGTCCCGGCCAGCAACACGGCGGTCGGTCACCTCGTCCTCGCGGAGGCGGGCACTGATCGTTCGCCGTGACGATCAACGTGGTGCAGGCGGGCCCTGGCCATAGCGTTGCGGGCATGCCCTTGCGACTGGTGGCGGTGACCTTCGACTCCCACGACCCGGCCGGCCCGGCGGCGGCGTTCTGGGCCGGCGTGCTCGGCCGAGAGATCGTCGCCGAGGCCAGCGGCGCTCTGTTGCCGGGTGACGACACGCAGGTCGGGCTACGGTTCGTCGCGGCCGCTACGGAGAAGTCCGGTCAGAACCGTCTGCACCTCCACCTGACCAGTTCCACCCTCGACGACCAACAGCGCACGGTCGAGACGGCGTTGGGGCTCGGCGGCCGCCACCTCGACGTGGGGCAGCTCCCGGAGGAGGACCACGTCGTCCTGGCCGATCCCGACGGCAACGAGTTCTGCGTGATCGGGCCGGGGAACAACTTCCTCGCCGGCTGCGGCTTCCTCGGCGAGATCGCGTGCGACGGCACCCGGGAGGTCGGCCTCTTCTGGCGCGACGCACTCGGTTGGCCGCTCGTCTGGGACCAGAACGAGGAGACCGCCGTCCAGTCGCCGCGCGGCGGCACCAAGGTCTCGTGGGGCGGTTCGCCCGTGGCCCCCAAGAATGGGAGGAACCGGCAGCGCCTCGACCTCGCTGCGCCGAACATCGCTGCGGAGGTGGAGCGACTGGTCGCGCTCGGTGCGACCGAGCTCGGCGACCGGGACGGCGGCGTCGAGCTGGCCGATCCCGACGGCAACGAATTCTCGGTCAGCCCCGGCTGATTGCGCCTCCCCTCCATCGCCGTGGCCCCGGCTACGGCACGACCTCCCAGCCGAACATCATGGCGTGGTCCTCGTGCGCCAGGTTGTGGCAGTGCGCGACGTACGGACCGACGAAGTCGCGGAAGAACCGCCCGACGATCACCGACTCACCGGGGTCCAACGCCGTGGTGTCTTCCTTCGACACGTCGTCCGGGTGTCCGGCGTCGGCAGGGGGCACGACCTTGCCGTTGCGCATCAGCGTGCGGTGCTCCTCCATGTGCAGGTGCATGGGGTGGACCCACCCGCCGCCGCCGTTGCGGAGCTCCCAGAGATTGAAGCTCCCGACCTTCTGCTGGGCCAACGGTGTCTTTCCCGCAGGGTTCCGCAGGCTCGCCCCGACCTGGAATGGGTCGAACGCCTCGTCGTTGATCAGCCACTCGATCTCGCCGCCGGCACTGCCCCGATGCACCTCGAAGATCGAGCGGTTGGCGAGCAGCGTCTTCCAGTTGCTCGGCACGGCGGGCAGCGGGCGCAGCGCCTGCGGGACGACGCTGTTGTCGGGAGCGTCGTCGCCGATGACGAACTTGAGGACCGGGACCTTGTAGTTCGGGTCGGGGAGGAACCGTGACGAGTTGAGCCACATGCGCCCGTCGGGCATCTTCATCACGTTGGTCAGGTAGATCTCGTCGCCCTTGGTGGTCGGCGTGCCGTCCTGGTACCTCGTGAAGTCGACGATGAACTCGCGGCGCTTGGCCGGCCACAGCTCGAACGAGTCCCGCTCGAACGGGAACGGGATCAGCCCGCCGTCGGTGGCGATCTGCGTGAACTTCATGCACTGCTGCCCGTCGGGGATGCGGTACTGGCCCTGCAGCTCCTTGCCCGTCAGGCCGAGCGACGCCGCCGACTTCGGGCCTTGGGTCGAGCTCATCAGCTTGAACTCGTAGATCCGGGCAACCGAGGCGTCGAGGAAGCGGAAGCGGTACTTGCGTCGCTTGACCTCCAGCACCGGATTGGCGACGCCGTTGACGGTGAAGATGTCGCCGACGAAGCCGTGGTTGGGGAAGTGCTTGTAGAACGTCTTGCCCCACCACTCGGGGTGCGTGCGGGGGTTCCTGGCGTCCGGGAACTCCCCCAACTCGTCGTGGATGTCCTTGTGGGTCGTCACCCCGTCGTCGAGACGGCAGTCGTAGATCGCCAGCGGGATGTCGTAGTCGACGTCGAACGAGCCGTCGGGGTTGTTCGTCCGCACCCCGGGCAGGCGGAACCCTTGCGTCTCGTCGCCGGTGTCGGCGACGGGGTCGTAGATCGGGTACAGCCCGACCAGGCCCTTGTAGACGTTGGCACCCGGTGTGGTCCATCGTGTGGTCGTGGAACCAGAAGAAGCTCTGCTTCTCCCGGTCGTCCCCACCGGCGGGCCAGTTCAGATAGAGGTTGTCGACAAACAGCCCCGGCCGGTACCCCTCGCGGCGCGGCCCGTCGATCATCGAGTAGTGCGGGTTGCCGTCGCTCTCCGGGGCCGTGTGCCCGTTGTGCAGGTGGGTCAGGAACGACGAGGTCGGGTGATCCGAAGTCCTGCCGGTCAAGGTTGAAGGGGTTCTCGTCGAGGTGGTTCTCGAAGCGCACCAGCGCCGGGCGGCCGTAGTCGGCATTGATCATCGGACCGGGAAACGTGCCGTTGAACCCGTAGATCGTGCTCGGCGGCAGCGTCCGCACCGTGCCTGCCGGGTACGTGCTTGCCGTTCGCGTCGAACGACTTCGTCGGCTGCCCGAGCGAGTTGATCGGCAGCACCTGCGACGACGTGAACGAATGCGTGTCGACCTCCACCTTGATCAGGTACACGAGGGGGTCAGGGAACCCGATGTCGCTCGTCCAGATCTGGTGGCGCTCGGTCGGGTCGGCGTTGGTCTGCTGACCGATCCCCGGCCCCGGCGGGCTCGGCCAGTTCGAGAACACCGACACCGGGACCGGGGCCATGGCCTTGGGGATCGGCAGCAAGTCCGGAACGGCGACAGGATCAGCGGGCTCGTGGGGAATACCTCGATGTAGATCGAGTCAGCGAACGCCATCGACGCCGCGTCGAACACACCGTCGAGGGAGAGCAGGCCCCGGCGACGAAGATCAGGCACCAGCGCCGACCCGGCAGTGCCGAGCGCAAGGATCGCGCCCCCGGTCGCACCGAGTTTCAGGAACGTACGGCGCGGAACGGCATCGTCATCGACAGAATTCTGTCATCCATGTGATCGCTCCCTCACTCGGGCCCGCCCGGATGGGGACGGTCGCGGGGTCACCCGAGGTGCACGTCACACGGTTTCGAACGTACGCGCGGTACACGCGTCTTGTCTGCTCGATCGCCATTCGAGCTCGCCCTTCATCGTCCCGTTAACCAAATGATAAATCCGCGAGCGTTGGAAAGCAATGGAGAGTCGCCGTCTCCGCCGCAACCGGCGACCACTCGCTCTGCACCGAGCAGGGGATCGCCCGCGATGGGAGCTACGCACACCGCATGGGCGCTGTCGGTCGGCGGTCCGTGACATCGTTACTCGGGAATGAACTGGTCAACCTGCCTGGTCCGGACGAAGCTCGAGCGGATCTCGAGCTACGAGGACGCTCGCGCGAAGGCCCGGTACGCGCTGCCCCGTGGCCTGTTCGACTACATCGACGGCGGCTCCGAGGGCGAGTACACGATGCGCCGCAACGTTGAGGCCTTCGAGGAACTCGTGTGGCGCCCGAAGCAGGCGATCTACCACGAGCAGATCGACACGGCCACCGAAGTCCTCGGCACCAAGCTCGCCATGCCGGTGATGACTGCGCCGTGTGGCGGCATGCGCCTCGTGCACCCCGAGGGCGACATCGGTCTCGTCAAGGCGGCGGCGAACTTCGGCATCTGCCACATCACCAGCGCGGTCTCTGGGTTCCCGCTCGAGGAGATCGCCGCTTCGCACCCTGGGCCGAAGTGGTTCCAGCTCTATCGGCTGGGGTCGCGCCCACTGATGGAGTCGCTCGTCCACCGTGCGCAGGCGGCTGGGTTCGGTGCCATCGTCGTGACTGTCGACAGCGCCATGGTCGGGTACCGCGAGAGGGACTACAAGAACGGCTTCTCGTACAACATGCGCCTCGACCTGAAGAACATGGCCAAGCTGGCGCCGCAGGTCATCACTCGTCCGCGCTGGCTGTACAAGTACTGGCGCGACGGCATGCCCTTCGAGATCTCCAACACGCTGCCCGTCGACGGCGGCGAGGCGCTGCCGATCTCGGCGATGGGCCGCACGGACCTCTCCCACTCACCGACGTGGGATGACATCGAGTGGGTCCGGGCCAATTGGGAGGGGCCGATGGTCGTCAAGGGCGTCATGGGCGCCGAAGACGCACGCCGCGCCGTCGACGCAGGCGCCGACGGCATCGTCATCTCGAACCACGGCGGCCGTCAGCTCGAGGGCGCGCCGGCGACGATCGACGTCCTGCCCGAGATCGCCGCCGAGGTCGGCGGGGACACGACGATCCTGCTCGATTCTGGGGTGCGCCGGGCCAACGACGTCGCACGGGCGGTCGCCCTGGGCGCCGACGCGGTGCTGATCGGCCGCATGTCCGTCTACGGGCTGGCGCTCGGCGGCGAGGCCGGCGTCACGCGCATGCTCCAGCTCTTGCACCAAGAGCTCGTGCGGACGCTGCGGCTGCTCGGCGTCGGGTCCATCCACGACCTCAACCCAAGCTTCATCGACGGCACCTTGCCGGGTCGGGCGGCGCCCACCCCGAGCACACGCTGAGTGTTGCGGCTGCCGCGGCGTCGTGCTTGACGGTTCTGATTCGCGACGAGCGGCCTGCCCGACGGGCCACTGGCCGACCGCCAGACTGGGCTGATGGCCAGCTTTGCCGATGTCGAGCGCGTCGAGCCGGACCTCGCCGATCGCGTCCGAGCAATCCTGTCCTCGAGCCACCAGAGGACTGGGATCTGTTCACGATCGACATCGACGCGCTCGCGGTCATCTCGGCCGACGGTGGGCAGCTCGTGGTCGACCGATGGTCAGCGGCCAACGGCCGGCGCACGACGCGTCGCACCTGAGCCCTTCGAAAGAGGTGAAGTAGCCGACGATTGATCGGGCACCGCGGGTCCGCCCGCCGCGGGCTCAGCTGCGAGCGAGTTGCTTCTCGAACCAATGATCGGCGTACGCCTCGTCGTTGAAGGCGGCGACTTCTCGGTAGCCCGCGGAGCGATACATGGAGATGGCCTCGATGAGCGAGTTGTTGGTCTCGAGGCGGATCGTGCGGACGCCGTGCTCGACGGCTCGCCGTTCGAGTTCGGTGAGCAGCCGGCGGCCCACCCCGAGTCCGCGAGCGGTCGGTGCGACCCACATCCGCTTCAGCTCGGTCGGCTGGTCGCCGTGGAACTTCAAGGCGCCGCAGCCGATCGGCTGGCCACGAATGGTTGCGAGCAGGAACAGTCCTGCGGGGAGGCGCAGCTCGGCGGGGTCGGCGGGGAGGCTGACGTCTGGTGCGAAGCCGCTGTGGAAGCGGTCGTCGAGCTCGGCGAAGTAGTGGCGGAGGCAGTGAGTCGCCATGGGGTCGACGGGGTCGACGACCGCGACGTCGATCAGCGCGGCGGTCAACAGTCGCTCGACTTCGGCCATGGCGGTGACAAGGCGGGTCCGCTGGGTGTCGGTGAGCGGGGCGAGAATCGAGCGGGCGAGGTCGTCGCTTCGTCGATCGAGCAGATCCCGCTCGGCGCGACCTCTGTCCGTCAGGTGGGCGGCGCGGACGCGCCCGTCGCTGTCGCTGGGACCGACGGTGACGAGTCGGGCGGTCTCGAGCGATCGAAGGAGCCGGCTGAGGTAACCCGAGTCGAGCCCGAGCTGGGCACGTAGCGCGCGCACTTCGCAGCCATCCCCGCCGATCTCCCACAACACTCGGGCTTCGCCGAGCGGCCGGTCGCGGGCGAGGTAGTGGTCCTGAAGGGCGCCGACCCGCTCGGTGACCACCCGGTTGAACGACCGCACCGCGGCAACCATCTCGTCCATTTCGCTGACCTTAGTCAGAGATCTGCGGCTGTCGAGGCGTTGGTCCTCAGGAGACGAATCCAACCCGGCGAACCCGGAATCCAACCGGACTCAGTCCCTGGTAGAAGTGGAGCTGAGGGGAATCGAACCCCTGACCTCTTCCATGCCATGGAAGCGCTCTACCAACTGAGCTACAGCCCCGACGGTCGAGGAACGATACCAATCGGCCGGAGCCGATCAAACCGGCGGATCGGCGGCCCACCCGACGGTCGGGGCGTCGCGGTACAGCCGCTCGATCTCGTAGAAGCGGCGGATCTCATCGAGGAAGACGTGGACGACGACGTCGCCGTAGTCGAGCAACACCCACTGCTGCTCGCGGACACCCTCGACGCGGCGCGGCAACCGGCCGGTCGCTTCCCGCACCGCCTGCTCGATCTCGTCGACCAGCGTGCGCACCAGCCGGCGGTTGGGCGCCTCCAGGACCACGAACAGCTCGGCGATGGCCAGGATCGCCGCGACGTCGAGGACGACGATGTTGCGGCCCTGCTTCTCGTCGGCGGCCCGGGCGGCCACCGTGGCCACCGTCAGGGCGTCGTCGACGTCAGTCATCGGCGCCCTCCGGCTCGGTCGTTGTCGGCGCGCCCGCCAGCTCGTCGGTGGTCGGCACGGTGGGCATCGGGGGTCCGTCCTCGGCGATCAGCTCGAGGTAGTCCGTGCCGAGGCGGATCGTGGCGTCGACGCCGACGATCCGGCTCTCGCCGACGCCGACATCGATCGGGCCGAACAGGACCTCGGCGCCGTCGGTGCCGGCCATCAGCGTCTCATCGGCCACTTCGATGACGGTGACGTCCGAGACCGGCTCGGCCGCGGGGGTGGTGTCCACCGACAGGACGTTGCCCCCGACGAACAGCACCTGCGACACGGCGGCATAGGCGACGTCGCTGTTCGTCATGCCCGACGCGGCCAGCTGGTCGTCGGTGAACGTCGCCTCGATGCGCACGGACAGCGCCGGGTTCGGTGCCGCCATCTTGCCGGGAGCGATCTGCCCGAACAGGAGCGCCAGCTCCGACGGGTCGAGGAGGACGACGTCGACTCCTCCCGGGTTCTGGGCAGCGTCGACCGCGACGGTCCGCAACCCCCGCTCGCCGACGGAGCCGGCCGCCAGGGCGTCGAGGATGCCGTCCAGCGAGCCACCCCGCCCGCGGGCACCTCCGTGGTCGCCGTCGTTCCGTTGCCGGAGACGCCGTCGCCGATCGCCGCGGCGGCCGCCGCCCAGACGGCTTCGGCCGCTGGGTACTGGTCGATGGCCGGCCGTCCCGGGTCGCGCGCCGTCAGCACGGCCGCCGCTTCGGCGGCATCCAGCGACTGGACCCCCGCCTCGGCGATGACGTCGCCATCGGCGTCGGTGACGTCGGCGGGCAGCTCGACCTCGAGCGTGCCGAGCGGCTCGAGGATCGCCGTCAGCCGCTCGGCATCGACGACCTCCACCTCGTCGAGCGTCAGGCCGAGCAGGGCTTCGGCTTCCGCTCTCACCGACTCCACGTCCCCGCCGGCCACCGTCGCGGCGATCGGCAACCGCTCGTCGCCCTCGCCGGTGCTCGTGTCGGCGTTGACCGGCACCGGGATCACGCTGCCTCCTGCACCTGATGGCTGGACGACGAGCACCGCCATCGAAGCCAGATCTCCGCCCTCGTCGACAGCGGCCACGAGGCCCGTCGGCGTCGCCGGGAACACCAGCTCCGGGAGTCCGGACGCGGCATCGGCCCCCTCCGTCGAGTTGTACAACGTCACCGCACCGAGCGCCCCCAGCCCGATCGCTACGACCGCCGCGGCGACAGCGGCACCGGCGGCGATGAGCGTGCTGCGGCGGCGACGGCCGGGGAGGGCCGTCACCCCACCCTCCCGTAGAGGCCCCGCTCCTCGATGACCTGCAGCACGGGGTCGGTGACGAGATAGTCGAGCGGACGCCCGTCGGTGAAGCGGGCCCGCAAGTCCGTGCTCGACACCTCGAGGCGGGGTACCTCGACGTGGATCCACGGGACCTCGCCGGGGAGTCGCACCGGCTCGCCCGGGCGGTCGACGACGACCAGGCGTGACCGGGTGACCACTTCTTCGTAGCGCTCCCACGTGGTCAAGCCGGCCGCGGCGTCGTCGCCGACGATCGTGAACAGCACGACGCCGGGTTCGGTCGTCCCGAGGGCGGCCAGCGTGTCGGCCGTGTAGCTCGGCCCGCCGAGCTCGATCTCCAGGCGCCCCGCCTCCAGCCCGGGGACGTCGGCGACGGCCGCGTCGACCATGGCCAGGCGATCGGCGGCCGCGGTGATCGCCCGGCTGGCCTCCTTCTGCCAGGGCACGTTGGCGACCATCAGCATGACGACGTCGAGGTCGAGGGCATGGCGTACGTTGACAGCGGTCACCAGATGCCCGACGTGCGGCGGATCGAACGTGCCGCCGAACAACCCGACGCGACGCCCGGTGGCCGGGGGCGGGGTCTCGGTCGTCGGATCGAGTGTCGGGACTGCCCGCAGCGGCACGACGGCGGAGTCTACGTGGCGTGGCGCCGGAACCGGGGTCCGCGACCCGTCCCCGCTTGACACGGCTGGTACTCTGGAATCTCCCCCTTCATCGAACCTGCGCCCAGCTGCGTGTTTCTCTCCACGAACGGTCGTCGCGCGTACAGAGCGCCTGTGTCGCTTGCCACAGCGCGGGTCCGGAATCCCCTTGTTGACGAACGGTTGTACTACCCACAATGAACGACTCCATCGGCCTGTACCTGAACGACATCGGCAAGGTCCCCCTGCTCACCGCCGAGGATGAGCGGGAGCTCTCGCGCGTCATCGAAGCAGGTCGTGAAGCTGCCGAGAAGCTCCAGAACGGCCAGCGGGCGGTGGCTCTCAAGCATGCCGTCGCCGCCGCGGCCGACGCCAAGGATCGTTTCATCCGCTCGAACCTCCGTCTCGTGGTGAGCATCGCCCGGCGCTATCCGCTGCCCCAGGGCATGGACCTCCTCGACCTCATCCAGGAGGGCAACCTCGGCCTCGAGCACGCCGTCGACAAGTTCGACTGGCGCCGGGGCTTCAAGTTCTCGACGTACGCCACGTTCTGGATCCGCCAGGCGATCGGCCGGGCCCTCGACCAGAAGGCCAGCCTGATCCGCATCCCGGGCGACCGCTCGGCCAGCCTGCGCGCCGCCCTCCGCCAGGCCTCGGGCGACGGCGAGACCCTCGACCAGACGAACGCCGAGCTGCACCGACTCACCACGCCGGTGTCGCTCGACAAGACCGTCGGCGACGACGGCGACGCCACGCTGGGCGATCTGATGGCCAACGGCGAAGGCACGCCGGAGGACCACGTGATGACGATGGTCGACAGCGAGCTGCTCGACGAGTTGCTCGCCACGCTCGACACCCGGGCCCGCTACGCCGTCGAGGCCCGCTTCGGCCTGCTCGACGGCGAGCGCAAGAGCTTCCGTGAGGTCGGCGAGCGCCTCGGCGTCACCGCCGAAGCCGCCCGTCGCCTCGTCAGCCGGGCCGTCGTCGGCCTGCGCGACGACGCCGAACGGATCCTCTCCGTCTGATCCCGACCGACCGGGAATCGGGCCCCGTTCCAGGACCGATGTCCCCAGTAGGCTGCGGGACCTATGAGCACGCCGTCGTCGGGGACGTGGACGCCGACGTCCTGGCAGCACCAGCCGGCCGGCCAGCAACCCGACTGGCCCGACGAGGCCGGGCTGCAACGAGCGCTGAAGACGATCGCCGCCTACCCGCCCCTGGTGTTCGCCGGCGAGTCACGCTCGCTGCAAGCGTCGCTGGCCCAGGTCGCCGCCGGCGACGCCTTCCTCCTCCAAGCCGGTGACTGCGCCGAGTCCTTCGACGACTTCTCCGCCGACAACATCCGGGAGAAGCTGCGCGTCATCCTGCAGATGGCCGTCGTGCTGACGTACTCGATGGGCGTTCCGGTGGTCAAGGTCGGGCGCATCGCCGGGCAGTTCGCCAAGCCCCGCTCCAGCGCCACGGAACGCATCGGCGACGTCGAGCTGCCGTCGTTCCGCGGCCACATCGTCAACGGCGCGCTGTTCGAGGGGACGGCGCGGGTGCCCGATCCCGAGCGCCTCGTGCAGGCGTACCACCAGTCGGCGTCGACGCTGAACCTCGTCCGGGCGTTCACCAAGGGCGGATTCGCCGACCTCACCCGGGTCCACGCCTGGAACCAGGAGTTCGTCGCCTCCAGCCCGGAGGGTCGCCGGTACGAGCAGCTGGCGGCCGAGATCGACCGGGCGCTGCACTTCATGCGGGCGTGCGGCGTCGACACGACATCCAACCCGAACCTCCGCGAGGTCGACGTCTACACCAGCCACGAGGCCTTGATCCTCGGCTACGAGGAGGCGTTGACCCGGCAGGACTCCCTGACCGGCGACTGGTACGACTGCTCGGCGCACATGCTGTGGATCGGCGAGCGCACGCGCGACATCGGCGGTGCCCACGTCGAGTTCCTGCGTGGCGTCGGCAACCCGATCGGCTGCAAGGTCGGGCCGACCGTCGAACCCGACGAGCTGGTCGCCCTGTGCACGGCGTTGAATCCCGAGCGGGTGCCCGGGCGGCTGACGCTGATCAGCCGCATGGGCGCCGAGCGGGTCGAGGTCCGGCTGCGACCGCTGCTGCGGGCCATCGCCGACGCCGGGCACCCCGTCGTGTGGGCCTGCGACCCGATGCACGGCAACACCTTCAGCGCGCCCAATGGCCGCAAGACCCGGCACTTCGACGACATCGTCGCCGAGATCGCCGGGTTCGTGCGGGCCCACCGCGCCGAGGGCACGTGGCCAGGCGGAATCCACGTCGAGCTCACCGGTGAGAACGTCACCGAGTGCCTCGGCGGTGCCGACGCCGTCTCGGACACCGACCTCGACCACCGCTACGAGACGATGTGCGACCCCCGGCTGAACGCTCGCCAGAGCCTCGACCTGGCGTTCCGCGTCGCCGAGCTGATCTCCGGCGCCCCTGTCTGACGCCGTGCTCCGGGCCCTCGAGCTGGTCTCGACGTGGCCGGTGCGGACCGCCGGCGTGGCCGTCGTCACGAACGAAGGGAACGGTCGCCGGCCGTCACGGCGCCGTCGACCACCCGTTCCGCCTCGCCTCACTGACCAAGCCGCTGGCGGCCTGGGCCACGCTCGTGGCCGTCGAGGAGGGCATCATCGGCCTCGACGATCCCGTGGGCCAGCCGGGGTGCACGTTGCGCCACCTGCTCGCCCACGCCGGGGGGTACCCGTTCGAAGGGACCGAGCCGGTGGCTCCGGCCGGCCAGGCGGCGGATCTACTCCAACACGGGCATCGAGATGGTCGCCGCGGCCGTCGAGGCGGCAGCCGCGATGCCCTTCGCCGAGTACCTGCACGACGCCGTCCTGGCGCCGCTCGGCATGGTCGGCTGCGAGCTGGTCGGATCGGCGGCCCACGGCGCGCGGGCCACGGTGGAGGACATGGCTCGCTTCCTCGCCGAGGTGCAGCGGCCGACGCTCGTCGATGAGGCCACGGCGCGGGATGCCATCCAGCCGCAGTACCCGGAACTGGCCGGTATCGTGCCGGGCGTGGGGCGCTTCGATCCGTGCCCGTGGGGACTGGGCTTCGAGCTTCGGGGGCAAAAGTCACCGCACTGGACCGGCCATGTCAACAGCGCGTCCACGTACGGTCATTTCGGAGGTGCCGGCACGATGATGTGGGTCGATCCGGCGGCTGGGTGCGCTCTGGTCGCCCTCACGGACCGATCGTTCGACGACTGGTCGGTCGAGGCGATGCGCCGGTGGCCGGAGCTCTCCGACGCCGTCGTCGCCGAGGTAACGGCACGGCCATGACGTTCAGCCTCGGTGACCGGGTCCGGTGGGAGACCACCGCCGACGACGGCCTGCCGATGGTTCGCTACGGATTCGTCGGCGGGGTGGCCAGCGAGACGGGACCGGTGATGGTGATGCTCGACGGCGAGCTCGGCGGCGACGTGATCGACCTCTCGCAGCTGCGCCCGGTGACGATCACCAACGTCGAGCTGCACCTCGACGGCCCCGACCTCATCGACGAGCCGCAGCTGCGGCAGGGGCTGGTCCACCTCTGGCGGGCCGAGGCGGAAACCGCCGGCCTCGACGTCGACAGCCTCGAGAGCCTCGGCGCCGGCCATCCCGATCCCGACGCCAGCTGGACCCTCGCAGCCCTCACCAGCGGCGACGAGCAGTACGTCGTGCGCGCCCTGCGCTCGAGCTCCGAGCCCGGCGTCGTCCTGGTGCGCGCCGAGTCGCGCTACCACCACCTCAACGGCAGCTGAGCGTTGATTTCGGTCCGGATCGTTGGTCGTCCGGGAGCGAGCCGTGGATCCGGACCAGAGACACGTCGAACCGAGCGTCAGCGTCAATACGTTCGATGATCATGGCCATGCCTTGACCACCGCCGACGCACATCGTCTCCAGGCCGAACGTCTTGTCCTCAGCCTGCAGGCCGTGGATCAGGGTGGTCATGATCCGGGCGCCGGTCATGCCGAACGGGTGGCCGAGCGCGATGGCGCCGCCGTGGACGTTCAGCTTGTCGTACTCGATGCCGAGGTGCTTGGCGGACGGGATGACCTGGGCGGCGAAGGCCTCGTTGATCTCGACGAGGTCGATGTCGTCGATCGTCATCCCGGCCCGGGCGAGCGCCTGACGGCTGGCCTCGATCGGCCCGAGGCCCATGATCTCCGGGTTCAGCCCGGTGACGCCCGAGGCCACCACCCGCGCCAGCGGGGTCAGGCCGAGCTCGCGGGCCTTGGTGTCGCTCATCACGAGGACGGCGGCGGCACCGTCGTTGAGCGGGCAGGCGTTGCCGGCGGTCACCGTGCCGTCGGGCCGGAACACCGGCTTCAACTGGGCCAGGCGCCTCCAGCGTCGTGCCGGCCCGCGGACCGTCGTCCTTGGCGACGACCGTGCCGTCGGGCAAGGTGACCGGCGTGATCTCGTCGCTGAAGAAGCCGTTCTCGATGCTGGCGACGGCCCGGTCCTGGGACAGCTTGGCGAACTCGTCCATCTCCTCGCGGGAGACGTGCTCGTACTCGGCGACGTTCTCGGCCGTCTGACCCATGGCGATGTAGATGTCCGGTAGGCCGGTCGGCGGGGTCCAGTCCGGACCGCCACCGAGCGCCCGCTCGGCGGTGCGCTCGCCGGCCCCGGCGAAGACCGTGTTCGGCGCGGTGTCGCTCGCTCCGGAGCCGTAACGGCTGACCGTCTCGACGCCGGCGGCGATGAACACGTCACCCTCGCCCGCCTTGATGGCGTGGGCAGCCATGCGGATCGTCTGCAGGCTCGACGAGCAGTAGCGGTTGACGGTCACGCCGGGCACGTCGTCGAGGCCGCTGAGCACGGCGACGACACGGGCGACGTTGAAGCCCGACTCCCCCGCCGGCTGGCCGCACCCCATGATGAGGTCCTCGATCTGGTCGCGCGGCAGCTGCGGCACCTGATCGAGCAGCGCGCCGACGATCTGCGTCGACAGGTCATCGGGGCGGATCGACACCAGCGAGCCCTTCCCGGCGCGCCCGATCGGGCTCCGGGCGGTAGCGACGATGACGGCTTCGGGCATGGGTTCCCCTCCGGTTTCGGGCGCCCGACGGGCGCACCAGGGCGAGCCTACCGACGCCGGTCGAGAGCTCAGACGCCCAGCTCGCCGCCGCGAAAGTGGCGCCGGCACAGCAGCTCGTAGCGCACGACGTCGCCGAACAACGGCGGCGTCGTCGGATCGATGGTGTCACCGACGACCACGGTCTCGCCCTCGAAGGTCACCTCGCCGTTGACGACCCGGGCGTTGTGAGTGGCCCGGGCGCCGCACCAGCACCGCGCCTCGACCTGCAGCGGCAGGCGATCGTCGGCGATCTCCAGCAACCGCTTGGTGCCCTCGAACAGCTGACCCCGGAAGTCCGTCATCAACCCGAAGGCATGGACCTCGACCTCCAGCTCGTCGACGACTCGAGCCAGCTGGTCGCACTGCTCGGACGTGAAGAACTGGGCCTCGTCGCACACCAGGTAGTGGATGGGCCAGTGCTGGACGGCGAGCGCGTAGAGGTCGAGGTCCGGCGTCACGTCGATCGCCGGTGCGGCGACCCCGAGCCGGCTGGTGACCTGGTTGCCCTCCCGGTCGAGGGACGTCAGCAGCAACCCGTAGAGGTGGCGCGTCGACAGGTTGTGGTGGATCTGCAGGGCGAGGGTGCTCTTCCCCGACCCCATCGTGCCGAAGCTGAAGCGCAACGTCGCCATGCCGTCCGGCGACGCTATCGGGCGGCCCGCGCGACGGTCGTTCGTCAACAACCGCCGCGCGGGCGCACCCCTCGGAACCGTGCGACGACGGGCAAGTCGCTACGGTGCGCCGATGGCGTTTCCTGCGGGATCGACGACCCACCAGACGTCGTTGAGTCCCTGTCCGTTGACGTCGCCGGGTGCGGCGTCCTGGGCGTAGTAGTAGAGGGGCCAGCCGTTGTACGTGGCCTGCTCGGTACCGTCGTCGGCACGGGTCGCCGTGCCGAGCATCGCCTCGTCGGCACCCTCGCCGGCGGTCGCCGGACCCGCCAGAGCCGGCCACGCCGCGAGGCACTGGTCCTCGCAGACGCTCGGACCCTGGGCGTCGGGCACGAACAGGTACAGCGTCATGCCCTCGCCGTCGACGAGGAAGGTCCCGAGGTCACCGTCGGCGGTCATCACGACGGACTCCCCTGCCGCCGCGGACCCGGCTGTGGTTGCGTCTGTCGCCCCGGTGGCCTCGGTCGTGTCGCTCGCCTCGGCGTGGTCGCGTCGCCTCGGCGGTGGTCTCCGTGGCCTCGGTGTCGGCCGACGTCGGCCGCGTGGCGGCCGGGGCAGCGGTGGCAGCGGGGGCTGCGGAGCCGGCTGCCGTGGTATCTGCGTCGTCGTCGTCGTCATCACCGCATGCGGTGGTGGCGACGCCGAGTAGGAAGACGGTCGCAACCGCCAGGGCCGTACGGGATGATGTGAGCTTCACGGGAGCCTCCGTCACGATGAGGGCACGTTGATGCAAGGACACCGGCCACGTCGCCGGCACCAACATGTACGACCGACATCGCCGGAAGGATTGCGCGACTCCGACACAATCCCTGACGAACCTCCCGCCGTAGTACCCAACGTGCGAGCTCCGCATCATGCCGAACTCGCCGACGACGCCCTCGTCGCTGGCCTCGCAGTCGAGGACGACGACGCGGCGACGGCGTTCGTCCGCCGGTTCCAGGCCAAGGTCTTCGGTCTGGCGCTGGCCGTCACCCACGATCCGGCGCTCGCCGACGACGTCGCCCAGGACGCCTTCCTGCGGGCCTGGCGGGCTGCGCCGACCTACGACAGCCTCCGCGGCTCGGTGTCCGCCTGGCTGCTGACGATCACCCGCAACGCGGCCATCGACGCGGTGCGGGCCAGGCGCTCGGTGCCCGCCGATGACGACGAGCTCGACCGGCTCCTGCAGGCGACCCTGGGCGGCGAAGGGTCGATCGACGCCACCGGCGAATCGGCGACGACGGCGGTGGAAGCGGGCCGGGTCCTGGCCAGACTGCGACGGCTGCCACCCGAGCAGGCGCGGGCGGTGGTCCTGGCGGTGTTCGGTGGCTGCACCGCCGAGGAGATCGCGCGCCGCGACGGCGTCCCGCTCGGCACGGCGAAGACACGGATCAGGACAGGCCTGCGACGGTTGCGCCAGGACTCCCACGCTCGACCACCGAGCCGGGAGCAGGACGACCAACGACACGGGAAGGAGGAGCGAGGTGGCTGAGGAGTTCGACGAGGAGCGCTGGCCCTCGGGTGGCGACCACGTCGACGTCGTGGCGCTCGTCCTCGGTGACGTGGACGGTCGCCGGCGCGCCGAGATGGCGGCCCACGTGCTCAGGTGCCCGACGTGCCGGCGGGACTACGACGACGCCGCGGCGATCGTCGGCGACCTGCTGCCGGCCGTCCCAGCCGTGCAGCCCGAGCTCGGCTTCGACGAACACGTCCTGCGACGCATGCTGGCCCCAAAGGCCCGCCGAACCCGCCGGCCATGGCTGGCGGCCGCGGCGGCCGCTCTGGTCATCGTCATCGCCGGGGCGCTCGGCTGGTGGGCTCTCCGGGACGACAGCGAGCAGACGGCCGGCGACGTCGCCGCCCTCCAGCTCACCAACGGCGGTGACCCCGTCGGCACCGTGTCGCTCAGCGACGTCGACGGCAAGCGGGTGATGGTCGTCGCCATCGTCACCGCCCCTGACGACGTGTCCTACCTCTGCCGTACCACGTTTGCCGACGGCACGACGAGCGATTCGGAGGCCTGGCCGCCGGGGAGCGGGGCATGGATCGTCGACCTGCCGGCCTCCACGACCAGCCCGGTGGAGACGGTCGAACTGGTCGTCGACGGCACGGACCGCGTCTGGTCGAGCGCGTCGTTCGACGCCTCTCCGCCTGAGCGAGCGAGTCTTCGAGCGAGCGAATCAGCGTGCTCAGCGCAGCATCCCCTGGACCGTGGTGATGTGGTCGGCGTCGGCGGCCGACTTGTCGGGGCGATAGCGACGCACGCGGGCGAACCGCAGGGCGACGCGGCCCGGGTAGCGGGTCGACGCCTGGACCCCGTCGAGGGCGATCTCGACCACGAGCTCCGGGCGCACGTGGACGGTGTGGCCGGACTCGGTGCCCACGGCGAGTGATTGCAGGACGTCCGTCTGCCAGCGCAGCAGCTCGTCCGTGAGCCCCTTGAACGTCTTGCCGACCATGACGAACTCCCCGTCGTCGCCGCGCGCCCCGAGGTGCAGGTTGGAGAGCCAACCATTGCGCCGGCCGTGTCCCCACTCGACCGCGATGACCACCAGGTCGAGGGTGTGGACGGGCTTGATCTTGCGCCAGGCGCCGCCGCGGCGGCCGGCGTCGTAGCGGGACTCCAGCGCCTTGACCATCACGCCCTCGTGGCCGGCGCCGACGGAGCGGTCGAGGAACGCCGCCGCCTCGTCGGGGTCGGCGGTGACGATCGACGGCAGGCGCGCGCCGGGCGGCACGATCGTGGCGAGGATGTCCTTGCGCACGGCGAGCGGCTCGTCGACGACAGGCCTGCCCCCGGCGTGGAGGACGTCGAAGAAGTACGCCGACAGGCCGTGGCCGCGGCCGGTCGGCGCGTCAGCACCGAAGTCGCCCATCGTGTCCTGGAAGCGGCGGGGCAGCCCCTCGTCGTCGACCCCCAGGGCTTCGCCGTCGAGCACGAGGTCGCCGCCGGGTAGCCCGGCGACGACGTCGGCGATCGAGCCGAGCCGGTCGGTGATCTCGTTGAGGTTGCGGGTGAACAGGCGCACCTCGCCGTCGCGGCGATGGGCCTGGATCCTCGCGCCGTCGAGCTTCCACTCGACCGACGCCAGGCCGGTGGCGGTGAGGGCGGTGGCGAGGTCGGGTGCCGGCGCGGCGAGCATCGGCTGGACGGCCCGCCCAGGCACCATCCCGACCGTGCCGAGCGCGCCCGCGCCACCCGTCAGCGCAGCTGTCGCCGTCGCCCCGAGCGACCCCGACATCATGTGGGCGCGGCGCACGGCACCGATCGGCACGCCGGCGGCCTTGGCGACGGCGTCGACCATCACGCCGTCGAGGGCGCCGTGGCGCAGCTCGCCGCCGAGCACGCCCCACAGCAGCTGCCGCTCCGCTTCGGTGGCTCGAGCGACGAGCTCGCTCAGCAGGGCCCGGCGCGCCGCGTTGACGCCGCTGCCCGACATCGACGCCAGTCGCTCGATGGCCGCATCGACGTCCCTGACCTGCAGGGTCGGCTCGTGGGCCGGAGCGACCTGGACGTCGCGCAGCGTCGCCCATCCCACGCCGATGCGTCCCTGCCGCGGCGCGCCCGTGAGGATCCCGACCGCCACGTCGATCTCGTCGGGAGCGAGGCGCCTCAACAGGTCGACGAGGACAGCCGCCTTCTCCGACCGTTTGGTCGTCGCCGCCAAGCGCTGGGAAGCGGATGCCAGCTCGGCGAACAGCACGGCGCACAGTGTGCCGTGCCGTTGCGCCCAGCCACCTGCGGACGGTTGCCAGAACCAGCCGATCGGCGATCGGCAGGGGTACCGTGTAGGACAGGAGGGGGAAGGCAACGACGCCGACCCGACAACCATGACCGACACTGTCGACACGGCGGGGAGCGGCGAGATCACGACGACAGCGGTGACCGTCAATGGTGGCCACGACGAACACGACACGGCAACGATCCTCGATCGGGTCGTCGTTCGGTTCGCCGGCGACTCCGGGGACGGCATGCAGCTCACGGGTGACCGGTTCACCTCGGTGAGCGCCGCCTACGGCAACGATCTCTCGACCCTGCCCGAGTATCCCGCCGAGATCCGCGCCCCCGCCGGCACGGTGCACGGCGTGTCCAGCTTCCAGGTGCACATCTCGGACCACCCGATCACCACGCCGGGTGACGAGCCGAACGTCCTGGTGGCGATGAACCCAGCCGCCCTGCGCGCCGACCTCGGGCGGCTCGAGCAGGGCGGCACGTTGATCGTCAACGAGGACGCCTTCGACGAGCGCAACCTGGAGAAGGCCGGCTTCACCGGCCCCGACGGCAAGGTGCTCGATCCGCTCGACGATGGCAGCCTCGACGGGTACCGGGTGATCCGGGTGCCGATGACGTCACTCACCAAGGAGGTCGCCGCGCCGCTCGGCGTGAAACCACGCGACGCCGAACGGTCGAAGAACTTCTTCGCCCTCGGGCTCGTCTCGTGGATGTACACCCGGCCGACGGACCCGACGCTGGGGTGGATCGAGAAGCGCTTCGCCACGAACGAGCTCGTCCTGGCGGCGAACCGGGCGGCGTTCCTGGCCGGCTACAACTTCGGCGAGACGACGGAGGCCGTCGGTCACCGCTTCGAGGTGCGTCCGGCGACGCTCCCGGCCGGCGAGTACACCAGCGTCACGGGGAACACGGCGCTCGCCTGGGGCATCGTCGCCGCCGGTCAGCTGGCCAAGCTGCCGGTCACCCTCGGGTCGTACCCGATCACGCCGGCGTCGGACATCCTCCACGAGCTCTCCAAGCACAAGCACTTCGGCGTCCGCACGGTGCAGGCCGAGGACGAGATCGCTGCCGTGGGCATGGCCCTCGGGGCGGCGTTCGCCGGCCACCTCGGCGTGACCACGACCAGCGGCCCCGGGGTGATGCTGAAGAGCGAGATGATCTCCCTCGCCATCTCCGTCGAGCTGCCGCTGCTCATCGTCGACATCCAGCGCGGCGGCCCGTCGACCGGGCTGCCCACGAAGACCGAGGCCGCCGACCTCAACATCGCGCTGTACGGCCGCTCCGGCGAGGCGCCCTTGCCGGTCATCGCCGCGTCGAGCCCCGTGCACTGCTTCGAGGCGGCGATCGAGGCGGCGCGCATCGCCGTCAAGTACCGCACCCCGGTGATCCTCCTGTCGGACGGCTTCCTGGCCAACGGCTCGGAGCCGTGGCAGCTCCCCGACGTCGCCGACCTGCCGGACATCTCGGTGCCCTTCGCCAGCGAGCCGAACCACACCGACGCGGACGGCAACCCGGAGTTCTGGCCCTACCTGCGGGACCCGGACACGCTGGCCCGTCCGTGGGCGATCCCCGGCACGCCCAAGCTGATGCACCGCGTCGGGGGGATCGAGAAGGAGGGCGACGGGACGGGGAACATCTCCTACACCCCGGAGAACCACCAGAAGATGGTCGATCTGCGGGCGGCCAAGGTCGCCGCCGTCGCCGCTGACATCCCACCGGTGGTCGTGCAGGGCGACGAGGACGCCGAGCTGTGCGTGCTCGGCTGGGGTTCGACGTGGGCCGCCATCGACGCCGCCGTGCAGCGCCGCCGGCGCGCCGGGCGCAAGGTCGCCTGGGTGCACATCACCCACCTCAACCCGCTGCCGCCGGACCTCGGCGAGGTGCTGCGGCGCTACCCCAAGGTGCTCGTCCCGGAGCTCAACTCGGGCCAGCTGGCCCGCGTCGTGCGCGCCGAGTACCTGATCGACGCCCAGTCGCTGTCCAAGGTCCAGGGCCTGCCGTTCACGGCCCGAGAGATCGAGGAAGCCATCGACCGCCAGCTCGACGAGCAGGAGGAGCTTTCCCCATGACCGACACGGCCGTCCCCCTGACGACCAAGAAGGACTGGGCCAGCGACCAGGAGGTCCGCTGGTGCCCGGGATGCGGCGACTACGGCATCCTCCAGGCCGTCCAGCAACTGATGCCCGAGCTCGGCGTCGCTCCGGAGAACACGGTGTTCGTGTCCGGGATCGGCTGCTCCAGCCGGTTCCCGTACTACATGAACACCTACGGCATGCACTCCATCCACGGGCGGGCACCGGCCATCGCCACGGGCATCGCCGTCGCCCGTCCGGACCTCGACGTGTGGGTGATCACCGGCGACGGTGACGGGCTCTCGATCGGCGGCAACCACCTCATCCACGTCCTGCGGCGCAACGTCAACCTGACGATCCTGCTGTTCAACAACCGCATCTACGGGCTGACCAAGGGTCAGTACTCGCCCACGTCGGAGCTCGGCAAGGTCACCAAGTCGACGCCGATGGGCTCGGTCGACCCGCCGTTCAACCCGCTCGCCGTCGCCCTCGGCGCCGAGGCCAGCTTCGTCGCCCGCACCCACGACCTCGACCGCAAGCACATGATGGAGACGTTCCGGGCGGCCCACGACCACCGCGGCGCCTCGTTCGTCGAGATCTACCAGAACTGCAACGTGTTCAACGACGGTCAGTTCAACGAGATCACCAAGAAGCAGGCCCGCGACGAGATGATGATCGACCTCGTGCACGGCGAACCGATCCGCTTCGGCGCCGAACGCCAGCGAGGTGTCGTGATGGGCAGCGATGGTCAGCTCCGCCTCGTCGACGTCGCCGACGTGGGCGAGGAGGCGATCCTCGTCCACGACTCGGCCCGCCAGGACCCGAGCCTGGCGTTCGCCCTGTCGCGGCTGAACACCGACGACCACTCCCCGACCCCGTTCGGCGTGTTCCGCGACATCCAGCGTCAGGAGTACGCCTCGGCGATCAGCGCCCAGCTGGCCCTGGCGTCGGAGCGCAAGGGCCCCGGCGACCTGGCGGAACTGCTCCGCTCGAACGGCACGTGGAGCGTGGCCGCCAGGAACTGACGCCACCGGCTCCCTCCGATCGTCGTGATCGCGCGAACCGCCGCGGTGGCCGCGGTTTCCGATACGTTCTGCGGGTCGGTGCCAGCGAGCGGTTGGGGCCTGGTATCGGCGTCGGGCCGCGGCCCGTCCGTCCCGAGCGATGTGATCCCCGAGGCAGATGAACGCTCACGAGCTGCGAGCCAAGCGAGCCATCCCCACAGCGCGGCGCGTGCACGAGGCCAGGCTGACCGTGCTCGTGGTGGCCGCGACGGTCGTCGCCCTGGGTGCGGTCCTGCTGGTCGGCCGTGGTGACGATCCCGAGGGCGCGGCCGCCAATGGCGCGCCGATCGCCGTCGCCGCCGGGCAGGTAGCAACGGCGACGACCGCCGTGGACGCTCCGACGCCCTCCGTCGACCTGGCGGAGCCGACGGCGGACGACTGCGTCATCGAGGCCACCCGCTTGGCACTCGACGACAGCGGCGCGGACGTGCGCTGCCTGCAGCTCGGGCTCACCAACGCCGGGTACCTCGACAGCGCCCCAACCGGGCAGTTCGACCAGGCCACCTACGCCGCGGTGCGCAGGTTGCAGGAGGAGCGCCAGCTCTTCGTCGATGGCGTCGTCGGACGGGAGACGGCGATGTCGGTCGGCGTGTGGCCGGACGAGCAGCAGCTCGTCGTCCGCACCCCGCCACCGCCACCAGGCGCCGTGGACCTGATGGGCTTCGAGCTGTCCTCGGTCGCCACCGCCGGTGCCGACGCCCCGCCGTTGCCCCCCGACTCCGGCGCCGGCCGCCGCGTCGTGTACGAGCGCGCCGGTCAGCGCGTGTGGGCCGTCGACGACGACGGTCAGATCATCCGCTCGTGGCTCGTCTCGGGCAGCAAGTACGGCAACGAGCAGCCGGGCTTCCACGAGGTCTACAGCCGGTCGGAGATGTCCAGCGCCTGGAACTTCCAGGCCCACCTGCCGCTGATGATCCGCTACCAGGAGACCGATATCGGCCACATCGGCTTCCACGCCATCCCCCTCCACGTGTCGGACGGCTCGCCGTACCAGACCGAAGCCGAGCTGGGCACCCGCCTCTCCGGCGGTTGCCAGCGGCAAGCGAACCTCGACGCCGCGTTCCTGTGGAACTTCGCCCAGGTCGGCACCACGGTCGTCGTCATCTGAGCCCGTGCGCTTCGGCCTCCAACTGCGCACCGACGACCCGACCACCGTCGGTCGTGATGCGCGCCGGGCGGAGGAGCTCGGCTTCGACGTCGCCCTCGTCGCCGACCACGTCGGCAGCGACTGGAGCCCGCTGGCGAGCCTCACCGCGGCGGCGCTGGCCACCGAGCGGATCCACGTCGGCACCTTCGTGCTCAACGCCTCGCTGCATCACCCGCTGATGATCGCCCGCGACGTGGCGACGCTCGACCGGCTGAGCGGCGGCCGCGTGGAGCTCGGTCTGGGCGCCGGGCACACGGCTGGCGAGTTCGCCGCCATGGGCGTGCCGTTCCTGCCCGCGGCCCAGCGCAAGGAGCGCCTCGCCGAGTTCGTCGAGATCGTTCGCGCCCTGCTCGACGGCACGACGGTCGACCACCACGGAGTGCACTTCGAGCTTGCGGGCGCCTCCACGGGACAGGCGACTCCCGCTCGGCGCGTCCCCTTGCTCGTCGGCGGGAGCGGCACCAACCTGCTCATGCACGCCGGACGCCACGCTGACATCATCGGGTTCACCGGCCTCGGACGGACGCTCCCCGACGGGCACCGCCACACGGTGCGGTTCCAGCCGGAGGTCCTCGACACCGAGGTCGCCCTCGTCCGTGATGCCGCCGCCGGACGCGATGTGGAGCTCAACGTGCTCGTGCAGGTCGTCGACATCAGCGACGACCGGGAGACCGTGGCCGCCGAGTTGGCGGCGCGGATCGAAGGTCTCACGGTCGCCGATGCGCTGGCGACGCCGTACCTGGCTCTCGGCACCTACGACGAGATCGCCGAGCACCTGCGACGCGCCGAGGACCGGTGGGGCATCGGCTACGTCGTCGTACGCGATGCCGAGCAGTTCGCGCCCGTCATCGAACGACTCCGCTGAGGCCGGGGAACGCAGGACCGCCACGGCGTGGCCCGGCGGCGTTCACAGACGCGGAACGTGGCCGACACATCGACTCGGCAGCATCGCGGCATGGAACTCGGTACCCCCCATGTCATGGTCGCTCCGGCGCATCCGAGCCTGGACGGCGCCGTGCGCCGGTTCTGCGACGAGCTGCGCGCCGAAACCCGCTACTTCGGGCGACGCGCTTCCGCGGCCCCGAAGCCGGCGGCGTCGCTGGTCCGGCGCCTCGGTGCGCCGGCACCGGGCATCGGCGTCGCCGCTCTCGTCGAGGGCGAACTGGTCGGGCTGGCCCGCATCGACGACGACGCACCGGGCGGCCCGGAACTGTTGGTCGCCGTCGCCAGATCCTGGCGGGGGCGGGGCGTGGCATTGGCGCTGGGCCAGGAGATCGTCGCACGCGCCCACCGGGCGGGCATGGCCCGCATCGTCCTGCGCACCAGCTACCGCCGGTCGGACCTGCGCGAGCTGGGCGACGCCCTCGGCTTCCAGGTCGTCGACCTCGGGCAGGGCCGTCTGGATCTCGTGCGCCGGCTGGCCCCGGCGACGCGGTCGGCCTGACGCGCCACGTCGCCCGACCCGGGAGGATCGGGCGCCGTGGCGTCGTACAGCACTGGTCAGCTGGTCGTCGTCACCGTCTCGGTGTCGCCGGTTGTGCCCAGCGGGGTCGTGACATCCCCACCCCCGGTGTCGGTGGGCGTGTCGTCATCGTCGTCGTCATCACTGCATCCGGCGAAGGCGGTGACCGCCAACAAGGCTGCGGCGATCGCGACCAATGGCTTCCTGCTCATCGTGTCTCAATCCTTTCCACGCTGCTGCCCGCTGCGCAGGACATTACCCGTTGGTCTGTCACGGAAACGTCATACTTGGCGTCAAGTGCCCGGAGTCACAAGTCGGCGCAGAGGTCGCCGTCGACGGGCGTGAGTGGGCCCGACTCGTCCAGTTCGACCACGATGCGGCCGACGGGGGCGTCGCGCAGGACGATCCACCCCTCATCGGTCGCCTCGACGCACACCGGCGGATCCGTCGTCCAGAACGCCGATGCCCGCAGCCGCACCATGACATCGCCCGGTGCCGTGACATCCAGCGTGACGCTGTCGATGTCCACGGCGAGGACCTCCGCCGGACCATCGACGAGGCCCCGGGAGTCGATCACCTGGTACACGTGCCAGTCGCTGTTCGACCAGGCCGGGTGCAGGAACGGCATCCCCTTGGCGATCAGGGCAGCCTCCTCGACGGCCGAGTCGTCGAGCGCCACGTCAGGCACGGCAACCCATTCGACGCCCGACTCGAGCAACCACCGGTGGTATGCCGCGGCGGACAGCTCATCGTCGTAGAACAGCGGGTTGAAGCGAATGTCGAGCTGCCGCTCCCACCCCCGGGCGATCGGGAAGCGGGCGGCGACGTACGCCGCCTCCCAGTGGCGCGCCGTCGGGACGACCTCGACCCGTCCCGTCTCGGCGCCGACGGAGGCCAGGAAGGCGACCAGCGGCGAGTAGTACGAGCGCTCGATCGACGGATCCTTCCCGGCCCGTGAGATGGCGTCGACCGCCGGCGACCACTGCCAGAACAAGAGCAGGGGCACGAGCCCGATCACGGCGGCGCCGAGCGGCACCAGGGCCAGCAGGACGGGCCCGGCGGCGTACATCCCGAAGCGCGTCAGATTGGCTCCGAGCGGCGTGGGCACGACGAACGCGAGGATTGCGCAGACGGCGTAGAGCGCCGTGGAGCGACGCACCACGAGGTAGGTCGCCGGCACGAGGGCGAGCAGCGCGGCACTGACGATCAGCGTCAGCACGAGGGCCTGCCAGCGGAACGGGAACGTGCCTCCCTGCGGGTAGACGACGGCGATCACCAGCACCGGAGCGATCGCCAAGGCCGACAGGGCCAACAGTTGCAGGCGCAGCCGCCCGGCCGACGCCCAGGCCCAGGCCAGCAAGACGAGGGCGAGGCAGGCGCCGACGACGGGGCTGGCGGCGGCCGTCGCCAGCGTCAGCACGCCGGTCAGGGCGATCCACCGCCGTTGGGCGGCGACGAGTGCCCCGATGGCGACCGCCAGGCCGAGGGCGAACGGCAACCGGCCGATCGCCACGTTGGTCACGGTGCCGGCGGCGAACCACAGCGATGCCGTCAGGCACCGGCGGCCGGTGCCCTGGCGGATCAGCACGTCGGCCAGGTATGCCGAGGCGGCAGCGCTGGCGATGGCCACCGGCCAGATGCCGAAGGCGGCGCCGAGCACCGGGAACAGGACGCCGTACCCGAGCGTGTGGTGACCGCCGTACCACAGGTTGTTCCAGATCTCGAAGCCGTTGCGCTCGACGATCGCCACGCGGAAGAAGTGCGCCGGCAGGTCGGAGCCACGCCAGCGCAGCCCGATGGCGAGAACAGCCAGCGTGGTCGCCACGGCCGCGGGCAACAGCGACGAGGCCAGCGCCGGAGCGGCGGTGAGCGGTCGGCGGGCGACCGTGTCGAGCGTCACGGGGAACCCGGCCCGAGCATCCGGACATCCTCGCAGAGCGCCCAGGGGCGCTCGGGATCGGCCCGCGCGGGCCAGGCGTCAGGTCTTGGCGGCGTCAGACGGTGGCGCCGTGCATCGACCGCAAGCGGCGGATGCGCTCCTCGGTCGACGGGTGCGTCGAGAACAGCCGGGCCATGTCCGGGCCGCCGCGGCGGCGCCCGCCCTCGGCCAGTGGGTTGTGGATCCACGCATAGGCCTGCGACGGGTTGACCTGCATCGGCCGCTGCTTGGCGACGACCTCGATGCGGGCCAGCGCCCGGGCCAGCGGTTCGCCGGTGCCGAGGAGCTCGGCGGCCCCGCGGTCGGCGTCGAACTCGCGCGACCGGCTGACGGCCATCTGCATCAGACCGGCGGCGATCGGGGCCAGCAGGGCGACCAGCAGCGCACCGAAGGCGTTGCCGCCGTCGTCGTCGTCGCGGCCACCGAAGATCGCCGAGAACATCGCCATCTGGGCGAGGAAGCTGATCCCGGTGGCGATGGCCGCGGCGACCGAGCCGATGAGGATGTCCCGGTGGCGGACGTGCATCAGCTCGTGAGCGAGGACGCCCTCGATCTCGTCACGGGGCATGGTCTGCCACAGCCCCTCGGTGACGCACACCACGGCGTGGTGGGGGTTGCGGCCGGTGGCGAAGGCGTTGGGCTGCAGGCTCGGTGAGATGGCCACGGTGGGCATCGGCAGGTCGGCGCGCTGGGCCAGGCCGCTGACCATCCGGTGCAACTCGGGCGCCTCGGCGGCCGTGACCACGCGGGCGCGTGCCGCCCGTAGGGCGAGCTTGTCGCTCTGCCAGTACGAGAAGCCGACGATGGCCAGGCCCAGCAGCAGGCCGAGCAGGAGCCCGGTGCTGCCGCCGAGCAGCCCACCGACGGCGACGGCCAGACCGGCGAGGCCGGCCAACAGGGTGAAGGTCTTGAACGTGTTGGTGAACATCGGGGGTGTCGTCCTCCTTGGACGGAGCACCGTTCACTGTACGAACGTTCGGTAAGAGTTCGTCGCGCCGCCGGCCGCCTCCTCCCGTCGCAGCGCCGCGGTGGTCAGCTGCAGCCGCTCGTCGAGCCGCAACTGGGGCAAGCGTGGCAGGAGCCGGCGCGAATCATCGTCACGCCGCACTGCATGCACATCGGGGCGTCGAGTTGGCGGATGACCCCGGCGGCCGGCGTGTTGTCCTGCGGCGTGGCGGCCATCGTGCCCAGCTCCATCTGCTCGGCGAGCTCGGCGGCGGTCGGCACGGTCTTCGGGTCGGCGGCGATCTCCGAGCCGGTCGACGTCTCGATGACCGTCTCGTCGACGCCGGGCAACGTCGGCTGCATCCGCTCGTCGACGGTGAAGATGCTCAGCTCGGCCCGCTCCTCGACGCTCAAGTACTCGATCGCCAGACGGCGGAAGAGGTAGTCCATGATCGAGGTGGCGAAGCGGATGTCCGGGTCGTCGGTCATGCCGGCCGGCTCGAAGCGCATGTTGGTGAAGGCCTCGACGAAGGCCCGCAGCGGCACGCCGTACTGCAGGCCGTAGGAGATCGACTTGGCGAAGGCGTCCATGATCCCCGACAGCGTCGAGCCCTGCTTGGAGACGGTGAGGAAGATCTCCCCGGGCCGGCCGTCGTCGTACTCGCCGATCGTTGCGAACCCCTTGCAGTCGGCGACGCGGAACTCGAACGTGCGGCCACGGCGGCTGCGCGGCAACTTCTGGCGCAGCGGATGGTGGACCACCTTCTCGACGATCCGTTCGACGATCTCCGTCGCTGCCGCGCCGTCGTCCTTCTTCGTCGTCGAGATCGGCTGGCCCACCTTGCAGTTGTCGCGATAGATGGCCACCGCCTTCAGGCCGAGCTCCCACGACAGCTGGTGCAGGGCGGCGACCTCGTCCACCGTCGCCTGCTCGGGCATGTTGACGGTCTTGGAGATGGCGCCGGACAGGAACGGCTGGACGGCGCCCATCATCCGCACGTGGCCCGTGTAGTGGATCGTGTTGTCGCCCATCGAGCAGGCGAACACGGGCAGGTGCGCCGGATCGAGGTGCGGGGCCCCGATGATCGTCTTCTCGGCGTCGATGTAGCCGACGATCGCATCGACCTGCTCGGGGGCGTAGCCGAGGCGCCGGAGCGCTCGCGGGATCGTCTGGTTGACGATCGACATCGTCCCTCCGCCGACCAACTTCTTGGTCTTGACGAGCCCGAGATCCGGCTCGATGCCGGTCGTGTCGCAGTCCATCATCAGACCGATCGTCCCCGTCGGGGCGAGCACCGAGGCCTGGGAGTTGCGCACACCGTGCTCCTCGCCGTCGCGGACGGCTGCCTCCCATGATTCCTGACCGGCGGCGAGCAGCTCGGCCGGCACGCCATCGGCATGGTCGATGGCATAGCTGGCGTCGCGGTGCATCCGCAGGACGCGCAGCATGTGCTCCTCGTTGTCGGCGAAGCCGGCGAAGGGACCCATCCGGCTCGCCGTGCGGGCGCTGGCGGCGTAGGCGTGACCGGTCATGAGGGATGTGATCGCCGCCGCCCAGGCCCGGCCTTCGGGCGAGTCGTACGGCAGGCCGAGGGCCATCAGCAGGGCGCCGAGGTTGGCGTACCCGATGCCGAGCTGACGGAAGTCACGGCTGGTCTCGGCGATCTGCGGCGTCGGGTAGTCGGCCCGGCCGACGAGGATCTCCTGGGCCGTGAGGACGATCTCCACCGTGTGGCGGAAGGCGTCGACGTCGAAGTTGCCCTCCGGGTCGAGGTACTTGAGCAGGTTGATCGAGGCCAGGTTGCAGGCGCTGTTGTCGAGGTGCATGTACTCGCTGCACGGGTTGCTGCCGTTGATCCGCCCGGTGGTGTGAGCCGTGTGCCAGCGGTTGATCGTGGTGTCGAACTGGAGGCCGGGATCGGCGCACTCCCACGCTGCCTGGGCGATCTGGCGCCAGAGATCGCGGGCCTTGACCGTGCGCTGCACGTCCCCGGTGGTGACCGCCACGAGGCCCCAGTCGGCGTCCTCGGCGACCGCCTCCATGAACTCGTCGGTGACGCGCACCGAGTTGTTGGCGTTCTGGTACTGGATGGAGAAGGCGTCGGAGCCGTCGAGGTCCATGTCGAAGCCGTTGTCGCGCAGGACACGCGCCTTGCGCTCCTCCTTGACCTTGCACCAGACGAACTCCTCGATGTCCGGGTGGTCGACGTCGAGGATGACCATCTTGGCGGCCCTCCGGGTCTTCCCCCCCGACTTGATCGTGCCGGCCGACGCGTCGGCGCCGCGCATGAAGCTCACCGGGCCCGACGCTGTCCCGCCACCCTGCAGCAGCTCCTGGCTCGAGCGGATGCGGGACAGGTTGACGCCCGATCCCGAGCCACCCTTGAAGATGACCCCCTCTTCCCGGTACCAGTTGAGGATCGAGTCCATGGTGTCCTCGACGGACAGGATGAAGCACGCCGAGGCCTGCTGGGGCACGCCGGCGACGCCGATGTTGAACCACACCGGGCTGTTGAAGGCGGCACGCTGGGTGACGAGGATGAACTTCAGCTCGTCGACGAACGCCTGAGCCTCGTCGGCGTCGACGAAGTAGCCGCCCTCGCGTCCCCACCTGGCGATCGTGTCGGCGACACGGTCGATGACCTGCCGCAGCGAGGTCTCCCGGCCCGGCGCGCCGAGCGTGCCGCGGAAGTACTTCTGGGACACGATGTTGGCGGCGTTGACGGACCACGTCACCGGGAACTCGACGTCGCGCTGCTCGAAGGCGACCGTGCCGTCCTTCCAGTTCGTGATCCGGGCATCCCGACGCTCCCAGACGACCTCGTCGTAGGCGTCGACCCCCGGTGACGTGAACAGCCGCTGGAGGCCGATGGCGAGTCGTTCGGGTGCTAGTGACATGGAGGACCTCTCTTCAACCGCCCGCTGCGGATGGCTGTTCCCGGTAGCGGATCAGGACCACAAGATCTGGTGCCTCCACCCCCCAAGGAGCCCTCCAGACCACTACGTCTTGTGGTGCGGGTAACAGATTACATCATCGTAGTTACGACGCTGTCAACCCCAACCTGGGAACCACGGGCACCCACCGGGCGCGCCACCGCCGGCGCGCGGTGCGGCATCGCAGGTTCAGGACGCCGAGGCCCCACGCCGCCCCCACCCGGGAGGACTATCGATCCGCGTGCCGCACCGCAGCCGGCACGAAGGCAGAACCTACGCACCGCGCCCTGTGTGTCGATAGGGGTACAACCCTGTGAATTTCCATGTGGGAAACTCACCGTTCACACCCTCGCCACGTCACCGCCGTACCGGGCCTGGGGACCTGCGATGATCCACCGATGCGGCTCGTGTTCCCCGCAGTGGCCGCCGACGTGGAACTCGACGAGCTGTACGGCATGCCCCGCCAGCGCCCCGGCGATCGGCCCTGGGTGGGGCTGTGCATGATCACCAGCCTCGATGGTTCGACCGTCGTCGAGGGACGCTCGGGACTGCTCGGCAGCCCGACCGACGCGGCCGTGCTCGGGGCGCTGCGCCGGGCCGCTGACGCCATCATCGTGGGCGCGGCGACGGTGCGCCAGGAGGGCTACGGGCCACCGCGGAAAGCGGGGCAACGCCTCGGGGTGGTGACCTCGACCGGCGACGTCGAACCCGAGATGGAGCTGTTCACCAGCGGCGCCGGATTCCTGATCATGCCCGAGGACGGCCCCCCACCCCCGAGCGGCCAGCGTGGTCCGCTCGAGGTCGTCCGCGCTGGTCACGGGCGCGTCGACGTGGCGCTGGCCCTGCGCCGGCTGGAGCAGGTGATGGACCCGCCGGTGTTCGTCCAGGCCGAGGGCGGGCCGCGGCTCAACGGCTCGCTCCTCGACGCCGAGTGCATCGACGAGCTCGACCTCACCGTGTCGCCCGTGCTCGTCGGCGGCGACGGCCCGCGCCTCACCGTCGGCGGCGACCCGACGACGGCCCGGTTCGACCTGGTCCACCTCGGAGTCGACGACGACGCCTTCGTCTACACCCGCTGGACCCGCCGCCCGACCTGAGCGCTGATGGCGGCGGGCCGCCGGAGGCTCAGCCGTCGGACCCGGCGCCGGCCGCCTTGGTGAGCAGCTCGATCTCGCGGTGGAAGTCGGCGGCGGCGTCGAAGTTCTTGTACACGCTGGCGAACCGCAGGTACGCGACCTCGTCGATGGTGCGCAGGCGATCGAGCACGGCGAGCCCGATCTGGGCGCTGGTGACCTCGGAGCCCTGCAACCGCACGCCGTCCTCGATCGACTCGGCGATCTGCTCGACGACGGTGGCGTCGACGTGACGCCCCTTGGTGGCTGCCACGATGCCCGCCACGATCTTCCCCCGGTCGAACGGCTGGGTGCGACCGTCGCCCTTGACGACCACGAGAGGGACCTCGTCGAGCCGTTCGAACGTCGTGAAGCGGTGGGCGCACGACGGGCAGTGACGCCGCCGCCGGACCGCCGCACCTTCCTCTGCCAGGCGCGAGTCGACGACTTTGGTGTCGTCGGCGTGGCACACCGGGCAATGCACGGGACGAGGATAGTGGCCTCCTCGGTCAGGGCAGGCGGACGACCTGCCCGGCGCTGATGGCCGTGCCGCCGTTCAGATCGACGAGGGCATCGACGTACCGGGTCAGCGCCACCTCTCCATGGAAGCGCTCGGCGATCGACCACAGGCTGTCGCCCGGCTCGGCACGCACCTGCCGAGCCGATCGTGCCGTCCCGGCCCCGGCGGCGGAGGCAGGAACGCCGCCGGGACCGGTCAGGACCTCCTGTCCGGCGAGCCCGATGCCGCTGAGCAGGCCGGCGCCGAGGAGCGCCACGACCGTGCGCCGCCGCCGGTACGTGGCCCGACTGATCCGGGTGCGGGCGACGGGAGCGCTGACGACACTCGTGCTCCACGTGGCGGTCATGATGCTCCTCCGGAAGTCTCGGACAGGTGTTCGGGGAACTCTCGTTCGGGAACGAACGTACGGGAACGAGCGTTCGCCGTCAACCCGAGCGACGGCCGAAAATGGAACAAATGTTTGACCTGCTGTCCGAACGTTCGTACGATGGCGTCATGACCGATACACCCGGCTCCCCAGGTCGCTCCACCCGGACGCCTCGCGTTCCGGCTAGCAAGATCACGGCCCGGCAGCGTCAGGTGCTCGACTTCATCGAGCAGCAGATGCGCGATCGGGGCTATCCGCCGTCGGTCCGGGAGATCGGCGAAGCCATCGGTCTGACATCACCGTCGACGGTGCACAGCCACCTCAACACGCTGCAGCGCCTCGGCTACCTGCGCCGCGATCCGACCAAACCACGCGCCATCGAGGTGCGCTGGGACCCCAACTCCGGGGCCGTCATGGAGCGCCGGCCGGTCCGCCATGTGCCGCTGGTGGGCGATGTGGCAGCCGGCACCGATGTGCTCGCCGAGGAGAACGTCGAGGAACTGCTGCCCGTTCCGGCGGACTTCACCGGGGAGGGCGAGCTGTTCATGCTGCGCGTCCGCGGCAGCTCGATGATCGAGGCAGGCATCCTGGACGGCGACTTCGTCATCGCCGTTCAGCAACCGACAGCCAACAGCGGCGACGTCGTCGTGGCCGGCATCCCCGGTGGCGAGGCCACCGTCAAGACGTTCTCCAAGCGCGGCGGCAAGGTCACCCTGACGCCGTCCAATTCGGCGATGGAGCCGATGGTCTTCGACGAGGGCGAGGTCGAGCTCTACGGCCGAGTCGTCACCGTCATGCGCCGGCTCTGAGTGGCTGCGGGACAAACTGACGCGTTCACCCCCGGGGCGGGAGCGTCGGTGGTGGCCACGGCTGGCCCGAGCCGGGTTGACGCCGGCTCCCCGGCCGGCTCGGCGGAGCGGCGTACGGCGGTGGCACCGGCGGGTTGGCGTATGGCGGTGCCGTGGGCGGCGGACGAAGGGCCACCTGTGGCCAGGCCGGCGACGGGCCGGCGACCGCCGGTGCGGTGGGCCGCGCCCGGCGCTGCGCCAGGACGAGGACGAGCACGCCGACGACGACGCCACCGACGAGGACGGCGAGGGCACCCGCCCGCATCGCCGTGACGCCGTTGGCCGGGTCGCGCCCGACGCGGATCATCGCCTCGCTGGCGTCGGCATCGGCCGTCAGCACGTAGTCCCCGGTGTCCTCGATGCGCACCGTGCTGACCCCGGTCCCCTGGGCACCGGAGCGGTCGTAGGTCGGCCCGTCGGCGCTCTCGAGGTCGACCTCCCGCCCGTCGGCATCGACCAGCGTCAACCCGATCTCGGGCAGCTCGTCGTCACCGAGGTCGTAGGCGCGATCGTCGGTGTCGCAGTCGCCGTCGATCTCCCCGACCTGACCCTTGGTCTCGACGAAGAACGTGTACGTCCCGACCCGGTCGAACACCAACGTCGTGTCGCAGCCGATCGGCGCCGGCGCCAGGTCGGCGACCGCATCGTCGTAACGCTTGTCGGCGAGGAGCCACAGGGCCACCCCGCCGACGATCCCGATGACGATCGCCGCAACGCCGAGCAGACGTGCCGGTCGTCGTCTCTCCGCCATCACACCCCCAACCGCTCGGCGACCAGCTCGATCCGTTCGTCAGGTTGTACCACGGCGACCCGCACGTGCTCCGCGGCGGCGGGGCCGTAGAACTCCCCCGGGCTGACGATCGCCCCACCCTCGGCGGCCAGGCGCTCACTGAACGCCCACCCGTCACCGACGGGGAACCAGAGGTAGAAGCCACCGGCCGGAAGGGCGATTCGGTGCCCCGACCACGCGCCGAGGATCTCGGCCATCCGCTCGAGGCGGCGGCGGTACCGCTGGCGCTGCGTCGCGACGTGCTCGTCGTCGTCGAGGGCGACCACACCGGCAGCCTGCGCCGGACCCGGCACCATCATCCCGACGTGCTTGCGGACCTCTTGGAGGTAGTGCACGAGCTCGGGGTCGCCGGCGTAGAAGCCGATCCGGCCGCCGGCGAGGTTGGAGCGCTTCGACAGCGAGTGCACGGCAACGACCCCCTCGAGCCCGTGCTGCAGCACGCTGCGCCCTGGACCGTCCCATGTGAACTCGACGTAGCACTCGTCGGAGAACACGGGCACGCCGTGGGCGCGGCCCCATGCGGCGACGGCGGCGAGGTCGTCAACACCGCCGGTCGGGTTGCCCGGGCTGTTCACCCACAGGACGAGCGCCCGTTCGGCGGCGGCCGGATCGATGGCCTCGAGGTCGACGCCTCCGTGCGCGCCGAGCGGGACGGGCACCGGCCGGCAGCCGGCGAGGATGGCCCCCATCTCGTACGTCGGGTACGACGTGGCCGGGTAGAGCACGGTGTCGCGATCGGGACGGCGCAGGCGGAGCCACTGGGGCAAGGTGCCGACGAACTCCTTGCTCCCGATGGACGCCCCGATCGCCGCGGGCGGCACGGCGACGGCGAACCGGCGCTCGATCCAGCGGGCGACCGCCTCGCGGAGAGCGACGGACCCGATGCTCGGTGGGTACCCGCGCTCGGCTCCGGACGTCGAGAAGGCCGCCACCACGGCAGGTGGCGGCGGGTCCATCGGCGTCCCGATCGAGAGGTCGACGGCACCGCCGCGGAAGCGCTCGGCGATGGGCATCAACCGTTCGAGACGGTCGTACGGGTACGGCGGAGGAACGAAACCGCCTGCCACCGTGCCGGCGGCCGCCGTCGGGCTCGTCACGTCCGACCCGAGGCGACGACGAAGTCGGCAAGCCGGCCGGCCGAGGCTTCGGACAGCCGGGCGCGGACGCGCATCTGATCCGGCTCGTCGGTCGTCGAGACGACCTCGCCCTCGCGGTGGATCGCCGCCAGGACGTCACCGCGCTCGTACGGCACGGCGAGCTCGATGACGGTGCTGATCGAGCGCAGCCGATCGGCGAGGACCCGCAGGAGGTCGTCGATGCCTTCCCCCGTGGCGGCGCTCACGGCCACCGATCCGGGGTGCTCGCCGACGAGTCGCTTGGCCTCGAGGGGCGCCAGATCGGCCTTGTTGAACACGAGCAGCTCCGGCACGGCAGCGGCGCCGATCTCGGCGAGGACCTCGCGCACGGCGTCGATCTGCCCCTCCGGGTCGGCCACGCTCGCGTCGACGACGTGGACCAGGTAGTCGGCCCGGCTGGCGACCTCCAGGGTGCTCTTGAACGACTCGACCAGCCCGTGCGGCAGACGCCGCACGAAGCCGACGGTGTCCGTGACGAGCACCGGCTCGCCGCCGGGGAGTGACAACCGCCGGGTCGTCGGGTCCAGCGTGGCGAACAAGCGGTCCTCCGACAGCACGCCGGCGTCGGTCAGCGTGTTGAGCAACGTCGATTTGCCGGCGTTGGTGTAACCGACGATCGTCACCGCCGCGAGCCCGCTGCGGTCCCGCTGCTGGCGTTGCAGCCGGCGGGTGCGAGAGAGCTGCTCGAGTTCGTCGACGAGCTTGCTGATGCGGCCCTTGATCCGCCGGCGATCGACCTCCAGCTTGGTCTCTCCGCCGCCGAAGCGGGTGCCGACACCCCCTCGCTGCTGCGACAGCTTGGCCGTCGCCCCACGCCGCAGCCGGGGCAGGCGGTAACGCAGCAGCGCCAGCTCGACCTGAGCCTTGCCCTCGAGGGTGTGGGCGTTCTGAGCGAAGATGTCGAGGATCACCGCGGTGCGATCGATCGCCGTGCGCCCGAGCAGCTTCTCGAGGTTGTACTGCTGGGCCGGACTCAGCTCGCTGTCGAAGACGACCGTGTCGGCGTCGACGGCGAGGCACAGCTCGTGCAGCTCGGCGGCTTTGCCCTTGCCGATGAACCAGGTGTGATCGGGATGGTCGCGTCGCTGGATCATCCGCGCCACTTCGTCGGCGCCGGCGGTGTCGATCAGCGACGACAGCTCGTCGAGACTGGCCTCGGTGGTCTCGTCGTCGGAGCCGGGGAACGTGACGCCGACGAGCACGATGCGCTCGCGTACGGACCGCTCGATGAGGGTGGCCCCGAGGGCCTCCTGGTACGGGTTGCTCAAAGTCTGGGTACCTCGATCGTGGCGACGAAGGTGGCTGGGCCGGTCAGGGTGACGTGGCCTGGTACGGGCTGGTCGAGCGCCACTCTCGCGCTGCCGCCGTCCATGTGCACGACGAGTTCGGTGACGCCGGCGTTGACGAGCCCCCACCGCCCGGCGGCCCACGCCGCCGCGCCGGCGCCGGTGCCGCAGGCCTGGGTGATGCCGGCGCCGCGCTCGTGGACGCGCATCGTGATGGCGTCGGGCTCGGGACCCGGCTCGACGATCTCCAGGTTGATGTCGGGGACGTGCCGGCCGAGGGCCAGCAGGTCGACGGCGGCGACGTCGTCGACGCCGACGACGGTGTGCGGGTTGCCGAGGCCGAGATGGGCCACGGGACGGTCCGGATGGGCGCCGATGGCGGCCCACCCGTCCGGCTCGGTCAACTCGGTGACCTCACCGAGATCGACTGTGGCCAGCACCGTGAGTGGATCCTCTGTCGCCTGGAGCTCGACACGGCGCGGGCCGGCGTCGGTGAGGATCGTTTGAGCGTCGAGTTCGCCACGCCGGATCGCCAGAGCCTGGGCCAAGCAACGGATGCCGTTGCCGCTCATCTCGGCGCGGCTGCCGTCGGCGTTGTACAGCTCCATGCGGGCGGCGTAGCCGTCCGCATGCTCGCCGACGAGCAGCCCGTCGGCGCCCACGCCGGTGGTGCGGTGACACACCCGCCGGGCGAACGCGGGCCGGTCCCCGATGTCCAGATCGAAGGCCACGAGGAAGTCGTTGCCGAGTCCGTGGTGCTTGGTGAGGCTTGTCATGCGGGGCAGGTCGTCAGGGCGTCGATCACGATCGGGAGCACCTCGGCCACCGGGTCGCGGTCGACATCGACCCAGCGTATGCGAGGGTCTCGGCGGAACCACCGTTCCTGGCGGACGGCGAACTGCCGGGTTCGCACGACGATCGAGGAGACGGCGCCGGCCAGCGTCGACCCGCCGTCGAGGTGCTCCAGGAGCTCCTTGTATCCGAGCGCCTGACGGGCGGTCCGCGACATCCCGCCCGCACGGACGCGCTCCACCTCCGCCAGCAGCCCGGAATCCATCATCGTGCCGACGCGCCCGGTGATCCGCTCGCCCAGGGCCGAGCGGGACCAGCGCAGGCCGATCAGCGTCGCGTGCGCCGGCGGGTAGGCCTGCAGGCCCGGGCCATACGAACTGAACGGGCGCCCGCTGCCGAGCACCACCTCCAGCGCCCGCACGATGCGGCGGCGGTTGCCGGGCTCGATGCGCGCCGCCGCGACGGGGTCGAGCTCGGCGAGGCGGCGGTGCAGCGCGGTGAGGTCGCTGGCGGACTCCAGCTCGGCCCGGACCGCCGGCCACCGGCCGGGGATGTCGAGGCGATCGACGACCGCGGCGAGGTAGAGACCGGTCCCGGCGACCAGCAGCGGGCGCCCGGCGATGCCCGGGATCGCCGCGTCGTAGGCGGCTCGGTAATCGCTGACCGTGAAGTCGTCCGACGGGTCGGCCAGGTCGAGTCCGTGGTGGGTGACGGCCGCCCGGTCGGCGGCCGTCGGCTTGGCCGTGCCGATGTCCATGCCGCGATACACCTGCATGGCGTCGACGGCGACGATCTCCGTCCCGGCGACGGCCCGGGCAGCGGCCATCGCCACGTCCGACTTGCCCGACCCCGTCGGCCCGACGACGACGACCGGAGCGGGCACGGTCAGAGGGCGGCGACGGGGATGCGCAGCTTGTGCGCCGGCTCGGCCACGAGCTCGACGAACTGCCCCGTGAGGTGGTGCGGTGCGGCACCCGTGATCTCGACGGTGGCGTAGGTGCCGGGGCGCAGCGTCGTCGGCGGGGTGAAGTGCACGAGGCGGTGCTGCCGGGTGCGGGCGGCGATGACGGCCGCATCCTTCTTGCTCGGTCCGCTGACGAGGACCTCCTCGAGGCGCCCGATCCGCGCCCGGTTGGCGGCGAGGGCGCTGCGCTCGACGACGACGCGCAAGCGGTCGAAGCGGGCGCCGGCGACCGTCGGGTCGACGAAACGGTCGACCATGGAGGCCGCCTCGGTGCCCGGGCGCGGCGAGAAGATGAACGTGAAGGCGTCGTCGAAGCGAGCCTCGGCCGCCACTTCCAGGGTCCTCTCGAAGTCGTCGTCGGTCTCCCCCGGGAACCCGACGATGATGTCCGTGGAGACCGCAAGGTCGGGCACGACGCGACGAGCCTCGGCGAGTCGCCGGAGGTAGCGCTCGGCTGTGTAGCCGCGGTGCATGGCGGCCAGCACCCGGTCGGAACCGGCCTGCAACGGATAGTGCAGCTGCGGGCAGACGGCGAGTGTCTCGGCCATCGCGGCGAACGTCTCGGGTCGCATGTCCTTGGGGTGCGGCGACGTGAAGCGGACCCGACGGATGCCCTCGACGGCACCCGCGGCTCGTAGCAGGTCGGCGAACATCGGCCGCACGCGAGCCGAGGTGTCGCCGCCGCGCCGCGCCGCCAGCTGGAGGTCGCGACCGTAGCTGTTGACGTTCTGGCCGAGGAGCGTGATCTCGGTGACGCCGGCTGCGGCGAGCTCGGACACCTCATCGAGGATCTCCTCGAACGGGCGGGAGATCTCCTCGCCGCGCACGGCCGGCACGATGCAGAACGCGCAGTTGTTGTCGCACCCGATCTGGATCGTCACCCAGGCGTTGAAGGAGGTCTCCCGGACCGCCGGTAGGGCCGACGGGAACAGGGCGTGGTCGTCGATGACGGCCGCGTCGAGGATCTCCGTGATCGGTCCCCGCCGCCGGGCGCGCTGGAGCAGCTCGGCCGCACGGTGCACGTTGTGGGTGCCCATCACGACGTCGACGTGACCGGCCCGTTGGCGGACGGTCTCCCGGTCCTTCTGGGCGAGGCACCCGGACACGACGATCTGGCGGCCGGCGCGCTCGGTCTTCCACGACTTGAGGTGGCCGAGATGGCCGTAGAGCTTGTTGTCGGCGTTCTCCCGGATGCAGCAGGTGTTCAACACGACGACATCCGCGTCGGCGAGGTCGCCGGCGGCGACCAGACCGTCGGCCTCGAGGAGACCGGCGATGCGCTCCGAGTCGTGCTCGTTCATCTGACAGCCGAACGTCCGCACGACGTAGCGACGCGCATCGACTCCGTTCGGCTCACCCACGACGGGTGAGGCTACCGATCGCTGGTCGCCGCGGGATCGCTGCCGCGCCGGGCCGTGTCGGTAACGTCCCCGCCGTGCTCGCCATCTTCGACATCTCGACCGGCTACCAGATCCTGGGGCTACTGCACGTCCTCGCCGTGATCGTCGCCTTCGGTCCCCTGTTCGTGTACGGCTCGCTGCAACGGGCGGGTGCCGGGGCGACGATCGCCAAGCTGCACCTGCGCGTCTCGCTGCCGGCCCTGGCGCTGGTGTGGGTGCTCGGGATGGGCATGGTCGGCATGTCGGACGAGCTCTGGAAGATGACACAGACGTGGATCGTGCTGTCGCTGATCGGCTGGGTGATCCTGATGCTGGTCAGCTGGTTCCTGATCCGCCCTTCATTGACCGACACCAGCGACACCGCCCGGAGCCGACTGGGCGCGGGCATCGGGGTCACCCATCTGCTGCTGGTCGTGATCCTCTACCTGATGATCTTCAAGCCGGGCGTGTGACCGCGCGGCGTAGTCAGTCCAGCTCGATCGGTTCCTCGTCGGCCGGAGTGAACCCCTCGGCCTCTCCGGCGACGTCGTCCCCGCCGGGCTTGAGGCCCGCCGCCACCAGCACCTTGTCGCTGATCTCGACCATGATCTCGGGGTTCTCGATGAGGAAGGTCTTGGCGTTCTCGCGGCCCTGGCCGAGCTGTTCACCTTCGTAGGTGAACCAGGCGCCGGACTTCTTGACGATGCCCAGGTCGACCGACATGTCGATGAGTGAGCCTTCCCGGCTGATCCCCTTGCCGTACATGATGTCGAACTCGGCCTGCTTGAAGGGCGGCGACACCTTGTTCTTGACGACCTTCACCCGGGTGCGGTTGCCGACCACCTCGGCGCCGTCCTTGAGGGACTCGATGCGCCGGATGTCGAGGCGCACGGAGGAGTAGAACTTCAGGGCCCGACCACCTGGGGTGGTCTCGGGCGACCCGAACATCACGCCGATCTTCTCCCGCAGCTGGTTGATGAAGATGGCGATCGTCTTGGTCTTGTTGAGGTTGGCGGTGAGCTTGCGCAGCGCTTGGCTCATCAGCCGGGCCTGCAGGCCGACGTGGCTGTCGCCCATCTCCCCTTCGATCTCGGCCCGCGGGGTGAGGGCGGCGACGGAGTCGATGACGACCACATCGAGAGCGCCGGAGCGCACGAGCATGTCGCAGATCTCCAGGGCCTGCTCACCGGTGTCCGGCTGGGAGATCAGCAATTGATCGATGTCGACCCCGATGGCCTTGGCGTAGATCGGGTCCATGGCGTGCTCGGCGTCGATGTACGCGCACACCCCACCGTTGCGTTGGGCCTCAGCCACGACATGCATCGCCAGGGTCGACTTGCCCGAGGACTCCGGGCCGTAGATCTCCGTGACCCGACCCCGCGGTAGCCCGCCGACGCCGAGCGCCAGGTCGAGCGCCAGGGCCCCGGTCGGGACGGACTCGATGGCCATCGACGCCTTGTCGCCCATGCGCATGATGGAGCCCTTGCCGTACTGCTTGTCGATCTGGGCCAGCGCGATGTCGAGCGCCTTCTCCCGGTCTGTGCTCATGTCGTCTGCCTTTCGAACCCGGTGGAGGTGGGACGTGCGTGTCGATCCGGTGATGGCGACCCTACGGAAGGGGTGTCACAGCGAGATCTCGGTCTGTCGCGGCGGCGAATGACACGAGTGTAACTGGCGAACAGAGGTTCGTCCAGGATCGGGCCCACGCACCCGACGGCCCGGGGCGTCAGCGGCGCGATGGGGGGACCTGCTCGCCGGGCACCGGCGGCCGCATCGCCAGGTCGACGGCCTGCCAGATCGTCCAGCTGAGCGGGTACACCACGATCGGCAGCACGATCGCGCAGATCCCGAGGATCACGAGCAACGGCACGACGGCGATGTCCGGCAGGGTGAGCACGATGCCGATCGTCATGCCGACCACCAGGGCACCGAGGCAGACCACGGCGCTGATGGCCATCGCCCCCAACTCGAAGCCCTCGTAGCCTCGCCGCCACGAGATCCCGCACGTGCGGCAGGTGTCCTGCTTGTGGAACCAGCTGGTGAAGAAGGCGCCCCGACCGCCACACCAGGCGCAGCGCCGGCGCACGCCGCGCCACAGCATCCTCGCCAAGGTCGGCCGGACCGGTGCCGCTTCCACGTCGCAACCTACGGCCGAATCCGCGAGACTCGGTGCGATGCGTCGCGGCCTGGCGGGTGCCCTGTTCTTCCTCGCTGCCGTGTTCCTCGCCCTCGCCGCCGGCGGCTGGTGGCTCCAGCGGGTGGCCTTCGACACGGCCAGCAGCGGCGAGCTGGCCGATGTCGTGCTGCACGATGCCGACATCCGCCAGGAGATCGCCACCGTGGCCGCCGACGCCACGGCGGCCACCCTCGGCGTGCCTGCCGACGACGTGCGGGTCCAGGTCGACCAGCTGGCCCAGACCGGCGCCGGAGCCGCCCTGATGCGGGACATCGTCGCCGACTCTCACGCCCGCTTGATCGGGCTGCGCGATGAACCGGTGCAGATCACCGGCCAGCAGCTCGTCGAGCTGACCCGCGATCAGCGCGTCGCCGGGCTCCCTCCCGTCGTCCTCCCGGTCGAGGAGGTCGCCGTCCTCAGCACGATCCGTAGCACGCTCGACTGGGCCGTGCCGATCGCCGCGATCGCCGGCGCGCTGTGCCTCGTGCTCGGTCTCATCGCCCACCCGCGCAAAGCCGACGCCGTCTTCGGCATCGGGATGTTCTGCCTGCTGGCGGCTGTCGTCGCGGTTCTGCTCGGCTACGTCGTGCCGGTGCTGGTGCTGCCGGCGCTCGACGACTCGACGTGGCTCGCCTTGATCCCCGCCGTCGCTCTGGACCGGCTACCGCTCGTCATCGTCGCCGCCGCGGTCCTCGCCGCCGGTGGACTGGCGCTGATGATCGGCGCGGCGACCGCCCGGCGCCGGCGGGCCTGGTCGGCGCCTGTGTCGATGCACCGCTACGCCGACCAGCGACGCTGGTCCTGAGGACCTGTCCGTCGGCGCGGCGGCCCGTCAGCGGGTCAGCTCGTCGACGAACTCGGCGAACACGTCGGCGTAGCACATGGCTTCGTCCTCGGCGTGCATGACGGAGACCAGCCACTGCTCGTCGAGGCCCGGCGGCAGCAGCGCGCCGCGGTTGACCCCGTGCATCCAGTGCGCGTAGGCCAGGTCGAAGTCGGTCGCCTTGTAGTCGCGGTAGTTGCGGATCGGTTCCACCGACCATGTGACGCAGCCCTTGGCCCCGAACTGCACGGTGTGCGCCGGCAGCCCGGCGGCGTCGATGACCTCCTGGCAGGCGGCGACGAGCCGGGTGTTGCGGGCGATCGCCTCGTCGGTCGGCCCCGGCGCGCAGGCCTCGCTGAGCGTCGCGCGGCAGGCGGCCATCACCAGCGGGTTGCCGTTGTAGGTGCCGTAATGGGCGACCGTGCCCGCGGTGATCAAGTCCATCAGCTCCTGGCGGCCGCCGAAGGCGCCCACCGGGAAGCCACCGCCGATCGACTTGGCCAGCGTCACGAGATCCGGCTGCACGCCGTAGTACGCGGTCGCTCCGCCGTAGCCGGCCGTGATCCCCGTCTTCACCTCGTCGAAGATCAGCAATGTGCCGTGGCGCTCGGTGATCTGGCGGACCGCCTCGAGGTAACCGGGCTCCGGGAGGCAGATCCCGATGTTCTCCATCACCGGCTCGACGATGAAGCAGGCGATGTCGTCGTTGGCCAGGACCCGTTCGAGCGCCTCCGGGTCGTTGAACGGCACCACCTTGGTCGCCTCGACGATGTGCCGGGCCACGCCGGCCGAGCTGGCGACCGAGGTCGGTGCGTCGGGCGGGCCCGCCTGATCGAGCGGCGGCTTCATCGACACCATGACGTCGTCGTGGTGGCCGTGATAGCCGCCCTCGACCTTGACCAGCTTGTCCCGGCCGGTCGCCGCCTTGGCGACGCGGATGGCGTCCATCGTGGCCTCGGTGCCGGAGTTGGTGAACCGCCACATCGGGAGGCGGTAGCGGTCGGCGAGCAGCTCGGCCACCGTGGCGTTCAGCTCGCAGGGCGTGACGTACAACGTGCCATCGTCGAGTTGAGCCTCGATGGCCTTGCGGACGACGGGGTTGACGTGTCCGGCGAAGAGGGCCCCGAAGCCCATGTCGAAGTCGACGTACGAGTTGCCGTCGACATCGGACATGCGCGCGCCGGCGGCGTGGCCGACGACGATCGGATGGGGCTCGAAGAACTGGATGCTGGACGGCACACCGAGCGGCAGGACCTTGCGTGCCCGCTCCGTGGCGCGGCGCGAGCCAGGCGTGCGGTCGGCATACCTCGCCAGCTCACGCTCGGTGATGGCCTTGGCCCTCGCGGTGAGGACCTGCTGGTCGACGGCCACTCCGCGGGACGGATCGGTGGCGGTCATCGGTTATCACTTCCCTTGCGCAGCGCTGTCGAGTGGCAGCGAAGGTAGCACCGCCCGACCGCGGGCCGTTGCGGCAACCGGATGTGGGGATCGACCAGCGGCGTGGCAAACTGACACGTCCCATGGTGGGCGTAGCTCAGCTCGGTTAGAGCGCCAGGTTGTGGCCCTGGAGGTCGGGGGTTCAAGTCCCCTCGCTCACCCCAATCGATCGTGGCCGTGTACGGGGCACTCGCGCGTCGTACACTGCCCGGCCGCCCGCTCCGCGGGCATGCGCCTCTAGCTCAACGGCAGAGCAGTGGACTCTTAATCCATTGGTTCGGGGTTCGAATCCCCGGGGGCGCACCAGCTCAGAGGCACTTTCGGGTCCGGTCGTACCGCTCGGAGCGTGCGAAGTAGAGGTCGCAACGATGAGCACGTCTCCAGCCGTTGTGCCGGCGCTCAGTCCGCTTCCCGCTTTCGCCCCGATCACCTCCCGGCGCCGGTGCGAAGTTGGCAATACGCTCCGACGACGACGACGGGAGGGGTCAGATCGGTGGCGACGCCAGGCGGAGTTGAATTCGATTGGGTCATTGTCGGCGGCGGTTCGGCCGGCTGCGTGCTGGCGTCGCGGCTCAGCGAGGATCCGAACACGTCCGTGCTGTTGCTCGAGGCTGGTCCCGACTGGCGTAGCGAGGAGGCGGCGAGCGAGGTGCGTTGGCTCAACCCCGGCGTCGTGATCACCGACCAGCGGTTCGCGTCACTTCGCTACCCGGCGCTGATGGCCCGTCGCACCACCGCGCAGGAAGCTGGTCTGTTCTGGCGAGGGCGCGGCGTCGGCGGGAGTTCGACGGTCAACGGGATCCTGGCGATCCGGGCGCTTCCGGAGGACCACGACGGCTGGGAGCTCGACGGCTGGCGGTGGGTCGACATGTTGGCGTGCTATCGCCGGCTCGAGCACGACTACGACCACCCAGACGACGAGTGGCACGGGTCGTCGGGCCCGCTGCCGATCTTTCGGCTCCCGCAGGCCCGGTGGGGTGCGGTCGACGCCGCGCTCGCCGCAGCGGCGCAGCGAGTCGGGCACGCCTGGTGCGCGGACCACAACGCGCCGACTGGTTCGGGCGTGTCGCCGTACGCGATCAACGGCGATCCGGTCCGCGAGGAACGGATAACGACCAACGACGCCTACCTGGAGCCCGCACGTGACCGGCCCAACCTCACTGTCCGCGGCGACGCCCTCGTCGACCGCGTGCTCGTCGAGGACAGCGAGGCGGTGGGCGTGCGCGTGCGCATCGCTGGGGCGTGGTCTGACGTGTACGGCGGCGAGGTGGTGCTGTGTGGAGGCGCGGTGCACTCGCCGGCGATCCTCCTGCGGTCCGGGATCGGGCCCGGACTGAGTGCCGCGGACCTGCCGGTTGGCCGGCACCTGCAGGACCACCCGCTGTGCTTCCTGGCCCTGCCGCTACGCCCGGAGGCGATGCCGGCGGCGCCGAGCGATCGCCACACCAATGTGTGCGTGCGCTACTCGTCCAACCTCGGCGGAGCCGGCCGCAACGACATGATGATCGTCGGGATGAACATCACCCCCGTCGCGCCAGTGGGTCTCCTCGGCGTGTGGGTCAACGAGTGCTGGTCGGAGGGATCGTTGTCGCTGGCCTCCGACGATCCGTCCGTCGACCCTGCCGTCGACGAGCGGATGCTGGACCACGAGCTCGACCGCATCCGCATGCGCGACGGCATCCGCCGGCTGCTCGACCTCGCCGCGTCGGACCCAGTCGCCGCCATCACCGCTGCCCCAGTTGTCGCGGCGCATCCGTTGCCGGTGCCTGCTCCCGGCGCGCCCGACAGCGAGCTCGACGAATGGATACTCAAGGTCGCCACCGACGCCCAACACATCTGCGGCACCGCAAGGATGGGTACCGGCGACGACAGCGTGGTCGACACCCACTGCCGGGTGCACGGGATCAGTCGATTGCGCGTGGCGGACGCCTCCGTGTTCCCGCGTGTCCCGCGAGCAAACACCCACCTCGCCGTGCTCGCCGTCGCCGAGCGCGCCGCCGACCTCATGCGCGGCCGATAGCAAGACCGAGCGGCTGATCGCTTGGCGCGCCCCGAAGACGGCTCAGCGGTCAGCATCCGACAACCCGGCGGACGACCCAGCTTCGACCATCTCCCATCGCGAAAATCCGGGTGTCGCGGGCGCCGTCACCTCCGCTCGAGCAGGCCGCGCACGTAGGCCGCCTGCCCGGCGTGCTGAATGTCGTCGTCGGCAACGCTCACGAGACGCACGCCGAGCGTCACGGGCGGGTCCCACCGCCGGTCGACCACGCGATCGAGGTCAGCGGGCGTCACGGTGGCGAGCAGCCCTCCGGTCACAGCCGCCACGGCCTCGTAATAGCCCACCAGCACATCAGCGCCATCGGGCCGGACCGCGGCCACGTCGCCGCGCCCGTGGCCGTAGCCCGTGTTGTGCGGATCGGGCTCCAGCCCGAAGCGAGGCGCCCACGGACCCATCGTCCACACCTGATCCTGGCCGAGCAGCTCGGCGACGTGGTGGTCCTGCACCCTCGTGAGGTGCCAAACGAGCCATCCGATGGTGTTGCCCCCGACCTCCGGAGCGGTGACGAGCAGCTCGGGTGAGAGACCGTCGACAGCCTCGTGCACGTGCTCCTCGACGCGACCGAAGAGATCGCCGAGCAGGTCGCGAACGTCCACGGGCGATGAGCCTAGGGGATGGCCGATTCCGGCTCCCCGAGCGTCGATCCGGCAGAGTTGCCGGACCTGGTCGACAAGGACTCGATCGTGGACCACAGGCACGCACGCGCGATGCGCCCCACGAGCAGCGTCGCCGCGCCGATGTCGCAGACGCGATGGCCGGCCTCCCGTGCGGCTACTCACTCACCTCGAAGGCGAAGGGCGTTCGCTTCCTGGCGTGCCGCAGAACGGCCTGCCGCTGTCGACGCGGTCGTGACCCGGCGACAGGAGGCTCGCGGAGCAGCGGCCGAAGTCAGCCACGCCAACGCTCTCGGCGCAATCGGGTGCACCGTGCAATGCTCGATCCAACAGTTCCGAGTGACAAGGGGGGTGCCGGGTGGCCGAGCGACTGGTACACGCGAACGGGGTCGACATCTGGACCGAGGACTTCGGTGAGCCGTCGAATCCGACGATCCTGCTGGTGATGGGGGCCGGCGGACAGGCGGTCCTGTGGCCGGACGAGTTCATCGACGCACTCGTTGCCGGTGGTAAGCACGTCATCCGGTACGACAACCGCGACGTGGGCCAGACGACATGCTTCGACTTCGAGAAGGACCCGTACACGATCGCGGACATGGCTGCCGACGCGGTCGCCGTGCTGGACGCGTACGGCGTCGACCAGGCCGACATCGTTGGCGCGTCGATGGGCGGCATGATCGTGCAGACGGTGGCGCTGAACGCGCCCAACCGCGTCCGCACGATGACGTCGATCATGTCGACGCCGCTCGCCGCCGGCGTCATGGCCGCCATCATGGGAGGTGGGGACGGCACCCTGCCTCGCCCGGAGCAGAAGGTGCTCGACCTCATGGCGCTCAACGCCGAGCTCCCGAAGTCAGACGAGGAGCGCATCGATCGAGCCGTCGAGCAGTGGCGGGCGCTGGCCGGCACGATGGCACCGTTCGACGAGGACGAGGTGCGCGAGCGCGAGCGGCGCATCCTCGCGCGAGCAAAGAACATCGATGCCGCGAACAACCACCAGCTGGCGATCGCGTCGTCACCGGACCGGACCGACGATCTCCCGCGGATCACGGCGCCGACCCTTGTCATCCACGGAACGCAGGACCCGATCCTGCCGTACCCACACGGTGAGGCGACGGCGAAGGCCATCGCGGGCGCCAAGCTGGTGCCGATCGAGGGGATGGGCCATGAGCTGCCGGCGCCGGCAATTCCGATCCTGGTCGACGCGATCCTCGATCACACGGCCTGAAGCATTCGACCTCGGCAGAGACCGCCACAGAACATCCGCTGTCGTCTCGAGCACACCGCCCCGTCGAGGACCACTGGAGGTGCCCGCGGTGAGCGGGCACGGCGTCGCGCCCGATGACGGTGGGTGCGAGGCCTGTTGAGACTCAGCGCCGCTCGCCGCCAACGTGGGCAGCGTCGGCCATGCCTGGTCGGCCGGGATGCCATCCGCTGGCGTGCGAGTAGATGATCTCGGAGATCCCCGGTAGGCCGGTGGCAGCGCGGGCCCACTCGCCGCCTCGGTCGTCGCTGGTGTAGACGTCGCCGTTCGGCAGCGCGACGGCCGCCTGGTCGCCGGCCGCGGCGAGCTGGTGCGGTCCGACCGCGCCGGCGAAGTCGTCGGGGAGCCCGACGGCGCGGGTGAACCGTTGGCCGTCGAACCGGTAGACCGCGCCGTCGCGGCCGGCGTGCCCGGACGACGCGCCGACGACCACGCCGTCGCCGGTCGCAGCGACCGCCAGCAGGTAGGTCGCGTGCAGGCCGTCGAGGTGATAGCGCCACGTCGAGCCACGGTCCCGGCTCTCGGCGAGGCCGCGCCTGCCGGTCGCCGCCCACACGGTGCCGTCGGGACCGACGACGACCTGGTGCACGTCGTCGTGGAGGTCGATCGTCGATTCCCACCCCTCGCCGTCGCTCGTGCGGATGATGCCGCCGACGTGAACGCTGACGTAGAGATCGTCGCCGTACGACGCCATCGAGAAGACGTCGGGCGGTCCGCCCCATGGCGTGTGCCACTCGTCGCTCGTCGGCGCTTCACCGAACGTCGTCACCTCGTCGAGGCGAGACCCGACCAGACGCCACAGGCGGGCCCGATCGCCGCCGACCCAGACCGTGCCGGAGTGCACGCCCAGGCAGATCCCGCGGGCGTCGCCCTCGAGGCCGGCGACCCGCTCGACCGTGCCGGCGGCGACGCGGTGGAGGTCGCGCCGCCCAGCGAGGACCCACAGGTCGTCGCCAGCGGCGGAGATGGCCGTGATCGGCTCGCCGGCCAACAGCACCGCGCCGTCCTCGCCGTTGGGGACGTGCAGGCCGTCCGACGATCCGATCACCAGCTGGCTCGTCGTGTGTCGGGTCGTGACTCACAACTCGAAGGTACAACCTCAAGCGAACTTGAGGTCAACCCGTTCGATCGGGGCCGACGACGATTCAGTGTTGTCGTTCGTTGAGCCGTGGCCGCTGCTGATGGGTCCGCTTGGACCACTGAGCGTCAGATGCGCCGCGCCGAGCGGGTCAATCGTTGGGAGACTGACGTCGCGCTCGTCCAAATGCTATGACGGTGCGATGCGTGCTCTCATAGTCGTAGCGGTCATGGCAATGACGCTCCCGGTCTCGGCATGCGGCGACGACGACTCGTCGGACGACGCAGCAACGGAGGAAACCGTCGCGGTGGACGTCCCGGACGTGATCGGCGACTCCGTCGAGGATGCGACGGCGACGCTCGAAGACGCTGGGTTGACGCTGCGGGTCGTGAGGCGTGACGGCGAGGACTTGCCGACTACCGCCGACTTCGTAGAGGACCGCGTGAACGTGGCGGTCGAGACGCAAGACGACGACACGGAGGTCGTGACCGAGGTCGTGTCGCTCGGGTAACACGTCGCGGTCAGCCCGTCGGCAAAAGTCGCAGCGGCAGGTTCGCGAGACGGGCAACCTCATCGGGTCCGAACCGTGCCGATTGCGCGTTGCTCACGACCTCGGCGAGGTGTCGGGCCACGCCTCGGCTGGTGAGTCGTCGCGGCGTTCGGGTCCGAGCGTCACGGCCGCGTCAGCTCGGTCGGCGACCCCAGGTCGAGATCAGCACCGGGCTCCCGACAAGCGTCTGGGGATCGTCGAGCACGGTCAGGAAGTGATCGAGTTCGGCGGGTGTGAAGCCGAAGCCTTCGAGCTGGTCACGGACCTGGTGCGTGTTGGCGGCGATGGCGCGAGCGAAGCCGGTGCCGCCCGACGCGATCGAGACATGGCCGCTGGAGCCGGTGTCGACGAGGCCTCGATTCATCAGCTCGCGCCGAGCATTGGCGGCGAAGCTGCTGACTCCGCCTCGCTCCGCCAACAGTCTGTTGAAGGCGACTGCGACGCGGGCGATCAGCTCATGGTCCGGCCCGTCGCGATCGGTGGAACGAACCTCGGCGGTGTCGAAGTCCTCGACGACGACCCATCCGCCCGGCGCCAGCGCGGCGACCATCCGGTCGAGAACCTGCAAGCGGGCCGGCACGTGCTGCAGCACGAGCCGCTCGTGGATGAGATCCCACGGGCCCACAGGCAGGGCGTCGGTCACGAGGTCGAGGCGGCGCACCTCCAACTGGTCGAGCGAGGGCGTTCGAAGCCGAGAGACGTCGAGGTCGGTGGCGACCACACGACCTGCCGACCCCGCCTGCATCGCCAACCAGGCGGCGATCGACCCGCTCCCAGCACCCAGCTCGAGGCAACGCCACCCGGGCGCCACCCCGATCCGCCCGAGATGCCCTGTGGTCACGAAGTCGAAGGCCTCCTCCAACGCGTCGAACCGAGCGACCGTCTCCTCCCGCGCGTTCGTCAGGAGGTACTCCGATTCACCCACCGCGTCACGGTACGTCGCCACCGGTGCCTGCACCGAATAACGGTTCAGGCGCATCCCATCGCGACGTACCTCTGTCGCGTCGCCGCGACCTGATGCCCGCTCGGGAGCCGCGACCGCGACCCAACGCGAAGCGCCAAACTCCCGGAACGCGACTGTCCGGTTACCGCGGGAACACGCCGGACCCGCCCGATCCGGGAACGCCGGCTCTCCGCCGGTGCCGAACGCCGACGAACGACGGGATTGGTCCCAGCGATCCCGCGTTCGGGAGTCCGGGACCAATCCCGCGGCGAGGTCAGCAGCTGAATCCGCTGGCGCAGGTGCTCAGGGCGCCCAGCTCGTTCTCAACGTTGCTGATTGGACTGAACCAGGCGTTGCCTCCGGCACCCCAGTTGATACCGACCAAGCTGGCGTCGGTGCCGTCGGCGTAGAACACCGGCGACCCGCTGTCACCGAACCAGCTGTCATAGGTGGCGCTGTCTTGGCACAGCATGGTGATGTTGGTGTTCTTGACGTTGACGTTGGCGCATGTGTTGACCACGACGCCCGAGGTCTTGCCCGTCGTACGTCCGACCTTGGTCACCGGAAGAAACAGCAGCGCGTCCCACTCGTCGACGACTCTGAACGTCGAGGACCCGTTCCAAGCGATCGTGTCGTTGGCCGCCGGACGGGCGATGCGGCCCGCCGTGAACAGGTTGGGACTGTCGATGAGGTACTTGGCGAACGCGGCATCACTCAAGCGGCACAGCTTGCCAATCGGGCAGATGATCGGCAGGTCTGACGAGTCGAAGAACGCCGGGTCGGCGGTCTCCGAGGCCGGGGCGAGGCAGAGGGGCGAGCAGCTGGCCGGCTTGGCCGGTTGCCAGAACAAGGTGTTCTCGACGCCACCTCGGACGTTCGTGCAGTGGGAGTTGGTGACGAAGCCGGCCACGTTGGCGCGCCGGGCGTTGAAACCCAGTGTGCAGATGCCACCGTTGCCGTTGCTGATCTGGATCCCGCCGACCTTCGGTGTGTGGCCACTCTGCAGCGTGTGTGGAGTGACCTCTGGGACGACGGCGATCTCGACCACCTCGTTGGGCACGCCGAGACGGCCGAGCTCCCCGCGAACTGCACGTTCGCCGTCGGCGGCTGCGATGCCGACCTGCAACCGGTTGGCCCGCTCATCGATGTCGGTCAGCACCACACCACGGAGGGACAGGACCGACAGCATTCGGTCATACCACTGTTTGAGGGCTCCAAAGCCGTGGTCGGCACGGTGCAGCACAGCAGTGTCGATCGCGGCGCCACGAGGTCCGCCTGGCAGGTCGGGCCCGAACACCTCGACGAGGGCGTCGCCGGCCCGCCGCCTGGCCTCCTCCGTTGGGGAGGTGAGTTGCAGATGGGTCTGTCCGTCGGCATCGAGGTAGATCCCGGCGAACTCCGGTGCCAGCGCGCTGACGGCGGCGAGGCGGTCATCGCGCGTGCGGAGCGGTGCGGCCGGCTCGCCCGACGAAGCGTGGCTCACGCCTGAGGTGATGGCGAGCACGGCGGCCACGGCGACGACCACCAGTCGCCGCGACGTCGAACTGATCGCGATCATCACATCAACCGACCGTGGTCTGCTCGGCCAGCGTCTCGATGGCCTTGTCGAGCGTTTCCACGGCCTGGTCGTGGAGCCCGCTGGCGGTCCTGGGATCGCGGGTCGCCGCTGACTGCTGGAGGAGGTCGAGTCCGGTGGCGACGTGTCGCTGCACGGCCTCGGCCCACGGATGCGGTGAGGGGTCGCCACTCGTCAGGTGCCCGCTGGCCAGCGCGGCCGCCCGCTCGAGGTGGTCGAGACCGGTGGTGGTTGCCGCCCTGTCGCCGATCAGCTCGGCCACGAGCAGGTCGCCGACACCCTCAGCGACCTCGCCAGCGATCTGCCGGGCCAGTTCGGGCTGGATGACGAGGTCGTCATACAGCGAGAAGTCCGGGGGGCAGCCTGGGCAGACGAGGTCTTTCCAGTTGATGGCGTGCGGCACGAAGAAGCACTCCTCCTGACCGTTCACCTCGAAGCAGAACTCGATGCCGGTGGATGCCGACGCCGTCGGTGATGTCGTCGCGAGCGACGCGCCGCCGACGCCGAGGGCGAGCGGAACGAGCGCGAGCAGTCGGCGGCGCTGTCGGGGATTGGGGTTCATGGTTGCAGCTCCTGCTGGTCGATGGGAGGCGAAGTCCTCCGTCGCCATCGTCCGGGGCGGGGTTCGGCTGGCGTGAGCCTGTGATGAGCGTGAGGTATCGGTGAGTGCCCGGCGGGGTCTGGTAGCTGAAGCAACCCCGCGCCACGGGAAAGGAGCTCAGTTGCCGGTCGTCGACACGCCGAAGCGTTCGCCGTGCGACGTGCCGCGGGATATGACCGCGTGGCTGGTCACCGACGGCCTCCGGCTGGTCGACCAGGGGAATGCACCGGCAGTGCTGGAAACCCTCGACGGACTGGGCGCCGACGCGTCACGCCCCGAGCTGCGCCTCGTGCGCGGCGCCTGCCTCCTCGTGACCGGCGCCTCGGCCGAAGCGATCACGTGCCTCGAACCGCTGATGGACGGCCGCGCCGCGGTCGCATGGCGGTTGGGTGCGGTGCACTACCTGCTCGGCGATCCCGACACGGCCCTCGCAGTGTTCGCTCGAGCGAGCCGCACCGACCCCGACCTCACCGAGCGGGCGCGCCTGGCGTCGTGGTCGTCCGCCGCCCACTGGGCAAAGGGCGATGAGCACGGCGCCGCCAGAGACGCCCGCGAAGCGCTCGAACTGGCGCGTCGATCGGGCCACCCTGGTGCTCTCGCCGCCGCCCATCTGGCCCTCGGTCTACACGCGACGCTCGTGGGGGACCGCTGCGCCAATGCGACCCACCTCGAGCTCGCCCTCGAGCACGCTGAGCGCGCCGGTGACATCGTGCAACAGGCCCGCCTTCTCGCCAACCGAGCGTCGAAGATGACCGAGGAGGGCCGGCACGAGGAGGCACTCGCTCACGCGACTGCATCGTTGGAGGCGGCGCGGTCGGCTGGGTTCACCGTGATCGCCGCGCTCAGCGCCTCGAACCGCGGCTTGGCACTTCTCCGGGTCGGTCGCCTGAACGAGGCCCTGCTGGCGTTCGGCGAGGCCCGCGACGCGTACCAGCGCATCGGTTCGCGGCGCGTGGCCGACGCCCTGTGCGGACTCGGTGACGTCCACCGCGAACGGGGCAACCCGACGCTCGCCCGAGCCGCCTACGAGGAAGCGCTGGCCGTGCTCGGTTCGAGTGCCGACTGCCAGGCACGTGTGCCCGTACTTGCCGGACTGGCCCGGGTGCTGTGGCACGACGACCCGGCCCGGGCTCGTGCCCTGGCCGACGACGCTGCGGCTTGCACGGCCAGCCTCGACCACCCCTTTGCCGTGGCGACCGCTGGCTGGATCCGGTTGTTGACCGGCGACGTCGACGACGCCATCGTCCACGCCCGTCGAGCGGTCGAGCTGGCCGGCGCGCGGCGGAACACTGGCCCGTTGGCCGACGCCCTCGAACTGTCGGCGATGGCGTCGGAGGATCGGAGCCGACGCCGTGCGCTGCTGAACGAGGCGGCGGCCGCCCGCGAACACGACGGCGACGTCGTCGGCACGGCGCGCGCCCAACTCGCCCACGCCCACGCCGGCCGCGATTCGGCGTCTCGGCGCCAGGCTGTCGCGACGACCCAGACGCTCACTCATCTCGGCGTCCGCATCGACGGCACCCCGCCGGCGGGCGTGCTGGCCGCAACTCGGTGTGCATCGCCCCCCGTTGCGATCCGCTGTCTCGGCCGCTTCGAGGTCCACCACGGGGCCGACCTGGTCCCGGCGACGGCGTGGCAATCGCGCAAAGCGCGCGACCTCCTCAAGCTTCTCGTCGCCCGGCGCGGCCGCCCCGTCGCCCGAGAACAGCTGATGGACTCACTGTGGCCGGACATCGCTCCAGCCGCACTCGGCAACCGGCTGGCAGTCGTGCTGGCGACGGTGCGCCGAGTGCTCGACCCCCAGCGCGCTCATCCGCTCGATCACTACATCGTCGGCGAGGATGGCGCGCTCGCACTGGACGTGAACCATGTGGACGTCGATTTGGTCGCCTTCCTGGACGATGTCGCCGAGGCGCGCCGCGCCGCAGCCGAAGGGCGCCTGGTCCACGCGCGCGACGTGCTCGTCGCAACCTTGTCGACCTACCGGGGCGACGCCTTCGAAGAGGAGCCCTACGCCGACTGGGCGTGGTCGATTCGAGAGGAGACACGCATCGCCTACGCAGAAGCGCTCCACGTCCTGGCGTCGATCCACCGCGACGAAGGGGACCAGGCAAGCGCCCTCGCCATCGCCCGGCAGCTGCTGAGCTTCGATCCGTACAACGAGACCGCCCATCAGTCATGCGTCGAGCTGCTCACCGCCGCGGGACGCCACGGCGAAGCCCGGCGCGCCGTCGCCAACTATGCGTCCCGCATGCGCGAACTCGGCCTCGACGAACGGTGAGCCACCGTTCACATTCCCTGGCGCAAACGGCGACCCTTCGCCGTGTCGTCGCAATCCCCCACCGGTCGAAGCGCACAGGATGGCCAGCATGAAGCGACCCAACGTGGTGCAGACGGTGGCGTCGATGCGGCCGGTGGAACGGTTCGGCTGCCACGGCCAGGGCCGGGTCCCCATGGGGTGAGCGCTCCGGGGTCTGACTCGAGGCCGGCGCGGCGTCGGAGATGTCGGGAACTTGCGGCGGCGCTCGGGCGACCCAGGTGTGGTCCGAGTGGTTGAGCGAGAGGGAGCGGAGAGATGGGTCGTCTGACCAAGTTGCTGGCAGGAGGTGCGGTCCTGACGGCGGTGGTCGTCGGTGCGTGGTCGTCACAGGCGAGCGCCCACGTCACCATCGACACATTGGGGCCGGTGTCACAAGGATCATTCGCCAAGATCGGTTTCAGCGTGCCGAATGAGCGTGCCGACGCAGGGACGGTCGAGCTGACCGTGCAGCTGCCGCAGGATCATCCGCTGCCGTTCGTGTCGGTGCAGCCGACGCCCGGTTGGGCGATCGCCACGACGACGCGCACGTTGGAGGAGCCGCTGGAGGGTGAAGGCGAGTCGATCACCGAGGTCGTGGACACGGTCACGTGGACAGCCACGGGAGACAGCCAGATCGCGCCGGGTGAGTTCGAGTTGTTCTGGATCTCCGCCGGTCAGATGCCGACCGACGTCACCGAGTTGGCGTTCCCGGCCGTGCAGACGTACTCCAGCGGCGAGGAGGTGGCGTGGATCGAAGAGTCCAGCGAAGGCGCCGCTGAGCCTGAACATCCGGCCCCGACCGTGCAACTGGTCGCGGCCGATGGCGCCGAGGAGACGACGAGCGATGCGGCGACGGCCAACGATGGAGACGACGGTACGGACGCGCTGTCGATCGTGGCATTGGTGGTCGGCTCGCTGGGCCTGGTCGCCGGGGTGGGTGCGCTGGTCGCGACTCGCCGCGAAGGCCGAACTCGTACGGCCTGATCAGAGCCGAACGCTGGCCTCCCGTCGTGCTCAGCTGCCGTCGGCAACAAGCACGAGGCGGTAGCCGTCAGGGTCGAGAAACACCCTCCCGCCGGTCCGACCCCAGTACGGGTTGACGGTGGGATCCGCGGACGGAACCTCGTGATGTCCGCCAGCGACGAGGCGATCGGCGAGCTCGACGACGTCGCGAACGTCGGCGAGATACAGGACAAGAAGGTCCTCGACCGTCGGTGTCGGCGCAAGCGACTCCGGTGGCGAGATGAGCTCGAGCTGGGCGTGTTCGTCCGGCACACCGAGGACGACTCCGTCGAAGCCGTCATGGTCCTCGAACGACCACAAGACACTGAGGCCGATGACCCGTGAGTAGAAGTCGCGGGACCGCGCAAGATCAGCGGTCGGACGCGCCACCCGCATCCTGCGAACTGGCATTTCGTCAACCTACGACGAGCGCGGTCTGGGATGTCGACGGCTGGGTACTGTCTGTCCCGGTCCGTGTGCGGTTGATCAAGCCGGAGGATGCGATGAAGCAGTTGTCGGGGATGGATGCGTCGTTCTTGTACTTCGAGACGCCGAGTGCTCCGGGTCACGTCTTTTCGGTGTGGATCTATGATCAGTCGACCGCGCCGGGTGGCAAGGTGACGTTCAAGGGGATCCTCGAGCACGTCAACAGCCGGCTTCATGTGTCACGCACGTTCCGCCAGCGCTTGGTGCAAGTACCGCTGGGGCTTGACCATCCGTACTGGATCGAGGATCCCGACTTCGACCTCGAGTACCACGTGCGGCACATCGCCCTGCCCCGCCCTGGTGACTGGCGACAGTTCTGCATCCAGGTGGCACGTCTGCACTCGCGACCGCTCGACCGGAGCCGGCCGCTGTGGGAGATGTACGTCATCGAAGGCCTGAACGACGTCGCCGGGCTCCCCAAGGGCAGCTTCGCGCTGATGACGAAGATCCACCACGCGGCGGTCGACGGCGTCACCCTGCTCGAGATCACCAGCGCGCTCAACGACCTCACGGCGAACGCACGGGCGCCCGAGCCGACCACCGAGTGGCGCCCCGAGCAGCTCCCGACGCCATTCGAGCTCCTGTCGAGGGCGGCGATCAACACCGCCACGAGGCCGATGCGCACGGCCCGCCTCACGGCGTCCGCGGTGCCCGGTGGGGCGGAACCGCTGCGCGAGCTGCGAGCCCGACGGAACTTCGAGCTCCCTGCGATGTCAGCGGCGCCACGAACCCGATTCAGCGGGGTTGTGACGACGCATCGCGTCGTGGAGGCGCGCCAGTTCGACCTGGCCACGGCCAAACAGATCAAGGCTGCGGTGCCCGGCGCGACCATCAACGACGTCGCCATCACGGTCGTGGGTGGTGCGCTGCGCGAGTACCTGCGCGAGCAAGGTGAGCTGCCTGAGCAGGCGCTGCGGGTCATGGCGCCGATCTCGACCCGCACGCCGGAGCAGGCGGGCACGGCCGGCAACCAGGTGTCGGCGATGATCGTGACGGCCGGGACCGACGTGCCTGACGCCCGCGAGCGCCTCGCCGCGGTGCACGAGTCGACCGCGGCGTCCAAGGCGGCGGCGGAAGCGACCGGGGCGCTGGACCTCGCCCAGTTCTCAGAACTGGTACCAGGTGGCCTCCTCGCGCTCGCCGCGCGCACCGCCAGCCAGTTCGAGATGGCGACGCGCACCACCCCGCTCGTCAACACCGTCGTCAGCAATGTGCCCGGCTCCCAGGTGCCGCTGTACTTCGCCGGCGCCCGCCTCGTCACCTTCTTCGGCGGCGCCGGTGTGGCCGACGGAATGGGCCTGCTGCACGGCGTCAGCAGTTACATCGGGCAACTCATCATCTCCGTCGTGGCCGATCGCGAGATGCTCCCCGATCCTGGTCACTACGCCGATCTCCTCGAGCAGTCCTTCGCCGAACTGGCCGCGGCGACCAACGCCAGTCGTCGCGTCGCCGATCGTGAGCCACCGCGCCGCCGTAGTCGGACACGAAGGCCGACGGCTCGTGCGACTCGGGCCGGGCGCGACCCGAAGGCGATCCGGGCATGGGCGACGAAGAACGGCATCGCTGTACCGGCCCGAGGTCGCATCCCGGGCTCGGTCGAGCGTCAATACAACGAAGCCAACCCGAGCTCGTAGGGCACTCGCCGAGCATCACGAATCCCGACGAGCGGACCTGACGAGGAGATCCGACCAGCCGCGAGCATCAGCTCGTGGCAGTGAGTCGGGACGAGTGGCTGGTCCGTCGCTTCTATGAGGATGCCTGGAATCGGTGGGACGACGCCGCCGTCGACGAACTGCTTGCGGTCGACTTCTCGTTTCGAGGTTCGCTCGGCGACGAGGTCGTGGGACGCGACGGTTGGCGCGCCTATCGCGATCGGCTTCGTCTGCGGTGCCCGATTTCCACAACGAGATCGTCGACGTCGTCAGCGCACCAGGTCGCGTGCGGCAGCCTCATGTACCGCGGTCATCACCAGGGTGTGTTGCTCGGTCGGCTGGGCCGAGGTCAGCCGATCGAGTACACCGGCGCGCATTCTTTCGCTGCACGAACGACCACCTCGTCGAGGCGTGGGTGCTCGGCGACCTCGATGCCTTGCGCCGGCAGATCTCACGCGTATCAGCGCGACCGGGACTGGCAGCCCGTCATTCGGTGCTGTACGGTCCGCGGTTGTGGACGACCGGGACGCCATTCTCCGCAGCCTCCTCGACGAGCGGACCGTCGACATCGTCACGACCGGCCGCCGATCCAATGCCGCGCGCACCACCGAGATCTGGACGACGGTGGTGGACGGTCAGACCTACATCTGCGGCACGCCGAATGCCAGCCAGCCCGGGGTCGAGCACCAGCCGAGAGACTGGCTGGCCAACCTGGTGGCAAACCCTGATCTCATCGTCCGGCTCAAGACCTCGGTTCACGTCGACTTGCCGGCCACGGCGGTACGGGTCGACGACCCGGCCGAGCGCCGGCGCGTGCTCACCGCTCCGAACACCGAGTACTACCGCAACGCGGTGTCGTTGGAGGCCGCCATCGCCCACAGTCCGATGGTGCGGGTGCAGTTCACGGGCGATGCAGCCTGGCTGGCTCACGCGGTTCGCACCCGGGTCCAGGCCTGAAGCACCTCGCGCTGGAGGGTGCTGGTCGCAGGGGACGACGATGACGCTTCGATCCACGAGGTAGCCACCGTCGCCCAAGTGATCTCCGGTTGGGCCGTCAGCAGCGGCCGAACCCAGCGCGGTACTGCACTCGTCGCCACCACGGCCCGGGCGGCGCATGGCGGGTCATCCGTTCGATCGTCCGCTTGCGCTTGGCGAGCGAGTCGACGCACCGGAAGCACACGCCGACTTCAGGATGCTCCTGGAGCTGCAACAGGCTGGCGACGACGGTGCGGTCGCCACAGCACCAGCAGCCCGGCTGCGGACGTTCGACGTTGTCGCCCCCAACGGCAGTCTTGGTCATCACGACACCTCGGTCGATGTGTTGCGCCCGACCCGGATGTGGTTGCCACTGGGATCGGTCAGGGTGAACTCGTGCATCCCCCACGGCATGTCCTCAATCGGCGTGACCGCGAGCCCGGCGGCGAGGCACCGGGCGTGCCAGTCGTCCACGTCGTCGGTGACGATGTAGCACCCGGCGTGATTGCTCGCCGGGTCGAGCCCGGCGATCCGGTCGAGGTCGAACACGCTCTGCTCATCGACGTGCACGAAGGCGAAGTCGTCGCTGTAATGCTCGACATCGAACCCGGCCGCCTCGCAGAAGCGGGTCGCCTCGCCCATGTCACGCACCGGCAGCGTCGGCGTGACCTCCACGCCCCCGGTTCGGCGCATCAGCCAGCCGACACAGACCCGGCATACCTTCACCTCGTCGTGACACATGAGCGCGGCAACCGTCGCCGGTTCGCGCTCCTCGCCGCAGCAGTAGCACCTCACACGTCGAGCGTAGGTCGCGCGTCGAATGGCCCCAGCGGGCACCATGCGATCGGGCGGCTCGCCCCGTCGGGCGCCGGCAGCGAGGAGGCTCAGCACATGGCCGGACCATTCATCGTCAAGACCGTCTCACGCATTCATCCGGGGAAGGCGGCGTCAGGATGCCCCTCCCCGGTGCCGGCTCCCACCCGATTCGCCGATCCAGTTCGTACTCGACGACGTGGTTGTCCATCTCGTAGTCGCCGAGCGCCGAGAAGTGCATCGCCATCACGAAGACGTCACCGACACGGGACACGGTGACCGCGTCGACAGCCGCGCGCACCATTCCCGACCCGTCAAGGTCGGGATGTCGACGCGGATCCGCCAAGATCCGGAATATCTCCGACGGCGATGCAAGGATCCGCCTGGACACGGATGTGGTCCCGGAGGTCACCTCGACATCGTGGCCGACACGAAGCGCAAACGTGAAGACCCGACGTGAACAGCGAGCGTCGCAGGGCCCGAGTTGGCCTTCCCGCACAGGCGTTCGCCGTCTTGCGGCCACTCCGCGACATCCCCCGAGTCGTGGGATTTGAGAACCTGGTGGGTCGGTACGATCGGGTGCCGAGCGCGTCCAAGGGGAGGCGGCGATGCCGGAGCAATTGCCGGTCGTCGATAGCGACGGCCACATCGTGGAGCCACCGGCGGTGTGGCAGGAGTACGCCGAGGCCGCGTACCGGGATCTGGTGATCCAGGTGCGACCGACGTCTTCCGGCGACGAGCTGTGGATCGAGGGCCGCCCCCGCCCAGGCGTGAATCCGGCGCCGACGTGCCACCCGGGCGCCTTCAGCGATCCGGACACCCCGGTGCGATGGGCGGACCTCCTACCGGGAGGCTACGACCCGGCCGCCCGCGTTGCCGTCCTCGACGAGGAAGGCTTCGCCCGCGCCGTGTTCTTCCCGTCGATCTACCTGCTGTCCGGTGACATCGAGGACCCGGCGGTGGCCGCCGCCAACAGCCGCGCCTACAACAGCTGGATCGCCGACTTCTGCGCCGCCGCGCCGGACCGTCTGTTCGCCTTTGGCATCGCGCCGCTGCAGGACGTCGGCGAGGCGGTGCGCGAGGTCGAACGGGCGGCCCGCCTCGGGCTGCGCGGAGTCACCGTTCGACCCGAGCGCTACCACGGCCTGGCGGTGGACGCCCCGGAGTGCGAGCCGTTCTGGGCGGCCGCCCAGGACCACGACCTCACCGTCGTGTTCCACGGCAGCTTCGGTAGTCGGATGCCGAGCTTCGCCACCAGCCGCTACACGAACATGTTCTTCACGCACATGGTGTGCCACCCGTTCGAGCAGATGGCGGCGATGATGGACACGATCTGCGGTGGTGTGCTCGACCGCTTCCGCCGCCTCCGGGTGGGCTTCTTCGAGGCCGGACTCGGCTGGCTTCCGTACTGGCTGGAGCGCATGGACGAGCACTTCGACGAGATGCGCCACCTCGTGCCATGGCTCGAGCGCCGGCCGAGCGACGCGTTCCGCGACCAGTGCTTTGTGACGTGGGAGCCCAACGAGGTCAACGACCTCCGCCAGCTCACCGAGATGGGATTGAGCGGCTGCGTCCTGTGGGGGTCGGACTACCCGCACTTCGACTGCACGTACCCCGGCGCCCTCACCGCTGCGGACAAGGGACTGGCCCAACTCGACCCGTCGGTGCGCACCGCCGTGCTGCGCGACAACCCCGCCCGGTTCGCGCGCCTCGACCACTGATCGAAGGAGCAGCAGGGCGGCCTGAACGACCCGTCGAGGATCAGGAAGTTCGATCGTCGTCAACCTCGCACCCAGCCGCGACGCTTGTTGATTGCGCTGGTGTGCGGATTGTGCTAGTCCGGTGTTCACAAAGTGGCGCGGGCAAGAGTGGAGCCGCTGCGCCCTGTGCGTGGAGGGAGTTGCGCATGCGGTTGGTCACGGTTCGTTCTCGGTCTTCACATCCGCGTCAGCACGGGGTGGTCCGTCACCGGAGACGTGGCCGCAGGGCCGCCTTGGTGGCCGTCGCCCTCCTGTCCACCGGTGTCGCCGGCGTCGAGGCGTCGGCATCGCCGATCCAAGCCGCGGCCGATCCGAAAGTCATCAGCGACTGGAACGCGGTGGCCTTCGACACGATCGTCGTCGACGCCGGCAAGGCCAACGCGGAAGGGTTCATGTGGTTCGCGTTCGAGCAGGCCGCCGTCTACAACGCCGTTGTCGGTATCACCCGGCAGTACGAGCTCTACAACTGGAGCGCTCGTGGGCCTCGTGGGGCGTCACCGCAGGCCGCCGCCGCAGTCGCCGCGCATGATGTTCTGCTCGAGTACTTCCCGGCGTCGCAGAGCCGGCTGGACACGGCGCTGGCCGCATCACTCGCCGAGATCCCCGACGGGCCGACGAAGATGCAGGGCATCCACTACGGCGAACGCGCCGCGGACCGGCTCATCGAGCTGCGCGAGGACGACGGCCGTTTCGCGCCGGTCACCTTCGATGTCCCGCCTGCGCCCGGCGTGTGGCGCCCGACTCCGCCCGCGTTTGCGCCGTTCTTCGATCCGTGGATGGCCCAGATGCGGCCGCTGCTGCTCGATTCGCCGAGCCAGTTCCGGCCGGGTCCCCCTCCGGCTCTGACGAGCCAGACCTACACGGATGACTTCAACGAGGTCAAGGCGGTGGGTTCGGCCACGAGCACGGTCCGGACACCAGAACAGACTGCGACCGCACTGTTCATCGCGGGGAGCACCTTCCCGCTGCTCAGTTCCTCGCTGCGCGACCTGGCGGCCCGTCACCAGCTGGACATCAGCGACAGCGCACGGCTGTTCGCGGCGGTTTCCATGAGCGCGACCGATGGCGCGATCGCCTCGTGGGATTCGAAGTTGCAGTATGGCTTGTGGCGGCCGATCACCGCGATCCAGCTGGCCGACACCGATGGGAATCCGGACACGCTCGCGGATCCCGGCTGGCTCCCGCTGATTGCAACTCCGCCGTACCCCGACTACATGAGCGGTCTCACCTCGGTGGTGGGCGCAGCCACCCGCGCCATGAGCGGAATCCTCGGACTTGGGGGAGACCGCATCGACGTGAACATCACGGTGGCGGGCATTACCCGTCATTACGAGTTCGCGTCCGATCTGAATCGGGATGCAGTCGATGCCCGCGTCTGGTCAGGTATCCACTTCCGGACGGCAGACGTGGTTGGTAGTGCGGCGGGCACACAGGTCGGTGATTGGGCGCTCGACAACTACTTCCAGCCAACCCGATAGGACTGGCGCGAACTCGAAGCCCCCAACGCACGTCTGTGTCCGCGCAGCGCCGCCGAGTCGGCGGATAACGCGGACACAAACGAGGCACCGACGGGCCAAGATGTCGCGGTGTCTGTCGGCGAGTATCAGGTCCATCCGATTGGGTGGGTTCGCTCCTCGCTCGTCGACCTCGCTGCTGCGCCGAGGCAGGGCGATGAGGGAGCGCCAGAAGCGGAGCTCGTCTTCGCCGCCGAGTTCGTCGAGGGGTTCAGAGACCTTCGCGTCGGCGACGCGATCTGGCTGTTGACGTGGCTCGATCGCGCCCGACGTGATGTGCTCGTTGTGCACCCTCGCGACGACGCCACCCGTCCGCAGCAGGGCGTGTTCAGCACGAGATCGGCTGACCGTCCCAACCCCGTCGGCCTTCACCGCGTCGACATCACGTCGATCGACGGCTCGACGGTGAGGGTCCGCAATCTCGAGGCCATCGACGGCACGCCGATCATCGACGTCAAGCCCACACTCGGACCGACGAGCGAACGCTAGCGACGCCGCATCACCGCCGGGTGGTGGCGGTCGGCGTCATCCCCAGCCGGGACGCACCATGGACGCCGTTCGGAGTGTCGTGCGGTGTGCACCGCGCGCCGAGATCGAGCCGCGCTGCCGGCGGTCGTCCGTAGGCGGCTCGTTAGCCTGGCGCGGGACGGCAGGAAGCCGGGGAGGTCACGATGAGCGTTCGCGTGACGATCGGGACGCTGGACGAGTTGCGCCGGGACGGGTGCCTGGCAGGCAAGGCCGGGACGCAACCGATCTGCGTGTTGTGGAGCGATGGAGCGGCCTACGCGCTCGATGACCGCTGTCCGCACATGGGTTTCCCGTTGCATCGTGGGTCGGTCGAGAGCGGGCTGCTGACCTGCCACTGGCACAACGCCCGCTTCGATCTGAGCTCGGGCGGCACGCTGGATCCGTGGGCCGACGACGTGAGGACCTACCCGGTCGAGATCGAAGACGGTCGGGTGACCGTCGTCGTCGAACCCGAGGGCGACCGGACGGGCCACCTGTTGCATCGCCTGGAGGAGGGACTGGAGCAGGGCATCACGCTGGTCATCGCCAAGGCCGTGCTCGGTCTGCTCGACAATGCCGTGGCGCCGAGCGACATCGTGCGCGCCGGCGTGGACTTCGGGACGCGCTATCGGGAGGCGGGCTGGGGCGCCGGGCTCACCGTGCTCACGTCGATGGCCAACGTGCTGCCCCACCTCGATCCGGCCGACCACGGTCTGGCGCTGGTCCACGGTCTGACGTTCGTGTCCCGCGACACCCGCGGTCGGGCGCCGCGCTTCCCGCTGCTTCCGCTCGGCGGCGAGCTGCCCGCCGATCGACTCGAGCTCTGGTACCGGCGGTTCATCGAGACCCGTTCGTCTGACGCCGCCGAGCGCACGCTGGCATCGGCGGTCGCCACACAGGACGCCTCCACGGTCGCCGGCATGATGTTCGCTGCGGTCACCGACCACGTGTTCCTCGACGGCGGCCACACCATCGACTTCACCAACAAGGCCTTCGAGGTCCTCGAACACCTGGGATGGGAGCGAGCGGCCGACGTCCTGCCAACGCTGGTCTCGCAGACGGCCTCGGCGAGCCGCAGCGAGGAGCGCGGGTCGTGGCGGTTCCCAGACGACCTCGCCGGCATGATCGCCACGGCGGCCGCCTCGTTGCCCGAGCGACTCGCCGCAGCGCCGACGAGAGGATGTCGACCACGACGGGGACGCCGTCGCCAAGCTGGCGTGGTTGCTCCTCTCCGAGGAGCCGGCCACTGTCGTCGGCGCCATCGACGAGGCGCATCGTCACCGGGATCGACCCCGACGAGCTCGGTCGCGCTGTCGCCTACGCCGCCGCGCTGCGCATCACCCGCTTCCACATCCAAAACGATCACGGCGATTGGGACGAGGTGCACCACGCCTTCACGTCCGCCAACGCCCTGCACCAGGCGCTCCGGCGGGCGCCGACGCCCGAGCTGCTGCGCGCCATCTACCACGGCGCGCTGCGTGTCTACCTCGATCGGTTCCTCAACGTTCCCGCGGCCCGTCTACCCGAGCCAGCACCGTCGAGCGCGGGTGCCGAAGGTGCCGACCTCGCCGACCTCCAGGGCTGCTGGGACCACGAGGGCCGCGTCGACGACGCTGGCACGATCGTCTTTCGGTACTTGCGCGGCGGCGGCGACTCGGGTCGGGCCATCGCAACGTTGGGGCATGCGCTGCTGCGCGAGGACGCCCAGTTCCATTGGTTCCAGACGTACGAGGCCGCCGTTCGGCAGTTCCATGCGTGGCCTGCGGGCTCCGAGGAGGGCGCCTTGATTCTCGCCGGAACGGCGCGGTTCCTCGCCGCCCACACACCGACCCGGCGGGAACTGTCCCAGGTGGTCCGCATCGCAACTCGTCTGGGGCGGGGCGAGGCGCTGTTCGAGCCATCGTGACGCCTCCGCCGGGCGTAAGCCGAGGCCTGCGAGAGTCGGCGGGATGGGCGGTCAATCGAGGCCCAACTTCGCCAACGTCAGCGCAAGGTGCTGTCGGGCGAACCGCTCGATGTCGTCGGTGGGATAGCGGCGATACGCGACCTCGACGGTCATGATCACGAACAGATACAGGTCGTACAGAAGCCGACGGCGTCTCGATCCGGCTGTCGTCAGCATCGCCTGGCCGTAGGCGTCGAGGAATGTCGCGTCGTCGCTCTTGGCGAAGAACTGGCCTTCCATCAGTGGGTCGCCCCACAGCGCCCGTTCGAAGTCGATGATGCCAACGACGCTGAGCGTGTCCGGGTCGACGAAGATGTTCGAGTCCCACAGATCCCAATGCACGAAGCAGGGGGCGGTCACCTCGTCGAGCGCGTCACCGCCCTCGCGGATCAGGGTGCGGAGAGTCTCGTAGCCGACCGGGAGCTCGACGGACGCCGCCTCGCCGTCGGCCAATGCGTCGTCGAACAACGCCACGAAGGCGGAGCTCCAGCGGGTGAAGGTGGGTGCCGACGGCGCCTGGCGACCGAATGTTGGGTGTGTGATGGAGTTCATCTGCCGAAGGAAGCCGGCGACCTGGGCGTCAACGACCTGCTGCTGGCCGGCGTCCATCAGGGGGCGGTGCTCGCTGAGCAACCGCCCAGGGCAATGGTCCATCACGAACAGCGGACTCGGCAGCCGGCGGCACGAGGTGTCCGACCACAGCACACGGGGCACTGGCACCGTGGTGCACTCTCGCACCAGGCGAAGGGCAGCGACCTCGGTCGCCATGATGTCGTGCTCATAGGTGAGCACGAGAACATCCGGTGGCGGCGCCACCTTCAGGACGCACCGGCGGCCGTCGTCGAGGGTCATGGCGTACGTTGCGTTGAACCATCCCTCCGTGCACTCGGTGAAGCCGACGAGCGCGGCGTCATCACCGAATGCGTCCTTGGCGATGCCTGCCGCCAGCTCGAAGCTCACGGCGGTCTTCGACACACTCTCCGCCACGACGGCAAAGTACAACGCTCGGCCTCGCGCCTTGTCGGTTGTGACTCTCGGGACCGTGGGGAGGCGTGTCGCGAGGAGCGTCAGCGGGACCTTGGCGACGCCGATCAGCGCTTCGGACGCTTGGCCGCCTTGGCTTCTTCGCCTTGTTCTTGTCTGGGGTTGCGGTCTTGCCGGCGGTGGGCTTCTTCGCGCCGGCGGGGGTCTTGGCCGCCCCCTTCTTCTTGGCGGCCGTGGTGGTTTCGGCCTCGCCCGTCGCCAGCACGGTGAGAGTTCCCGGTGCCGGGACCAAGGTCGTCTCCTCCTGCGATGGCCACCGCACCGTGAGGAGCGACCCCATCACCGCGGTGACGACGCCCTCGCGGTCGGGGCCCTTCATCGAAGACAGGCGAATGTGGTCTCCGGCTTTGACCATCAGCGGTGCACCTCTCGTGTTGAGCCGACATCGATGTTCTCATCATGCACGGTGGTCCCGCCAGCGCGAGGTGTCGTCGGTCTCCGGGCGCCGCAGTTCATGCACCGATCGAGCGGGAGCTACGTTGCTCGACACGGTCAGCGGTCCGCCGACAACCACCGACGTCCTGCTGACGCTGCTCCCTGTCCATCGTCACCAAAGGAGCGACCTTGCAGCAGCTCAGCGGTATGGATGCTTCGTTCGTCTACTTCGAGACGCCCGCTACGCCAATGCACGTCGCGGGGGTGAGCATCTACGACCCGTCGACCGCGCCCGGTGGCACGGTGACGTTCAAAGGCATCCTCGCCAGCTTCCAGGAGCGCCTCCACCTCGCCCGCACGTTCCGCCAGAAGATGGTGCAGGTGCCGATGAACCTCGACCACCCGTACTGGGTCGAGGACAAGGACTTCGACCTCGAGTTCCACGTGCGCCACATCGCGCTGCCCCAGCCCGGTGATTGGCGGCAGTTGTGCATCCAGGTGGCCCGTCTGCACTCGCGGATGCTCGACCTCAGTCGGCCGTTGTGGGAGACCTACGTCATCGAGGGCCTCGACCACGTCGAGGGTGTGCCACCGGGCAGCTTCGCCCTCCTGCAGAAGACGCACCACGCGGCGATCGACGGCGTGTCGGGTATGGAGATGACGAGCGCCATCCACGACCTCACACCCGAACCGCAACCACCCGGAACGATCGACACCTGGCAGGGCGAAGACGACCCGAGTCCGCTGACGCTGCTCAGTCGGGCGGCGCTGAACAACGGCACGCGACCGATGCACTTCGGTCGCGTCGTCGCGCGCACCGTCCCCGGCTTGGGCCGGGTGACGAACCAACTTCGGCGTCGCCAGTTGCAGCTCCCGTCGACGTCGGCACCGCGCACACCGTTCAACGGAACGGTGTCTGCCCATCGGGTGGTGGACGCACGCCGCTTCGACCTCGGCGAGATCCGCCGCATGAAGAACGCCGTGGAGGGCGCCACGGTGAACGACGTCGTGCTGGCGATCGTGGGTGGGGGTCTACGCGCGTATCTGCTCCGCAGGGCCGAGCTGCCCGCTGAGCCGCTCCTCGCGATGGCTCCGATCTCCGTGCGCACGGAGTCGGAGAAGGGTTCCCAGGGCAACCAGGTCTCCTCGATGGTGGTCAGCGTTGCAAGCAACATCGCCGACCCGCTCGAGCGGCTGACGGCGGTGCGCGAGTCGACGCATCAGGCCAAGGAGTTCACGAGGGCCGTCGGCGCGCGGACACTCACCGACTATTCGCAGTTCATCCCCGGCGGTCTCGCGGCCCTCGCATCGCGAACCGCCTCGCGGTTCGAGATGGCCAACCGTGTCGATCCGGCCGCCAACTGCGTCGTGACCAACGTGCCCGGGCCGCGGGAGCCGTTGTACTTCGCCGGCGCCAAGCTCGTGACGATGTTCGGGATGGGCCCGATCGGCGACGGGCTCGGTCTCATGCACCCGGTGACGAGTTACGTCGACGAGCTCGTCATCGCCGTCACGTCGTGTCGGGAGATGCTGCCCGACCCGGCCGTGTACGCGCAATGCCTCCAGGATTCGTACGACGAGCTCGCCGAGGCCACCGTGGCCCGAACGCCGCCGTCGAAGCGGCGCCCCCGACGCCGAGCGCCTGCCACCACCGCGCGCCGTTCGTAGCAACGCGCCGTGGACCGCGGCCGGCCGATGAGGTCATGGGTCCCGCCAGCTGGTCGTGAGGACTCAACTGATGCCGGCCGCTGCCACCAGCTCGGCATATCCCTCTTCCATGCACTGGCGCAGGTCGTCCGGATCCTCGACCGCTCGGGGGTCGATGGCGAGCCCGATGTCGAGGCTGCCGTTGTACGAGATCGTCGTGATGTTGAACGCCGTGCCCGCAACGGGTCCGAGCGGGCAGTTCTGGAGGACCTCGGCTCCGCACATGTAGAGGGGCCGCCGGGCGCCGCGCAGGTTGCTGGTCGCGAAATCCATCTTGGCGCTCTGGGATCGGCCGACGCGGGTGACGACCGAGGTCGGAAGGAGGTTGGCCAGGCCGGCCATGGACGACATCAGCCCGGCGCCCTTCACCTCGGCCCGCTTCGCGTCCATCTCCTGATGGAGTTGGCGGAAGCGCTCGGCGGGCCTCATCGGCGCACCGGACGCCTGCAGCCGCGACGGCGTGAAGGCGTTGCCGCCGATCGCTTGGTCTTGGCGGGTGCTGACGACGAAGCTGATGTTCAGCGCCTCCACGACCGCGTGGCGCTTGTCGTGGTAGCCGAGCGCGCCGATCACCGCCCCTGTCACGAAGAACGTGTTGATGGTCCCATCCAGCGCCTTCGCGGTGGCCTGGGCCGCGGCGAGCGGCACGCGCAGCGTCTCGAAGTGGCGGTGCCGCGACCGCTGAGTCCAGAGCGGAGATCCGCCCCGGATCGCACCCGGCTCGCGCCCGCTGGCCTGCGTCCGGAGTTGCTGCACCTGCTCCACAACGCCCTGGGCGAGGTCGAGCGGACGCCGTGGATCGGCGCCCCACATGGCGACCTCGCCTGCCGCGCGGCGGCCGATGCCGAGTTGGCGGCGCCACGCGTGCCCGAGCGAGCGCATCGCTGACCGTCCGGATGGGGTCTGCTTCCTTCGCCGGCACGTCGGGAGGCGCTTGGGAGACCACGGCGTCGAGGTCGACCGGCGGCGGGTCGGGTTCGTCTCGGCTGCGATCCACGTAGAGCTCGCTCAGCCGCAGTCCGGCGATCCCGTCGGCCAGCGAGTGGTGGAGCTTGGCGAACAGCGCGCCCCGGCCGCCCTCGAGCCCGTCGATCAGGACGAAGTACCACAGCGGTCGCGACCGGTCGTAGGGGTCTTGATAGAGCTGGGCCGCCAGGTCGAGCAGCTGCCGTTGTGAGCCGGGTTCGGGCAGCGCGATGTGACGGACGTGGTAATCGAGGTCGAACTCCGGATCCGGCGCCCATTCGGGCGGCGACAATCGGCCGAGACCCGCCACCACCCGATCCCGAAGGCGGGGCACGACCGCCGCCCCATAGGCGATGCGGGAACGGAAGCGTTCGAAGTCGATCGGGCGGTCGAGGACGCTGATGCTCGCTCCGCTCGGGTTGAGCCACGGGTCCTTCTCGACATTCCACATCAGCGCTTCGGCGTCGCTCATCTTGCGTTCGAACCGCTGCTCACGCTGCTCGCGCTGCTCCGTGCCCTCCTCTTGCGTCGCCATCACACAGCCCTCCCCTCGACGACCTGAGCCGTCTGATCGGGCTCGTCGAGGTTGGTCGGGCCGACGACGCCGGCGGCCGCCAGTGCCGACACCTCCCCGGGCGTCAACCCGGCTGCCTCCAGAACCTCGACGGTGTGCTGGCCGACCTCTGGGGCGAGCCCGCGCGGTCCGATGTCGGCACCGTCGATGTGAACGGGGATGGCAACGGTGCGGAACGATCCTCCCGGGTGGTCGACGATGGGGAACAGCCCGGCGGCCGCCGCCTGGGGATCGGATGCCAGCTCGGTGAGCGTGGAAGCCGGTCCCCAGATGAGCCCGGCTTGATCGAAGATCCGTCCCCACTCGTCTCGAGGTCGGGTGGCGAACTGGTCGTCCATGAGGTCGATCAATGCGGGCATGTTGTCGAAGCGGTTCTTCATCGTGTCGAAGCGGGGATCGGTGATCCACTCGGGACGCCCGAAGGCATCGCAGAACCGTGGCCACCAGTGCACCTCGGGCATGGTCAGGAGGATCCACCGGCCGTCCCCGCACAGGAACCGGTTGGCCAGGGGGGAGACGAGGTGGTGGCGGTCGCGCTTGGTGGGCTCTCGGCCGTCGACCAGCACGGCCGCCATGTCGGTGGCCATGGTCCAGGCCGCGGTCCCGAGCAGGCTGGCGTCGACCGCCTGACCCTGGCCGGTGCGTTCCGCGAGGCGTAATGCGGCCATGATGCCGAGCGCCAGGGCCAGCCCGGCGGCGTGGTCGCCCTGCGCGGGGCGGGGCATGGGAGCCACGGCGCCGGGGTCGGTCATCGCCGCGGCCACCCCACCTCGGCCGAAGAAGGCCGTGACGTCGTAGCCGGGGCGGAGCGCGTCGGGCCCGGTCATGCCGTAGCCGGTGAACGTCGCGTGCACCAAGCGCGGGTTGACGCCCTGCAGGGTGGGCCAGTCGAGGCCGTAGCGCTGCTGGCGGTGCGGGAGCAGGTTGCACAGGAAGACGTCGGCTCGGGAGACCAGGCGCCGCACCAGGTCGGCGCCCTCGGGGCTGTCGAGGGCGACGGCCACCGATCGCTTGCCCCGATTGTCCACCAGGAAGCCGTAGTCGAGAGTCGGCATGCCGGTCGGCACTTTGGGTGGCCGGGTCATGCCGCGCCACGTATCGCCCCGCAAGGGTTCGATCTTGACCACATCGGCGCCGAAGTCGGCCAGCACTGCGCCCGCACTCGGCGCGGCCACGAAGTTGGTGACCTCGATCACCCGCACGTCCGAGAGCGGTGCTGCCATTCGAACCCTCCTCTCGCTGTCTCGTGCGACGTCACCGCCACGCCCCGTCGGCTGGGCCGCCTCGACGCCTCCCTCGCGCCGGGGATCCGGTTTCCAACGAACGGGCCAACCGATGTGTCGTGGAGCACGGCAACGCGCCGGTGGCTCCCGGCTCAGAACCATAGCCACACCCTCGGACGAGGCGCCCAGACGCCAGAACGTGCGACGGTCAGAGCCCATCCTCACTCTCGGTTCGCCCGGGCTCCAGAAGAGCGTTGTCCTGGGGGTCGGTTGCCGTATCAGGCAGGACGGGTGATGATGCGCTCGTGGCGTCGTGGCTCGCTCGGATCGGGGCTGATGTCCGGGACGACGAGGAACTGCGGCAGAAGAAGGCGCTCCTCGTCCTGCTCGCCGTCTTGATCCTGCCCGTTTCGGTCGTGTGGGGCAGTCTCTACCTCGGCTTCGGCTCGCTGGTCGGCGTCGTTCCGTACGTGTACTTCCTCGTCTCGCTCGGCTCTCTGGTGGTCTTCGCGCGAACCCGACGCTTCCACCCTTTCCTCGTCACGCAGCTTCTCGACATCTTGTTGACGACGACTGCCGGGCAGATGCTGGTCGGCGGGTTCCTTCCTTCCGGCGGGGTCGGGTTGTGGGGCATCCTGGCTCCGCTCGGAGCCCTCGTGTTCCTCGAGGTGCGTCAGGCGGTCCGTTGGTTCGGTGCCTTCCTCGTCATCTTTCTGGTCACGGGCCTGGCGGGAGAGCTGTTCTTCCCGGACGCCGATCTCCCGGTTTGGTTCACAAGCACGATGCTGGCGTTGAACGTCATCGGCACTGCCAGCATTGCCTTCACACTCCTCGCGACCTTCGCCCACCAACGCAACGCGGCGTTGAGGGAGCTGCGAGCCGAGCAGGAGAGGTCTGAAGCCCTCCTCGTGAACATCCTGCCGCGCCCGATCGCCGAGCGACTCAAGGCCGCCGCCCGGACGATCGCCGACGACTTCGCCGCGGCCTCCATCCTCTTCGCCGATGTCGTCGGGTTCACCCCGCTCGCGCAGCGCCTGCCGCCGGCCGAGATGGTCGGCATCCTCGATCGGCTCTTCACAGGTTTTGACATGCTCGTGGAGCGCCACGGGCTGGAGAAGATCAAGACGATCGGCGATTGCTACATGGCGGTGGCGGGCGTGCCGGATCCGTGTCCGGACCATGCACGCAAGGCCGCCCTCCTGGCGCTCGAGATGCGAGACGCGATTGCGGCGTCGAAGGTGGACGCCCAGCCCGCTCTCGAGTTGAGGATCGGCATCAACTCTGGGCCACTCGTCGCCGGCGTCATCGGCACGAAGCGCTTTCTCTACGATCTCTGGGGCGACGCCGTGAACACGGCAAGTCGGATGGAGTCCCATGGCACGCCCGGCGAGATTCAGATCACCCGGGCGACGTACGAGCTGTTGAAGGATGAGTTCGTCTGTCGATCACGGGGAACGATCCTCGTCAAGGGCAAGGGCCCGATGGAGACGTGGTTCCTCGAACGGGCGCGGACCGGCGATGAGCCACCGGACGGAGCGACCTGACGTCGTTTCCGAATCGTCGCCGATTCCACCTCCGAGCTCGCGTATCAGGCGGCGACGTGAGCCGTGCCTTGGTAGGTCCAGCCGAAGGTTTTCGGCTCACCGTGCGCAGTGAACGTGTTCAGACTCGACACTCTCATCCCGCCTGCATCGATGATCGCCGGGATGTCTCGGTTCAGATTGCAGCCGCAGAACAGCCGCCGCTGCATGCCGTTCAGCCGGTTCTGCCACACCCGCGCCTTGCCGGGCGGTGCCAAGCCGTGCTCGACGAAGTGGAAGGCACCACCTGGCCGAAGGACCCGTCCGATCTCGCGCACGGCCACGACCGGGTCGGGGATCGAACACAGGGTCCATGTCGACAGCACGGCGTCCACGGAATGATCATCGAGTCGGACGTCCTCGGCGTCCGATCCGATGAACTCGACCACGACTGCGGTCCCTTGCAAACGCGCGGCTGCGAGGTCTCGCCCACGATCGAGCGGGTCGACTGCGAGCAGCCGAGAGACCTGCGCCGGGAGATGCGGCAGGTTGAGCCCCGTGCCGAATCCGATTTCCAGCACGTCGCCGGTGAGCGGCGCGCAGACGATCTGGCGGAGGCGACGTTTCTCCTTCGTGCTGCCTGCCACGTCGACGACTCGAGGGAACACGCGATCGCGGTACAACCCCACAACCCAATGTTCGCACGCGATGGCCGCGACGCCAGTGCGTCAGACTCCCGTCACGAGCACGCTGAACCCGGTCGTCGCCGCGAGGCGTTTGCCGACGATGGCCTGGTACTGCGGCGAGTCGTACCAGGTGTGGAAGTCTTCCTCGCTCTCGAACCCGAGGATGACGGTCCGGGGTCCGGGCGGTTCACCCTCGATCGTCTTGCTCGCCGTGTCGAGGGCGAGCAGCTTGAGCGGCACGATCCCGAGCGTGGCCCCGGCGGCTTGCACGTACTCGTCGAGCAGCTCCGGGTTGTCGATGGTCGAATTGACGACGAGGTAGACGCTCATGGACCGTTGCTAGCAGATTCCCGACATCTCTGGCCTCAGGTACTCGTGCAGGGGTGCCGGGATTGCTGAGTCGGTGGGATGCGGGTGCGATGGCGCTCTGTCATTTTCAGGGCAAGTCCTAGGCGGTGAAGACGACGACCGCCTTTCCCGGCGTCGTCTTCTGGCCGTCGGCGTTCTCGGTCCAGACGTCGAGGTCGACGAGCTTGCGGCCGTCCTCTTCGCGCTTGCCCGTCACGACACCCTTCGCGGACCACTCGGTTCCCTGCATGTCCATGCCGCGGTACTGGCACGCCACCGAACGGACCCAGCCGTCGGCGCCGACCCAGTCGGACACGACCTGTCCGAGCGTGGACCACTTCATTCGACCATGGACGATGTTGTCGCCGATCGCTTGCGCCTGCGGAAAGCTCTGATCCCAGTGCAGCGGGTTGAAGTCGCCTGACCCGGCGCAATACAGCACGAGCTGGGCGCGGTCGGGAGACTTGCTGAGTGTGGGCAGCTCGTCGCCCACGTTGACCTCGTCGTACTTCGGCATGTCGTCGGTCCCGTCAGTAGAAGATGGCTTGGGCGTAGGTGCGCATCGCGACGTCACCGGTGTCCTGATCGGTGAAGGTCTGCTCGCTCGTGACGACCAGCATCTTCCCGAGGCCTTTCGACTCCTTCACCGCGAGGTCGGAGATCTTGGACGTCATCAACAGACGGTCGCCGGCCTTCAGCGGGCGTTCATAGACGACTTCGGTGCCACCGTCGAGCAGGCCCTTGAGCCCATGGCGCACCGACGGTCCCGTGTTGCGCGGCCCGCTGAACGTCACATCGCTCTTACCCGGGATCCAGACCGGAGTGCCCAGGTAGCAAGGGGGAGCCGGCAGCGCGTCGTGACCGGCGGCGCGCGCCTCACCCTCGTCGTAGTACCGCCCGTCTGTGTAGCCGACGCCCCGGGCGAAGGCCCGGATGCTCGTTGTCGTCACCTCGACCGGCCATGGCTCGCTCTCGACGCCGATGACCGCGCGCATCTCGTCGGTCAACTCGAACTCTGCAGCCATTCGCACCCCCTCGTTCCTCTTCGCATCGGCTCCGCGGCCGCCACACTACGAGTCGAGCGCTCCAGCCACCGTGTCAACGGCTCGCCGCGGCGCCAGGGCGACGCCGCAGCGTCGACGTTCAGTGCACCGGGTAGCGGGTGCGTTCGACGCCGAGCTGGCCAGGTCGTCTCAGGCTGGTCCGCGTTCGAGAGCGGTCCGGTCCCAGCCTGCGGCGTCGGCGGCGGCCTCGTACGTGGCCTGGAGGAAGCGCAGCAGGACGGCGTCGGGGTCGTTGGCCGTTCGGACGACGCCATAGGGGAGGACGAACTCCCCGAGCGCCTCGTCATAGGTCGCCTCGGTGACGCCGGGGTCGGCGTCTCGGAACCCGGGCGGCTCGGGGTAGGCGTAGGAGTAGAAGACGCCTTCGCCGTCGGGCCCGGGCCAGTAGCCCGCGCTGCTGACCTCGTGGGAGTACGCCTCGTGCATCACGTGCGGGCCACAGTTGGGCGCCCCGCCGGGATGCGGCGGCGCTGGACGGCCGGAGAAGCGGGTGACCGCAAGGTCGAGGGCGCCCCAGAACAGGTGGACCGGGCTGACCTTGCCGAGGTAGCGGGCGCGGAATCGCTCGAAGACCCGGTCCATCTGCACCAGCGCCCGCCAGAACTGGGTGGCCTGCGCGGCGTCGTAGGCCGTGTGGGTGTGGTCGACGTCGAAGGGGATCGCACCGGGAATCTCCACGGGCATCGTCCACACCGGCGTCGCCAGGCCCAGCTCGTCGAGGACGCCCATCAGCTGGCGGTAGAAGTCGGCCACCGGCATCGGTGTCAACCGGATGGTCCGCCGGGAGCCGTCCGTCACGAGCACGTCGACGCTGTGCCCGAGAAGATCGAAGTCGATCTGGAAGGCGCGTTCACCGGCCGGCACCAGGGTGGTGGTCAGGCCCGTGGCGGTGACGTACAGGGGCACGTTCCACCAATGGCTCATGACGTCCGTGCGGGCCAGCCGCACCTTGCCGACCACCTGCGTCCACAGCTGCAGGGTGTCGCGCGTCGGCGACCAATCGGCAACGGACAACGTGGGCCAGGCGCTCATCGACGAAGATTGCCACTGAGGCCACGCGTCGTCGACGGAAACGCTCAGGTACGGGCGAGACTTCTGCGAAACATCGGTCGAGGACGGTCACCACGTGGGATTCACGATTCGCGAACTGGGGGTCCGGAAGGTTTTCATCGGGGCCTGCCGGGTACGCGAGCACTGACGGGTGCGGTGGCCCGGATCTTCGGGCCACCGTTCGGGGCGTTGTCCGTTCGACGAGTCGCCACGGAGTCGGGGCTGGCGCGCGCCGAGTCGCCACCCAGATGGGCGACCGCGCGACAAGGTCCCCTACGTGTGCGCTGCCGTCCGGTGTGACGAACGACGCACGGATGCGCAGTTACGGTGGCGGCACCGGTGGGTAGCGGCCTCACATGCCAACGAATGTTGATCTTGTCGCGCAGCTGAACGGGCTGCTGCGACTCACTGAGACCGAGATCATGATCGCCGAGAGCAGGCGCGCCCAGGCGGCGACGGACGAGATCGAGCGCGAGCTCGCCTCGAACGCCGACGAGGCCCGCCAACGCGTCCGGCTCCTCACCGAGACGATCCGTGACCTCGGCGGAGTGCCAGATGCCGTCGGGGTCGCCGCCGGAAGGCTGGCGGCGACGGCGAAGACCGCTTTCGAGCAGGGCCAGGACTACGTCGAGGCACTGTTCGGCGATCTCGCCCTCGAGCATCAGCTGCTCGACCGGGCTCGGTTCGCTCGCATGATCGCCGAGGACCAGGGTGCCACGCCGGCGCGGCGGGTTCTCGAGCGCCTCGAGCGGGCCCATGCCGAAACGATCGAGTGGCTGCTCGTTCGTCTGGGTGAGGTTGCTGTCGGTGGGCCCCCGGCGCTGCGCCCGTCACCAGTGCAGATCGCCGTCGGCGCCGGTCAGCGGCTGTCGGTGATGCCGGTAGTGAGCACCGCCCAGGTCGTCAACCGCTCGCTCGACGCCGCCGGGCGACTGCGCCGCCAGCTCGGCGACACGATCAGCACGAACGTCGACCGTACGCGCCAGCTGGTCGACGCCGCCGGCGAGATCTGGACCGCCGGACGCGACGCGTCGCTCGAGCGAACCGAGGAGCTCGCCGAACGACGCGGCGACCGCCGCACAGCGCGGCGGGTCCGCCGGACACGCCGTGAGCTGGGAGCGCTCGACGCGTCCGAGCTGCCGATCCGCAACTACGACAGCCTCACGGTCGAGGCCGCCGTCGGGCGCATCGAGCGGCTGCGCGAGGCCGACGACGCGCGCGCGGTGCTCGCCTATGAGTCGGCGCACAAGCAGCGCAAGGGCGTCGTCGCCGCCGCCCGCCAGCGGGTCGAGGAGCTCGCCGCGGAGCTGGCCGGCGTGTCCTGACCGGTCGATCTGGAGCGACCGCCGCCACCACGGCGGCGGTCGCTGCGCGTTCGGCGACGCGACGCGTGGTGTCGGGCCTTCGCATTCGGTGCTCGCGTCGGCTATAGGTGGGTCCGTGACCGCCGATCTCGCCCTCGTTCGTCGCCTTGCTGCGGCTGATCATGGCCTCGCCGTGGTGACGACCACGCGGAGCGATGGTTCAGTCCATGCCTCGGTCGTCAACGCCGGTGTGCTCGACGACCCGGTGACCAACCGGCCCGCCGTTGGACTCGTGGCCGGCGGGTCGACGGTCAAGCTCCGTCTGCTGCGTCGCAATGGGCGGGCGACCGTCGTGTTTCGGGCTGGATGGGAATGGGTCGCCGTCGATGGACCGGTGCGATTGGTGGGCCCCGCTGACCTGCCAGACGGGTTCGCGGCACACCGGCTCCCGCAGCTGTTGCGCGACGTCTTCACGGCAGCCGGCGGGACGCACGACGACTGGGCCGAGTACGACCGCGTGATGGCTCAGGAACAGCGCACGGTCGTGTTGGTGGAGCCGGCACGACTCACCTCGAACGGCTGACGGCGCATGCACCGAGCGGCGGTGCGCCGGGGTGTCACGGCCGGATGCCCGTTAGCGTCGGCGAGGTGATCACTGTCGATCGGCAGCCGCTGCCGCTCCTGCGACCGGCCTTCGCCGAACTCGAGGGGCTCTACGAGCCCTGGGACGCGGCGCCGGCGCCCGAACCCCGGCTGATCGTGCTGAACGAGCCGCTGGCCGTCGAGCTCGGGCTCGATGTCGAGCAGCTGCGCACGCCCGAAGGCGTGGCCGCGCTCATTGGCCGCGCCGTGCCCGAGTCGACGATCACGCTCGCCCAGGCCTATGCCGGGCACCAGTTCGGCGGATTCTCGAGCAGCCTGGGTGACGGCCGGGCCCTGCTGCTCGGAGAGGTGGTCGATGCCCACGGTCGGCGTCGCGACGTCCACCTGAAGGGTTCCGGTCCGACGCCGTTCTCACGTGGCGGCGACGGCCGGGCGGCGCTCGGGCCGATGCTGCGCGAGCACCTCGTCAGCGAGGCCATGCACGCGCTCGGGATCCCGACGACACGGGCTCTCGCCGTCGTGGCCACCGGCGAGCCCGTCGTCCGCGAGGTGCTGCTGCCCGGCGCCGTCCTCGTCAGGGTCGCCAGCAGCCACCTGCGCGTCGGGACGTTCCAGTACGCCGCCGTGCACGGCGATGTGGCGTTGCTGCGCCGGCTCGCCGACCACGCCATCGCTCGCCACCACCCCACTGCGGCCGACGCTGAGCAACCCTATGTCGCCCTGTTCGAGGCGGTCGCCGAGGCGCAAGCGGCGCTCGTGGCCCGGTGGATGCTCGTCGGCTTCGTGCACGGCGTGATGAACACCGACAACATGACCATCTCCGGCGAGACGATCGACTACGGCCCATGCGCCTTCATGGACGTCTACGACCCCGCAACGGTGTTCAGCTCGATCGATCACGGCGGTCGCTACGCCTACGGCAACCAGCCACTCATCGCCCACTGGAACCTGGCGCGGCTGGCGGAGGCCATGCTCGGGCTGTTCGGCGACGAGGTCGAGCCGGCGATCGAGGCGGCCAACGGCGTGCTGCACACGTTCTCCGAGCGCTACGAGCGCTTCTGGTCGGACGGCATGCGGGCCAAGCTCGGTTTGGTGGCCTCACATCCCGGCGACGGCGACCTCGCCCGGGACCTCCTCGACCTGTTGCAGGTCCAGCGGCTCGACATGACCTCGGCCTTTCGGGCCCTTTCGGCCGCCGCGATCGGCGACGACACGACCGTCCATCGAGCGTTCCCGGATCCGGACGCCTTCGACGCGTGGGCGGCACGCTGGCGTTCCCGGCTCGCCGCCGAGGCCCGGCCGGCCGGAGACGTCACCGCCGCCATGGATCACACCAACCCGGCGTACATCCCGCGCAACCATCTCGTCGAAGATGCCCTCGCCGCCGCCACGAGCGGCGACCTGGCGCCCTACGAGCAGCTCCTCGAAGTCGTCACGCAGCCGTTCGACACCCGTCCCGATTGGCAGGCCTACACCGAGCCGGCACCGCCGGACTCCGGCCGCTACCGAACGTTTTGCGGCACCTGAGAGCCCTCTCCTTCGGCCGTCAGGGTGGCGTTCTCGGCGCGGTGCAGCACGGACCGTTCCGTCGGGACGAGCGGAATCCCGTACCGTGGGCGGAGCCGAGTGGAGGGGGGCCAGATGGCCGACAAGCCGGGAGCAGTTTTGGTGACGGGTGCCAATTCGGGCATCGGTCTGGCGACCAGTTTGCTACTCGCCCGCCGCGGGTGGGAGACGTGGGGCACGGTGCGGTCGAAGGCCAAGGCGAAGATCCTCACCGATGCCGCCAAGCAGGCCAACGTGGCCGACCGGGTCGAGCCCGTGGTGCTCGACGTCTCCCACGACAAGTCGGTCGTGCGGCGCTGGAGTGAGCTCCCCGACTTCTACGCCGTCGTCAACAACGCCGGGTACTCCGAGCTCGGAGCCGTCGAGGAGGTCTCTGCCGACGCGGCTCGCAAGCAGCTCGACGTCAACGTCATCGCTCCAGCGGTCGTGTCGTCGTGCGCACTGCCGGCGATGCGCGAACGGCGCGCCGGGCGGATCGTGATGGTCTCGTCGATGTTCGGGCGGGCGGCGATCATGCCGCTGAACGGCTGGTACCACGCCTCGAAGTTCGCGCTCGAAGCGCTGTCCGATGTCCTGCGGATGGAGGTCGCCGGCTTCGGCGTCAAGGTGTCGATCGTCGAACCCGGCTTCTTCAAGACCGGCATCGGCTCGGATGCCAAGACCAGGGCCGATGCACGAGTGGCCGTCGAGGACTCGCCATACCGGACGGCGTACCGCCGGTCGGCGTCATCCGTGGAGGCGATGGAGCGGCTGGCACCGCCACCCGACGCAGTGGCGCGAGTGATCGCGTCGGCGATCGAGAGCGCCCGTCCGCTCCGCCGCTACGTCGTTGGGTTCGACGCGATCGCCCTCGCATCGACGCACCCCGTCATCCCGCGGGCCCTGACCGACGCCGCCAGCCGGCTGCTCACGGGCCTCGGCGGCTCGCCCAGCACATTCACCTGAGGCAGCCCGCGTCGGTGCGCCCGGACTGCGGTTCGGCCGGGGTGACCTCGGTACGGTGGCGCCGTGGCGCCGTCCGTCCCTCCGACCGAGGCGGTGCGGCCGGGACTGTGGTCGATCGGCGTGCCGTTCCCGGACAACCCGCTCGGCTACACGCTCGTCTACCTGATCGAATCCGATCGCGGCCCGGTGATCGTCGATGCGGGGTGGGACGACGATGCGTCCTGGGACGCCCTCGTCGAGGGTTTTCGGACGGCCGGCACCGACGTCTCGAAGTGCTACGGGGTGCTCGTGACACATGTCCACCCCGATCATCACGGGCTGTCGGGACGGGTGCGCGAGGCGTCCGACGCGTGGGTGGCGATGCACGAGCGCGACGCCGTCACGGTCGAGCGCCTCTCCAGCGCCATGAAGCACGACGGGCGGCACCGCGGGCCGGCCCAGACGTCGCCTGACTTCACCGACGAGCTGACGGCCGTCCTCCTCGATGCAGGAGCGAGCGAAGCGGAGCTGATCGCTGCCCCGGCGCAGGTTCGCCGGCGGTCACGACGGTTCCGCCCCCTCGCCGCGCCCGACCGCGGCATCGACGATGGCGCCCGGGTCGACGTGCCGGGGTGGGACATCGACGCCGTGTGGACGCCCGGCCACACGCCCGGCCATGTGTGCTTCCACGTCCCCGAGCACCGCGTCCTGCTCTCGGGTGACCACGTGCTGCCCACGATCACGCCGCACATCTCGATCTCCCGCCGCGACCGTGCCGGCGACCCGCTCGGTGACTTCCTCGAGTCGCTGCAGAAGGTGGCCCGCCTCGACACCGAAGAGGTCCTGCCCGCCCATCGCCACCGCTTCGGCGACCTCGCCCAGCGCGTCAACGAGATCACCCGCCACCACCATGACCACCTGGCGGACATCGAAGCGATCCTCGCCGAGGGCCCGGTGTCGCTGTGGCAGATCGCCGCCCGGCTGACGTGGAACCGTCCCTGGGATCAGTACCCGCTCGCATTGCGCCGCTCGGCCGTCAACGAGACGGCGGCCCACCTGCGCTACCTCACCCGACGCGACCGAGCCGTGCGGTTGAAGGGTGTGCGCCCGTTCACGTTCAGCCTCCCGGAGTAAGGAGCCGAGCCGAAGACATCGGACCCGAGGGATCCCCTGCAGGCATCTATGATCGAAACCGCAGCGGACGAGGGACGCCTCGGAGAGTGGTGGATGTCCGATCAGCAGCAACTCGAGCGAGCCATCGCGGCCCAGGAGGCCTTGCGGGGCATCGTGCCCGACGAGGTGGTGGACTCCGCCGTCGGGGCCCTGCGGCGTCAACTCGCGACGCTCGACGCGGCCGCCCCGCGGCGCCGGCAGGTCACGGTGTTGTTCGCCGACGTCAGCGGGTTCACGGCGATGTCGGAGCACATGGACGCCGAGTTGGTGTCGGCGATGATGAACGACATCTGGACACGGCTGGACGTCGTCGTCACCAGCCACGGTGGGCGGATCGACAAGCACATCGGTGACGCGCTGATGGCGGTGTGGGGGGCCGACGCCACACGGGAGGACGATCCGGAGCGGGCGGTGCGCGCCGGCCTCGCGCTGCAGGAGCGGCTCGCGGCGTTCGCCGCTGAGTCCGGCATGGACGTCGCGATGCGCGTCGGGATCAGCACGGGTCCGGGACACCTCGGGACGATGGGAACGACGGCCGAGACGACCGTGATGGGCGACACGGTGAACGTCGCGAGCAGGCTCGAGCACCTCGCCCCCGTCCACGGCGTGCTCATCTCGCACGAGACCTATCGAACCGTGCGGGGTGTCTTCGACGTCCACCCACTCGGCGAGGTCGAGGTGCGCGGCAAGCGCGGCGCGGTGCGCGTGTACGTGGTGGAGCGGGCCAAGGCACGCGCCTTTCGACTCGCGACGCGGGGCGTGGAGGGCGTGGAGACCCGCACCATCGGACGGGATGAGGAGATGCGCATCTTGCGGGAGCTCGCTCACGCAGGTCGTCGACGGCGCAGGAGCGCGGCTCACGACGGTCGTCGCGGACGCGGGCGCCGGAAAGTCCCGGCTGCTCTACGAGTTCCTGAACTGGGCGGAGCTGATGCCGTCCCGGGTGTACCTGTTCACGGGCCGAGCACTGCCCAGCCGCCAGAACGCTGCGCTCGGGCTCTTTCGGGACGTGGTGGCGACGCGGTTCGACATCCACGACAGCGATCCTGCGGCTGTGGTGCTGAGGAAGCTGCGCGACGGTTTCGCCGGTCATCTCTCGCCGGACGAGGCCGACGTCGTGGGGCACTGGATGGGGTTCGAACTGTCGTCGAGCCCCGCGGTCCAGCGGCTGCTCGGTGCGCAGTTCGCCATCACCGCACGCGCCCAGCTGTTGGCGTTCTTCGCCTCGCTCGCGGTGAGCGCGCCAGTCGTGCTCGCCCTCGAGGACTTGCACTGGGCTGACGACGAGTCGCTCGACCTCATCGTCGACCTGGTCACCCACCTCAGGGAGCATCGCCTGTTCGCGCTGGGGCTCACGAGGCCTGCACTGCTCGATCGCCGACCCGGGTTCCCTGGTGACGGCGTCCTCACCTCGCGGCTCGACCTGCCGTCGCTGACCGACGCCGACTGCCGAGCGCTCGTCCACGAGGTTCTCCAGCGCGTCGCCGACGTACCGGCCGAGTTGGTCGACCTCGTCGTGGCGCGAGCGGATGGCAACGCGTTCTACCTCGAGGAGCTGATCAAGATGCTCATCGACGACGGCGTGATCGACACGTCGGCCGCCGATGACGTGTGGCGGGTCGACCTCGGAGCGACTCGACCGGGGTGCCGTCCCGTCCACCTTGACGGGCGTCCTCCAGGCCCGCCTTGACGCCCTGGTCGCCGAGGAGCGTCGGACACTTCAGTGCGCGGCCGTCGTGGGCAGGGTCTTCTGGGATGCGGCCGTCCGCGCACTCTCCCGCAACGCGGCAGCAACCGATGCCGCACTCGACGTGGCTCGACGCCGTGAGCTCGTGTTCCGGCGCGACGACACGTCGTTCGACAACACCGGCGAATACCTGTTCAAGCACGCCCTCGTTTGTGACGTGACCTACGAGACCGTGTTGCTCAGTGAGCGTCCCCTGCTCCACGCGCGTGCTGCGGCATGGCTGGAGTCTGCCGCTGGTGACCGCCTGGCGGAATACCGCGAGATGATCGCCGGCCACCTCCGGGCAGCGGGTGAGCCGACGAGGGCCGCCGAGCATCTCTGGCGCGCCGGCCAGACGCTGCTGGCCACGGGAACGCCGGCCGCCGCGGCGCGATCGCTCGACGCCGCCGTCCAGCTCTGGGACGCCGCCGGTGAGATGCCTCCCGTGGAGGCACTCCTCCTCCTCGCCGAGGCCTCGGACCGCGTTGATGACATGGCAGCCGCGGAAACGGCCCTCGACCGCGCGGACCGACGTGCCGCGACACCATCCCACCGAGCCGACGTGCTGTACCTCCGGAGCGGGATCGCTTCGCAACGAGGGCAGTCCGACCTCGAGCGCGCCCTGCTCGAACAGGCGCTCCCGCTGGCCGAGGAGGCGGGTGGCCCGAGCCTCGCGAAGACCCTGACAGGACTGGCGTGGACCGATGCCCAGTCCGGTCGGCTCGCCGAGGCGGAGCGGCACGCCCAACGAGCCCTCGAGATGTCCGACGATCTCGGGGACGTCGTCGGGACGTGTCGAGCACTGACCGTGTTGGCCACAGCAGCGAGCGAAGGAGGCGATCTGGAGGCAGCTCAGCGACTCGTAGAGCGCCAGCTCGCCGTCGCCGAGAGCTGCGGGAACCTCGACGCGCAGGCGATGGCGCTCAGCAACCTCGGCACGGCCATCCACCTCCGCGGCGACGCCGAGGGCAAACGCGACCACTACCTCGCCGCGATCGACCACTACCGGCGGGGCATCGAGCTCCATCACCGGCTCGGCGAAGGACAGTCCGCGGTGAGGTCGATGCTGAACATGGCGCAGGCCTGCATACGTCTGGATCGCGACGAAGAGGCCCATGCGCTCATCCGAGAGGGGCTGGCGACAGCCGTCTCGCTCGACGCACCGTGGCTCCAACACTATTCCGTGCAGATCGAAGCAGATCGTCGTGTCAGCCGAGGTGAGATCGATGTAGGGCTCGCGTATCTCGGACTGTTCATGCACCTACCGTCCGCCCGTTCGCTGGACCAGAACGAGACGGACCGCATCCTCGCCCACACCTCGCTGACACCCGAAGCCATCGAGGCCGGAATGGCGGTCGGGGCAGGCTGGGACCTCGAGGCGGTCATCCAGGAGCTCCTCCGCCCGGGGAACGACGGGTGAGATACATCAATTTGATTTGATTGGATATCTGCGACACGGTAGAGTTGGGTGTGTGCAGCCGACCGTCGCACGCTCTCCTGCGATGAGGCGCCGAGCGCGCATGAGCTCCCGGCTCCGCCTGTTGGCTGACCCAGCAACGAGGAGGAGGTCCTCGAATGCCGAACGATGAGACCATCAATGTTCGCTACATGGTTGATGACGTTGAGGAGTCGATCGCCTTCTACACGAAGGTGCTCGGCTTCGAGGTCTTGACCAGCGCGTTACCTGCGTTCGCCGATGTCAAGCGAGGCAACCTCAGGCTGCTGCTCGCCGGGCCGAAGAGCTCGGCGGGTCGTCCGATGCCCGACGGTGAGAAGCCCGGGCCGGGCGGTTGGAACCGAATCCACTTCATCGTCGACGACCTCGACAGCGAAGTCGGGCGGCTCCGCGACGCCGGCGCGAGGTTCCGCAACGACGTGGTGGAAGGGCCCGGCGGGAAGCAGATCCTGCTCCAGGACCCTTCCGGCAACGTCGTCGAGCTCTTCCAGCCCGCCAGTCGCTGACGGCGGTCAGCCGACGGGACCGCGCGCCTGTTGACCGTCGGCGATACTCGGCACGGTGACAGCTGACGCACTGGAGGATGGACGCGTCGGGGGCCGACCGACGCCATGGCTGGCTACGGATCGCCTGCGTGTTCGAGAGGCCGAGATCGCCGTGTACCAGGCTGGCATCGGGCGCGACGTGATCGTCGTCCACGGCTTCCAGAACGACCACAGCGCGTGGGATCCGTTCGTCGAGCGGCTCGATCTGGGGCAGACCCGCGTCACCGCCCTCGACCTCGTTGGGTGCGGGTCGAGCAGCGGGGCCACGTCGTGGACGCGTTGCACGATCAACGAGTACGCCCACGACGTGATCGCCGTGTGCGACGCGCTCGATCTCACTGCCCCGGTCGCCATCGGTCACAGCCTCGGTGGGGCGATCGTGCTCGATGCCGCGCTCACCCACCCCAATCGCTTCCGCGGTGCCGTGCTGGTGGCGCCGGCGTCCACGAGCGGCCTGGACTTCCTGCCGGACGAGGCCGCCTTCGAGGCGCTCGCGCACCCCACACCCGATCAACAGCGAGCGCTCGCCCGGGCAGCGTTCCGCTCTCCACCCGCCGACGACGACTTCGCCGCACTGATGGACGTGATCGCCAGGGCGACACCCCAGCACATCGAGGGGGCGGCGCGGGCGATGCGCGACTTCACCCGGCAGGCCGACCTCCCGAGGCTGGCGATCCCGACCCTCCTGGTGTGCGGCGATCGCGATCGGCACGTCCCACTCGCGAATCACCTGGCGACGCAGCAAGGCATCCCACGGTGCGGTCTGCAGGTGTACTTCGACGTCGGCCATGTGCCGTTCGCCGAAGTACCGGACCGCTTCGCCGCGGACGTCACACGCTTCCTGGCCCTGGAACGTTGAGCGCGCGTGACCGCTTTCAGGGAGTGATGGCGGGACTCCTCACGGCGGGCAAGCTGGCAGGGCGAACCGGAGGCCGCTGCCGCCGTCGGCATTGACGTCAGGGTCGGTGAAGTCGCAGCCGAGCTCCGGCGAGGAGATGTCAGCCACCAGGTCCTCACCTGCGGGCTTCGTCCCGGTCTCGACCCACGCAAAGAGATCCGCGTAGGACCGTTCCCACTCGGCGTCCGTGAACGAGCAGTGTGAGATGTCGCGGATGGCCCGCTCGACGAGCAGGTCGCCCCGTCCGTTGGCCGTGACCTCCCTGGCGTAGTGCTGGGCCATCTCGATGGGCACGAACAGATCCCCTGTGGTGTGGATGACCAGCACAGGGATCTCCGGCGTGCCGTTGATGATCGGCGCCGGCTGGTTGCCCTGCGACGAGCGGTTCCGGTTCGCCGCGGTGACCCGCAGCACCTGATCGTCGATGTCGAACCCGTACTCGTCGAGATAGGTCATGTCCGAGTTCTGGCTGACCGTGCCCGAGCGATTGGCGATGGTGCCGTCCCCCGCGCCGAGCTCGAAGAAGAAGTCGCCGGTGCTCGCTGGCCAGTCCGTGCCAGAAGTACCAGGCCTCGTCGAACGTGACGCGGTCGCCGCCAGAGCCGATCTCGACGAAGTCCTTGAACTGGAGGCCAGCCGCGGTCAGCGGTGACGCGACGCCGAAGATCTGAGGCAGTCCGCCGGCCCACGCCCCATCGGGAGTCGTGGACAGAACGGCCTTGATCTGCGGGACCGTGGACGACAACCAGTTCGGATCCGGGTACGGCCGGTCGGGCGGCAACCCGGCGAACGCTGCCGCACCGACGTTGTAGTCGAGGAAGTAGTCGAACAGCTCGACGTCACCGATCACACCGCAAGCCGGGAGCGCGCCGTCCCAGGTGTTGGGGTACGTCTCGATCGCCGCCGCGGTGACGTGACCGCCCATGGAGGCGCCGGCGAGATAGGTCTTGTCCAGCTCACCCTCACGCCCCAGCAGTGACTGCATGTGCCGGGTCAGGTTCTTCGTGTCGACCACCCCGATGCCGGGGTCGTAGCTGTTGCGCCGGTAGCTCGATGCGGCCCAGGCGTAGCCGTTCGAGGACAGCCACTCGAACGATGGCGGCGGGTCGACCGTGAGGGCGGTGCCTTCACCGCGGTAGCCGTGCGCCCAGACCACCAGATCGCCGTTCCAGTCCTCCGGGATCTGAGCGATCCACGCGGCCCCGGCGATCTCGCCGGAGAGCACGTCCTGACCGGTGGCCTCCTCGACGTCGGCGATCGTCTCGGCGAGGTTCTCACGATCGATCTCGTAGACCGGATCACGTTGGGCCGACACGCCGGCACCTGGCGACGCCATCGCCGCCATGGCGAGCGCCCCCAGAACGACCACAAGCCGTGTGCGTTGCTTCATGTACATCCCCCAGTTTGTGCCCGCTCGTCGCAACGTAATCCACCGCGACCCCACGGCTCGACTTGTCCGTTCCGTTCAGGCCGCGCGGCCCTCGCTCACGAGTGTGCCGGCCTGGTAGACGCGCCGAACCCGTCCGGCGAGGTCGCGCAGATCGAGAGCGTCGCCGACCAGCACGACGACGTCGGCCACCTTCCCCGGCTCGAGCGTGCCGGTGTCCTCGGCGATCCCGAGCAGCTCAGCCGCCGTGCGGGTGGTGGCGACCAGCGCCTCGGCCGGCGACATCCCGCACTCGACCATCAGCGGCAACTCGCGCAGGTTCTGGCCGTGCGGGGTCACGCCGCTGTCAGTGCCCATTGCCACCTTCACCCCGGCGCCGATCGCCTTGCTCACCGACGCCAGGTGCGCCTCCAGCACCATCTTCGTCTTCTCCACGGCCTCGGGCGGGACCGCCACGCCGGCCTCCGCCGCCTCGAGCACGCCACGGGGCGCGATGAGCGTCGGGACCAGGTACGTGCCACGCTCGAGCATCTGCCCGATCGCCTCGTCATCGAGGTAGATGCCGTGCTCGATCGAGCGGATCCCGTTGCGGATCGCCGCCTTGATCCCGTCGGTCGCCTGGGCATGGGCCATCACGAACCGGCCCGCCGCCGCAGCCTCCTCCACCAGCACCGCCAGCTCGGAGTCACGGAAGTGGCCGTGGCGCGGATCGTCGCGTGGCGACAGCACCCCGCCGCTCGTCGCCACCTTGATCACGTCGGCGCCGGCGCGGACGAGCTCGCGCACCTTGCGGCGCATCTCGTCGGGGCCGTCGACGATGGTGTTCGGACGGCCCGGGTGGGGAACGAAGAACCTGGGCATGTGGGCGCCGCAGACCTGCCAGTCGTCGCCGTGTCCGCCGGTCTGGCTGAGCATCGAGATCGAGATCTGCATGCGCGGCCCGGCGATCATCCCCCGCTGCTGGGCCGTCTTGATGCCGAGGTCGGAGCCGCCGGCTTCGCGTACGGTCGTGATGCCGACGTCGAGCGTCGCTCGCATGTTCTCGGCCGCCTCGTAGAAACCCAGCGAGAACGGGCGGCGCACCCCGTACATCGGATCGAGTTGACCGTTGATCATGAAGTGGACGTGACTGTCGATGAACCCCGGCACCACCGCCTGACCGGAGCAGTCGACCACCTCGTCCCCGTCCAGCCCAGGGCCCACATCGACGATGCGCCCTGCTTCCATCACCACATCGGCGATGGCCGGCACCGTTCCCGAGCCATCGAACACCGAGCCGCCCTGGAGCACCACTCGCGTCATGCGTCGACCCTACGCGGCACCCGCCTCCCTCCGGGGCAGGTCGTCAGGATTCGATGACCGACGCCGGTGATCGCGACAATGCGGACATGGAGTTCCTCGATCCACGGGGCGAGCCGGTGACGCCGATCGAGCCCTACCGGGGTCGGACGGCGCTGACCGCCGGTGAGACGGTCGGCCTCTTCGCCAACGGCTTTCCGGACTCGGTCGCCTTCCTCGAACACGTCGGCGCGGCGCTGACACGAGCCCTCCCGGGCCTCGACGTCAAGCTGTGGAACAAGGGCAACGCCAGCGCCCTGGCCAGCCAGCAGCACCTCGAAGAGATCCAGGCCGAGTGCACGGCGGTCGTCGCCGCGTACGGCCATTGAGGCAGCTGCACATCCGGCACCGTGCGTGACGGAATCGAGCTGGCTCGCCGGGATCGGGCCGTGGTCGCGCTGGTGACCGAGCCGTTCTGGCAACAGGGCGACCTCATTGCCCTCTCCAACGGCATGCCCGACCTGCCACGACTGTGCCTGCCGCACCCCGTGGCTGGCAGCGGCACGGAGGCGATGGCTCGGCTGGCCGACGCGCTGGCGCCCCAGATCATCGCCGCGCTCCGCGGTGAGGCAAGGCCCGATGATGAGCTCGATCGGAGCGAGCACGGCGTGAGCGTGCTTACCGCCACCGACGAAGCTGACGCCCTCGATCAGCTCCATCGTCTGGGATGCACGGACGGCCTCCCGGTCGTGATCCCCACGCCGGATCGGGTGGAGCGCCATGTGCTCGCGGCGGTCGCCGACCCGACGACGAGCCTCGGCGTGATGGGGCCACTCGGCGCCTTGACGACGATCGAGAAGGTGGCCATCAATGCCGTCATGGCCGGGTGCGAACCCGACCACATGCCGATCCTCATCGCCACCCTGCGGGCGCTGCTGCGCCCTGAGTACGACCTCTCCGAGGCGCAGAGCACGACGCATTCGACGAGCCCTCTCGTCGTCGTCAGCGGCCCGCTCGCTCGGTCGTGCGGCATCGCCGGCGGGTTCGGCGCTCTGGGGCCGGGGCACCGTGCCAACGCGTCGATCGGCCGAGCCGTGCGCCTGTGCCTGATGAACATCGGCGGCGCCAAGCCCGGCGTCTCCGACATGGCCCTGCTCGGCCATCCCGGCAAGTTCACGATGTGCCTCGCCGAGAACGTCGCAGAATCGCCGTGGGAGCCGTGCTCCGTCGCCGCCGGCTTCGACCCGTTGGATTCCGTCGTGACCGTGATCGGCGTGGAGGCACCGCACTCCGTCGTGTTCGTCGACGATGCCGACGACGCCGACTCACCCCAGCGGCTCCTGCGGGTCGTGGCCGGGGCGATTGCCAACCCTGGCTCGAACAACGCGTTCTTCCGTACCGGTTCCGTCGCTGTCGCGCTCAACCCGGAGCACGCCGCGGTGCTCGCCCGGGCCGGGTTGGGTCGGGCCGACGTCCAGCGCGAGCTGCACCGCCTCGCGACGAACCGCCGAGGCGAGCTGCGCCGGCTCAACCCAGCGTTCGCCGGGCCGGGCGGTGAGGACGACGAGCTGCGAGCGCTGCCCTCACCCGACCACGTCCTCGTGCTCGTCGCCGGCGGCGGCGGGCTGTACTCGTCGGTCTTCCCGTCGTGGTCGGCAGGCGCCCACGCCAACCCGATCCTCCACGAGCGCATCGAGACCGACCAGGCCTGCGTCATTCCCGGCCTCGGGTGAGGTGCGAGACGTCCGGGAGCGGTGCGCTCGGCCATGGCAGGCGCCATGCCTCTGCGGCGTCCACTACCTTGTCCCGCTCGAAGGGGTCGGTGCGGGGATCACCGTGAGGAGGGACGATGGGTCGAGTCGAGGGAAAGGTCGCGCTGATCACGGGTGCGGCACGTGGCCAGGGTCGGGCGCATGCGTTGCGGCTTGCGGAGGAGGGTGCCGACATCATCGCCATCGATGTGTGCCGGCAGGTCGAGACAGTGCCCTATGACATGGCGACGCCGGAGGATCTGGCCGACACCGCCAAGCTGGTGGAGGACTTCGACCGCCGCATCGTGGTGCGGGAGGCGGACGTTCGCGACGCCTCCGCACTGGCCGACGCGGTGCGCGTGGGTGTTGCCGAACTGGGTCGCCTCGACATCGTCGTGGCGAACGCCGGGATCGCCACCGTCGGTTCGGCGCTCGAGCTGGACGAAGCGACGTGGCAGACGATGATCGATGTCAACCTGACGGGCGTCTGGAAGACGATCAAGGCGGCGGTCCCGGCGATCATCGCTGGCGGACGTGGTGGCTCCGTGATCCTGACGAGCTCGGCGGCCGGCCTGCGAGGTACGCCCAATCTCGCCCACTATGTGGCAGCCAAGCACGGCGTGGTGGGCCTGATGCGTACCTTGGCCCACGAGCTGGCGCCGTACATGATCAGGGTCAACACGGTCAATCCGACCGCGGTCGACACGCCGATGGTGATGAACGACATGTTCTACGGACTTGTGCGGCCCGATCTCGAGCGGCCGGGTCCCGACGACGTGGCCGAGGCCTTCGTCGGCTTGAACATCCTGCCCGTGCCGTGGGTCGAGACCATCGACATCAGCAACGCCGTGCTGTGGTTGGCATCGGACGAGGCCCGGTTCATCACCGGCGTGACGCTGCCGGTCGATGCCGGATTCTGTGAGAAGGTCGGCGGCACCCCGTCGGTGCTACCGGGCGGCGCCACCTCGTAGGCGAGCGGCGCTCTGTCCGGCCGCGGAGTGCGCGGCCGATCGAGAACATGGTCGGGAGATGACCAGGTCGCTGACGGATGATGGCGAAGCGAGTGGTGACCGCGCGTGGAGCGCAGCGAAAGGAACGCATGGACTTCAAGCTCGAGTTGGTGTCCGTCCCCGTCTCGGATGTGGACCGCGCCAAGGCCTTCTACGCCGACCAGGTCGGCTTCGTCGTCGACCACGATCACGCCGTGAGCGACGAACTTCGTTTCGTCCAACTCACGCCACCGGGGTCCGCCTGCTCGATCGCCATCGGCACCGGACTGATCGACTCCGAACCGGGCTCGGTGAAGGGACTGCAACTCGTCGTCGATGACGCCGATGCTGCCCGGGCATTCCTCCTCGAGCGCGGCGTCGACGCCACGGAGGTGCAGGACCTCGCGTGGGGGCGATTCACGGGGTTCCGCGACCCGGATGGGAACGAGTGGGCGATCCAGCAGTTGCCCACGGCAACCGCTGATCCGCGTCGTAGCGTGGCGAGATGGCCGACACTGCGACGAGAACGACGATGCATCCGCTCGAGCCACTCTCGGTGGACGAGATCAGCACCGTCCTCGACCTTCTCCTCGACAGCAACCGCGTCGGCGATCAGCCGGCCGTGGCGTGGGTGGCGCTGAAGGAGCCACCCAAGGACGACGTGCTGGCGTGGACACCGGACACGCCGATGACTCGGCGAGCCGTGGCGGTGAGCGTCGACCGGGCGACGGGCATCACCTACGAGAGCGTCGTCAACCTGAGCGTGCGAGGTTGTCGAGCAGGCCGAGGCGAAGCCCGGGCTGCATGCTCCGGTCCTACCCATCGAGTGGCTCGAGGCGACTTCGGCCGTCCTCGGCGACTCGCGCGTCCAGGAGGCCCTCCGGGAGCGCGGCATCACCGACCTCGCGACCGTGGTCGTCGAGCCGTGGCCGGCCGCCTACTTCGGTGAGGACATCGATCAGCTCGGACGCCGCCTCGGCCGCGCCATCCTGTTCGTCCGCGAGCACGACGGCGACACGCCGTGGGCTCGGCCGATCGAGGGGCTGCTGGTCATCGCCGACCGTTCGACCGGGGAGGTGGTCGAGGTCCGCGACAACGGGGGGATTCCCATTCCGTCCGATCCCGGCCGGATGGGTGCTGACGATCCCGGCATCGGTCCCTTGCGGGAGGACCTCAAGCCCATCGTCATCACGCAACCCGATGGCGCCAGCTTCACGCTCGACGGCGGCGAGCTGCGATGGCAGCGCTGGTCGATGCGGATCTCGACGCATCCGATCGATGGTCTCGTGCTGCACCAGATCGCCTATGACGATCCGGCGACCGGCCGGATCCGCCCCATCTGCTATCGGGCCTCGCTGAGTGAGATGGTGGTGCCATACGCGGATCCCGGTCCGCTGTACTACTGGCGGCACGTCTTCGACGCCGGCGAGGCCGCGCTGGGACGGAACACCGTGTCCCTCACCCTCGGCTGCGACTGCGTTGGTGAGGTGCACTACCTGGACGCGCCGATGATCGGCTTCGACGGTCAGCCCACCGTCATCGCCAATGCCGTCTGCATCCATGAGGAGGACGATGGCGTGCTCTGGCGTCACGCCGACTGGCGCAGCGAACTGGTGCACGTACGTCGGTCCCGTCGCCTCGTCGTCAGCAGCTGGGCGAACGTCGGAAACTACGACTACGGCTTCTTCTGGTACTTCTACCTCGACGGCACCATCGAAGCGGAGGTCAAGTTGACCGGCGTGCCGGTGGCTGCCGCTCACCCTCCTGGCGAACGCCCCACGCACGGTGCCCTCGTCGCCTCTGGCCTGTCGGCGCCGCATCACCAGCATCTCTTCTGCTTCCGACTCGACCTCGACATCGACGGTGTCGCGAACTCCATCGAGGAGGTCGAGCTGGCCATTGACCCTGCCGGCCCGGACCATCCGCGAGGAGCCGCCTTCCACACTGAGACGACCCTGCTGCGAACCGAGCGCGAGGCGCGTCGCGACGCGTCTCCTGCCGTGGGTCGCTTCTGGAAGGTGAACGCCGCGACGGCGCGCAATCAGACCGGTGAACCGACGGCGTACGCACTGGTCCCGGGCGGCCAGCCGGCCTTGCTCGCCGGCGCCGACAGCGCGGTCGCGCAACGGGCGGAGTTCGCGCGCCACCACCTGTGGGTCACGCGACACGCCGACGGCGAGCTCCACGCCGCGGGCGACTACCCCAACCAGCACCCAGGGGGCGACGGACTGCCCGCCTTCACGGCGGGCAACCGTTCACTCGAGGACAGCGACGTCGTGCTGTGGTTCACCTGCGGATCGAACCACGTCGCCCGCCCGGAGGACTGGCCGGTGATGCCCGTCGAACACGCCGGATTCCACCTCCGACCCGTCGGCTTCTTCGACCGCAACCCCGCCCTCGACGTCCCACCTCAGGACCGCATCAACCCGGACGGACATTGCCACTGACCGCCCAGCGTGTGGTGCAGGCAACACTCGGTGCGAGGAGGACCAACGGCGGTTGACACGTTCATGGCATTCGTCGGTGTCTACGACTCGGTGGCGGATGCCGAAGCCGACTACGAATTCGTCAAGGACCTGCACACGGAGGCCGATCTGATCGATGCGTTCGACGCCGCGGTGATCGAACGGCGGGCGGACGGCAAGGTGAAGATCACCAAGAAGCACGAGACGCCGACCCGCGTCGGTGGCGTGATGGGTGCCGGCGTCGGACTGGCAACAGGTCTCGCGGTGGTCGGCGTGTCCGACATGGGTGCGAAGATCGAGAAGGCGATGAAGAAGGCGACGAAGCTCGAACGCAAGGAACTGAAGGCCGACACCACGGCCATCGAGGCCGACGCGTCGGGAAGCTGAGACGCGCTCCGTCCGACCCGAGTGGAGAGGCCGGAGTCATTGTGAGGAGTCGTCGCCAGACGGCATCGGATCACGGGATCGCGGGTACAGCGACATCATGCCCTCGTCGCCCTCGTCGCCGAACTCGCCCGATGCGCCTGGTCCGCTCCCGTCATCGGTTGACCCTGATCGACCACCCGACATCGGCGACACACTGCGCGGGCCGCACCACACCTGGAGCAGCCACCTGCTGCACCAGCTCGGGGACTGGTCGTCCAAGGCGGCCGCAGGAGTCACCGTCGCGTGCCTGCTCGCCATCTGGGCCGTCGTGGGCGCAGTGACAGGCTTCCCGTCGTGGTGGCAGGTGGTGCTGTACTCCACGACGTCGGCCGTCACCGTGGTGATGGTGTTCGCGATCCAGCACACCCAGCGGCGCGAGCAGCTGGTGATCCAGCGCAAGCTCGACGAGCTGGTGCGAGCCCAACCCGGTGCGGATGACCGGATGATCGCCGCCGAGGGGGCCACCGACGCCGAGCTCGATGAGCTGATGGAGCCCAACGAGCCCTGACACGTCGTTTTCGTCCGGATATCGGTCGACCGTGCAACCGATATCCGGACCCAAACGCAGCTCGGGCGTGAAGCCGATCCTTCAGCGGGCCGTGGGACCGACGATTTGGCCGGGGCGGGCCTCGACGGCAGCGTCGACGAGCTCGCCGTCATGGATCACCGGCGTGCCGTTGACGAGGAGGTGGCGCATGCCGACGGGCTGGTCGGCGGTCAGGCGCTCGGCGCCGGCTGGGAAGTCGTTGATGCGACGCAGCGGGCCGGGCGCGACGGTGTCGGGATCGAAGACGACGACGTCGGCGGCGTAGCCCTCCGTGAGCACGCCCCGCCCGGCGAAGCCGAACAGGTCGGCCTGCACCTGAGTCAGCTTGTGCACCGCCTGCTCCACGGAGAGGACACCCTTGTCGCGCACCCAGGTCGCGAGGAGGTCGGTGGCCTGGGGCGCGTCGCACAGCTGGCTGACGTGGGCGCCGGCGTCGGACAGACCGAGGGTGCACCCGTCTTCCTGGAGCAGCGTCCGCACGCCCTCCTCGTCGTCGTTGGCCACGATGGCGCGCACGCGGATGTGGCGCAACGACGGTTCCTCCAAGGAGAGATCGAGGAGCAGGTCGAACACGTCGACGCCGCGGCTGTCCGCCAACGCCTGGAGGCGCTGGCCGACGAGCTCGGGATGGGCGGCGGACTCCATCAGTTCGTAGGTCTCCCACCGTGGTGGGAGACCACCCTGCGGCCCGGACGCCCAGGCGTCGCGGACCTGCTGGCGCCAGGCCGGATCGCCATAGGCGCGGATGCGGTCCTCGAGCGAGCCGGCCATCAGCCCGGCGAACACCGGGCTGGTGTTGAGCGTGAACGGCTCGACCATGTTCATGGAGAACGTCAGGGGGCGCGGTGAGACCTGTGGGTAGACGGCCGAGCCCTTCTCCATCCCTTGACGGTGCAGGGCGAGCGCCTTGAGATGCGTGCCGGTCGGCGAGGTCAGCAACGCCGTCCACGTCACGGGAATGCCGAGATCGCGCTGCAGATCGTAGATCTGATCGAAGTGCAGCTCGTCGGTGACGCCGTTGATCGCGAGCACGCCGCGGCGAGTCGCGGCCTGGGCCCTGAAGAGTGCTTCCAGCTCGGTACGGTCCGCCCAGCGGCTCGGGATCGGTCGGCCGTCCGCGCCGAGGTGGGTGATGGCGAAGCTGGTGGCGAACCCCGCAGCGCCGGCACCCATCGCCTCCGTGACGAGGTTCGACATCTGGTCCACCTCGTCAGGGGTGGCCGTGCGGCTGGAGGCCTCGTCGCCCATCACATAGATGCGCAGTGGGGTGTGGCCGATGAACGCGGCGAAGTTGAGCGCGCTGCCGCGGGAGCCGACGGACGCCAGGTACTCCGGGAACGTCGTGAAGTCCCAGGGGATCCCTGCGGCCAACGACTCGACGTCCATGTCCTCGACCTTCTCCAGGGTCCGGGCGATCTGGACCCGGCGGTCTGGCGCCGTGGGCGCCAGTGAGAAACCGCAGTTGCCGGCGACGACGGTCGTCACGCCGTGGTAGCAGGACGGGGTCAGCGCCGGGTCCCAGAACACCTGGGCGTCGTAGTGGGTGTGGATGTCGATGAAGCCGGGTGCCACCACGCAGCCGGATGCGTCGATCGACGCGTCCCCGGAGAGGCCGGTGCCGATCCCGACGATCTTCCCCTCGCTGATCGCCACGTCGCCCGCCACACCGGGTGCACCGGTGCCGTCCACGATCGTCCCTCCACGAAGCACCGTCACACCAGCCATCGTCCAGGCCCCTTCCTCGAGCGTCGCTCGCGTCGCAGAATTCGATGGTCGTCGGAGAGATGTTCGCACTCGCCGACCCGACGTTCGCAACGCAACGGGCCCAGCCCATTGGGCAGCTGTGACGATGAGTTCGCATTGAGTGGCGTGGCCGCACGAACAGCTGGGTAGGAGTGGCGTGCCGCGAAGCTATGGGTTTCATTCGAGGAGCCCGCTGGAAGGAGGCACACATGGCTTCTTCAGGAGACAGCTCGGATCGCGATCGACGCGATGACGACGACAAGGGGCTCGTCGAACGAGCGGTGGAGACGGCGGGCGATGTCGTGAAGACGGGCATCGACGTGACCCGTTCGGTGGGCTCCACCGGAATGGAGGCCACGGCGGACGTCATCCGCACCGGTGCCGCGGCGGCTCAGGAGATCGCTGCCGCCGGCTCCGACGCGATGCAAGAATCGATGGCCGCCCAGGCCGCGGCCAGTCAGCGAATCGCTGAGGAGACCGTGCGGGCAGCGCGCGCCAGCACTGGCGCCGGGGTGAAGGCCAGTCGTCGTGTGGCGACGGCCGCCGGCGACGCCACGCGCAAGACGGCAGCCACGACGACCCGTGCCGCCCGGGCGTCGACGTCGGATGCCGCCAAGGCCGCGAGCTCGACGACCCGCAAGACGACCGCCACCACAGCGGCGGCGAGCAAGCGGGCCGCCAGTGGTGCCAAGAAGGCCGCCAAGAAGACCGCGAGCGCGGCCAAGAAGGTCACGAAGACTGCGACCAGCGCGGCGAAGAAGACCACCAAGAAGGCGACCAGCGCCGCCAAGAAGAGCACCAAGAAGGCGACCAGCGCCGCCAAGAGAAGCACCAAGAAGGCGACCAGCGCCGCCAAGAAGAGCACCAAGAAGACGACGAGGGCCGCCAAGTCGCCGGCGAAGAAGGCCTCGACGACCGCCAAGAAGGCCACGGGTCGGACCAAGAAGGCGGCCAGCGCCGCCAAGACCACGGCGAAGCGGACGGCCAAGAAGGCGACCGGCACCACCAAGAAATCGACGAGGAAGGCCGCCGCCAAGAAGCGGTAGGCGCGCTGGCAAGCTCGGCCGACCGCATGGACGGTCTGAGCGCCGACGAGAAGCGCCGCCTCAACGAGCTGCCGCACCGCGTTGCGCCGGTGGGCTCCTTGCCCTGACGGCGTACTGTGCTCGTGAGTGGGGGCCCGGGAGTTGGCGGACGAGTACTGGGCCTATTACCGGGACACGGCGCAGTTGTGGAACATCGACCGCGGTGACGTGGAGCAGATCGAGCGATGGGAGGACCTCAGCGCATCCGGTGTCGCTGAGCGGATCCGCGCCCTCGGCGAGTTCGCCGAGCGAGCCGGGACATCCGCTGGGACTGATGCGTCGTTGCAGGCGGCCGTTTCCTTCAGCGCCACTGCGACCGCGTCATTGCTGCCGTGGATGCGCAACCGCGGGTTGGTCAGCGGACCGGCGAGCTTCGCGGTGTTCCTCGAGGTGTTCGTGCCGGCCTACGGCCTGGTCACGCGCGAACACGGCGCGGGCTACATCGCCAAGCTCGACGGCATCCCGGCGTTCATCGACGGGTGGGTGGATGGACTCCGCCACGGACTGGAGGAGGGCCAGACGGCAGCCGCACGCGGTCTCGCCAACGTGATCGCCGCGTATGACCGGCTCCTCCGAACCGAGGCGTCACGTGATCCGCTCGCTCGACAGAGCCCGCCGACCGAGCTCTCCGACACCGAGGCGAGCGAATGGCGCGACGAGGTGATCTCCGTCATCAGTCGATCGGTGCGTCCCGCGGTGGCTCGCCTTCGTGACGTCCTGCACGACGAGATGCTCCCCGGCTCGTCATCCGATGAGCAGCCTGGGTTGTGCCATCTCCCTCACGGGGACTCCGCCTACGTCGACCTGCTGCGGGCTGCGACGTCCACGTCACACGACCCCGACGACGTCCACGAGCTCGGCCGCGCCCAGTTGACGCGCCTCGACGCCGAGTACAGAGAGATCGGCGCCCCGGTGCTCGGCGTCGACGATCCGGCCCTGATGCGTGACCGGCTGCGCACCGATCCGAGCTTGACGTACACGACCACCGACGAGATCGTCCACGACGTCCGCCTCCTGCTCGATCGGGCGCGGGCAGCGGCGCCTCAGTGGTTCAGCCGCCTCCCCCGTTCGGAATGCGACACCGTCGCCGTGAGCGCCGGAGGCATGGCCTACTACACCGCGCCGTCTCCGGATGGCCGCCGCAACGGCACCTTCTACTTCAACGCGACGGAGCCACGCCGGTGGAACCGCTTCGCGCTCGCCCCGACCACCTTCCACGAGGCCATCCCCGGCCATCACCTCCAGCTGGCGCTCGCCCAGGAGCTCGACCTGCACCCTGTCCTCGGCGAGCTCGAGGTCACCGCGTACGGCGAAGGGTGGGGCCTGTACGCCGAACGCCTCGCCGACGAGATGGGGCTCTACACCACACCGTTGCAGCGCGTCGGCATGCTCACGCTGGACTCGCTGCGTGCCAGCCGCCTCGTGGTCGACACCGGCATCCACGCCAAGGGCTGGACCCGTCAGCAGGCCATCGACTTCCTCTACGACCACACCGCGCTCGTGCGCGGCATCGTCGAAGACGAGGTCGACCGATACATCGCCGACCCCGGACAGGCAGCCAGCTACATGATCGGCCGCCTCGAGATCGACCGGCTCCGGGCCGACGCTGAGGCGCGGCTCGGCAGCCGATTCTCCGTGCGGAGCTTCCACGACACGATCCTTCACGGAGGGATGACACCGCTGGACGAGCTCGCCAACCGCGTCGACGCGTGGATCGAAGCCATCCCGCCCGCGGCCGACCCCTACACCGCCCGGTGACAGCCACGCGTCGTCGTCCTGTCCTCGCCCCGGTGGGCACCCCAGACGTCAGCGGTCGTGCGGCTCCCCGCCCGCCAGCGGCTCGACGTCGGCGTCAGGACGTTGCTCGTCCGTGGCTGAAGCGTCGGTCAGCGGCGGTGGGTCACCGTCTCCGTCGATCGCACCGTCATCGGACTGGACGTCGGCGCCAGCGACGGGCTGAGGGTGAAAGGTGACGACGACTTGTTCGAAGCCCTTGTGCCGCTGCGCGACGGCGGCGTCGGTGTAGCTGCGACGGTCGGCTGTGGTGAGGTCGACGTTGTCCGTGAACGGCGTGAGCAGTGCTCGGGGATAGAGCCGCTTGGCGCGCACGACGTTGATCTCGACGCCGATGACGACGCCGAGGGCGGCGAAGAAGATCCAGGCCAGCAAGCCGAGGACGATGGCGAAGGTGCCGTAGGCGACGGAGGAGTCCCTGACCACACCCTCGACGTAGGCCGACCCGAAGACCTGCAGAAATTGCCAGACGATCGACGCGAAGACGGCGCCGGGTAGCACCGCGTTGAAGGTGAGGCGGGTGGCGGTGGCGATCCGGAAGACAGCTGCGAGGATCAGGGCGTCGACGACGACAGCGCCGACCGTCACCGCCAGGCTCTTCGGGCTGCTGATCGAGCCCTGGCCGGCGCCCACGGCGCCGGCGAAGGCCGACAGCGTCGTCGTCGCCAGCACCGCCAGACCGGCGGTCGCGATGAGCAGCAGGCTGCGGCCGCGGGCCGTGATCGGGTTCGGGCGGCGGTGGCGAGGGACGGCCCAGGCCACGTTCATCCCGTTCTGCAGCGCCTGGGCCACTCCGAGCGCTCCGTAGATGGCGACGAGGGCGCCGATGACCGCCGCCGCTCCGTTGCCCTGCAGACCCTGTGGGTCGCGCAGCTGCTCACCGATGATCGGGAACTGACTGAGGGTCGAGTCGAGGATCCTGCGTTGGAGCTCGGGATCGTCGTCGAGCACGAAGCCGAGCGCCGACGCCAGCAGCAACAGCAGCGGGAAGAGCGACAGGAAGCCGTAGTACGTGATGAGCGCCGCGAGGTAGATGCCCTGATCGTCGAAGAACTTGTAAGCGACGGCCAGTGGAAAGCCGACCACCGGATGTCGTCGCTGGAAGGCATCGACTCGCGAGACGGCTCCCACCCCACCATCGTGCCCGACCGACGGGCCATCTTCATGTCCGTGCTGGGGCACCCCCAGGCCCGGCGCTCCGAGGCGTGACCCCGGCGCGCCGAGCACGGGAGCGACGAATCACTCGACGACGACGGCGGTCACCATCCCGAACATGCCGGCCTCGGACTCGACGTGGTTGAGGATGTGGCAGTGCCACACCCACGTCCCGACGTCAGTGGCGTTGAAGAGCACCGTGTAGCGCTCGCCGGGAGCCACGAGGATGGTGTCGGCGGCGTACGGGTGGTCCAGCGGCTCGCCGTCCTTGGCGATGACGATCTGCTCGAAGCCGTGGAGGTGCATCGGGTGCACCTGCAGACCCTCGTTGAAGTACGTGACGCGGACCCAGTCGCCCTGGTCGAGCACCAACGGAGCGGTGGCCGGGAAGCCCTTGCCGTTGAGGCTGAGGCCGATGGCGCCGGCGTCGTTGAGGACCATCGGGATGTCCTCGGCGATGACCAGGTCGGACGGGATGGGCAGCCCGGAGATCGTCTGTCCGGCCGGCAGGGGCAGGTGGCCGACGTACAGCGTGCCGAACAGCCCGTTGGGGACGCCCTGCTCGGCGTGAGCGTGGGCGTGGTACATGCCGATCGCCGCTTCGGCGGCGGTGAACCGGTAGGTGTACGTCTGGCCGGTGGTGATCAGGTCCTGCGTGAGTGGGGCGACGCCGTCCTCGCTGGAAGGGACATCGATGCCGTGCCAGTGGATGTCGGTGCCGACCGGGAGCTCGTTCGTGACCTGCACCTCGACCCGATCGCCGACCTCCAGATCGATGCGTGGCCCAGGGACCATCCCGTTGTAGGCCCAGGCCTGCACGGTCGTGCCCGGCGTGACCTCCCAGTCGATGACGGACGCGGTCAGCTCGAACCGCTTGGTGCCGTCGGGGAGGATCGTCGGTGACAGCGGCTGGTTGCCCTCGCCGGCGGTCTCGGCAGGGAAGGCGAGGACGGACTCGGTCATCGCCTGATCCATGTGCGACCCCTCCGACGTCGTCATCGCGGCGTGCTCGGCAGCCGTCATGCCCATCGCCGCCGCGTCACCGTCGGCGCCACCAGCGGCGCCACCAGCGGTGATCGACTCGTCGATGACGAGTTGGGTTGTCATGCCGGAGTCGGCGTGACCCGCGACGTCGCAGTACAGCTCGTACGTGCCGGGGTCCAAGCCGGCGAGGTCGAGGGTCGCCGACGCCCCTGGGGCGATGCTCGCCGTCATCAGGTCGGTGTCGCGCACACCGAGGTCGTGGGCCATCGTGCCGTTGTTGGTCACCGTGATGTGCCCGTTGGGCCCGATCTCGGACTCCGACAGCTCGATGCCGTACTCGGTGAGGGCGGCGGTGATCGTGCCTCCGTCCACCGCCGCAGCGGCGGCGTCGTCGTCATGGGCGGCCCGCCAGGCCCAGCCGATGCCGATGACGCTGGCGAGGGCGATGGCGATCGACAGGCCGAGAACGGCCATGGTCCAGGTGTCGCGGCTGAACTTGGCCGTCTCGAGTTGGCGCTCGAGCGCCTCGAGACGGTCATCGGTGTTCGTGTCGATCGGGTGGTCGAGCGTGGACTGGCTCATCTCTCCGTGTTCCGTTTCGGTTGTGTAGGACTGGACGCGCCGGTCCTCCGGGCCAGGTTCGAACGTACGGACGTGCGCCTCGCCGCGGACGGGACGAAGGTCCCGTTCGAACGGGCCCGGAGACCCGACCGGCGCGCGGTCAGGCCGTGGGGACTCGCCAGATGAGGGTGGTGCCGGACGGGCTTCCGGGCTGCAGCGCGAAGACGCCACCCAACTTGGCCGCTCGTGCTGCCATGTTCCCGATCCCGTGGCCCTTCGGCGTGTTGTGATCGGGGGGTCCGACCCCGTCGTCGGCGACCCGGAGGCAGACGTCGTTTCCGACCGTCACCTCCACCTCGAGGCGGGAAGCATGGGCATGTCGGGCCACGTTGCTCAGCGCCTCACGAAGGGTGGCCACGAGCTCGTCGGCGACCCGGTCATCGACGGCCGTGTCGATCGGACCCTCGAAGAGCACCCGGGGCTCGAAGCGGAGCGCACCGACCGATTCGTGGACGAGGCCGAGGATCCGGCTGCGCAGCCCGTCCGGGGCGGCCCGCGCCCGCTCGAGACCGAAGATCGCGGTGCGGATCTCCTTGATCGTGAGATCCAGGTCGTCGACCGCGCGCTCGATGCGGTCGATCGCCGCCCGCCCGTCCGAGCTGACCAGCCGCACGGTGCTCTGCAACGACATGCCCGTGGCGAAGAGGCGCTGGATGACCGTGTCGTGGAGATCACGGGCGATCCGCTCGCGGTCCTCGGCGAGCGCCAGGTCGTGGACGCGAGCGAGCAGACGAGCGTTCTCGATCGCCACGCCGGCGGCGCCGGCCAGGCCGACCACCAACTCCTCGTCCACCGCGGTGAAGGACTCCCCGCTCGACTTGTCGGTGAGATAGAGGTTGCCGAACACCACGTCGCGGACGCGGATCGGCACGCCCAGGAAGGACCGCATCGGCGGGTGGTGCGGCGGGAAGCCGAAGCTGTCCGGGTGCTCGTTGAGGTCGGGCAGCCGCAACGGCTTGGCGTCGACGATCAGCAGACCGAGGATGCCGTGGCCCTCAGGGAGGTGGCCGATGGCGTCGTAGGTCTCGTCGTCGATGCCCACCGTGAGGAACTGGACGAGCCGGGTCCCCGACTCGTCGAGGACCCCGAGTGCGCCGTACCTGGCGTCGACGAGGTCCACGGCGCTCTGGACGATCCGCTGGAGCATCGACGGGAGGTCGAGGTCTGACCCGATCGTCGACACGGCGTCGAGCAGCTGCCGAAGATCTCTCGGTCCGGCGTCGTGGCCCACACCGCAAACGTAGACGTCGGTCGGCGACGATCCCGGTGCCCTGTTCACGACGAGACGGCGCGATGCCCCGCATCTGGGACAATGGCCCCGTGACCGTCCCGATCAGCGTCTTCCTGCTCGACGACCACGAGATCGTGCGGCGAGGTGTCCGCGACCTCCTCGAAGCCGAAGGCGACATCACGGTGATCGGCGAGGCCAGCACCGAGGCCGAAGCCGTCGCCCGCGTGCACGCCCTCGATCCGGACGTGGCCGTGCTCGACGTGCGGCTCCAGGACGGCAACGGGATCGAAGCCTGCCGTGGCATCCGCGCCCTCCACCCGCGCACCGCCTGTCTCATCTTGACGTCCTTCAGCGACGACGAAGCCCTGTTCCAGGCGATCATGGCGGGTGCCGCGGGGTACGTGCTGAAGCAGATCCGCTCGTCGGAGCTGATCGACGCCGTGCGGCGGGTCGCCAGCGGGCAGAGCCTGCTCGACCCCGTCGTCACCGCCCGCGTCCTGGAACGCCTGCGGGCCGGACCCGAGCAGGACCCGCGGATCGCCCGCCTCAGCACGCAGGAACTCCACGTCCTCGAACTGCTCGCCGAGGGACTGACCAACCGGCAGATCGGCCAGCGCCTGTTCTTGGCGGAGAAGACGGTCAAGAACTACGTGACGTCGGTGCTGTCGAAGATGGGGATGGCCCGTCGCACCGAGGCCGCGGTCTACGCGGCCAGGCACCTCGACCCCCCGCCTCGTGAGGAGTGACACCGAGACGTCGGGACTTTCGGATCTGGTCAGCCAGCGCCGGGGAGGCCATCCTGCACACATGACGACCGATCACATCGGCTCCACGGTCCTCTCGACCAACGAGTGCTTCGACCTCCTTCGCTCGACGGACGTCGGTCGGCTGGCCGTGTCGATCACCAACCTCCCCGACATCTTCCCGATCAACTACGTCGTCGATCGGGGCGCCGTCGTGTTCCGCACCGCCGAAGGCACCAAGCTCGCCGCAGCGGTGCTCGGACGGGGCGTCGCCTTCGAGATCGACGGTGTCGACGACGCGACAGGCGAGGCCTGGTCGGTGGTGATCAAGGGTCACGCCGTGGAGATCGAACGGATGCAGGAGCTCTTCGACGCCCTCGACCTGCCGCTGTACGCGTGGCATGCCTCTCCGAAGCACCGCTTCGTGCGCATCGAGCCGGTCGACATCTCCGGCCGCCGGTTCGCGATCGTCGCCACCGACCGCCGCCAACCGCCGGTCCGTTCGGCGCCGGAGTGAGGAGCCGAGCTGGGGAGGCGACCCCGGTCAGGCGACCGCAACTGGCGACGCGGCGGCCGAGAACGCCAGTGCGGCGGCTTCAGCGTGGGCGGCGAGCACCCGCTCGTACTGCGACGTCGCTCGCTCGATGAGCGTCTCGAGCTCCTCGAGGCTGAGCATGCCGTCACGGCCGACCGCGAGCCGCAGGGCGCGCCACAGGCTGCGCTTGGTGAAGATGCCGGCGGCCAACGCCTCGAGTTCGATGACCCGGCTCAGGGGCGTGTAGTGGAACAGGCGCCCGTTGGTCTTCAGGCGGGCAACGGTCTCGGTGAACGACCCGAGCGCTGACTTCACCGGGTTCGGGGAGACACCGAGTCGACGCATCAGGTCTTCCAGAGTGAGGCGATCCTCGCGGATCTCGCGCTCCAACGTCGCCAGCAGGCCCTCCAGCGGCGTCCCCGCGTTGTTCGTCCGGCACCGCTGCGCCAACGACAGCCCGGCGGACGAGCCAGCGTGGTGGTCGCGCAGGTAGAGGGCCAGGAAGCGATCGGCGTCGTCGGCATCGGCCGGCTGGAAGTGCTCGTTCATCACCGGTGGCTGTTCCCCGATCGGTGCCGATCTACGCCACCCGAATGGTCGCCGTCGGCCATCAGGTGCCGGGGTCGGCGAGCAACTCGAGGCCGATGCCGAACATCCAGATGTCCTTACTGACGGCGATGCCGGACTGGGTGGGCCAGATGCTGCCCGGTTCGCGCAGGGAGGGGGCCCTCCAGTACAGCCCCAGTAGGGCTCCGGAGAACCCGCTGAGCAGCGCGCCGGCGAGCCGGTTGGGCACGATCGGGAGCAGCAGCGCGGCGCCGATGCTCAGCTCGGCCGTCGCCAGCCCCTTCAGGAACGTCGTCGGTGGCACGTCGCTGAGGAACGGGTAGGCGCTGACGGCGAAACCGTGCAGTCCCTGGGCGGTCTCCTCGTCGCCGCGCCACTTCTGCCAGCCGGAGTGCAGGATGTAGGCGCCGGTCACGAGCCGGGTGGGGATGTTGCGAGCGGCCAGTCGCACGGGCCCTCCTCACTGATGGAAGCGGTGGATGGGACGGGGTCACGCGGTGCCACCGATCGGCGCGGCGGAGCACCGCAGTCGGCGAGTCTCGGGTGTGCAGCGATCAGGCGCGGGCGGCCGCCCGGCGTCGGGGTCGGGCGGCCGCCTTCTTGGTGGCGGGAGCCTTCTTGGTCGTGCGACGGGCCGTGCGTGCTGCACGGGTGCTCGTCGAGCCCGCCGGTGTCGTGGCCACGACGAGATCGTCGAACGAGTTCTGCAGGAAGTCGGCGTAGCGGGCCGGATCAGGCATCATCTCCCGGCACGCCGTGAACGACAGCACGAACTGCTGGTCGTAGCTGCCGACGATGTTGATCAGCCCCATGCCGTCGACGACGGGCCCGGCGCCGAACGTCAGCACGCTCTGGGCGCCGGCGAAGTACAGCGGCTCACGGGGCCCGGGCACATTGGTCACCACGGTGTTGACGATGCCCGAACCACTGCGACGGGCGAAACGGGCGCTGAGCCGTGTGCCGAGCCCGATCAGCAAGCCGGGAGCGAGTTGCGAGAGCTCGGTCAGGTTGCGAGCCCCGATGGCCTCGGTGATCTCCTTCGATCCGCTCGTCGAGTGGTGCACCGCGGCGAGCCGTTCGACGGGGTCGGCGATGTCGGTCGCCAGGCTGACGATCATCGCCGACACCTGGTTGCCGAGATCGCTGCGCTCGGCCTCCGTCCGCACCGACACGGGCGTCATCGCCCGCAGCGCCACACTCGGCAACTCGCCGTGGAAGTCGAGGTAGGAGCGCAGGCCGCCGCCGATGACGGCGAGTGCAACATCGTTGACGGTCGCCCCTGGCACGGCGTCGCGGATCGGTCGCAGGGCGGCGAACGGGAACGTCCGGGCATCGAGCACGCGGTGGGCCGTGACCGGCCCGCTGAAGCGGGTGCCCGGGGCAAGCGCTGCCGCCCCGTCCCGGCTGCGCGCCACGCCGACGGCTCGGCCGACGCCCGGGGTCAGCCGGGCCGCGAGGCGCACTGTCCGCACCGGCATCCGCATGGCGTTGACGGTGGCCCGCCCGTACAGGACGAGGGGCGACGGATCGGGCTCCGGACGCCAGGGCGTCGCGGGCGGCGGCGGGTCGACGACCTCAGGTGTCTGGCTGTGGATGGCCGTGATCATCTCGACGCCGGACTTGCCGTCGACGGCGGCGTGGTGGATCTTCAACACGAAGGCGAAGGCGCCGGGAGGCACACCCTCGACGTTGTCGAGCCCCTCGATGACGTACAACTCCCACAGCGGCTTCGACAGGTCCAGCGGACGGGCGTGGAGCCGCGCCGCCTGGATGCAGAACTGTCGCCAGTCCCCCGGCCGGGGCAGGGCGATGTGCCGGACGTGGTACTCGAGGTCGAACTCGCTGTCCTCGACCCAGTATGGGTGATCGAGGTCCAACGGCACGCGCACCACCTTCTGGCGGAACGCCCTCGCCAGGTGGAGGCGGGCCTCGAGGTGGGCGAGGATGCCCTTGAACGTCACGGCACCCCCGGGCGCCGTGGACGGGTCGTACACGCTGATCGACGTGATGTGGGTCGGTGCATGGGGGCGCTCGCTGTAGATGAACGAGGCGTCCTGGCCGCTGAGCTGCTGCATCCCGAATCCCCTCCGGATCGATGTCGGCGAGAGTCTGGCAGGATCCACGACATCGCGGAGACACGGACTACGTTCGGGTGCGGTGACGCAGACGAAACCGGTTCGCCCCCCGCGCCGCAGCTTGCAGGCCATGGAGGCCGCGTGGCTGCCCCTCGAGGCGGCGGGGTTCTGGATGATCCGCCCGTTGCTGCGTACGATCGGTGCCGGTGACCGGCACCCGGTGCTGATCCTGCCCGGGTTCACCACGGACGATCGCTCGACGGCACCGCTCCGCTGGACGCTGCGCGGACAGGGCTATTGGGCGCACGCGTGGCGGCTCGGCCCGAACATCGGACCGACCGCCCAAGTGGTCAGCGGGATGCGCCGGCGCATCGGGCAGCTCGCCGACGAACACGGCCGACGCGTCACGCTCATCGGGCAGAGCCTCGGCGGCATCTACGCCCGGCTGCTCGCCCGCGAGCGCCCCGACGCCATCCGTCAGGTCATCACGCTGGGCAGCCCGTACCGGATGGTCGAGGGCGACCGCAGCCGAGTCCAACACCTGTGGCGGTCCGTCGAGCACCTCCACGACGGCGTCCTCCCATGGAACGAGCTGCGGGAGCAGGACCGGCCGCCGCTCGTCGTCCCGGCGACATCGATCTACTCCCGCACCGACGGCGTCGCCCCGTGGCAGACGTGCATCGACGAGGTCCGCGAGCACACCGAGAACATCGAGGTGCTGGGCTCGCACGTGGGGATGGCCGTCAACCCAGCCGTGATCCTCGCCATCCTCGACCGCCTCGCCCAGCCGGAGGGCGACTGGCGGCCCTTCGCCCCGCCGGTCGGCCTGCGCACCTGGTACCCGCGACCCGCCAACTGGCGGGAGCGGGCCAGCGCCTGAGGGCGATCCCGAACCACCGGATGCGACGGAATCGTCGCGCCACTGTCACCTCGAGCGCATGCCGCGTTCCTAGAGTCCCAGCCCGTGCGGACAGCGGGGCGGCTGTTGGGGCTCACGGTGGTGGTGCTCGCTGTGGCGTCCGTCCTCCTCGTCCACGGACGGCTCCCTTGGATCCCGCTGCCATACCTCGGCGCCCTGGTCGTCGCGCCGCTCGCCGGCTGGCGCATCGCACAATGGCGGCGCGCGCCGCGCCGCCTGCGCTGGGCGGCGCCGGCCGTGGCCGTCGCGCTGCTCGCCGCCCTGTGCCCGGTGCCCTGGCTGAAGGCTGATCTCGAGCACCCGCCCGGGAGCGCCTGGAAGCTCGACGGCCGGCTGGCGATCAACGGGACGGCCGTCGATCCGCCCGGCACGTGGTACTGGCTGAGCGTCGGCCGTCCACCGATCGTGGCCGAGCTCGTCAAGGGCTGGCTGTTCGATGATGCGCCTGCGGCGACGAGCTTGCGCCAGGGCCCGTTGGCGCAACGCCCGGCGATCTCCGAGCCGGCAGCCGCCGCGGTGGGGCTGCAGCGTGCAGGGTGGCCAATCGAGTTGACGCTCGTCGTGGAGGTCAGCGGACCGCTGGTCGGGCAGCTGCCGCAGCGGGCGGTGCTGGCGGCCCTCAACGGCGCGGCGCTGAGGAGTCGAGACGAGTGGGACACGGCAGCTCGGCAGCCTCGGGCCGCTCAACACGATCACGACGGTGACCGGCAACTCGTACGCCTTCCAGGGCTCGTCGATGCCGTTCCGACGTGTCGACGTGATCGAGATGCCACGGAACGGCCTCGATGCGACGATCGGCGGACCTCTGGCCCGCACGCTGCCCGGGTCATGGCTGCGGAACCTCTCACTCGGTGCCTCGCACGGGCTGATGGTGGCGCTGGTGTCCTACGTGCACGGGTCCGGCGACGATCTCGCGGGAGGCCGATCGGTCGCCGGTACCGGCACCATCCGCGGCGACGGCTCGATCGGGAGGATCAAGGGGTTGACGGCCAAGGCGACGGCGGCCCGGGACATCGGCGCCGACGTCCTGCTGTTCCCGGCGGCACAGGCGAAGGAGTTGGCGTCGTTCGACACCGCGGCGATGCGACTGATGCCGGTGGCCACGCTCGACGAGGCGATCGACGCACTGCACCAGCCGTCGCCTTGATCGTGGGTGAGATCCGTCGCTGGACTGCAGCCCCGGCACTCAGCGCACGTGCAGCATGCCGCTGCTCGTCGGGCGAGGGTCGAGGGTGAGAACGGCCAGGCCGGCGGCGGACGCGCGCCGGGCGAAGTCGTCGGTGGCGCTCGGCGGTGTCTCCCCCTCCGGCGGACCCACGGTCAGTGCCACGACCGCCTCGTCGGCGCCGGCGTGGCGGCGGGCGGCGTCGAGGATCAGCCCGTTGGCGGCGAGGTACCAATCGGGGTCCTCGCCGAGGTCGATCGTCTCGACCGAGGAGCCCGGCGTCGTCGAGGCGATGTCGAGGACCCGTTCGTAGGCCTCGACCCATCGCGGGCTCGACGTCTCGACCGAGCGCACCCGGAAGTCGCGGGCCGGCAACGGGAGCACGATGTGGGTGGCCAGCCCCAGCCGTTGCGCCTCGCCGAGGACGATCAGGTCGGCCCCGTTGGCCGGCGCCGACACCACCGACGAGGGGCGCAGCGATGCGAGGAGCCGGCCGGCGACCGCCGTCACGTGATCCACCTGCGTCGACGGGAAGCGGGGCTCGGCCCGTTCGTCCTCGTCGATGCGGTTCCCGGCGTGGGCGAGCAGCACGGAGGCACCCTACGGCGCCGTCCTGTCCGTCGGAATCGGCCCGATCGGGCCGATTCCGAAGGACAGGAACGGGCGTCTCAGCCCGGCGTGTGGGCGGTGGTGGCCGTCACCACCGTCACCGGGAGCTTGCACTTGCGCTCCACGCGGTGCGGTAGGTCCTGGTGCAGCCAGCGCGACAGGCTGGTCGGCAGCGTGGAGATGATGATCTCCTCGATCGGGCGGTCCTCGAGCACGGCTCGGATGGCCCGCACGGCGTCGGACTCGCCGACGCTGCCGGCCACCGTGACGCCGAGCTCGTGCATCCACTCCAGCCCGTACTGCAGGCGCTCCTCGGCGACCTCCTGCTCGTCGGGACCCTGGGCGGCGGGGATCATCCCCACCTCCATCGCCGAGAAGCCCATCGCCACCCCGATCGGCGGCGTGGGCGGCACGGGGACGAGCAGGTAGAACTCGCAGGGACCGGCGGCGTGGCGAGCCTTGATCACTTCGGCGAGCTCATCACCGCCGACCGTGCGGTTGGCGACGACCAAGACGTGGCGCATGCGACCTCCCCTGCGTTCTCCGGCCGCCGCGCCCCCGCGGGACGGCCGAGAGCAGATTATGTCGCCTCGCGCGGCCGTGTCGTGAGACCGCTGCGAGGATGCAGGGCCGTGCCGGTCACCCGCTCCGCGTCGCCGTCGCCGACGGCGGATCGACGGCCATGACCGGACCGACGGATCCCCGACCGGAGTCCGCTGGCGTAGGGCGTGGCGACCACGTCGGCGTGGCGGTCGCCCCCGACGGCGGGCTCGTGGTCGCCCTGCCCGGGCGGACGAGGCGCCTCGACGCCGCGGCGTTGCCGCGGTTCGACGAGGATCTCCGGCCGCGCTGGGTGTGGTGGTCGCCGGCCACGCCCGACGCGCTCGTCCGGGCGGGCGTCCGTCTCGCCACGTGCTGGGATGTCGCGGCGGTCCACCGGCTGCTGTTCGGCGGGTGGCGCGCCGACCCGGCCACGGCGTGGGCCGCGGCGCACGGCCTCGACCCCGACACCATCCCGCTCCCTCGTCAGCCCGACCTGTTCTCGCCGGCCCCGGACCCCGAGGAGCTCGAGGATCCCCTCGATGCCGGTGGGCACCTGCGGCCGGAGTGGATTGACGGCGGGTGGTCGGCGACGCCCAGCCGCCTCCGGCGATGGGCGGAGCTGGCGCTCGTCGTCGCCGCCCGCCAGCTCGCCCTGGCCGACGCCCTGCCCGGGCGGGTGGCCGCGACTGCCCGCTCGGAGTCGACGGCCGAGCTGCTCTGCGTGGAGCTGTCCGCCGACGGCCTGCCCGTCGACCGCGTCGAGGCCGAGCGCATCATCGCCGCTCTGGTCGGGCCCCGGCCGCGGACGCCGGCCGACGCCGACCTCCAGCGGGCCGCCCGCGACGCCGCCGTGCTGCGCCACGCCCCGCCGGGCGGGAGCGTCGACCTGCGGCGGCCCGACCACGTCCGGTCGCTGCTGCGACGCGTCGGGCTCGACGTGCCTGACACCCGTGCCTGGCGGCTGGAGGCCCACCGCGACGACCATCCGCTCGTCGCCGCCCTGTTGTCATGGCGCAAGGCCGAGCGGATGGCCACGACGTACGGCTATGACTGGCTCGACGCGCACGTCGGGGACGACGGGCGGCTGCGCGGGCAGTGGACGGGATCGGACGGCGCGGCCGGGCGGATGACGGCGACGGCCGGGCTGCACAACATGCCGGCCGACCTGCGTCGGGCCGTGGTCGCCGAGCCTGGTCACGTCTTCGTGCGTGCCGATCTCGGACAGATCGAGCCACGTGTCCTCGCCGCCGTGTCCGGCGACCTCCGTCTCGCCCACGCGACCAGCGCCGACGACATCTACGCCCCCGTCGCCGAGCAGCTGGGCGTCGACCGGGCGACGGCAAAGGTCGCCGTGCTCGGGGCGATGTACGGGCAGACGACCGGCCACGGTGCCCAGGCGCTGCGGCGGCTGGAGTCGGCCTACCCGGTGGCCATGGGGTACCTGCACGACGCCGATGTCGAGGGCCAGGTCGGGCGCGACGTGCGCACCATCGGTGGCCGGCTGATCCGCATGGGCACGACCAACGTCAACGAGGTCAGCGAGCAGGACGCCCGTCGCCGCGCCGCGGCGCGCGGTCGCTACGCCCGCAACGCCCTGGTCCAGGGCGCCGCGGCGGAGCTGTTCAAGATGTGGGCGGTGACCGTGCGGGCCCGCCTCGCCGACGATGACGCCCGCATCGTGCTCTGCCTGCACGACGAGCTGCTCGTCCACGTGCCGGGCGACGGTGCGGAGGCGACGGCCGCGCTCGTCGGTGATTGCCTCCAGGAGGCTGCCGCCCGATGGGCGCCGGGGACGCCGGTCCGCTTCGTCGCCGAGATCAGCGCCATCCGCCGGTGGTCCGACGCCAAGTCGTGACACTCAGCGGAGACGCGCGACGATCGCCGGTCATGCGGATCTGCGACCCCCACCACCATCTCTGGGAGCACCCCGAGAAGCCATACATGACGGCGGAGCTGCGGGCCGACACGGACACCGTCGAGGAGATCGTCAAGACCGTGTTCGTCGAGTGCGGATCGGGGTACCGCACCGACGGGCCCGAGGCGTTCCGGCCGGTCGGCGAGACCGAGTTCGTCGTCGCCGCCGACCCGGACGGGTTCATCGCCGGCATCGTCGGCTTCGCCGATCTCACCGTGCCGGAGATCGACGACGTCCTGGCGGCGCACGTCGAGGCCGGCGACGGCCGGTTCCGGGGCATCCGCCACGTCAACGCCTTCGACGCCAGCCCCGACGTCCGCGTCTCCCACACCCACCCACCCGAGGGCCTGCTCGGGAGGGAGGACTTCCGCCGCGGCTTCGCCGCCCTCGGCCGGGCCGGCCTGAGCTTCGATGCCTGGATGTACCATCCCCAGCTCCCCGAGTTGGTGGCGCTCGCCAGAGCCCACCCCGACGTGCCGATCGTCCTCGACCACCTCGGCGGACCGCTCGGCATCGGGCCCTACGCGGGGAAGCGCGACGAGGTGCTGGCCTGGTGGCGCGGGCCGATGGCCGAGATCGCGGCGTGCGACAACGTCGTGCTCAAGCTGGGCGGGATCGGCATGGCCGTGTTCGGGATGGGGTGGCACAAGCGGCCGGGCGGGGCCACCGCCGAGGAGCTGGCGGCGGCGTGGGGCGAGCCGATCCGCTGGTGCATCGAGCAGTTCGGCGCCGACCGCTGCATGTTCGAGTCGAACTTCCCGGTCGACAAGGTGTCCTGCAGCTACGCCACGTTGTGGGACACGTTCCGACTGATCTCCGACGGCGCCAGCCCGGACGACGAGCGGGTCCTGTACCACGACACCGCCAGCCGGACGTACCGCATCTGACCCACCATCTGGGCGGCGATCGTTGCGGTTTCCGAGACGGATCCCGCCCAGAGACGGATCCCGCCCAGATGGTGGGGAGGCCTCAGGTCGGCGGGGTCGTCCCGAGGCGGGTGAAGCGCGGTGGTCGGCGCTCGACGAGCGAACGCGCCCCTTCGGCGGCGTCGGGGCGGTCGATCGCCGCCCACGTCGCCTCGTCGGCCTCGACGAGGGCCGCGCGGAGCTCACGGCCACCGTGTCCGTAGACGAGTCGCTTGGTGTCGGCGATGGCGGCGGGCGAGGCGTTGGCGGCGAGGTCGGCGACGTAGCCGCGGGCCGCGTCGAGCAGCTCGTCTGGCGCGACGACCTGCTGCACGAAGCCCAGCCGGGCAGCCTCGTCGGCGTCGAAGCGGCGGGACGACCACAGCAGGTCGAGCGCCGCCCCGGTGCCCACGAGGCGGGGCAGGAGCCACGTCAGGCCGTGCTCGGCGATCAGACCACGCTTGGAGAACACCGTCGTGAACGAGGCGGCGGTGGAGGCGAAGCGCAGGTCGCACATCGCCGCCAGCACGAACCCGCCGCCGGCGACGACCCCGTTGACGGCGGCGATGATCGGCTTGGGCTGCTGGACGAAGTAGCTGAACAGGCCCGGCAGCTCGTGCTCATCGATCGCCGGCCGGCCCGCCGAGCCGCCGGCGGTCGTCGCCGACAGCACGCTGGCGTCGAGCCCGGCGCAGAAGCCCCGACCGGCTCCGGTGATGACGATCCCCACGACGGCCGGATCGGCCACGGCCGTCTCGACGGCGTCGCGGATCTCGCGGAGCATCGAGTGGGTGAAGGCGTTGAGCACGGCCGGGCGGTCGAGCGTGATCACGGCGACGGGGTCGGCGACCTCGTAGCCGATGTCCTCGTAGGAGCGGTCCATGGCGCCAGTCTTCCAACCCGACCTCATCGAGCCCGCCTCGGAGCTCTCCATCGGAGTGTTTCCCGCATCCGAGTGTCAGCGGCGGGGACGCTCCGCAGCAGACACTCGGACAGCAGCAAACACTCGGATCAGCCGGGTGTGGCCTCGGCGGCGGCGAGGCGGGCGTGGAGACGGGAGCGGAGCTGATCGGTGTCGATCGCCTGGTACGCCCGGCGCTTGCGCTTGGCCACGACGCCGGCCGCCGCCACCCCGGCGAGCGTCGCCAGGCCCAGGATCTTCCACAGGCGCACCTGCCTACAGTACGGCCCGTGCCCCGACAGGCCACGATCCCGGCCGACGAGGCGATCCACGACGCCCGCACGGGCGACGTGTGGTTGTTCCGCGGGCGCTCGATCGCCGACCGGGCGATCCGCGTGGCGACCAACGCGCCCGTCAACCACGTCGCCATGGCCGTGGCCCTCGACGATCTCCCGCCGCTGATGTGGCACACCGAGCTCGGCCGCAGCCTCGAAGACGTGTGGACCGGCGACCACCACCGGGGGGCCCAGCTCAACCGCCTCGCCGACGCCTACGCGGTGTGGACCGGCAAGTACGGCCAGCAGGCCTTCGTCCGCCAGTTCGATGGCGAGATCACCCGCGCCATGGAGGACGACCTGCTGCGCGTCATCGCCGCCTACGACGGCAAGCCGTTCCCGTCCCCCCGCCGCCTGGCGTCACGCTGGATCGCCGGGCGCTTCCGCAAGGAGGCCACCGGCGAGGCGGTGTACTGCGCCCAGCTGCTGGCCATCACGTTCCGCCGCATGGGGCTCCTCGATCCGAAGCGACCGTCGAACTGGTACGACCCGGGCAAGTTCTGGAGCGGCGACCGCCTCGAACTGGCGAACGGGGCCAGCCTCGGCGGCGAGCTGGCCGTCGTCGACTGAGGAGCGACTGCGGCAGGTGTCACGGGGCCCGCAGCGGCCACTGCTCGGGGGGCAGGCCGCGCTCCTCGAACCGTCGGCGCAGCGTCAACATCATCTCGATCGGCTGTCCGGCCTGCAGCGCCGCCACCTTCTCTCCGTCCTCCGCCCACACGTGGCATGTGTTGAGGTTCGACCGCCACATCATCTCCCGTTGCTCGGGGCCGATGGTGTCTGCGTCGGCAAGCTCACGGCCCTCCCGATGGGCCTCGGAGGCGTGCATCGACCACATGCACTGCACGGCGATCGGGCCCATCGCCAGCAGCAACGCCGTCGTGTGCGTGCAGCCGCGCGGCCCGCCGAACAGCTCACGCACCTTGTGCGTGAAGCCGCGGGAGATCGACAGGCCGACGAGACCCTGGTAGTCGTCGACGATCGCCGGGCACGTGGTGTGCGGGTGGGCCTCGAACACGACCTCGGCGGCGACGATCTCCAGTGACGGGAAGGCGACGTGGAGGTCGACCTGCATGTGGTGCATCGTCAGCGGATCCGGGTCGTCGGCGAGGTACAGACCGGGTGGCTTCTGATCGCGCACGGCCCCACGGATCAGCAACCGATCGTCCGCCAGGCGGTAGGCGCGCACCCGGTACTCGCGGTCGTGGAGGACCTCCAGCCCCTCGGGGTCGGGCGGGAGGATCGAGTCGGCGCGGAACATCCACCTGTCGTATCCGGCGCAGGGACCCGCTGTCGAGGCGGGGGTACCGTCACGACGATGGCCATCGAGCCCTGCACCCTGCGCGGTGAGCACGTCGAACTGATCCCCCTGGCGGTCGAGCACGTCGACGAGCTCACCCGGGCGGCAGGCGGCGACCGCGCGACGTACGGGTTCACCGAGGTGCCGGCGGACGCCGAGGCGATGACCGACTACGTCGCCCGCATGTTGTCGTTCGCCCGTGACGGCACGGCGCTGCCGTTCGCCCAGCGACGCGTGCGTGACGGCACGCTCGTCGGCTGCACGAGGTTCATGGAGCTGCGCTGGTGGCGGGGGCGCGAGGAACCCGACGAGGTGGAGATCGGGGGCACCTGGCTGACGGCCGATGCGCAGCGCACGCCGATCAACACCGAGGCCAAGCTGCTCCTCCTCACGCACGCCTTCGACCGGTGGGGTGTCGTGCGCGTCGCCCTCGCCACCGACGCGCGCAACGCCCGCAGCCGGGCGGCGATCGAACGCATCGGCGCCCGCTACGAGGGCACGCTGCGCCATCACCGACCCTCGACCGCCGAGGGTGAGGCCGGCCGGCCGCGAGACACGGCGCTGTTCGCGCTGACCGACGACGACTGGCCGGCGGCGCGCGAGTCCCTGGAGCGGCGCCTGCGATCGCCTACCGTCGGCGACTGATGATCCGACCGGAAGGCGCCCTGTGGACGTCCTGATCGTCAGCGCGCACCCGCGGGAGCTCAGCTTCACCCACGCCGTGACCGAGGCGGCCGAACGTGGGCTCCGGCGCGCCGGCCACGACGTCACGACGCTCGACCTCTACGCCATCGGCTTCGTGCCGGCGATGACCGTGGACGAGCGGCGCGCCTACCACGGCGAGCAGCCGCTGATCGACCCGATGACCGCTGCCCATGCCGAGCTCGTGCAGCGGGCGGACATCCTCGTGTTCGTCTACCCGACGTGGTGGAGCGGCCCACCGGCGATGCTCAGGGGATGGCTCGAGCGGGTGCTCGTGCCCGGTGTGGCGTTCCGCTTCGACGAGTCGGGCAAGGTCCGGCCGGCGCTCACGAACGTTCGGCGCATCGTCGGCATCAGCACCTACGGATCACCGTGGACGTACGTCAAGCTGATGCAGGACGGGGGCCGCCGGATGCTCACCCGTGCCCTGCGGCTCAACTGCGGCGTGCGCACGCCGACGACGTGGCTCGGGCTGTACTCCATCGACACCCAGGGCATGGTCGAGCGCCGCGCCTTCCTCGACCGCGTCGAGCACTCCATGGCCCACCTCCACGTGGGGCAGCACTGAGGCCCCGTGCGGACCCTCGTCGTGCACTGCCACCCCGATCCGCAGTCGTTCACCGCCGCGGTGCGCGATCGCGCCGTGAGCACCCTGCGCAAGGTCCGGCCACGACGTACGCGTCACCGACCTCTACGCCGAGGGCTTCGACCCGCTGTTCAGCGCCGAGGAGCGCCAGCGCCACCTCGAGCCGGGCCCCGACCCGTCCGTGGCCCACCACGCCGCCGATCTGCAATGGTGCGAGCGGCTGGTGCTGATCTACCCGACGTGGTGGAGCGGGCAACCGGCGATGCTCAAGGGCTGGATCGACCGGGTGTGGGTGCGCGAGGTCGCCTGGGACCTGCCACGGGAGTCGAACCGCCTGCACGCCCGCCTGCACAACGTCCGGCGGATCGTCGCCATCACGACCCACGGGTCCTCGAAGTTCGTCAACGCCATGGAAGGTGAGGTCGGCAAGCGGATGGTGACGCGCACGCTGCGGGCCGTGTGCCACCCGCTGACGCGCACGACATGGCTGGCGATGTACGGCCTCGACACGGCGACCGACGCCGAGCGCCAGGCGTTCCTCGAGCGCGTCGAGCGCCGCCTCCGATGACTGCGTGCTCCGGTCGCCGGCGTCCGATCACTCGCGGCAGCACGCGATGAACGCGGGTCGCCTGCGCCGGTTGCGCGAGGAGCTCGGCGAGGCGGGGCTGGTGCTCGCTGCGGATGCCGAGCGCGACGAGCTCGTGCTGATGGAGATCGACTACGCCCTCCACCCCAACGTCCACGAACGGCGTGTGCCGAGCGTCGGGGCGCTCATCGCCCCCACCACCGCACCGGAGACGTGGGAGGTCGGCACCCAGTTGACGGTGACGCGACGACCGGTCGAGGCCATGCCGCTCTCGGGCAGCCGGCTGTTCGCCGATGGCCTGTCGAGCTGGCTGATCCGGCGGACCGACGGCGCCGACGAGTGGGCCGTGTTCGACCGCCCCGCCGGTTCCGAACGCGACCTCGTCGTGCTCGCTGGGGCGATGGGGGCGACCGTCGTGCAGCGCCACCCGAATGGGACGGTCCGGGTCGTCGGCGAGTTCGGCGTGCTGCGCTGGGAGGGGCTGACGTGGCACCGCGAGCCACCGACGGCGACGTGGATCGACTCGGTGTCCGCGTGCGCCGTCCACGGCAATCAGGACGTCGTCGAGATCCTCCTCGAGTTCGCCGTCCACGACCTCGGCTCGCGCGGCGTCGGGGCGATCCTCGTGTACCGGCCCAACGGCGAGCCCGGCCCAGTGTTCGAGCTGCGCCTGCCCACTCCCCCGGCCCTCGACATCCGCGTCCCGGCGGACCTCGCCCCGCTGCGCCACGCCCTCCGCCAGGTCGACGGCGCAGCGGTGTTCGACGGCGACGGCATCCTGCGCCAGCTCGGTGTCCGCCTCGTGCCGAGCCCGGAGGCCGAGACGGCCGTCGAGGGCCTGCGCGGGATGCGTCACACGTCGGGTCGGCGCTACAGCTACGACGACACGGCGGCGACGGTCATCGTCGTCAGCGAGGACGGCCCGGTCACCGTGCTCAGGCGAGGTCGGGTCATCGGAACCTCCCCGACCATCCACCACTGACCGTTGGCGACCTCAGCGGGTGGCGACGGCGGTGGCGATCTCGGCGGCGACCGCGGCGTTGTGCTCGGCGAGGGCGAGGTTGGCGGGGATGCTGCGCCCCGCCGTCACCTCGGCGATGCGCCCGAGCACGAACGGCGTCACCGCGGCGCCGGTGACGCCGGCGCGCTCGGCGTCGTCGACGGCGGCGGCGAGCACGTCGTCGAGCTCGGCGGCGTCGAGGGCGTCGGCCTCGGGGATCGGAGCGGCGACGAGCACGCCGCCCCCGCGGGGGTGGTTGGCCAGCACGTCGGCGACCTCGGCTGCCGCGTCGACGCGATGCGCCACCGGCAGCCCCGAGGAGCGCGTGTAGAAGGCCGGGAACCAGTCGTGGCGCCACCCGAGCACCGGCACGCCGGCCGTCTCCAGGTGCTCGAGCGTGCGCGGTAGGTCGAGGAACGCCTTGGCCCCGGCGCACACGGTGACGACGGGGTGGTGGGCGATGGCATCGAGATCCGCGGAGACGTCACCCGTGACGTCGGCGCCGCGGTGCACACCGCCGATGCCGCCGGTGGCGAACACGGCGATGCCGGCGGCCGCGGCGAGGGCGACGGAGGCCGACACCGTCGTCGCCCCGAGCTCCCACCGCTGGGCGATGGCCACGGGCACGTCGCGCTCCGCCGCCTTGCGCGCCGGTCCGAGGATGCGTCCGTGATCGGCCGGATCGATGCCGACCGCGGCCCGCCCGTCGAGCACGGCGGTGACGGCCGGGACGGCTCCGCCGGCGCGGATCGCGCCGAGGCACCGCTCGAGCGCCTCACCGTTCGCCGGCGACGGCAGGCCGAGGTGGGAGAAGATCGTCGATTCCAGCGCCACCACCGGCCGGCGTGCGGCCAGGGCTTCGGCGACCTCGGGCGACACGACCGGGTGGAGCACGGCACGCAGTCTGGCGCGCTCGGCCGTCGCTGTCAGGCCCGGACGAAACGGGTGACGGCTTCGACGTGGGTCGTGTGCGGGAAGGTGTCGACGACGTCGGAGCGCACGTGGCGGTATCCGGCGACGGCGAGGAGCTTGGCGTCGCGGCCGAGCGAGGCGGGATCGCAGCTGACGAGGACGAGCACGGGCGCGCCGGTGCGGGTGAGCGCGCCGACACCGGGCTTGCCCAACCCGCTGCGCGCCGGATCGGCGATGACGACATCGATGTCGGCGTCCGCGGCGGTCCGCCATCCACCCACCTCGCCGCGCACCACCTGGGCGACGCGTCCGGCCAGGTTGTGCTCGGCGTCGGCCACTGCCGATCGCGACGTCTCGATGGCGATCACGCGCGACGCCTCGTCGGTGACGCATCGGGCGAACATGCCGATCCCGGCGTAGGCGTCGACGACGAGGCCGGCGCCGGCGAGCTCGGGCGCCGCCCGCCGCACCGTCGCCACGAGCAGCTCGGCCGCCTGTGGGCCGGATTGGAAGAACGAACCCATCGAGACGCGCAGGCGGTGCCCCGCGACGTCCTCGTGGAGCGTGGCGCGGCCGCCGAGCCTCGTGCCGTCGGGCAGCCCGGTGACGCTGCCGGTCGCCGTGTCCCACGACGCGACGAGGTCGCCGGTGGCCACCGACATCCGCAGCGTCAGCTCGACGCCGCGATCGAGTCGCAGCGACGGCAGGAGGGCGGCCAGCGACGGGTGGGCGACGAGGCACGCCGGCGCGGCGACGACGTCGTGGGAGTGCTCGGCCCGGAAGCCGGGCCTGCCGTCGGCGGTCGCGGCGACGCGGATCGTCGTGCGGTAGCCGTGGGGATCGACGCTGTCACCGAGCTCGACGACAGGATCGGCGATGCCGCCGGTGCGGCGCAGGGCATCAGCGACGATGTCGACCCTGGCCCGGCGCTGGGCCTGGAGCGCCAGGTGCTGCCAGCCGCAGCCGCCGCAACCGGCTCGCCTCGACGGGCACGGCGGGATGACTCGCTCGGGCGACGGCTCCTCGACGGCCACGGTGACGGCGCGGGCCCAGTCCTTCTTCGCTGCCGTCACCTCGGCGGCGACGACCTCACCGGGCAGGGCGCCACGCACGAACACCACACGCCCGTCGTCGTCCCGGGCGATCGCCTCCCCGCCCGCGGCGAACCGCTCGGCTCGGAGGGTCAGGCGCACGGTTCGAGGCTAGATCTGCTCGGTCCCAGGAAGGCGTGACAGTGTGACAAGTCTCGGGACCGAGCAGAGGCCGACCGAGCGACCGCCAGGGAGCCGGGCGGCGATGGGGGTCCGGGGGGCGCAGCCCCCCAGCTGGAGGTCATGCGCCCGGCGCCGACCAGGCGGTACCGTCGGCGGCGATGGCCCGACCGATCCAGATCGCCCCATCCGTGCTGCCGGCCGACTTCTCCCGGCTCGGCGAGGAGGTCGTGGCGTTGGAGAAGGCCGGGGTCGACCTCATCCAGTGGGACGTCATGGACGGCCAGTTCGTCCCCAACCTGACGTTCGGGCCCGACATCATCGCCGCGGCCCGCCGCTGCGTGACGGTGCCCTTCGAGGCCCATCTGATGGTGCTGACGCCGGAGCTGATGGCGGCGCGCTACGTCGAGGCCGGGTGCCGGCGCCTGATCGTCCACGCCGAGACGACCCGCCACCTCCACCGGACGCTCGGCGAGATCCGCGAGCTGGGAGCGAGCGCCGGCGTGGCACTCAGCCCGGCGACCTCGACGAGCGCGGTCGCTCACGTCCTCGACCTCGTCGACCTGGTGCTCGTGATGACCGTCAACCCGGGCTTCGGCGGCCAGCGGTACCTGGCCTCGATGGAGCCGAAGATCACCGAGGTGCGCCGGATGGTCGCCAGCGCGGGTCTCGCCGAGACCGTCGACATCGAGGTCGACGGCGGGATCGGCCCCGACACCGTCGCCCGGGCCGTGGAGGCAGGCGCCAACGTCCTCATCGCCGGCAGCGCCCTGTACCGCGACCCGGCCGGCCTCGAGCACGCCGTCACCGAGCTCCGCCGCCTGGCCACCGCCGCCGCTCCGGCCGCTCCCTGAGCCAGGGGGCGCTGACACCCCTTTCGTACGATCGGAGCGTGCCCATCACCGTCACCACCACCGCCCACGGGGCGCCGGCGCTCGACGCGCTGGCGGGCGCCGTCCGGGCGGCCAAGGGGGGCGACCCGCTCGCCCCGGTGGCCGTGATCGTGCCGACCAACACGGCCGGTGTGATGGCCCGGCGGGCGATCGGCCGGCGCGGCGGCGCCGCGGCGATCGACGTGCTCACGCTGTACCGCGTCGCCGAGCTGCTGGGGGCCCCGTCGCTGCACGCCGAGGGCCGCAACCCGGTGTCCACGCCGATCGTCGACCTCGCCGTCAAGCAGGTCATCCACGACACGCCCGGTCTGTACGTCGGCGTCAACCACCATCCGTCGACGGTCGTCGCGCTGCGCGACCTGTATCGCGAGCTGCGCGTCGCCGGACCGGCGTCGCTGACCGCGCTGGCGCGCACCCCCCGCGGCAGCGAGCCGGCGCGGGTCGCCGCCGAGGTGTCCCGTCTCCTCGCCCGGCAGTGGTACGACGAGGGAGACCTCCTCGCTCGGGCCGCCGAGCGAGCCCGCCTGGACCTGCCGGTACGCCTGCGGCGCATCGTCGTGCACCTCCCCCAGCGCCTGCGGCCGCTCGAGCACCGCCTGCTCACGGCCCTACGCGAGCACGCCGACGTGCACCTGCTGCTCGGCGTCACGGGCGACGCCGACGCCGACGCCGCCATGGCGGCCATCGCCGAGGGCGTCGCCGGGCACCCGCTGACTTCGGCCGAGATCGGGGGGCCCGTCCACCCGTCCGGTCGCGTCGAGGTCGTGTCCACCACCGATGCCGACGACGAGGTGCGCCTCGCCGCTCGCGCCGTGCTCGACGCCGCCCGGGCCGGCACGCCGTTCGACCGCATCGCCGTGCTCTTCCCCGCCGACCGGCCGTACGCCCGCCTCGTCGAGCACCAGCTCGACGCCGCCGGCATCCCGTGGAACGGCCGCCCGGGCACGACGGTCGGCGAGCGCATGGTCCCGCGGGTGCTGACCGAACTGCTCGAGCTCGACCGGCGCGGCCTGCGGCGGACGACGTTGATGACGCTGCTCGGCGACGTCCCGGCCCGCCGGCCGGACGGCCGGGCCGTGCCCGCGGCCCGGTGGGAGCGCATCGGGCGCGCCGCCGGCGTCGTCCGTGACGGTGATTGGGACACTCACCTCCCGCGCTACGCCGCCGAGGCGAGAGCGCGCGACGCCGAACCGACAGCCATCGCGGCCGAGGAGCTCCTGGCCTTCGTCACCGAGCTGCGAGGCGTGCTCGGCGACCCGGCCGAGGTGCGGCCGTGGGCGGAGTGGGCGCAGTGGTCGAAGGATCGTCTCGAGGGCTGGTTCGGGCCTCGCCGTCTCGACCGCCTCGAAGGTGCCGAACGCGTCGCCTGGGAGCAGACGTGGCGGGTCCTCGACCGTCTCCACCACCTCGACTCCATCGGCCAGCCCGTCACCCGCGCCGAGTTCCGCGCCACGTTCGTCGCCGAACTGGAGATCACTCCGGGTCGCCAGGGCAAGGTCGGCGACGGCGTCCACGTCAGCACGCTGGCCGGTGCCGCCGGCCTCGACATCGACCTCGCCGTCGTGCTCGGCGCCGCCGACGGCCTCGTCCCGCCACCGCCGGTCGTCGACCCGCTGCTGGGTGACCACGAGCGCCAGGCCGCCGGTCTGGAGGGCTCCGACGAACGGGCCGCCGCGATCCACCGTCAGTTCCTCGCCGCCGTCGCGGCGACACCGGCCGCGTTCGTCACCGTCCCTCGGGGTGATCTGCGGGCCACGGCCGAACGGCATCCGTCGCGTTGGATCACCGAGCTCGTCGCCACCGCGCCGGAGGCCGTCACCGCGCGCAGCGTCGATTCCCACGCCCACGGCCTCGCCGAGACCGTCTTTCCCGTGTCCCCTGCCGAGCACCGGGTCCGCGAGCTGTGGACGTGCGTCCGGGCGGGCGACGACGTGCGCGACCTCCCGGCCGCCGCCGACGATCGGGTGCTGCGGCGGGCCCTCGAGTTGCGTGATGCCAGAGCCGGCGACGCCTTCACGGCGTACGACGGCGACCTGTCGAGCCGGCAGCCGCTGCGGATCGCGCCGACCGTGTCACCGACGCGGATCGAGCTGTGGGCGAAGTGCCCGCACGCCTACTTCGTGCAATACGTGCTCGGCGTTCGCCCGATCGACGAGCCCGACGCCATCGAGAGCCTGAGCCCGATCGACCGCGGCTCGGCGATCCACGCCGCCGTCGACATGCTGCACAAGGCCGTCCTCGACGGCACGATCGAGGAGCCGGGACCCGACGGATGGACCGACGTGCACGCCGCCGCGCTGCGCCGGGCCGGCGAGGCCGTCGCCGACACACTGCACGCCACCGGGCGCACCGGCCGCACGGCGTTCTGGGTCAACGAGCGGGCCGCCCTGCTCGCCGCTCTCGACCGGTGGCTGGCGTTCGACCGGCACGGCTGGAACGGGAGGCGAGTGCGCCGGTCAGAGCAGGATTTCGGGAAGGTCGAGCCCGTCGAACTGCACCTTCCGGACGGACGAGCGATCGCCTTCGAAGGGCAGATCGACCGCGTCGACGAGCTGCCCGACGGGACGATCGTCGTCACCGACCACAAGACGGGCAGCGCCGGCGGCCTCGACAAGGTGTCGCCCGAGGATCCGACGCTGGGCGCGACCCGCTTCCAGCTCCCGGTCTACGCGGCCGCGGCCCGTGCCACGCTCGGGCGACCGGACGCCCCGGTGCGCGCGGAGTACACGTTCTTCAAACCCGACTTCAAGCGCGTCGGCATGACGTTCGACGACGAGGTCTGGAAGCGCGTCGCGCAAGATCTCGCGCTCGTCGTCGACGGCATCGAGTCCGGGGTGTACCCGGCGGTGCCGGCGCCCCCGACCTACCAGCACTACGTCGGATGCTGGTTCTGCGAACCCGACGGCCTCGGAACCGCCGGCCGTTGGGATGACTGGGAGCGCAAGCGGCACGCCGCCGCCCTGGCTCCGTGGTTCGCCGACGTCGAGGACGGACCGACCGATGGCTGAGCAGCTCCGCCTCCTTCCCGACGACGGCCGCGTCGGCCCGGCGGACGTGGCACCGCCCGACGAGGCGGCCCGGCGGCGCATCAGCACCGACACGGCGTCGACACTGTTCGTCGAGGCCGGCGCCGGGGCCGGCAAGACGACGGCGCTCGTCGGGCGCATCCTCACGCTGGTCGACGAGGGCGTGCCGATCGACGAGATCGCCGCCATCACGTTCACCGAGAAGGCGGCGGCCGAGCTGCGCCATCGCCTCCGCCAGCGGCTCTCCGAGTCCCCGGCCAACCCGCAGCACCGGGCGGCGGTCGACGCGCTCGACCACGCCCCGATCGGCACGCTGCACGCCTTCGCTCGGCGGATCCTCTTCGAGTTCCCGGTCGAGGCCGGCCTGCCACCCGGCTTCAGCGTGCTCGACGAATTGGAGAGCCAGTTGGCGCTCGACGAGCGCTGGGAGGACCTCCTCGCCGAGCTGCTCGACGACGCCGACCGGGAGGTCGCCCCCGGACTCACGGCGGCCGAGCTCGTCCAACTCTGCATGTGGCCGAAGTTCGGCGGGACCAAGGGTCTGCGGCGCATCGTCGAGGACTTCCAGGCCAACTGGGATCTCGTCGAGCAGCGTGTCTCGCTCACTCCACCGCCGGTGCGCCCGCCGTGGTGCGATCCGGTGCTCACGCGCCTCGCCGAGGTGATGATGACGCCGGTCCCGGCCAACGATCGCCAGGCCGAGCTGCTGGCCGACCTCGCCGGCCATGCCGCGCGGATCGTCCACGACGGTGACCTGGGCACGATGCTCGGCGGCCTCGAGGCGATCCGCAAGCGCGTCGGCGGGGCCGGACGAACCGGCAACAAGGACAACTGGCGCGGCCACGGCGGCAGCGCCGCCCTCGACGCCCTACGGGCCGAGGAGCTGAGCATCGCCGAGCTCGTCGACGAGCACCTGCAGGCCTGGCGGAACTACCGCCGCCTCGTCGTCGGGGCGATCGCCGGGCGCTTCGTGCTCGATGGCGCCCGGGAGCGGGCGGCTGCCGGCACGCTGGAGTTCCACGACCTCCTCGTGCTCGCCCGTCGGCTGCTGGCGTCCGAGACGGGCGCCCGCCAGCGCCTCCACCTGCGCTACCAGCGGGTGCTGCTCGACGAGTTCCAGGACACCGATCCCATCCAGCTGGAGATCGCCGTGCGGCTGACCGCGGCTCCCGGCCACCAGCCCGCCGATCCGGCCTCCCTGACCCCTCTGCCCGGCCGGCTGTTCGTGGTCGGTGATCCGAAGCAGTCGATCTACCGCTTCCGCCGGGCCGACATCGCCGTGTACCTGGCGGCCGCCGATCAGGTCGGCGCGGCCCGGGAGGTCCTGTCGGCGAACTTCCGCTCGACGAGTGCCGTCATCGACTGGGTCAACGGCGTCTTCGCCGACGTCATCCAGCCCGAGCGCGGCGTTCAGCCGGCGTACCTCCCGCTCGACACGTGCCGATCCCACCCGCGCGACCACGGCTCGGTGCACGTGCTCGGTGCCACGGTCCACGATGGCGACGACGTCGACGCCCAGGTGCTGCGGGAGCGGGAAGCCGAGTCGGTGGCCGCCGCCGTGGCTACCGCCCTGCGCGATGGTTGGCCCGTCGGTGACGGCGCCGGCGGGCTGAGGCCGTGCCGGGCCGGCGACATCGCCGTGCTGCTGCCGGCCCGCACGTCGCTGCCGATGCTCGAGCCGGCGCTCGCCCGCCTCGCCGTGCCGTACCGCGCCGAGAACGCGTCGGTCGTCTACGTGGCACCGGAGATCCGCAACGTGCTGCTGGCGCTGCGCGCCGCCGCCGATCCGACGGACGCGCTGGCGCTCGTCGCCAGCTTGCGCACGCCGCTGTACGGCTGCAGCGATGTCGAGCTGTTCGACTGGCGCGCCGGCGGCGGGAGCTGGAACCTGTTCGCCGACGCTCCCGAGGCGCTGGCCGACCATCCGGTCGGACAGGCGATCGCTCACGTCCGTTCGATCGCCGCCGACGTCGGTCGCTCGACGCCGGCGGAACTGCTCGACCGCATCGTCGAGGAACGTCGTGTCCTCGAGACGGCGCTCGCCGGGCCGGACGCCCGCGACGTGTGGCGGCGCGTGCGCTACGTCGTCGACCAGGCCAGGGCGTGGACCGACGCCGGCGGCCGGGGCGTGCGGCGCTACTTGCGATGGGCTGCCTACCAGGCCGCCGAGGGCCGGGCGAGCGACACGATCCTCCCCGAGCACGACCACGATGCTGTGCGGGTGATGACCGTCCACGCCGCCAAGGGATTGGAGTTCCCGATCACGGTGGTCAGCGGGCTGACCACGCGGGTCCAGGGCACGCGGGCGATGTCGGTCGTCTGGCCCGGCGACGGCTGGGCCCTGGCCGAGCGCGACAGCGCCCTGTTCGAGGCCTACAAGCCGCTCGACGAGCAGATGGGTGACGCCGAGCGCCGGCGGCTGCTGTACGTCGCCTGCACCCGGGCCGTCGATCACCTCGTCGTGTCGCTCCACCGCAAGCCGGAGAACGTCGCCGACGGTACGGCGCGGGCCACGAGTGCCACCGTGCTCGCCGAGGCCGGTGCGCTCGGCCACGGAGCGGTGCCGATCGACGCTGCCGCCGACCCGCTCGCTCGTGACATCGGCGTGGCCCTCGAACTGCCGTGGTCCGACGCCACGGCGTGGGACGCCGAGCGCTCCCGGGCGATGGCGGCGGCCTCGGTCCGCTCGGCGACGAGCGCCACCCGCCTCGCCGTGGCCCTCGACGGCGGCGGCCACGGGGCCACACCTCCACTCGCGCCGCTCGACGCCGGCCTGGCCAAGGACGCCGTCGACCTCGACCTCCCGCCCTGGCAGCGCGGCCGTTACGGCACAGCCATCGGCCGAGCCGTGCACGCCGTGCTGCAGGACGCCGACCTCGTCGACGGCACCGACATCGAGCGCCTCGCCGCCGCCCAGTGCGCCGCCGAGGGGATCTTCGGCTTCGAGGGCCGGGTCGCCGACCTGTGCCGCTCGGCCCTCGGAGCGCCGATCGTCGCCATGGCCGCGGCGGGCGCCGAGCACTGGCGCGAGCTGTTCGTCGTCGCCGAGCTGGGGGCCACGGTGGTCGAGGGCTACATCGACCTCCTCGTGCGCACGCCGGCGGGGCTGATGATCGTCGACTACAAGACCGATCAGTGGAAGCCAGGCGCCGACCAGGCCGAACGCGTGGCCCGCTATCGGCACCAGCTGGCCGCCTACGGACTGGCGCTCGGCCGGCTGCTCGACGAGCCCGTCGCCGGCGGCGTGCTCGTGCGCTGCCGTCCCGACGGCCCCGCGGAGGAGATCGCCATCGAGCGGTGGGCCGAGGCCCTCGCCGAAGTCTCCGGTGCCGCCGCCCTCACCCCCTCCTGATCCGAGTGTTTCCTGCGGCCCGAGGGTCTGCTGCCGGGCTTCCCCGCAGCACACCCTCCGATGACGGCAAACACTCGGATCAGTCGGGTCGGGCGTTCGGGCGGGTGCGGGTGGCGGCGCGGACCTCGCGCGGTTCGGCGGCGATGCGGATGACCGATCCGGTGCCGCGCACGACGCCGGTGATCACCCAGCGCAGCAGGACCAGGCCGAAGATCACCCCGAAGGCGATCGTCATGGGGACCAGCAGGGAGCGCAGGATGCTCCGCTTGGCGCCGAGCAGCGGGCTGAGCACCCCGGCGTCCACCGGCGTCCCGTCGGGATCGAGCGTCTGCACCGGGTCGTCGATGACCGGGCAGCTGATGTCGCTCTCGGCCGCCCCGATGACCTCGTCGCCGCCGAACAGCGGCTCGATGGTCTGGACCTTGGACACGAGCACGCCGGCACCCGGATCGACACTGGCGCCGACGAGGTAGCGCTCGCCCTCGTCGAGGTACTTGGTGTCGATGCCGTAGCGGACGTCGATGACTCCACCGTAGGAGTACCGCTCGACGGTACCGGCGCGTGCCTGCTCGACCTGGAACCGGCCGGTCTCGTACTCGGCGCTCTCCGGCGCCCCGGCGGGTGTCCCCGTCTCCAGGAGCGTCCCGACGAACACCACGTCGGGCAGTGCCGGGACCTCGCACCCCGTCGGTACCGGGACGAGCCACTGCCGACCCGAGGTGGGGACGGTGGTCGTCGGGGCGGTGCTGGTCGGCGGAGTGGTCGGCAGCGGCACGGTCGTGGTCGGCGCGCCGGCCGGGGCCGGTGGCTCCTGGGCGCCGCTCGCCGAGCCCACGGGCGCGACGGCGACGAGGGTGGCGCCGAGTGCGACGAGGACGACGGTCGATCGACAGCGCGGCAGCACGGGGTCAGGGTACGGGACCGACCCTGTTCCGGCCCGTCAAGCGGACGGATCGTCCTCCCGGTCGGCGGCGGCGCACAACTCCATCGCCGTCGTGTCGCTCGGCACCTCGCAGACGTTTGAGCGAGGCGCCGATGGCCGGGAACGGGGTTCAGCGGCCTTTGAACGTCGGGGTGCGCTTGTCGAGGAACGCCCGCACGGCCTCGGCCGTGTCGGCCGTGGCGAAGTTGATCGTCTGCGCCGCCCCCTCCTCGTCGAGCGCCTGCTCGAGCGTGATGCCGACGGCGTTGTTGAGCAGCCGCTTGGCCTGGGCCAGGGCGATCGGCGGGCCCGCTGCCAGCCGGGCAGCCAGATCGGCCACCGCGCCGTCGAGCTCGGCGTCCGGTACGACGCGGTTGACGAGGCCGATGCGGTCGGCCTCGGCGGCGTCGATGATGTCGGCCAGCAGGGTCAGCTCCTTGGCCCGGTGCATGCCCACCCGGCGAGGCAGCGCCCACGACCCGCCGAAGTCGATCGTCAGGCCGCGCCGGGCGAAGATCTCCGAGAACCGGGCGGTCTCGCCGGCGACGAGGAGATCGCACAGCAGGGCCATGTTCATCCCGGCACCGGCGGCGATGCCGCGGACCTTGGCGATGGTCGGCTGCGGCAGCCGGTAGAGGGCCATGACGACGTCGCCGATGTGGCGCATGTTGGCCAGCCCATGGCTCCCGCCGCCTTCACCCATGCCCGACACGTCGGCACCCGAGCAGAAGTCGCCCCCGGCCCCCGTGAGCACGAGGACCCGATCGTCGCTGCTGGCGCCGACCTCGCGGAACACTTCGAGCAGCTCGTTCCACATCGCCCCGTTGGCCGCGTTCTTGCGTTCCGGGCGGTTCATCGTCACGTTCACGATCCCGTCGGCACGTTCGACGAGCAGCGTCTCGAAGCTCATGCTCGGACGATACTGAGGCTCGTGGGCTTCAATCCCTACCGGAGGTTCCGCGCCCGACCGGCCGACTACGCGCTCGTCGGCGCGGCCATCGTGATCGCCCTCGCCCTCGTCGTCTGGGCGTTCTTCGGATGAGGTCAGAAGGCCGCCTCGATGACGTCGATCTCACTGCCGGTGACGGCGACGACGTCGAAGCGGACCTCGACACCGCGGATCCCGCTGGTGGCCAGCCACTCGGCGGCGAGCCGCCGCAGGCGCTGCTGCTTCGGCTGCCCGACGGCCGAGGCGGCGGGGCCGAACGCTTCGGTGCGACGAGCCTTGACCTCGATCACGACGACCACCGGTCCGCGACGCGCCACGAGGTCGATCTCGCCGGAGGGACAGCGCCAGTTGCGGGCGACGACGGTGTAGCCGCGGTCGGTGTACCAGCGGGCGGCGAGGTCCTCACCCCAGCGGCCGCGGACGAGGTTGGCGATGGGCACGGCGCGCGCCTCCGAACGTCGGACGACGGATGGAGCACGGGTGCTCGAGCCGGCAGGCGGGCGGCGCCCGCCCGATCAGAAGTCGCGCTTCTCGCGGATCTTGGCGGCCTTGCCGGTGCGGCCACGCAGGTAGTACAGCTTCGCCCGCCGGACGTCGCCGCGCTTGACGACCTCGATCTTCGTCACGGTCGGCGTGTGCAGCGGGAACGTGCGCTCGACGCCGACGCCGTAGCTCAGCTTGCGCACGGTGTAGGTCTCCTGCAACCCGCTGCCCTGGCGGCCGATCACGTTGCCTTGGAAGACCTGGACGCGCTCCTTGTTGCCTTCGACGACGCGTACGTGGACCTTGACCTCGTCGCCGGGCGCGAAGTTGGGGATGTCGTCGCGCAGCGACTCGTTGTCGATGAGGTCAGTGGCTTTCATGGCGGCAGTTCCTGGATCGCGTCGGCGGGAGCCCGGTGGGCACTCAAGGATACGGGAGGGGCGGGAACTCTTCCAACAGCAGCTGCTCCTCGTCGGTGAGGCCGCCGCGTGCGACGACGAGGTCGGGGCGCTGGGCGAGCGTGCGGTGGAGGGCCTGGGCGTGGCGCCAACGGGCGATGCGCCCGTGATCGCCGCTGCGCAGGATCGCCGGGACCTCCCAACCGCGGAACTCGGCGGGCCGGGTGAACTGCGGCTCCTCGAGCAGGCCGCGCTCGCCGAAGCTCTCCGTGAGCGGGCTGACCTCGTTGCCCATCACCCCGGGCCGCAGGCGCGTCACGGCCTCGATCACGAGGCACGCGGCGACCTCGCCACCGGCGAGGACGACGTCACCGACGCTCAGCTCGTCGTCGACGAGGTGCTCGCGGATGCGGTGGTCGACGCCCTCGTAACGGCCGCACAGCAGGCTGAACCCGTCGCCCGCGGCGAGCTCGCCGGCGATGGCCTGGTCGAACCGGCGGCCGCCGGGACCGAGCAGGAACAGCGGGCGCGGCGGATCGACGGCCTCGACGACGGCGAAGATCGGCTCCGGGCGCATCAGCATCCCGGCGCCGCCCCCGAACGGGCTGTCGTCGACCGTGCGATGGACATCGGTCGTGTGGTTGCGCGGGTCGTGGGTGCGCACGTCGAGCAGGCCGGCGGCGCGGGCCCTGCCGAGCAGGCTGGCCGAGCAGAACGCGTCGACGACGTCGGGGAAGATGCTGAAGACGTCGATGCGCACGGCGCTCAGAGCTCGAACAGACCGGCCGGCGGATCGATGACGATGCGCTCGGCGTCGTGCTCGACGACGAACACGACGGGCACCAACGCTCCCGAGTCGAGCTCGAGGAGATCGGCCGCCGGGTTCTCGACGACGGCGACGCAGACGCCGCGTGGCGTGCCGTCGACCTCGACGACCGGCGCGCCGATGAGCTCGTGGACCCAGAGCTCGGCCGGGTCGTCGAGCGGCTCGGCGAAGATCGGCGTGTTGGTGTAGCGCTGGGCAGCCAGCCGGTCGCCGATCTCCTCGAACGTGACGAGCCAGCGATCCTGGTGTCGGGTCGCGCCGACGACCGTCAGCCAGCCGTCACGGGCGTACCAGCGCGATCCTGGGGCCAACCGCTCCGGACGGTCGGTGCTCAGTTGGACGTTGATCTGGCCGTGCACCCCGTGGGCCCGCCGGAGATGGCCGATCTCCAGCAGCCCGGCAGGCCGCTCGCTCACTGGTCAGGCCGCTCCGCCCGCTCGAGGACTCGCCCGCTCAGTCGTCGAGGAACTCGATGTCGACGTCCGTCTCGTCGCGGACGGCCGCGGCCCGCACGACGGTGCGGATGCTCTGGGCGGTCCGGCCCCGGCGCCCGATGACCCGTCCGAGGTCGCCCGGCCCGACCCGGACGTCGAGGCGCACCCGGCCCCGGCTCTCGGTTGCCTCGACCTTGACGGCCGCGGGATCGTCGACGATCGACGTGACGATGTGGGTCAACACGGCCGCCGCGGTCGGCGCGCCGCTCTCGTCGGCGGTCGCATCGGTATCGGTGACCGCCTCGTCGGCGTCGCTCATGAAGAGGCCTTGACCGGCTTGCTCGCCGTGAACTGCTCGAGCGCACCCGAGATCTCGAGCAGCTTGCGGACGCGGTCGGTCGGCTGGGCACCCTGCTGCAGCCACTTCACGACCTTGTCGTTGTCAACCGTCAGGCTGGAGGGGTCGGTGAGCGGGTTGTAGTGCCCGACGATCTCGATGAAGCGCCCGTCGCGCGGCGACCGCGAGTCGGCCGCGACGATGCGGTATTGCGGCTGCTTGGTCTTGCCGACCCGGGTGAGACGCAGCTTCACTGCCATGGAGGAGAACCTTCTTCGTGGGTGCCAGAACGACCGGGAAAGGTTAGCGGCCCGGGACCCGATTGCCGTTGGCCAGGCATGCCGCTTCTGACGCTCGTCGCTCCCGCTACGCGGGAGCGATACTCCGAAGAACCCCGGTCGTCGGCGGTCAGCGCTGGGGGAAGCCGGGGCCACCGCCGGTGAGCTCGGCGAGGTCCGGGAAGCCGCCGCCGGGCGCCAGGCCGGGGACACCCCGCTTGCCCTTCTTGCCCTTCCCCATCACGCCGAAGCGCTTCATCATCTTCTGCATCTCGCTGAACTGCTTGACGAGGCGGTTGACGTCGGATGGGGTGGTCCCCGAGCCGTTGGCGATGCGGGTACGCCGGGACCCATTGATCAGCTGCGGCGTCGCCCGCTCCCGGGGCGTCATGGAGCGGATGATCGCCTCCACCGGCTTCAGGTCGTCGTCGCCGATCTCGGCGCCCTTGAGCTCCTTGGGCATGCCGGGCATCATCCCGAGCAGGTTGCCGAGGGGCCCCATCTTCTTCAGCTGCTGCATCTGCTCGAGGAAGTCGTCCAGGGTGAACGCCCCCTCCATCAGCTTGCTGGCGGCCTCCTCGGCCTGATCCTTCTCGAAGGCCTGCTCGGCCTGCTCGATGAGCGTCAGGACATCGCCCATGCCGAGGATCCGCCCGGCCATGCGGTCGGGGTGGAACTGCTCGAAGGCGTCGAGCTTCTCACCCGTCGAGGCGAAGGCGATCGGCTTGCCGATCACCTCCTTGACGCTCAGCGCGGCGCCGCCGCGGGCGTCGCCGTCGAGCTTGGAGAGGATCACGCCGTCGATGGCCAGCGTGTTGTTGAACACCTCGGCGACGCCGACGGCGTCCTGGCCGGTCATCGCGTCGATGACGAGGAACGTGTAGTGCGGAGCCACGACGCCGGAGATCATCCGGACCTGCTCCATCATCTCGGTGTCGATGGCGAGGCGGCCGGCCGTGTCGACGATGAGCACGTCGCGACCCAGCCGCCGTGCCTCGGCGAGCCCCTTGGCTGCCGTCATCACCGGGTCGCCGGGCTCGGAGAAGACCGGCACGTCGATCTGCCCGCCGAGCGTGCGCAGCTGCTCGACGGCAGCGGGCCGCTGGAGGTCGGCACCGACGAGGAGCGGCTGGCGGCCCTGGGCCTTGAACCAGCGGGCCAGCTTGGCGGCGTTCGTCGTCTTGCCGGAGCCCTGGAGGCCGGCCATCAGGACCACGGTCGGTGGCCGCCCGGCGAAGGTGATCTTCAGCGTCTCGCCGCCGAGGATGCGGGTCAGCTCGGCGTTGACGATCTTGACGACCTGCTGGCTGGGATCGAGCGCCTGCGACCGGGTGGCCCCGATCGCCTCGGCACGGATCCGGGCGACGACGTCGCGGGTGACACCGACGTTGACGTCGGCCTCCAGCAGCGCGGTGCGGATCTCGCGCATGATGTCGTCGACGTCGGCCTCCGTCAGGCGGCCCTTGCCGCGCAGGCGCTTGACGATGCCCTCGAGGCGGATGGAGAGGTTGTCGAACATGCCCATCCGACGCTACCGGCCCGCCCGGCGTGGCCGTTCTCGCCAACTCTTCACGTATGCGGTCAAAATGACCGCATACGTGAAGAGTTGAGGAAAGTGGCCAAGTCATTCGCAAGGCTAAGTAGCTATGCTTACGATGTGACTTCGATGCTGACCGATGCCGCGCTCGCCAGTTCCCTGCGCATCAGCGTGATGCGCCTGGCCCGCCGGCTGCGGCTGGAGCGCACCGCCGACGACCTCACCCTCAACCAGCTCGCCGTGCTCGGCACCCTCGACCGCTCCGGCCCACTCTCGGTCGGCGAGCTGGCCAAGGTGGAGAAGGTCAAGCCGCCATCGATGACCCGCACCGTCGCCTGCCTCGAAGAGGCCGGCCTCGTCACCCGACGGGGCCACGACACCGACCGCCGGCAGGTCGTCGTCGACTTGACGGCCGAGGCCCGGGACGTGCTCGCCGCCGACCGGCACCGGCGCGACGCCTGGCTGGCCCAGCGCCTCATCGCCCTCGACCCCGGCGAGCTCGATCTCCTCCAACAGGTCGCCCCGCTCCTGGAGCGCATCGCCAGCGCATGAGCGAGCGAATCGAGTGTCAGCGGACGGCGTCTGCACGACGGCGAAGCGATGGTGTTCCAGTGAGCTCGACGTTCGCCGCCCTGCGGGTCCGCAACTACCGCCTGTTCGCCACCGGCTCGCTGGTGTCCAACACCGGCACGTGGATGCAGCGCGTCGCCCAGGACTGGCTGATCCTGACGTTGACCGGCAGCGCCGGTGCCCTCGGGCTCACCACCGGGCTGCAGTTCCTGCCGATCGTCCTGTTCTCCCCGATCGCCGGCGTCATCGCCGACCGCTACCCCAAGCGGCGCGTGCTCGCCGTGACCCAGACGGCGATGGGCCTGACCGCCGGGCTCCTCGGCCTGCTCGCCGTCACCGGCGTCGTGCAGCCGTGGCACGTCTACGTCATCGCCTTCGTGTTCGGCATCGGCACCGCCGTCGACGCCCCGGCCCGCCAGGCGTTCGTCAACGAGATGGTCGACCGGGATCTCCTGCCGAACGCCGTCGGCCTCAACTCGGCGGCCTTCAACCTGGCCCGGATGATCGGACCGGCGGTCGCCGGCCTGTTGATCGCCTGGCTCGGATCGGGCGTCTCGGCCACCGGCTGGGTGATCCTCGTCAACGCCGCCACGTACCTCGCCGTCATCGTCTCGCTGACGAGGATGCGGGCGAGCGAGCTGTTGCCATCGGCCCGCCTCGCCCGCGCCCCCGGCCAGCTCCGCGACGGCCTGCGCTATGTCCGGTCGCGGCCGGACATCATGCTCGTGATGGCCGTCGTGTTCTGCGCCGGCACGTTCGGGCTGAACTTCCAGATGACCACCGCCCTGATGGCGACGGAGGTCTACGGCAAGGGCGCCGGCGAGTACGGCATCCTCGGCTCGATCCTCGCCGTCGGCTCGCTGCTCGGGTCGCTGCTGGCGGCCCGCCGCAAGCGCCCACGCCAGCGGCTCGTGATCCTCGCCGCCATCGGTTTCGGCGGCATCGAGCTCGTCGCCGGTCTGATGCCGACGTACCTGACCTTCGCCGTGATCCTCCCGCTCTGCGGCTTCGCTGCGCTCACCGTGATCACCGCCGCCAACGCCTACGTGCAGATCTCCAGTGCCCCGGAGATGCGCGGGCGGGTGATGGCTCTGTACTTTGCGATCTTCATGGGTGGAACACCGATCGGGGCGCCGATGCTCGGCTGGATCGCCGAGCACTTCGGCGCCCGCTGGACCCTGGTCGGCGGCGGCGCGCTCACCGCGGTCGGCACGGCCGTCGCCGCCGCCTTCTTCGCCCGCCGGCAGGGCGTCGTCGTCACGACGCACCTGCGACCGCATCCCCGCGTCGCCGTCGCCGGCGGGCGGCTCTGACCGGACGACTCCGGGCTCCACCGCGGAGCGTCGAAGTACGGTGCGTCCGTGGTCACGGCCGACCAGCTCCTGGGGTTCCGCCACGGTGAGCCCGACGCCGTGCGGGCCGTGTACCGCGAGTACGGCGGTCTCGTCTTCGCCGTCGCCCTGCGCACGCTCGGGTCGCGCGACCTCGCCGAGGAAGCGACACAGCGCACGTTCGTCAAGGCGTGGCAGGCGGCCGGCGGGTTCGACCCGGTGCGCGAGCTGGGCCCGTGGCTGGCCACGATCGCCCGTCGCACGGCCATCGACATCTACCGCCGTGAGGCGCGCCGGTCGACGGCTCCGCTCGACGAGCTGTCCCACAACGACCCGACCGTCGTCGAGCTCCCGGTGGGTGTCGAGCGCAGCTACGAGGCCGGTGAGATCCGCGCCGCCCTCGACACGCTGCCCCCCGAGGAGCGCGACGTCATCCGCCTCCAGCACCTCGAGGAACTGAGCCAGGCCGAGGTCGCCGAGCGCCTCGGCGTGCCACTCGGCACCGTCAAGTCGCGCTCCCACCGGGCCCACCGCCGGCTCGCTGCGTTGCTCGGACATCTCCGGGAGGCGGCAGGATGAGCGACATCAGAACCGCCTCTCACCGCCTGTCGTATCCATGGGGAGTGGACCCGTCATGACGACCGACGACGACCGGATCGCATACCTCGCTGGCGAGGCGACGGCCGACGTCGACGACGCGACGCGGGCCGATCTCGACGAGCTCCGGGGGTTCCTGGCCGATCCGGCGGTGTGGGCCGAGCCGCGGCCAGGGCTCGAGGACGACATCGTCGCGGCGATCGCCGGCGAGGCCGCCGAGCGCACCGCCATCGCCCCGCCGACGCCGGACCGCGCGAGGCGACAGCGGACCCACCGCCTGCGCAGCGTGCTCGCGGTCGCCGCCGCCGTCGCCGTGCTCGGCCTCGGCGGTTTCGTGCTGCTCACGAGCGTCGGCGACGACGGGGCCACCGAGTTCAGCCTCCAGCCGACCGACGTCGTGCCAGGGGCGAGCGGCAGCGGGTCGGCCCGCCGCACCGACTCCGGCTGGCGCATCGAGCTCGACGCCAGCGGCCTGCCGCGCCTCGACGACGGCCGCTTCTACCAGGCATGGCTGCGCAACGACGACGACATCCTCGTGCCGATCGGCACGTTCAACGAAGGGCGCGACGTCGTGCTGTGGTCCGGTGTCACGCCCGTCGAGTTCTCGACGATCACGGTCACCGTGGAGGAGGCGGACGGCGACCAAGCGTCGTCCGGGCGGCGCGTGCTCGTCGGCACGATCGACGTCGAGCCCTGACTCCGACAATCCACGGCCGTTGCGGCCCCGAACCGCTGGCAAGCCTGCGACGTATGCAGGTATGACACGGGGCCCAGCGCTCCGACCGAGACCCTCGAAGGAGCGATGCCATGACGAGGATCCACGCTGACGAGCTCAGACCTGGCGACATTGTCGCTCTCGACGGCGAGCATCACCGGATCGCCTGTGTCGACCTGCGGTCGGGTTGGGCCTGGCCGATCGCCCGGGACGACCATGGGTGGGCCATGGCCCTCGGACACAACCTGGTCGACGTCCTCCGCGACGCGGCCTGACTCCCCCTCCGCGTCAGGACGCCCGTCAGTTGGCGTCGAACAGGGCGTCGACGAACTCGTCCGGGTCGAACGGCACGAGGTCACCGATCGTCTCACCGATGCCCACCAGCTTGACCGGTAGTCCGAGCTCCGTCTCGATGGCGAACACGATGCCACCTTTGGCCGATCCGTCGAGCTTTGTCAGCACGACGCCGGTGACCTGGGAGGCGTCACCGAACTCGCGAGCTTGGGCGAGGCCGTTCTGGCCGGTCGTGGCGTCGATCACGAGGAGCACCTCGGTCACCCGGCCGGCGCCCTTCTCGGCGACGCGGCGGACCTTGCGCAGCTCCTCCATGAGGTTGGACTTGGTGTGCAGGCGGCCGGCGGTGTCGGCCAGCACGAGGTCGATGCCCCGCGACGTCGCCCGCTCCACGGCGTCGAAGACGACCGCACTGGGGTCACCACCCTCGTTGCCGCGCACCATCTCGGCGTCGGCCCGCTCCGCCCACGTCGCCAGTTGCTCGGCGGCGGCCGCGCGGAACGTATCGCCGGCGGCGAGCAGGACCCGCCGCCCCTCGCCGCGCTGCTGGTTGGCCACCTTGCCGATCGTCGTCGTCTTGCCCACGCCGTTGACGCCGACGAACAGCCACACGTTCGGGCTGTCGTCGTCGGACGGCTGGAAGTGCAGCTCCCGATCGGCGCCGGCGAGACGGTCCTGCATCTCGGTCTGGAGGGCGTCGAGGAGCTGCTCGGACTCGGTGATCTCCTTGGCGTCGACCCGCTCGCGCAGCTCGTCGAGCAGCTGCGTGGTCACGCCGATGCCGACATCGGCGCGCAGCAGGGCCTCCTCGAGGTCCATCCAGGTGTCCTCGGTGATCCCCCGCCGACCCCGAACCCCGGCGAAGGCGCCGGCCAGGGCGTTGCGGGCCCGAGCCATGCGCTCGCGCAGGGTGGCCGGAGGGGCGAGGACCTCGGGTGCCGTCGGCGGAGCCTCCTCGATGACCTCCGGTTCGAGGACGTCCGTCGGCGCCCGTGGGGGCTCGGTCGGCGGGGCGATCGGCGGCGCCGGCGGGGCGTCGATCGAGCGCTGGGCTCGCCGCCTGCTGACGACCAGCACGGCGATCCCGAACACGATGACGAGCCCGATGAGGACGAGGTAGATCCACTCCATCGCGCGGGGACGCTATCGAGATCGGCCGGTTGTGTCCTTGGCGATCGGCCCGATGGGGCCGGACTCGAAGGACAGAACCGGTGGCTACGCCGGCGTGGTGACGCGTTCGGCGATCACCTTGGACGACCCGCCGGGTTGCATCGTCACCCCGAGCAGGCTGTCACCGGCCTCCATCGTGCGCTTCTGGTGGCTGACGATGAGCAGCTGGGCCTCGCGGCGGAACTCGCCGACGAGGCCGAGGAAGCGGTGCAGGTTGAGGTCGTCGAGCGCCGCCTCCACCTCGTCCATCACGTAGAACGGCGAGGGCCGGCTCCGGAACACGGCGAACAGGAACGCCAGTGCCGTCAGGCTGCGCTCGCCGCCCGACAGGAGGGAGAGCTTCTTGACGTTCTTGCCACCCGGCTTGGCCTCGACCTCGATGCCCGTGTTCAGGAGGTCGTCGGGCTGGGTCAGCACGAGCCGGCCGATGCCGCCGGGAAAGAGGGTGGTGAACAGGGCCGCGAAGTTGGTGCTGACGTCGCCGAAGGCGGCGGCGAACACGGACTGGATCTCGTGATCGATCGCCCGGATCACGCGGCTCAGCTCGCGGCGCGTCGTGCGCACATCCTCGAGCTGCTCCTCGAGGAACCCGTGACGCTGCTGCAGCTCGGTGAACTCCTCCAGCGCCAGTGGGTTGATCGGACCGAGCAGGCGCAACTCGCGATCGAGCTCGCGCGCCCGCGCCTGGGCCGACACCCCCTCGGGCAGGGGCGGCATCTCGGCGGCCTCGGCCACGCCGGGCTCGACGTCGAGGTCGTGCCGCAGCATCTCCACGGCCGACTCCAGGCGCAACCGGGCCTCGGCCTCGTCGACCTCCGCCCGTCGGGCCCGCTCACGTACCTCGTCGAGGGCCCGTTCGGCTGCGGTCCGTGCCGCCCGCAGCTCGTCGAGGTGGGCGGACAGCGTGCGGACCTGCTCGCTCTGCCGTCGGCGCTGCTCGACGAGCTCGGCGTGGTGGGCGTCGAGGACGGTGCGGTGCTGTTCGACGAGGCGCCCGAGACGATCAAGTGCCACGAGCGACCGCTCGACATCGGTGCGCCGCTGCGTCGCCTGCTGCCGAGCCTCGGCGTCGTCGGCCAACCGCCGCTCGGCGGCATGGAGGCGGTCCTGCAGGAACTGCGCCCGTTCGGCGAGCCCGGCGGCACGCACATCGAGGTCGCGGCGCCGTCCGGCGAGGACGGCGGCACGGGCGTCGAGCTCGGCGCGGGCCTCCCGGCGGGCTCGGGCGGCGTCGACCTCGGCGGCCTCCCCCGCCTCCAGCTCCGGCACCAGCAACTCCAGCTCGGCGATCCGCCGGGCGTCGGCCTCCAGGTGCGTGGTGAGCTCGTCGACGCGCCGGCGCAGCGGCTCCAGCTCCGCCTCGGCCTCGCGGCGGTCCGAGCGCGCCGTGGCCAGCGTCTCCGAGGCCACCGTCAGCCTGGCGTCGTTGGCCGCCAGCCGGGCTTGCAGCTCATCGACGTGGCGCCGGGCGTCCGACAGTGCAGCGGCAGCCGCGGCCACCTCGCTGTCGCACCGCTCGACGGTCCGGGCAACGCCATCGGCGCGGGCCTCGGCCTCCTCCAGCGCAGCACCCGTGACGCCACCGGCCGCTGCCCCGACGCGCCACCCGGCGCTGCCGAAGCGGTCGCCATCGTGCGTGACGACGATGGCGTCCGGGTCGATCGTCGCCAGCGCCGCCGCGCCCTCGAGGTCGTCGACCCGCGTCGCTCCGGCCAGCAAGCGATCGAGCAGGGCGTTGACAGAGACCCGGTCCGCCGAGACGTGGGGGCGGACCGGCTCACCGTTGGCCGGCGCCCTCCGGTCACTGACGGCGAGCAGACCGAGGGCGAGGACCGCACCGGTCGTGTCCGAGCTGTGCAGGGCGCGCAGCGCCCGCCCGGCCGCCGCTGGGTCGCTGACGACGACGGCCGTCAGGGCCTCACCGAGGGCGGCCTCGACGGCGGCCTCCCAGCCGGCGTCGATGCGGATCAGATCGAGCAGCGTGCCGAGCACCCCGTGGGTCCCGGCGAGGCGCTCCGCCCCGGCACGGGCCCGGGCCGCGTCGAGCGCCAGCTGCAGCGCTTCGACTCGGGCGCTGAGGGCCGACGCTTCCTCGGCGGCCTGCTGGCGCGCCGCCTTGCACGCCTCCAACTCCGCTTCGGCGTGTGCACGGTGCCGTTCGGCCCGGGCGATGTCGTCGACGAGGGGTGTCTCGACGAGCTCGCAGGCGTGGCACTCGTGCTGGAGCTCGTCGAGCCGGCCGCCGAGGTCGGCAATCCGCTCGCCGAGCTCGGTGATCCGGTGACGGCCGCGCATCAGCTCGGCCTCGGCCCGTTCGGCGGCGGCTCGGCGTGAGCGCAGCTCGCCCCGCACCTCCGCCACTGCGCTCGACGCACTCGCCGCCGTCGGCGAATCGAACAGCTCGAGCACGCCTTGGCGCTCGGCACCGAAGCGCTCCTCGTCGGCTTCCAGGGCGACGATCTCCGGGTGCAGGGTGTCGAGGTCGGCCCGAACGATTGCCAGCTCCTCGGCGTAGCGGGCTGCGTCGCTCTCCAGGCTGGCGACCACGCCGGCGTCGAGGAGCCGGCCCCGGTCGCGCTCGAGGGCCCGGCGACGTTCGACGATCACGGCGGCCAGACCCCTGGCCCGCTCGCGCAGCTGCTCGACGCGCACGAGGCGGTCGCTGATGTCATCGGCCCCGCGGGCGGTGAGCTCGGCGCTCGACGTCATCACGTCGGTGTCCAGCCGGGCCAGCTCCGCCTTCAGCGCCGACTCACGTGTGGCGCCGTCCAGCTTCGCTGCGGCGAGCGCAGTCAGCTTCGTGCGCAGCGCGGCGATCTCCCGTCCTGCCACGAAGACCCGCAGGGCCGTCAGCTCGCCGATCAGGTCCCCGTGGCGGCGGGCCGCCTCCGCCTGGCGTTCGAGCGGGCGCAGCTGGCGCCGGACCTCGCGCAGCAGGTCCTGGACCCGCAGGAGGTTGGCTTCCGTGGCGTCGAGGCGCCGCTCGGCCTTCTCCTTGCGCTTGCGGTACTTGAGGACGCCGGCAGCCTCCTCGATGATCGCCCGGCGCTCCTCCGGGCGAGCGTTGAGGACGCCGTCGATCTGACCCTGGCTGACGATGACGTGCTGCTGGCGGCCCACACCGGCGTCGGAGAGCAGCTCTTGGACGTCGAGCAGGCGGCACGGCACGTCGTTGATGGCGTACTCGCTGTCACCAGTGCGGAACAGCGTGCGGCGCACGGTGACCTCGCTGAACTCGAGCGGCAGGATGCCCGCCGAGTTGTCGATGGTCAGGCTCACCTCGGCCCGCCCGAGCGCGGGACGGGTCGCCGTGCCGGCGAAGATGACGTCGTCCATCTTCTGGCTGCGCACGGCGCTGGGTGCCTGGGCGCCGAGCACCCAGGCGATGGCGTCGACGACGTTCGACTTCCCGGACCCGTTGGGTCCGACGACGACGGTGACGCCCGGCTCGAGCTCCATCGTCGTGGCCTCGGCGAACGACTTGAAACCCTTCAGGGTGAGGCTCTTCAAGAACACGGCGACGGCGACGTTACCGGCCGACTCCGTCGGCGTCAGGGATGCCGGCGGGGCAGACGCTGACAGAACGGGCAGAAATGCGTCGAGCGGCCGGCGGTGACCGTGCGGCGGATCGTCCCCCGCCCGCACGTCGAGCAGCGCTCGCCGGCGCGGCCGTAGACCCGGTGATCGTCCTGGTAGGAGCCACCGGATCCCATCAGGTCGACGTACTGGTTGTCGCCCAGCGTCGACCCACCGGCGCCGACGGCGGCGAGCAGGACATCGTGCATCGCGGCGTGCAGGCGGCGGACCTCGGCCGGGCGCAGCGAGCCGGCGGCCCGATCAGGGTGCAGGCGGGCGCGATGGAGGATCTCATCGGCGTAGATGTTGCCGATGCCGGCGACCACGGCCTGGTCGAGCAGGAGCGCCTTGAGCCGGCTCCGCCGCCCGGCGAGCAGTGCGCCCAGTGTCGTCGGGTCGATCTCGTCGGCCAGTGGATCGAGCCCGAGACGGGCCAGCTCCGGCAGCTCGATCTCGACATGGTCGGGGTCGAACACGACGACCTCGCCGAACGTCCGCGGATCGACGAACAACAGCTCCTCCGGCGGATCACCCGACAGGGTCAGCACGATGTGGGTGTGCAGGGGACGCGTCGAGCCCGCCGGGGCGAGCAACAGCTGGCCGGTCATCCGCAGGTGCACCATCATCGTGTCGCCGGTGTCCAGCCGGCACAGCAGGTACTTGCCGCGACGGTCGGCATCGAGCACGGTCGCTCCGGTGAGCCCGTCGACGACCTCCTGCGCCGACGTCCGTCGCACCGTGCGCAGGCGACCGACCTCGACGCCCTCGATGGTCCGCCCGACGACGCGCTCGGCGAGGCCACGCCGGACGGTCTCGACCTCCGGCAGCTCAGGCACGGCTTCGGCGCTCGCCGGGTCCGATCGGCACGAGGTCACGCACCGGCGGCGCGCGTGACGTCGAGCTCGGCGCACGCCGCCGCGGCGGCGGCCTGCTCCGCCGCCTTCTTCGAGCGGCCGGTGCCCTCGCCCGCGAGCCGGCCGCCGACGATCACCGATGCGTAGAACCGTTTGGCGTGATCCGGACCCTCGGCCCGCGTGATGTACTCGGGCGGTCCGAACCCCTCGCCGGCGGAGGCCTCCTGCAGGCGCGACTTGTGGTCGAGGTGGTCGAGGTGGGCGGCGGTCTCGGCGAGGCGGGGGCCGATCAGCCGCTCGATCACGCCGTAGGCGACGTCGGGACCGCCGTCGACGTACACCGCGCCGAACACGGCCTCCAGAGCGTCGGAGAGGATCGACGGCTTCTCCCGGCCTCCGGCCGCGTCCTCGCCGCGGCCGAGCAGGAGGAACGAACCGAGCCCGAGGTCCTCGGCGACGTCGGCCAGGGCGAGAGCGTTGACGACCCCCTTGCGAACGCCGGTCAGGGCTCCCTCGGGCAGATCGCTGAAGCGGCGATAGGCGAGGTCGGCGACGACCCAGCCGAGGATGGCGTCCCCGAGAAACTCCAAGCGCTCGTTGCTGATCGTGCCCGGGTGCTCGGCGCACCACGAGCGATGGGCCATGGCGCGCGTGAGGACGTCAGGATCGTCGAACTCGTACCCGATTCGCGCGCTCAGCGCCTCGAGCGTCAGGCGCCCTCCCGGGTCCGTTCGTGCACGTAGTCCACGGCATCCCGCACCGTCTTGAGATCGGCCAGGTCCTCGTCGTCGATGCGGAAGCCCACCGTGCGATCGCTGAGCTCCTCCTCCAGCGCCTCGACGAGCTCGATCAGCGCCAGCGAGTCGGCGTCGAGGTCGTCGACGAAGGACTGACCCTCGCTGATCGTCGACGGTTCGATCTCCAGGATGTCGGCGAGCCGGTCGCGGACGATCTCGAAGATCTCCTCGCGGTCCAGCGGGCCCTGTTCGACGTGGGTCTCGGCAGGCATCGCCGCGGCATGCTACAGCGGCCGAACCGCCTCCCGAAGCTCCTCGACGAGGCGGCCTTCGACCATCTCGCGGGCGACATCGATGGCGTTGACCATCGCCGTCGCCCCGCTGGAGCCGTGAGAGATCACACAGACGCCGTCGACCCCGAGCAGCACCGCGCCGCCGTACGTGTCCGCGTCGAGCGTCGTGTACAGCGGCTGCAGCGCCGGCATCAGGGCGTCGGCGTGCTCCTTGTAGCCCTCGGCCGCCATCGCCTCCTGGAGGGCCTGGATGATCATCCGCACACCGCCCTCGAGGGCCTTCAGCACGACGTTGCCGGTGAAGCCGTCGGTCACGGCCACGTCGACACCACCCGTGGTGATGTCGCGTCCCTCGATGTTGCCGATGAAGTCGATCCCTGGCGCCGCCCCGAGCAGGTCGAAGGCCTCCTTGCGCAGGCTGTCGCCCTTGCCGGGCTCCTCGCCGATCGACAGCAGGCCGACCTTCGGCTTCGCCAGGCCGAAGCGGTGACGCGTGTAGACCGAGCCCATCTGGGCGAACTGGACCAGCCACTCGGGCTGGACGTCGGCGTTGGCGCCGGCGTCGAGCAGCACGGTGGGCGTCGACCCGGGGATCGGGATCGGGGTGGCGACGGCAGGGCGGCTGACGCCCTTGATCCGACCCATGCGCAGCAGCGCCGAGGCCATCGTGGCCCCGGTGTTGCCGGCCGAGATCATCGCCGACGCCGTGCCGTCGCGGACGGCCTCGGCGGCACGGACCAGTGTCGAGTCCTTCTTGCGGCGCACCGCGCTGGCCGGGTCCTCGTGCATGGCGATGACCTCGCTGGCGGCGATCAGCGGCAGGTCACCGCGATCCGCGAGGTCGGTGGGCCCGACGAGCACGATCGGCACGCCGGCCTCAGCGGCGCGGCGCGCGCCGGCGACGATCTCCCCCGGGGCCCGGTCGCCGCCCATGGCGTCGACCGCGATGGGGAGCATCGTCACTGGTGAACGATCTCACCGATGCGAGCGAGCGACTCGCCGAGCGACGCAGCGAGCGAGCGAGCGGCCAGCAACGGCCTGCGTGGCCGGGGAACGCCATGATCGTCAGGCGTTGACGTCGATCGCCACTCGGCCCTTGTACCAGCCGCACGTCGGGCACACCACGTGCGGCTGCTTGGCCGAACCGCACCGCGGGCACACGCTGCGGGAGGGGGCGGCGAGCTTCCAGGCGCCGGCGCGACGGCTACGGGTCTTCGACTTCGACTTCTTCTGCTTGGGAACGGCCATCGTGTCTCCGGCTCGGATTACGGCTGTTGCAGGCTAGCGCCCGCCCGACCTTCCCCCACCCGAGTGTGTGCCGCCGACGGAGTGCCTGCCGCGGGGCATCCCCGCTGCAGGCACTCCGGTCACTCGTCGAGGCGGAGCTGGTCGAGCACGGCCCAGCGCTCGTCGCGCACGGCTGTGTCGCACGTGCACGGGTCGGCCTGGAGGTCGCCGCCGCAGACCGGGCACAGGCCGGGGCAGTCGTCGCGGCACAGTGGACCATCGGGCACGCCGAGCAGGGCGTTCTCCCGGACCATCGGCGCCAGGTCGAGCTGGCCGTGCTCGATGGGGAACGCCTCGGGGTCGACGGTGGCCCCGGCGACCGCGTAGCGCTCGTCGACGTCGACCACCAGCGGCCCGGCCAGCGGACGCAGGCAGCGCCGGCAGGTGTCGTGCCACGCGACGGTCAGCGTGCCGGTGACATCGATGTCGTCGAGGGTCGACTCCGCCGTCACGTCGACGGCGACGCAACCCTCCAGGCGAGGATCGTCGACGTCGAGCTCGTCGAGCGGGATGTCGATGTCGATGTGGCGGCGGGTGCCGGGCTGGCGCAGCAGCTCGGCGGCGTTCACCGTGAGCGAGTGGCGGAGGGGCATCGCCTCACCGGTCCTGGTCGAAGAACCCCTTGGTGGGGTCGTCCTCCTCGACGTCACCGGCCGGCGTCGGCACGGCCCCGATCGACAGGCGTTGGCGCCCGGCACCGACGGTCTTCTGCAGCTTGTCGAGCAGGATCTCGAAGCTGCCGAGACGCTGGTCGAGGAAGTCCTCGGTCTCGTGGCGCAGGCGGCGCGAATCGGTCTCGGCCGTCTCCATCACCTGCCGGGCGCGCTGCTCGGCCGCCCGCACGACCTCGGTGCGCTGCACCATCCGCTCGGCGCGGACCCGCGCCGCTTCGAGCAGCTCATCGGCTTCGCGCCGGGTCTTGGCGACGAACTCCTGGCGCTCCTTGAGCATCCAGCGGGCCTGGCGCAGCTCGTCCGGGAGGCGCTGCAGGGCCTCCTCGAGCAGCTCGATGATCTCGTCGCGGTCGATCCGCGGTGACGACGACAGCGGCATCGTCGGTGCCGTGGCGATGATGTCGATCGACCGGCGCAACAACGTCTCGGCATCGCCGACGTAGCCCTGGCCCGGCTCCGGATACTCGTCGTCGATCTCGTCGTACTCGTCGTACTCGTCGTCGTAGTTGTCGTCGTCGTAGGTCATGCGGAGGCGTCCGGCGGATACAGCTCGGCCAGCGCGTCGGCGACGGGCTGGGGCACCATGTGGGTGACCGTTCCACGGTACCTGGCGATCTCGCGCACGAAGCGACTGCTGATGAAACCGCGGTCGGCGCGACACGGCAGGTACACCGTGCGCACGCCGGTGACGGAGTGGTTCGTCAGGGCCATCTGCTGCTCGATCTCGAAGTCGGCCGACGTGCGCAGCCCCTTGATGATGAACGCCGCGCCGACCGCCTTGGCGGCGTGGACGGCGAGGCCGGCGTAGGCCGTGACGTCGACGCGGTCGGTGAGACCGGCCTCGGCGACGCTGGCTTCGATCAGCTGCACCCGCTGGTCCACCGGGAAGAGCCCGCCCGTCTTCTCGTGGTTGTGCATCACGGCCACCGTCACGTGGCCGAACAGCTCGACGCCCTGCTCGACGACGTCGAGATGGCCGAGGTGGATCGGATCGAAGCTGCCGGGGTTGAGCACGGTGCTCATTGGTGCACCCTTCATTGCCCGTTCTCGCCGCTGCGAGTGACCGAGCGCCAGCGAGGGAGCGGCAAGAGACGGCCTGCGTGGCCGGGGAACGCCATGATGGCCGCCAACGTAGTGCGGGCGTCGATGTCAGCCGGATTCGTCATCCGCCTCGTCGCCGGCGCGGTGGAGGAACGTCACCCATGTCCGTCCGTAGCGCTTGACCCGTCCCTGCTCCCAGTCCGGCGGCGCCGGCACCTCCCGGGCCGCCTCGGCGACGACGACATCGGCGCGCACGGCGCGCAGGAGCCGGGGCCAGTCGTCGAAGCCGTACGGCGGATCGGCGAACAGGAGGTCGACGTCCAGCCGCGGTGCCGTGGCGATGCCGTCGCCGACGATCACCCGGCTGCGGTCGCCGAGGCCGAACGTGGCGATGTTCACGGTGATCGCGGCGACGGCGCTGCGGTCGCGCTCGACGAACGTGCAGTGGGCCGCACCACGCGACAGCGCCTCGATGCCGAGCGCCCCGCTCCCCGCGTAGAGGTCGGCGACGCGTGCGTCGACGACGAGGTCGAGACTGAGGAGGGAGTTGAACACCGCCTCGCGCACCTTGTCGGTCGTCGGTCGGGTCGATCCGCCGGCCGGCGCAGCCAGCCGTCGACCTCGGAGCTCCCCGGCCACGACGCGCATCAGGGGAGGCTACGGGCCCCGGTCCGCCGCCGGCCGACGATCATCGCGGTGCGGCGACGGGTCAGGTCGTCAGTCGGCGACGCGGACGATGCGCGTGCCGATGTTGCCCCCGGCGAGGAGGTCGACGAACGCCGCCGGTGCGGCCTCGAGGCCGTCGCGCTCGTCGGTCAGAGCAACCAGCTCCCCGGCGTCGATCCACCCCCGCAGCTGCTGGCGGGCCTCGGCATAGCGGTCGGCGAAGTCGAACACCAGGAACCCCTCCATCCGGACCCGGTTGTTGATCAACAGGCCGGGGATGCCGCGCGGTCCAGGGGCTGGGTCCGCCGTGTCGTACTGCGACACGACGCCGCAGCACACGATCCGCCCGTGGGGGCGCATCCGGCGGAGCGCGGCACCGAGGATGTCGCCGCCCGTGTTGTCGAAGTAGATGTCGATCCCGGCTCCGCTGGCCGCCTTGAAGGCGTCGCGGAACGCTGGGTCGCGGTGGTTCACGGCGGTGTCGAAGCCGAGCTGCTCGGTCAACACGGCGCACTTCTCGTCGGATCCGGCGACCCCGACCACGCGGCATCCGGCGATCCGCGCCAGCTGGCCGACGAGGTGGCCGACCGATCCGCTGGCGGCCGAGACGACCACGGTCTCCCCCGCCTGAGGCCGTCCGACATCGAGCAGACCGAAATAGGCCGTCAGACCGTTGGTGCCGAGCACCCCGAGGTGCAGCGCCGGGTCGCCGTCGTCCTCGACGACGGCAACCGCGGCGGCCGGGTGCACCGAGTAGTCCTGCCAGCCGGTCGGGGCGACCACGACGGCACCCTGCGGCACGGCCGGATCGTTCGACGCCGCGACGCGACCGACGCCGGTGCCGGACATCACGACGCCGGTCGTCGGCGCCCCTGCGTAGCTGGCGCTCCCCTGCAGCCCGGCCCGCTGCCCGGCGCCGATGGTGATGGCCAGCGTGCGCACCAGCACCTCACCCGGCCCCGGCTCGGGCACGGCGGCGTCGTGCAGCTCGAAGTCGGAGGCGGCGAGCGCGCCCTGCGGCAAGGAGGCGATGAGGATCTGGCGGTTCTCGGGCATCGACGGCATCTTCGCCGACGCCGGGCCGGCGGGTGCACACTGGAGGCCGTGCTGGAACCCGACCCCGTGATCACGTGCATCGACTGCGGCGGGCGGGCGCACCTCCTGACCAAGCCGGACGTCGACCTCGAAGACGGCGGCACCGCACGGTGGTTGCCGGGCGACATCGTCGCCTACCGCTGCGCGGACTGCCTCGACCGCTGGGACCTCGTCCTGGACGAGGACGCCGTCGACGACTCCTGACCCGAGTGTTTGCTGCTGACCGAGTGTCTGCTGCGGGGCGTCCCCGCAGCAGACACTCCGGTGCAGCAAACACTCGGATCGAAGAGCGGTCAGGATCGGGTGAGGAACTCGGTGTCCTCGTCGGTGATGAGGAGGGCCAGCTCGTCCAGCAGGCCGGGGTTGGCGGCCAGCAGCGGGTCGGCGTCGACGATCTCGAACGCGGCATCGCGGGCCAGCCCCACGAGGTCGCGATCGCGGCGCAGGGACGCCAGGCGCAGATCGCTCCGGCCCTTCTGCGCCGAGCTCATCAGCGTGCCCTCGCCGCGCAGTTCGAGGTCCACCTCGGCCAGCTCGAAGCCGTCGGTGGACGCCACCAAGGCCTCCACCCGTGGGCTCGGCGGAGTCCCGGGTTGCCGCTCGGCGGTGAGCAGCCAGCACTGCGACTCGTGGGCGCCGCGGCCGACGCGGCCCCGGAGCTGGTGGAGCTGGGCGATGCCGAAGCGGTCGGCGTCGAGGATGACCATCACCGTGGCGTTCGGCACGTCGACGCCCACCTCGATGACGGTCGTCGCCACGAGCACATCGAGGTCGCCGCGGCGGAAGGCCTCCATCGTCTGCTCCTTCTCCTTCGACGACATCCGCCCGTGCAGCAGGCCGAGGCGCAGCCCGGCGAGCTCCCCGCCCGCCAACCGCTCGTAGGTCTCCTCCGCCGAGGCGACCTCCAGCTTCTCGCTCTCCTCGATCAGCGGGCACACGACGTACGCCTGCCGGCCGGCGGCGACCTCCTCGCGAACGGCACCCCAGGCCTCCGCCTCGAGCAACGCGCCGGCCGCCGAGCGGGTGACGATCGGCGTGCGGCCCGGCGGCAGCTCGTCCAGCACACTGACGTCGAGGTCGCCGTAGACGGTCATCGCCGCCGTGCGGGGGATCGGCGTCGCGGTCATCACCAGCACGTCGGGGACCGCCGCGCCGGCCTTCTCCCGCAGCGCGGCCCGCTGCTCGACGCCGAAGCGGTGCTGCTCGTCGACCACCACCGCCCCCAGGCTGTGGAACGCCACACCCTCCTGGATCAGGGCGTGGGTGCCGATCGCGAGGTCGACCGACCCGTCGGCGAGCCCGGCGAGCACGCGTCGCCGCTCGGCGCCGGTCACGCGGTTGGTGAGCAGCTCGACGCTGAGCGGGCGCTCACCGAAGAGGTTCCCGGCCGGCACGAGCAACCCCTCGAGCAGTCGTTGGACGCCGGTGACGTGTTGCTCCGCGAGGACCTCGGTCGGCGCCATCAGCGCCCCTTGGTGTCCGCCCTGCACGGCCGCGAGCAACGCCGTCACGGCGACCACCGTCTTGCCCGAGCCGACGTCTCCCTGGAGCAGCCGGTGCATCGGGTGCGGCGCAGCCAGGTCGGCATCGATCTCGGCGATCACCCGCCGTTGGGCGGCCGTCAGCGGGAAGCTCAAGGCAGCATGGAACCGTCGCACGAGCTCGCCACCGGTCTCGTGGCGGATCCCCACGGCGTCCCGCTCCATCGCCCGCTTGCGCATGACGAGCGCCAGCTGCACCCGCAGCAACTCGTCGAACGCCAGCCGTCGCCTCGCCCGCTGCTTGTCGTCGATCGACTCCGGAAGGTGGATGTCGTGCAACGCTGCGCCACGGTCGATCAGTCCCAACCGCCGGCGGACGGGCCCCGGCACCGGGTCGGCGAAGCCCCGCGGGGCGCACCGCTCGAGGGCGTTCTCGACCCACCCGGCGAGCTCCCACGTCGCGATCTGGGCCTTCTCGCTCTGCGGGTAGATCGGCACGATGCGCCCCGTACGGTCGCCGATCAGATCGACCACCGGGTTCGTCATCTGCAGGTTGCCGCGGTACAGGTCGACCTTGCCGTACAGGGCGACGTTCAGTTCCGGCGTGAGCTGGCGTTCTCGCCACGGCTGGTTGAAGAACACGACCTGCATGCGCCCGGTGCCGTCGCCGACCACGGCCTCGACGATCGTCCGCCGGTTGCGCCCGACGCGCTTGCGGACCGAGCGCACGGCGACGAGCACCAGGGCCTCCGTGCCCGGTTCGAGGTCGCTGACCCGCGCCTCGTTGGTGCGGTCGACCCACCGTCGGGGGTACGTGGTGAGGAGGTCGAGGACGTTCTCGATGCCCACCGACGACAGCGCCTCGCGCTTGCGGTCGCCGACGCCGCGCAGCCGTGAGACGTCGATCTCCGCCAGCTCGCGCAGCGTGATCGGGCTCGCTGCGCCGCGCTGGTCGTCCGTTCCTCCGAGCGCCCGCTCACTCGTCACGGTGTCGCGCTGGGCGGTCACGGTGGACCGTTCCAGCGGGCGCTCCGGCGTCGGCACGACGCTCCACTGTACGGCCGGGCGTGCGCAGAGTGGTCAAACGGATGTCCGCTCGCTAGCGTGATGGTCCTGTTCGTGCCCCCGGCGGGGAACCTGCTCGAGACGACATGACCGACAGTCAGTGATGGTGAACCATGGCCTCAGTGTGTGAAGTGTGCGGCAAGAAGCCCTCGTGGGGCATGTCCGTGTCGCACTCCCACCGGCGCACCAAGCGTCGCTGGAACCCGAACATCCAGCGGGTGCGGGCACTGGTCAACGGCTCGGTCAAGCGGGTCAACGTGTGCACCGGCTGCCTGAAGTCAGGCAAGGTCGTCAAGGCGCCGACCACGGTCCCGACCGAACCGGTCGGCTGACGCCGCAACGCCGAAGGACCGGATGTCGAGCATGCAAGGCGTCGTCAAGGCCTACGACCCGGTCACCCGCGACGGCGTCATCCTCTGCGACACCGATCTCGCCGACTACGACCTGGGCCCTGACGCCCTCGACGGATCGGTCTTCCGCATGCTCCGCCAGGGGCAGCGGGTGATCTTCGACCTCGACGCCGCGGGGCGGGCCACCAGGCTGCGCCTCGGCTCCGAGGTCGACATGAAGACGCCCGGCCAGCCCTAGCTGCGCCGGGCGCTTTCACGCGCCGCCATGCGGTGCGACAGTTGGACACACCCCCTCAATGGAGAGCGAGCACCATGACCGGACAGAGTGGCAACCAGCGGCTGCGGCAGTGGGTCGACGGCTGGGCAGCGATCCTGCAGCCCGCCGACGTGTACTGGTGCGACGGCTCGGCCGAGGAGTACGACCGCCTCTGCCAGGAACTGGTGGCCTCCGGGACGTTCAGCTCGCTCGACCAGGCGAAGCGCCCGAACAGCTACTGGGCACACTCCGATCCCGGCGACGTGGCCCGCGTCGAGGACCGCACGTTCATCTGTGCGGCGAACGAGCACGATGCTGGACCGAACAACAACTGGCGCCAGCCCGATGAGATGCGCGCCGAGCTGGAGCGCCTGTACAGCGGGGCGATGCAGGGCCGCACGATGTACGTCGTGCCGTTCTCGATGGGCCCGCTGGGTTCCCCCATCGCCCACATCGGCGTCCAGCTCACCGACTCCGCCTACGTCGCCGTGAGCATGCGCATCATGACCCGCATGGGTCAGGCCGCCCTCGACGTCCTCGGTGACGACGGCGAGTTCGTGCCCTGCGTGCACTCTGTCGGTGCCCCGCTGCAGCCCGGCCAGCAGGACGTCCCCTGGCCGTGCAACCCCGACAACAAGTACATCGTCCACTTCCCGGAGACCCGCGAGATCATGTCCTACGGCTCGGGCTACGGCGGCAATGCGTTGCTCGGCAAGAAGTGCTTCGCCCTGCGCATCGCCTCGGTCATGGCCCGCGACGACGGGTGGCTGGCCGAGCACATGCTGATCCTCAAGCTGACCAACCCGCAGCAGGAGTCGAAGTACATCGCCGCGGCGTTCCCCTCGGCCTGCGGCAAGACGAACCTGGCGATGCTCGTGCCGACGATCCCCGGCTGGACGGCCGAGACGGTCGGCGACGACATCTGCTGGATGAAGTTCGGCGCCGATGGTCGGCTGTACGCGATCAACCCCGAGGCCGGCTTCTTCGGCGTCGCTCCCGGCACGGGTTGGGACACCAACGCCAACGCCATGGAGACGCTGTGGGGCAATTGCATCTTCACCAACACGGCGCTGACCGACGACGGTGACGTGTGGTGGGAGGGGATGACCGACGAGCCGCCGGCCCGGGCGACGGATTGGAAGGGCAACCCCTGGAATCCCGAGGTCGACGCCCCGGCCGCCCACCCCAATGCCCGGTTCACGGCGCCGGCGTCGCAGTGCCCGTCGATCGCCCCGGAGTGGGAGGACCCCGCCGGTGTCCCGATCTCGGCGATCCTCTTCGGCGGCCGCCGCCGCACCACCGTGCCCCTCGTCACCGAGGCCTTCGACTGGGAGCACGGCGTGTTCCTGGGCTCGATCATGGCGTCCGAGACCACCGCCGCCCAGCAGGGCGCGGTGGGCAAGCTGCGCTTCGACCCGATGGCGATGCTCCCGTTCTGCGGCTACAACTTCGCCGACTACTTCGCCCACTGGCTGTCGATCGGCAAGTCCACCGACACCGGCAACCTGCCCAGGCTGTTCTTCGTCAACTGGTTCCGCCGCGACGAGGACGGCCGCTTCCTGTGGCCCGGCTTCGGCGAGAACAGCCGGGTCCTGAAGTGGGTGTTCGAGCGGGTCAACGGCAACGCTGAGGCGGTGGAGACGCCGATCGGGCTGCTGCCGACTCCGGAGGCGCTCGACACGACCGGCCTGGAGATCGCCGACGACGACCTCGCCGAGCTGCTCGAGGTCGACACCGCCGGCTGGCGGGAGGCCATCCCGCAGATCCGCGAGCACTACGCCCAGTTCGGTGAGGACCTCCCAGCGGCACTGACCGTCGCCCTCGACACCCTCGAACGCCCGCCTCGGCTGACGCGCGACACCGTTCTGTCCTTCGAAATCGGCCCGTTCCGGCGGATTCCGAAGGACAGATGCGGTGGGTTCAGACCCGGACGACGATGAACTCGTTGTCGTCGGCCAGGTTCGGGTTGCGGCCCGAGTTCGGGAAGTTGTTGTCACAGCCGACGAGCAGTTGGTGGGGGTTGAGGACCCGGACGGCCTCGACGGACTCACACGTCACCTTGTACGTCTCGCCAAGGCCGACGTCGCCCTCGTGGATCGGCGGCAGTGAGACGCAGGTCGGGGTCTGGGATCGCGGCGAGGTCCGTGAGCGGCGTCTTGACGACGAACCCGGCGGAGTCGGTCTCGTCCAACTCGACCGCGTAGACGGTGCGGAACAGCGCCGTGAGACCGCGCCCGGCATCGCGCTCGATGAGCACGAGCGTGTCCTCGTCGAGCATGTCCATGTCGGAGATCAGCGTCTGGTCGGCGTTCTCGGCGCGGTACTGCCACTCGTTGCCGGTGAAGGTCTCGTTGCGCACGTCGAACTCGAAGATGTAGCGACGCGCCTTGTCGAGCTCGGCGACCGTCGGTCCTTCGAGCGCGGCGTAGAGGAACTTGCCGTTCGGGGAGATCGCCATCCCCTCGAAGCCCCGGCTGCCGGGCTGGGTCGCCGGCTGGCCGCCGAGCATCGGGTGGCTCGGCGACCGCAGGCCAGGCACCTCGAACGGTGCGTCGAGCAGCACACCATCGGCGTCGAAGTGCAGGATCCATGGGCCGAACTCGTCGCCGACCCAGAGGTCGCCGTCGTGGCCGCGTTGTAACGATTCGGGGTCGATGTCGGCGCCGGTCAATAGCCGTTCGGGCGTCGCTGCCGTTGGTGATCGGGAAGCCGATCAGCCCGTTCGGGTCGCGGAACTCGATGAACTCGCCCTCGTCGGCATCGACGTCCACGGTGCCGGATCCCCCATGCCGCGTCTTGAAGTCGGGTCGGATGTAGTAGGCGCGGATCAGGAAGTCGAACGAGTTGGCCTTGTTGCCGAACCCGTTGTCCGGCATCGCCAGGAACTCGCCGTGCGACCGGCCCTCGACGATGGCCGAGAACCCCTCGACCGGCTGGGACGGGAGCGGGAACTCGATGTCGCTGTTGATCACGTGCGGGGGTTGCGGGACGCCGGCGAAGAACGACCCTGACGCGGGGCCGTCGGCGTACGTCGCCACCGGGAGCACGGCCCGGCCGATCAGGCGCGGTTCCTGGTGGTCCTCGGCAGGGTCGGCGAACGCGGCGACGCTGGGGACGAGGGCCACGGCGACGGCGGCCGCCGTCGTCCTGGCCAGGGTCCTGGATGTGGGCATGGTTGCTCCTTTGCGTGGGCGGAGCCTCGATCGTGCGACGGCACCTGTCCCGGGCGCATCGGCCACCGATCACGACTACGTCCCGGCGTGTCCCGGACCCTTCGGGCAACATTGGGACGGGAGTACCATCCGCCCGGGACACCGCCCGCCGTACCGTCAGAGGGAGCGACGCCGTGGAGTGGGAGGACGGTATGGGTGACTTCGACGATCGGCCGGCGCCGGTGGCGCCGTCATCCGACGTCCGCGCCCTCGTCGCCTGCGTCGTCGCCGCCGCGCTGGTCGTGGCGAGCGGCTGCCTCGTGGTCGCCATGCGCATCGTCAACGGCGGGACAGAGCCGGAGGGACAGAACTGGTGGCTGGTGGCGTGGTTCGTTCTCGGCCTGGCGTACACCGTTGCCGGCACGGCGCTGCTGACCCGCCCGGGACGGCGCCTGCTCGGTGGCTGCTTCGTCGTCGTCGGTGTGGCCGCCACGATGATGGCCATCGTCACCCAGTACGAGGGGTACGCCGCCGACCACGCTGATGCCGGCTGGTCGTGGATCGCCCGAGCCGACCGCTGGGCCGAGCCGCTGTTCGCCGGCGTCCTTGCCGGGCTCGTGCCGTGGCTGTTGCTGTCACCTCCACCGCGCCACCGCATGGTGGCATGGACCAGCACGGCGGTGGGTGTCGGCGTGCTGGTCGCCACCGCCGCCGGTCCTCGGCCACTCGAGCTGGTCGCGACGTGGTTCGTCGTCGCATCGGCGACGGCGGCCACTGCCGCGCTCGCGGTGCGGTGGTGGCGCAGCAGCGACTCCGGTGACCCGCTGGCGGGCTGGCTCTTCGCCGGCGCCGCGGCGGCGTGGATCGCCCTCGTGCCGCCGAGCCTCGACCTCGCCCAGTGGCGGCTCCCCGGGCGCGACGTCGTGTGGCCGGTGCTGCTGTTGGCGACCGTGCCCCTGCTCGTCGCCGGGGCGGTGATCGAGGCGCTCCGCGAGATCCCGTCGCGCTACCACCGCATCTCCCACGGCGTCGTCGAGTGGACGGTTCTGGCCGCCGGGATCGTGATCGTGTACACCGGCACGGTCGCCGGCCTCGGCCGGCTCGTCGGCGGCAGCGCCCCCACGTGGTTCCTCGTCGTCGCGTCCGGCGTGATCGCCGTGGTCATCGAACCCGGCCGGCACCGGGTCCGGCAGCTCGTCGATCGTCTCGTCTACGGCAACCGCGACGACCCGCTGGCGGCGGTGCAACGCGTGGTCGACCACCTCGGCGCCGATTCCGGCGACGACCTCCTCCCCGGGCTGGTCGCCACCCTCCACGACGAGCTGCGCCTCGATGCCGTGGCCATCGACCTTCGGGTGCCCGAAGGCTGGCAGCGGGCCGCCGCCATCGGGCCGGCGACGACTCACCGGCGCGTCGTCGAGCTCCACCACCGCGGCGACGTCGTCGGGCGCCTGGTCATCGGCTGGCGCGAAGGCCCGTCTCTGCGCGAGCGCGATCAGGAGATCCTCGACCAACTCACCGGTCCGCTCAGCCTGGCTGTCGGCTGGGTGCGCCTGGCCGCAGATCTGCGCCGCTCGAGCGTGGCGATCGTGTCGGCGCGGGAGGAGGAGCGGCGGCGCCTGCGCCGCGACCTCCACGACGGGATCGGACCGGCCCTCACCGGTGTGTCGCTCGGCTTGCGGACGGCCGTCCGCCAGATCGAGCGCTCGGCGAGCGCCGACGCCGTGTCGCCCGCCCGGGCTCTGCTGGAGCGCGTGGCCGACGAGGTCGACTCCGTCGTCGTCGAGCTCAAGCGCATCGTCCGCGACCTGCGGCCCACGGCGCTCGACCAGCTGGGCCTCGTCGGGGCCGTCGCCGAGTTCACCCGCACCGTCGACCACGATCTGCAGATCCACCTCACCCTCCCGCCGGCGCCGGTCGAGCTGCCGGCCGCCGTCGAGGTGGCGATCTACCGCATCGTCACGGAGGCGGTGACGAACGTCGTGCGCCACGCCCGCGCGGCGAGCTGCTGGCTGACGATCGCCGCCGGCACCACGGTCGAGATCGACGTTGTCGACGACGGGATCGGGATCGGCGACGGGGCCGCCGCCGGCGTCGGCCTCACGGCGATGCGCGAGCGGGCCTCCGAGCTCGGCGGCACCGTCTCGCTGCTGCCCAACGATCCGCGCGGCACACGCGTGCACGTCCGGCTCCCGGCGGCGCTGCCATGAGCGGAAGCTCGCCGCCGCTGCGCGTCGCCATCGTCGACGACCACCCGATGTTCCGGATGGGGCTGGCCGCGGCGATCGACGAGATGGAGGGCATCGAGCTGGTCGGTGAAGCCGAGGAGGGCGCGCAGGTCGCCGCGCTGGTGGCCGACGCCGCGCCGGACGTGGTGCTGCTCGACGTGCGGCTCGGCGAGACGTCGGGCCTGGAGATCAACCGCTGGCTCACCGAGCACCACCCCGACGTCAAGGTGATCATGCTGACGATGTCCGAAGACCACGACACGGCGTTGACCGCCCTGCGCGACGGCGCCAGTGGGTACCTCGTCAAGGGTGCCGGTCCGGAGCGCGTCGAGCACGCCTTGCGCACCGTGGCCGCCGGCGACGTGGTGCTCGATCAGGCGCTGGCACGGGCGGTCACCGAGCTGGCCCAGTCCCGACGGTTGGTCACGGCTCGACCGTTCCCGCAGCTCACCCAGCGCGAGTTCGACATCCTCGAGCTCCTCGCCGAGGGCCTCGACAACCACACCATCGCCCGCCGGCTCGTGCTCAGCCCGAAGACGGTGCGCAACCACGTGTCCAACGTGTTCACCAAGATCGACGCCAGCGACCGGCCCCAGGCCATCGTCCTGGCCCGCCGCCTCGGCCTCGGCACCTGATCGTCCTGTCCGTCCGGAGCGGCCCGTTCGGGCCGGAATCGAAGGACAGAACGGGAGACGGGGCGTCAGGTCAGGGCCGCGGCGAGGGCGTCGACGAGCTGGCGCTGGGCGCCGACCTCTGGTCCGGCCATCGGGCGGTGGGAGGCGACCAGCGCCAGGGCGTCGTCGGCCGTCAGCCCGTGCAACATCAGGATGCACACGGCGATCGTCCCGGCCCGTCCGATGCCGGCTCCGCAGTGCACGAGGAGGTGCTCGCCGCCGTCCAGCCGTCCCACGGCGACGTCGAGGAACGGCCGGATCTCCACCAGCGTCGGGGCGTGCAGGTCGGGGATCGGGAACCACACGGCGCGGCCGCCGTCGTGCTCCTGCAGCCAGGCCACGTACGCCGGGTAACGATCCTCCAGCTCGTGGCGTTGGTTCAGGCAGACCATGGTCGGGCGACCGCCGATCCTCGCCAGCGCCGCCTCCGGGTCGGCACCGACGGCGTGCTTTCCGCACAGCCACAGCTCGCCGGGAGAACCCGGCACCGGAACCCGGTCCAGTCCGCCATCGAGCCAGCGCCGGCGTCGCGCCGACGTCATGTCCCGCTGAAGGTCGGGTCGCGCTTGTCCTGGAACGCGGTGATGCCCTCGGCGTAGTCGGCGCTGCGGGCGATCCGCCCCTGCGCCGCACCCTCCAGGGCCAGCACGTCGGCGAGAGGTACCGGCGCCAGGGCCCGGACGATCCGCTTCGACTCGCGGAACGCCTCGGTCGGGCCGGCGGCGATGCGCCGGGCGAGCTCGGAGACCTCTGTGGCCAGGGCGTCGGCGGGCACCGACCGGTTGACCAGCCCGATGGCGGCGGCCTCGGCGCCGGAGAGGAGACGCCCGGTGTAGATCAGCTCGAGCGCGCGGTGCGGGCCGAGCCGTTCGACGAGGTAGCGGTGACCGCCCGAGTCGAGCACGGCGCCGATGCGGGCGAACGGGGAACCGATCCGGGCGTCGTCGGCGGCGACGACGATGTCGCAGGCGAAGGCGATGCCGAACCCGACACCGAGACAGGCGCCCTGGACGGCGGCGATCGTCGGGACGTCGATGTCGGCGAGGCGCTGCAGGAGCGGGTTGAACGTGTCGCGGAGGATCGCTTCGGCATCCTCGGTCAGTGGTTCGGCGTCGCTGAGGTCGCGTCCGGCGGAGAAGGCGCGTCCCGCCGCCGTGACCACCACGGCGCGGGCCCCGGCGGCCTCGTCGAGGGCCCGGTGGACGTCGGCGACCATCGTCGCGTCGAGGGCGTTGAGCCGATCCGGTCGGTCGAGGCGGATCTCGGCGACGCCGGCGTCGCGCGTGCAGGTCGACGGCCATGGCCGCCATTCTGTCCGTTCGGTGGGCCGGTCGGTCAGACCGGAGCGCTCACCGCTCGCAGCTGCTGACCCGGACCTCGCCGCTGATGCACGTGTCGACGCCGTTGTCCCCGCGCAGGCTGTCGTTGCCGACGCCGCCGTGGAGAAGGTCGTCGCCGCTGCCTCCGGACAGCACGTCGTCGCCGGCGTTGCCACAGATCCGGTCATTGCCCCCGAGGCCGCGCACGGTGTCGGCACCGCCCAGGGCGACGATCACGTCGGGTCCGCTCGTGCCGTCGATGACGTCGTTCCCAGCGGTGCCGAGGATCGTCGGCGCCCGCCCGCCGCACGTCGGGATGACGACCTGATACGGGCACGACGTCGTGCTGCGATTTCCGGCGCGATCGACGCCGGTGATCGTCGAGTTGAACGTTCCCACCTTCGATGCGTCGGCGACGCCGGCGGCGGTCGGCGAGGCCGGACCGGACGTCGCGTCCGACACGCCGGCGACGACCCGCGGCCGGACCGTGTAGATCTGGAACACGGGCGCCGGTGACGGGCAGGTGACCAGTGGTGCGGTGGCATCGCGCTTCACGACGACCGACGCTCTGGCGGTGCCACCAGTGGAGGTCGCCGTGCACGCCAGCGTCGTCGGTGGCTGCGGTGTCGGCGACGATGGATCTGCGCGTCACAGCCCGACCGGGCGGACACGGCCGACTCGGCGTCGCTGACCGCCCAGGCCACCGAGGTGTTGGAGATGTACCAGCCGTTCGTCCCGAGCGTGCCGGCGACCGTCGGCGTGATCGTCGGCGGGGTGATGTCGGCGCTCGACAGCCGCCACAGCCAGACACCGATCTGCGAGCTCGCCGTGTCGGCCCTCGAGCGCAACGCGAAGCTGCCGAGGATCGGGTACCACCCGAAGTCGACCGAGCCGACCACCGGCAGGCCCGCTGCGGTTGTCGAGGTCCAGCCGATGGCGACCGTTGAGTGGAAGTTGTAGCCGGTGATGCTGAACGTCGCCCCCATCTTGCCGAGGAAGTCCATCGCCGGCATCAGGAGGTCGGCGCTCGACAGAACCGGTGGAACGGCCGTGCGGATCGCCGGGGCGTACTCCCCGAACAGGGCTTTCACCTGGGCGTCGGTGGCCCACACCCATCCGGTCAGGTCCTTGCCCGCGACGGCACCGGAACAAGCCGCCACACCGTCCCGGGGACAGACCGTGGCCACCTGACTCGCCGTCAGGCCGGTCGTCTCGGTGAGAGCGCGCCAGCGTTTGCCTGTCGCGTCATTGTCGATCGACGCCGATGCCACGTGCGCCGTCGCCCCCGCGACGCTCGCCATGATCACCAGACACGCCACTCCACGACCGACACGATGTCCGACCCCACGGAACATGCTGCCTCCCTCCGGCAGGCGGATGATAGATCACCGGCGCGGGCCTGTGGTCATCGGGCCGACAAGATTGCCGAAAGCCCTTGAACGGGTTACGCCAGCACCAACTCACGGAGGCCGAGACCCATGATGAACAACGAACCGACGCCATACAGCAGGTACTGCTTGCCGCGCATGAACGGGCTCGTGCGGTAGCTGTAGAGGATGGCCACGGCGATGACCGAGGAGAAGCCGTAGAGAGCGTGCAGCCGGGCCGGCTCGAGCTTGTCGCGAGCCATCAGGACGGTGCCGGTCAGCGCCTGAACGAACGTCGTCAGCTGGGCGATGACGATCACCGCCCACAACGGCCAGCCGCGCAGGCTCGTCCACCGGTGGGCGGCGATGGCCCACACGGCCGCGACGGCGTTGGCGATGATCAGCACCCACGCCGCTGCCGCGTGCCAGTCGAGCGTGGCGTTGGCGATCACCGGATCAGCGTGTCGGCCTCGTGGCCGGCGGCCACCAGCACCAACCCGTCAGGCGTCGTCTCGACGACCGTGACGGAGGCGTTGTCGAGACTGCGGATGACGATCCGGTCGTCGCCGAGGCACTCGCCGATGACGGCGTTGATGGCCACGAAGTGGGACACCACCACGGTGTCGGTGCCCATCGCGGTCACGGCGGCGACGACCCGGTCTCGATATCGCCGTGTAGCGCGCGTCGAGATCTGCCCACTCCCCCGCCATCACGTGGCGCAACCAGGCCACGCGCCGGCCCATCGGCACACCCGGCGGCGACGGGATCTCGGCGACCGCTGGCTCCACGAGCGGCGCCACGCCCCAGCGCGCGGCGAGCGGCGCGGCGGTCTCCTGGCAGCGCCGCAACGGGCTGCTGAGGATCGGCAGCGGTGCCGAGACCGCCAGGGGCGCCAACCGGTCGGCGAGCTGCACCGCCTGCTGCGCGCCGAGGGCGTCGAGGCCGGGATCGGAGTCGAGGTCCCACCCGGCGGTGGCCCGGCCGTGCCGGACCAGGTGGACGAGCGCCATCAGGCGCCCTCCAGCAGCCAGCCGTCACGGAGGCCTGGCTCGGCGCCCGGCTCGATGTACCACTCGGTGCCGAAGACCGAGGCGAACACGTCCTCGGGCATGGCGAGGAACATCCCGATGTCGGTGACCTGGCTGGCGTGGGCGGCGAGCGCCAGGCGCTTCAGCGGGGTGTAGGCACTGACGTCGACGCGCAGGTTGATCTCGGCCTCCGGTGTCCCGAACGGGTTGCCATCGTCGGACGGTCCGTTGGGATCGAAGTCCTCGTCGCTCGGCATGGCCGCCATCAACGCCACGAGGGCGTCCCGGTTGAAGGTGATCTCGAAGCGCTTCGACGTGCCGGCCAGGTCGGCTGCCCGGTGCCCGACGCGGTGGACCTGGATGTGGTCGGGGTGGCCGTAACCGCCGTGCCAGTCGTAGAGGACGACCACGTCGGCGGCCTCCTCGCGGAGCACCGCGGCCAGCTGCGCTGCAGATTCGTCGATGTCGGTCCGCCAGAACGAGCTCGGGTCGTCGTTCTGCTCCCAGCCCGTCATCCCCGAGTCGCGGTAGCCGAGCCACACCACGCGCGCCACGCCGAGCACGCCGGCAGACGCCTCGGTCTCCAGGCGCCGGCGGTCGACGAGCGTCTCGCCGTCGGCGAGGTCGTCGGGCACTTCGCCGTGATCCCCATTGGTGCACACGACGAGCACGACGCGATGGCCCTCGGCGGCGGCTCTGGCCATCGACCCGGCCGTCCCGCTGGCCTCGTCGTCGGGATGGGCGTGGACGAACACGATCGTGGCCATCAGGCCGCCGAGGGTAGCGACGCACACGCGCTCCTGTCCGTTGGGATCGGCCGGAACGGGCCGATCGCCGCGGACAGGTGCGAGGATCAGCTGGCGACGACGGCGCGGTCCTCGACGAGCGCGTCGATGCGGTCCTTGGGGATGCCCCAGTCCTCGAGCGCCTCACGGCTGTGCTCACCCGGGTGGGCCGGAGCGTGGGTGATCTCCGGCACCGTGCGGCTGAAGCGCGGGGCCGGTGCCGGCTGCTTGGCACCGTGGCGCTCGACGATCAGCGAGCGAGCGATGTTGTGCGGGTGCTCGGCCGCCTCGTTCATCGTCAGCACGGGGGCGAAGCAGACGTCGGTGTGCTCCATCAGCGCGCACCACTCGGCGCGGGTCTTGCCGGCGAACACCTCGGCCAGCCGCCGCTTCAGCGCCGGCCAGCGGCTGGCGTCCATCTGGCCGGCGAACTCCTCGTCGCCCTCGAGACCCGTGAGGCGCAGCAGCTCGGCGTAGAACTGCGGCTCGATCGAGCCGACCGAGATGTACTCGCCGTCGGCGCAGCGGTAGACGTCGTAGAAGTGGGAGCCGGTGTCGAGCAGGTTGGTGCCACGGGCCTCCTGGTTGAACACGCCGGACTGGGACATCGACCAGAACATCGTCATCAGCGTCGCCGCGCCGTCGACCATCGCCGCGTCGACCACCTGACCCTTCCCGCTGCGCGCCGCCTCGAGCAGCCCGCACACCACGCCGTAGGCGAGGAACATGCCGCCGCCACCGAAGTCACCGATCGAGGTTGAGCGGCGGGACCGGCGCCTCGCCGGCGCGGCCGATGTGGGCCAGGGCACCGGCGAGGGAGATGTAGTTGATGTCGTGACCGGCCGCTTGGGCATACGGACCCTCCTGACCCCACCCCGTCATGCGCCCGAAGATCAGCTTCGGGTTGCGGGCGAAGCACTCGTCGGGCCCGATCCCGAGGCGTTCCATGACGCCGGGGCGGAATCCCTCGATGAGGGCGTCAGCCCGCTCGACGAGGTCCAGCAGCGTGGCCACGCCGTCGGGGTGCTTGAGATCGAGGGCGACGCTGCGCCGGCCGCGCAGCGAGACGTCCTTGGCGGGCGTTCCCGGTGCCGGGCCGCGGACGGACTGGGCGCGGTCGATGCGCAGCACGTCGGCGCCCATGTCGGCGAGCAGCATGGCGGCGAACGGGCCGGGACCGATGCCGGCCAGTTCGATGATGCGGTACCCGGTCAGTGGTCCGGACATGGTGGTGGTCTCCTCAGGCGTTCGTCGTGGCGTGGACGGTGTGGCTGATGACGGCGTCGATGATCACCGGCCACAGCGGTTCGGGCAGGTCGTGGCCCATGTTGCCGACGAGCAACAGGCTGGCCTCGGGGATCGCCTCGGCAGTCAGCGTGCCACCGCTCGGCGTGATCAGGGTGTCGTCGCGACCGTGGATGACGAGCGTCGGGATCTCGACCTTCGCCAGCGCGTCGGTGCGATCGCCGCTGGCGTAGATGGCGGCGAGCTGGCGTGGGGCGCCCTCCGGGTAGAACGCCCGGTCGTACGCCGCGCCGGCGCGCTCGCGGGCCCTCGCCGCGTCGAAGTGCTTCTTCGACGCGAACACGCTGGCGCGATCGGCGGCGGCGATGAAGGCGTCCCGCTCGGTGGGCGGCGGCGCCATCAGCACCTCCAGCGCCTCGGGCGTCGCTTTGCCGGCGCGCGGATCGCCCGGGGAGCTCATCACGGAGATGAGGGACAGGCACCGCTCGGGGTGCTCGATGGCGATGGTCTGGGCGATCATCCCGCCCATCGACGCACCGAGGACGTGCGCCCGCTGGATGCCGAGGTGATCGAGCAGGCCGACAGCATCGGCTGCCATGTCCGACAAGGTGTACGGGACTGGCGGGAGTTCCTCGCCCTTGAGGCTGGCCGCCATGACGGCCATCGGGTCGGCGGGCTGGCCGTCGAGATGGGTCGACAACCCACAGTCGCGGTTGTCGAAGCGGATGACGTATCGACCGCGTGCCGCCAGCTGCTCACAGAAGGCAGGGTCCCAGGCGGTCAGCTGGGCGGTGAAGCCCATCACGAGGAGGAGTGCTGGGTCGTCCGGTGAGCCGAACGTGTCGTACTCGAGCTCGATGGTGGTGGGGTTGGTGGCGACGGTGGCGCGTGGCATCGCTGCAGTCTCGCGGACGGGACTACCGTCCGACGAGATGACGTGCACCGCCTGCCCCGGCCCGCTCACCCGCCGTTCGGGGAGCCGGCCGTGAGTACCCGTTTCGGCGTGCACACCGGGCTCCAGCACACGACCGCCGACGAGCTGCGCTTGCTGTGGAAGCGGATCGAGGCCCTCGGCTTCGACTGGATCTCGATCTGGGACCACTTCTACGGGGCGACAGGGACGCCGGACGACGCGGCATGCCTGGAGGCCGTGGCGATGCACGCCGCGCTGGCCTGCGAGACCGAGCGCGTCCAGTGCGGCGCCCTCGTCTACTCGATCGGGTACCGCCACCCGGCCGTGCTGGCCAAGGCGATCACGGCGATCGACCTGATCTCCGGAGGCCGGGCGGCGATGGGCATCGGGGCCGGCTGGGCGGAGATCGAGTACCGCGCCTACGGCATCGACTTCCCGTCGGTCGGCACGCGGATGAACCAACTGGAGGAGGGGATCGCCATCATCCGCGGCCTCCTCCGTGACGAGGAGACGACGTTCGAGGGAACGTGGTTCTCGACCCACGCGGCGCGCAACGAGCCGCGCCCGATCCAGGACGCCGTGCCGATCTGGGTCGGCGGCTCCGGTGAGAAGCGCACGCTGCGCATCGCCGCCCGCTTCGCCGACGGGTGGAACGTGCCGTTCGTCTCGCCCGAGACGTTCGCTGCCAAGCGCCAGGTCCTGTACCGCCACTGCGAGGACGTCGGCCGCGATCCGGCGGAGATCATGTGCGCCGTGAACGTCGGCCTGGCATGGACGGAGGACAGCCTGCGCCAGCAGTTCGGCACGATCGCCGACTTCGTGCGCCCCGGCGTGCTCAGCGGGTCCGTCGACCAGGTCGTCGAGCGCATCGGCGAGTACGTCGATGCCGGCGCTGACCAGGTCAATCTGGCGCTCCGGGCGCCGTTCGACGTCGACGCCCTCGAGCAGTTCAGCGCGTCGATGAAACTGACCTGAGCCGCTCGATCGCCGCCGGCGTGCGGATGCCCCACCAGAAGAGGTCCTGGCCGTCGATGCGCCGGATCGCGGCACGGGGGAAGCGCTCCGCGAGCGTGTCGAGGTGCTCGGTGCGGAACGTGTACGGCTCGCTCGGGACCAGCACGAGCTCCGGGTCGAGGGCGGCGATCGCGTCGAGCTCCACCGTCGGGTAGCGCTCCGGCGACGCCGCCGTCACGAGCCGCACGCCGATGGCCGCCAGCACGGAGGCGCCGTAGGTGTCGGCGTTGATCGACATCCACGGCCGCCGCCAGATCGGGACGAACGCGCTGGCGGTCGCCGCCGTCGCCGGAAGCGGCGCGGTGACCGGCGGTGCCGGGCGCCCGGTGCGGCGGGCCAGCTCGGTCGTCGCGGCGAGCGCGTCTCCCACCGAGCGCACCGACGTCACCAGCAGCTCGAGGCCGGCGGCCGCGAGGCTCTCGGCGTCCTCCCGCCGGTTCTCCTCCTCGTCGACCACGACGAGGTCGGGCGCCAGGGCGATGATCGCCGCGATGTCGGGGTTCTTCGTGCCGCCGACGTCGCTGATCGCCGGCTGCTCGCAGAACCGGGTGCAGGCCACGACGTCGACGCCGAGCGCCAGCAACGTCTCCGTCGACGACGGCACCAGACTGACGACGCGCATCGACGCCGAGTCTGGCACCGGTTGCGCGGGCCACCCGTGCCGCGTGGCTCCCGTGCTCAGCCCAGGAGGCGGCGCTTCTGCCGTTCGAACTCCTCGGGCGTCAGGGTGCCGCGGTTGAGCATGCCCTCCAGCTTCTCCAGCTGCCCGGCCACGTCGAGGGCGGGCTGCGGCGCGTTGCCGGTGCGGCCGGCCATGCGCTGCTCGTTGAGCTCCATCTGGGAGTGGATGAGGTTCTGCACGCGGTCGGGGTCGCGGATGTCGGTGAAGCGCTGCTGACCCGCCTCGGCGCCCGACTCGATCATCAGGTCGCCGGCGCCGAGCAGGCGCTCGATGATGCCCTGGCTGAAGTGCACGCTGTTGACCCGCTCGAGGGGGATCTCGATGCCGCTCTTGGCGATCAGGCCGTGGCGGAAGATGACGCGATCGCTGGTGATGACGAAGTTCGTCGTCAGCCACTTGACGTAGCGGGCCACCAGCCACAGTGCGCACCCGAGGATGAGGGCCACGGCCAGCCACTTGACCCATGAGGGCCAGTCGGCGACGAGGGCGATGATGCCGAACACGATGGCGCCGGCCAGCGCGACGGCTGCTTCCACGAAGTACCACCAGTGCGGATGCAGGTCGAGAGCAAGCGTCTCATAGTCATTGAGCAGCTTCTTCGGGTACGGCATGGCGTTCACAGTATCCCTGCCACCTCGTAGGGTGGATGGGTGCTGCCGGCCGCCGAACCCGCCCGCGGCGACCCGTCGCGGGCGGCCCAGCTGCTCGCCGGACTCGACCCGGCACAGGTGGCGGCGGTGACGACGCCGTCGACGGTCGTCGCCGTGATCGCCGGCGCCGGATCGGGCAAGACCAGGGTGTTGACGACGCGGATCGCCCACCGCATCGCCATCGGCGCGGCCGACGCCCGCCACACGCTGGCGCTGACGTTCACGCGCGAGGCGGCTGGTGAGCTGCGCCGCCGGCTCCGGCGCAGCGGGGTGCGCGACCACGTCGAGGCGGGCACGTTCCACGCCGTCGCCCTCGACCTCCTGCGCCAGCGTTGGGCCGACCTCGACCGGCGTCCACCGACGGTCGTCGGCGACCGGGAGCGGCTGCTCGGCGAGATCGCCGGCGGCGTGCCGTTGGCCGCGCTGGCGACGGAGGCCGACTGGGCCGCGGCCCGGGGGGTGGCGGCCGACGGTTACGTCGCCGCCGCCCGCGCGGCCGGACGCCGCGGCGCGACGCCGCCCGACCGCATCGCCACGGCGCTGGCCGCCTACGAGACGCTCAAACGCCGCCGCGGCGTCGTCGACCTCGATGACCTGCTGACGATCGCGGCACACGAACTGGTCCGCGACCCGGCGTGGGCGGACGCCGTCCGCTTCCGCTACCGCCACGTGGTGGTCGACGAGGCCCAGGACCTCAACCCGGTGCAGCACCGGATCCTCGACCTCATCGTCGGCGGTCGAGACGACCTGTACCTCGTCGGTGACCCGGCGCAGGCGATCTACGGGTTCAACGGCTCGGATCCGGGCCTGCTGCGGGACATCGCCACACGGCTGCCCGGGGTCGAGGTGATCCACCTGCCGACCAACCACCGCAGCACGCCGCAGATCGTCGCCGCCGGCGCTGCGGTCCTGCAGGCCGGCGGGGAACCCGCGGTCGCCATGGCGGTGCGCGGCGACGGCGAGGCCGTGCGCATCCTGGCGGCGGACGACGAGGACCACGAGGCGGCGCTCGTCGCCACGTTCGGGCGCGCCGTCGACCCGGTCGCCGTGCGCGCCGGGACGGTGGCCGTGCTGGCCCGCACGAACGCCCAGCTGGGGCGGCTGGCCTCGGCGCTCACCGCCGCCGGCGTGCCGGTGATGCGACGCCAGCTGGCCCCAGGATCGCCGCTCGCTGGGGTCGTGCGGGCGGTGACGGCGCTGCCATCGGCGTCGCGCCTGCGCGGCTGGGCCCACGACGTGCTCGAGGACGACGAGGCCGCCGGCGATCCCGTCGAGGGCGCCGAGCGCCAGGTCGCCGCGGCGGTGCTCGAGTTCCTGCGCGACCAGCCGTTCGGCGACGGAGCGGCATTGCGTGCCTGGATCACGTCGACGAACCCGTTCGCCGACGGCGTCGGCGGTGTCGAGGTCCTCACGTTCCACGCCGCCAAGGGACGGGAGTGGCCGATCGTCGTGGTGACGGGCGTGGAGACGGGGCTGGTGCCGCACCGCTCGGCGACGACCGCCGAGGCCCGCGCCGAGGAGGCCCGCCTGTTGCACGTCGCCGTCACGCGTGCCACCGATCACCTCGTGCTGACATGGGCGGCGCGGCGGGGCGGCTACCGCCGGCAGCCCAGCCCGCTGATCGCCGGCATCGACACGGCCGCCCCGGTCACCACACCACCACCGCCCGAGCTGCGGTCGCTGCCGCGTCCCGAACAGGCGTCGCTGGAGCGGCTGCGGAGGTGGCGCGAGCAGCTGGCCCGCACGGCCGTGGTGCTGCCGAGCGAGGTGTGCTCGGACGCCGATCTGGAGGCCATCGCCTCGGCCTGCCCGGCGACCCCCGCCGAGCTCGCCGCGGCGACGACGTTCGGCCCGCTGACCGCGGCCCGCCTGTTCCCCGGCCTGCGCGCCGCCCTCGACGGGTGACGCCCGGTTCTCCGGAGACCTCGTCCCGCTGGGCGGGAGCGAGGAGCGTCAGAAACGGTTGGGTCAGTCGCGGAGGTCGACGACGACGGGGGCGTGGTCGCTCGGCTGCTGGCCCTTGCGGGCGTTGCGGTCGATGACCAACCACTCGACGCGGTCGACGACCGGTGCCGACGCCAGCACGAGGTCGATGCGCATGCCACGTCCCTCGTGGAAGTCGCCGCGCCGGTAGTCCCACCACGAGAACGCCCGCGTGGCGTCCGGATAGGAGTGCCGGAAGACGTCGGTCAGGCCACGGTCGAGGAGCGCCTGCAGACGCTCGCGCTCGGGCGGGCTGACGTGGGTGGCGCCCTCGAACACGGCCGGGTCGTACACGTCGACGTCGGTCGGGGCGATGTTGAAGTCGCCGGCGACGATCACCGAGCCACCATCGGGGGCGACGGCATCGACGTGCGCAGCCAGCCGGTCGAGCCACCGCAGCTTGTACTGGTAGTGGTCGGCATCGAGCGCTCGGCCGTTCGGGACGTACACGTTGACGATCGTGATCCCGTCGACCCGCGCCGTCATCAGGCGAGCCTCGGAGTCGGGCTCCTGCCCGTCGGCGAAGCCGAACGACACGTCGTCGACGCCCCGCCGGGAGAGCACCGCGACGCCGTTCCAGCGGCCCTCGCCGTGGTGCACGGCGGTGTACCCGAGCGCTTCGAAGGTGAGCTGCGGGAACGCCGAATCGGCGAGCTTGGTCTCCTGCATGCACACGACGTCGGGAGAGATGTCGCCGAGCCACTGCTCGATCCGCTCCTGGCGGACCTTCAGCGAGTTGACGTTCCAGGTGGCGAAGCGCATCACGAGCTCGCGGCCGTCTTGCGCGCCCGCGACCGCTTGACGGGGGCCGGCGCGTCGCCGTCGGTGGTCACCGGCTCCGCGGCATCCGCGGGGAGTCCCGTCGTCATGGTCGGGCGCGGCGAGGCCGTCTTCTTCGCCGTCGCCTTCTTGGCGGCCGCCTTCTTGGGCGCGGCCTTCTTCGCCGGCGCCGGCCGCTCGGGCTCGGCCGCCGCGGCGGTCTCGGGCGGCGGCGGGGTGGTCGCCTGCTTCGCCGGCGCCTTCTTCTTCTTCGTGGCGGCCTTCTTGGCCGGCGCCTTCTCCGTCGCCGCGGGCCTGGCGGTGGCCTTCGTCGCCGGTGCCTTCCGCGCACGGCGAGTTGCGGGGGCCTCTTCCGGTGGCACCGGCGGCGGCGGCGCCTCGGTCGGCGTCACCGCGTCGGCAGGCGGCGCCACCTCCGGTGGCGGCAGGGCGGCCTTCTTGCGCCCGGCTCGCTTGGCCGGGGCGGGCGCGGCCGGTGCCGGCTGCTCCGCCACCGCGGCCGCCTTCTTGCGCCCCGCTCGCTTGGCCGGGGCGGGCGCGACGGGCGCCGGCTCCTCGGCCGCGGCGGCCGCCTTCTTGGCCGTCCGCTTGGCGGGCTGGCGCTCGGGTTCGGGTGCCAGCACCTCGGCGATCACCTCGACCTCCGGGGTCGCCACCACCGCCGCGCCGGGCGCCATGTGCGGCACCGTCAGATCGACGCTGCGGCGGGCGGGGGCGAAGCTGGTCACGACGAGCGTCACGGCGTCGCCGATGTGCATGACCTCCCGCGCGCTGCGCGGCGGCGGGTCGCTCATCAGGCGTAGCGGGACGTAGCCGCGCAGGTCGCCGAGCTTCACGTAGGCACCGTGCGACGAGTACGAATCGACGACGCCGTTCACGCTGCTGCCCACCGGGTGGTGTTCGACGAAGTCGAGGAACGTCAGCAGGTCGTTGACCGGCGAGCCGGTGGTCGCGGTCACCGGCGGGGCAGCTTGCGCAGCGACCGGCTGCTCCCGCGGTTCGGCGGTCCGGCGGGCGGCACCCGGCGGCGGCGCGGCTGGTACCGGCATCGGCAGGCTGGCCTCCCTGCTCGCCGAGCGACGGACCGGCTTCGGCTCTCCGCGACTGCCGCGAGCGGCGCGCTCGAGATTTGCGGCTCACCGGGCCCTTCACCGGCAGACGCTCGACGAAGACCCACCCCACGTAGGGCACGGGCTTGCCGCCGATCAGGCGACCCTCGTCGAACAGCCACGGGTAGTCGCCGTGGAACTCCTGGAACGAGTCATTGCTGAGGATCCGCGCCCCGACCTTGTTGGCGATGCTCAGCACGAAGGCGTCACCGCGCCCGATCGCCCCAGCCGGCGGGGCGACCAGCTCATTGTGGGCGACCGCGAGGTCGAACTCCTTCGCCTCCTTCTTGTCGATGCGGTGCCCGAACGTGGCGTCGACGACGACGGTGATGACGGCGTCAGGATTCTCCTCCTTGAACGCCATCACCGCGTCGTTGAGCTGAGTGAGACTCGGCATGGAGCGACCCTCGGTCGCGATGTTGGATCCGTCGACGACCACCACGTCCGTGGGGCTCGACTTCGATGTCGTCATGAGTTGTGTGTGCGCCTGATCGTTCGTCGCCGCGTTCCCCGCGGCGCGGCCCCGACGAATCGCCGAGCGGCCAGCCGCCCATCGTAGAGTCACGGCCCGTGATCCGAGCGGTACTGTGGGACTTCGGCGGCGTCATCCTCTCCAGCCCCTTCGAGGCGTTCCACCACTACGAACAGCAGCGGGGTCTGCCGACCGACTTCATCCGGTCGGTGAACGCCACCGATCCCGACGTCAACGCGTGGGCCCGGCTGGAGCGGGCGGAGCTCGACCACGAGGCGTTCGACGCCGCCTTCGCCGCCGAGTCGGCGGCCCTCGGCCACGAGGTGCCAGGCGCCGACGTGCTGGCATTGCTGGCCGGGGACGTGCGCGCGGAGATGGTCACCGCCCTCGACCGCGTGCAGGCGGCCGGCTACAAGACGGCCTGCCTCACCAACAACGTCGTCGGGCGCGACGACGAGCCCGAGGGCGGACGGCCCGAGGTCGCCGCCGTGATGGCCCGCTTCGACGTCGTCGTGGAGTCGAGCAAGATCGGCGTGCGCAAGCCGGAGCCGGCCTTCTACACGATGGCCTGCGAGCTGCTCGGTGTCGAGCCCGCCGAGTGCGTGTTCCTCGACGACCTCGGCATCAACCTCAAGCCGGCCAAGCAGATGGGCATGACGACGATCAAGGTCGGCGAGCCCACCGAGGCCATCGCCGAGCTCGAAGCGGTGCTCGGGATCCCGCTCACCTGACCGCAAACGCGGGTGAGACCGTCAGGATGCTGGCTGGTTGAGCTCGAGGCGGTTGCCGTCGGGATCGTGGAAGAACGCCTGACGGGCGGCGGAATCCCCGACCGGCGCGGGGCCACGCACGGTCGTACCGGCCTCGCGTAGGGCGGCCACCGCGGCATCGATGTCGTCGACCTGGAAGGCGAAGTGCTGGCCGTTGTCCTCCGGAACGGTGGCCTCGATGAGGTGGACCTGGCGACCGCCACCGAACCCGAGCCAGGCACCGGCAAACCCGAAGTCGGGGCGTGGCAGCAGGTCCATGCCGAGCACGTCGACGTAGAAGGCCACGGACCGCTCGACGTCGGCCACGTTGATCGAGACGTGGTGCAGGTCGCTCACGAGCATCGTCCACGACCGTAGCGCTCGGTGGCGAGCCCCGAGACGCCGGGATCCGAGTGTTTCCGGCGACCGAGTGTCTGCTGCGGGGCCCTCCCGCAGCAGACACTCGGTCGGCAGGAAACACTCGGATCAGAGGTCGCGGAAGCTGTCCTCCATGAGGTCGGCGAGCTCCTGGTCGTGGATCGTCTTGGAGCCGGTCGCCGGGCTGCCGGACTCGATGCGGGCGACATGGCGCAGGTCGTAGCCGCGCTCCTTGACCCGCCACACGCGAGCCTCGACGAAGCTCCAGGCGCCCATGTTCTCCGGCTCCTCCTGCAGCCACACCAGCTGGCGAGCGTTGGGATAGTGATCGAGCAGCTGCAGCAGCTGGTCGATCGGTGACGGGTACAGCTGCTCGACGCGCACCACGGCGACGGGCGCCTCGCGCCGGTCGCGCTCGGCCATCGCGTCCCACGCCACCTTGCCGCTGCAGAACACGATCCGCCGGACGGCTTGGCGATCGGTGACGAACGGGTCGTCCAGCACCTCCTGGAAGGAGCCCTGCGTCAGCTCGTCGATCGAGGAGCGGGTCTGCTTCATCCGCAGCCCTTGCTTCGGCGTGAACAGGATCAGCGGGGTCTGCCGCTCGGTGTGCACCTGGCGCCGCAGCAGGTGGAAGTACTGCGCCGCCGTCGTGGCGTTGCAGACCTGGATGTTGTCCTCGGCGGCCTGCAGCAGGAACCGTTCCATCCGCGCCGAGGAGTGCTCCGGGCCCTGGCCCTCGTAGCCGTGGGGCAGCAGGAGCACGAGGCCGTTGCGCTGGTTCCACTTGTCCTCGGCGGCGACGAGGTACTGGTCGATGATGACCTGGGCGCCGTTGATGAAGTCACCGAACTGGGCTTCCCACAGCACCAGCGTCTCGGGGTTCGCCTGGGCGTAGCCGTACTCGAACCCGAGCGCGGCGTACTCCGACAGGAGCGAGTCGTAGACCCAGAACCGGCTGTGCTGCTTGTCGCCAACTCGTTGGCGACCGTCCGTACCCTCGAGGTCGTCGAGCGGAATCCACGGCTTGCCCGTCTCGTAGTCGACCAGGGAGGCATGGCGCTGGCTGAACGTGCCCCGCCGTGAGTCCTCACCAGCCAGCCGCACGCTGTGGCCGTCGAGGAGCAGCGTTCCGAACGCCAGCGCCTCGGCGGTCGCCCACTCGACCTCACCCTGCTCGTACAGCTTGGCGCGGGCGTCGAACTGCTTGACCAGCTTGGGATGGATCGTGAACGACTCCGGGTACTCCGTCAGGTGGTGGAAGATCCGGTCCAGCGTCGCCCGCTCGACCCCGGTCTCGATGTGCGGCAACACACCGACCGGCTTCGGCGGACGCGCCGCCTTGATCGGCTCCGGTGACTGGGCCCTCGTCTCGTCGAGGGCGACCTGCAGCTTGCCCTGGAAGTCGTCGAGGGCCTGCTCGGCCTCGTCGAGCGTGATGTCGCCGCGCTTGACGAGCGTCTCCACGTACAGCTTGCGCACGCTGCGGTGCTCGGCGATGGCCCGGTACATCAGCGGTTGGGTGTAGCTCGGGTCGTCGCCCTCGTTGTGCCCGTGCCGGCGGTAGCACCACATGTCGATGACGACGTCCTTGTGGAACCGCTGGCGGTACTCGAACGCCAGCCGGGCCACTCGCGCGCACGCCTCGGGGTCGTCGCCGTTGACGTGGAAGATCGGCGCCTGCACGGTCTTGGCGACGTCGCTGCAGTACAGCGACGACCGGGCGAACTCGGGTGCCGTCGTGAAGCCGATCTGGTTGTTGATGATCAAGTGCACGGTGCCGCCGACGCGGTAGCCGCTGATGTCGCTCATGCCCAGCGTCTCGGCGACCACGCCCTGGCCGGCGAACGCCGCGTCGCCGTGGATCAGGATCGGCAGCACCGGGTACGAGCCGGGCGGGTCGACCTGGTCCTGGCGGGCTCGCACCATGCCCTCGACGATCGGGTCGACCGTCTCCAGGTGGCTCGGGTTGGCGGCCAGCTCGAGCATGATGTCGGCCCCCGACGGGCTGACGTACTTGCCCGTCGCCCCGAGGTGGTACTTGACGTCCCCCGAGCCCTGCACCGACGCCGGGTCGAGGTGACCCTCGAACTCGCGGAAGATGGCGTCGTAGCTCTTGCCGATGATGTTCGACAGCACGTTGAGCCGGCCACGGTGGGCCATGCCGAGCACGGCGGAGTCGAGCCCGGCGTCAGCGGCGGCGGAGATCACCTCGTCGAGGATCGGGATCGCCGACTCGGAGCCCTCCAGCCCGAAGCGCTTCGTGCCCACGTACTTGGTCGCCAGGAACTTCTCGAACGCCTCGGCGGCGTTGAGCCGCTCGAGGATGCGGTGCTTGGCCTCCTTGGAGAACGTCGGGTGGGCGCCTTCGACCTTGGACTGGATCCAGCGCTGCTCCTCGGTGTCCTGGATGTGCATGTACTCGATGCCGACCGTGCGGCAGTACGCGTCGCGCAGCACCCCGAGGAGGTCGCCGAGGGTCATCTTCTCGGTGCCGGCGACTCCTCCGGTGAGGAACTCCCGGTCGAGGTCCCAGATCGTCAACCCGTACGTCAACGGGTCGAGCTCGCTCGGCATCGCCGGTTCCTTCCACCGCAGCGGGTCGAGATCGGCGATCAGGTGGCCGCGGACGCGGTAGACGCGGATCAGCGTGGCGACCTGCATCTGCTTCTGCAGCATCGCCTCTTCGCGGTCGATCGGGTTGACGTCGGGCCGCCAGCGCACCGACTGGTACGGCATGTCCAGGGAGGCGAACACGCCGTCGTAGAAGCCGTGCTCCCCGAGCAGCAGCTCGTGGACCCGCTTCAGGAACAGACCGCTCTCGGCGCCCTGGATGATGCGGTGGTCGTAGGTGCTGGTGATCGTGACGACCTTGCTGATGCCGAGCGAGCTGAGGTTGGCCCGGTCGGCACCCTCGAACTCCGCCGGGTAGTCGATCGCCCCGACGCCGACGATGACGCCCTGCCCGGGCATCAGCCGGGGGACGCTCTGGACGGTGCCGATGGTGCCGGGGTTGGTCAGCGAGACGGTGGCGCCCTGGAAGTCGTCGACCGTGAGCTTGTTCGCCTTGACCTTGCGGATCAGCTCCTCGTAGGCGCCGAGGAAGCCGGCGAAGTCGAGTTGGTCGGCGTTGCGGATCACTGGCACGACGAGCGTGCGGCTGCCGTCGGACTTCTCGACGTCGACGGCGAGGCCGAGGTTGACCGTGTCGTGCTTCACGAGGCGGGGCTTGCCATCGGTGCCCGCGACGAACGTGTTGCGCATCGCCGGGACCGCGTCGGCGATCGCCCGCACGATGGCGTAGCCGATGAGGTGCGTGAAGCTGACCTTGCCCATCCCGCTACGCGACCGATGGCCGTTGATCACCTTGCGGTTGACCTCCAGCAGCTTGGCCGGGACGTTGCGGAAGCTCGTCGCCGTCGGGACGGTCAGGCTGCGCTCCATGTTGGCGGCGATCGCCGCGCCGGCGCGCGCCGCGTACTGATTGTCGCCCTCCGCCTGGAGGCTCCGGGGACTGTGCCGGCTGCTCGCTGGCGCTCGCGACGCCGGCGGTGCCGGTCCCTTCTGAGGTCCGCGCAGCAGGGGTCGCCGGCGCGGCCGCCTTCGTCTCGGGCGCCGCTGCGGGCGGCGCCGGCTGGCTCGGCGGCTGGGCGTTGGTGCGCTGGGCGCTGGGCTCCTCCTCGACCGTCGGCGCGGGGGCGGAGGCGGTGGCGGCGAGGGCGGGGTTCGTCGAGCGGTAGTCGGCGAAGAACTCTCGCCAGGCTTCGCCCACCGACTCGGGGTCCTCCCGGAACTGCTCGTACATCTCCTCGACCAACCACGAGTTGGTCCCGAACCCCGGTCCCGTCGACGTCGTCGCGCTCACGTTCCCAGGGTACCGGTCACACCATCCCCGGCTGAGCCGGACGATCCCGCGGGCGGGTCGGGCCGCTCGGGGACGGCGCTAACGTCGTGCACCGGGGGCGCGACCAGCATCAGCACGCAGACCAGCCTTGGGGGTCCGATTGAACAGTCCGGCGACCGACAAGATCCGCAACGTGGCCGTCGTCGGCCACGGCGGAGCCGGCAAGACGACGCTCGTCGAAGCGCTCCTCCTCCGAGCCGGTGTGCTGGCGCGGGCCGGGCGGGTCGAAGACGGCACGACGGTCTGTGACACCGAACCCGAGGAGGTCAAGCGCACGATGTCGCTGTCGCTGGCCCTCGCCCCGTTCGAGTGGAAGTCCAGCGACGGACAGACGTACAAGGTCAATCTCATCGACACCCCCGGCTACGCCGACTTCACCGGCGACGTCGACGCCGCCCTGTCCGTCGCCGACCTCGCCGTGCTCGTGGTCAGCGCCGTCGACGGGATCGAGGTCGGTACGGAGTCGGCGTGGGAGAAGTGCGCTGCAGCCGGCATCCCCCGCCTGGTGTTCGTCAACAAGGAGGACAAGCAGCGGGCTGACTTCCATCGCGTCCTCGGCGAGCTGAAGTCCAGGTTCGGGTCCGGCTTCGTGCCGCTGGAACTGCCCCTCGGCGAGGAGGAGAAGCTGCACGGCATCGCCGACGTGCTCACCGACCAAGGCTTCGAGTACGGCCCAGACGGGCACCACCACAGCGAGCCCCTGCCGGCCGATGTCGCCGACGAGGAGCACCGGCTGCACGACGAGTTGATCGAGGAGATCGTCTCCGGCGACGACGAGCAGCTCGAGCGCTACCTGGCCGGCGAGGTCCCGTCCACGAACGAGCTCGAGCGCACGTTGGCCCACGAGATGCTCGACGGGATCGAGTTCCCTGTGCTGTGCGGGTCGGCCACGCTGGGCATCGGCATCGATCGACTCGCCGACTTCATCTGCGAGCTCGGCCCGTCGCCGGCGGCCCGTCCGACGGTGGTGGCGGCCGGCAACGGCGACGCGGCGGTCAGCGTCGACGTCACCGCCGACCCGACGGGCAAACCGCTCGCCTACGTCTTCCGCACCGTCGCCGACCAATTCGTCGGGCAGGTCTCGTTGTTCAAGGTGCTGTCCGGCACCGTCGCCGTCGACGACCGCCTGATCAACACCACCAGCGGCGCGGAGGAGCGGCTCCACGGGCTGTTCCACCTGCGCGGCAAGGAGCACCTCACCGCCGACAGGGTCGTCGCCGGTGACCTCGCCGCCGTCGCCAAGCTCAGCGACACCCCAACCGGATCGACGCTGGCTCCGAAGGACTCGCCCGTGCGCGTCCTGCCGCTCGCCGTCCCAACGCCGTCCTTCGGCCTGGCCCTCCGGCCGCTCACGCAGTCCGACGACGACAAGCTCTCCGGGGCGTTGCAACGGCTGCTGGCGGAGGACCCGGCCCTCGTCGTCGAGCGCAACGAGGAGACGGGTCAGACCGTGCTGCGCGGCAGCGGCGACACGCACCTCGCGGTGGCCCTCGAGCGGCTGGCCCGGAAGTTCGGGGTCAACGTCGAGACCGAGGACGTCCGCGTGCCGTACCGGGAGACGATCACCGGCTCGGCCGAAGCGGAGGGCAAGATCAAGAAGCAGTCCGGCGGCCACGGCCAGTTCGCCGTCGCCCACCTGCGGGTCAGTCCGATGGTGCGCGGCAACGGCACCGAGTTCGTCAACTCGATCGTCGGCGGCACGATCCCCAAGCAGTACATCCCGGCGGTCCAGCGCGGCGTGGAGGAGACGATGGCCATGGGCGGCGTGCACGGCTTCCCCGTCGTCGATGTGCGCGTCGAGTGCTACGACGGCAAGTACCACTCCGTCGACTCCTCGGACATGGCGTTCCGCTCGGCGGCCGCCCACGGGCTCAAGGAGGCCTTGCAGAAGGCCGGCGCGGCCGTGCTCGAACCGATCTCCCTGGTCACCGTGACGGTGCCGGAGGGCTACCAGGGCGACGTTCTCGGCGACCTCAACGCCCGCCGCGGCCGTGTCAGCGGTACATCCGTGCTCGGCAACGGCTCGCACGAGATCGTCGCCCTCGTGCCCGCCGCGGAGATCCAGCGCTACGCCGTCGAGCTGCGCTCGATGACGGGTGGCCGGGGCACGTTCGTGGCCGTCCACGACCACTACGACCTCCTGCCACCCCACCTCACCGAGAAGGTCAAGCGGACCGCAGCAGCCGCCGCCAACGGCAGCCACTGACTGCCGAGACTGCGGCCGGAGGGCGCCGCTAGCCTCGAACGCCGCATGGCGCACGAGTTCATCTACACCTGCTACAAGCTCGCCCGGTTCTACCCGCCCGATCGCACGGTGCTGGAGAACATCTCCCTGTCGTTCTACCCCGGCGCCAAGATCGGGGTCATCGGCTCCAACGGCGCCGGCAAGTCGAGCCTGCTGCAGATCATGGCCGGGCTCGACGACGGGTACACCGGCGAGGCCCGCCTGACCCCTGGCTTCAGCGTCGGGTACCTCCACCAGGAGCCCCAGCTGGACCCGGCCAAGGACGTCCGCGGCAACGTGATGGACGGCGTGGCCGCCGTGCAGTCGATCATCGACCGCTACAACGAGGTCATGGCGATGTGGGCGGAGCCCGACGCCGACTACGAGAAGATCGGTGCCCTGCAGGCCGAGCTGGAGGACAAGATCGCCGCCGCCGACGCCTGGAGCCTCGACCGCAACGTCGAGATCGCCATGGATGCCCTGCGGTGCCCGCCGGACGACGCCGACGTGACGACGCTGTCCGGTGGTGAGCGGCGTCGCGTGGCGTTGTGCCGCCTGCTGCTCAGCCGTCCGGATCTGCTGCTGCTCGACGAGCCGACCAACCACCTCGACGCCGAGAGCGTCGACTGGCTCGAGCAGTTCCTCAAGGACTACGCCGGCACGGTGGTGGCGATCACCCACGACCGCTACTTCCTCGACAACGTCGCCCGCTGGATCCTCGAGCTCGACCGTGGGCGCGGCCTCCCCTTCGAGGGCAACTACACGTCCTGGTTGGAGCAGAAGCAGGAGCGACTGTCCCGCGAGCAGCGCTCCGACGAGGCCCGCCGACGCACCCTCGAGCGCGAGCTGGAGTGGGTGCGCATGGCCCCGAAGGCCCGCCAGGCCAAGGGCAAGGCGCGCCTCGCCGCCTATGACCGCCTGCAGGCCGAGGCCGAGGCGGCACGCGGCGAGGACACCGGCCTGGAGATCGCCATCCCGCCGGGACCGCGCCTCGGCGACACCGTCATCGAGGTGGACGGGCTGCGCAAGGGGTTCGGCGACCGCTTGCTCATCGAGGACCTCTCGTTCTCCCTGCCCCGCGCCGGCATCGTCGGGATCATCGGACCCAACGGCGCCGGCAAGACGACGCTGTTCCGGATGCTCACGGATGAAGAGCCTGTCGACGGCGGGACGATCACCATCGGCGATACCGTCCAGCTGAGCTACGTCGACCAGTCCCGCGACAGCCTCCACGCCGACGCCACGGTCTACGAGGAGATCACCGGCGGGGTCGACCACCTCAAGATCGGCAACCGCGAGATGCACGGGCGGGCGTACGTCGCCAGCTTCAACTTCAAGGGCGCCGACCAGCAGAAGCGCGTCGGCGACCTGTCCGGCGGCGAGCGCAACCGCGTCCACCTCGCCAAGCTGCTCAAGTCCGGCGGCAACGTGCTGCTGCTCGACGAGCCGACGAACGACCTCGACGTCGACACGCTGCGGGCCCTGGAGACCGGGCTGGAGAGCTTCCCGGGCTGCGCCGTGGTCATCAGCCACGACCGCTGGTTCCTCGACCGCATCGCCACCCACGTCCTGGCGTTCGAGGGCGACAGCCAGGTCCGCTGGTTCGAGGGCAACTTCACCGAGTACGAGGAGTGGCGCCACAAGGAGCTCGGCGCCGCGGCCGACCAGCCCCACCGCATCAAGTACAAGAAGCTCGCGTTCCTGACCCGAGTGTTTGCGGCCATCCGAGTGCTTGCCGCGGGGAGGCCCCGCGGCAAACACTCGCATGTAGCGTCCGCCCCGTGACCGTGACGACGCCGGAGACCGACGCCGAGTTGGCGATCCGCCTGGCGGCCCAGGCCGGGCGCGGGCTCCTCGTCGTGCGCGAGCAGCTCGTCGACGGCGGCGCCCACCCGTGGCAGGTGATGGACGGCGGCGACACGGCGAGCCAGCGGTTCCTGGCCGACGAGCTCACCCGCCTGCGGCCCGATGACGCCGTGCTGTCCGAGGAGGGCCTGGAGGATCCCCGCCGCTTCACCGTCGACCGGGTGTGGATCATCGACCCGCTGGACGGGACGCGGGAGTTCGGCGAGCCGGGGAGGTCGGACTGGGCGGTGCACGTCGCCCTCTGGGAGAACGGCCGCTTCGCCGCCGGCGCCGTCAGCCTCCCGGCGCTCGGGATCACGTTCGCCGCCGAACCGCCGCCGGTCCTGCCGTCGACCGACCGTGAGCGGCCACGCCTCGTGACCTCGCGGTCGCGGGCTCCGTACGCCGCCGCTGTCGTCGCCAACGCCCTCGACGCCGAACCGGTGCGCCTCGGCTCGGCCGGAGCCAAGGCGATGTCGGTCGTCAACGGCGAGACCGACATCTATGTCCACGACGGCGGCATGTACCAGTGGGACTCGGCGGCTCCCGCCGCCGTGGCCCTGGCCGCCGGACTGCACGTCAGCCGCATCGACGGCTCGCCGATCGTCTACAACGGGCGCGACCCGTGGCTCCCCGACTTCCTCGTGTGCCGCCAGGAGTGGGCCGAGCCGGTGCTGTCGGCGCTGTGGGGATGACGATGGAACTGCGGGCCGTGCGCTACGAGACCGACGGTCCCGTGGCCACGGTGTGGCTGCACCGGCCGCACCGCCACAACGCCTGGACCGGTCGCATGCACGCCGAGTACCGCTGGGTGCTCGCCCAGCTGGCGGGCGACGAATCGATTCGGGCCGTCGTGCTGACGGGCACGCCGCCGGCATTCTGCGTCGGCGCGGACGCCGAGGCCCTCGCCGGCCACGCCGCCAGGGGCGCCTACGACGACGGGCTGCCGGACGTGCTGGCGACTCCCGGCTACGGGGTGCGCCCGGAGTTCGACCACGACTTCTCGTTCCACTTCGGACTGCCCTACGCCCTGATCGCCGCCGTCAACGGCGCCGCCGCCGGCGTCGGGCTGGCGGTGGCCCTGTTCTGCGATCTCCGGTTCATCAGCGCTGGGGCCAAGATCACCACCGCCGCGCCGAAGCTCGGCCTGCCGGCCGAGTACGGCATGAGCTGGCTGCTGCCCCGCCTCGTCGGCGTGACCCGCGCCAACGACCTGTTGCTGTCCGGCCGCGCCGTCACCGGTGCGGACACGGCCGAGTGGGGTCTGTGGAACGCCGTCCTCGATGACGGCGACGCGACCCTGGCCGCCGCACTTCGCTTCGCGGCCGACCTGGCGACGTCCGTCGGCCCCAACGCCCTGCGCACGACGAAACGGCAGATCTATGACGACCTCCTGCGCCACGACGTCGGCGCGGCGCTCGTCGACGCCCGCCGCCTCCTGAGCGAGGCGATGACCTCCGCCGAGTACCGCGAGGGCATCGCCGCCTTCCGCGAGCGTCGGCCGCCGGCGTTCTGACCCGACGTCGATGTCGGAGGGACGGTGCATAGGCTCATGGCGGGCTCGGGGACGACGAGGGGAGCACAGCGAATGAGCAGCGAACCCGTTGGTTCGGTGGATGACGGCGCTCGCATAGGCGATCGCAACCGGTGGATCGATGCCAGGGCGATCGCCGGCCTGGCATCGATCGGTGCCGGGGCGATCCACGCCGCGGCGGCCGGCGCCCATGCCGAGCACACGTCGCTGTCGCGGTTGTTCGTGGCCACGGCCGTCGCCCAGCTCGTCGTCGGAATGGTGCTGCTCGTCCGTGGCGGCCGGATCGCTGCGGTGGCGGCGATCGTCGTCAACGGTGGCGCGGTCGGCGCGTGGCTGCTGACCAGGAGCTACGGAGTCTCCTGGATCGACGGCTTGGAACGCGCCGAGTCACCCGCCTTCGCCGACACCGTGTGCGCCGTGTTGGGCGCGGTGGCGGTGGCCGGCGCCATCGCCGTCATCACCAGGGCTTCGAACGTGACGTCGAGGGCCGGTCTCGGCCTGCCCGCCGTCGCCATCGGCGCCGTCACGGTGGTGGCGATGATGGCCGGCGCCACCCAGGTCCACAGCCACGACGACACGACCGGCGCCACGGCAGCGGCGGGCGCCGGGGCCGCCGACCACGCCCATCCCGGCGATGCCGACCCCGCGACGGAGGACGGTCACGCGACCGAGGATCACGCGACCGAGGACCATGCGGCGACGGACGCTGCGGCATGGCCGCGCCCATGGGACCCGGCCGCGCCGATCGACTTCTCCGGCGTCCAGGGTGTCACGGCGGAGCAGCAGACCCGCGCCGAGACACTCGCCGCATCGACGATCGCCGAGCTCCCGCAGTTCGCCGATGTGTCGACGCTCGCCGCGGCCGGCTTCCTGTCGATCGGCGACGCCGGCACGGGCTTCGAGCACTTCATCAACCCGCGGTTCATCGTCGACGACCATTTCCTCGACCCCACGCGGCCGGAATCGCTCGTCTACGCCGTCAACGGCGAGGAGCGGACGCTGGTCTCGGCGATGTTCATGGCCAAGGACCTCGCCATCGACGACCCCGAGCTCGTCGACTGGGGTGGGCCGCTCATGCAGTGGCACGTCCACGAGAACCTGTGCTTTGGCCTCGGCGAGGACGGCCAGCCGAAGGTCGTCGGCCTCACCGACGACGCCGGCGAGTGCCCGCCCGGCTCGTTCAACGCCGGCGGCGAGATCCCCATGGTGCACGTCTGGATCACCCCTCACGAGTGCGGGCCCTTCGCCGCCCTCGAAGGGCACGGCGCCGGACAGGTGGCGACCACCGGCGACCGCGCCGACCAGTGCGCCCACGACCACGAGGCGACGGCGGCGGAGGAGCCGGCCACCGCGGCGTACGATCCGACGAAGCCGATCGACCTGTCCGGTGTGGAGGGCGTGACGCCGGAGCAGCAGGCGTACGCCGAGAACCTCGTCGCCGTCACGCTCGTCCGCCTGCCGCAGTGGTCCGACCCCGCGGTGGCCGAGGCCGCCGGCTTCCACTCCATCGGCGATGCCGGTACCGGTCACGAGCACTACGTCCAGTGGGACTGGATCAACGACGACGTGTGGCTCGACCCGGATGCTCCCGAGAGCCTGGTGTACGAGCCGCAGCCCGACGGCAGCAAGAAGCTGGTCTCGGCGATGTACATGCTGCCGACATCGGTGGCCCTCACGGACGTGCCCGACCTCGGCGGCCAGCTGATGCAGTGGCACATCCACGACAACCTCTGCTACACCGACGATCCCGTCGCCCCGCAGGTCCGTGGCCTCACCGAGGCCGACGGCACGTGCCGCCCGCCGCTCGTCGAAGCACGACCCTGCGCCGATGATCCACGTGTGGATCACGCCGCACGAGTGCGGCCCGTTCGCCTCCCTCGAGGGGGTCGCCGCGGGCTCGATCGCCGAAGGACAGGAGCGCTGGTGCGACCACGCTCACGGCTCCTGAACCGACGGTGGATCGAGCCTCCCCGATGGGGGACAATGGAGACGTGTCCGTGCTGGTCGTGACCGGCCTCGTGGTGGCAGTCGCCGCCGCCGTCACGATCGTGCTGGCGCGCCGCCGGCGGCGCCGGCCCGGCGGCTACGACGAGGCGCCGCTCGATCCGGCCGATGTCGCCGACCTGACCGCCCGCTTCGCACGCGTCGACGCCGATCAAGCAGCCACCCAGCGCGCCCTGCTCGAGTACCACCTGCGGCCACTCGTCGTCCGGCGCGTGCCGGTGCGCTGCATCGAGGTGGTACCGCAGTTACGGACGACGCGGGTCCGCTTCGCCGACGGCACGGCCGTCGTGGTCAGGGGTGAGGTAGCCGGCGACGCGGGCGTGCTGGCCTCGGTCGTGCGCCAGCACCGCGTGCTCCCAGCCGACTACAGGACCGACGACGCCGGCACGCACCTGGTGTTCGACTGGTTTGACGGCCGGCGGCACATGTCGCTGCTCGTCACCGGGCTCGACCAACCCGACTGACGGTTCCTTCGGGGATCAGGAGCGTGGTCGCATCGTCGCCGCGGCGTCCTCGTCGCGGACGTAGAGGAAGGCCATCAGGGCGGCGATCAGGGCGAGGCCGGTGGCCACGGCGAAGGTCCAGTGGTACCCGATGAGCGCCTCGTCGGGATCGGCAGGGGTCGCGGTCAGCGTCGTGAAGCTGGTCAGCACGGTGGCCATCAGGGCGACCCCGATGGACACCGACATCTGGCGCTGGGTGGAGAAGATCGCCGAGGCCCGACCGTTGTCGGCCATCGGGATCTCGGCGTAGCTGGCGGCCTGGACGGCCACGAACGTGAAGCCCATCGCCAGGCCCCTGGCGAAGATCGCCGCGCGGATCCACCACAGGTCGGTGTCGAGGCCGAGCAGCAGGAGCGAGCCCATGGAGATGGCGGCGCCGAGCATCCCGCCGATGACCAGCCGGCGCGGCCCGACTCGTCCGTAGATGCGGCCGGCGATCTGCGAGGAGATGAGGATGCCGATCGCCTGGGGGAACGTCGTCAGACCGCTCTCCAACGGGTCGAGGCCGCGCAGGCCCTGGAGGTACAGCGGGAGCACGAACGTCAGACCGATGAAGCTGGCCATGCCGAAGACCATGACGATGTTCGTGGCCCGGAAGGAGCGGTAGCGGAACAGCCGCAGGGCGAGCATCGGCTCCGGGCGGTGGGTCTCGACGTACACGAGGAGGGCGAAGGCGATCGTCCCGCTCAGCCCCAGCCCGACGACCCATGGATCGGTCCAGCCGGTGCGCGGTCCTTCGCTCAGGGCATAGGCGATCGCCGCCAATCCGTAGCCGGACAGCACGAAGCCGGGCACGTCGAAGCGTCCGGCGGTCGGCTCGGTGTGCTCGCGGAGGTAGCGCAGCCCGAAGACCAGGGCGGCGATCCCGAACGGCAGGTTGACGAAGAAGATCCACCGCCAGCCCGCGGTGTCGGTGAGGAGGCCCCCGAGCACCGGACCGAGCGCCGGGGCGATGAGGGTCGGGATCATCACGATCGTCGACGCCCGGGCCCGCTCGATCGGTGGGAAGGCGCGGAACAGCATGGCCACGCCGATCGGCGTGAGCATGCCGCCGCCGACGCCCTGCACGACCCGGAATCCGACGAGCTGGCCGATGGTCTGGGCCATGCCGCACAACACCGAGCCGCCGACGAACAGGGCGAGAGCGGTGAGGAACACCCGCTTGGTTCCGAAGCGGTCGCCGAGCCAGCCGCTGGCCGGGATGCACACGGCGAGCGACAGTGTGTAGCCGAGGACGATCCATTCGATCGCCTCGGTCTGGAACTCCTCGCCGATCGTGCGCAGGGCGACGTTGACGATCGTGACGTCGAGGAGGTCGAGGAACAGCGCCGAGACGAACACCGCGGCGACGACGTACTTGTAGGCGACGACCCGCCCGAACATCTGGACCGGGGGCTCCTCCGGAGCGAACACCGGGGTCTGGCGCGCGTCGGCGGCTCGGACCTCGGGTTCGGTCGTCATCGACCGCCGACGGTACGACAGCCCCACCCGCCACCACGACCCGGCGCGATCCGGTTTTGAACCGAAGTCACCGGCCGGCGGAACGCCGCCACCAGAAGGCCAGAAGTGGCCGCGAATCGCGCGGAGAATCCCGCACCGGTCGCCCGCCGTCGTTCTCCGTGGATTTCGCGGCCACTTCTGGCCGTGACTTTGCGTCAGAAACAGCGGGGCGGGTGACGAACGCCGCCATGATGGTCCCCGCCATGCCTGCACCGACCGACCTCGCCTGGGGAGCGTTCCCTGATGACGCCCCGTGGGACCTCGACCGGGAGGCGATCGTCTGGTGGGCCGAGGCGGCCCAGCTGCGGCGGCTGGCCCGGGACGAGGTTCCCACGCTGATCAGCCCGCGCCGGCTCCCGCCCGGCCGCCGAGGAGTGACGGTGGCCGCGCGGCTCGGGGCGGCCGTCGTGCCGTGGATCTGGCGGCGCCGCCGCGGCCGCGTCTCCGGCCCCGAGGGCGTCAGCGAGCTGTCGCGACGGCTGCGTCTGGCCGTCGAGGCGCTCGGTCCGACGTTCATCAAGCTCGGCCAGATCATCTCCTCCGGCGAGGGCGTCTTCCCCGGCGAGCTGGTCGAGGAGTTCAAGCGCTGCCGCGACCAGGTGCCCGCCGAGACGTTCGACGACGTCCGCCGGACCGTCGAGGCCGACCTGGGACGGCCCCTGAACGAGGTCTTCGAGTCCTTCGCCACCGATCCGATCGCCGCCGCCTCGATCGCCCAGGTGCACGCCGCCCGCCTGATCACGGGCGAGGACGTCGTCGTCAAGGTCCAACGCCCCGACGTCGCCCGCCTCGTGCACGTCGACCTGCGGGCGATGGCCTGGCTCGCCCCGCACCTCGTCGGGCGCATCCCGGTCGCCGCCCTGGCCAACCCCCCGGCGCTCGTCGAGCTGTTCGCCGACACCATCGTCGAGGAGCTCGACTTCCGCGTCGAAGCCGCCAACATGCTCGACGTGGCGACGATGCTCCACGACCTCGGTCAGACCGGCTACGTCGTGCCCCGCCCCCACCCCGAGCTGGTGACCCGCCGCGTGCTCGTCATGCAGCGCCTCGACGGCTTCAAGTTCGACGACGTCGCCGGGATGCGCGACGCCGGTGTCGACACCGAGGCGGTGGTGCGCACGGCGATGGTGGCGTTGATGGAGGGGGCGATGATCAGCGGGATCTTCCACGGCGACCTCCACGGCGGCAACCTCCTCGTGCTCCCGGACGGGCGCACCGGGCTGCTCGACTTCGGCATCGTCGGCCGGCTCAGCGACGAACGACGAGTCGCCTTCCTGCGGCTGATGGTGACGGCGACGACCAACGACCTCAAGGGCCAGATGGCCGCCCTGCGCGATCTCGGGGCGCTGCCGGCGGACACCGACCTGCGGGCCGTGATCCGCGACCTCGGCTTCGACCAGGCGCCCGTCGATCCGACGACGCTGTCCGGCGACCAGCTCGTCAAGGAGGTCCAGCGCGTCGTCAAGGGCCTCCTCGGCTACGGCGCACGGATGCCCAAGGAGCTGATGCTGTACGTCAAGAACCTCGTGTTCCTCGACGGCGCCATCGCCCGCCTCGCCCCCGACCTCGACATCCTCGGCGAGATCGCCAACATCTCCGTGATGTTCGCCCAGCGTCACGGCGCGCAGCTCGGCCGCGAGCTCGGCATCAGCGACGTCGCCGTCGACCTCGACGGCGTCAAGGCCGGGTTCGGGCTGGACCCCACCGTCGAGCGGCTCACCCATCGCGAGCTGCAGGCCCGCCGGGCCCTGATCCAGCAGCGGATGCGCGACCGCCGGTAGCGTCGCCCGGCGTGCGGCTCGTCATCGCCAGGTGCTCGGTGGACTACGCCGGGCGCCTCTCCGCCCACCTCGACGAGGCCGTGCGCCTGATCATGGTGAAGGCCGACGGGTGCGTCGCCATCCACGCCGACGGCGGCGCCTACAAGCCGCTGAACTGGATGAACGCCCCGAACACGCTCGTGACCGGCGACGACCGATGGGTCGTGTCCAGCCCCAAGGGCGAGCGGTTGACGATCACCCTCCACGAGGTGCTGGCGGACTCGTCATGGGACCTCGGCGCCGACCCCGGACTGCAGAAGGACGGCGTCGAGGCGCACCTACAGGCGCTGCTGGCAGCCAGCCCGCACGCCATCGAGGACGGTTTGCGCCTGGTGCGCCGGGAGTACCCGACGGCGATCGGGCCGATCGACCTCGTCTGCCGGGACAGCACTGGCAACGTGGTGGCCGTCGAGGTCAAGCGACGCGGCGAGATCGACGGCGTCGAGCAGCTGGCGCGCTACATCGAGCGCCTGCACCTCGACTCCTCGCTCGGTGCCGTGCGCGGGGTGTTCGTGGCCCAGGTCGTGAAGCCGCAGGCCCGGGTCCTCGCCGAGGCCCGGGGCTTTCGCTGGATCGAGGTCGACTACGACGCCCTGCGCGGCCTCGCGCCCGACGAGCTGCGCCTCTTCTGACGATCGCGGCGCGGAGCAGACCACGAGGGCTCGGCTACGTTCCCCCGTCATGCCGCAAGAAGTGCGTGGAGTCATTGCCCCGGCCAAGGGCGTGCCGGTGACCATCGAGACCATCGTCGTCCCCGATCCCGGTCCGGGAGAAGCCGTCGTGGCGATCGAGGCGTGCGGAGTGTGCCACACCGACCTGCACTACCGCGAGGGCGGGATCAACGACGAGTTCCCGTTCCTGCTCGGCCACGAGGCGGCCGGCACGGTGGAGGCGGTGGGCCCGGGCGTCACCGCCATCGCTCCGGGCGACTTCGTGATCCTCAACTGGCGCGCCGTGTGCGGGCAGTGCCGGGCGTGCGACCGTGGCCAGCCGTGGTACTGCTTCGCCACCCACAACGCCGATCAGAAGATGACGCTCACGGACGGCACCGTGTTGTCCCCGGCCCTCGGCATCGGCGCCTTCGCCGAGAAGACGCTCGTTGCCGCCGGGCAGTGCACGAAGGTCGATCCGGAGGCCCCGGCGACGGCGGCCGGGCTGCTCGGCTGCGGTGTGATGGCAGGTATCGGCGCAGCGATCAACACCGGCGGTGTCACGCGGGGCAAGACGGTGGCGGTGTTCGGCTGCGGGGGCGTCGGCGATGCGGCGATCGCCGGGTCACGTCTGGCGGGGGCCTCGAAGATCATCGGCGTCGACATCGACGACCGCAAGCTCGCCTGGGCGAGGGACTTCGGCGCGACGCACACCTGCAACTCGACGACCACCGATCCGGTCGAGTACATCAAGTCGGTCACGGGCGGCTTCGGCGCTGACGTGTGCATCGAGGCGATCGGGAACCCGAACGTCTACCGCCAGGCGTTCGAGGCTCGTGATCTCGCCGGGACGGTCGTGCTCGTCGGCGTGCCGCGGCCCGACGACGTCATCGAGCTGCCGTTCATCGAGGTCTTCGGGCGCGGCGGGGCGCTGAAGTCGAGCTGGTACGGAGACTGCCTGCCGTCGCGCGACTTCCCGATGCTCATCGACCTGTACCGCCAGGGACGTCTCGATCTCGACCGCTTCGTCAGCGAGGAGATCGCGCTCGACGGGGTCGAGGAGGCGTTCCACAAGATGGAGCGTGGTGAAGTGCTGCGTTCCGTGGTCGTCCTGTGACTGTCGAGCTCGTCACGACCGACGTCGTCTGAGCGGGGTTCTCTGGAGACCTTCGTCGCGCTGGGCGGGAGCGAGAAGCGTCAGAAACGGGTCGGGAGAGGTGGCCATAGGCTCGCCGGGTGCAGCCGATCTCCGGCGTCGTCCAGCACTACCCGTGGGGCGACCACGACTTCATCCCCCGGCTGCTCGGCGCGCGTGCCGACGGTCGGCCATGGGCCGAGCTGTGGCTCGGCACCCACCCGAACGGCCCGGCCAGCCTGGCCGACGGCCGGCCGCTGGCGGACGTCACCGGCCCCCTGCCGTACCTGCTCAAGGTGCTCGCCGCGGCCGAGCCGCTGTCGTTGCAGGCGCACCCCTCGCGCGAACAGGCGCGGGCCGGCTTCGCGGCCGGGCGCTACCCCGATCCCGAGCCGAAGCCCGAGCTGCTGTACGCCCTGACCCCGTTCGAGGCGCTGTGCGGCATCCGGCCGATCGCCGCGACGCTCGAGCTGCTCGGTGACCTCGACGCCGGCGACCTGGCGACGGTGCTGGACCGCCAGGGGCCCCGCGCCGCCCTCACCGCGCTGTACCGCGGTCGCGTGGCCATCGAGCCGATCGTCTCGGCCGCCTCGGCGAGCGAGCGGCCGGAGGCGGCGTGGGTCCAGCGGCTGGCCGAGCGCTACCCCGGCGATCCCAGCGTGGCGGCGACGCTGCTGCTCAACCTGGTGCGCCTGCATCCGGGCGAGTCGATCCAGCTCGGTCCCGGCACCCTCCACGCCTACCTCGGCGGTGCCGGCATCGAGCTGATGGGCGCCAGTGACAACGTCGTGCGTGGCGGACTGACGCTCAAGGCGGTCGACGTCGACGACCTCCTCGCGGTCGTCGATCCGACACCGCTCGACCACCCGGTGGTTCCCCCCGGCTCCGCCCTGCAGCTGCCCGGCGCGCCGATCAGCCTCCTCGTCATGCACGGACCGGACGCCCGCACCGCACTCGGCCACGAGCTCGTCGTCACGTCCGAGGGCCGCACCGGCTACCTGCCTCCCGGCGCGACCCTCCACGTCCCAGCCGGCGTCACCGCCTACGTCGCCACCGCCTCCTGATCCGAGTGTTTGCTGCCACCGGAGGGTCTGCCGCGGGGCGTCCGCGCTGCAGGCACTCGGACGGCAGGAAACACTCGGATCGAATCGACGGCGGCGGCGGTCAGGTGCCGACGGTCTTGCGGATCTCGACGATCTTCTCGGTGGCGTGGTTGGCGTCGTCGCCCTGGGCCTCGAGCAGGGCGTTGCGGTCTCGTGCCGCTTCTCGCTCGGCGAGCGCCGTGTCGACGCGGGCGATGGCTGCGTCGACGCCGTGGTCGTTGATGAAGTCCGCCCACTCGACGAGCGCCGACACCATCTCGTCCTCCGGAACGACGGCGACGTTGCGCCCCTTGACGAACAGGTGGCCACGCTTGTTGCCGGCGGCGATGCCGAGGTCGGCCTCGCGAGCCTCCCCGGGCCCGTTGACGACACACCCCATCACGGCGACCTGGAGGGGGATCTCCCGCTCACCGAACGCCTCGTTGGCCCGCTTGGCGACGTCGATGACGTCGATCTCGGCCCGACCGCACGAGGGGCAGGCGATGAGATCGATGTTCTTGCGCTCGCGCAGCCCGAGCGATTCGAGCAGCGTCCGACCGGCGCGCGCCTCCTCCACCGGATCCGCCGTCAGCGAGTAGCGGATCGTGTCCCCGATCCCCTCCAGCAGCAGGGTGGCGATGCCTGCCGTCGCCTTGAGCAGGCCGTTGGGCAGCGGGCCGGCCTCGGTGACTCCCAGGTGCAGCGGGTGATCGGTGACCTCCGAGAGCTGCCGGTAGGCCTCGACCATCAGCGGCACGCTGGAGGCCTTCACCGAGATCTTGATCAGGTCGAAGCCGACCTCCTCGAAGTACGCCATCTCCTGCTGCGCCGACTCCACCATCGCCTCCGGGGTGACCCCGCCGTGGCGCTTGTACAGCTCGGGGTCGAGCGACCCGCCGTTGACACCGATGCGGATCGGCACCTGGCGGTCGCGAGCCTCGGCGGCGACGGCCTTGATGTGCTCGGGCTTGCGGATGTTGCCCGGGTTGAGGCGCAGCCCGTGCACGCCGGCTTCCATCGCCGCCAGCGCCATGCGGTACTGGTGGTGGATGTCGGCGATGATCGGCACCGGCGAGCGCGGCACGATCTGCGCCAGCCCTTCGGCGGCCGCGGATTCGTTGCACGTGCAGCGCACGATGTCGCAACCCGCGGCGGCGAGACCATAGATCTGCTGCAGGGTGCCCTCGACGTCAGCCGTCTTGGTGATCGTCATCGACTGCACCGTCACCGGCGCGCCGCCACCCACGGCGACGGAGCCGACATGGATCTGCCGAGTCGGCCGCCGCGTCGAGACCGTTCCGATCTTCACGGCGCGACGATCATCGCAGCGGCTGGGTGACGTCGAGGTACAGGCCGGACATGAACAGCGCCAGCAGCACGACGATCACCGCCATGGCGAACGGCATCAGCTTGGAGACGTCGGCGAAGTAGCGCCGTCCGCCCCGCTCGCGGACCCGCTCGTAGGTGGCGATGGCGGCGTGCCCGCCGTCGAGCGGGAGGAGCGGGAACATGTTGAACACGCCGACGAAGACGTTCAACGCGGCCAGGAGGAGGAGCATCCCGATGATGCCCTCGTTCTCGCCGACCGTGCCGCTGACCTGGGTCACGCCGACGACCGTGGTCGGGCGCGTCGCCAGATCGTCGGTCTGCCCGCTCAAGTGGTTGTAGATGTTCACCGGGTTGAGCACCTGGACGACGCCCTTGGTCGACTCCCAGGCGGTCGGGAAGAGATCAGTGACGCTGGACACCGCGGCATCGCCGAGCGACACCTCCTGCCACTCGCCGGCACCTCGGCTGGAGACGCCGAGGAGGGCCGTGCCGAAGTTGGGACTGCCCTCTTCGGTGTTGGCACCGAGCCCGACAGGGATGGTCCGCTCGGTGCCGTCGCGGACAACGACGACATCGACGGTGTCGCCCGGCTCGTGCGACCGCACCGTGCGGCCGAGGGCATCGGGACCATCGACAGCGATCCCGTCGATGCTCACGACGATGTCACCGGATTCGATGCCGGCACCGTCGGCCGGACCGTTGGCCTGCACCGCACCCACCTCGGCGCCCGGCGAGGTCGACGAACTGTCCGCGCACCGAGTACACGGTGAACAGCAGGGCGACGGCGATGAGCATGTGCATCAGCGATCCGGCGGTGATGACCAGCATCCGCCGCGGGTAGCTCTTCTGTCGGTAGGTGCGTGCCTCGTCGGCCGGCGGCACGTCGTCCATGTTGTTCATCCCGATGATCCGGACGAACGCCCCGAACGGCAGGGCACGGAGGCCGTACTCCGTCTCGCCGCGGTGGAAGCTCCAGATCCGCGGCCCGAAGCCGAGGAAGAACTGGGTGGCCTTCATGCCGGTCATGCGGGCGGTCACGAAGTGCCCGGTCTCGTGCAGGAAGACCGAGATCAGGATGCCGAGAACGAACACGAACATCCACATGTTGAACACGGCCAGCCAGATCAGCAGGCCGAGGAAGGCGAACCCGGTGATCACCCCGATCGGCCCAGCCGCCGGCTCGTCATCGCTAGCGGCCGGCTTCTCGGTCACCGACCCGCCCGCCATGACCTCGTTGCGGAACCGGTCATAGCGGCCACGCTCGGGCAGGCTCTCGGTTGCGTGGCTCGTCTTCATCGCTTGCTGATCCTCTCCAGCTCCTGTCGAGCGACCATTCTGGCGGATCGATCGGCCATTTCGACGTCGGCCACCGTCGAGGGCACGACCAGATCGTGCCGGTCGAGGGCGGCGCTGCACACCTCGGCGATCTGATCCCAGCGAATGGCCCCGGCGAGGAAGGCCTCGACGGCGACCTCGTTGGCCGCGCTGAGCCACGCCGGCGCGCCGCCCCCGGCCCGTCCGGCCTGGTACGCCAGCCCGAGGCACCGGAACGTCGCCAGGTCCGGCGGCTCGAACTCCAGCGTGCTGACGGTCGACCAGTCGATGCGCCCGAACGGCGTGCCGATGCGGTCCGGGTATCCGAGGGCGTAGCCGATGGGCAGGCGCATGTCCGGCATGCTCAGCTGGGCGATCGTCGAGCCGTCGGTGAACTCGACCATCGAGTGGACGATGGACTGCGGGTGCACGACGACCTCGATCCGGTCGTACGGTGTGCCGAACAGCTCGTGGGCCTCGATCACCTCGAGACCCTTGTTCATCAGCGTGCTGGAATCGATGGTGATCTTCGGACCCATCTTCCACGTCGGATGGGCCAGCGCCTGCTCCACCCCGACGTCGTGCAGCTCTGCCGCCGTCCGCCCGCGGAACGGCCCGCCGCTCGCCGTGAGCAGGATCCGCGCCACCTCCCGGCCGGCCGCCGCCGACGAGCGCAGGCACTGGTGCACGGCGCAGTGCTCGCTGTCGACCGGCACGAGCTCGGCCCCAGGCGTCGCGCGCAATGGCTGCACGACGGGCCCGGCGGCGATGAGGCTCTCCTTGTTCGCCAGGGCCAGGCGTTTGCCGCCTCGCAGCGTGGCGATCGTCACCGGCAGACCGGCGAAGCCGACCACGGCGTTGACCACCACGTCGGCCGCCTCGGCCAGGTCGGCCATCTCATCGACCACCGTCGCGAACGGCAGGGCGGCGGCGACCTCGGCTCGCCGCGCCGGATCCCCGACGGACACGAACCGCGGCCGGAACTCCCGGGCCTGCTCGACGAGCACGTCGACCGACGAGCCGACACCGAGCGCGACGACCTCGTAGCGGTCGCCCTCGGCCCGCACGACGTCGAGCGTCTGGGTGCCGATCGAACCGGACGAGCCGGCGATGGCGACGCGGACGGCGCCTAGCTGGTCCAGGGTTCGAGCACCAGCGTCACGTAGTAGGCGACCGGTAGCACGAACAAGAAGGCGTCGAAGCGATCGAGGACGCCGCCGTGCCCGCGGAGCACGGCACCGAAATCCTTCACGTCGAGGTTGCGCTTGAACATGCTCTCGGTGAGGTCACCGAGGGGCGCCAGGACGGCGATCACGACGCCCAGGATCAGCAGGTCACCGGTGGTCCACGTATCGCTGCGGCCGGTCAGGCCGATCACGAACAGCACGAGCAGCGTCATCAGCGAGCCACCGATCAGACCCTCCACGGTCTTCGCCGGGCTGATCCAGCCCCGCAGGGGCGTCCGGCCGATCGACGAACCGACGAACAGAGCCCCGATGTCGTTGACGACGACGCCGATGACAATGAGGAACAGCGTGTCCGTGCCGATGTTGTTCCCGCCGCCCTCGTTGGACCACCGCACGATCAGCGCCGCATAGGAACCCAGCAGACCGATCCACACGACACCCATCGACGTGACCGCCATGTTCGGCAGGGGGCCGGACTCGACGCCGGACGCCCCGATGAACCCGATGGCCCCGGCGATGAAGGCGAAGGCGATGACCAGCGGCAGCGCCTGGTCGCCGATCCAGTAGGCGGCCAGCGGAGCGGCCACGCAAGCCGCCAAGCCCGGCGCCACGGCAGGGCGGTAGCCCTTCTCGGTGACCTTGCCGAAGTACTCGAAGCCGGCGAGGGCCAGGGCGACGACGACGATGGCGAGCACGCCGACCGGCCGCCACAGCGTGGCCGCGATGAAGACGGCGCCCAGCAGCCACCCCAGCGGCGATCGCCGCCGGCAGGTTGCGCGACGACGAGCCGGAGGACGCCGAGGTCCGGGCCGGTCCCGCCGGACGACCCGAACGCTGCTGGGCCGCACGACGGCGCGACTGCGTGCCCACCGGCGGCTGCCTCTGCACGCCCGAGGGGTCGGTGCCAATGGTGATCCGGCCGGGCTCGCGGCGTGTCGCCGGCGCCGGGATCTCCCCGGATGGGGGTCGGGTCAGCGGCTCGGAGAGACTGTCCGACCGCACCTCACCGGTCGGGTCGCGGTCGACGCGACCGCTCGGATCACCGAGCGGGTCCTCGGAGATGTCGTCGCGCCAGACCGGTGACTCGGTGGTGAACGACGACCACACGTCGACGTCGTCGTCGTCCTCGCCGTCGGCGCCCGACGGCGGGGGCGCCATGCGCGGGATCTCGCCCGTCGGCGGATCGGTCCAGTGTGGCAGCGGGCCGGTGTCGTTGGGGCCGAAGCGGAGGCGGCGTTCGCCGGTGTCGTCCGGGCGATCGGTGGGTTCGTCGGGGAAGAGCGGGCCGCCGAACTCCTCGGACGGGTCGGCCTCCTGCTCCCGTTTGCGCCACAGTTCGTCGCTCATCTGGTCATCCTTGTCGTCGTCGGCACCTCGGGCCGTCCAGCAAGTCGTCGAGGATCAGACCTCGAGCAACTCGGTCTCCTTGCGGCCCAGCGCCGCGTCGATCGCCTCGACGTGGTCGTGGGTGATCTTCTCCAGCTCCTTCTCGGCCCGTTCCAGCTCGTCTGCGGAGATCTCCCCGGTGCGCTCCGATCCCTCGAGGTGCTTGCGAGCGTCGCGGCGCAGGTTGCGCACCGCGACCCGGCCCTCTTCAGCCATGTGTTTGACGACCTTGACGTACTCCCGCCGCCGCTCCTCGGTGAGCGGGGGGAAGGAGAGCCGGATGACGGTGCCGTCGTTGCTCGGGTTGACCCCGAGATCGGAATCGCGGATCGCCCGCTCGATCGCCGTCAGCGTGCCGCGATCGTGCGGGCGCACGAGCAGTTGTCTGGCCTCCGGGACCTGGATGCCGGCGAGCTGCTGCAAGGGCACCTGACTGCCGTAGTAGTCGATGGTCAGCTTCTCGATCAACGCCGGCGCAGCCCGCCCCGTCCGGACGGACTGGAACTGGGACTGCACGTGTCCGACGGCCTTGTCCATCTTGTCGATGGCTTCGAGCAACGTCTCTTCGATCACCGCGCCAGCGTAACCGGGGTGAGCCGTCCCCTCCCGACATGGTGCCGGACCGGGCCCGGAGCGCTACCGGACGATCGTGCCGACCTTCTCGCCCTCGAGGATGGCGCGGAGACTGCCGGGCGTGGACATGTCGAACACGACGATCGGGATCTTGTTGTCCCGGCAGAAGGCGATGGCTGTGGCGTCCATCACCCGCAGGTCGCGGTTCATCACGTCCATGTAGCCGATCTCGTCGTACTTGACGGCGCCCCGGTTGGTGCGCGGGTCAGCGTCGTAGACACCGTCGACCCCGGAGTGGGTGCCCTTGATCAGCGCTTCGGCGTCGATCTCGGCGGCCCGCAGCGCTGCGGCGGTGTCGGTGGTGAAGAACGGGTTGCCGGTGCCGGCGGCGAAGATGACGACCCTTCCCTTCTCCAGGTGGCGCACGGCGCGGCGCCGGATGTACGGCTCGGCGATCCGGGGCATCTCGATGGCCGACTGCACGCGCGTCGGCTGGCCGAGGCGCTCGAGGGCGTCCTGCAGGGCCAGCGCGTTCATCACCGTGCCGAGCATGCCGATGTGGTCGGACTGCGTGGCGTCCATCCCGGCCATCGCCCCGGACCGGCCGCGCCAGAAGTTGCCGCCGCCGACGACGACGGCCACGTCGACGCCGAGCCCCTGGCGCAGATCGATGATGTCGTGGGCCGTGTTGTCGAGCGTCTCGCCATCGATGCCGGCGCCGGACGGTCCGGCGAGCGCCTCACCGGACGGCTTGAAGACGATGCGGCGCCAGCGCGGCTCGACCACCGCTCAGCCGATCTCGACCTGGGCGAAGTGGACGATCCTGGCCGGGCCGAGGAGCTGGTTGATCGTCTGCTTGTCGTCCTTGGCGTAGGGCTGGTCGAGCAGGACGATGGTCTTGTAGAAACCGCCCAGCCGGCCGTCGACGATCTTGCCGATGGCCTGCTCGGGCTTGCCCTCGTTGCGGGTGATCGCCTCGAGCGTCTGGCGCTCGGCCTCGACGACGTCCGCGGGCACGTCGTCGCGCGACAGGTACTTGGGGCGGGCGAACGCGACGTGCACGGCGATGTCGTGGGCCAGGTGCTGGGACCCGCCGGCCACCACGACGAGGACGCCGTTGACGCCGCGGCCACCCTGGATGTGCAGGTAGCTGTCGATGACCTCGCCCGGCCCGGCCTCCAGGCGCACGACGCGCCCGACCTCGATCTTCTCCTTGAGCGTGATCTTGAGGTCCTCGATGCGATCGTGACGGTCGCCGACGGCGTCCTCGCCCTTGGCGGCGACGACGCGGGCGAGCTGCTGGGCCTCCAGTTTGAAGTGCTCGCTGGCGGCGACGAAGTCGGTCTCGCACTTCAGCTCGACGAGCGCCCCGACCTGGTCGTCGAGCACGAGGGCGACGACACCCTGGGTGTTCTCCCGGTCGTCACGCTTGGCGCTGGCGGCGAGGCCCTGTTCGCGCAACCAGTTCTTGGCGACCTCCATGTCGCCGTCGGTGGCCTCCAAGGCCCTCTTCGCATCCATCATCCCGGCGCCGGTGGCCTGGCGCAGGGCCTGGACGTCCTTGGCGGTGAACGCCATCTCGATCAGCTCTCCTCGTGGTCGCTTGGGTCGGTGGTCGTGGTCGGAGCCGCGGCCGCATCGGGCGCCGGACTCTCCGGCGGGACGTCGGAGACCGCCGGGACGGCGTCGGGCTCGACCGCCAGGGTCGCCGTGGGCGCCTCGGCCGGCACCTCGGACACCGGCCGGAGCGGCATCTGGCTCCGCAGCAAGGGCCGTGGCGGGCGCCTCGGCCGGCTCGGTGGGCGGCGTCGCTTCGCGGGCCGCAGCGAGCCGGGCCTCGCGCTCGGCCTGGGCGCGGGCGGCGGCGTTGCGGGCCTCGGCCTGCTGCGCGGCGAAGACGGCTTCCTGCTCGGCCGAGCGCGTGACCGGGGCGTTGGCCGGATCGCGCTTGGCGGCGATGTAGCGACCCTCTTCGACAGCATCGGCGATGACGCGGGCGAGCAGGGAGTTGGCGCGGATGGCGTCGTCGTTGCCGGGGATCGGGTACTGCACGAGCTCCGGGTCGACGTTCGTGTCGACGACGGCCACGACGGGGATACCGAGCTTGTTGGCCTCCGTCACGGCGATGTGCTCCTTCTTCGTGTCCAACACGAAGATGGCCTCGGGCTTGCGCGTCATCCCCCGCAGGCCGCCGAGGTTGCGCTGCAGCTTCTCCATCTCCCGGGTCAGCAGGAGCGCTTCCTTCTTCGGCATGGCCTCGAACTCGCCGGAGTCGCGCATCCGCTCGTACTCCAGCATCTTGCCGACGCGCTTGGAGATGGTGTCGAAGTTGGTGAGCATCCCGCCCAGCCAGCGCTCATTGACGTAGGGCATGCCGCACTTCTCGGCGAAGCTGCGCACGGGATCCTGGGCCTGCTTCTTCGTGCCGACGAAGAGGATCACGCCGCCGCGGGCGACCAGATCGCGGACGTACTCGTAGGCGCGCTCGACGCGGCCGAGGGTCTGCTCGAGATCGATGATGTAGATGCCGTTGCGCTCGCCGAAGATGAAGCGCTTCATCTTCGGGTTCCAGCGCCGGGTCTGGTGCCCGAAGTGGACACCGGCCTCCAGCATCTGCCGCATGGTGATGACAGCCATCGCAAACTCCTTCGCGGTTGACAGGACCGCCACCGGCGCCGGAGCGACCGCAAGGTGATGGCGGCTGGGTGATGTCGGACGACCCACCGGTCGACGGGCCGGTCGAGCAGTGTACCGGCCGGTCATGGTGGTCGGACGACCGGGCAGCGCAGCCGCGGCGGCGGTGCCGGACGGGCCGGCGTGCCGTCCGTCGGGACGAGCCGGGGTCGTTCGACGAGCCGTCCGAGCAGTGACGCCGGGTCGACGTACTGCTCGCCTCGTCGGATCCCGAAGTGCACTTCGCCCGTGCTCCGGCCGACGATGGCCCCGGTGGCGATCCGGTCGCCGGCCGCCCAGGTGGAGCCGGCCAGGCCGCCGTACGTGGCCCGGAGGCCGTCGCCGTGGTCGACGACGACGTAGGGCGTGCCGGCGACGACGCCGCTGAAGGTGACCGTGCCGCCTGCCGCGGCGCGCACCGCGGTGCCGGTATCGGGCGCGTAGGTCAACCCACGGTTGCCGGGGCACCACGCACACGGAGGCTCCCGGTACGGGTCGACGACAGGGGCGGCGACGGGCGGGTGCAGGCACGGCGGTGGCGGCAGCGACGGACCGAAGGCGAGCACGGCGAGCGCGAGGACGAGCATGGGGGACCTCCTCTCCGGGGACAGGGTCGGCGGGCACGCCCGCGATGCGGCCGGGGTCAGGCGACGCCGGCGGCGGTCATCCGCGCCCGCAGGTGGAGCACGGACTTGGTGTGGATCTGCGGGACGCGGCTCTCGCTGACCCCCAGGACACGGCTGATCTGGGCCAGCGTGAGGCCTTCGTCGTAGTACAGCGACAGGACCAGCTTCTCCCGCTCGGGCAGCTTGTCGATCTCCGCCCGCATCACCTGGCGTACCTCACGCTCCTCGACCACGGTCGATGGCACGATCGGCACCTCGCCGCTGAGAGCCCGCGGCTCGGCGCCGACGTCGAGAGCCCGTTCCAGTGGGCCGACAGTGGTCGAGGCGATCGATGACAGCCACTGGTTGAGTTGGGCGCGGGAGACCTGGAGGTGCTCGGCCAGCTCGTCGTCGGTCGGTGACCGGCCGTGGCGGACCTCCAGCTCGGCGATCGCCCGTTCGACCTCGCGTGCCCGCGAGCGCACCGACCGCGGGACCCAATCGAGCTCCCGCAACCCGTCGTAGATGGCCCCCCGGATGCGCGGCGTGGCGAACGTCTCGAACTTGACCCCACGCTGGGGGTCGAAGCGCTCGATGGCGTCGATCAGTCCGAGCACGCCGGAGCTGACGAGGTCGCCGGGATCGACGCTCGACGGCAGCCCCGAACCGACGCGGCCGGCGACGAACTTGACAAGGGGGGCGTAGGACACGATGAGGTGGTCGCGAGCCGACGAGCTGCGCCGTTTGAGCCAGCGGTCCCATTGCAGCGCCAGGTATGGGTCGACGTCGACGATGCTCATGCGCGGGGGTGGGCGGCCCCGTAGGCGGTCCGCAGGCGCTCGCGGCTGACGTGGGTGTAGCGCTGCGTGGTCGACACCGAGGCGTGGCCGAGCAACTCCTGAACGGCTCGGAGATCGGCACCGCCATCGAGCAGGTGGGTCGCGTAGCTGTGGCGCAGGGCGTGGGGATGGGTGGGCGACGGTGACCGGCGGTCGACGATCCGGCGCACGTCGCGTGGGGTCAGCGGGCGACCCCGTTCGTTCCCGAAGAGCACGGGCCCCGAGCGCGACGAGGGGACGTCGTCGCCGACGACCTCGTGGCGCACGCCCAACCAACGCCGCAACGCCGCCACCGCCGGGGCGGACAGAGGCACCCGCCGCTCCTTGGCGCCCTTGCCCCACACCACGACGGCGGAGGCGGCGAGGTCGATGGACCCGATCCCGAGCCCACACAGCTCGCTGACCCGCAGTCCCGAGCCGTACAGCACCTCCAGCACGGCGTCGTCGCGGCGACGACGCCAGTCCGGTTCGTCCTCGGGCAGCGCCCCCTCCAGCAGCTCGTCGAGGTCGCGCCGCTCGAGCACGCGGGGCAGGCGCCCATCGCCCCCGCGGGCCTGCAATCCGACCGTCGGGTCGGCGTCCACATGGCCGGCACGAACGAGCCAGGCGAAGTAGCGGCGGAGCGCGGCGGCCTTGCGGGCGACGCTGCGCCGGGCGTACTCGCGCGTCGTCAGGTACGCCAGGTAGCGGCGCAGGTTGGTGCGCTTGACCTGGCCCGGCTCCTCGACGCCGGCCCGGGCCGCCCACACGGCGAACCCCCTGACGTCGGCGGCGTACGCCGCCACGGTGTGGTCGGACAACGAGGTCAGCGACTTGGCGAAGGAGTCGATCAACCAGGCCGGCGAGTCGTCGGGCGCGCTGCTGTCGACCCGCGCCGCATCGGAGGCGGCCGAGACGGCAGAGCGCGAACGGGACACTCCGGCGAGGGTATTCGTTCATCGGCGCACCACCGAGTCATCGGGCGCGGACGCCGCGCCAGCGCACCACATGGCGCCGCCGAACTCCTCGCTCGCCCGCCTGGTCACGGGCGCACCGCCCATGATCCGACCGGCTCGAACCAGCCGCCCGCCTCACGGACCCAACCGGTCCGCTCCAGGCGGGCCAGGGCCATCGCCGCCTCGGCGATCGGCAGGTCGAGGCCGACGACGATCCCCTCCAGCGTGCGAGGATCCTCCTGGCAGGCCGCCAGGACGTCCGCTTCTGTGCCGCGCGGGAGAGGTCGGGGGTCATACGCCGTGGTACCGGCTCGTCGGGTGTCGAGGCCGAGGGCGAGCAGCACGTCGTCGACACTCGTCACCGGCCCGGCGCCGTCGCGCAGCAGTTGGTTCGTGCCGGTCGCCGCCCGGTTGCGGACGGAGCCGGGCACGGCCATGACGTCGACGGATCGCTCGATCGCCGCTTGCGCCGTGATCAGCGAGCCGCCACGCTCGCGGCTCTCGACGACCACCAGCACCTCGCTCAACGCGGCGATGATGCGGTTGCGCAGCGGGAAGCGGAACGGCTCGGGTGCCGTACCCGGTGGCCACTCGGAGAGCAACACGCCCCGCGCGCACACCTCGGCCCACAGCGCGGCGTGCACGAGGGGATAGGCGCGATCCGGGCCGTTGCCGACCACGGCGATCGGCCGGCCTCCGTCGACGGAGAGCACGCCGCGGTGCGCCGCGCCATCGATTCCCTTGGCCAGCCCGGACACGACGGCCACACCGGCTGCGGTGAGCGCAGCCCCGAGATCGAAGGCGGTGTCGCGGCCGGCCTGGGTGGCGTTGCGTGTGCCGACGAGGCCGACGCGGCGGCCGTCGAGCGCAGTGAGGTCGCCGCGGACGAACAGCACGGCTGGTGGTTGCGGGTCGTGGCGGAGCACCGCCGGGAACTCCGGATCGCGGGCCGTCACGGCGTCGATGCCCATCGTGGCGCACCGGCCGGCCCATTCGTCGGGGCTACGGCGGGGCGCTGACGCCCGCCACGCCGCCCTCACGTCCGGCGTCATCAGGCGAGCCGTCGCCGGAACCGGCCGGGCTCGGCCGGCGGCCACGGCGTAGGCCTCCTCCGGCTCGTGGTGGGCCAGCAGGCAGCGCAGCCGGGCGACCGTCATCAGGTCCAAGCCGGCGAGGGCGGCGAGGTGTCCGACGGCGCCCATCAGGCCACCAGTCCCGGTGTCGCAGCGCGCAGACGGGTTCGCAGCGACAGCGCCACCTCGACGTGTTCGAGGTCGACGGCCCCCGCGGCGTCGACGTGGCGGCCGGTCGCCGCAGCCTCGAGGTCGGCGATCGTGCGGGCCACGCGGCGGATGCGGTGGTAGCCGCGCCCGGTCAGGCGGTTGCGCTCGATCTCCGCCCGCAGCAGGGCCTTGGCGGTCGCCGTGAGCGGGGCGTACTCGTCGAGCGCGGCGCCGTGGAGGCTGGCGTTGAGGCGGCCGGACCGTTCGAGCGCCACGTGCCGGGCCCCGGCGACGCGGGCGGCGACGACGGCGCTCGGCTCACCGCCTCCGGGATCGAGCAACTCGTCCACACCGGGACGCTGCACCGCCACTCGCAGGTCGAAGCGATCGAGCAGCGGTCCTGACAGCCGCCGGACGTAGCGCAGGCGGGCGATGTCGTCGCACTCGCACCACCCCGGCGGACCGCCACCGCAGGGGCAGGGGTTGGTGGCCGCGACGAGTAGGAACCGTGCTGGCAGGACGGCGTGGCTGTGGGCGCGGGAGACCCTGATCAGTCCCTCCTCCAGTGGCTCGCGCAGCCCGTCGAGCGCCGCCGGAGCGAATTCGCCGAGCTCGTCGAGGAACAGCACGCCACCGCTGGCGAGGGAGATCTCCCCTGGTCGTAGCATCGCCGAACCGCCGCCGACCAGGGCGACGGTGGAGGTGGTGTGGTGCGGCGCCCGGAACGGCGGCACGGTGATGAGGCCGCTGTGGGGCATCGGCAGTCCGGCCGCCGAGTGGACCATCGTGGCGGAGAGCGACTCGGACCGGTCGAGCGGCGGGAGCACGCCCGGCAGTCGCTGGGCGAGCATCGTCTTCCCCGACCCCGGTGAGCCCACGAGGAGGAGGTGATGTCCGCCGGCGGCGGCGATCTCCAGCGCTCGGCGGGCGACGGGTTGGCCCCGCACGTCGGCCAGATCGGGAGGCGGTGGCTCGTCGATGCCACGTTGCGGGCCAGGGTCGTCGGGCCAGGCCGCCTCGCCGGTCAGCGCCTCGATGACCTCACCGAGCGTCGAGGCGACCCGGACACCGCACGGCGACGCCACATGGGCCTCGGCGCTCGAGGTGCTCGGGACCACGGCGACGACGTCGCCGAGCACGGCCACCATGGGGGCGACGCCGGGGACGCGCCGCAGGGAGGCGTCGAGACCCAGCTCCCCGATGAAGCCGTGACCCTCCACATCGGCCGGTCGCAGCTGCTCGCTGGCGACGAGCACGCCGATGGCGATGGCCAGGTCGAGCCCGGCCCCGGACTTGCGCGTCCCGGACGGGGCGAGGTTGACCGTGATCGCCTGCTTCGGCCACTGACGCCGCGAGCTGAGCACGGCGGCCCGCACCCGGTCCCGCGACTCGCGGCACACCGTGTCGGGCATGCCCACGATGCGGTAACCGGGGAGTCCGGCGCCGACGTGGACCTCGACTCGGACCGGGCTGCCGGTGGCGCCGAGCAGGCTGGCGGACGGGATGGATGCGAGCACGGTGGCCCTCCCACGACTCTCGGATGGATCGGAGGAGGAGGGACGGCGGCCGGCCCCACGACGGTATCGGCGACGGTACCAACGGGGTGTCACGATCCCGCTCGTGGGTGGACGGGCGCGGTTCTCCGTGGATTTCGCGGCCAGAAGTGGCCTTGACTTCGGTTCAAAACCGGTCTGGTGCCGCCGCGGACCGGCGCTATCGCCAGATGGTGACGTAGACCGGGGGGCGGAAGCGGGAGGCGGGGACGCCGCCATCGGCGCGGTACATCGCCTGGGTGGCGTCGGGGGTCGACAGGAAACGCTGCAGGCGGCCGGCCACCGCCGAGCGCCGGTCGCCCTGGAGCATGCTGACGTGCCACAGGCTGTCGATCGGCGTGCCGGCGACAGCGAGGGGGGCGACGCCGGGGTGCGGATCACGGGTCCACAGCTGCTCGATCGCCGGCGCCACCCCGCGACCCGCCGCAGCCGCTGCCCAGGCGAGCGACTGCGTCGGGAACACCCGGATGCGCGCCTCTGGCACGCCGATCCGTGCGAGCAGCAAACCGAGGGCCGAGGCCGGATCGGTGGCCGTCGGATCGACGAGCCACTCCTCGTCGCGCAGGCTGCGCGGCGACACAGATCCTCCGCGCTGCGGATGGTCGTGGGCGGCGACGACGAGCAGCCGGTAGCGGAGCAGCGGCTCGCTGACGACACCGGGCGTGGCCGGCCCAGCGAGCGACGGTCCCAGGGCCACGTCGGCGAGCCGCTCCGAGAGCAGGGCGCCCATCTCCTCCGTCGAGGCGATGCCGAGCGTCGCCTCCACAGCCGACGCCCGACGGGCGAAGGCCTGGAGCAGCGCCGGGGCGACGGCATCGCCGACGTCCGCCGCGGCGACCACCCGCAGGAGGTCCGGCGCCCCGTTGGCGATGCGCACCACCTCCTCGGTGGCGACCGCCAGGTTGACCATCTGCGACGCCAGTCCGACGACACGCTGGCCGGCCGGCGTCAGCGTCAGCGAGGACCCGACGCGCTCGAGCAGCGGATCGCCGAGGCTCTGGCGCAGGGCCGAGAGTGCCTGGCTGACCGCCGGTTCGCTGACGCCGAGGGCGTTGGCGGCGGCGCGAAACGACCCCAGACGCACCACCAGCACGAAGACCTTCAGCTGGTTGAGCGTCACGCGGCGAGCGTAGAGCGACTTAAGCGAACCCTTATCGCGGCGTTGACCGCACCACCGTCGCGCCGCCACGATGTCTGTAGGGGGACTTGGGCGCGTGCGTCCCAACATGACAGCGGGGGGTCATCCATGCAGACACCGGCACCGTTCGGGTACGAACGCGCGACGAGCGTCAGCCACGCCGTCACACTGTTGGAGCAGCTCGGTCCGGAGGCGCGACTCGTCGCCGGCGGGCATTCGCTGCTGCCGATGATGAAACTGCGCCTGGCCCGCCCCGAGCACCTCATCGACATCAACGACCTCGTCGACGAGCTCTCCTATGTCCGTGTCGAGGACAACGAGCTGCGCATCGGGGCGATGACCCGCCACGCCGAGCTCCTCTCCTCGGCCGTGGCCGGCGAGCACTTCCGCATCCTCCACGACGCCGAGCGGGTCATCGCCGATCCCGTCGTGCGCAACCGGGGCACCATCGGTGGCTCGATCGGCCAGGCCGACCCGAGCGAGGACCTCTCGGCAGTGTTCGCGGCGTTGCGGGCGTCGGTCGTGATCCACGGCTCGGCCGGCACGAGAGAGGTGTCGGCGCGGGAGTTCCACCAGGGCCCGTACGAGACGGCGGTGGGTGACGCCGAGATCATCACCGAGATCCGCGTGCCGATCCGCCCGGGCGCCGGCAGCGCCTACCGCAAGGTCGAACGCCGCGCCGGCGACTGGGCGATCGCCGCGGCGGGCGCCGCGATCTGGCTCGACGGGGACGAGATCAGCGACGTCGGCATCGGGCTCACCGCCGTCGGCGCCGAGCACTTCTGCGCCCCGGCCGCCGAGGACGCCCTGCGCGGCCAGACGGTCACCGACGAGCTCATCGAGCGGGCCGGCACGCTGGCCGCCGAGCAGACCAACCCGGCCACCGACCAGCGCGGACCGGCCGAGTACAAGCGGCACCTCGCCGGGGAGCTGACCCGACGGGCCCTGCGAACCGCCATCGACCGGGCGCGAGGAGGTGCCGGATGAACGTCACCATGACCGTCAACGGCGAGACGCGCACGGCGGACGTCGAGCCGCGCGTCCTGCTCGTGCACCTGCTGCGCGACGAGTTCGGGCTCACCGGCACCCACTGGGGCTGCGACACCTCCAACTGCGGCGCCTGCGTCGTGCACCTCGACGGGACACCAGTGAAGAGCTGCACGGTGCTCGCCGTGATGGCCGACGGCCGTGCCGTCGACACCGTCGAGGGCCTCGAGGGTCCCGACGGCCTGGACCCGATCCAGCAGGGCTTCATGGAGTGCCACGGCCTGCAGTGCGGGTTCTGCACGCCGGGGGTGATGATGACCGCCAAGTGGTTGTTGGGAAGGGACCCCGACCCCAGCGAGGCGGTCATCCGGGAGGCGCATCAGCGGGCAGCTGTGCCGCTGCACCGGTTACCACAACATCGTCGCCGCGGTCCGCTGGGCGGCCGAGCACAGCACACCCGTGGAGGTCACGTCATGAGCGAGAACGAAGTTCGAGCGGATCGGCGTGACGGCACCGAGGCGGCCCCGCTGTCGGCAGCCGGCAACCCGATCGGCTTCGGGCGCATGCTGCGCAAGGAGGACGCCCGCTTCCTGCGTGGTCGGGGCAACTACCTCGACGACGTCCAGCTGCCCGGGATGCTGCACGGGGCGGTCCTCGCCAGCCCATACGCCCACGCCCGGATCCTCTCCATCGACACCTCGGCGGCCGAGGCCCACCCGAAGGTCAAGGCGGTGATCACGGGGGCCATGCTGGACGGGCTGAAGTTGGCATGGATGCCGACGCTGTCGGCCGACGTGCAGGCCGTCCTCGCCACGGACAAGGTCCGCTACCAGGGTCAGGAGGTGGCCTTCGTCGTCGCCGAGGATCGCTACTCGGCACGGGACGCGCTGGAGCTGATCGAGGTCGAGTACGAGCCGTTGCCGCCGATGATCGACGCCCGTCGGGCGCTCGATGCCGACGCCCCGCTCGTGCGCGACGAGATCGACGGCAAGACCGACAACCACATCTTCGACTGGGAGGCGGGTGACGCCGCGGCGACGGAGGCCGCCTTCGCCGGCGCCGACGTCACCGTCGCCCTCGACATGATCTACCCCCGCTCGCACCCGGCGCCGATGGAGACGTGCGGGTCGGTGGCGTACATGGACCCGGTGAGCGGGAAGCTGACGGCGTACATCACGAGCCAGGCGCCGCACGCCCATCGCACGGTGTACGCCCTGGTCGCCGGGATCCCCGAGCACAAGATCCAGGTCATCTCGCCGGACCTCGGCGGCGGGTTCGGCAACAAGGTGCCGATCTACCCCGGCTACGTGCTGGCGGTCGTCGGCTCGATCCTCACCAAGCGTCCGGTGAAGTGGATGGAGGACCGCAGCTCGAACCTGATGACCACCGGGTTCGCTCGCGACTACCACATGCACGGGGAGATCGCGGCGACCCGCGAGGGCAAGATCGTCGGGGTCAGGGTCGACGTGATCGCTGACCACGGCGCCTTCAACGCCACGGCCCAGCCGACGAAGTACCCGGCCGGCTTCTTCCACATCTTCACCGGGTCGTACGACTACGGCGCGGCGCACTGCAAGGTCACCGGCGTCTACACCAACAAGGCGCCCGGAGGGGTCGCCTACGCCTGCTCCTTCCGCATCACCGAGGCCGTGTACCTCATCGAGCGGATCGTCGACCGCCTGGCCGACGAGCTGGGGATCGACCCCGCCGAGCTGCGGTTGCGCAACCTGTTGCGTCCCGAGCAGTTCCCCTACACGACGCCGACCGGCTGGGAGTACGACTCCGGCGACTACCCGCGAGCGCTGCGCGAGGCGATGCGCATCGCCGGCTACGACGACCTGCGACGCGAGCAGGCGGAGAAGCGGGCTCGCGGCGAGTACATGGGCATCGGCCTGTCGTTCTTCACCGAGGGCGTCGGAGCCGGGCCGCGCAAGCACATGGACATCCTCGGGCTCGGCATGGCCGACGGGTGCGAGCTGCGCATCCACCCGACGGGCAAGGCCCAGATCCGGCTGTCGGTGCAGACCCAGGGCCAGGGCCACGAGACGACGTTCGCCCAGATCGTCGCCCACGAGCTGGGCATCCCGCCGGAGGACGTCGACGTGATCCACGGCGACACCGACAACACGCCGTTCGGGCTCGGCACCTACGCCTCCCGCTCGACGCCCGTGTCCGGGGCGGCCGCCTCCGTGGTCGCCAGCCGGGTGCGCGACAAGGCCCGCATCGTCGCCGCCGCGGCGCTGGAGTGCTCGCCGGACGACCTCGAGTGGGAGCACGGCCGCTGGCAGGTCAAGGGGGATCCGGAGCAGGGGCGGACGATCGCCGAGATCGCCATGCTGGCGCACTCCAACCTGGAGCTGCCCGACGGGGTGGAGGGCCACCTCGACGCCCAGGCCGTGTACAACCCGCCGAACCTCACCTATCCGTTCGGGGCGTACATCTGCGTCGTCGACGTCGATCCGGGCACGGGTGAGGTCAAGGTCAGGCGGTTCATCGCCGTCGACGACTGCGGCCCGCGGATCAACCCGATGATCGTCGAGGGCCAGGTCCACGGCGGCCTCGCCGACGGCATCGGCATGGCCCTGATGCAGGCCATCGCCTTCGACGAGGACGGCAACTGCCTGGGTGGCTCGTTCATGGACTACCTGCTCCCAACGTCGATGGAGCTGCCGAACTTCGAGCTCGGGATGACGGTCACGCCGTCGCCGCACCATCCGCTCGGCGCCAAGGGCGTGGGCGAGTCGGCGACGGTCGGGTCGCCGCCGGCGGTCGTCAACGCCGTGATCGACGCCCTCGGACCGTTCGGCGTGAAGCACGCCGACATGCCCCTCACCCCGGCCCAGGTGTGGCTGGCCATCCAGGGCCGTCCGGCCCGGACCGATCTCGCCTTCTCGTGACGATGCGATCCCGATCCGAGGGTCTGCTGCGGGGCTTCCCCGCGGCAGACCCTCGGTCGGCAGCAAACACTCGGATCGGGGGGCGGTGATCGAGTCGATCCCGGAGCGGGCTCGGCACCTGCGGGCGCAACGGGTTCCGTTCGTGCACGCCCGCGTCGTGCTGGCCGAGCGGCCGACGAGCGCCCAGCCTGGCGACGAGGCGATCGTCCTCGCCGACGGGACGATGGAGGGCTTCGTCGGCGGCGACTGCGCCGAGGCCACGGTGCGCGCCCAGGCCCTCGCCGTCCTCGACTCCGGCGAGGCCGTGGTGCTGCGCATCAGCCCGACGCCGGAGCCGCCGCAGCCGGGCAAGCTCGTCGCCCACAACCCGTGCCTCAGCGGGGGCACGCTGGAGATCTTCCTCCAACCCCAACGGCCGGCGCCGCTCGTGGCGGTCATCGGCGACAGCCCGATCGCCAGGGCCCTGCTCGACGTGGGGGCGGCGCTCGGCTACGAGATGGTCGCCGCCGACGGCGTTCCGGATGACGCCACCGCCGTCGTCGTGGCGTCGCACGGCCGCGACGAGCAGACCCCACTGGCCGCGGCGCTCGACCGCGAGGTCGAGTACATCGGCCTCGTCGCCAGCCCGAAGCGCGGCGCCGTGGTCGTCGGCGAGCTCGCCAGCCCGCTGCGGTCGCGCATCGTGACACCCGCCGGCCTCGACATCGGCGCCCGCACCCCGCACGAGGTCGCCCTGTCCATCCTCGCCGACATCGTCGCCCGCCGGCCCCGCCCGTCCGCCCGGCCGGTGGGCGACGATTCCTCGACCGCGCCCACGGCCACCGACCCCGTCTGCGGGATGGCCGTCGCCGCGGTCGACTCGTCGCTGCACCTCGACCACGCCGGCAGGAGGTACCACTTCTGCGGCACGGGCTGCCTGCGGGCCTTCGCCGCCGAGCCCGGCCGGTACGCCTGATGGACGACCTCGACGTCGCCGGCCTGCGACAGCAGCTCGACGACGTCGACTACCTCGCCGACCTCGGCCTCTCGACGGCCCTGTTCTGCGCCGTCGCCCTGCGCCAACCGTTGCTGCTCGAGGGCGAGGCCGGCGTCGGCAAGACGGAGGCGGCCAAGGCGCTGGCGCTGGCGCTGGACACACCGCTCGTGCGCCTGCAGTGCTACGAGGGCATCACCTCGGCCGAGGCGCTGTACGAGTGGAACTACCCCCGCCAGCTCCTGGCGATCCGCAGCGCAGAAGCGGCCGATCGGACCATCGCCACCGACGACCTGTTCAGCGCCGACTACCTCGTCGGGAGGCCGCTGTTGCGAGCGATCCAGCACCCCGGGCCACGACCGGTCGTGCTGCTGATCGACGAGATCGACCGCGCCGACGACGAGTTCGAAGCGTTCCTCTTCGAGCTGCTGGCCGAGTCGACGGTGACGATCCCGGAGCTCGGCACGATGACGGCCGTGCACCCGCCGATCGTCGTGCTGACGTCGAACCGCACCCGCGACCTCCACGACGCCCTCAAGCGGCGCTGCCTGTACCACTGGATCGACTACCCGCCGCTGCGCACCGCCGTCGACATCATCCGCCGGCGCGTCCCCGCCGCCCGCACGACGCTCGTCGAGCAGGTCGGCGGTTCCGTCGGGCGCCTGCGCACGCTCGACCTGCAGAAGGTGCCCGGCATCGCCGAGGCCATCGCCTGGGTCGCCGCCCTCGACGTCCTCGGCATCGAGCAGCTCACGCCTGACGACGCCGACCTGACCATCGGATCGGCGCTGAAGTACCGCGAGGACCTCGACGTCGCCCGGCAGCGGGGCATGGCGTGGGTGGTGGGTGGCTGACACCGGGCTGATCGTCGACCTGGCGGAGGTTGCCGGCCGGTTCGGGGACCTCTTGCACGCCGCCGGCGTGCCGGTCTCCCCCGGCCACGAGTGGGCGCTTCGCCGCCGCCCTGGCGGCCACCCGGCCCGGTCGCGTCGACGAGCTGTACTGGTGCGCCCGCGTGACGATGCTGTCCGAACAGGCGCAGATCGAGACGTTCGACCGCGTCTTCGATCGGGTCTTTCGCGGCGCCGTCGACGTCCCAGGCGTCACCCGCAACCCGGACGTCCCGCCGATCCGCCGCCGGCCGTCCCCCGCCGCCCCGCGCCCGCCGACCGCCACCCGAGTGCTTCCTGCCGTCGGAGTGCCAGCTGCCGGGCCTCCCGGCAGCACGCCCTCGGATGACGACGACGTCCCGTCGACGGCGGCCGCCAGCACCGAGGAACGTCTGCGCACCACGCCGTTCGATGCGTGCACGCCCGCCGAGCTCGAGCAGCTGCGGGCGCTGATGGACGACCTCGCTCTCGACCCGCCGCAGCGCCGTAGCCGCCGGCACCGGCGCGCCGTCCGGGGTCAGGCGATCGACCTCCGCCAGTCGCTGCGGGCTGCCCGCCACACCGGTGGCGACCCGCTCCGGCTGGTGCGCCGCCGGCGCCGTACCCGCCAGCGGCGCGTGGTCCTGATCGCCGACGTGTCGGGATCGATGGAGGCCTACGGCCGGGCCTACCTGTACCTGCTGCACGGGGCGGTCCGGGCGCTGCGGGCCGAGGCGTTCGTCTTCGCCACGCGGCTGCACCGCCTCACCCGCCAGCTGCGCACGACCCAGCCGGCCGTCGCCCTGGCCGCGGCGATGGCGGCGACCCCGGACTGGTCGGGCGGCACCCGCCTCGGCGACGCCATCAAGGCGTTCAACGACGGGTGGGCCCGCCGAGGGCTGGCCCGCGGTGCCGTGGTGGTCATCGTGTCCGACGGCTGGGAAGGCGGGGATCCCGCCGTGTTGGGTCGGGAGATGGAACGGCTGGCCCGCCTCGCCCATCGCATCGTGTGGGTCAACCCCCGCCTGCAGAGCCCGCAGTTCCGGCCGCTCACCGGGGGCATGGCCGCGGCGCTGCCCCACGTCGACGATGTGGTCAGCGGGCACGACCTCGACGAGCTCGAGCACGTGCTCGAGGCGATCCGTGCGCCACGCGGCACGTCGGTCACGGGCCGTGGGACACCTCGTCGGCGAGCGGGCGCCACGATCGAGGGCTGACGACGGTGCTGGTCGGTCTCGGCGACCCCGTGCCAGACTGCCCCGGGTGCTGCGGCGAACACTCGGACCCTTGTCGTGCGCGCTCGCCGTGCTGGTGGGCTGCGGCGACGACGGCCCAGGTGACGCCGAGCAGTTCTGCAGCGAGGTCCAGGAGAACAGCGCCGCGCTGCTCGCGGCACCGGAGACCGTCGACGACATCGACGATTACCTCGACCTCTACCGGCAAGTCGGCGAGGTCGCGCCGCTGGCCATCGAGCCGCACTGGGAGGCCTTGATCCTCGACTTCGAGACGGCCAACTCGGTGATCCCGGACGATCCGGCGTCCCTGCAGGCGGCGATCCGCCGGGCCTATGCGACGGAACGGTCGGCAGTCGCCGTCAGGAGCTGGTTGCTCGCCAACTGCAACGTCGACCTCGGCCCGATCGCCACGGTCGTGCCGGCGGCCGCGCCACCGCCTCCAGCCTCGACCGTGCCGCCGAGCGGCTGAGCTCGTCGCTCAGTGAGCGACGTTGGCGATCTCGCCGCGGCGGGTCTTGACCTCGTCGCACAGGCCGTACTCGACGGCCGCCTCGGCCGTGAACCAGCGGTCGCGCTCGGAGTCGGCCTGGATCTGCTCCAGAGTCTTGCCGGAGTGCTGGGCGATCAGCTCGGCCATGCGCCGCTTCGTGTAGGCGTGCTGCTCGGCCTGGATGGCGATGTCGGCCGCCTGGCCGCGGAGCCCGGCGAGCGGCTGGTGCATCATGATCCGGGCGTTGGGCAGCGTGAACCGCTTGCCGGCGGCGCCGGCGGTGAGCAGGAACTGGCCCATCGACGCGGCCAGGCCGAGGCACACCGTGGCGACGTCACAGGCGACGAACTGCATCGTGTCGTAGATCGCCATGCCCGCCGTCACGGAGCCGCCGGGGCTGTTGATGTACAGCCAGATGTCCTTGGCGTCGTCGTCGCCCTCGAGGTACAGCAACTGGGCGCACACCTGGTTGGCGATGTCGTCGTCGACGGCCGCCCCGAGCATGATCACCCGGTTGCGCAGCAGGCGGTTGAAGATGTCGGCGCGGGGGTCGATCCCGGCCTCCAACATGTGCGGCTTGACAGACGGGAAGCTCTCCGGCATGCCGGCCAGGCTACCGGCCCCCACCTCCCGGCCACGGCGGGCACCAACCGGCACCGGCGGCGGCGGCCGCGTCGGTTTTGAACCGGAGTCAAGGCCAGAAATGGCCGTGAAATCCACAGAGAACTCGTCGCTGGGCACCGGCCGCCGTTCTCCGTGGATTTCGCGGCCAGAAGTGGCCTTGACTTTGGTTCAAAACCGGTCGACGCCCGAGAAGATCACGGCCGTGCGGGCGGAGGGGGGTGGGTCGGTCGGGGGGAGGAGGGCGGCGAGGGCTGCGGTGCCAGTGGCGCTGACGGGGATGCCGGTGGCGCGGCCGAGCTCGTGGGCCCGGGCGATCGCTGTCTCCGGCACGACCACGGGCGAGCCGCCGGAGCGCCGCATCACGTCGATGACCGCCAGCCAGTCGTAGGTCTCGTCGTCGAGGATCCCGTCAGCCGCGGAGTGCGGCTCGGGCCACGGCGTCATCAGCTGCGACCAGTGCGCCGGGACGTCGTCGGGCGCCAGGCCGAGCTCGCCGATCCGCTGCCAGGCCTGCGCCAGCGGGGCACACCCGGCCGCCTGGACGGCGTCGAGCCGGACACCGGCGCCGAGCCCCCAGCCGGTGCACGCCGCCAGCGCCCCACCCCCGACCTGCACGACCACCCGGTCCAGCCCTGCGCCGGCATCGGCCAGCTCCCAGCCGATCGTCCGCCCGCCGTCGAGGCACAGCGCGTTCTCCGGCCCCTGCACGCTGAACGGGATCGCCCCGTCGGCGACGGCCTCGCGGAACCGCAGCACGGCCGGGTCGCCCGCCGGATCATCCGGGCGCCGCTCGCAGACGGTGATCGACGAACCCAGCGACGCCAACAGATCGAGCACGCTCGAGCCCGCCCACTCCGGCACGAACACCTCGATCGGCCACTCCGCCCGCGCGGCCAGCGTGGCGGCGGCGATCGCCGCGTTGCCGCACGAGGCGATCGCCAACGGCCGGCGCGACCGCTCGACCAGCCCCAAGGCCTCGGCGGCGCGGAGGTGCAGCAGGATCGTCACCAGGTGCCGGCCCTTGTGGCTGCCCCCGACGTTGCCGGTCTCGTCCTTCACCCACACCTCCGTGCCGACCGCCGCGGAAACCACCTCGGAAGGGGCGAACGGCGTGACGACGAAGCCATCGGCGACATCGCGGGTCAGGGCGATGCAGGCCTGCTCGGTCATCCCGTTGGCCCTGGCGAACGCCCACCAGCCGAGCCGCGGCCCGTAGGCGACGAACGGGTTGGGGTCGTCGAGCGGAGCCGGCTCCGGCCCGATCGTCAGCGGGTGCAGCACGTGGTGACGGTCGGTGTCCGTCGCCCGGGGGCACCGGAACGGGTGCGGCGTGGCGATGTCGACGGTCGCGCCGCACACGGCGCACCGCCAGCCGACCATCACGGGGTGTCGACTCGGGCGTTGAACTCGGTGATCATCTCGTCCCACACGCCGACGTAGCGCCGCAGGTGGCGCCAGAAGCTCTGGCTTCGGCGCTGCTCGAACAGCTCGAACGGCGTGCCCTGCTGCTCGACCCACGTGTAGTAGCCGAGGTTGAAGATCCGCGTGCGGTCGCGCGCCGTGCAGTCGATCATGTTGTCGGTGTCGACGTCGGCGAGGTGGCGGCCGAACACCTCGGCCGCGTCGAGGTCGGTGAACTCGCCGCCGAAGCGCTCGACGAGCAGCGACGCCCGCTCACTCGGGTACATCGCCCCACCGTCCGTGGCGACCGTGACGATCGCGTCGTCCGGTCCGTACCCGAGCAGCTTGGCGGTCTTGATCGCGGCGAGCACGTTGCAGGTCGAGGAGAAGCCGAAGTGCTCGAGCGCCTCGACGACATCGGCAGGGACGCCCTTGCGTTCGGCGAGGAACGCCCGACCGGCGTCGGAGTTGAACAGCAGGTCGAGCTCGTCGGTGGCCCGGTCGGACACGCCGACGACGACGTCGGTGTTCATCACGTTGTGGATCAGCGGGATGTGCTTGTCGCCGATCCCCTGGATGTTGTGCTCGCCGAAGCCGTTCTCCAGCATCGTCGGGCACTCCACCGCCTCGGCGGCGACGAGGCGGGTCCCGAACGTGTCCTTCAACCGGTCTCCGGCCCCGATCGTGCCCGCCGAGCCGGTGGCCGAGACGAACGCCGCCAGGCGCATCCCCGAGCCGCCGGCGACGGTGTCGAAGACGTGCTCCAAGGCCCGCCCGGTGACCTCGTAGTGACCGAGGTGGTTGCCGAACTCACTGAACTGGTTGAGCACCACGTTGCCCGGATCGCGCGCCAGCTCGTTGCAGGCGTCGTAGATCTCCTTGACGTTGGACTCCGTGCCGGGCGTGCGGATCACGTCCTTCGCCAGGGTCGTCGCACCACCGGTCGAGCCAGTCGAACCGCTCTCGGCTCATCCCCTCGGGCAGGATGGCGACGCCGCGACTGGCCATGATCCGGCTGATGGCGATGCCGCCGCGGGCGTAGTTGCCCGTCGACGGCCAGATCGCCCGGTGCCGCGTCGGATCGAACTGCCCGGTGACGATGCGCGGGGCGAGGCAGGCGTAGGCCGCCAGGACCTTGTGGGCGGCGATCATCGGGAAGCGGTCGCCGAACAGCACGATGATCGGACTCTCGATCCCGGTCAACGACGACGGCAGGACGACGTGCTCGGGCACGTCGACGCGGTGGCCGGCGAGGTCGTTGTACCAGTGGACGCGCCACAGGTTCCGCGGGTCGGGCGCTTGCGGGTCGGCGTCAGCGAAGCGCGACTGGTCGATCGTGGTCGGGTCGGCGAGCTCGGAGAACGTCGGCAGGACGATGCCGCGCTCGGCGGAAGCGCTCGACGCTGTTGGCCAGGGCGTCGTCGTCGACGACGCGGTCGGCGAGGCCGAACTGGTTCTCGAGCGCGTGCAGGTGGGGACCGGCGGTGTCGATCACGGTGACATCGTGCCGTTCAGCGGGCCGTTGCTGCCTCAGGGGCCATCGTGCTCGGACCGACGTGGGTGTCGAGCCAGGCGCACAGCGGCGCCGCCGTCTGCCAGGCCTTGCGCACCTTCGTCACCGCCTGCTTGCCGTGCATCCACGGGGCGACCGGCCACGTCCGCCACGCCGTCAACCCGGACCTGCGCAGGAGGTCGACGCGCGGATGGTCCTTGGCGTAGCCGCGCGGCGCCGTCTTCAGCTCATCGTGGGCACCGACGTCGAAGCCGCGACGCCCGAGCTCGGCGACCAGCCCGGCGATCTCCGTGCCGTTGGCGTCGTCGTCGACCGCCTCGCGGAAGCGCTGCAACTGGTCCTTGGCCATGACGTAGCAGCCGGCCGCGGTCATCAGCCCCTCGGCCGACAGATGGATGTAGTACCCGCTGCCGCCGTCGGTCTCGCAGGACGCGCCCTGGGCCGTCTTGTAGGGCGGGCGGTTCTTGGCGAAGCGCAGGTCGTTGTACGGGCGGAACAGGTGGAACGGCCCGTACTCGGCCAGCTCGTCGCAGAGCGCCGCCATCGGCGCCCGCACGGCGTCGTCGTAGGTCGCCTTGTTGTCCTGCCAGAACGTCTTGCTGTTGTCCGCCTCGAGGCGCTCGTAGAACTCGAACGCCTCGGGCGGGAACCCCCGGAACGCCATGCGGCCGACCGTACTCCGGAGTGGCTCACTACGTTGTCCGCCATGGCTGAGCTCTTCCTCGGAGGCCTCGTCGACCCCTCGACGCACGAGCGAACGGGTGACGACGTGCGCCTCGAGACGGAGGACTTGACCACCCACGGTGTGATCGTCGGGATGACCGGCTCGGGCAAGACCGGTCTCGGCGTGGTGCTCATCGAGGAGGTCCTGCGGGGCGGGCTGCCGGCGCTGCTCATCGACCCCAAGGGCGACCTGACGAACCTCTGCCTGACGTTCCCCGAGCTGACCCCGGCCGCCTTCCGCCCGTGGATCGACGAGGCCCAGGCGAAGGCCGCCGGACAGAGCCCCGACGACTTCGCCAGCGCCGAGGCGACGAGGTGGCGGGACGGGCCTTGGCGGGTGGGGGTACGGCCCGGAGCAGATCGCCGCGCTGCGGGCAGCGACCGACTTCACGATCTACACCCCCGGCTCGCAGTCCGGAGTCCCGCTGAACATCGTCGGGTCGCTGCAGGTGCCGGCGACGGACGACGACGAGATCATCGTCGACGAGATCGACGGGTTCGTGTCCGGTCTGCTGGGCCTCGTCGGCGTGGACGCCGACCCGCTGTCCAGCCGCGAGCACATCCTCCTCACCAACCTCATCCAGCACGCCTGGTCGGCCGGCACGTCGCTCGACCTGCCGGCGCTCGTCGGGATGATCCAGCAGCCACCGCTGCGCAAGCTCGGCGTGTTCGAGCTCGACCTGTTCTTCCCTCCGGACGACCGCTTGCAGCTGGCCCTCAAACTCAACGGGCTCCTCGCATCCCCGGCGTTCGCCGCCTGGGGCGCCGGCGCACCGCTCGACGTGCAGTCGCTCCTGTACACGCCTGACGGTCGGGGCCGCTGCGCGATCATCACGACCTCCCACCTGTCCGACGAGGAGCGGCAGTTCGTGACGTCGCTCGTGCTGGGCAAGCTCGTCACGTGGATGCGCCGCCAGAGTGGGACGACCGACCTGCGGGTACTGGTGTTCATGGACGAGGTCGCCGGGTACCTCCCACCGACGGCCAACCCGCCGACCAAGAAGCCGATCATGCTGTTGATGAAGCAGGCACGGGCGTTCGGCGTCGGCGTCGTCCTGGCGACGCAGAATCCCGTCGACGTCGACTACAAGGCGCTGTCCAACGCCGGGACGTGGATGATCGGCCGGTTGCAGACCGACCGGGACAAGCAACGCTTGCTCGACGGGATGAGCGCAGCGGCCGGCGGTGTCGACGTCGCCCTCGTCGGCGACACGATCAGCGGTCTGGCCAAGCGGGAGTTCGTGCTGCGCCGGGTCGGCAAGGACCGCCCCGAGGTGTTCACCACGCGCTGGGCGATGAGCTACCTGCGCGGCCCGATGACCCGCGAGCAGATCAAGCGGCTCACGCCGGAGGTCGCCCCGACAGCCCCGGCGTCGGACGCCGGCTCCGGCGGTGGCCTCCGCACCCGCGGCCGACGACGCCGACGTCACGCCGGTCATGCCGGAGGTCGGCGGCGGCGTTGCCGTTCGCTGGGTCGATCCCGCGGCACCGTGGCTGCCGTCCGTCGGCGCTGAGCCGGGCGAGACGACCCACGCCGCGGCGGTCGTCGCGCGCGTCGCGCTGCGCTACGACGACGCCAAGGCGGATCTCGTGCACGACGAGGAGTACGAAGCGGTGCTGTTCCCACTCGTCAGCCACGTCGACGTCACGACGGCGGTCAACGTCGACTACGACGACCGCGACCTGCGCGACGCCGCACCGGCCGACTGCCGCTACCGGCTGACCGATGCGCCGATCGCACAGGCGACGTTCTGGAAGGGGCTGCAGCGCGACCTCGTCGATCACCTGACCCGCAGCCGGACGCTGGAGATCCCGACCAACCGCGGAGCTCGGGCTGTACGGCCGACCCGGCGAGAGCGTCGAGGACTTCACGGCCCGCTGCGTGCAGGTGGCCGACGAGCGCGCCGATGCCGAGCTGGCGAAGCGGCGCGACAGCTACGAGGCGAAGGCGACGAAGCTGCGCAACCAGATCGAGGCCGCCTCCGACGCCGCCACCGTCGCCGAGGAGCAGCATCGGGCCAGGGCGCGCGACGACCTGCTGTCGTCGGCCGGGTCGATCCTCGGCGGGCTGCTCGGCGGGCGCCGCTCCCGGGGCGGCTTGCTCGGCCAGCTCGGACGGGCGGCCGGCCGGGGCAGCAAGACGTCAGCGGCAGCCAGTCGGGTCGAGGCGTCGAAGAACAAGGTTGCCCGCTTCGAGGCCGATCTCGAGGCGCTGGAGGCCGAGCTGGCCGAGGAGCTGGCAGAGATCGACGCCCGCTGGATGGGCCGCGCCGAGCAGGTCGCCTCGATGCCGGTCGCCCTCGAACGCACCGACGTCAAGGTCACCACTCTCACGTTGGCCTGGGTCCCGGCCCGCTGAACGGAGCTGCGGCGGCTGTCCGCTTTCCTCGGGAATTCGGCCAACCCAGCTGCCCGAACTGCCATGCTGTCACCGAGACGTGGTGGCGGAGCCACGCGCCGGCCGGCGTAGCCCAATCTGGCAGGAGGCACGGGAATTAGGATCCCGACAGTGAGGGTTCGAGTCCCTCCGCCGGCACGACGTCGAGGGGCATGACACACTCGGCGGCCGATGCAGGTCCACGAACTGTCGACGCCGGCGCTGGTCATCGAGGTCGGGGCGCTCGACGCCAACCTGGCGACGATGGCCGCGGCGCACCCGGGCGCCGCGCTGCGGCCCCATGTCAAGGCCCACAAGTGCACGGCCCTCGCGGCGCGCCAGCGCGCCGCCGGCCACGAGGCGTTCACGTGCGCCACGCCCCGCGAGGCCGTCGGCCTCGCCGCGGCCGGTCTCGGCGCTGACCTCCTGATCGCCAACGAGGTCGTCGACCCGCGCCGACTCGCCGCCCTGGCGGCGCTCGGTGACGATGTCAGCATCACGGTCGCCGTCGACAGCGAGGCGACGGTCACCGCCGCGGCCGACGCCGGGCTGCGACGCTGCCTCGTCGACGTCGACGTCGGCCTGCCGCGTTGCGGCTGTGACCCGGCCGATGCCGGCCGGCTCGCCGACCTCGCCCGCGCCAAGGGCCTGGAGGTCCGCGGCGTCATGGGCTACGAGGGCCACCTGATGGCGGTCGAGGACCGGGAGCGCCAGCGGGTGGAGGTCGCCGCGGCGATGGCGGCCCTCGTCGCCGCCCATGCCGACGTCGGCGGCACGATCGTCTCGGCGGGAGGCACCGGCACCTACGACCTCCACGCCTCGACCGGCGTCAACGAGATCCAGGCCGGCAGCTACGCCCTGATGGACACGGCCTACGGCAAGCTCGGCCTGCCCTTCCGACAGGCGCTGTTCATCGTCGGCACGGTGATCTCCGTGCGCCCCCGCCACGCCGTCGCCGACGTCGGTCTGAAGGCCCTCGGCATGGACCACGGCAACCCGTCGATCCCCGGATCGACCGTGTGGTTCTGCAGCGACGAGCACGTCACCTTCGCCGCGGGCGACGAGCGGCCGGCGGTCGGCGACCGGGTCCGCGTCGTCCCTGCCCACGTCGATCCGACGATGACCATGCACGAGGTCGCCTGGCTCGTCGACGGCGACGACGTCGTTGATCGCTGGGCGATCGACCTGCGCGGCTGGGGATGACCCGCCGCCGCGAACAGCTCGCCTGGCTGGCGCTCGGCGCCGCGACGCTCACCGCGGTCAGCCCGTGGGTCGGCAGCGGACGAGGCCGGTTCGTGACGGCGATCCAGTCGCTGATGCCGTGGGCGGCGTTGTCGGCCGCCCCGCTCGCCCTGCGCGCCGCGGCCACGGGTCATCGCCGCTTGGCGATCGCCTCCGCCGCCGTCGGCGCCGCCGGGGCGGCGATGGCCAGGCCGCTCCTGGTGCGTCGTCCCCAGACGGCCGTCGACCCTGAGTCCCGGCCCCTGTCGATCGTCCACGCCAACCTGCTGTACATCAACCACCGCGTCGCCGACGTCCCGGCGAGCCTCGCCCCACTCGACGCCGACGTCATCACCTTCAGCGAGCTGACGCCGTCGCACGCGGCACGTCTGCATGCCTCGGCGCTCGCCGCCGAGTACCCCTACCGCATCGAGCTGCCCGCCCGGCACGCCAGCGGCACGGGCCTGTGGAGCCGGTACCCGGTCACCGAGCGCGTCACGGCGCGCACCAAGCACCACACCGTCGTCGCCGACGTCGCGGCCCCCGGTGGGACGATTCAGGTCATCGTCGTCCACACCCAGAGCCCGATCGACCACCACCAGCAATGGCTGTCCGACCTCGACCGCCTCGGTGCACTGCCCGTCGACCAGCCGGCGGTGATGACCGGGGACTTCAACGCCGGGTGGTGGCACCCCGAGTTCCGCCGCCTGCTGAGCCGCGGCGGGTGGCGCGACGCCCACATCGCCGTCGGCCGCGGGCTGTCGTGCTCATGGCCCACCGACCAGTGGCATCTCGCGTTCCGGTGGCATCCGCCATTCGTCCGCCTCGACCACGCCCTGGCCAACGACGGGCTCGCCATCCTCGACACCGTCGACTTCGACGTGCCCGGCAGCGACCACCGGGGTTTGCTGGTCACCGTGCAGCGAGTCGCCCGAGCAGCGCCCTGAACGCCCGCCCGCGGTGCGACATGGCGTGCTTCTCCGCCTCGGTCATCTCGGCGAACGTGCGGCCGTCTCCGTCGTCGGGGACGAACACGGCGTCGTAGCCGAACCCCCGCTCGCCGCGCTCGGCACCAGCGATCGTCCCGTCGCAGACGCCTTCGGCCGCCAGCTCCCGGCCGTCGGGCCAGACGACCATCGCCACGGTGCGGAACCGGGCCCGACGGTCGGGCCTCCCTTCGAGGGCAGCCAGCAGCGCGGTGCGGTTCTCGGCGTACGTCGCGTCCTCGCCGGCGTAGCGGCCGGTGCGCACGCCAGGGGCACCGCCGAGGGTGGCGACCTCCAGCCCGGTGTCGTCGGCGACGGCCGCCGTGCCGGCGGCTGCGGCGATGGCTGCCGCCTTCAGGCGGGCGTTGCCCTCCAGGGTGTCGGCGTCTTCGACGACGTCGGGAACGTCGGCCGGCCGAGGTCGCAGCTCGACGAGCTCGCCGAGGATCGCCTGGATCTCGGCGACCTTGTCCGGGTTCGCCGACGCGCACACGAGCGTCAGCTCGCTCATTGGTGCACCCTGTCGATGTGCGACGGGTCCCGTCCGGGGATGGTGCACCAATGAGCCGAAGACCGTGCTTGATGGTTCGCTCGCTCGCAGACTCGCTCGCTCACGAACGGCGCGGCGCGGGCGGGACGGACACCATCTCGGCCTGCAGCTCGGCGATCTCCACCAGTCCGAGCTCGGCGAGAGCGAGCAGGTCATCGAGCTCGGCTCGTGTGAAGGCCATCCCCTCGGCCGTCCCTTGCACCTCGACGAACCGGGGCTCGCCGCCGGCGACCGAGCGCAGCATGACGACGTTCATGTCCACCTCGGCCGTGCTGTCCTCGGCGTAGGGCAGGTCGAGCACGGCCACGCCGCCGACGATGCCCACGCTGATCGCCGCGCAGTACGAGTGCAACGGGTGGATGGTCAGGTTGCGGCCGACCATGAGACGAGTCAGGGCATCGTGGAGGGCGAGGTAGCCGCCGCAGATGCTCGCTGTGCGCGTGCCGCCGTCGGCCTGCAACACGTCACAGTCGACGACCACCTGGCGCTCACCGAGCGCCGTCATGTCGCAGGCCGCCCGCAGGCTGCGCCCGATGAGGCGCTGGATCTCGACCGTGCGCCCGCTCTGCTTGCCCCGCGCCGCCTCGCGGTCGACCCGCTCGGGCGACGAGCCGGGGAGCATCGAGTACTCCGCGGTGACCCACCCCTTGCCTGTGCCCCGCATCCAACGCGGCACGTCGTCAGCGATCGACGCCGTGCACAGCACACGGGTGCGGCCGAACGAGACGAGACAGGACCCGTCGGCCATCTCGGTGAAGTCGCGCTCGAAGGAGATCGGGCGGAGCTCTTCGGGGGCGCGGCCGTCGGGGCGGGGCATGGGGGTCCTTTCGGATCGGTCAAACGGTGGGAGGTACCCAGCGGCCAGTGTGGTTCAGCTCGGGTCCGAGCAGTTGGGCGCCGAGCTCGCGGAACGTGTCGATGTCCCCGCTCGAGAGGAACCGGTGGGCGCCCTGGCCGGGGGCGGTGCGCAGCAGGCCGAGGTCGCCGAGGACGCGGACGCGCCGCGAAGGCCGTCTCGTCGGCCGAGCTGACCAGCGTCACGTTCGGGCCCATCACGTCGCCGATCACGCGGGCGAGGAACGGGTAATGGGTGCAGCCGAGCAGCAGGGCGTCGACGTCCGCCGCGCGCACCGGAGCCAGCAACCGCTCGGCGAGGACGGTGACCTCGTCACCGGACGTCTGGCCGCGCTCGACGAACTCGACGAAACCGGGGCAGGCGGCCGAGGTCAGGTCGACCTCGACACCGGCGACGGCGGCCGAATCGGAGACGGCGTGGAGGTAGGCACCGGACGCGATCGTCCCGACGGTGCCGATGACGCCGGCCCGCCCTGTCGCCGTGGCTTCGACGACGGCCGCCGCCCCGGGACCGATGACGTCGAGGATCGGGACGGGGATCTCCTCGCGCAGTTGGTCGAGACCGGCCGCCGCGGCGGTGTTGCAGGCCACGACGAGCGCCTTGACCTCATGCTCCTTGACCAGGCTCCACGCCAGCTGACGGGCGTAGTGGCGCACCTCGGCCAGCGGTTTGGGCCCGTAGGGGTAGCGGCCGGTGTCGCCGATGTAGACGATGTCCTCGGCCGGCAGGAGGTCGATCACGGCGCGGGCGACGGTCAGGCCCCCGAAGCCGGAGTCGAACATCCCGATCGGCCGATCCACGGCCCGCCAGGCTACGGCGTCCGCACCCCGTCGCCCGGTCCGGTGCTCCGATCAGGCCAGCTGGAACAGTCGGGCGAAGCGCTCGACGTCGGCGTCGCCGGCGACGGGTCCGAGCGGCCGGCGGCCCTGGCGGGCGGCCACGATGTCACGGGCGGTCGTGTGCACGGTGACGTCCGGGTCGTCGGCAGGCCGGCGCCTGGTCGACAGCCTGGCGCCGTCGGTGACGAGGTCGTAGATCTCGCCGTCGATGGCCAGCCGGGCGTGGAAGCGGGCGCCCTCGGGCTCGGGCCGATGGAACGGCGTCAGCATCCCGAACACGGCCATGCGCGGCAGCGGCTCGGCCTCGTCCGGCGGACCCAGTCGAGCGACACCGAACCGGGCCAGCGCCTGCAGCACGGGCACGAGTGCGCGGCCCTCGGCCGTCGCTGTGTACACCGTGCGGGCCGCGGGTGGCGGGAGCTCCTTGTGCTCGACGATGCCCTCGGACTGGAGGTCGCGCAGGCGCTCGGCGAGGAGGTTGGGGGCGATGCCGGGGAGTGCCCGGCGCAGGTCGGTGAAGCGACGGTCGCCGGTCAGCAACTCGCGCATGATCAGCAACGTCCACCGGTCGCCGACGACGTCGAGAGCGGCGGCGACCGGGCAGTACTGGTCGTAGGTCCGGTGGCCCATGTCACAAACCCTATCCCCGAACACTTCTTGACTTCAACCGTCTAGTTGAATTTCTATACCGAGGTGCTGCCAGACTTGCCCGTGCCCGATGCCGCCCGTGCCCAGCGCGCCCTGCTCGTCGCCGGGTTGGGGATCTTCATGGTCTTCCTCGACACGCAGATCCTCTTCGTCGCCTTCAACGACATCAAGGCGTCGTTCCCCGACGTCAGCACGACAGCGATGTCATGGGTCCTGTCGGGATACACGCTGGTGTTCGCCGCCCTGCTCGTCCCGGCGGGGCGCCTGGCCGACCGCTGGGGTCGAAGGTCGGTGTTCCTGTGGGGTCTCGCCCTGTTCACGATCGCCTCGGCAGCCTGCGGGCTGGCGCCGACCGCCGGGCTCCTGATCGTCGCCCGCCTGCTGCAGGCGGTGGGGGCAGCGGCGATCACGCCGACGTCGCTGGCTCTCGTGCTGCGGGCGACGCCACATGAACGAGTCCCGATCGCCGTCGCCATCTGGGGGTCGATGGGCGCCGTGGCTGCCGCCTTCGGCCCCACGCTCGGCGGGCTTCTCGTCGATGCTGCCGGGTGGCGCTGGGTGTTCTTCGTCAACCTGCCGGTGTGCCTCGTGGCGATCGTCGCCGGCCGCCGCGTGCTCGAGGAGTCCCGCGAGGCGGATCCCGGCCCGTTTCCCGACCTCGTCGGGTCGGCCCTCCTGGCGGCCGGCGTGGCGGCGGTCTCGCTGGCCCTCGTGCAGAGCGACGTCTGGGGATGGATCGACGCGCGCACCGTCGGCGCCCTCGCCGCCGGCGTGCTGTTGACCGCCTCGTTCGTGGTCCGGTCCAGGCGGCAACCCGCGCCGGCGCTCGACCTGACGCTGTTCCGGATCGCCAGCTTCCGCTGGGGCAACCTGGCCACGGCGGCGTTCGGCCTCTCGTTCACCGCCATGTTCCTCGCCAACGTGACGTACCTGACGACCGTGTGGCAGTGGGACATCGTCCGGGCCGGTCTGGCGATGTCACCTGGACCGCTCGTCGTGCTGCTCCTCGCCCGCCGCTTCGGCCGGCTGGCGGCGCGGATCGGCCCGCGACCGTTGATCATCACCGGCGGGCTCGTCTACGCCCTCGGGGGCGTGATGCTCGTCGCCACCGTGGAGCCGACGCCGAACTACGCGACGTCGATGCTGCCGGCGTGGCTGATCACCGGGCTCGGCGTCGCCCTCACGCTGCCGCAACTGTCGAGCGCCAGCGTGCAAGGCCTGCCCCCCGACCGCTACGCCCTCGGCTCGGCCGTCAACCAGACGATGCGGCAGCTCGGGGCGACGTTCGGGGTGGCCCTCGTCGTCTCCTTCATCGCCGGCGCCACCGCAGCCGACGCCCTCTCGCACTTCCGGCGGGCGTGGTGGATGATCATCGCCTGCGGCACCCTGACCAGCGTCGTCGCCCTCGCCCTCCCCCGCCGGCCCCGCGTCGCCGTCGCGCCGGTGGCCGTGGCCGCCAAGTCCGCCGCTGCGGCCTGACGCCTTCCTCGCCTAGCGGCTCGGCTCCTCAGGGCTGGATCACGGCGTCGACGACCTGCACGAACCCGTTCGATCCGGCGACGTCGCTGAACACGATCTGCGCACCGTTGCTGCCGATCGTCCCGTCGGCATTGACCGGAACCTCCCCGCCGAGCGTCGGCACGGCGTCGAGGTCGGCGATGTCGGCGGCCGTGAACTCGGCATCGATGATGTGGAAGTCGACGATCGAGCGGATCTGATCGGCGTTGTTCGCCTGATCGCAGTTCTCGATGAGCTGGGCCAGCTCCTGCAGCGCGGCGTCGGACGGGGCCAGCACGGTGCGCGGGTCGGGCACGTCGATGTCCGCCTCGGCGCCGCTGCAACGCACCGCCTCGGCGAACGTCGACAGGCTGTCGTTGCTCTCGATGACGCCCCACACCGTCGAGCCCGCCGGCGCCGTCACGGGGACCGTCGTCGTCGCAGCCGGCACCGTGGTCGGCGGGGAGGTGGTGGTGGTCGTCGTGCTGGTCGTCGATGTCGTCGTGGTGGTCGTCGTCGTGGACGTCGTCGTTTCCGGCACCGTGCTCGTCGTCGTGGTCGAGGCCACGGTCGCCTCGGTCGTCGTCGGCGCCTCGGTCGTCGACGTCGACAGCGACGGCAGCGTGTCGTCCGACGTCTCGTCGTCGTCGGCCGTCCACACGAGCAGGGCGATCAGTCCGAGGACGACCGCCGCGATCCCGGCGATGAGGGCGGCCAACGGCCCCGGCTGGCGGTACCAGGGGACCGGCTCGGGCGTGAACTCCGGCTCATCGCCGCCGGGGCCGCCCGGGCCACCAGGCCCACCCGGCCCGCCGCCGAAGGGTGGGCCCGGATCGTACGGGCCGCCCGTGGGGGGCATCGCGCTCGTCGGGTCGTACCCCGGCGGCCCGCCGCTCGGCGGCATCACCCGCGTCGGGTCGGGGTCGCGCTCGGAGCCGAGCGGCGGGAGGCCGGCCGGTCCCGACGGCGGGGCATCAGGCGGGAGCGGGGGGAAGAACTCGGTCGGCTCCGGATCCGGACCGGACGGGCCTCGATCGCTCACTGGTGCACCAATTCTCTGGGGAGGAGGTCGTTCACGGCTCGGGCCTGGTGCACCAGTGAGCCTCCGGCGCCGTCACACTGATTCGCTCGCTCGAAGACTCGCTCGCTCACTGGTGCACCAATGATGGGGGGAGGAGGTCGTTCACCGCTCGGGCCTGGTGCACCAGTGAGCCTTCGGCGCCGTCACACTGATTCGCTCGCTCGAAGACTCGCTCGCTCATCGGTCCATCGTCGCATGCCGCCCTCCCCCCAGCCGGGCATCCCCAGGCCGGCGCTGTCGGTCAGCCTCCCGTTCGTCCCATCAGACCGCGCCGGACCAGCCCTCGTCGTGGGCCCGCAACAGCTCGAGGAACGTCGTCCCGGCACCGCCGAGGGTCCGGCCGCGCAGCCACGCCGCGCCGAAGCGCACGCGCAGGCCGAGGTCGACGCCGGCGACGATGGCCAGCCGCTCGTGGCGCAGATCGTCGTCGACGACGAAGCGGGGCATGAACGTCAAGGCATCGGAGTCGATCAGCATCCGCTTGAGGACATCGGAGCTGTCACACTCGATGGTGAGGAGCTCCGTCCCCGTCGTCGGGTGTGCCTGCTCGTCGGTGGCGGCACTCGCCAGCCCGAGCAACAGCTCGGCGGCGTCGGAATCCATCCCCGGACCGACGATCGGGAACCCGAACACGTCGCTGAGGGTCGCGTCGGAGGCGGTGGTCAGGGGGTGCCCGGCGCGCCCGACAACGACCATCGCGTGCTCCGACAAGCCGAGGATCTCGAACTCGTCGAGCTGCTCGATCTCGGCCAGCCCTCCGACCATGATGTCGACATCTCGGGCCCGCAATCGGGCCGGGAGCTCACGCCATGGCGCGACGACGACGCGCATCCGCAGTCCGGGATGCCGCGAGTGGAGGCGACCGATCGCCGGAGCGACGAGCACGGCGCCACCCCATGGACCGACCCCGATCCGGAGCTCGCCGAGCTCGAGGCCCTTGGCCAGGCGGATCTCCCGGTCGAGGTCGCGGGCGCCGGCCTCGAGGGCCGTCGCGTGGCGCAACAACAGGCGCCCCATGTCGGTGAGCTCGACCCCGCTCGGACGGCGATCGAACAGCGGGGCCCCGACCTCGGCCTCCAACGCCTGGATGCTGCGGGAGAGGGCGGGTTGCGTGATGTAGCACGCCGCCGCGGCACGGCCGAAGTTGCCGTGCTCGGCGACGGCGATCAGGTGATGGAGTCGGCGCAACTCCATCGTCATACCTTCAAGGCATCGGATCGATGCGAACAATGCACTGGACACATGATAGCCGATCGCGGATGATGGTCTCGACCTTCTCCATCCACACAGGAGCCGACATGCCCACCGCCACCGCCCCCTCCCCCCAGCCTGCGGATCTGCTTCCGCCTCGGGCGACCTTCAGCCTCAGCCCGATCACCCCGGCCATCGGCGCCGAGGTGACCGCCATCGACCTCAACGACGCCCTCGACGACGACACCATCGCCGGCCTCCGCCAGGCGCTCGTGCAGCACAAGGTGCTCGTGTTCCGCGATCAGGACATCACGCCCGCCGCCCACGTCGCCCTGGCTCGCCGCTTCGGTGAGCTCGAGGTGCACCCGGTGTTCCCGCACCACCCGGACCACCCCGAACTGGTCTTGCTCGGTGGCAACGCCGCCAGCAAAGCGACGGAGAACATCTACCACAGCGACGTGTCGTGGCGGGCGACTCCCTCGATGGCGTCGCTGCTGCGCTGCGTCGAGTGCCCGTCTTCCGGCGGCGACACGATCTGGGTCAACATGGCCCTGGCCTACGAGAACCTGCCCGACTCCTTGAAGCCGCAGCTCGCCCTGCTCGAGGCCGTCCACGACCTGATGCCCGCATTTGGATCGCGCATGGCGCCCGACCAGCGGGAGGCGAACCGCCAGACGTACCCGCCGATGGTCCACCCTGTCGTCCGCACCCACCCCGAGAGCGGCGAGCAGATCCTCTACGTCAACGAGGCCTTCACCACCCACCTCGCCAACTACACCGCCGCCTTCGAGCCCCGTTTCGGACTCGACTTCAAGCTGGCGGAGATGGACCTGATGTCCTACCTGCTGCGCCAGGCGACGATCCCCGAGTACCAGATGCGCCTGCACTGGGAACCGGACACCCTCGTGATCTGGGACAACCGCTCGACCCAGCACTACGCCATCCAGGACTACTTCCCCGCCGTCCGCCGCATGATGCGGGCCACGGTGATCGGCGACCGCCCCCGCTGACGCCTTCGATCACCTGGGGGTCGGCCGTGGCTCCTCGCCGCAACACCGTGGCGGGGAGCCGCCGCCGAGCGGGCGGGAACGGCGGCGGCTCACCCAGGCAGTGCCCCGCCGGTCTCGAGCGGGACACGCGCCGACCATCACAACCGACGAAGCGCCAGCCGCCATCGCCCAAACCGGATGAGCCGGGCGGAGCCGAGCCGATAGGCGAGGCGACCAATCGTTGCAGTCGTCAGGAGGGCTGCTGCGACGGGGGGCCGACGACCATCCACGGCGTGCCGAAGCGGTCGACGCACATGCCGAAGGCGTCGGAGAAGAACGTCGGCACGAGCTCCTGGGTCACGTTGCCACCGTCGGCGAGGGCGTCGAAGACCCGCTTGGCGTCCGCCAGCTCGGGGGCGTCGTAGTTCACCATCATCCCCTCGACCGGTCCGAAGTCATCGGACATCGGATCGTCGGAGCCCATCAACACGGCGTCGTCGCCGGTGAGGGCGGCGTGGATGATCAGGTCCGCCTTCTCGGCGGGCGGCTGCTCGCCGGGGACATCCTTCATGGTGACCAGATTCAGCTCACCACCGAAGATCTCCTGATAGCGCGTGAACGCCTCTCGGCAGTTGCCGCCGAAGAACAGGTACGGTCGAAATGCCATCGGTTCCTCCATCTGGTCTCGTGCCGGCTCGGTCGCCAGTCTGACGCCGCCGGTCCCGGGAACTCATCGACGCCAAGACGAGTCTCGCTCAGGTGGCCGGGAAGGGCAGCTGGAGCCACCACGGTCGTGACGACGGCGTGACGGCGACGACCCACTTCACCCACCACGGTCCCCGTCGTTGCGGGGCCACGATGCGGACCGGGGCGCCGTGACCGCGCCGCAGTGGCCGGCTGTCGTAGCCCACGGCGACGAAGGTCCGCTCGGCGTCGGCCATCGGGAACAGGCGGGTGTACCCCGTCGCCGAGCGCACCTCGAAGCTGCGGCCCTCGGCCCCGCCCAGGAGGTCGGCAACGGCGACCACGTCCCAGTGCTGTGTGCTGCACCACCCGCCCGTGCAGTCCAACACGGCGTCGAGGCGGTGCGTGCGGGCGCGCAGGTCGTCGACGGCGACGCGCCGGCCGCCGATCGTCAGCGGCCACAGCGCCTCGTCGATGTCGGGTGCTTCGTCGTCGATCCACGACACGGTGGGCATGGCATCCGGATCGAAGCTCGCCACCTCGTGCGACCCCGTGAACCGGCGCCGGCCGCCAGGGGTACCAACCACGGCCGAGACGCCCTCGACGGCGGCAACGGCGACCATCGCCGCGCCGAGCACGACGCCCGAGCCGAGCAGCATGCGGCGGTCCAGGTCGACGCGTCTGACCCGCGTGGGTCTGGACAGCAGGTGCCAGACGAACAGCGGCACGAGCAGGAACGCGACCAGGACGTGGGTCCACAACGCCGACCAGGAGCCGTACCCGTACCACAGGCCGGTGGTGTGGGCGACGCCGAGGCCGACCACCGCCAGCACGAGCACACCGAACGATGCGGACAACCACCTCGAGCGGCGACGCCGGCGCATCCCGCGGCGCACCGAGCCGCGCAGCTTGGCCGGGGCGAGCAGCACCAACGACAGACCGCAGACGGCGTGGGCTGCCGTCCACCAGCGGCTCCACCCGCTGCCCACCGCCCACGACGTGACCCCGGTGACGAAGGCGCCGATCACGGCGACCTCGAGCAGCAGGTTCACCTGGCGAGCGTTGAGTCGATGAGCGGCGCGGCGGCGCACACTCCGACCGTACGACCACCAACCTCGAGACGCAGCAGGTCTCGCCGACCTATCCGCGGACGATCTTGATCAGCTGGAGTGCCGGGTTGGCCGGGCCCCACAGCGTCGGGAACTCCTCGAGCGGCCGAAAGCCGGAGGCGAGCCAGAACCGCCTCGTCTTGTCGTAGCCGACGTCCTCGCGACTCGCGCTGAGCGTCTTGACCTGCAGGAACTCCACACCGATCGAGGCGAGGCGCGCCTCGACGTGGCGCAGCATGCGCGTACCGATCCCGTGCCGGTGGTGCGCGGGCTTGACCGCCATGAGGTAGATCTCGGCGGCGAAGGGGCTGTGCTGCTTCACGGTCGTGATCCCGACGTCGTCCGAGCCGATGGCGGCGACCACGCCGGGGGAGGTCTCGGCGGTGGCGACGTAATCCGCGTTCGCTTCGGGGATCCCGAACCACTCGGGCAGCAGCCGCAGGATGTCCTCACAGATGGCACCCGCAGCACCGTCGACGTCGCGCAGCACCACTGGTTGGCTCGCCACCTCGTGCCGAGGGGGTCAGAAGTAGATGACCTGCTCGGCGGCGGCTTCGGCGGTGTCCAGATCCGCCGTGTAGGCGCCGGTCGACAAGTACTTCCAGCCACCGTCGCTGACGATGAAGACGATCGCCCCGCGGTCGATCTCGGCTGCCACCTTGACCGCCCCGGCCATCGCCGCGCCGGCGGACAGGCCGGCGAACACACCGTGCTCGACGAGCCGGCGGGTCCACTCGATGGACTCCCGCGGCCGCACGACGCGCTTGCGGTCGAGGAGGTCACCGCCGTGCCAGTTCTCGAACACGGGCGGGATGTATCCCTCGTCGAGGTTGCGCAGGCCCTCGACACGTTCGCCGAGCGGGGGCTCGACGGCGATCACCTTGATCTCCGGGTTCTGCTCCTTGAGGAAGCGGCCGGTGCCCATCAGCGTGCCACTGGTTCCCAGACCGGCGACGAAGTGGGTGATCTCGGGGCAGTCCTGCCAGATCTCCGGCCCCGTGCCCTCGTAGTGGGCTCGCGGGTTGGCGTCATTGCCGTACTGGTAGAGGAAGCACCATTCGGGGTGTTCCGCGGCCAGCGCCTCGGCCCGCCGCACGGCCCCGTTGGAGCCTTCGGCGCCCGGCGTGAGGATGACCTCGGCGCCGAACACCTCGAGCATCTGGCGACGCTCGATGGACACGTTCTCCGGCAGGAGGATCTTGATCGGGTAGCCCTTGAGGCGGGCGATCGCCGCCAGGGCGATGCCGGTGTTGCCCGACGACGGTTCGACGATGGTCTGCCCCGGGTGCAGGTGGCCGTGCTTCTCGGCGTCCTCGATCATCGCCTTGGCGATGCGGTCCTTGACCGAGCCGAAGGGGTTCTGGCTCTCCAGCTTGGCGAGGATCCGCACGTCGGGGTTCGGCGACAGCGCCGAGACGTCGACCATCGGCGTGTGACCGATGAGGTCGAGCACGCTGTCGTTCACGCTGGCGATGGTGAGCATCATCCGCTACGCCCTTCCGACGTCGTAACCCGACATGGTCGATGGAATTGGTCAACATTCTACCGGCCGGTGAGGGCAGCCTCCATCCCTGGGAGGCGCGCCCGTCACACGGTGGCGACCGGTTCCTCGGTGACCGTGCCGTCGACGATGCGCCAGCTGCGCAGCGACGGGGTCTCGTCGCGAAGGCTGACGATGGCGTAGTGCCAGCTGGGGTCCGGCGCCTGAGCGACGTCCGTCGGGCTCGGGGCAGCCTCGGTGTGGGTGTGGCTGTGCAGGACCCCGACGATCTCCCAGCCGTGATCCTCGGCGTCGCGCTCGGCGCGCAGGTGGTCGCCGGGATCGACGGTGTAGACCCGGGCCGACTCGGCGGCGTTGCGGCAGCGATAGAACCGCGTCACGGTGTCGCCCCCCGCCGGGCCGGCGAGCAGGCCGCAAGCCTCGTACGGGTAGCCCTCGGTCGCCAGGGCGACGATGTCGTCGACGACCGCCTGGGGGAGCTCCAGCACGGTCCGCACGGTAGCGGTGACCTCTCGAGGCTGGTGCGACGGCCGGGCCCGGACACCGGCGCTACCCTGACCTGCCCCATGAGCGCCCGATCCCCCGCCCGCGACGGCACGACGTCGATCGCCAGCAACCGGCGGGCGCGCCACGACTACAGCGTCCTCGACAACGTCGAGGCCGGTCTCGTGCTGCAGGGCAGCGAGGTCAAGAGCCTCCGCCTCGGCCAGGTGCAGCTGGCCGACGCCTTCGCCCGCTGGGCCGACGGCGAGCTGTGGCTGGAAGGCGTCCACATCGCCCCGTACCAGTTCGCCAACGGGATCGGTGCCCACGACCCCGACCGCCGCCGCAAGCTGCTGCTGCACCGCGACGAGATCGACCGCCTCCAGGCGCGCATCGCCCAGGAGCGCCTGGCGCTCGTCCCCCTGCGCCTCTACTTCCGGGACGGTCGGGTGAAGGTCGAACTGGGTTTGGCCAAGGGCCGCCAGAAGGGCGACAAGCGCCAGGCCATCGCCGAGCGCGACTCCAAGCGGGAGATCGAGCGGGCGCTCGGCCGTCAGCGCAAGGGCATCGAGTAACCCCAGCTCTCACCACGCCCTCATCTCGATCTGCCAGGCTGGCGACGTGCGCAAGTTCGTGATCATGGGGGTCCAGGGCAGCGGCAAGGGCACGCAGGCCGAGCTGCTGGCCAACGACCTCGACCTGGTGCACCTCAGCGTCGGCGACATCCTCCGCTGGCACGTCCAGCGCCACACCAAGCTCGGCGCCCAGGTCCGCAGGATCATGGCCGCCGGCCTGCTCGTCGACGACGAGATGGTCGAGTCGGTGATGCGCGACCGGCTGGCGATGCACGACTGGAACTACGGCTTCATCGTCGACGGGTTCCCGCGCAACGCCAGGCAAGCGGAGTTCTTCCTCGAGAGCTACGACATCGACGGGGTGATCAACCTCGAGATGCCCGATGTCGTGGTCCACGAGCGGGTGCTGTCGCGCCGGCTGTGCTCGGGCTGCGGGTTGGACTGGAACCTCCTCGCCCACCGCCCCAAGGTGGTCGACATCTGCGACATCTGCCACTCCGCTCTCGTCGTGCGCGAGGACGACCATCCCGAGGCCCTCGCCGTCAGGCTGCGCGACTACCACGAGAAGACCAAGCCCGTGATCGAGCTGTTCGAGCGCAAGGAGTTCGTCGCCTCCATCGACGCCACGGCTTCGATCGCCGCCATCCAGGCCGAGATCCGCCGGCGGTTCAACCTGCCTCCCCTCGCCAGCTGAGCGCGTCCATCCCAGCTCAGGGGCACACGCGTTGGCTGTGACACCCCTCGTTCATGATGACGGCATGACATCGAGGACCACCCCCCAGGACGGCTCGGAGCAGCTCACCCTGCTGCCCGTGGCCGCCGTGCCGGTGCAGTTCCGCCTCGACGAGGCGACCCGTCGCCGCGGTCTCCGTCACATCGCCGAGATCCGCGCCCGCCTCGCTGAGGCCCCGGCGACCGAGCAGTCCGGCGACCGCCACCGTCCGGCGGCCTGACCACCGACAGACCGTCAGGTGGCGCTGGGCGCCAGCTGGCGCGCCGCGTCCCAGAACGCCACGTCGGGATCGAGGCCCATGACCGCCAGCGTGCTCGTCGTCACGCCGTTGTCGAAGTACTCCTGGATGCGCCGGCGGCAGGCCTCGGGCGACCCGTGGACGATCAGCTCGTCGACGACCTCGTCGGGGATCGCCGCCACGGCCGCTTTGCGGTCCCCGGCGGACCAGGCGTCCCACATGCCCTGCAGCTGGTCGCCGCGCCCGAGCCAGCGGTGGAACTCGGCGTACACGGGGACGTTGAGGTAGGCCGCCACGGCGAACTTGGCAGCCGCCCGCACCACCGTGGCGTTCTCGCTGGGACAGACGAAGATCCGGGCGACGACCTCCCGATCGGCACCGCCGGCGGCCTCGTTGACGATCTTGGCGATGGTCGAGACGTCGGTCGGTGCGAGCCAGTTGATGATCACGCCGTCGGCCTCCCGTCCAGCCAGGCGGAGCATCCCTTCGCGCAGGGCGGCGACGAGGATCGGCGGCGAGTGCTCGGGGCGGATGCCCAGCCGGAACCCCTGGACCTCGAACGTGTCGTAGCGCCTGGCAACCTTCTCGCCGCTCAAGGCGTCACGCAGGAAGCGCACGACGTCACGCACCTTCTTGTACGGCTCGACGAACGGCACCCCGTTCCACCGCTCGACGATCACGTTGCTCGACGACCCGATGCCGATGGCGAAGCGCCCTGGCGCGGCGTCCGCCAGCGTCGCCACGCTCTGGGCGAGGCAGGCCGGCGACCGCGTGTAGGCCGGCACGATCGCCGTGCCGAGGCGCAACCGGGGCTCCCAGGCCGCCGCCAGGGCCAGCGGGGTGAAGGCGTCGGCCCCGTCGGCTTCGGACGACCAGATGTCGGTGTAGCCGAGATCGGCCAGCTCGACGAGCTTGTCGCGGTGGGAGTGGAGCGGGCCGGGCAGGGGCACTGTCATCCCGGGGCGGACGGGAAGGGTCATGACGCGTGTCTAGCCGATGGCGCCTCGGTTTCCGTTGGCTCGGCCCAGTAGCGGACGATGCAACTCTGGCTGGCCGTCGCCAGCAGCGTGCCGTCCTCGGCGAACATGTGCACGAGCCCGTGCCCGAACCCTCGCTCGACGGCGTGGATGCGGATGTCCATCAGCACCCAGTCGGTGGGCACCAGGTCGACGATGCGCAGCGTGTTGTCGAGGCTGTTCCCGCCCCCTCGCACGCCGAGCGCCTGGCCGACGCCCATCGGCACGAAGTCGCCGAGGACCGCCAGCGCCGCGCCGTCGACGCCGTCGAGGACCTCGGGGATCCGCGACCACAGCACGGTGCGGCCGTCGCCGGGCGTCCCGTCGAGGCGGTCGAGGTCGCGACCCTGCGCCAGGCGCTGGTCGAGCCGGGCGTTGATCGTGGCCCCCGGGTCGGTGCGCAGCGGCCGCGGCGGGCAGTCGTCCGGGGCCGGGACGTGGCGCGGCATCCGCTCGAACTGCGCCGCCCGATCGAACGGGCGCTCGCCGAGGGCGGCGTTGACGGTGAGGATCTCCCGGTCGGCGACGTGGCACACGGCGCGGGCCTGGGTCATCTGGTGCCCTTCGACGGCGAGGACGACATCGATGTCGACCACCTCCCCGGGGCGGGCGTAGGACAGGTACTGCCCCGCCGCCCAGATCGTCGAGCGCCCCGACGTGCCCTCCATGGCGGCGATCGCCGCCCCCAGCCCGGCGCCCCCGAACAGGAAGTCACCCCCGGTCGCGATGCCCGTCGTCACCGGCAGCTTCCAGCGGAACCGGTTGTGTGTGGGCTCCAGCCCGAGGAACGTGCGGGTGTCCATCGGGCCCGGATGGTATTCGGGGCCGGTGCGCCGCCTGGCTTCGTTCCCCGTCGCGCCGGTGCGGCGACTACGTTCCGGGCGTATGGGCGACACGCCGTGGACTGGGGACGCCTGCTCGCTCGTGGACGCCTTCCGGCGGGGCGAACGTTCGCCGGTCGAGGAGCTGGAGGCGGTGTTCACGGCGATCGACGCCAGCCCGCTGAACGCCTTCAGCCACGTCGACCGCGAACGGGCGGCCATCGCGGCCGGTGTCGCCGATGTCTCCCTGCCCTTCGGCGGCGTCCCGATCGGCGTCAAGGAGCTCGACGAGGTCGCCGGGTGGCCGTACACCCATGCCTCGGTGCCGTTCGCCGATCAGATCGCCACGGCCACGTCGACGATGGTCCAGCGCATCCGCGACCAGGGCGGCGGGGTGCTCGCCGGGCAGACGACGGCCTCGGAGTTCGGCGGCGTCAACGTCACGCGCACCCACCTGCACGGCACGACCGCCAACCCGTGGCAGCTCGACCGCACGCCTGGCGGTTCGTCCGGTGGCTCGGCGGCCGCCGTCGCCGGCGGGATCCTGACGCTGGCCACCGGTGGCGACGGCGGCGGCTCGATCCGCATCCCCGCCGGGTTCTGCGGCCTCGTCGGGCTCAAGGCCACGTTCGGCCGCATCCCGCTGTCGCCGAACGCCATGTACGGCAACCTCACGGTCGTCGTCGGCTGCCTCGCCCGCTCGGTGCGCGACGTGGCGCGATGGTTCGACGTCGCCAATGGTCACGACCCGCGCGACCCGCTGAGCCTGCCGCGTGTCGAGGGCTGGGAGGCCGGCCTCGGGACGCTCACCGAGCAGCTGCGCGGGCTGCGCGTCGCGGTCGTCGAGGACTGGGGCAGCGCCGTCGTCTCGCCCGCCATGTGGGATCTCCTCAGCGGTGCCGCCGACGACCTCATCGCCGATGCCGGTCTGGTGCCCGTCGACGGTGTCGACACCGGCCTGCCGCGCATGGGCCGGGCCTGGTCGGTCAGCGGGATGATCGGCATCGCCGCCGAGCTCGGTGACCGCTGGCCGGCGTGCGCCGAGGATCTCACGCCGGAGATCCGCAGCGGCTTGGAACGGACCGCCGGCGTCTACGACGCCACCTCCCGAGCGATCATCGAACGCCGCCGGATGGAGGTCAACGAGGCCATGGCGCGGATCTTCGACCCCGTCGACGGCGTCGACCTGGTGATCACCGCCAGCAACCCGGACGTGGCGTTCGCCGCCGACGGGCCGTTGCCGGACACCTTCGGCGGCACCGAGGCGGGTGTCGGCAACAACGGCAAGCTGACCTTCCCCGCCAACCTCCACGGCAACCCGGCGATCTCCATCCCGGCCGGCCACGTCGACGGCCTGCCGGTCGGCCTGCAGGTCATCGGCCGCCACTTCACCGAGCCCCTCCTGCTCGACCTGGCCAGGCTCGTCGAGCGCAACCGCCCGTGGGAGCTGGTCGCTCCCGCACCATGAGGAGACAGCCATGAAGGTCCCACTGACCGTCAACGACTTCATCCGCCGCGCCGAGCTGCTGTACCCCGACCGGGCCGGCATCGTCGACGAGCCGGACCAGCCGGCCGAGTCGTGGGGCACGCTCTCCTACCGTGACGTCGCGGCGAGGGCGCGGGCGATCGCCGCGGGCCTCGACGAGCTCGGGATCGGCGCCGGCGAGCGCGTCGCCATGGTCAGCCACAACTCGGCGCGGCTGGTCACGGCCCTGTTCGGCGTGTCCGGCTCCGGCCGCATCCTCGTCCCGGTGAACTTCCGCCTCGTCGCCGAGGAGGTGGGCTACATCGTCGAGCACTCCGGCGCCCGGTTGCTGCTCATCGACCCCGAGCTCGACGACGCCCTGTCCAGCGTGAAGTGCGAGCGGCGCTACGTGATCGGCGCCGAGAGCGACGACGAGCTGATGCGCCTCGGGGTCGAGCCGGCGCCGTGGGAGGGCGACGAGGATGCCACGGCGACGATCAACTACACGTCGGGCACGACGGCCCGACCGAAGGGTGTGCAACTGACCCACCGCAACATCTGGCTCAACGCCACGACGTTCGGGTGGCACATGGGCGTCACCGACCGCGACGTCTACTTGCACACGCTGCCCCAGTTCCATTGCAACGGCTGGGGGATGCTCTACGCCGTCACGGGCATGGGTGGTCAGCACATCGTGCTGCGCAAGGTCGACGGCGCCGAGATCCTGCGCCGCGTCGAGCGCCATGGCGTGACGCTGATGTGCGGCGCCCCGGCGGTCGTCAACATGGTGCTCGATGCGGCGAGCCAATGGGAGGGCGAGATCCCCGGCCGCGGCCAAGTCCGCATCGTCGTCGCCGGCGCGCCGCCGCCGACCCGCACCATCGAGCGCGTCGAGACGGAGCTGGGGTGGGAGTTCAACCAGATCTACGGCCTCACCGAGACATCGCCGTTGCTGACGATCAACCGGACGCGGGCCGAGTTCGACGACCTCTCGCCCGCCGACCGGGCCGTCAAGTTGAACCGCGCCGGGGCACCGGCGATCGGCTGTGAGATGGCCGTCGACACCGAGGGCGAGGTCCTCGCCCGCAGCAACGTCGTGATGGAGGGCTACTGGAACCAGCCCGAGGCCACGGCCGGGGCGATCGTCGACGGCTGGTTCCGCACCGGAGACGGCGGGTCGATCGACGAGTTCGGGTACGTCACGATCTCCGACCGCAAGAAGGACGTCATCATCTCCGGCGGCGAGAACGTCTCCTCGATCGAGGTCGAGGACGCCATCTTCCAGCATCCCGACGTCACCGAGGTCGCCGTCATCGGCATCCCCGACGAGAAGTGGGGCGAGCTGGTCACGGCGCTCGTCGTCACGACGCCGGGGAGCGATGTCTCGGCGGAGGACGTCATCGCCTGGACCCGCGGGAAGCTGGCGGGATACAAGTGCCCGAAGCGCGTCGAGTTCCGCGACGCCCTCGACCGCACCGCCACCGGCAAGCTGCAGAAGTTCAAGCTCCGCGCCCCGTTCTGGGAAGGCCAGCGAGCGGCAGGTCAACTGATCCGGCCGGGAGGCCCGTCCCGACCTGCCAGGATGGGAGCTGCAGGCGCCATCTCGGCGCGGGGGCTGGAGACAGGGGATCCACATGTCAACGTCGGGATCGATCTTGGGCAACGCCGTGGTCCGCCTCGAGGACCCGGACCTGCTGACCGGAGCGGGCAAGTACGTCGACGACCTCGACGTTCCGGGCACGGCCCACGTCAGCTTCGTGCGCTCGTCGTTCGCCCATGCCTCGTTGGCGTCGGTCGACGTCGCGGCGGCGTCGTCGATGCCGGGCGTGCTGGCGACGTACTCCGGTGACGACCTCGGGCTGGAGCCGTTCCTGCTGTTCCCGATGATGCCGCCGGCGCTGGCCCGGCCAGTGTTCGCCAAGGACCGGGTGCGCTTCGTCGGCGATGTCGTCGCCGCCGTCGTCGCCGAGACGCGCCAGCAGGCGATCGACGCCGCCGAGGCGGTGGTCGTCGAGTGCGAGGCCCTCCCGCTCGTGATGACGGCGGCCGAGGGCCTCGCGTCCGATGCGCCGCTCCTGTTCCCCGAGCACGGCTCGAACATCTGCTTCGGGACGAAGTTCGGCGAGGACGTCGACGCGCTGGAGGGCGCCGATGTCGTGGCCGAGGTGACGATGGTCAGCCAGCGACTGCTCGGTGCGCCGATGGAGAACAACGGCGTGCTCGCCGTGCCGGGTGAGCCCGAAGGCGGCATCACCCTCTGGGTGTCGCACCAGGCGCCCCACTCGGCCCGCGATGCCCTGGCCCCGGCGCTCGGGCTGGCCCCCGAGCTGCTGCGCGTGGTGTGCCCGTGGGTCGGCGGCGGGTTCGGCCCCAAGGCCGCCGTGTACGTCGAGTACCTCGTGGCCGCCGCCGCGGCGCGGGCGCTCGGGCGGCCGGTCAAGTGGGTGGCCACCAGGTCGGAGGACATGCTGTCGCTGGTCCACGGGCGCGACTACGTGATGACGGCGAAGCTCGGCCTGACCGGTGACGGCAAGATCGTCGGGCTCGACGCCAACGTCGCCGCGGCCGCCGGCGCCTACCCGTCGATCGGGGCGATCCTGCCGATGCTCACCCAGATGATGTCGGTCGGTGTCTACGACATCCCCAAGGTGCACTTCGAGGGCGTCACCGTGATGACCAACAACACCACCGTCGGCGCCTACCGAGGCGCCGGGCGACCGGAGGCCACCCAGCTCATCGAGCGGGTCCTCGACGTCGCCGCCGATCAGCTCGGCGTCGATCCGGCCGAGCTCCGCCGGCGCAACTTCCTCGCCCCGGAGGCCTTCCCACTGACCACCACCACCGGCGCCAACTACGACTCGGGGGCCTACGCCAAGGCGCTCGACGCCGCCCTCGCCGCCGCCGACTACGACGGCCTGCGCGCCGAGCAATCGCGCCGTCGGTCCGCCGGCGACAACAAGCAGATGGGCATCGGGCTGTCGTCGTACGTGGAGGTCACCGCCCCGGTCGGCTTGCACGTGGAGTACGGCGCCGTCGAGATCCACGACGACGGCACGGCCAGCGTGTTCGCCGGCACGAGCGCCCACGGCCAGGGGCACCGCACGGCGTTCGCCATGCTGGCCAGCGAGGTGCTCGGCATCCCGATGAGCGACATCAAGCTGGTCAACTCGGACACCGCGTCGGTGCCCCGCGGCGCCGGCACGATGGGCTCCAGGTCGCTCCAGACCGCCGGCAGCGCGGTGCACGTCGCGTCCAACGAGGTGCTGGCGCGGGCGAAGCAGATCGCCGCCAACGTGCTGGAGGCCGCGAGCAGCGACATCGTCGTCGGCGACGGCGGCCTGCAGGTCGCCGGTGTCCCGGCGAAGACCTTGTCGTGGGGCGACGTCGCCATCGCCGCCAAGGACCCGAGCAAGCTGCCCGAAGGTGTCGAGGCGGGCGTGCTGCGCCACGAGTTGGACTTCGACGGCACCGACTCGACGTACCCGTTCGGCACCCACGTCGCCGTCGTCGAGGTCGACATGGAGACGGGCGAGGTGGCGTTGACCCGGCACATCGCCGTGGACGACTGCGGCCGCATCCTCAATCCGCTGCTCGTCGCCGGCCAGCAGCACGGGGGCATCGCCCAGGGCGCCGCCCAGGCGCTGTACGAGTGGGTGCAGTACGACGGCGACGGCAACCCGGTGACGTCGAACCTCGTCGACTACGCCGTCCCGTCGGCGGCGGAGTTGCCGAGCTTCGAGGCCAGCAACACCCAGACCGACAGCCCGCGCAACCCGCTCGGCGCCAAGGGCATCGGCGAGTCCGGGACGATCGGCTCGACGCCGGCCATCCACAACGCCGTCGTCGACGCCCTGTCCCACCTCGGCGTGACGCACGTCGACATGCCCTGCACGCCCGAGCGGGTGTGGCGGGCGATCGCCGACGCCAGGGCCTCGGCACCTGCCGGCGCCGCCGCCGGCTGAGCACGGCGCGGCTCACGGAGCGACAGGAAAGGCGATGCCGGCATCCGCCAGCGACCGATCGACGATTCCCCGCAGGTCCCCCGACTCCCACGGGTACTCGCCGCTGACGAGCACCGACCACGTCACGCCGTCCGGGCGGTCGACGACCATGGCGTGGGTGCTCTCGACGGTGCCGGTGTGCCCGAAGGAGCCGTCGCTGAAGGCCATCAGACCGAGGCCGTACCAGCGGTCAGGGTTGGGGTACGGCACGGTCGGTACGGGCTGACGCATCAGCTCGGCCAACGGCGGCGACAGGGGGTGCCAGCCGGGCTTCGTCGGGTCGAGGGAGTCGACGATGGTCACGATGTCCGACGGCGTGGCGACCCACGAGCCGGCCGCGCCGAGGGCCTCCATGTAGTTGCGCAGCGGTGACGAGGGGTGGATGACCTCGGCCGGGTCGCGGTCGAACGTCCCGGCCAGGCGCATGCCTTCGATTCCCAGCGGGGCGAGCAGGCGGTCCTTGACCACCGCCTCGTAGGGCCGGCCGGCGACCTGTTCGACGAGCAGGCCGAGCAGGCAGTAGTTGAGGTTCGAGTAGCGGTACGCCGTCCCTGGGGGGCCGACCACACCGGCGCTCAGACCGACCCGGGCGGCGGCCGGGCAGGAGTCCGCCTGACCACCGAAGAACGTCCGCTGGTAGGAGCCGAAGCCCGATGTGTGCGAGAGCAGCTGGCGGACCGTGATCCCGGCGACGGCCGGGTCGCTGATGGTCGCTCCGAGCTGCGCGGCGAGCACCTCGCCGACGGGCCCGTCGAGCTGGATCTGGCCGGCTTCGACCAGCTGCAGCACGACGGTGGCGGTGATGACCTTGGAGATGCTGGCGATCCGGAAGCGGTCGCCGGGTTCGATCTCCTCGGGCACGTCGGCCGCGATCGTCGACGGCGGGACGGTGGTCGGCTCGATCGTCGTCACCGCCGGGTCGACGGGCGACGGCGCGGGTGGCGGGGGAACGCGGTACCCGAACGCCGCCCGATGGACGATCTTCCCGTGGACGGCGATGGCGACCGACGCGGCGTGGTCACCGCTCCCGATCAGGCGGCCGGCGAGCGCCTCGTCGAACGCCGCCCAGGCGGCGGCCGAGGCGCCGCCCAGCGACACGGTGGTGGTCGTCGTCGCGGCCGACGTCTCGGTGGGCTGACTGGTTCCGCTCGCCTCCTCCGCGGTGCCGTCGGGCGTTCGGTCGGCGGGCCGCTCCGGCGCCGAGCGGACCGTGCGCTGGGGGCGACGCTCGGTGGTCGTCGTGACCGGGCCCGGCGGGCGGGTGGCGATCGGCGCGGCGCGCTCGGCGCCGCACGCGCCGAGGGTGGTGACGGCGATCAGGGCCGCCGCGATCCACCGAGCCGTCCGAAGCATCGCCCCATGATGCCGGGCGGCGACCATGTTGGACCGTCATCGTCGGTTCGTCAGGCGGGCAGGTGCTGCTCCGTCGTCAGCACGGGCTCGAACAGATCGCCGTGCTCGTCGACGCGCGCCAGCACGTCGCCGGCCTCGAAGCGCAGCTCGGCGTCACCGGCCGCGCAGGCCTCGACCTCGGCCCACGTGACCGGTGTGGACACCGTCGGCTCGGGCCGGGCCCGCAGCGAGTACGGGGCGATCGTCGTCTTGTGGTGGGCGTTCTGGCTCCAGTCGATGAAGATCTTCCCGGGCCGCTGGACCTTGGCCATCACCGTCGTGACCTGCTTGGGGAGCTGCTTCTCGAGGACCTGCCCGACCGCCAGGGCGAACTCCGCTGCCCGCTCATGGGTGACGCCGTCGGTGTTCACGGGGACGTACAGCTGCAGCCCCTTCGAGCCCGAGGTCTTGCACCAGCCGTCGAGGCCGACGGCACCGAGGATCTCGCGCGTCCGGAGCGCCACGTCGCAGCAGTCGGTGATGTCCGTGCGCGGACCGGGGTCGAAGTCGAACACGACGGCGCGCGGCGTGTCGGGATCGACAGCCAAGGCCATCGGGGCGTGCAACTCGATGGCCGCCATGTTCCCGGCCCACACCAGGGCCGCGGTCTCCTCGATGCAGCAGTACTCGATGCCACCGTGGCGGTCGCCGGGCCCGAGGGCGACCGGCACCCACTCGGGACGGTGGTTCGGGCAGCGCTTCTCGAAGAAGCCAGGCTTGTCGGTGCCGTTGGGGAAGCGCCGGAACGTCAGCGCCCGGCCCCGCAGGTGCGGCACGGCGACCGGGGCGATCCGGGCCTCGTACTCGATGACCTGGCCCTTGGTGAACCCCGACGGGTACAGCACCTTGTCGAGGTTGGACAGCTCGAGCTGGCGGCCATCGACCTCGGCGGTCACCGCCGAGCGCTTGGCCATCGCCTAGCCCCGTTGTGTCCGTCGGGATCGGCCCGATCGGGCGGATCGCCGCGGACAGCACGCCGCTGCCGGCGCCCGCCGGTTCACGCCGACTTCTTCGCCTTGGCCTTGCTCGTCGCCGGGTGCCGCGTGCGGGACGACTTGGCCGCCTCCACGCTGGCCTCGAGGGCGGCCATCAGGTCGACGATCTTCGGCTTCTCGACCTCCGTCTCGGGAACCTCGAACTCCTCGCCGGCCGCCTTCTTGGAGATCAGCTCGAGCACCTGCTCGCGGTAGTCGTCGTGGTACTTGGCGGGGTCGAACTCGTCGCTCAGGGAGTCGACGAGGGACTCCGCCATCTGCACCTCGCGTGTCGAGACGTCGACGTCGGAGAGACCGGCGAGCTCGTCGATCGACTCCGGCGACACGACCTCGTCGGCGTAGGCCAACGTCGACATCATCAGCCGGCCCTCCATCGCCCTGATCGCCGCGGTGTACTGCTTGTTGCGCATCACGAAGCGGCCGATGGCGACCTTGCCGGACTCCTCCATCGCCCGCGCCAGTAGCACGTACGGCTTGGGGTTGGAGTCTGGCGCCACGTAGTAGGCGTTCTCGAAGTACACCGGGTCGATCTCGGCGAGGTCGACGAACTCCTCCAGGTCGACGGTCTTCGTCGCGGCCGGGATGAACGGCTCGAGCTCGTCCGGGTCGACGAGGACGTACTGGCCCTTGGAGACCTCGTACCCCTTGACGATGTGTTCGTCGGGGACCTCGTCGCCCGTCTCGTCGGACACCTTGCGGTAGCGGATGCGGCTCATCGTGCGCTCGTCGAGCTGGTTGAACGACACGCTCTTGCGGCTCACGGCGTGGAACAGCTTGATGGGGATGGCGATCAGGCCGAAGCTGATCGTCCCACTCCAGACTGGCCTGGGCATCCCTCCACGGTACTTCCTCGGCATTGCCCGCCCACGCTGTCGTTGCGGGACCCCTCCCGCCTGGGTGCCGTGCGCTCAGGAGGCGAGGACGGCGCGCGCCACGAGATCGGTGCCGAAGGCGGTGAGGATCGCCAGGTACAGCAAGCCGGTCGCGGCCATCACCGCCGAGTACTCGCGCTCGCGCAGGGCGGCCTTGGTGACGACGACGAGGCCGATCGTGGTGACCGCGCAGGCCGCCCAGAACCAGCCGAGCATCCCGCCCCAGCCGTCCTCGACGGCGCCGGTGAACACGCTGAGCATGCCGACCGGCAGGAGCAGGGCGATGACCTCGATCGGCCACACCCAGCCGAGGGCGTCGACCAGCTCGTGCAGCAGTCCGCGGGGCAGGCCCGGCTGCACGAGGTACCAGTGGCCGAGCAACATGGCGTCGGTCACGGCGCCGAGGAACGCCGCCCCGGCGAGGGTGCGGACGATCGACACGACCGGGTTGCCGCCGGCGTCGAGGGCTCCGGCGACGAGGCCGACGACGCCGATGACGACGGGCACGAGGTCGAGCACGGGCGGGAACTCGGGGCCGCGCTCGTCCGTCGCCGGACCGCCGGCACTGCGCTGGATGCCCGTCATCGCCGCCACCCGGGCGGTGCGCCGGTCGTGCTCGGCTCGCTGGCCGCTGACCCCGGCGCGGCGCCGGGCGACCGAGACGACGAGGCCGACCAAGCACGATGCGGCGACGCCGAGCGACGCCACCTCGCGCACCGGCACCACCCCGAAGGCCATCCCGGCGGCGAAGGCGCCGAGGGCCATCAGCAGGTAGATGCCCCGCAGCAGCCACCCGTAGCCCAGACCGACCTGGCGCCGCCGCGTCGTGAACCAGCAGAAGGCCATGCCCCCGACGGCCCACTGGAGCAGCACGGTGGCAGCGTCGAGGCTGATCACGGGCGCAGGGTATCCGTGCATCCGGCCGAGGTGATCGGGTCCAGCGGCGGTGCGACGTCCCGCGCCGCCGCGTCGGGCGTGGCCTCCCGTACCCTGTCCGGGCCATGTCCCGTCTCGTCCCGCTCGCCGCCGCCGTGCTCGCCCTGAGTGTGACCGGTTGCGTCACCGGCGACCGCCCGACGCTGGCGGAGACCCCGTCGACGACCGGCGATCCGGCCGTGGACGCGGTGCTCGGGCGCCTCGACGCCTCCCGGCAGGCGACGTTCACGGCCGACTACGACGTGCTGACCAGGTTCGGCGACCTGCACTCACCGGCGACGGTGGTCCAGTCGGCGGCCGATCGGCGGGCCGTGACGGTCGGCACCGTCCGCTTCATCTTCGAGGGGCCGGTGACGGCGACGTGCGAGATCGACACCGGGCTCTGCAGCGACAGGATCGACGCCGGGATGATCAGCAACACCCAACTGGCGCCGGACTTCTACGGCACGAGCGCCGCGGCCCGCCTCCGTCGCGACGCCTTGGCGCGCGTCGGCGCCACGTCGGGTTCGACGCAGACCATCGCCGGCCAACCGGCGACGTGCGTGTCGGTCCCCGTCACCGGCTCCTCGTCGGTCTACTGCGCCCTCGACGACGGCGCCCTGGCGCGCCTCGACGCCGCCGACGTCGCCATCGAACTGACGGCGTACTCCCCCGAGCCCGACGAGCGCCGCTTCGCCCGCCACGAGACCTGACGCTCCTCTCATCCGAGTGTTTGCGGCCGTCGGAGTGCCTCCCGCGGGGCTTCCCCGCAGCAAACCCTCCGACGGTCAGACGACGACGAGGCCGTGGTCCGAGGCGTTGAGCGCTTCCGGTCCGCCGTCGGTGGCGACGACGATGTCCTCCAGGCGCATCCCCCACCGACCCGACACGTAGATCCCGGGCTCGACGGAGAAGGCGTGGCCGGCGACGAGCGGGCGCTCGTTGCCCTCGACGATGTAGGGGTCCTCGTGCTCCTCCATGCCGATGCCGTGACCCGTGCGATGGACGAAGTAGTCGCCGAACCCGGCGTCGGCGATGATCCGCCGGGCGGTGCGGTCGACGTCCTGGCACGGCGTCCCGACGGTGGCCGCGGCCACGGCGGCCTGCTGCGCCTCGTGGAGCACGGCGTAGGCGTCGGCGAGCTCGGCCGGCGGCTCGCCCGTGATCACGCAGCGCGTGGTGTCGCTGCAGTAACCGGCCATCGTGCCGCCGAAGTCGCACAGCACGATCTCCCCGGCGCGGATCACGCGGTCGCCGGCGTGGTGGTGCGGGCTGGCGGCGTTCTCCCCGGCCGCGACGATGGCGAAGTTGACCTTGTCGTGGCCCTCGGCCAGCAGCCGGGCCGAGATGTCGGCCGACACCTGGGCCTCCGTCCGCCCGACGAGGGGGATGTGACCGGCGTGCAGCTGGTCGGCGACCCGGTCGGCGGCCGCACCGGCGGCACGCAGGGCGGCGATCTCCGCGGCGTCCTTGACCATCCGCAGCGGCCCGACGACATCGACGGCGCGGCGGAACGCCGTGCCGTCGAGCCGCGGCAGCAGCTCGACGAGGAACCGGGCCCACATCTGGTCACCCACCGCCGCCGTCGTCGCGCCGCGGGCGAGGTCGGCGACGATCGCCGACGGGTCCTCGGTCTCCTCCCACGGGCGCAGCGTGAACACGCCCGGCTGATCGATGACACGGGGCGCCTCGAGCCGGGGGATGACCATCGTCGCCTCACCGTCGCGGGGTACGACGAGCATCGTCAGCCGCTCGAGCGGCATCGCCTCGTAGCCGGTGAGGTACGGCAGGTCGCGGCCGACCGACAGCAGCAGCACGTCGACGCCCTGGTCGGCCATCGCCTTGCGCACCCGGTCGAGGCGGTCGAGGTACACGCTCATGGCGACAGTCTGCCACCGGCCGGTTCTCCGGAGACTTGGTCCCGCTGAGCGGGAGCGAGGAGCGTCAGAAGCGGACGGTGACCGGGGTGACGGCTTCGGCGGCGGACTTGGCGTGGTAGCTCGAGCGGGTCAGGGGGCTGGCTTCGACGTGGCCGATGCCGAGCGCTTCCCCGGCGGCCGCCCAGCGGGCGAACGTCGCCGGCTCCACCCAGCGCTCGACGGGCAGGTGGTGGGACGTGGGGCGCAGGTACTGGCCGATCGTGACGATGTCCACGCCGATCCCGGCCAGGTCGGCCAGGCACCCGACGACCTCGTCGTCGGTCTCGCCCATCCCCACGATCAACCCCGACTTCGTCGTCAGCCCGGCCGCCTTGGCCCGGGCCAGGACCGCCAGGCTGCGGGCGTAGCCGGCCGACGGGCGGACCGCCCGCTGCAACCGGGCGACCGTCTCGACGTTGTGGTTGAACACGTCCGGACGGACAGCGAACAGCGGCTCGAAGGCGGCCTCCGAGCCGCGCCCGTCGGAGACCAGCGTCTCCACCCGCGTGTCCGGACGGCGCCGCCGGATCGCTTCGACGCACGCCGCCACGTGGCCCATCCCGCCGTCGGGCAGGTCGTCGCGGGCGACCATCGTCAGGACGGCGTGCTCGAGCCCCATGCGGACGATCGCTTCGGCCACGCGCTCGGGCTCGTCGGCCGCCGGTGCCTCCGGCTTGCTCGTGTCGACGAGGCAGAAGCCGCACGCCCGCGTGCAGCGCTCGCCGAGCACCATGAACGTCGCCGTGCCGTCGGCCCAGCACTCCGACAGGTTGGGGCAACCGGCGTCCTCGCACACCGTGACGAGGCCGAGGTCGCGGACGGTGTGCTTCAGCGCCAGCACCTCCGGCCCGTGGTGCACCTTGGGGCGCAGCCACTCGGGCTTGCGGCTCTCGATGGCCAGCCCCGACGTCACGCCCGCCGCGGCCAGCCGCGACACCAGGCGCACCGGCTCGCCGGGTCCGGCGCCGCGGGAGAACAGCGACAGGTCCTCCGGGCGGTGCCGCCAGGCGACGTCCTGACGCTCCGCCGCGCCGTTGCCCCACCGCTCGCCGGCGAGCCGGGCGATGACGTCGACGACGTCGCGCATCGGCACGTCAACGCCCTCCTCGGCCAGCGACGTCACCGGGCGGTCACCGATGCCGCACGCCACGATGTGCTGGCGCAGGTAGGTCATGTCGGTCGTGACGTTGAGGGCGAACCCGTGCATCGTGCGGCCCCGCTTGAGGCGCACCCCGATGGCGCAGATCTTGCGCGGGTTCGGCCCGCTGGCGTCGACCCACACGCCCGGGTACTCGGTGAGCCGTCCCGCCGAGACCCCGAACGTGGCCAGGGCGTCGATGACGAGCTGCTCGACGTTGCGCACGTGCTCGGCCGCACCGAGGCGGTTGCCGAGTTGGACGATCGGATAGCCGACCAGCTGACCGGGGCCGTGGTAGGTGATGTCGCCGCCACGGCGGATGCCCACGAGATCGGCCCCGACCGCCGCCGGGTCGCAGCGCAGGTTGTGCTCGAGGTCCGAGCGCGGCCCGTAGGTGAACACGTGGGGGTGCTCGAGCAGCAGCAGGTGCTGCCCGGTGCCGTGGTCGAAGAGGGCCTGCTGGAGCGCCAACGCCTCGCGGTAGGGGACGCTCCCCAGCCAGCGGATGCGCAGCGGCGCGGCGATCACAGCTCCGCGGACCAGTCCTTGGTCTCGAGGATCTCCTTGATCCGCCGGAGGAAGTTGGCCGCGTAGGCGCCGTCGAAGGCACGGTGGTCCCAGGCCATCGCCAGGTTGCCGACCGGGTGGACGGCGATGGCCTCGCCACCGTCGGTCGTGTCGACGACGACCGGCTTGCGGGTGATCGCGTCCGTGGAGAGGATCGCCACCTGCGGCTGGTTGATGATCGGCATCGTCAGCACCGAGCCGGCGGACCCGTTGTTGGTGATCGTGAACGTGCCCCCGCTGATCTCGTCGGGCATCAGCTTCCGCGTCTTCGCCCGATTGGCGAGGTCGTTGATCTCCTGGGCGATGGCCCGCAGTCGCTTGGTCTCGGCCGCCCGGACGACCGGCACGATGAGCCCCTCGTAGGCCAGGTCGACGGCGATGCCGAGGTCGACGTAACGGTGGATGACGATCTCGTTCTCGGCGACGCTGGCGTTGAGGTGCGGGAACTCGGCGAGGGCGTCGATCGTGGCCCGGCTGATGAACGGGAGGTAGGTGAGGCTGAAGCCCTCGGTGCGCTTCCAGTCGTCCTTGATGGCGACACGGGTGGCGTCGACGTTGGCGAAGTCCACCTCGACCACGCTGAAGGCGTGAGGGCTGACCCCCTTGCTCATCACCATGTGGGCGCCGGTGAGCTTGCGGATCTTGGACAGCGGGACGGTGGCGTCGCGCTCGCCGGACGTCACCGTCGGCGCGGCGGCCGGAGCCGTGGCCGCCGGCTGCGGGGCCGGTGCGGCCGGAGGCGCGGCCTTGGCCGCCGGCTGCGCCGCCGGAGCAGCGGGGGCGGCGGTCGGCGCGGGTGCCGCGGCCGGCGCGCCGGCGGACTTGTCGATGTGGTCGAGCACGTCGTCGCGCGTGATCCGCCCGCCGGGACCCGTGCCCGTGATCGCTGACGGGTCCAGGCTGTGCTCGTTGACCAACCGCCGGACGACCGGCGACAGCAGGATGCCCTTGCTCGACGGCGCGGCTTCGGCGGGTTGCGGAGTTGCCGTGGACGGCTCGGTGGGAGGCGCCGCCTCCTCGCTCGGCGGGCTGCTCGGCTGCCGGTGCCGGCTCCTCGACGGCCGGCGCCTCCGTAGCGCCTGCCGGTTCCGGTGCCGGGGCCTCCTCGGCCGGGGCCTCCTCGGCCGCCGGCTGCTCAGCGGGTGCCTCCTCGGCGGCCGGTGCCTCGGCACCCGCCGACGCACCGTCGCCGACGACGGCGATCACGGTGCCCACCTCGACCGTCTCGCCCTCCTGGACCCTGATCTCGGTCAGCGTGCCGGCGACCGGCGAGGGCACCTCGGTGTCGACCTTGTCCGTCGACACCTCGAACAGCGCCTCGTCGGCGGCGACGGTGTCGCCGACCTGCTTGAACCACTGTGTGATGGTGCCCTCGGTGACGGTCTCACCGAGCTGCGGCAGGGTCACATCGGCCATTGGATGTTCCTCTCTTCACTCTCAGCCGTTGAAGTTGCGCCCGGTGAGCGTCATCACCGTCTCCCCGAACAGCTCCGTCAGGCTGGGGTGGGGCTGGATGAACTCGGCCACCTCGTCCACCGTGGCGTCCCAGTTGACGGCGAGGTAGCCGCCGCTGAGCTGCTCGGTGACCCACGGTCCGACCATGTGCACGCCGAGGATCCGACCGGCGCGGCCGTCGGGACCCTTCTCGGCGATGATCTTGCACAACCCCTCGGTGTCGCCGACGATCATCGCCCGCGAGTTGAACTTGAAGGGGTGCTTGGCGACGACGAGGTCGTAGCCCGCCTCCTTGGCCTCGACCTCGCCCGGACCCGCCCAGGCGACCTCCGGGTGGCAGTAGATCGCCCACGGCACCCGGTCGTACATCACCGGGGCCGCCGCCTCGCCGAGGTGCTGCTTGACGACGAGGATGGCCTCGGCGTAGCCGACGTGCGCCAGCTGCGGCGTGTTGATGAGGTCGCCGACGGCGTACACGCCCTCCTCGCCGGTGCGGCAGAACTCATCGACGACGACGAAGCCACGCTCGTCGACCTTGACGCCGGTGCCGTCGAGGCCGAGCTCGTCGGCGAACGGTCGCCGCCCCACGGACACGATGACGACGTCGACCTCGAGGTTCTCGCCGTCGCCGAACTGGACGGTCGTGCCGCCCGAGTCGTTGGGCGTGTGGCCGTGCACCATCACCCCGGTGCGGATGTCGATCTTCTTGTTCTTGAAGCTGCGCACGACGACGTTGGCGACGTCGTTGTCGAGCCCCGGCAGGATCTTCGGCAGCGCCTCGAGGATCGTCACGTGGGCGCCGAGATCGGCGAACGCCGAGGCGAACTCGCAGCCGATCGCTCCGCCGCCGATGACGGCGACGCGACCGGGCACGTAGTCGAGATCGAGGACCTCGTCGCTCGACATGATCGGGCCGCCGCGCTCGAAGTTGGGGATCATGCGGGGCACCGATCCGGCGGCGAGCAGCACGCTCGTGCCGGTGATCTCCGTCGTCGACCCGTCCGCGGCGGTGACGGTGACCACGCGGTCGGGCCCCAGGCGGCCGGTGCCGTTGAACACCTCGACCTTGCGGCCCTTGCTCATCGCCGCGATGCCGCCGACGAGCCCGGCGACGAGCTTGTTCTTGCGCTCCTGGGTGACGGCGAAGTCGACGCTGGGCGGGCTGGCGTTGATGCCGAACTCGGCGGCGTGCTGGACGTGGCGGTACACGGCGGCCGTCTCGAGGAACGCTTTGGCCGGGATGCAGCCGCGGTTGAGACAGGTGCCGCCGAGCGCGTCGCGCTCGATCATCGCGACCTTGACGCCTGCGGAGGCGGCGTACAGAGCGGCGGAGTAGCCACCCGGTCCTCCGCCGATGATGACGAGATCGAACTGCTCGGCCGTCGGGATCACCTCTTCCGGTCGTCGTCGGCCGCGACACCGTGGGGTGCCGCGCTGCCCGGTCACCGTAGCGCCAGCCACCACGGCCGCGTTCTGCCGCTCAGGGGTGACCGCGCATCTGGGCGGGATCCGTATCAGGGCGGGGATCGTCTCGGAAACCGAGACGGATCCCGCCCAGATGTCGGGACGCGCCTCAGCCGGTCGTCAGCTCCCATCGGGCTTGCTCGTCGCCGCGGCGGTAGAGCAGGACGCGGCTGCTCCCCTCGGCGGCGCCGAGGTCGAACGTCAGCGTGCACCGCGTGCCGGCGATCGTCGTCGCGCCGCAGGCGTCCTCGCCGTCCGCGTCCGCCGTCAGGGCATCGCCGGGGACCACCAAGCGGAAGCCGTCGGCGCCCTCCGGATCGTCGACGCCGGCGAGGTCCACGACCACCCGAGCCCGGTCATCGTCCTCGGTGTGCTCGACGACGATGACCGTCATGTCGCCGACACGGACCGGCTCACCGACGGCCGATGCCGTCGGCGGGTCGTCCTGGGAGGCCACCCGCAGCAGCTGCACGACCCCGGCGACGAGGATCGCCGTGCCACAGGCGATCGCCAGCAGCAGCAGGGTCCGGGTGCGCACGGGCGCAGGATACGGGCGTCGTCACGGTGCGACCGGGGTGGCGTACGGTGTCACCGTGCTGTGGCGAGGACTCCTCGTGGCTGTCGTCGTGGGCGCGATGGCGGGCTGCGGCTCCGCCGATCCCCCGGCCGCCACGCCGGCGCCGAGCGCCACCGCCGCGCCGGGGACCGAGGCGGCGGCGAGCGCGGTACCGGCCGCGATCGACTTCACAGCACCGGCCGTCGGCGGTGGTGAGATCGACCTCCGCGCCTACGCCGGGCGCGACCTCGCCCTGTGGTTCTGGGCGCCGTATTGAACGACCTGCAACCGGGAAGCCGCCTCGGTCGAGGCGGCAGCGCAACGATGGGCGGAGACCGTCGACTTCGTCGGCGTCGCCTGGTCGGGCAGCGATGACGAGTTCCAGGCGTTCATCGACCGCCACGGTCTGACGTTCCCCCAGATCAGCGATGACCCAGGCCTGGTGTACGAGCGCTTCGCCGTCCCGGCCCAACCGGCCCTTGTCGTCGTCGACGCCTCCGGCGAGGTGCAGACGTTGTTCGGCGCCGTCGACGAGGAGACCCTCGACGGCATCCTCGCCGGCTGAGCCTCCGGCCAGTCCAGCACGCAGTCGTCGAAGTCGTCGATCCAGGCTTCGTCGGTCTGCGTGAACCCGTAGCGGCCGTCGATCGCGTCGACCTCTTCCCGTCAGTCCTCCGCCGGGTCGTCGACCGCCGGCACGAGGCCACGTCTCGAAGGAGCCGGACAGATCCATCACCTGCTGCTGGAGGTCCTCGATCTCCTCGCGGGACAGCGCCCGGATGACCGCCAGCAGCTGCTCGGATCCCGTCGCCATCGGGCTGACGAACCACTTGCCGTCGACCCGCTCGACGATCAACCCGGGCTGGTCGTAGTCGTCGAACGCGGCCTGCAGCGATTGCAGCAGCTGCTCGATCTGCTCCGGATCGTCGACCACCTCGTCGAGCGACGGCATGCTGCCGGCGGTGTCGCACGAGTCGACCTGCTCCCCGGCCGACTCCACGGTCCAGCAGCCGTTGCTCAGGTCGATCGTCACCGACTTGCCATCGGCAGTGATCTCGGCGGTGAGGCGGGTCATCGTCACGTCACGGGTGTCGCCGCTGCCGGAGACCTCGTACGTGCGGTTCGGGAAGGCGATCGACACGCCCTCGATGGCATCGAGCTGATCCTGGAGGTCGTCGATGAACAGCGGGGCGTAGCGCTGCAGCGCCTGGAACTCGTTGGGGTTGAGGGTCGCCAGCACGGCCGCCACGTCGAGCCGCTCGATGGCGCCGAGCAGGAGGTCGAGCGCTGCTTCGGGACTGTCGCCACCGACCGGCTCGAATGCCCTCGGCGGGGATCTCCACGTCTGCGTCGGCGCGGATCGATTCGGCCGCCGTGTACAGCAGGCTGAGGTACCACCGGCCGCCTTCGCGGACCGCCGTCAGCGGGAGCGTGCCCGCCTCTGCCTCATCGGACTCCGTGTCGAGCGTCGACAGGTCCTCGTCGACGTTCTCCCGGATCCACGCGCCGATCGGCAGCGCCTCACCGTCGATCGAGCCCCGGATGGCAGCGTTGATCTGGAGATTGACGATGTCCTCGACGTTGGTGTCGCTCACCTCGACGGACTCGTCCTCGACGATGAAGTCGACGCCGCCGACGTCGGAGAGGCTGGCGTCGTCGCTGAGGACCTCCAGCCGGCGCAGCTCACCGACGAGATCGGTGACGGGCCCGCGCAACGTGTCGCGCTCACCGGGGAGCAGGACGTCGATCATGCCGAGGACGTCCTCCTCCTCGATCGCCGCCAGCATCGCCAGGCCGGCTTCCTCGGGCGTCGCCGCTCCGCCGGCCGCGCCGTCGCCCGTCAGCTCGCTGATGGCGAACACACCGGCACCGATGATCGCCACGGCACCGACGGCGGCGGCGATGACCTTGCCTCGCGAGCGTCCGCCGGATGCTCGGCGCGGTCTCGGTCGTGAGGGCGACGTCGGGAGGAGGTGCAGGCGGCGGTTGGCGCGCGCCCGGCTGAGGGGGTTGCCAAATGCCGCCGTTGCCCACGATCCCTGCCTCCGTCGTCCGCCGCGAGGCGGGGAGCCTACCGGCGGCCTCGGTCGATCCCCGGGAGTGCTCCTACTCTGTCCGACGTGCGCGTCGCCATCACTGGTTCGCATGGACTGATCGGAACGGTGTTGGTTTCCCGGCTGGGCGGCCACGGACACACCCCCGTCCGGATCGTGCGCTCGAGCCCTGCCGCCGATGAGATCGCTTGGGACCCGGCCGCCGGGCGCCTCGACCCGGGCGCGTTGGCCGGCATCGACGCCGTCGTCAACCTGGCCGGCGCTGGCATCGGCGACCACCGCTGGACCGACGACTACCGGCGCGAGGTGCGGGAGAGCCGGGTTCGCGCCACGGCCACGCTCGCCGCGGCCATCGCCGCTGCCGACGATGGGCCGGGGGTGCTGCTCTCCGGATCGGCCATCGGGTTCTACGGCGACCGCGGCGACGAGGAGTTGGACGAGACGTCGGGCCCCGGCCGCGGCTTCCTCGCCGATGTCGCCGTGGCTTGGGAGGCCGCGACGGCGGCGGCCGAGCAGGCGGGTCGGCGGGTCGTCCACCTGCGAAGCGGCATCGTGCTGGCCGGCACGGGCGGGGCGCTGGGCAAGTTGCTGCCGCTGTTCAAGTTGGGTCTCGGCGGCCGGTTCGGGTCGGGCCGGCAGTGGATGAGCTGGATCAGCATCGACGATCACGTGGCGGCGATGATCCACCTGCTCGACAGCGAGGTGGCCGGGCCGGTCAACCTCACGGCACCGACGCCGGTCACCAACGGCGAGCTGGCCGACACGCTCGGTGATGTGCTGCACCGCCCGACCGTCGTGCCGGTGCCGGCGTTCGGGCCGCGGCTCCTCCTCGGGCGCGACCGCGCCGACGCCCTCCTGTTCGAGGGTCAGCGCGTGCTGCCCCGTGTCCTCCAGACCGACGGCTTCACCCACGCCCACCCGACGCTGGACAAGGCGCTGCGGGCCGTCCTCGACCGCTGACCCCCATCTGGGCGGGATCCGTATCAGGGCGGGATCGTCTCGGTATCCGAGACGGATCCCGCCCGGTCAGCCGGTCGCCACGCCGGCCCAGCGGGCGACCTCGGCCGGCAGATCCAGCGGCTCGAGGCCGGCGTGCTCGGCGTACTCACCCCATCGGTCCGTCGGCACCTGCCACATGACCTCGAACTCGATGCCGTCCGGGTCCTTGGCGTAGAGGCTCTTGGACACCCCATGGTCGGTGGCCCCGACGAGCGATCCACGCTCGCCCAGCACCCGAGCCGCGGCCGCCAGATCGTCGATCGTGTCGACCTGCCAGGCGAGGTGGTACAGCCCGGGCGACTGCGGACGCGGCGACGGGCGGTCGCCGACGGAGAACAGCCCGAGGTCGTGGTGGTTGTCCGAGCCTCCGGCACGCATGAAGACCGCCCGCCCGGACGGGTCGGCCTCGACGACCTGGAAGCCGAGGACCTCGCCGTAGAAGGCGGCGCTGGCCCGGGCGTCTCGCACCCAGAGCACCGCATGGTTCAGACGCTTGACGTTCACCCGTCAGCCCGGCTGTGTCGCTTCGATGTCGATCTCGATGTTCACCTTGTCGCCGATCAGCACACCACCGGTCTCCAGCGGAGCGTTCCACTCCACGCCGAAGTCCTTGCGGTTGATCGTGCCGGTGACCGTGAACCCGGCCCTCGTGTTGCCCCACGGGTCCTTGCCGACACCGCCGACTTCGAGGTCGAACGTCACCGGCTTGGTCACGCCGCGGATGGTCAGGTCGCCGCTCAGCTTGTACTCGTCGCCGGAGCCTTCCAGGCCGGTCGAGCGGAACGTCATCGTCGGGTGGTTCTCGATGTCGAAGAACTCGTTCGTCCGCAGGTGGTCGTCGCGGGCGCCCTCACCGGTGTCGATCGAGGCCATCTGCACGGTGGCGTTCACCGTCGACTGCAGCGGGTCCTCGCCGATGACGATGTCGGCGCTGAAGTCGTTGAAGCGGCCGCGCACCTTGGCCACCATCATGTGGCGGGCGGTGAACGTCACGGCGCTGTGGGCGGGGTCGAGCTGCCAGGTACCGGCGGGGATCGAGGGAGCGGTGGTGGCCATTCGGGGTTCCTTTCGACGAAACGCTTGCGATCACAACCATATCATGGATCATTGTGGATCACAACTATTGTGAGCGTCAGCAGCTAGCCTAGCTTGCCATGAGCACTTCGACCGACGCCAGCACGCGCTGGCTCGATGCGGAGGAGATGTCGGCATGGCGCGCCTACGCCGAGACGGTGTTCGACCTCAACGCCGCGCTGGAAGCCGACCTCGCCCCGCACGGGTTGACGCTCGGCGACTACCAGGTCCTGGTCTACCTGTCCGAGGCGGCTGAGCACTCGATGCGCATGTGCGACCTCGCAGCCCGGCTGCAGCTCTCCCCCAGCGGCCTGACGCGACGCCTGGACGGGCTCGTGCGGGCCGGGCTCGTCGAGCGCCGGCCATCGGACCAGGACCGGCGGGTGATGCTCGCCGTGCTCAACGACCACGGCCGCGAGTACCTCGGCGAGGTCGCCCCGAGCCACGTCGAGAGCGTGCGGCGCCACGTCATCGACCGCCTCGAGCGCGCCGACGTCGCCGCCATGGCCCGCATCTTCGGAGCCATCCGTGACGGGCTCCACGACGGGGAGTCGTGCTGATGACGTCGCTGCCGGACGGCTTCGGCTGCCACGTCGCCAACGTCGGGGTGAAGGACGACACCGACGACCTCGTCGTCATCGCCGCCGAACGGCCCGTCGCCGCCGCCGGCATGTTCACGCGCAGCCGCTTCGCCGGACCCAGCGTGACGATCAGTCGCGAGCACCTCGCCGACCGGAGCGCCCAGGCGATCGTGATCATCTCCAAGAACGCCAACGTCGCCAACGGCCCGGCCGGGCGGCGCGACGCCGAGGCCGTCGTCGCCGCCGTCGCCGAGCGCCTGGGTTGCGCGCCGGCCGACGTGCTGGTCGCCTCGACGGGCGTGATCGGCCGGCGCTACCCGTTGGACCGCATCGTCGCCGGCATCGCGGCCATGCCGCCGCGGCCGGCGGGCGTCACGGCCGAGCGGGCCGCCGCCGGGATCATGACGACCGACACCGTCGCCAAGGTCGCCGAGGCGAGGATCGGTACCGGGCCGGCGAGAGTGGTCGGGATCGCCAAGGGCGTCGGCATGATCGAGCCGGACATGGCCACGATGATCGCCGTCGTGCTCACCGACGCCGAGGTCGACCCGGCCGAGCTCGATGGGCGCTTCCGGCGCGTCGTCGATCGCACGTTGAACTGCGTGAGCATCGACACCGACACCTCGACCAGCGACACCGCCGTGGTGCTGGCCAGCGGGGCGGCCGGTCCCGTCGATGGCGCCGAGCTGGAGGTGGCGCTGGGGACGGTCGCCGAGTCGCTGACCAAGCAGATCGCCCGCGACGGCGAGGGCGCCGAGACGCTGATCGAGGTCGTCGTCGACGCGGCCCGCGACGTCGCCCAGGCCAAGCGCGTGGCCAAGGCGATCGTCAACTCCCCGCTGGTCAAGACCGCCGTGCACGGCGCCGACCCCAACTGGGGTCGGGTGGCGATGGCCATCGGCAAGTGCCAGGACGACACCGACATCGACCAGGAGCGCGTGGTGATCCGCTTCGGCGACCGGGAGGTGTACCCCACGCCGGTCGATGACGCCGAGCTGGCCAAGCTGTCGGACTACCTCAGCGGCGACGAGGTGCGCATCCACGTGTCCCTCCACACCGGCGACGCCGAGTGCACGGTGTGGGGGTGCGACCTCACGGACGGCTACGTCCGCATCAACGCCGACTACACCACCTGACCGTCGCGCCCGCGTCCATCTGGGCGCGGACAGTCTCAGACGGCCTTCTGGGCGCGCTGAGTCTCGATATCGAGACTGACCGCGCCCGTTTCCCCTTTGCCGACCTGGCGACCCCCAGGGTCGGCATGGAGATGCTGACCCTCGAGACCTTCGCCGCCGAGCACCACGGTCTGATCACCCGGAACGCTGCCGAGCAGCGCGGCATGAGCAAGGCGAGCTGGTTCCGGGCCCTCGCCGACCGGCGCCTGGAGCAGGTACATCCGGGCGTCGCCCGACTGCCCGGTACGCCGAGGACGAAGGAGCAGCTGATCGCGGCGGCGGTCCTCGGCGTGCCGGGGTCGCTTGCATCGCACCGGTCGGCGGCCCGGCTGTGGGGTATCCCGCGGCCGGACGGCGATCCGGTCGAGGTGATCGTCCCGGAGCGCGGCCGGAGCCCGGAGCTCGACGGTGTGCTCGTGCACCGGCCACGCGACCGGAAGGACCTCGTGCCCGTGCTCAAGGTCAACATCCGCACATGCAACGTGCTGCGACTGCTGTGCGACCTCGGCGCCGTCGACGAGGCCTCGGTCGGCGCCGCGGTCGGTCACGTCGTCACGGCCCGGCTGGCATCGCCGGTCGCCCTGCGCAACGCCATCGACCGTCATTCCCGGCGCGGCCGTCATGGCGTGCCGGCGTTCCGCGCCGCCCTCGAGGAGTGGCTGATCGACGGCAGGCCGGTCGACAGCGTCCTCGAGCCGGCGATGAGGAAGCTGTTCGAGCGGTACCGGCTGCCGCCGTACGAGTTCCACGCCCGCATCGCCGGCTACGAGGTGGACTTCTGGATCGTCGGCACGCCGGTGGTGCTGGAGTGCGACGGATGGGAGTTCCACGCCAAGACCCGTGCCCAGCAGGCCGCCGACGCGGCTCGGGACGCCGACCTCAGCGAGCACGGTTACGTCACCGTGCGCTTCACGTACCACCAGATCGTCCGGCGGCCCGCCGAGCAGGCCCGCCGGATCCTCGGCATCGTGCACCGCTGGGCGCCGCAGCTCGATCTGGGCGCGCTGCGCCTCGAAATCGAGACGGAGCGCGCCCAGAGAGCGATGTGAGACCGTCCGCGCCCAGATGTGAGGGGGCGCGACGGGCGGTCACTTCGGCGGCATGCGGATGCCGCCGTCGACCCGGATCGTCTCGGCGTTGAGGTAGCTGTTGGTCACGCACTCGATGACGACAGAGGCCAGCTCCTCGGGGTAGCCGAGGCGCTGCGGGAACAGCACGCCCTTCTGCAGGTTGGACTTGAACGCCTCGCTGTTGTCTCCCGATCCGTAGATCGGGGTGTCGATCAGGCCGGGGGCCACCGTGTTGACCCGCACGCCGATGGCGGCGAGGTCGCGGGCGACGGGCAGGGTCATCCCGACGATGCCGCCCTTGGAGGCGGAGTAGCTGGCCTGGCCGATCTGCCCGTCGAAGGCGGCGACGGAGGCGATGTTGACGATCGCACCCCGCTCGCCCGATTCCAGCGGCTCCGTCGTCGACATCGCCGTGGCGGCGAGCCGCGTGGCGTCGAACGAGCCGATGAGGTTGATGGCGATGACCCGCTTGAAGGCGTCGAGGTTGGCGGCCGAGTCGTACGAGCCGTCCTTGCCGACGGTGCGCTGGGCCCAGCCGATGCCAGCCGAGTTGACGAGCACGCGCACCGGGCCCATCGACTTGGCCATCTCGACGGCGTTGATGATGTCGTCGGTGTTGGTGACGTCGACCTTGGCGAAGGCGCCACCGATCTCGTCGGCGAGCTCCTTGCCCTTGTCCTCCTGGAGGTCGGCGACGACGACCTTGGCGCCGCGCTCGGCGAGCAGTCGCGCCGACGCCGCCCCGATGCCTGATGCTCCGCCCGTGACGATTGCGCTTGCGCCGGTGATGTCCATGGAGCCGGACGTTAGAAGACCTTGTTCCACGGTTCACAACCCGGCCAGGCCGCGAGGCCGGTGGCCAACTAGCCTGATCTCCTCAATGAGCGACGACCGGCCACCGCCCAGCCCGGCCGCGGCGACGCGGGCGGTCACCGCCGGGCGCCGATACCAGGGATCGAGCCTCAACGTGCCGCTGTGGAGCACGAGCACGTGGCAGACCGACGGCCTCGACGACACCCGCAAGCGGGCCACCGGCATGCGGCCGAGCGACTTCTACAGCCGCTACGCCAACCCCACCGTGCGGGCGTTCGAGGACGCCGTGGCCGAGCTCGAGGGCGCCGAGGACGCCCTGGCGTTCGGATCCGGGATGGGCGCCGTCGCCTCCACCGTGCTGGCGCTGTGCTCGGCGGGCGACCACATCGTCATCCAGCGCCAGATCTATGCCGGGACCATCGCCTTCGTCCAGGGTCCGTGCGCCCGGCTCGGCATCGAGCACACCGTCGTCGACGGCACCGTCCCCGGTGCCTTCACTGCCGCCGTGCGACCCGGCCGCACGATGCTCGTGATCGCCGAGTCGCCGTCCAACCCGCGCCTCGATCTCGTCGACCTCGACGACCTCGGCGCGGTCAGCGGGCCGTTCACGGTGATCGACTCGACGTTCGCCACGCCGATCGGCCAGCAACCGCTGCGCCACGGGGTCGACCTCGTGCTGCACTCGGCGACGAAGGGCATCTGCGGGCACAACGATGCGACGCTCGGCGTGATCGCCGGCGAGCGGGAACTGCTCGACGCCATCTGGGCCTACTCCGTGCTGCACGGAGCGAACGCCTCCCCGCACGACGCCCTCAACGGCCTGCGCGGGATCCGCACCCTCGCCGTGCGCCAACGCCACCAGGCCGCCGTGGCCCAGCGGGTGGCGGAGGCGCTGTCCGGGCACCCCGGCGTCGCCGCCGTGCACTACCCCGGCCTGGCCGATCATCCCCAGCACGACCTCGCCGTGCGCCAACTGTCGTGCCTGCCCACGGTCCTGGCGGTCGACCTCGCCGGCGGGCTCGACGCCGCGAGGGCGATGCTCGAGGCGCTGCGCCTGGCCCGTTCAGCCACCTCGCTCGGTGGCCCGGAGACCCTCGTCTGCCACTCGGCGTCCAGCACCCACGTCAGCCTCACTCCCGAGGACCAGGCCGCGATCGGCATCACGCCGGGCTTGATCCGCATCTCCATCGGCCTCGAGGACGGCGACGACATCGTCGCCGACCTCGAGCGGGCCATCCCGACCTGACGCCGCTGGGCGTCTGGGGCGCCGGGTTAGCGGGACTCACACGTAGGCGTGGAAGACCATCCGTCCGCTGCGAGGGCGCGGCCGCCAACGGCGGGCAACTCGCCGCGCCCATGCCTGGAGCCGACTCTCAGGAGGACGGCCGATGCCCCACTCCTCGTTCTTCACCCACGGGTCGAAGGCGACGACCCGTGCGAACCCAGCCTCCGCGAGCCAGGCCTCCACGGCGAGGGGATTCGGCCCGAAGTGGTTGCTGGCGTCGCTGTTCAACGAAGCCCCCGGGTAGTAGGCCGCGGCAGGCACCTCGATGTCCAGCAGGTCGACTGCCGTCTCGATGATGGCCATGTCCCCCGTAACGCTGCGGACTCGCCGCAGGTAGCCGAGGGGGTCGGGGGCGTGGTAGAGCACGCCGAGGAACAGCACGACGTCGAACGTGCCACCGACTCGCTCGGGAGTCAGCTCCTCGACGGACACCTCGACCGGCTCGACCCGGCTGCTCAGCGCCTCGTGCGCGAGATCGAAGTTGCGTCGTGCGTCAGACCCCGGCCACGTCCACGTCCAATAGTCACTTGCCACCACCCGCGCCGCGCCGCGCCGCTCGGCCTCGAACGAGTAGAACCCGTCGCAGGCCCCGACGTCGAGCACGCTGCGCCCGGTGAGATCGGGTAGGTGCATGTGCACGACCTCGCGTGGAGTGTCCTTCTGACCTGGCGTACGAACCCCATTGCCAAGATCAATCGTGTGGAACCAAGTCCTCGTGGCTACTTCGGCTCGTAGCGAGTCTGGCGAGAGCATCTCGTCGAGCGTAGGGAGTCGCCGGGTCACCTCCGAGCCGATCAGCGGGGGATGGCGGCGACGGCGAGCTGGTCGACGAGGTCGTTGAGGAGGTCGCCGCTGTGGCCCTTGACCCAGCGGAACGTCACGTCGTTGGCCTCGACGAGCTCGATCAGGGGTCGCCACAGGTCGGCGTTGGCGACCGGTTGCTTCTTGGCGTTCCGCCACCCGTTGGCCGCCCAGCGCACGTACCACTTGTCACGGAAGCAGTTGACGACGTACGTGGAGTCGGACACCACCTCCACCGGCCCCTCGCCGACCAACGCCCGGAGCGCCTCGAGCACGGCCGTGATCTCCATCCGCTGGTTCGTGGTGACCGGTTCGCCGCCGGAGTCGAAGCGGGTGCCGTCCGGCGCCACCGCCCACGCCCAGCCGCCGGGACCAGGGTTCCCGGAGCACGCCCCGTCGGTGTAGACGACCGTCACGGATCGGCGTTCACGATCACCGACTGCACCTCGGCCACCGCCAGCTGCCGGACGTCCGACGTCGTCGAGAGGTAGCCCAGGTCGCCGCCCTCCCCCGTCGACGCCGACCACGTGGCGTGCCACACGATCGACGCCACGACCGGGTACGTCGCACCGTTCGGCGCCATCGCCGACGAGTCGAGGTAGCGGTGGGCGCATCCGTCGATGTCCGGCCGGTACGTCTCCCTGGTCACCGGTACCGGCGCGCCGAGGCACACGATCGCATCGCTGCCGTCGCCGGGGTTGATGACCAGTCGCTCCGGCACCGCCTGCACGGTGACACTGATGCCGCCGGCCGACGTCGTGCCGGTCACGGGTGCCCACTGACCAGCCCCGACGTCGACCCAGAAGAAGGTGCGGTGCTGGACGTAGGTCCACCCGTTGGGGTTCTCGTCGGCCGGGCCGATGCGCGGCACGGGCGTCGGCAGCTGCCGCACGACCTGGGCGTGCACGGCCGACAGGAGGTCCACCGCCCGGACCTGCGGCACGAGGTTGCCGCCGGCGTCAGGGGTGACGGTGACCCACCGCTCGACCGTCAGCGCGCCGGGGCAGCGGACCATGTACTTGACCTGGACGTCCGGCCCGCGAACTCGGTACCAGCTGCTCTCCACGACGACGTCGTCGCGCGGGTCGCCGGCGGGGTTGTAGATGTCCTCCACGTAGTTCGGGTCGGACGGATCGGGCGCCTGCTGAGCGTTGACCGCCGCCCACACCGCCTGCACCTCCGCCAACGGCCCGAACGGCTGCGTCGTGCACGGCGACGCCCCACCCTCACCCCCACCCAGCGCCCGCGCCGGCGCCCCCGGATCCCCGCAGATGGTCGTGACGTCGAGCGCCGCCTCGACGCTCGAGGCCTTGCCGTCAAGCCCGACGACGTTGTCTCCGCGAGATCGATGCGACCACTTCGCAGCCGGCCTCCGTCGCGCCATCGGACCAGTGACGAGCGCGGTGCGCCACAACGACGTGGCGGCGAGAGCAGTCGGCCGTCAGGCGGGCGGACATTCCGTCACCCCCAGTCCTTGCCACGTGTCCTCGAAGCCCCGGTCCGGCAGCCACCCGTCGCCGTGTGCGCACGACATGATCCTCACTGCGAGTCGCCACGATCCCGTAGTCGAGTACCACGACCCCCGCGGCGTCGATGCGCACACCGATTTCGGACGAAGCAGATCGTCACGATGGCTTCCTCGTGGGGCGCGTCGCCGATGAGATCGACGCTGCTCGACATCGATCCGAAACTGGTCGGGTGTACCGGGAACGACGCGTTCGCCGAGTGTCACCAGCTCGGTGACGAAGTCGCGGAGCATCGTTGTAGTCCGCCGAGCCCGGGGCCGAGATCTGGGCGAGGGTGGCGTCCAGGTTGTCGAGCGTCGGGTTCTCGGTCAGAGCCCGGCGGAGCTGCCAGGAGCGTTGGTAGTCAGCGGCGATCTGGGCCTTCAACGCCTCCTCGGAGATCGTCGTGGTCGGCGGCGCCGTGGTCGAGGTCGTCGTGGTCGTGGCCTCGGTCGAGGGCACGCTCGTCGTCTCGGGAGGCGACTCGGTGGCCTCCGTCGCCGCCGACTCGACGGCCGGCTCGGTCGAACCGCCGGCCTCGTCGTCGTCGCCGCTGCACCCGGCGAACGTGATGAGCGCGGCGACGGCGGCTCCCGTCCAGCCCTGTCGTCTGCAACGCGGCGCGATGCGGGCGGATTGTAGTGAGCCCATGCCTGCCCTGGGGGTCCCGGGATCCCGGAAAGGGAAAGGCCCCGGCGCGCGCCCGCCTTTGGCGGTGCGAGACTTGGTCCCATGATCTTCGACGGCTACGTCCATCAGATCCCCGACATCGATCCCGACGAGACCGAGGAGTGGCTCGACTCCCTGGACGCGGTCGTCGAGAACCGCGGCAAGACCCGGGCCCGCTACCTGCTGACCAAGCTCCTCGAGCGGGCCCAGGAGTCCCAGGTCTCCTTCCCGGCCACCGTCTCGACGCCCTACGTCAACACGATCCCCCGCGAGCAGGAGCCGTGGTTCCCCGGCGACGAGCACATCGAGCGGCGGATCCGCGCCTTCGTCCGCTGGAACGCGGCGATGATGGTCGTCAAGGCCAACAAGCACGCCGACGGCATCGGCGGCCACCTCTCGACGTTCGCCAGCTCGGCGAGCCTCTACGAGATCGGCTTCAACCACTTCTTCCGCGGCAAGGACGACGGCAACGCCGGCGACGCCGTGTACTTCCAGGGCCACGCCGCACCCGGCATCTACGCCAGGGCGTTCATGGAGGGCCGCCTGACCACGGACGATCTCGACCACTTCCGTCGGGAGATCGGCCGCGGCGGTCGAGGTCTCTCCAGCTACCCGCATCCCGCGCCTGATGCCCGAGTTCTGGGAGTACCCCACCGTCAGCATGGGCCTCGGCCCGATCTCGGCGCTGTACCACGCCCGCTTCAACCGCTACCTGCAGAACCGCCAGATCGACGACACCAGCCAGACCCGTGTCTGGTGCTACCTCGGTGACGGTGAGATCGACGAGCCCGAGTCGCTCGGCGCCATCTCCCTGGCGCCCCGCGAGCAGCTGGACAACCTGGTCTTCGTCGTCAACTGCAACCTGCAGCGCCTCGACGGGCCGGTGCGCGGCAACGGCAAGGTGATCCAGGAGCTGGAGGCCATCTTCCGCGGCGCCGGGTGGAACGTGGTCAAGGTCATCTGGGGTTCGAAGTGGGACGAGCTGCTGGCCAAGGACAAGGACGGCGTCCTGCTCAACAAGATGAACACCACCGTGGACGGGCAGTTCCAGCGCTACTCGGTGGAGAAGGGCGAGTACATCCGCGACCACTTCTTCGGACCCGACCCCCGGCTGCGGGAGATGGTCGCCCACCTGACCGACGACGAGCTGCGCAACCTGCCCCGTGGCGGCCACGACTACCGCAAGCTCTACGCCGCCTACAAGGCGGCGACGGAGAACCTCGGGAGCGGCGCCCCGACGGTCATCCTGGCCAAGACGATCAAGGGCTGGACCCTCGGCGAGGGCTTCGAGGGCCGCAACGCCACGCACCAGATCAAGAAGATGACCAAGGAGCAGCTCGTCGCCCTGCGCAACCGGCTGTACCTGCACGAGGAGATCCCCGAGGACTCGATCCACGCCGACGACCCGCCGTACTACATCCCGGCGGAAGACTCCGTCGAGTTCCAGTACATGCTCGAGCGCCGCCGGGCGCTCGGCGGATCGCTCCCCAAGCGCACCACCAAAGCCCGGCGCCCGCTGGAGCTGCCCGGTGACAAGCCGTTCGCCGAGCTGCGCGGCGGCTCAGGGCATCAAGAGGTGTCGACGACGATGGGTTTCACCCGCCTGTTGCGCAACTTGGCGCGAGACGAGCACATCGGACCGCGGGTCGTGCCGATCATCCCCGACGAGGCGCGCACGTTCGGCATGGACGCCCTCTTCCGCGAGCTGAAGATCTACGCCGCCCTGGGGCAGAAGTACGAGCCGGTCGACCACGATCTGCTGCTCAGCTACACGGAGTCCAACCGCGGGCAGATCCTCGAGGAAGGGATCACCGAGGCCGGGTCGTTGGCCAGCTTCATCGCCGCTGGAACCAGCTACGCCCACCGCGGCGTGCCGATGGTGCCCTTCTACACGTTCTATTCGATGTTCGGCTTCCAGCGCGTCGGCGACCTCATCTGGCAGGCGGCCGACGCCCGCGCCCGGGGCTTCCTGCTCGCCGCGACGGCCGGGCGCACGACGCTGCTCGGCGAGGGCCTCCAGCACCAGGACGGCCACAGCCTCGTGCTGGCCAGCACCGTACCGCCCGTGCAGGCCTACGACCCGGCGTTCGCCTACGAGGTCGCGGCCATCGTCCAGGCCGGCCTGCACCGGATGTTCGGCCCGGACTCGCCGCCGGAGGAGCGCGACGTCTTCTACTACCTCACGCTGTACAACGAGAACTACGTGATGCCGCCGATGCCCGACGGCGACGTGCAGGCGATCACCGCCGGCATCGTCGAGGGCCTCTACAAGTGGCAGGACGTCCCGGAGGGACCGAGCCATCGGGCGACGATCCTCTTCTCCGGCAGCGCTCAAGGCGCCGCCCGCGCCGCCGTCGGCGAGCTCGCCGAGCACTTCGACGTGGCCGCCGAGCTGTGGTCGGCGACGAGCTACAAGCGGCTCCGTGAGGACGCCCTCGCCGTCGCCCGCTGGAACCGCCTGCACCCCGGTCAGCCGGCACGCACGCCACGGGTCGCCGAACTGCTCTCCGAGTCGGCTGGCCCGATCATCGCCGTCACCGACTTCATGACGTCGGTGCCCGATCAGATCTCCCGCTTCCTGCCGGAGCGGTCGTTCACGCCCCTCGGCACCGACGGCATGGGCCGCTCGGACACCCGGGAGGCGCTGCGCCGCTTCTTCGAGGTCGACACCGGCCACGTGGTCGTCGCCACGCTCGCCGCCCTGGCGGCGCAGGGCGACATCAAGCCGGAGGTCGTCAGCGACGCCATCGCCCGCTACGACATCGACCCCGAGGCCGTCAACCCCTACCCGGTCTGACCCCGACCGTTTCTGACGCTCGTCGCTCCCGCTGAGCGGGAGCAAGACTCCGGAGAACCGGGCCGCCGGCCCGCTGGAGCGCTCAGGCCCCGCGGGCGTCCACGATCGCCTGGTCGAGCGGCTCGATCATGATGCACTCGCCGGGGCACTCCGTCGCCGCGTCGACGGCGGAGTCGACGAGGGAGTCGGGGATGCGGGCGACGCCACGGCCGCTGTCGGGCCCGTGGCCGGGGCCGTCCTTGCCGTCGAAGATGATCGTCGTGCCGAAGTGGCTCGCCTCCTCCTTGACCACCCACAGCCCGTCGTCGCGAGCGACGAAGACGTCGGGGCAGATCTCCGAGCAGATGCCGTCACCGGTGCACAGGTCCTGGTCGATCCACACCATCAAGGCAGCCATAGGTGCTGCACGCTACGGGATCGTGCAGCGTTGCGGATCTCCGAGGCGCCGTCCACGCGCACCCCGATACGGTGAGCGGCGTGTCCGGGACGTTGTACATCACCGGTGACGAAGCGGCGGACGGGCTGCTCAACCGCGATGGCACCGCCCTGCTGATCGGGATGCTGCTCGACCAGCAGGTGCCGATGGAGTGGGCGTTCGCCGGTCCCCAGACGTTGCGCAACCGCCTCGGTCACCTCGACGCCAACGCCATCGCGGCGATGGACGTGGAGGACTTCGTCGCCGTGTGCTGCGCCAAGCCGGCGATCCACCGCTTCCCAGCGGCGATGGGGCGGCGCATCCACGAGCTGTGCACCGTGCTCGCTGACGACTACGACGGCGACGCCGCGAACCTGTGGGACGGCGTCGCGACGGGTGCCGAGCTGTACCGCCGGCTGCGGGCGCTGCCGGGCTACGGCGACGAGAAGTCGAAGATCTTCGTCGCCATCCTCGCCAAGACGCAGGGCGTGGCCCCGGAGGGCTGGCGCCAAGCCGCCGGCAAGTTCGGCGACGACGAGCCGCGCTCGGTCGCCGACATCAGCGGCCCGGCATCGCTCGCCAAGGTGCGGGAGTGGAAGAAGGCCCAGAAGGCGGCCAAGCGGGACAAGCAGGACCGCCCGGCCTGAGCCCGGCCGCCCGCCGGGCCCAGCTGGCGGGAGCTACTGGAAGCGGTCCTCGACCCGACCGGCGACGCCGGCGGCCTTGTTCCGGGCGGCGACGAGGCCCGCCTGCCCGCCGAACATGGTGTCCTCGAGGCGCTCCTCGTGGACGAGCAGCCACACGAGCACGCCGAGCACGGCGCCGACGAGCGGGAAGATGATGAACACCCACAGCTGCGAGAGCGGGTCCGTCCCGCCGAACACGGCCGTCCCGAGGCTGCGGGCCGGGTTGACGGACGTGTTGTCGACGGGAATCGTCGCCAAGTGGACCATGCCGAGCGTGAGGCCGGCGGCGAGGCCACCGAAGCCGACGGGGTAGCCCCTGGTCGTCGTCGACAGCACGACGAAGACGAAGGCGGCGGTGAAGAAGATCTCGACGACGATCGCCGGGAAGATCCCGAACGGAACGCCGAGCTTGTCGCCCCACCCGTTGGAGGCGAAGTTCCCCGTCTTGTCGAGGTCGCCGGCGTCGGAGATGATGAAGAGGAGGAGGCCGCCGAGCAGCGCGCCGACCACCTGAGCGACCCAGTAGTACCCCGCCTGGACGAGGGTGATCTTGCGGGTCAGGAAGAACGACAGGGTCACCGCCGGGTTGATGTGGCACCCCGAGACGTGGCCGATCGTGTACGCCATCGTCAGCAGGGCCAGCCCGAAGGCCAGGGCGACGCCGAGGGTGCCCATCTGATCGGAGGCGAGGATCGCCGTCCCCGGGCCGATGATCATCAGCACGCCGGTCCCGATCGCCTCGGCCGCGAGGATCTTGAGGTTCGACGGCCCGGCAGCGGCGATCGTCGCCGGCGGCGTCGCGACCGGCGTCGTCGGTGCCGGGTCGTAGGCCGGGGCCGACTGGGGTTGGACGTTCGAACCGGGTTGCGGCCCCGGTGGCGGCGGAGGAGGCGGGTTCGTCACGGTGGCTCCTTGGATTGCGGGGGGACCAGCGCGTCCAGGGTTGCACATGCGCACGAGCGAGTGGTGCATGCCGGATCTCGCCGGCACGGTGGTAGACACGGCGGACGTGAAGTTCCGACCACTCGCCATCGACGGCGCCTTCGAGATCACGCCCCAGCAGCACGGCGACGATCGAGGGGTCTTCCTCGAGTGGTTCAAGGCAACGACGTTCCGGGAGACGGTCGGCCACGATCTCGACCTCGCCCAGGCCAACTGCTCCGTCTCGGCTGCCGGCGTGCTGCGCGGCATCCACTTCTCCGACGTACCGCCCGGTCAGGCGAAGTACGTCACGTGCGTCGCCGGGGCCGTGCTCGACGTCGTCGTCGACATCCGCGTCGGTTCGCCGACGTTCGGTCAGTGGGACTCGGTGCTCCTCGACGACACCGACCGCCGCGGCATCTACCTCGCCGAGGGCCTCGGCCACGCCTTCATGTCGCTGGCCGACGGCTCGACCGTCGTGTACCTCTGCTCCACCGGCTACGCCCCGGGTCGTGAGCACGGCATCCACCCGCTCGACCCGGAGATCGGCATCGAGTGGCCGACGACGGGGCGCGACGGCTCGCCGATCGAGCCGCTGCTGTCGGAGAAGGACAGCGCTGCGCCCTCGCTGGGCGAGGCGAAGGAAGCCGGGCTGCTACCGGACGCGAAACCATCGCGGCGCTCGTCGCCCGCCGCCGCTGAGCCCGAGGTGCCGCGACACCGGCTTCGTTGAGGTCACGGCAGCAGGCCGGTCACGGCGGCCTCGAACCGGTCGAGCGGAGAAGTCGGTCGCCCGCTGCTGCGCCGCAGCGGCGAGTCGACGGTGCTCACCCGGGTCGGCGATCAGCCGCCTCGTCAGGGCGATCAGCTCGTCGAGCGTGCGCCAGTGGTAGCCATTGACGCCATGCTGGACGATCTCGGCCGGGCCACCCGCGGCGAACACGAGCGGCACGGCGCCCGCGGCCATCGCTTCGACGACGGCGATCCCGAAGTGCTCGAACCGCTCGGGATGGCGCTCGGGATCCTCGCCGAACCCGCCGGCGTGCCAGTAGATCGACGCCTCGGCGAGCAGGCGACGGACCACCTCGCCTTTGGCGTTGACGTGGACGGCGATCGGCTGTCCGATCGCTGCTCGGCGCGCCGACAGGAAGTACTCCCGGTTGGCGCCATCGCACCCGCCGGCGAGCGCCAGCTCCCATCCGGCGATCGCCGGCCCGTTTGAACGCGTCGATGAGCTCGAGCTGCTTCTTGCAGTGCCCGGACCGCGGATCGAAGAACCGTCCCACGTTGAGGATGCTCGGCCGCTTGTCGCCGGGCTCGACGTCCGGCGCGCACGGGTGGGTAGAGGACCTCGGCCGGCACACCCCACAGCCGTTCGACCCACTCCGCGGTGAAGCGGGAGTTGGCGAGGTATCGCTGGTAGGTCGCGACGAAGCCGTCTGCTGCACTCGCCGGTCGAATCCGGCGCGGACATGGACGAGCCGATCGGGCAGGCGCGGACGGCACCGACAGCGCCTTGGCGCCGGCCAGCCGAAGCGGTGGCGCAGACGATCGCCGTCGCCCCGGCGGGATCTGCGGGAAGTGCACGTAGTACCAGCCGAGCGGGCTGTGGTTGACGGCGCGGCTGCGATAGGTGCCGTTGATGAACAGGTCGAAGTCGACGCTCGCCGCCGAGGCGTCGACGTCGTCGGCGACGTACCGGTGCTCGCAACCCGAGACGTCGACGCCCGAGCCGCTCGCGGGCCAGATCGAGCATCGACCGGATCGGCAGCGAGCAACGTGACGTCGTGGTGCCGCGACAGCACCTCGGCGATCGTCCCGGCGACCTGCTCGCCGCCACCGAGCGTCGACCAGTACAGGTCGTACACCGCGACCCGGCGCCGCGTCGCTCACGGCGACGTCCTTCGTCTGGGTCCACGACATCAGCGAACGCCGCGACGACCACGCGACCCGACGTCCACCGGTCGCCGAGCATCGCCGGGCAGGAGGCGGAGGTACCCGCGTCATGATCGCCTCGTGGTGCGCCGCGTCCGGCACGTACGGGCATCCGCAGCGTGAGCGGCCGGACACGAGGTCGCGCACGGTCACGCCGACGCCCGCGCGTGACGATGCCCGGCGCCGCCCGCCAGGCGAGTCCGGCCGGCGCGTTCTTGCCAGCATCAGCGGACGGTTGCGCTCGGTGTAGTAGCGGAACACCTTCGAGCCGACGCCGGACGATGCGGCGTGGCGGTGCCGGACGACCGATCGTGGGCACGTACACGTACCGCCAACCCCGGAGCCGACCGCGCCAGGACAGGTCGGTGTCCTCGTAGTACAGGAACAGGCGCTCGTCGAAGAGCCCGACGTCGTCGAGGTAGGCGCTGCGACAGCAGCACCGCGCCACCACACCAGGCGAACACTTCCGCCGGCTCGTCGTACTGGCCGTCGTCGCGTTCGAGGAACCCGCGATCGCCGCCGAACCCGTTCGGGGTACAGGCTCGATCCGGCGTTGTTGATGACGTCGAACGCGTCGTCGTCGAGGGCGACGTCGATCCACACCGGTTCCTGCTCGGCCGAGCGACGCGGTCCGTCGCGTCGACGTCGGTACGCATCGTGAGGTGCGCGGTCGCCGGGCGCGACGACGCGCAACGGCCAGGCGGGCCGGCGGTCGCATCGTCGCCTGGCTCGGACCCGAGGCGGCCGCGGCGCCACGACCAGCGGGCGAACTCCTCGCCGTCGTCTCGCGATCGGGCTCCTCGGCGGTGAAGAAGCCCTCGTCGAACGCCATCCGCTCGTCGGCGCGCACGCCGTCCAACGCGGCCGCCGTCAGCCGCACGCCGAGCGTCCGTGGGTCGCGCGCCGATCCTGGCGCGGCGTCGGGGACGTCGACCTCCGCCTCCACGTAGCGGCCGTCGAACATGATCTTCGGGCACGCCGCGCCGATCTTGGCTGTCAGCGTCGAGCGCCTCGACGAGCGGGCGGAGCCAGCCCGGGTCGCACGGTGGCGTCGTTGTTGACGAGGGCGACGAGGTCGAAGGCCCCGGCGGCGCGGATGCCGAGATTGCAGCCGCCGGCGAAGCCGGTGTTGGCGAGCGGCTCGATGATGCGCACGGTCGGGCATCTCGGCCCGCACCCGCTCGACGACGTCGTCGACCGATCCGTTGTCGACGAGGACGATCTCCAGCCGGTCGGCCGGCCAGTCCGTCGCCAGCAGCGAACGCAGGCAGTCGATCGTCATCTGCCCGCCGTCGAAGTTGATGACGACGACGCGCACGAAGGGAGTTGGATCGTGCCATGAGGTCCACGGAGGGTAGCGGCCGGCCGCTCGACCGCTGATCGTCGCGACACCGTGACGGTGGCCGCATGCGCTCGAAAGTATGGTCGGACCGGCATGACCGCGACCGGCTCCGCCTCCGCAGACCGCTCACATCGTCGCCGCCCACGTTCCGGTCCGGTGCGCGACGTCGCCCGGCCGCTCGCCCGCCGCCTCCACCTCGCCGCGCCGCCCGGCGAGTGGTGGCGCGCGGCCCGCCCGCCCTGGGAAGGTCCGACCCCGGCCGAGTCGTGCGTCGGCGGTCCGCTGCAACATCTGTCATTGGACCGGTGACCGGTTCGACGGCATCGCCCACTGCGAGTCGGCCGGCGTGCCCGCGGTGCGGTTCGATCGCCCGCGACCGGTTCCTGATGTGGTGCTTCATCGCAGCGCACCCGATCGCCACGCGGGGCCCGCGCTCCTCGAGACCAGCCCGCGGCTCGGCGCCGAGCTACCGGTCGTTCATGCGGACGTGGTTCGACTATCGGGCGAGCGACTTCGACCTCAGCGCGCACGCCGGCGACATCAAGCTCGACCTCCAGGACGATCGACCTGCCCACGGCCTCGCTGGACGTCGTCCTGACGCCGCACGTGCTCGAGCACGTACCGGACACGACGCGGGCGCTGGGCGAGCTCTTCCGCGTCATCGCGCCCGGTGGCCGGATGTACCTCCAGGTGCCGCTGCTGCACGGGCGCACCCACGTGCCGAGCGAACCGGAGTTCCACGCCGACAACACGCCCGTGTTCTTCAACTTCGGGTGGGACCTCACCGACCAGCTGCGATGCCGCCGGGTTCGCCGTCGAAGTCCTCGTCACCGAGAGGTTCCGATGCATGGCTGGCGGGCGACGCGCCGCCCCGGCGAGCAACGGCGACGGATTCATCATCGAGTCGCTCGTGCGGACGCCCGCCCCGGCGACCTGACCGCCATCGCCGACGACGACCAGTCGCGTCAGCTGGGCTTCCTCCCGCCCTACCACTTCGCCACGTGGGAGTGCCGGCGGCCCTGAGCGCTCACGGGATGGTGCGGCTAGTCACGTCCTCGCGTGGCTCGTCGAACTCCGCCACCCCGTAGGCCGCGATCGTCGGCAGCCCCGCGACCGGCGTGGGATCGTCGTCCCATCGCGTGGGCGCCACCGTCCACAGCGGTCGGCCCAGGATTGCGACGACCGCGGCCCCAGCGATCGAGCCGACGACCCAGATCAGCATGGGCGCCGGCTGCGCCGTCCCACCACCACTCGCGCGCGTGTGCCGAGATCGAACCCGAGGACGTCCTGACCGGTGATCCACCGGCGCATGTTGGCGTGCAGCGCAACCGCATGGGCCAGGACGAGGGCCCCGCCCATCACGACCAGCTGTGGGTGGGAGAAGGTGACCGGCGGCGAGTCGACGCGCCTGATGAGGGCCGCAGCGGCGGTCATCGGCAGGAGCGGCAGCAGGTAGCGGGGCTGGACGCCTTCCCCGACGATGCTGCCATCGGCGGCGAGCAGATAGAGAGGCACGGCCATGGCGCACAGCAGGAGCCACAGCAAGGCGCGGATGTTGCCAGGCTCGGGGCGGCTCGAGACCGATCGCACCGGCGCTCGCCCAGATGGCCACCATCACGGCGGGCACGAGCGCCGGCATCGGGGTGTCGAGCCAGCCGAGCGCCGAGGTGCCCAACGAACCGGTCCACAGCGACGGGACCTGGGAGAGGTTGTTGAACAGCACCCCACGGAACGGCGCCTGCCGGCCCAGGCTCAACCCCGTTTCGGTGAGCGAGGACGACGAGGTGAAGAGGAGCAGGTAGAGCCCGGACAGCCCGCCGATGACGGCGGGAACGGCGATCCGCGGGCGTGACCTCTCGCAGCCGTCCGACGCGATCAGGATCGATCGCGGCGCCGCCACGCCGACCCACAGGCCGCCGTCGGGCCGCGGCCACGAGTGCCGTGAGCGCGGCGACTGCGGCGATCGACGCCGGCGAGCCATCGGCGAGACGTCGTCGAGGCGCGGAGCCCAGCGATGAGGGCGAAGAAGCAGGCCACCGATCCCGCCACCGTCCATCCGCTCGGGTTGGTCGAGGCGAAGATGAACACGAGCATCGGCACGCTCGAGACGAGCAATGCCGTGACCATCGCCGGCCGGGCGGGCGGTCGGCGACCAGCACGCTCGCGCCGATCAGCAGGCACGACCACGTCCACGCCAGCGAGGCGCATCATGGCGACCGACCGCTCCGACGTCCGACCCACCAGCAGACTCATCACGGCATAGAACCCCGACGGATAGACGCCGTCGTTCGCCCGCGCGAGCCGTACGCGCTGTCCGACGCCACACGTGTGCATGCCGCCGACTCGTCAGGGCGGTACTTGAAGCAGTCGATGACCTCGTCCGTCATCGGGCTGGGCACACGGACGATCTCAGTGCCGGCGTCGGGGCCGTCATCGACCCGCTCACATCGGCTGTCGGCCGGGGACCCGCTGCACCAGATGCTCGGCAGGTGGAAGTTGTCATCGGGGCTCGACCCGACCGGTGAGGCGAGCGACCATGCGATCCCCACCATGAGCACCGAGATCACCAGCGCCACCAGCAGAGCCGGGCATCGCGCCGATCACGCGGCGGAGTCCTGTTCCGTGGTCGGCGCGGCTCAGCCACGGCGGATCATCCGGGTGGCCCTCGCCTTCGCCTGCGCCGTCAGGCGACGGATTCCGCCCTCTCGCAGCATCTGCCGGGCGACGGCGAGGTCATGCGCGCACGCCGTGCCACTGCCAGGGTTCGGCGCTCGACGGGGAGCCAGCGGCGGTGGGGGCGACACCGGTCGAGGCACGCGGCGAAGGCGAAGATCGGCGGCGTGGCGCGAGCGTCGGCAGAAGTCGACCAGCGGGCGCGGCTGCGCTGCTCCACGCGAACTCCTCGCGGAATCGACGAGTGCGTTGCGCCGGCAGCGAGCCCGCAGGTCCTCGTCGGTGAGGAGCCGAAGAAGGGCGTCGGAGAGCGCCTCGACGTCCTGCGCGGGACGGCCAGTCCAGCACGCCGCTCGATCACGATCCGGGAGAGCGCGTCGCCCTCGCTGACGATCACCGGCAGGCCGGCCCAGAAGTAGTCGAGCACCCGCGGTGCGGAAGGAGAACTCGGTCTCGACGTGCTCGAAGTGGGTCGACACTCCGACGTCGGCGTCGAGCAGGTAGTTCTGCCGCTCGTCGTAGGCGACCCAGCCGTCGTTGAAGAACACGTGCTTGTCGAGCAGACCGAGCGATCGGCCAGCTCGACCGCTTCGACGGCGACCCGCATCTCGGGCACATCCGGGTTCGGGTGCGTCGTGCCCATGAAGAACAGTCGCACGTCCGGGAGCCGTCGCGTGAGATCGTCGACGGCCCGGATGAGCGTGACGCGGGTCGAACCAGTTGTAGATCCCGCCGCCCCAGATGATCACGTTGTCGTCGGCCGCGATGCCGTCGACGACGCCTCGGGCGCCCGGGCCGGTCGCGCACGGGGGCATCGTCGGGGAAGCCGAACGGGACGACGTCGATGAGGCTGCGCAGCGACTCGTCGTCGTCGTACACGCGAGGGTTGACGCGACCCAGGCGGCGAGAGCTGCCCAGCCAGAAGTCGCGTTGCTTCTCGCTGGCGCACAGGAAGAAGTCACCCCGCGGATCTGGTCGTTGAGCGACGTCTCGCATGGTGGTTCTCGGATCCGATGGCGGCAACGTCAGGTGACGTGCGCGAGCTCGAGTGCTCGAGCTGGAACGGGTCGTAGAGGTCGACGACCAGGATCTTGTCGTCGAGCCTGTCAGCCATGGGTATGGTGCAGGAAGTGGCCCTGGAAGATGATGATCTCGCTCCAGTCGACCAGCTCCTGTAGGTCGTCGTCCGTGGCGTGACACGTGCGAAGTCCCGGGATGCTCGAGGTCGGCGCCCACCAGCGAGGCGAGCACGACGTCGTGCTCGATCGACAGCGTCGACGCCATCTGCAGGGCGCGGATGGCCGGTCCGGCCATCCGCGGTCCGATCATGTCGCCCGTGACGACGAGGATCCGCTGGCCGTCCGGATCATCGGTCGGAAGAGCCTCGCGTCGAGATCGCGACCCATGGTGCGGTTGGCGTCGGAGAGCCGACCGGCGCGGCGTGCCGAACCGCCGACGGATGCCTGCTCGTCCGGGCACCGGCGCGCTCGACTGGACGTCGTCACGGGCGGGCCGCGAAGCCGATGCGATGCCGCCGTGAGATCAGCTCCCGAGCAGCTCGCAGCTCGGCCCGCCCGCGTCGTGACACAGCTCGACAGCCCCGCCGAGGGCGATCGGGAAGCAGCCGGCGGCAGCTCGGTTGCGCCCGAGGCACTTGTAGAGCGTGGCAGGGCGTTGCGGTCGAGCACGGTACTTCGTGCCGGGTCGCCGACGCCATCCGAGGCCGCCGTGCCGCGGTGGTAGACGATCGACTCGGGACGAAGCGGACCCGGTGGCCGGCGAGCCAGGTCCGCCAGCCCGAGGTCGACGTCTTCGAAGAACATGGTAGCGCTCGTCGAACCCGCCGAGCTGCCGGAACACGGCCGTCGGCATGACCATCGCCGCGCCGACGGGAACAGGACGTCGGCCTCCTCGTCCCACCGGCCGTCGTCGGGTGCGTCGTGGTGGGGCTGCGACGGCGTGACCGTGGTCGTCCATGCACCCGCCGACGAAGTCCACTCGGACCCGTCCCACGTCAACACCTTGCTGGCGACACACCCGATCGTGGTCGTCGTCCGGGCAGCGCGTCGACGGCCGCCTCGGAGCCACGTCGGGTCGGCCCGGGCGTCGTTGTTCAAGAAGGCGACGAACTGTCCCGAGCCTGCGGCGGCGCCGAGGTTGCAGGCCGTGCGAAGCCGAGGTTCGGCCGGACTCGACGACCTCGACCTGCGGGAACGAGCGCCGGATCCGCTCGCGCTGTCGCCGGAAGCGTCTCGACGACGACGATCTCCAGCCGTCCTGGGGCCAGTCGATCTCGTACAGGCTCGTCGACCGCATGAGCGTGTCCTCGCAACCCTGTAGTTCACGAGCACGACGACACCGACGCGGACGTCGCCTCGGTCATCGGATCGCCATGTCGCGTCCGGCGCGGCAGCCTCGAGCGCGTCGACCCACCAGTTCGGGTTGAGCGTCACGACGCCGAACTCCTCGTTCGGCATGCCCCGCAGGACGTCGAAGCGGAAGCCCGAGGTGCTGGTGGTCGTAGCAGTGGGAGACGTTGTAGTCGTACAGCGACACCGAGACGTCGTAGGTGCCGGGCAGCAGGGCGAGGCGGTCGAACGTCACGTCGACGTGCCCGGGCCGTCGATCTGGTCGGGGACGAGGCCACGGTCACGGGTGTTCGGGCCCGGTGACGTGGACGCCCTCCAGGCTGTAGATGGCCAGCCCGAACACCGGCCGGGCGATCGGGCGGTGGGCGTTGTAGTGCAGCCGGAGCGTGACCGGGTCGCCGGTGTGGCAGCGGGTGATCTGTCTTGCCCTGCTCGTCGAGCAGCTCGATCTTGGTGATCCGGCCTTCGCCCGATCCCCAGCGGGTCCCGGACTCCGATGCCGCGCTGTCCTCGTGCGTGCCGTCCCGCGAGTAGGTGTTGATCACCTCGCCGGGTCGCCGATCGCCTCGAGCTTGCCGTGGCTCAGCCAGACGGCCCGGTCGCAGATGTTGCGCACGCAGCGCCGAGCCCGTGGGACACGAGGACGATCGTGCGACCGTCCTGGCGGAACGCGGCGAACTTCTCCATGCACTTGCGCTGGAAGTTCTCGTCGCCGACGGCCAGCACCTCGTCGATGAGCAGGATGTCGGGGTCGACGTTGACGGCGACGGCGAAGCCGAGGCGCACGTACATGCCCGACGAGTAGTTCTTCACCGGCGTGTCGATGAAGCGCTCGAGGCCGGCGAAGTCGACGATCTCGTCGAACCGGCGCGTCGATCTCGCTTGCTTCGACAGCCCGAGGATCGCGCCGTTCAGGTAGACGTTCTCCCGGCCGGACAGCTCGGGGTGGAACCCGGCGCCGAGCTCGAGCAGCGCCGAGATCGAGCCGCGTGACCGCGATGCGTGCCCTTGTCGGGCGTGAGGATCCGCGCCAGGCACTTGAGCAGCGTGCTCTTGCCCGAGCCGTTCTCGCCGATGATGCCGAACGTCTCGCCCTGCTCGATCTCGAACGACACGTCGCTGCAGCGCCCAGAACTCCTCGTAGCGGGCCCGCCGCCCGCGCAGCGACCGCCGCCTTCAGGTACTGGTTGCGCTCGTGGTAGAGGCGGAAGCGCTTGGACACGTGGTCGACGATGATGGCGGCGTCGGCCATCATCAGAGCTCCTCGGCGAAGCGGGGCGAGAGCCGGGCGAACACCCAGAGCCCGAACGACGAGGGTCACCGACGGCCACACGATGAGGTACGCCGAAGGTCGCCAGCGGTCGGGCATGCGGAGGTCGTACAGCAGCGTCGCGGCATGGCCTCGACGAACCGCGTCATCGGGTTGAGGCCGTAGACGAAGTCGAGCGTCGGCGAGCTCGCGATCCTCGACGAGGCTGATCGGGTACACGACGGCGTCGCGTAGAACCAGGCCATGGACGAGGATCCCCCACAGGTGGGTGAGGTCGCGGAAGTACACGTTGAGGCGACAGCAGAGGCCGACGCCGGTCACGAACAGCGTCAGCAGGACGACGATCACGACCAGCACCGGGCAGCCACGGCAGCACCATGTTGCCGAGGATCGCAGGAGCACGACGCATGAGCAGCGCCGAGCTCGATGAGGTGGGTGATCAGCAGCGAGCCGACGGCGGCGAACACGAGCTGCTCGCGCGGGAAGTACACCTTCTTGACCAGGTTGGCGCCGGCGATCATCGACGCCCATCGACGTCGACGCCGCCGATCGGCGAAGTAGTTCCACGGCAGGAGCCCGCACAGCAGCCACAGCGCGAAGACGTCGAGTCCGCTGGGGTCGCCGGGCGGCGGCGTGATCTTCAGCACGTACGCGAAGACGAAGGTGAAGATCACCATCGTCGCCAGCGGGTTCAGCAGCGACCAGCCGAATCCCAGCGCCGTCCGCTTGTACCGGCCGCGCAGCTCGCGCAGCGTCAGGTTCCACAGCAGCTCGCGACGTGCGACCGCCTCGCGTACTTGCATAGCTGCCGCATGCTACCGGCCGGCCCAATGACGATCCGGGCACGCACTCCCGAACGGCAGTAGAGAACCAGTTTGCCAACGGCCACAGCACCCGACGTCCGTCGACGGGCCCACCCACCCGCGATGACGTCGACCGTTGCGGCGGACACCTTAGCCTCGATCCACCGATGAGGTAGGTGGCTGAGCGGGTCGCGTATCCGCGGAAAGGCCTCCTGAGCTGGGACGATGACGGTGTCTCGACGCCACGTCGTCGACCAGGCCCGGGAGGCACTTCCAGTGAGTGCGAGTATCGCACGCGATCGACCGCATCGAGGTGACCTTCGACGACGAGACGTTGGTCGCCGATGCCGGGCTGATCGTGCCGGCGACGTTGATGGTGCGTCTCGGGCTGGAGGCGCTGGTCAACGAGACGGTGCGGCTGGTGGGCCGGGTCGGCGGCGCCCGGCCGGGCCGCAAGGTGCTCACGTTGGTGGCGGCGATCCTGGCCGGCGGCGTCGCACATCGATCACGCCGACCGGCTGCGGGCCGGGGCGACCCAGCGAGGTGTTGCCGTTCCGGGTGATGGCGCCCTCGACGCTGGGCACGTTCCTGCGGGCGTTCACGTTCGGGCATGTCCGCCAGCTCGACGCGGTGATCGCCGAGACGATCCGCCGGGCGTGGGCGCTCGGCGCCGGGCCCGGCGCCGGCGCCGATGACGATCGATCTGGACTCGACGATCTGCGAGGTGCACGGCAAGCACAAGCAGGGCGCCGCCTACGGCTACACCGAAGGTGCTCGGCTACCACCCGCTGCTGGCCACCCGGGCCGACACCGGCGAGGTGCTGCACGCCCGGCTGCGCAAGGGATCCTCCCAGCGGGGCGCGCAAGCGGTTCGTCGAGGAGCTCGATCGCCCGGGTCCGCCGGGCCGGCGCCACCGGCGCGTTGACGGTGCGCGCCGACGCCGGGTTCTGGAACTACGCGCTGATCGACACGCTCGATCCGTCTCGGGGTGCGCGTGGTCGGTCACGGTGCGCATCAACCCCAGATCCGCACGGCGATCGACGCCATCGACGAGGACGGCGTGGACCACGATCGCCTACCCCGACGGCGGCGAAGCCCAGGTCGCCGAGACGACCTACGTGACCGGCCGCGGCCGAGCAACGCGCCAGCGACGCGTGCGGCTCGTGGTGCGCCGCACCCGGCTCACCGACCCCGCCCAAGCCGCGGCTGTGGCCCGACTGGCGGCACCACGCGTTCATCACCAACGTCGAGCTGCCGACCGTCGAGGTCGACCAGTTCCACCGCGACCACGCCACCGTCGAGCTCGCCATCCGCGACCTCAAAGAAGGCGCCGGGCTCGAGCACTGCCCGTCGGGCCGGTTCTTCGCCAACGCCGCCTGGCTCGGCTGCGCCGTGCTCGCCCACAACCTCATCCGCTGGACCGCCCGCCTCGGCGACGTCCACCCCGCCGAACAGCTCACCGTCGCCCGCACCATCCGCACCCGGCTGCTCGCGCTGCCCGGCCGGCTCGTCAACCGCAGCCGACGATGGATCCTGCGGCTCCCCGCCCGATGGCCATGGGCCACCGACCTTCAACACCGCGCTCGACCGGATCCGCTCACTGCCGCTGCTCACCTGAACCGCCACCGCGGACCGGCGCGGCCGCACACGACCACCACGCGCTGACAACCCATCGCCGCAAGCGCCACACGACCCCGACGCGCTCCGAACAGCCACCCACGCTCAGCCCACACGCCCCGCTGGGCCTCACCGGCCCCACCCCCCGACGCCCGAAGCCCATCGGTGGATCGAGGCTGAGTGCCTGCTCGACGAGATCCGGGAATCCATCTCGACTCTCGCCGCTCTACGGGCGAGGCGGCGCGCGGCGGCTGCGAGACCACCACATCGGTGTCCTGCATTCATCCGCCAGTTGGTCCGCAGCGACGGGGCCGGTGCACCTACCGCGACGACGGTGGGGCACCGAGCCCCTCTCCCTGCCTGCTGATCCCCGCTACTCCACGACCCGTACCCGTGAGCGGTGGAACGGTGAGGCCTGGCACGGTTGACGTCGTACACGACGTGGTGACATTCAGCACCACGACGGTCGTACTGGTTTCGTCGACCCGCATCAACCGGGCCAGGCCCGGCGGCAACGTCGGCTGGCAGCGGCAACGAGCCTGTACGATGGTCTTCTCGTCGGCGCAGACCAGGAACTCGCCCTCGTCCAGCGGCTGACCCTCGAACAGCCCGACGTAGACGTCCAGCGCCACCGCCCGTTCGGCCACGAGGTTGGGGTCCCGAGCGGAGATCGATGACCGGTAGAACCATGGGCGGATCGCGTCCCGATGCAGCACACGCCCCACCGTCGCTGCCGAGTGTCGCTGTCACGACGACACGAGTGACCAGCTCGGGAGCGAACTCTCACCGCGGCCACTAGGTCAGTGGCACGCCCGACGTCGCCGGCAGCTCGCAGGCCAGCTCTCTGATCGCGGCGATCACCAGAGGGGGAAGGAATGGTTCGACCCGACCGCTGACGGTCCAGCAGGCCGTCCATCGCTACTCGTAGAGCCGCTTGCGCCACTTGATCATCGTGTTCCACGCCACTCCCTCCCGACTGGCGAATGCGCACGTTCTCCTCATCGCGGCGGCCGCCAGTACGATGCACGCGCATCAGCCGCGCTGCTCTGCGCTCTCGGCCAACAACCCCCAACAAAGTACGACGCCGCTGCACCGGTCACCGCTCGCGCCGCAGACATCACAACTACGAGTTGGACATCACGGTTCAGATCCGATGGCGCTGGGTCCCCGTACCGTCCGAACTGGGTGCCGCAGCCGCCGCAGCACACTCATCAACGCGATCGACGGACGCCTCGATCCGCGCCACCGACGCGGACAAGGTGGCCAGTTCACGGCTCACGTCCTCGACGTCGTCGCGCAACACCGACAGGTCGATCGACCGCGAGCGGTCGATCAACGACATTGAGAGGACCATATCCACCAGCGCCGCTCGCTTGGCCGTGCGCAGCAACCAGTCCGGACCTTCGCTTCCTTGTGGCTTCCTCAAGGTGACGTGGGAGAACTCGAGTGAGCCGACGGGAGTCGGCTCAATCCCGCTCCAACGCAAGGTCGACCAGGCCGAGCTTTGACAGTCTCTCGTAGCAGTCGGCGAATCCTGCAGGAGTGAATGCCCAACAGTGAACATCGACGTAGTCACCGGGGGACCTCTGCTGTTCCTCACACATCCAGAAACGAAAACCGTCGACGTCACCGACATCGGTGCGGTCGCTGTCGGAGAATCCGGGATCGCCGCGCCAGATCGCCTGAGTGTCGACGGGAACAATCGATGCGTTGAATTCGTAGATCTGCTGAAAGGTTGGCGCCTTCGCGCGCGCGAAGGTGAGCGTCGACGAGATGCCAAACCCGAGTTTCGGAACGCCGAACATCGAAGCAGTAACGCTTGTCCGGAAGGATCAACGCAACGAAGCCGCCGGGAGCCATCGGCGCTACGAAGAGTGGCGCCCAGCCAGCCGACGAGATTCGGAACGTGCTCTGCGACATGGCTCGCAATCACATACTCGATCGGTGATGCGCTGGGCAGTGCACCCACCAGAGGGCCGTGGCCGGGCCAGACAACGTCAACCGGTTGGACGACCGAGACGTTTGGGTCGGTCACGATACTTCGCTTGTAACGCATCGGTCGGGAGATGGTCAACGTACAAGACGTTGAACACCGACCTGTCCAGTCGGGGCTTATCCAGCGGCCCGATCTCCAAGCCGAGTGCTTCGCGATCGATTTCCCAGGGGATCGGCAGTTGCAAGACCTTGGTCCTCCTTGCGACGGAGCCTACCCGTCCTCACCTCGCGGCCGCGATGAAGAGGCGACAGCGTTCGCCTGGCGCGGGAGGAACCCCGCACGGGTTCACGGACGGAGGAGCTTCTCCTGCTGGATACGCTCCGTCCGTGCCTTGTGATCAGCACGGGAGCGAAGTGCCGCCAATCATGTCGATCAGTATGAAGCATCCGATCCAAGACATGACCTGGACGTCGTTCGACCGGTATGCTCGCTACCACGCTCTGGCGTCGTCACTGAGGGCGACCTTCGGCGATGACGCGTCGGTCGTCGATATCGGAGACGGGTCGGGGTACCTTCAGGCGTTCGCCGGTCGGCCGGTCGTCAGCATCGACCTCATGCCGTCGAGGGACCCACTGCCGGGGGCTCTGCTCGTCAAGGGAAGTGGCACCGATCTACCTTTTCGACACGACCAGTTCGACGTTCGCGGTCAGTTGCGACGCCCTCGAGCACGTTCCCGCTGTCGATCGTGAACGGTTCCTTGACGAGATGGTGCGCGTCGCCTGTCAAGGGATCATCATCGCCGCTCCGTTCGACACCCACGGCGTCGCCGGCGCAGAGCAGCTCGTCGAGCGTTATGCGCTCCTTGCCACTGGCGAGCCCCAGGAGCAACTCGGCGAGCATCGAGCCTTCGGTCTGCCTCAGCTCGATTCGATACAGGCGTCGCTTCGTGCAGCAGGCCTGACCGTCGATTCGAGAGGCAACGGGAACCTGCTCGACTGGGTCGCAATGATGCTGCTGAAACATCAGATCACCGCACGACCGGCCCTCCAGCCGCTTGCTGACTCCCTCGATGCGCTCTACAACGTCTTGCTCGCCTATCGGTGCGACGTGCCGCCCTTCTATCGCCATCTCATCGTGGCGACCAAGCGAGTGCGGCCGGCGTTTCCACCTATGTCCGCCTCGCCGGACGGACTCGGTGACGGGGCGGTACTGCCGTTGCTCTCGGCCATCGCAGCAACCACGGTGACGGAAGTCGATCGCCAAGACGTACAGCCAGGCCTGATCGCCGCTCAGACCATGCTGCAGGAACTGCTGCGGGCAGAGACCGACCATCGCGCGGCGCCTGGAGCGGGGTACCAGCGGCTTCATGCCCAGGTCGAGGGTTTGCAGCGAGAGATGGCCGAAATGTCCAACTCGACGCAACAGGTGCTCGACAGTCTCACTGTGCTACGGACGGCGTCGAGCGGCTGACCGATGCCCTTCGACACCCGTTAAGTGCGCTCATGCGACGCCTAAGGCGGACTTGAGGCGGGCACGGGCGCGCTCCCATGCCGTACGGGTACGGTGCTGCTTTAGCCACTCGATGTAGGTCGATCCCTCGGTGCCGGCCGCTCTGCTTACTCTCTGGTCGGACCACGGTTCGTCCAATGCCTCG
>CAVZPA010000025.1:0-20058 GCA_963776995.1 uncultured Acidimicrobiia bacterium
ACCACGTCGTCGGCCAACACGGAGAGCTCGGCTCGCAGCAGCTGGCGGTCGGCCTCCTCGGCCCGGGAGCGCTCGGCGGCCTCGGCCCGGCGCCGTCGATTGCTGCGCCACACGAAGTACCCGACCAGGCCGGCTCCGACGACGAGGAGCGCCGGCAGCAACAGGCTGCTGCCCCCGTCTTCGCCACTGCCGTCGGCTGTGCCGCCCGATCCGTTGGCCGAGCTGTCGGCCGCCGCGTCACCGACGCGATCGACAAAGTCAACGAGCACGGCACCCGTGTCGTCACCCTGGGCGTCGAGCGACGCCTCGGCCAGCTCACCGGCTTGGCCCGCCGGCAGCTCGCTGCTACCCGCCCGGAAGCTGTCGCCGACCACGACGGCGTACGTGCCCGGCCGTTCGACGGCCTGGGCCATCTGCCGGGCGACCTCCGCCGGGTCGCCACCGGCGGCATCGGCTGCTCCGCCGGCAGGACCGCGACGTAGACGGGCGTGTTGGCGTCCCGGATCGCCGAGCGCAGGTCGTCGGCCTGGGCGTCGTCGATCGACCGCTCGGCCTCCGCGTCGACGTATACGGGATCCGAACGCAGGGCCGTGGCCACCTCATCGAGGTCGACCGGAGCGGTGGACGCCCGCGCCGGAGCGCCGGCAAGCGCGACGACCAGCGCGAGTCACTGCCACGGCAAGGAACCGTCTCATCGCGTCACGGTACCCAGCGAGGAGGCGCATGCGTCGCCTGATGATCAGGCGACCAGTGCGGGCCCCTCGTCGCCGGTGCCGGCGCTCAGCGCAGCTCGAACCGCCGGGCGGACGACCACCCGCCAGGCGCGCCGGCTGCGTTGACAGTCCGAACCCTCCACCACATCCGCGTCGTCGGCAGCGTGCTGGTCGAGTAGGTCGAGGCCGACACGGTCTGCTGGACCGTCGGCGAGGAGAAGCTCTCCTGGTCGTCGATCTGGATGGTGTAGCTCGCCGCCCCGGCGACGTCGGACCAGTCGAAGACGATCGTCTGGCCGGCGTTGAAGCGTGCATCGTAGGCGGGGCTGAGCAACGAGGGCGCGGGCAGCGTGCCGGTCCCGGCGGGTTGACGGTCAGCGTTGCCGTTCGGCTGACGCCGCCGACGGTTGCCGTGAGCGTGACCGGTGTCTGCGACGTCACCGACGTCGTGGTAGCCGCGAACGTCGCGTGCTCGTCGCTCCGGCGGCGACACTGACACTCGCCGGCACGGTGGCTGCGGGGTTGCAGCTCGACAGGGTCGACCATCCTCCGCCGGTCGGTGCGGCGGCCGTCAGCGTGACCGTGCCGGTGGACGACGCACCACCGACCACGCTCGTCGGGGACACGCCGAGCGCCGACAGGCTCGGCGCCCCGGTCGTGCCGCCGGCGTGAACCGTGCGGTCGACGAGAACGGGCCGAACACGCCGGCAGCGTTGCGGGCCCGCACCCGCCACCACAGTTGCTGGGCCGGGAGCGCGCCGATCGACGCCTGCGACACGGTGACGGTCTGGTTGGCGACGAACGGCGCGGAGATCGTCGAGGTGTTGTCGATCTGGATCTCGTAGTCCACGCGTTGGCGACATCGGTCCAGTTGAACGCCACCGGCTGGGCGACGCCCGTCGCCGCGTTGGCCGGGGTTTGCAGCGTCGGTGCACCGAGTGCGGATTGACCGTCAACGTGGCGCTGCGGCGTGCCGCCGCCGAACGAGCCGGTGACGCTGACCGACGTGGGGCTGGAGACGGCGGTGGTCGTCACCGTGAAGGTTCTGCTGCGTCGAGCCGGCGGCGACCGTGACGCTGGCCGGCACGCTGGCCGCGGCGGAGTTGTCGGACAGCGTCACGACGGCTCCGCCCGATGGCGCGGCGGCGCTGAGCCTGACGGTGCCGGTCGAGGAGCTGCCCCCGACGACGGTGGTCGGGCTGAGCGGAGAGCGCCGTCAGGGTCGCCGATGCGGCACGGGTGACGCCGAGCGGCGGCGAACAGCGTCGTCTCGCCGAGCGTCGCGGTCAGCTGCGCGGTCGTGATGCCGACCGGGAACGTGGTGACGGTGAACGACGCGCTGGTTGCGCCGGCCGGCACGGTGACCGTCGCCGGCACGCTCGCCGAGCCGGGCAGGGTGCTGCTGAGGCTGACGGCCACCCCACCCGCCGGCGCGGGGCTGCCGAGGGTGACCGTGCCGGTGGCCGGCGTGCCGCCGGGCACGCTGGTCGGGCTCACGGAGAATCCGGTCAGCGTCGGCAGGTTGGGATGCACGACGAGGTCGGCCGAGCGGGTCACGCCGCCGCCGGTCACGGAGATCGTGACGACCGTCGGTGCGTCACGGCGCCCGTCTCGACGAAGAAGATGCCCGACCTCGGTCGATGCGGGCACGGTGACGAACTCGGGCACCGCCGCGACCGCCGGGTTGCTGCTCGTCAGCCGGAGGAGCTGGTCGTGTCCGCGTCATCGACGAGAGCGGGATCCGCACGATGCCCCGCGAGCCGTTGGCGGTCTCGACCGGGTCCAGCGTCAGCGAGTCGGGCGCCGGCGACGGGGTCAGCTTGAGCTGCCAGTTGGCGGTGGCGCCGCCGGCCTGGGCCGTGATCGTCACGATCGTGACCGTCGACACCGGGCTCGTCTCGATCGGGAACTGCGTCACCGCCGGCGTCCGCCGGGAATGGTCATCGTCGCGGGCACGGTCGCGGCCGGCGACGAGCTCGACAGGTTGACCAGGAACCCGCCCGGAGGGGCCAGGCCGTCGCAGAACCCGGCGAAGCAGCCGACCTCGAGGTCGACGATGCCGAGCATGTCGGCGCCGCCGGTCGCCTTGACCGGGAACAGCTGGAACGGGGTGTCGTTCAGCTTCGGCGGCACGATGGTGATCGTCGTGGACGCCGACGTCCCGTTGTACGTCGCCGTGACCGTCACCGGCGTCGGCGTCGTGACGAACCCGACCCGCATGCCCCTGCAGCGAGTTGGGGAACCCGGTGGGCGCGACGAGCACGTTGACCGACGAGCTGCCCGCCGGGACGACACGCGAGACTCGGCAGCTCGGGCAGCAGGCTCGGATGGCTGGTGGTCAGCGTGACGGTGGCGCCGCCCGCCGGCGCGGCGCCGGTGAGCTCCACCGCGCCCCGGGCCTCGCCCCCGCTGAACTTGGGCGTCGGGAAGGTGACCGCACCCATCCGCAGCGGCGTGGCGAGGACCGTGAACGTTCCGGTCGCCGACCAGGCGGTGTAGGCCTCGTTGGAGCCGATGTAGCCGTGCTGCGAACGCACCCGCCAGAACTTCGTACCCGTGGTCAGCGACGTCACGATCTTCGAGTTCTCGGTCAGCCCGAATCGACGACTCGATCGGGGTGAACGAGGAGTTCGTGGAGATCTGCAGCCTGGTAGCCGAGTTCCTGGTGGTTCGGCACGTGGGTCCAGGACAGGGTGATCGGCAACTGCGACGACGTGCCGTTGGCGGGCGCCACCAGCGTCGGCGCCGCAGGGAACGGGTTGCTGTCGAGCACGCTGAAGTCGACCGTGTTCGAGGGCTGTCCCATCAGCCCGCTGGCGTTGACGGCGATGACGCGGGCCTTGAACGTGCCCTGGATGCTGGGGTTGAACGAGATCGTCTCGGTCGGTCCGGGAATGTTGACCTGGCGCATCCTCGTCCCGACCGGGAAGGTCGGGTCGGTGGATTCCTGGAGGATGTAGCTCACGGCACCGGGCACCGGGGTCCAGGTGAAGGTGATGTTCTCCCAGGAGTGGAACTGGGTTGCGTTGTGCGGCGGGTTCAGCACCGCCGTGCCCGGCACGCCGGGACCCGCGCCCGTGACGGTGAAGCTGCGCGCCGACGACCATGCGCCCGGCTCGAGGTCACGGCTGACCGCCTGGACACGCCAGAAGTAGGTGCCGGTGGGCAGGCCGCTGATGATGTCCGTGGTCGTCGCCGCGCCGGACAGCAGCGCCAGGTTCCGCTCGAGCACCGACGCGAAGCCTGACGTCAGGCTGATCTCCCAGTTGTAGCCACCGGCGTCCGGCACCTGCGACCAGGAGATCGTCAGCGGGATCGTGACGCTCGCCCCGTTCGCCGGCCCGACCAGCACCGGCGCCGGCGGCGGTACAGCAACGGCGATCTCGGCGGCGGGATCGAACCCGGGGATGGCCACGAGGGCGAGGACAAGCGAGGCGAAGATCTTCCCGAACCGGGATTTCGACCTCATGCCGACCTTTCGGGCGCATCGCGCCGTGCAGGCTTGTCCTGCTCAATCTGACCACGGGCGAGGGGCGGAAACAATCCTCGGCACTCAACCGGCGATAACAAACGGCAATGCCCGTCGATTGCGGCGTCAGTCCGATGCCAGCCGAACGCCGCTGAAGGCCCAGCGGGCGTGCGGCGGGAAGAAGTTGCGGTAGGTCCGCCGGGCGTGGCCCGGCGGCGTCGCCCGGCAGCTGCCGCGCAGCACGTGCTGGTTGACCATGAACTTGCCGTTGTACTCGCCGACCGCTCCGGCCGCCGGCCGGAACCCGGGGTACGGGACGTACGGGCTCGCCGTCCACTGCCAGACCGCGCCGTACCAACCGCCGCCATCGTCGGGGTCGCCCGGCGCCGGGGCGACGGTCTCCCATTCGGCCTCCGACGGCAAGCGGGCACCCGCCCACCTGGCAAAGGCATCGGCCTCGTACCAGCTGACGTGGACGACCGGCGAGGCGGGGTCCACCGGCTGCAGCCCGTCGAGCCCGAACGCCTCCCATTCGTCGCCGCGGCGCTCCCAGTACAGCGGCGCCTCCCAACCGTGCGCCTGGACGGTGTGCCAGCCGTCGGACATCCACAGATCAGGGCGCCGGTACCCTCCGTCGGCCATGAACGCCAGCCAGTCAGCGCACGTGACGGGCGATCCGGCGATCCGGAACGGGCGCAGCAGCACGTCGTGGCGCGGCCCCTCGTTGTCGAAGGCGAAGCCGTCGCCATCGTGCCCGATCTCGACGATGCCGCCGTCGTGGTCGATCCACCCGGATCCGGCCACCGGCGAGCGGTCGCACCACGGCAGCTCGCCGTACGGTGAGCGCAGCGGGTTGCGAGACAGGGCGTGGTGGATGTCCATGACGAGCAGCTCCTGGTGCTGCTGCTCGTGGTGCAAGCCCAGCTCGAGCAGCTCGGCCGTTCGCTCGGCCACACCACCGTCGATGAGCTCCAGCACGGCGGCGTCGACGTACTGGCGGTACTCGGCGATCTCCGTGATGCCTGGGCGGGTGATCAGCCCGCGCTCGGCTCGGGCGTGACGAGCGCCGACGGCCTCGTAGTAGGAGTTGAACAGGAACCCGAAGCGCTCGTCGTAGGGCGTGTGCTCGGGTCCGAGCACGAACGTCTCGAAGAACCACGTCGTGTGGGCGCGGTGCCACTTGGTGGGACTGGCGTCGGGCATCGACTGCACGGTCTGGTCCTCGGCGCTGAGTGGGGCGGCGAGTCGCTCGGTGAGCGACCGCACAGCACAGAACTCGCCGTTCATGCCATCCATCCTGCCCCAACGGGGGCGGCGATCGGCGGTCGCGATTGTTCGGAAGACGGCGTCCCCTCAGCGGGAGCAAGACTCCACAGAACTCGCCGGCTCGCCCGGCGGGCGGGTTGAAACCTTTCAGTGGTACGGTCGTCGGCACGAAGCGCTCGACAGGGATCAAGGAGGTCGCCGCCCGGGCGGGGGTCTCCGTCGGGACGGTCTCCAACGTGCTCAACCGCCCCGACGTGGTGGCCGAGCCGACCCGCCGGCGTGTGCTCCAAGCGATCGCCCAGCTCGGGTTCGTGCGCAACGAGTCGGGCCGGCAGCTGCGCGCCGGGCAGAGCCGGACGATCGCCTACGTGATGCTCGACGCGGCCAACCCGTTCTTCATCGACGTGGCCAAGGGCATCGAAGAGGTCGCCAGAACGCATCGCATCGCGGTGTTCATCGGCAACAGCGACAGCGACGCGGCGCGCGAACGCGACTACCTCGAACTGTTGCAGCAGCAACGGGTGCGCGGCGTGCTCGTCACGCCCGTCGACCAGGACACCTCATCGCTCGACGGGCTCGCCCGCCGGGGCATCCCTGTCGTGCTCGTCGACCGCGACGGCGGGTCCGGTTTCTGCAGCGTCGGCGTCGATGACGTCGAGGGCGGCACACTCGCCGTGACCCACCTCTGCGAGCAGAGCCACCAGCGCATCGCCTTCGTCGGCGGGCCGATGTCGACGGTGCAGGTCACCGACCGGCTCGAGGGCTCCCGCCGCGCCATCGCGGCGAACGGCCTTCCGGCCGACACACTGCTCGTCCTCGAGACGGCGGCGCTCAACGTCGCCGAGGGACGCCGAGCCGGGGAGCGTCTGGCCGGGCTCCCTCGCGCTCGACGCCCGACTGCGGCGTTCTGCGCCAACGATCTCCTCGCGCTGGGGCTGCTGCAGCAGATGACGGCGATCGGGGTCGACGTGCCGGGCGAGTTGGCGATCGTCGGCTACGACGACATCGAGTTCGCCGGTGCCGCGGCGGTGCCGCTGAGCTCGGTGCGCCAGCCGCGCCAACTGCTCGGTCGCACTGCCGCCGAGCTCCTCCTCGCCGAGAGCGAGGCTGACGACGCCCACGTGCACGAACAGGTGCTGTTCCACCCGGAGCTGGTGGTTCGGGCGTCCTCGATCGGCGTCACGAAGCGGGTGAAGCGGCCGGCGCCAGGGCGTCCCAGTCGTACAGCCGCTCGGGGGTGAAGGTCTCGATCGGCGCGGTGGCGCCGACGATCTCGCGCCCGTCGGCCACGCCGTCGAGAACCCCGGCGGCGACCGCTTGGACGATGGCGTTGCCGATCACCGTGGCCTCGACCGGCCCGGCGTGGACGGGACGCTCGCACACGCTGGCGCACAGCCGGCCGAGCAGACCGATCGCCGCACCACCGCCGACGAGGTGGATGCGCTCGGCGGCGGTGCCGGTGACCCGTTCGATCGTCGCCACGCTGGCGCGCCACGTGGCGGCGAGCGAGTCGAGGATGGTGCGCGTGATCTCCGCCGGCGACGCCGGCACGCGCTGACCGGACTCGGCGCAGGCCGCGGCGATCCGCACGGGGAGGTCGCCCGGGGCGGCGAAGCGCGGATCGTCGGGATCGATGACGCTGCGCCCGCCGGGCACCTGCTCCGCCGCGGCGACGAGCTGCGGCGCGGTCATCGGTTGGCCCTGCGTCGACCACCACCTGCGGCTCTCCTCCAGGAGCCACAGCCCCGTGACGTTCTTGAGCAGGCGCACGGAGCCCTCGACGCCGAGCTCGTTGGTCACGTTGGCGGCCAGCGCGGCGGGGCTGGTCACCGGCGCAGCGAGCTCGCAGCCGACGAGGGCCCACGTTCCGCACGAGATGTACACGTCGGTCGAGCCCGGCCGCAGCGGCGTGCCGGCGACGGCGCTCGCCGTGTCGTGGCTGGCGACGGCGACCACCGGAACTCCGCCGTCCGTGGCGCCGAGCACCACACCCGGCTCGTGCAACGGCGGCAGCAGGTCGCGGCGCAGCCCCGCCGCGGCCGCCAGCTCGTCGCTCCACGTCCTCGTCGAGATGTCGAGGAGCTGGGTCGTGCTGGCGGCGGTGACGTCGGTGGTCGTGCTGCCGCACAACTCATGGTTCACGACATCGGGCATCATCAGCAGCCGCTCGGCCTGGGCGACCTCCGCCGTCCCCCGCGCCGACACCAACTGGTAGAGCGTGTTGATCGGGAGGAACTGGCTGCCGGTGATGCGGAAGATCCGCTCCCGGCCGATCCGTGCGACGACCTCATCGAGCACGCCATCGGTGCGCGATGACCGGTACGAGTGCACCGGGCCGAGCAGCCGGCCGAAGCGGTCGAGCAACCCGTAGTCGACACCCCACGCGGCGACGCCGACCGACTCCACGCCTCCTCGACGGACGGCCTCGTCCACACCGACGCGCACCTCGCGCAGCAGGGCATCGATGTCCCAGCGGCGCGCCCCGCCAGGGCCATCGATCACCTGGGTGGCGAACCGGTGGACCGGCTCGAGCCGGATCGAGTCGCCAGCGACCCGGACTCGCACCACGCGCCCACTCGTCGCGCCCAGGTCGATCGCAACGAACGTCGGCACGTCCGTCAGCGCAGGAACGCCGCGGCGACGCCGGCGTCGACAGGGATGTGCATGCCGGTCGTCAGCGCGAGATCGCCGCCGGTGAGCGCGAACACGGCGGCGGCGACGTGCTCGGGTAGGACCTCCCGCTTGAGCAGCGTGCGCTGCGCGTAGTAGGCGCCGAGCTCCTCCTCGGGCACGCCGTACACGGCGGCCCGCTGCGCACCCCATCCCTTGGCGAAGATGCCCGAGCCGCGCACGACGCCGTCGGGGTTGATGCCGTTGACGCGGATGCCGTGCTCACCGAGCTCGGCGGCCAGCAGCCTCACCTGGTGGGCCTGGTCGGCCTTGGCGGCGCCGTAGGCGACGTTGTTGGGGCCGGCGAACACGCCGTTCTTGCTGCTGATGTAGACGATGTCGCCGCCCATCCCCTGGGCGATCATCACCCGCGCCGCCTCCCGGGACACGAGGAACGAACCCTTCGCCATGACGTCGTGCTGGAGGTCCCAATCGTCATCCGTGGTGTCGAGCAACGGCTTGGAGATCGACAACCCGGCGTTGTTGACGACGAGGTCGACGCCGCCGAACGCCAGCACCGACTCGGCGAGCGCGGCGGCGACCTGCCCGGCGTCGGTGACGTCGACGGTGACCGGCACGGCGACGTCGCGATCGCCGATCTCCGCAGCGACTCGCTGCGCTGACTCGGTGTCGCGGTCGGCAACGACGACGCACGCGCCCTCGGCGGCGAGGCGGTTGGCAACGGCGCGTCCGATGCCCGAGCCGCCACCCGTGACGAAGGCGACGCGCGTGGCCAGCGGGCGCGGCTTCGGTAGCCGCTGCAGCTTGGCCTCCTCCAGGCTCCAGTACTCGATGCGGAACTTCTCCGCCTCCACGATCGGCGCGTACGTCGACACCGCCTCGGCGCCGCGCATCACGTTGATGGCGTTGACGTAGAACTCCCCGGCGACGCGCGCCGACTGCGCGTTGACGCCGTAGGAGAACATGCCGACACCGGGCACGAGCACGATCGCCGGGTCGGCGCCGCGCATCGGCGGCGAGCCCGCCTCGGCATGCCGCTCGTAGTACGCCCGGTACTCGTCCCGGTAGCTCGCATGGAGCTCACCGAGCCGGGCGACGACGTCGTCGACGGGGGCCGTGGCCGGAATATCGAGGACCATCGGCCGCACCTTCGTGCGCAGGAAGTGATCGGGGCACGAGGTGCCGAGCGCGGCGAGCCGACCGAGCTTCTCCCTGCTGCAGAAGTCGAGCACGACGTCGTCGTCGTCGAAGTGGCCGACCTGGGGTCGGTCGGTCGAGGCGAGGCCGCGGATGAGGGGGGCCAGCGCAGCGGCGCGAGCGCGTCGCTCGGTCTCGGGAAGGGGCTCGTTCCCGTGGACGATGGCGCCGAACGGCTCGGACGAGCCGCGATCGTCGAGGAACGCCTGGGCGGTGGCGATGACGTCGAGCGAGTTGGCCTCGCAGGCCGCGCTCGTCTCACCCCAGGCCGTGATGCCGTGTCCGCCGAGGATGACCCCGATGGCTTCGGGATGGGTGCGCTGCACCTCGGCGATGTCGATGCCGAGCTGGAAGCCGGGTCGGCGCCATGGGACCCACACGACGCGGTCGCCGAAGCACTCCTTGGTCAGCGCCTCCCCGTCTGCCGCGGTGGCGAGGGCGATGCCGGCATCGGGGTGGAGGTGGTCGACGTGCGGCGCCTCGACGAGGGCGTGCATCGCCGTGTCGATCGACGGCGCAGCTCCCCCCGGACCGTGCCGGCAGAAGTCGAACGCGGCGACCATCTCGTCCTCCCGGTCGACTCCGGGGTAGACGTCGACGAGGGCGCGCACCCTGTCGAGGCGCAGCACGGCGAGCCCGTCCGGCGTGAGCGTGCCGAGGTCGCCGCCGCTGCCCTTCACCCACAGCAGCTCGACCGGTCGGGCTGTCGCCGGATCGACGTCGACGCCCTTCGCCGACGTGTTCCCGCCGGCGTAGTTGGTGTTGCGGGCGTCGGCTCCGAGACGGTTGGAGCGCCCGACGAGCTCGTCGACGACCATCGCCGCGTCTGTGGTCATCGCCGCCTCATGCTCCCCAGCCGGCGGCGGCGCCTTCGGTGCGCTCGTCGCAGACCTGGTCGTAGTAGCCCGACCGGTGGTACGCCGCGACCGGGTCGGGATCGAGCCCGCGGCTCGCCCGAAGGCCGGCGAGCAACGGCCGGACGTCGGTGTTGTACGCATCCATGAGCACGGCATTGGCGCCGAGCACGTCACCCGCCTGCTGGGCGGCGGTGAGCGCCTCGGCGTCGACGAGCAGCACCTTGGCCGTCGCCTCCTGGACGTTCATCACCGAACGGATCTGGGCGGCGATCTTCGGCTCGATGTTGTGACACTGGTCGAGCATGAAAGCGACCCCCGTCGACGGATCGAGGCCACCACCGCGGCGGACCTCCCACATGATGCGGAACAGCTGGAACGGGTCGGCGGCACCGACCATCAGGTCGTCATCGGCGTAGAAGCGTGAGTTGAAGTCGAACCCGCCGAGCTTCCGCGCCCGCAGCAGCATGGCGACGATGAACTCGATGTTCGTGCCGGGGGCGTGGTGACCGGTGTCGAGGACGACCAGTGCCTTCGGGCCGAGCTCGACGCAGTGGGAATAGGCCGTGCCCCAGTCGGGGACGTCGGTCGTGTAGAACGACGGCTCGAAGAGCTTGTACTCGAGCAGCATCCGCTGGCCGTCGCCGAGTCGCTCGTACACCTCGGACAGGGCTGCCGCCATCCGATCCTGGCGGGACACGATGTCGTCCTGGCCCGGGTAGTTGGTGCCGTCGGCGAACCACAGCTTGAGGTCCCGAGAGCCGGTGGCGTCCATGATGTCGACGCACTCCAGCAGGTGATCGATCGCCTTGCGGCGGATGCCGGGATCGGGGTTGGCGACCGAGCCGAGCATGTAGTCGTTGTCCTGGAAGGTGTTGGAGTTGATCGTTCCGATGCGCACGCCGAGGTCGGTGGCGTGCTTGGCCAGGTCGGCGTAGTCGTCGACGCGGTCCCACGGGATGTGCAGGGCGACGCTCGGCGCGCTCCCGGTGAAGGCGTTGACCTGGGCGGCGTCGGCGATCTTCTCGTACGGATCGCGGGGTACGCCGGGCTGCGGGAACACCTTGAATCGGGTCCCCGAGTTGCCGAACGCCCACGACGGCACCTCGATGTGGAGGTCGCCGATCCCGTCGGCGACCAGTTGCTCACTCGTCATCTCTCTCCTCTCGCCCTCACGACAGGTGGAAGACCTCCTCGAGGGGGCGCATCTGCTGATCGGCCGGCGTCTCGCCGGTCACGAAGTACGGGGTCATCTCGGCCTGCCAGCGCTCGTTGACCGGCTCGCGCTGCATCGCGGCGACGGCGTCGGCGAGCGTGCCCGTCGTCTCGAAGTAGCCGAACAGCACGCCATCGGCGTCGAGGAACAACGAGTAGTTCTGCCATCCGCAGCGCGTCAACGCGTCGCGCATCTCCGGCCACACCTCGGCGTGACGGGCGCGGTACTCGTCGATCAGTTCGGGCCGGACCTGGAGCCGGAAGCCGATCCGGTTGGGTTGATCGTCCATGCGGATCCTCCGCGGGCGGGAGCCCGATCGGCTCCCGCCCGAACGTGCTGTTCAGCCGCCGACGTTGCTCTCGTCGTACACGGTGAACGGGCCCATCACGACCCGCAACCCCGCGTCACGGGTGGGGTCCGTCTCGATCGTGTACTCGCCCATTCGCCCGGCCGTGAACGTCGCTCCGTCCTCGGCCTCGAAGGCGCCGGTGGCCAACCCGTGGGTGGCATAGAACGTGAGGTAGCCGAGGTCGACGAAGCTCCACAGGGCGAACTCCGGCGCACACCCGTTCTCGGTGTAGGACTGCATCTCGCCCGGGAGCCCGAGGCCCGAGACCTTGACCGTCTCGCACAGTCCCTCGTCCTGCATCGCCTTGGCCGCGGCGGCGATGCCGACCGTCGTCGGCGCCATGATCAGCTTGAGGTCGGGGTGCGAGTCGATCAGGGCGAGCGCCTGGTTGTACGACTCGTCGGAGTCGTCGTTGCCGTAGACGGTGTCGACGAGCTCGAGCGAGGCGTACTCCGGCTCGGCCAGCACCTCCTCGAAGGAGGCGATCCAGGCGTTCTGGTTGGCCGCTTCTGGCGTCGCCGACAGGATCGCCAACTCGCCGCCTTCCTCACCGAGGATCGACGTCGCCATGTCGGCCATCACCTGGCCGGTCTCGTCGAAGTCGACCTGGGCGACGAACAAGCTCTCGCCAGCGGCAGACGGGATCGGTGAGTCCCAGCTGACGACGGTGATGCCCGCGTCGGCGGCGGCCTGCGTCGCCGGGTCGAGCTGGTCACCGGCGTTGTTGGAAACCATGATCGCGTCCACGCCCTGCGTCACCGCGTTCGTGACGAACTCGATCTGCCCCGTGCTGTCGGCGCACGACGCCGGGGCCACGAACTCCGGTTCCGCGACGCCGAGCTCACCGGCGGCCTCGATGGAACCCTCGTTCGCCTGGTCGAACACGACGTTGCCGGTGCACTTCGGCAGGAGGATGCTGGCGAAGTCGCCGCCACCCTCGGCCGCACTGCCCGCGGGCGCCTCGGATCCGGCCGGCGCTTCGGTCGCCGCTGGAGCGTCGGTCGCCTCGCTCGCCGCGGGGGCGTCCGTCGCAGCTGGCGCCTCCGTCGCCGTGGTGTCATCATCGTCGTCGCCGCCGCAGGCGGCGACGGCCAAGGCGAGCGCTCCGACGAGCGCCGCCATCTTCCTCAGCTTCATGGTTCCTCCCCATTGGGTGGTCGGTGGACTGGTTGCTTGGACGTTGACCTGCGTCTCGGTCATGTGCCGACCGCGGCCGGCTCACCCGGCGCTCGCAGCCGGTTGGTGAAGCGATCGATGACGTTCTGGGCGATGACGGAGCCGATGAGGATCGCTCCGATGACGCCGGTCTGGGTGTTGCCGCCGACGTTCGCCAGACCGAACCCGTTGCGCAGGTTGAGCACGATGAGCACCGCCAGCAGCACGCCACTCATCCGGCCGGCGCCGCCGAAGATGCTGACGCCGCCGAGCAGCACGATCGTGATGATCTCCAGTTCGAAGCCGGTGGCCGTGTCGCCGCGCACGGTGCCGACCCGGGCGGCGAAGAGGATCCCGGCCAACCCGGCGACGAGCGACGACGCGAGGAAGAGGAGGAGGCGGGTGCGCACGACGTCGACGCCGGAGTAGCGCGCCACCTCGGCGTTGTCGCCGATGACGTACAGGACGCGGCCGATGGCCGAGCGGTGCAGGACGACCCACCCGATGGCGAAGAGCACGAAGAAGATGACGAGGGCCAGCGGCAGCGGGCCGACGAGCTCGTCCTGACCGAGCCTGTCGAACCAACGCGGGAAGTCGCCGATCGCCCGGTCCTCGACGAGCACGCGTGCCGCGCCGCGCCAGGCGATCAACCCCGCCAACGTGACGACGAGCGACGGCAGCCCCAGCCGGGCGACGCACCATCCCTGGAGCAGCCCGGCCACCGCCGCCGCCGCGAGGGCGGCGACGACGGCGAGGGCGAGAGGTGTGTCGTGCTCGTGGAGGGCGGCCAGGACGCTCGCCGACCACGCCATCACCGACGCCACCGAGAGGTCGATCTCGCCGGCGATGATGACGAACGTCATCGTGACAACGACGATGACCTTCTCGATGTGCAGCTGGAACAGGTTGACGAAGTTGTCCACGCTGAGGTACCCGCTCGACTCGCTCAAGTTGAAGGCGATCGTCCCGAGCAGAATGACCCCGAGCACCAGTTCCCACGTGTAGCGCCGCATCCACGACACCCGGCGATCCGCTGTGCTCCTAGGCATCGGCACCTCGCGCGGCCAAGGTGTGCCGGCGCGCCCGCTCGCGTATACGACGGCTCACCGTCACGTCGAGGAGCACGGCGAGCAGGATCAGAGCACCGAGGATCGCGTCGCGCCAGAACTCGCTGATCTGCTCGACGCGGACGAGGCTCTGATCGAGCACGGCGATGAGCACGGCGCCGAGGAACGCCCCCATCACGGTGCCCGATCCGCCGAGCGTGCTCACACCACCCACGACCGCGGCGGCGATGGCGGCCAGCTCCAGGCCCGAGCCGGCGGTCACGTTGATCGTGCCGAACCGCCCGACGAACAGGAACCCGGCGAAGCCGGCGAGTGCACCGCATGCGACGAAGGCGGCGATCTGGACACGGCGGGTGGCGACGCCGGCCTGGCGGGCCGCCTCCGGATTGGAACCGACGGCGTACAGGTGGCGTCCACCGCGCGTGTACTGCAACACGAGGTGGGCGACGACGGCGATCACCAGCGCCAGGACGAACATCGTCCGCACCTCGTAGCGACCGATCGCGAACACGGTGTTCCGTGGCAGGTCGACGATCCACTGGGGAAGCTCGCCGGTGGCGACCGACTCGCCGCCGGCGCGGCTCGTCAGCACGCTCCGGTAGATCGACAACGTGCCGAGCGTGGCGATGATGGACGGAACCTTGGCGACGGCGACGAGCAGGCCGTTGACGAGACCGAGGACTGCGCCGACGCCGACGGCGAAGGCGATCGCCAGCGCGGCGGGCAGTTCGGCGTTGCCGGCGAGCAGGTCGGCCGTCAAGTAGGCGGCGACGCCGAGTGTCGACCCGACGGAGAGGTCGATGTTCCGAGTGATGATCACGACGGCCTCGCCCGCGGCGAGGACCGAGGTGATGGAGATGGCGATGAGCAGCCGGCTGACGAAACGCTCGCTGAGGTAGTCGTCGACGACGAAGCTGAACAGGAGCACGGCGAACGCCAGCACGGCGACGAGCGACAGGCTCTTGATGCGTTCCGGTTGCAGTCGCGGCCGGCGAGGCCGGGAATGAGCTCGCGAGGCGACCACGTCCGACTCGGTGATCACTGCACACCGACCGCGGCGGACATGATCCGCTCCTGTTCGAGATCGTCTCCGGCGAAGGTGCCCATCTGACGGCCCTCGCGCATGACGACGACGCGGTCGCTCATGGCGAGGACCTCGGGGAGGTCGGAGGAGATGAGGATCACGGCGACACCGGCGCGCGCCAGCTCGCCCACCAGCTCGTGGACGTCGGCCTTGGCGCCAACATCGATCCCTCGGGTGGGCTCGTCGAAGATCAGCACGGCGGGCTTGGTGTCCAGCCACTTGGCGAGCATCACCTTCTGCTGGTTGCCGCCCGAGAGATCGCCCACCGGCGTGATCAACGACGGGGTGCGGATGTTCAAGCGATCGCGGTAGACCTCGGCGGCCTGCCGCTCGGCCGTGCGGTCGACGAGTCCCCAGCGCGACAGGAACCGGCGCAGCCCGGGCAAGGAGATGTTGGCGGCGACCGACTGCGGCAACGAGAGCCCGAGTCGGCGGCGATCCTCCGAGACGTAGGCGATGCCGTGGGCGATCGCCTGGCGTGGCGAGGCGATCTGCACCTCCACACCGTCGCGACGGATGACACCAGCGTCGGCCGGCTGCACACCGAACAGCGACTCGGCGATCTCGGTGCGCCCCGAACCGACGAGACCGGCGAAGCCGAGCACCTCGCCCTGGCGCACGGCGAACGTGACGTCCTCGAAGGCGCCCTGGCGACCGAGCCCCTCGACGCTCAGGGCGACGTCGCCGGGCTCGTGCGGCACCCGCCGGAAGAAATCCGCGAGCTCACGCCCCACCATGTCGCGGATCAGCGTCACCTCGGTCACGTCGCCGGCCGGTTTCGTCGAGATGTGCTGCCCGTCGCGGAGGACCGTGATCCGGTCGCTCAGCGTGAACACCTCGTCGAGGCGATGGGTGACGAACAGGATGGCCACGCCTGCCGCGGCCAGCCGTCGCACTTGGCGGAACAGGCGTTCAACCTCGAGAGCCGAGAGAGCGGCCGTCGGCTCGTCCATGATCAGCACGCGAACGTCGCGCGACAGTGCTTTGGCGATCTCCACGGCCTGTTGGCCGGCCACGGTGAGCTGCGAGGCGAGGGCGCGCGGGTCGATGTCGACCTCGAGGCCGGCGAGGATCTCCGCCGCCCGCTGCTGCATCGACCGCCAGTGCACGAACCGCCCGCCCGGCTGGCCCATGAAGATGTTCTCGGCGACGGAGAGATCGGGGAAGACGAGCGGTTCCTGGTAGATGCAGGCGATGCCGAGCGCCTGGGCCGCGGCAGGAGTGCGCAACTCGACCGGCTCGCCACTGATCTCGAGGTGACCCGAGTCCGGGCGGTACAGCCCGGTCATCAGTTTGATCAGGGTCGATTTGCCGGCCCCGTTCTCGCCGACCAGGGCGTGGATCTCACCGGGGCGCAGCTCGAGCGAGACCCCGCGAAGCGCGTGCGTCGATCCGAAGTGCTTCGACACGTCGACGACGGAGACGAGCGCACCGTCCATCGCCTCCCCTGGTGGCGTCACCATCCCCCCGACAATTGAATCGTTTCATAGACGGTACCTCAAACCGCCGAGATCCGTCAATCGTCGACCTGCAAGAGTGCCGCACGGTGAAGATCCCCAAGCCAACCGCCATCGACCGCGAGCGGTTCGTCGCCCTCGTTCCCGACGGACCCGGCGTCGAGGTCAAGCCGATGTTCGGCAACCTCGGCGCCTTCGTGAACGGCAACATGTTCATGGGGCTGTTCGGGGAGGCCATCGGCGTCAAGCTGCCCGACGTCGACCGGCTCCGCCTCCTCGAGGAACCCGGTGCCGGACCCTTCGGACCAGCCGAACGCCCGATGGGCGGCTACGTCACCCTGCCCAGCAGCTGGTCCACGCGGAAAGCGAAGACATGGACCGCCAAGGCCCTCGCCCACGCCGCGCGCCGCCTACCGCCCAAGCCGCCCAAGAAGAAGGCGAGCCCACGACGATCCTGACTGCCACACGACCTCCTCACGGGGGACCGAGGCGACGTTGTGGTACCGTCCGCGGCGGTCACGACGAAGGCTGCTCGGGTGGCTGCTGCCGTTCGTCAGACCGTGAACGCAGGTTGTCGGGACCGGGAGGTGGGGACGTGCGTTGGATCGCCAGGATGTCGGGCGGGTTGGGCGTGCTGGCGGGAGTGCTGGTGTTCGTGCTACCTGCCAGTCCCGCATCGGCCATCCCGATCTTCCCCGGGAACCCAGGAAACCTCCAGGTCACCTTCGACAACACCGGGAGACCGGGGTTCAACACGGGTCCGGCTGCCGTGGGTGTCGGTGCGTTCAGAATGGACACCGGCGCCGGGACGGGTGCCGATGCCGGCGGCAAGGTCTTCCTTCATTCCAACGAACTCGACGGCCAACCCGTGACGGCCCTCACGACCTTCAGTTACCAGTACTTCATCGACTCGACGAGCCCAGTCTTCCTGACGCCCTACCCGAACCTTCGCGTTGAAAGTCCGGAGTTCGACCCACCCGGCGCACGGACACTCACGGTCGACCCGGCGCCAGGCGAGGTCGGGCAGTTCGCCACGTTTACGGTCCCGACGGGCACGAGTGGGTTCGTCACCGGCGACCCGATCACGTGCGGCGGTGGTCGCTCTACCGGCCGAATTCTCGTTGGAGGAACTCGCCGAGATCTGCTCCGAAACGACCATCGTGCCGACCGCGCTCGGCAGGCTCGGCGGGGTCAGCGTCGTGACCGGCGTGGGTAACGGTGCCGGCTGGGAAGGTTGGACAGGAGTGATCGATGACCTCAGGATCAACGCCAACCAGTACGACTTGGAGCCGGCGCGGGTCACCATCACCCCCGCTTCGCCCGTGACGCTCGCCAGCCGGGCTCCCCAAGCCGTGACGTTCACGCTCCAAGCCTCCGGCTGGAACAGCTTCCCCGGCGTCGACACCACAACCGCTGGTCGATCGGCTGATCGTCAGCGGCTACGAGATGCAGATCGGGTTCCGGGCGACGGGCGCGACCACGGTCGTCGGGTTGGCTGGCACCGTCCCGGTTGCATCCCAGATCTCTCAGTTGACCTCGGCCCCACCGCCGATCACGTTCACGCTCGACGTGACGGCCGCGCTCATCGGCGATGGCACGTCGATCGCCGTGGACTGGCTTGCGCCGGTTCCGGTAGGGCAGGTGCCGCCGCCCACACCCGGCGTGGCGGTGAACGCCACCACCGATCCGGCCACGACGCTCCTGCAGCTGCCACCGTTGGCCACGACGACGACGGTCGCGCCGACCGACCGCGCCTCTGACACCGTCGTTCATCCTCCCCGCCACCGGCCCGTCCGAGTCAAGCGAACGCCTCGCCTGGATCGCGCTCGGAGCAGTCGCCATCGGCGTGATCCTCGTGATCACGGCGCGGCGGCGCGTCGACCCGACGCGCTGACGCAGCCACGGCAACCTGGTTCCGCCGACGTCGCCTCGCGCCGCTTCCGGCCAGCTAGACCTTCCACGTGGAACCGGTCATCCTCGTCGTCGCCGACGACCCGGCGGAGGGTGCCCGGCTGCGGGACGAGCTCGGGCGGTACGCGAGGGACTATCAGATCGATGTCCTGTCCGACAGCGCCGAGACGGTGACGCGGCTGGCCGACATCGAAGCCGCAGGAGGCGCGGTGGCGATGGTGCTCGCCGATCTGGCGCTCGCCACCGCAGACAGCGTCGACGTGCTTGCTCGGATCAAGAGCCGGTCGCCCACCGTTCGATGCGTGCTGCTGCTGGATTGGGGACTCCGCGGCGATCAGATGCCGGCGGTTTCACGCGCCCAAGCGCTCGGGGTGGTGGACATGGTGCTCACCAAGCCGACCGGACCACGCGACGAGGAGTTCCACACGGCCATCACCGAGGAGCTCGGGGAGTGGTCATGGACGACCGCACCCGTCGTCGAGACCGTCAAGATCGTCGACGCCAACGACGGCCGCGGGCGGGAGATCCATGAGCTGCTCGATCGACTCGGCGTACCGAGCGGTCTCCACCTCCCGGACTCCGCCACCGGCAAGCGGATCGCCGAACGAGCCCCGTCCGGTGAATGGAACACGCTCGTCGAGGTGATGGACACCACCGTGCTCACCGATCCCACCAACCGGGAGCTGGCGGCCACGTTCGGCGTCGCCGTGGACGTCACCTCGTCAGTGTTCGACCTGGCCGTCGTCGGGGCCGGTCCAGCCGGGTTGGCGGCGGCCGTGCTCGGTGCGTCCGAGGGCCTCTCCACGCTCGTGCTCGAGGCAGAGGCGTTCGGAGGGCAGGCGGGCACGAGCTCGATGATCCGCAACTACCTCGGGTTCCCCCGCGGCATCACCGGCCGGCAGCTCGGACGGCGAGCCGTCCTCCAGGCGACGTCGTTCGGCGCGGCGTTCGACCTGGCGCGGGCGGCCACCGCCTTCGAACCCGGCACGCCACACCGACTGACCATGGACGACGGCACCGTTGTCGCGGCCCACGCCGTGGTCCTGGCCTGTGGCGTCACCTATCGCCGCCTCGGCGTCGCACCACTCGAGGCGCTCGTCGGCCGCGGGGTGTTCTACGGCGCATCGACCACCCAGGCCCGCGCCCTGCAAGGCGCCGACGTGGTGGTCGTCGGCGCCGGCAACTCCGGCGGACAGGCCGCCTTGCACCTCGCCCGCTACGCCGCCCAAGTGACGATCGTCGCCCGCGGCCGATCACTGTCGACGACGATGTCCGACTACCTCGTGAGGGAGATCGAGACCAGTCCCCGCATCGTCGTCCGCACCAACACCGACATCGTCGACGGCGGCGGTGACGGGCACCTCGAATGGCTCGAGCTCGCCGACCGCGCCAGCGCAGCGCGAGACCGCATACCCGCCGCCGGCCTGTTCATCCTCATCGGCACCGAGACTCGCAGCAACTGGCTCCCCGCTGAGATCCAGCGTGACAGCAAGGGGTTCGTCGCTCACCGGCGACGCCGTCGACCGAGCACGATGGCCGCTCGCACGACCACCCCAAGCGCTCGAGACCAGCGTCCCCGGCGTGTTCGCCGCCGGCGACGTCCGCGCCAACAACGTCAAGCGGGTCGCTTCCGCCGTCGGGGAAGGATCGATCAGCGTGCCGATGGTCCACAGGTTCCTCGAGGAGCTG